>CAYMDA010000005.1:0-131737 GCA_964389135.1 uncultured Verrucomicrobiota bacterium | reverse complement strand
GGGTGCCAGCCTCGTCGAAGGCCCGCACGAAACCCTGAGCCTGTCACTGGGTGACCCGGAGGCATGGTGCCGCGCTGGCGTCAAATGCCGCCAAGACGACCGCCGTGTACCCCGACTCCGGGATGCCGTCTGGAGTGGCGGCAGTTTCAAGCCCGTTCGTCCCGGAGATCCGTCGCCGTGCGTGTGCTTTAACGTTCTTGCAGACGGACATCAGAGTGTTCACTGGGTGACAGGCTCCGGATGGCCTCGGCCTCGTCGAAGGCCTGCACGAAACCCTGGGCCTGTCACTGGGTGACAGGCTCTCTGGAAGGGACGGCCCCGAAGAGCGAATGGCGAGCTTCCTCGTTTGAAAGGGCCCGGACGCTGACCTGCCGCGGTTTACCGTGGCTCGAGCGCCTCCACCGCAGCCTTCTGGAAGACGCGGCGAACTTCGCTTCCGTCGCTGTTCGGAAAGTTGGAGCGCTGCACCATCAGCACGTACGCGACCCCCCGAACGGGATCGATCCATGCCTGGGTACCCCATGCACCGCCGTGGCCGAAGGTCCCGGGAGACAGTGCCTCGGCGACGCCCTCGTGCGGCTCACGAAGGACGCACGTCCCAAGTCCCCAGCCGTAGTTCGCCCCACGATTGCCCCAGCGATCGTTCTGGAAGAATCCGGTGGGCAGATCCCCAGTCTGCACGGTGGACATCAGCCTCACGGATTCGGCCGTGAGATAGCGACGGCCAGCGAGCTCGCCGCCGTTGAGCAGCATCTGGCAGAAACGGGCATAATCCGGCCCCGTCGAGAACAGTCCGGCGTGTCCCTGCGGCGGACGCCCGGGCTGGCCAAAGCCGCCCGGCGGCGGCACCGGGCTGAGCTCGCCTTCCGATGAACGCGCATAGGCGGTGACGAGACGCTCCCGCTGGGAAGGAGTGAGCACAAAGGTCGTGTTGGTCATGCCGAGGGGCCGGAACAGACGCGTCTCGAGAAACACATCAAACGAGGTTCCGCTGAGCACTTCAACGATCCGTGCGGCTGCGTTGATGCCGCTCTGCGTGTAGGTCCACTTCTCGCCGGGCTCGTGCTTCATGGGCGCCTTCAGCCAGAGCGGCACGAGATCGGCCAGCGTGCGCGCTTCAAGAGAGCCGTCGCGATCCGCCTCGCCCAGGCCCGAGGTGTGGGTGAGGACCTGAAGGATCGTGAGATTCGCCGGCTTGCCCGACGGTGTCTTCAGTTCCGCGAACTCGGGCAGGTACTTCGCGACAGGATCATGAATATCGAGCTTTCCCTCGTCGCGGAGCATCAGAATCGCGGCGGCGGTGAGGGGCTTCGTCATGGACGCGATCCAGAAGAGGGTGTCGGGCGTCATGGCACGCCCCGCCTCGATGTCGGCGTGCCCGTCGGCCGCGACGTGGAGAACCTTCCCGGCGGAGACGACCACGGTGACGGCGCCGGCGATTTCGCGCTGATCGATCATCCGCCGCATGGCGCCGCGGACGCCGGAGAGTTCAGGGTCGGCTGCCATGAGTGGCAATCCGGTGAGGAGGGCCAGAATGACTGCCAGACGTCGGGAGCGCATGGCGGAGTGGTAGGGAGCAGGACGCGCCCGATCAACGCGGAAAATCGCACGACCGCGGTCATGGCCATGTCCGCGGTCACCGTCGGGGGCCGGGGACCGCCAGGAGGAGTGCCGGGGCGGGCTCGACGAAGTGCTTGAGTTCGATGGCTGGGCGGGTGGTTACTCGGTGTGTCCACCAAGGGATCCCATGTCACATATCATACCCACGCGCATCGTGATCGGGCGGCAGCGTCAGCGCCGGCTGGACATCCGACTGGCCCGGGGGAGCATCACGGAGGCCAACAGCGAGTCACTGGTGCTCGGCATCTTTCGGGATGTGACGCCGAGCGGGGCCGCGCAGGCGGTGGACCAGAGGCTGAACGGCGCCATCGCGGAGTTCTCTCGTCGCAGGATGTTCTCGGGCCGGATCGGGGAGGTGTTCGTGCTGCCGACGGGCATGCATCCGGTGAGGGCGGAATCCGTCGCGCTCGTGGGACTCGGCGCCTTCGACCGGTTTCGCGACAACGATTTCGAACCGCTCACGATCGCGGCCGAGAATGTGGTCCGGACCTTCGTGCACGCGTGCGTGGAGGATTTCGCGACGGTGCTGCTGGGCGGGGCGAGCAGTCCGGACCCGGTGCCGCTTCTGCGGGCGCTGTTCCATGGCGCCATCCGGGGACTCATGGACGCCGACACGACGGGCGACTTCCGCCGCATCACTCTCTGCGAGACGGACGATGAACGGCTGAAGGCCATCCGCGAAGCCCTGTACGATCTCTCCCGCACGGAGCTGTTCGACGAGTACGAGGTCACCATCGACGAGGTGACCCTGCCCTCCGCGCCCGAGACCGCGCGCAGCGGTCTTCCCCACCTCGAGGAGGCGCCGGCCTACCTGCTGGTGCGCGGCGAGGTGCAAGCGGACGGGACGACGGAGTTCGTGTCCTCGATTCTGACCGCGGGCGGAAAGGCGGCGATCTGCGAACTGAAGGGAACGGTCACCAAGTCGGAGCTGGATGCCCAGCTCGCGCGCGTGGGGCGGAACGGATTGACGAATGCGATCCTCGATTCCGTGGGGACCGCGATCGCCGACATGACGCTGGGCAAGGACTTCGACCCGGACGCCTTCGGCGTTCGCAATCGTCCGCTCGTCATCGTCCACGACGCGGTCGCCTCACGCATCCCGTGGGAGACGCTGAACGTGGGCGGCTGGCGTCCCGCCCTCGACCGCGGCATGAGCCGGCGTTACCTCGCCGAGGACCTCTCCATCGCGAAGTGGCTGGAGGAGCGGCGCCAGGATTCCAGTTTCCGGATCCTGCTCGTGGTCAATCCCACGGAGGATCTCGACGGCGCGGAGAAGGAGGGGGAGCGGATCCGGAGCCTGTTCTCCGGCCAGATCTCGATCCAGATCGAGGAATTGAGGGGGCAGGCGGCGCGCAAGTCGGTCATCGAGAGGGAGTTCAGGTCGGGCCGCTACGACGCGCTCCATTACGCCGGGCACGCGTTCTTCGACCCGCTGAATCCGGCGCGCAGCGGGATCCTCTGCGCCGGCGGCGAGGTCCTGAGCGGCGCGGACCTTGCCGGAATCAGCAAGCTTCCGAGCCTCGTGTTCTTCAATGCGTGCGAGTCCGGCCGGACGAGAAAGGGCAGGGAAAGGGCTCGTCCCGAGGATCTCCCCCGGCGAATCAACGAGAATGTCGGACTGGCGGAGGCCTTTCTGCGCGGGGGCGTGGCGAACTACATCGGAACCTACTGGCCGGTCGGCGATGACCCTGCGGAGATGTTCGCGGAGCGCCTCTACAGCGGCCTGATTCGCGGCGAGCGAATCGGCAAGGCGCTGCTCGAGGCCCGCACCCTGCTGAAGCAGCGGAACTGGCACGACTGGGCGGACTACATCCTCTACGGAAGCCCTGATTTCCAGTTGAAGATTCCCGGCGGCGAAGCCGAGGAACCGACGGGAGCGCAGGGCGCGCCGCGCCGCCGGAAGCCGAAGGGATCGTCCGGCGCCGCCCGTTGATCCCCCCAGGGGCACACCTGCGGGGGGGGAGAGCGCTCGCTTGGCAGCCAGGGCGATTGCCGTGAATCTTCCCGCATGAAATCGATCGAGGAGTACGGGCAGAAGATCGACCGCCTGCGGGAGAATTGCCCGGTGCGCGCGGCGATCGATGTGGTGCGCGGGCGTTGGAAGCCCTCGATCCTGTGGCAGTTGAACAGCGGTCCGAAGCGGTTCTGCGACCTGCGCGCCGCGCTGCCGGGAATCACGGCGCAGGCACTGACGGTGCAGCTTCGCCAGCTCGAGGCGGACGGCGTCGTGGAGCGGACCGTCTACGCCGAGGTTCCCTCGCGGGTCGAGTACGCCCTCAGCGAGCATGGACGTGATCTCTCCGCGATGATGGATGCACTGGAGGCCTGGGGCATCCGCTATCTCGAGCGACAGTCGCAGCGCGCCGGGAACACCCCCGCCAAAGCCCCCACCAGCGGCAAGGCGAACGCCACGGCCCGGGCGCCGCGCGCCCCCCGCGGCGCGGCCGGACGGCAAGTCACAATTTCGTGAGTGACTCACTCATTTGAGACGAAGCACCGGGGCCGCGGCCGTGCTCTTCTCCCGGTGCATGAGCACTCTGCTTCTGATTGATTCGAGCGCCCGGACCGAAAGGTCGCGGACGCGGCATCTCACGGAACGGTTCGCCACGGGATGGCGCGAGCGGCGCCCCCTCGACACGGTGATCCGGCGCGACGTGGGGGTGCATCCGCCGGCACCTGTGGATGCGGCATGGATCGCGGCGGCGTTCACCCCCGCCGAACAGCGCACCACCGATCAGCATGCCGCGCTGCGTCTGAGCGAGACTCTTGTTCAGGAACTTCTTGATGCGGACGTCATCGTGCTCGGGGCCCCGATGTACAACTTCGGAATGCCCGCGCAGCTCAAGGCGTACATTGACCAGGTGGTGCGGGTGAACCGGACCTTTGCGTTCGATCCGAACGACCGGGAGCATCCCTACAGGCCGCTCGTGCCGGCGGGCAAACGCATGGTTCTCATCACCGCGACGGGCGATGCGGGCTACGAGCCGGGAGGACCGCTCGCCCACCTCAACCACCTCGAGCCCCACCTCCAGACGGTGTTCGGATTCATCGGGGTGAGCGACATCCGCGTGGTGCGCGTCGCCTATGACGAGTTTCCGGATGAACGGATCGACCGGTCCGTTCAGGCGGCGGAACGCGCCCTCGAGGAGCTGCTTCGGGAATGGGCGGGCGAACCGGCCGCCGCCGGCGCCGGGCGGGCCGCAGCCATGCCGGCGTGAACGACTCTCGCGCGTTCCGAAGACCCCGCACCGGGCCCGTCCGGGAGAGACGGGCCCGGGCCGCAGGGGAAAGGCGGCTTGTCGATCGCGGCGCGGATCCCGAAACATCGACGATGCCATGGACACGGAGCGACTTCGCAGCGTCACACGGGATCTGAACCGCGTGGCACCACGCAGCCCCTACGCCCGCCTGAGCGACGATTTCCCCACGGTGGCGGCTCGTGTCGTCGACAAGTGCAGGGCGGATCTGCTCGGGACGAGGGGTGAGTACCACTACAACTGTCCGCTGGACCGAATCTTCTTCAAGGCGACGGGACTGGACGCCGGCGAACTGCGCGCCTTCGTCGGAACGGGTGCGAGTGATTCCGAGGTCTCCGCATGGATGCGCGAGCATGCGACCGTTCCGCGGGAGAAGATTCTCCGCTGGAGCCGCTGGTTTCGGCTGAATCCCATCCTGGGCTTTCTTGTGTTCGAGGACTGGCTGCACGAGCGCCGCGCGAAACGCCAGAGCGCGCACGCCACATGAGCCTGAGCCGTGCCGCCGCCCTCGCTGTCGCGGGGATGGGGAGTGAGAGCTCCGCGAGGCTCCCATGAACCGATCCATGCCGCGCGTGATGTCTTCCGGGTCGGCCCGTGATCTTCGCGGCTGACCGGGCAAGGCGACCCGGCTTGAATGCGGCCGTGAACGCGACGCTGCGAGACCGGTGGAGCCGCCGTGCCTTCGTGCGGACGATGATCGCGGGAGCGGTGGGCGCGACCTCCAGTCGAGGCCCTGGCGCGCAGGCGGAGAGTTCGCTGCGAGCCGAGGCGATTGCGGGGCTTCGCAGGGCGGTTTCATTCTTCCGCCGCGAGGTGGCCGTCCACGGGACCTATCTGTGGCAGTACAGCGAGGACCTCGCGAAGCGCGAGGGCGAGGGAATCGCCACGACGACCCAGGGCTGGGTTCAGCCGCCGGGAACACCCGCGGTCGGACTGGCATTCCTCGAGGCGTGGGAGGCGACGGGCGACGCCAGCTTCCTCGAGGCGGCCCGTGAAACCGCGGCGGGCCTCCTCCGCGGCCAGCTGGCTTCAGGAGGCTGGACCTACGTGATCGAGTTCTCGCCGGAACACCGCGGACGGTTCGCCTACAGGGTGGATGGCCGCGCGACAGGCCGGAATGTCACGACACTCGATGACGACACGACCCAGTGCGCGATCCGGTTTCTGGTGAGGATCGACCGGGCGCTGCGTTTCCGGGATGAATCGATCCATGAGGCGGTGCGGCATGCGGTGGGTTCGCTGCTGGCGGCGCAGTATCCGAACGGCGCATGGCCGCAGGGGTTCGAGAAGCCGCCGGATCCGGCCGGGCACCCCGTGCGACGGGCCGCGATTCCGGATGCATGGTCCCGCAAGTGGCCGGGCAACACGGATTACCGGAGGTACTACACGCTGAACGATCATGCGCTGGCGGACGTCGTGGACACGCTGTTGCTCACCGCCCGTGTCTACGAGGACGCGCCGGGGCCGCGACGGGAGCTGGCGCGAAGCTGCCGTGAGGCGGCGCGGAGGGCTGGTGATTTCATCCTTCTGGCCCAGTTGCCGGAGCCGCAGCCGGGCTGGGCGCAGCAGTACGATTTCGAGATGCACCCGGCCTGGGCGCGCAAGTTTGAGCCGCCGGCCGTGACGGGCGGCGAGGCTCGCTCGGCCCTGGAGACGCTTCTTGCCATTCATCGCGAGACCGGGGACGCGAAGTACCTTGAGCCGATTCCGCGCGCGCTCGCCTACTATCGGCGTTCACGCCTCGAGGATGGATGGCTCGCGAGGTTCTACGAACTGGGATCCAACCGGCCGCTGTATTTCACGCGGGATTACGTGCTCACCTACGACGCCGGGGATGTCCCGGATCATTACTCGTTTGTGGTGCCGGACTGGACGGAGTCGATCGAACGCAGGCTCGTCCGGGCGAGGAGTGCCCGTGGCCGGAATGCCGGGGACGCCGGCGGCGCCGCGGGCGATGAAAACCTCCGCGCCACGCCGGTGGAGGAAGTCCGTGCGATCCTCGCGGCACTGGACGCGCGCGGTCGCTGGGTTGAAGAAGGGGGCCTGCGGTACCATCAGCCGCGCGACCCGGAGGAGAAGGTCATACGAACCGCGACGTTCAATCGAAACGTGCGCCTGCTGAGTCAGTATGTGGCCGCCGCGAGGGCGGTTCCCTGACCCGACCTGCTGCGGTCACCGGGGCGCGAGCGCGGTCGCCTTCCCCGGCGCGAGTTCGATGCGGGGATTGCGCACGCGAAGCTCCATCGGCGGACCGGCGGAAAGTTCGAAGGCGAGGATCCCCTGGCGCGCGCCGGCCGAATCCTCGAGCGTGACGCAGGGTTGCCCGTTGAGGGAGATGCGGAGACTGGAGCCACGCGCCTGAATCTCGAGGGTGTTCCAGTCGTTCGCGCGGACGTTTGGCGCGACGGCGGGAGCGAGCGGTCCCCGGCCTCCATGGTCCTCGAGGGAACCCCATGCATCGCCGCCGAGACGGACGCGATAGCCGGCGGGAGTCTGGCCGGGTTCCGCGCGGAACCAGACCGCGGCGGCGCGGCTGGCCGGGGTCACCTTCACCTCGGCGGTGAAGACGAAGTCGCCGAGGATCATGTCGCCGGAGAGGAAGGAGGGCTGATCCAGCGGCTGGGGGGCGCGTCCGACGATCTCGCCGGAATCGACGGCCCATGACTCGTCGCTTCCGTGCCAGAGGTCGAGGTCGCGGCCGTTGAAGAGGAGGGGGATGGTGTCGGGCGTGGCGAGCATGGGCGCCTGACCCGGTCGGCTGAGGTAATAGATGAGATCGCGCACCTCCTGGTCTTCGAGCGGGGCGAGGAGACCCTCCGGCATCATGGAGAGCTGGCTGCGCTGCATGTCCTCGATCTCGGACCTCGGGATCGTGAGCGTCTCGTTCGCGGTGGCGACAGTGATGGTCTGATCGTTCTGTTCCTGGATGATGCCGGTCACCACGCGTCCGTCGCTGAGGTCGATCGTCGAAGCGAGGTACTCGTTGGGAATGACGGCGTTGGGATCGAGGATGTTCTGAAGGATGTAGTCGAGGTCGCCCCGGTTGGATCCCGTGAGGTCGGGGCCGACCTTTCCGCCGACGTCGAACAGCGTGTGGCACTGCTGGCAGACGCGCGCGTACACGGCGCGGCCGCGGATGGCGTCGCCGGGCGTGGATCCGCCGGCCCAGTAGAGCCGCTTGTAGCGTTCGATCTCCGCCGCCTTGTCGGCCTCCACTTCGCGGATCGTGCCGTACACGCGGGCGAGGAGCTCGATCACGCCGTCGTCGCGCAGGCCGCGGAGCTGGCGGATGACGTCGGCCGTCAGGTCGCGGGAGGGGACATCGCCCTGTTCGACGGCGGTGAGGAGCCTGCGCGCGGACTCGGGACGCGCGGCGAGCGTGTTGAGTGCGTCGCGGCGTTCGGTGCCGGTGAGCTGCGCGTAAATGCCGAGGATGGCCGGGGCGATTTCCGGGTCATCGAAGGTGGCCAGCGCCCGAATGGCGGCCGCGCGCATCGCCGGCTGGCCGAGCAGACCGCGGAGGGTCGCCGGAAGCTCCGGATCCCGGATGGCGAGCAGGGACCGCAGCGCATCCTGCCGCTGGCCGGGATCCGCGCTGGCATCCCGCAGAATCTCGCGGAGCGCGGCGAGCGCCGTGTTCGAGCCGAAGGTCAGGCCGAGGGTGCGCGAGAGGGAGCGAACCTCGGGATGGGGGCTGCGGGCGAGGCGCTGCTCGACGTCGTCCCAGCCCCCGGGCATGGGCAGGCGCGAGCGCCCCTGGGTGGCGTCGCGGAGGCCGCGGAGCACGTCGAGTTGAACCTGCGGGTCGCTGGCCTCACCCAGAACGCGGACAAGCGATTCGAGGATGTCGGCCGCCCGACTGGTCGTCGCAAGCGCAAGACAGCACGCAACCACAAGCAACTTCATGAGGGACCGGCATCCTCGCGGGGGAAGGGGAGGATGCGCAAGGAAAGAGCGTGCGGTTCGCATGCGGTTCACTGCGCGCCGGGCTACAGGGCGAGCATGGCACCGACAAAGGGCAGGGCGACGATGACGGCGCGGACGGGACCATCGGGGTTCCCGACGTGGAGCTCGGTGGACGGTTCATTGCACTCGCGGCGGACGTAGCCGAGGGCGATGTGGGTGGCCGCCACGGGAGACCAGACGGCGCTCGTGATCTGGCCAACGTCGCGTCCGGAATGGAAGAGGCGCGTGCCGGGCCGGGGCGGTCCGGGAAGGGAGTCGGGAAGGCGCAGGCCGCGAAGCGCGCGCGCCACCTGGCCGTAGGTGCGGATTCGGGCGAGCACCTCCTGTCCGCTGTAACAGCCCTTCGTGTAGCTGACGGCGCGGTCGGCGATGCCCGCCTCCGGCGGCAGCGTGGAGGTGTCCATGTCGGCTCCGAAGCGAGGAATGCCCGCCTCCACGCGGGCCACTTCGAGGGCTTCCCATCCGGCGGGCCGCCCGCCGGAGCCGCGGACCGCCTCGTGCAGCATGTCCGCGACCGCCCTGAGACTGGCGATGGGGGCGTAGATATCGACGCCGCGGGTGCCGAAGCGGGGATGATTGACCAGGTAGATCAGTCCGTGGGCCGGATCCTCCTTCCATGCGACTGCCATGTGCGCGGCGGGGAGCGGCGGGAGGAAAGGCAGGTGTTCGAGGAGCCTCGCGGTGCCGGGACCCTGGACGCTGAGGAGCCCGTAGTGGGGTGCGGCATCCACCACCTGGACGTCATCGTTCAGGATGAACCTCGTGAGGCGTTCGCTGACGGTGGTGGAAAGCCCGGGTTCGAAGTCGAGCAGCAGTTCCTCGGGGAGCGCATGGATGTTGAGGTCGCTGACCATCTTCGCGCGTGCGGTCACGAGCGCCGCGTAGCAGCCTTCGCCGGGCTGGAGGCTTCTGACGTCATTGGTGACCTGGCCGTTGAGCATGCGGTGACGATCGGCGCCGAGCAGGACGAGGCGGCCCCGGGAGGAGAGATCGAGCCATGCGACCGAGGCTCGCAGGGCGTGGTGCTCGGCGCGCCAGTCGCCGTAGTGAGCCACCATCTCGGCGTCGCCCAGGGACAGGAACGAGGCGCCGAGCCCGGCATGAAAGTCGTGCAGCGCGAGAGCTTGCATGCACCGGAGCATGGCATGCGGAAGGAATTCGCGCGAACCGGCGCTGGGTGGGTCGCAGGAGCGGACCGAACCGGCGGGGGGGCGCTCCGCGGGGATTGCGGCTGCCCGGCGTCAGGTTCTACGCTCCGCCAGCGCCGCGCCGGGCGTGACGGGCAGGAAACCATTCATCGAGAGGATTATTCCGTGGCTAAAGCTGATTCGCAGCATCGGTGGCGCTTCTTCCGCGCCGGAGGGCTTGACCAGGTTCGATTTCACACCGCCGAGGATTACCGGAGGCTCAAGGATCTCGACCAGAAGCTCTGGGTGGCGCTTGCCTGTCCGGTGAGGGGCCTCGAGCTCGACGAGCGCACGCTCGCCCTCATCGACTCGGACGGCGACGGACGCGTGCGCGCGCCGGAGGTCATCGCGGCCGTCCAGTGGATGGACGACCGGATCAAGGACCTTGCGGCCCTGAAGGACGGCTCCGACGTCCTTCCGCTGGACCTGATCAACGAGGCCACGCCGGCGGGGGCAGGCCTGCTCTCGGCCGCCAGGCACGTGCTCGCCATTCAGGGCCAGCCGGACGCGACCTCCATCTCGCTGGCCGATGTGTCGGACCCGGAGCGCATCTTCTCGCAGGCCGAGTTCAACGGCGACGGCATCATCACGGTCAACGCGGCGGAGGATGACCTCGAGCGCGCCGCGATCGAGGCGATCATCGAGACCCACGGAGGCGACATCGACCGCACGGGGAGGCCGGGCGTGTCGCAGGAGAAGGTGGACGCCTTCTTCGCGGAGCTCGACGCGTACGTGGCGTGGGAGGCGGAGGGGAGGAACGGCGATGGCGCCCTGCGCCCCCTCGGGGATGACACGCCGGCCGCGGCGGACGCTCTTCGCGCGGTCCGCGCCAAGGTCGAAGACTATTTCGGTCGAACCCGCCTGGCGGCGTATGACCCGCGCGCCCTGACCGCGCTGAATCGCAAGGAGGAGGAATACTTCGAGGTCGCGGCCCGGGACATGGACGTGACCATGGAGGAGGTCTCCGGGTTTCCGCTGGCGCGCATCGAGGCGGACCGGCCCCTGCCGTTGCAGGGCGGCATCAATCCGGCGTGGGCCCGCCATATCGCGGCGCTGCGGGAGAAGGTCGTCGCGCCCCTGCTCGGGGCGGACAGGGACAGCCTGACCGAGGACGAGTGGAGATCGATCAACGACCGGTTCGCGCCGTACGAGGCATGGCTTGCGCGCCGGCCCGGCACGAAGATTGAGACCCTCGGAGCGGAACGCGTGCAGGCCCTGCAGGCGCCGGGGTTGCGCGCGCGGCTGACGGATCTCATCGCCAGGGACAAGGCCCTCGAGGCGGAGGCGAACGCGGTGGGAGACCTCGAGCGCATGGTCCGGTACTACCGCGACCTGCACCGGCTGCTGACCAACTTCGTCAACTTCGCCGACTTCTACGATCAGAAGCGCGCCGCCACGTTCCAGATCGGCGTCCTGTACCTCGACGCGCGGTCGTGCCGCCTGTGCGTGCGCGTGGAGGACGCGGCGAAGCACGCCGAGCTGGCGGGACTCGCGAAGACGTACCTCGCCTACTGCGAGTGCGCGCGAAAGGGCGGGGAGAAGATGACGGTCGCGGTGGCATTCACCAACGGGGATTCGGACAACCTGATGGTGGGCCGCAACGGCATCTTCTACGACAGCCGCGGCAACGACTGGGACGCGACGATCACCAAGATCATCGAGAACCCGATGAGCATCCGGCAGGCGTTCTGGGCGCCGTACAAGAAGCTGGTGCGCCTCATCGAGGAGCAGGTGGCCAAGCGCGCGGCCGCCGCGGAGTCGGAGGCCGACCGCAGGCTGACGTCGGCCGCGGAGACGACCGCCAACCTCGACAAGTCCAAGCCCGCCCCGCCCAAGAAGCTGGACACCGGGACGGTCGCCGCCCTCGGCGTCGCCCTCGGCTTTCTGGCGTCGGCCTTCAGCGCGATTCTCGGGCACGCCATCGGACTGTTCTCGATCCCGTTCTGGCAGGTCGTGCTGGCGTTTGCCGGTCTTCTGCTCGTGATCTCCGGTCCGTCGATGCTGATCGCATGGCTCAAGCTGCGGCAGCGCAACCTCGGCCCGATCCTCGATGCCAGCGGCTGGGCCGTGAACGGCAGGGTGAAGGTGCCCGTGCCGCTTGGGCGCGAGCTGACGCAGGTGGCGAAGCTGCCGCCCGGAACCATCCCGTCGATGGACGATCGCTTTGCCGAGCCGCCGCGCGTCTGGCCCGCGGTCCTCGGAACGCTTCTCGCGGTTGCCTTCCTTCTCAGCCTCCTCAACGACTACGGCCTGCTCTACAAGTGGACCGGGTATGGGACCAACCGGGGGCTCGTGCCGCGCAAGTCGCTGCTGGACCTGATTCCGACGAACGAAACGAACGCGCCGGCCGCGAACGCCCCGGACACGGACGCGCTGCCCGCGGCGCCCGCGGAAGAAGAGGCGGCACCGGCGGAGGGGGCTCCGGCGCCCGAGGGTTGAGCGGTTCGGGTTTCACGCACCCATGGTGGCGCGATGGCGTTGCCATGGGTGCGGTTCTCTTTCAACGTCGCTGCGTGAGTGAGACATCCATGCCGGAGGGTGCCGGGGTCGCGGTGGTGACCGGGGCCGGGTCCGGGGTTGGCGCAGCCACCGCGGTGGCCCTGGCGCGGGAGGGCTGGCGGGTGGTGATCGTGGGGCGGCGCAGGGAGGCGCTCGAGGCGACCGCCGGCTCCGTGCTGAGCGAGCAGTCGCCGTTTCGCATCCATCCCTGCGACGTTGCGGACGCCGCGGCGGTCGCGCGCATGGGACGCGCGGTCCTGGATGAGTTCGGCCGGGTGGACCTGCTCGTGAACGCGGCGGGCATCAACACTCCGCGCCGCAGCCTCGAGGAACTCGCGCCCGCCGACTACCTGCGACTCATCGACACCAACCTCAATGGCGCATACTGGTGCGTGCAGGCCTTCCTGCCCGCGATGCGGGCGCGCGGAACGGGAACCATCGTGAACGTGATCTCCGACGCCGCGCGCGCGGCCAGCCCGAAGGCGGGCCCGGCGTATTCGGCGAGCAAGTTCGGGCTGCTCGGCCTGACACAGTCCATCAACGCGGAGGAACGAAGCCGGGGCATTCGCGCCTGCGCGCTGCTTCCCGGCGACATCGACACGCCGCTGCTGGATCTGCGGCCCGCGCCGCCCGGCGCGGAGGCGCGCGCCCGAATGCTGCGGCCCGAGGACGTGGCGGCCTGCGTCCTGTTCGTGGTTCAATTGCCGCCGCGCGCGGTCGTGGAGGAGATCCTGCTGCGGCCGGCCTGAGCCCGCCGTTGCGCGATCATCCTGTTCCGGGCCGCGACGACGGCCATTCGAGCGGAGGTATGTCGGAACTGATTGCCAAATGGGAACGTGCGCTCGCCGCGCGGCCGGAGAACGAACTGGCGCGCTTCAGCCTCGCCAAGGCGTTGTTCGACGCCGGTCGGCACGCGGAGGCCCTCGACCATCTCAGGCAGGCGCTGGAACGGCGGCCCGACTGGATGATCGTCCAGATCCTGATCGGCAAGTGCGAGCTGGCCCTCGGAAACACGGAACGCGCGCGGCAGGCGTTCGAACGTGCGCGGGTTCTCGCGGTGGAACAGAACCACGAGGGCCCGCGCGAGGAGATGGACCAGATCCTCGCGGAACTCCCCCGCTGAACGCGACCGCGGGATGAGCCCCGGAACCTTCCGGTTCCGGGGCGGGTGCCTCGGCGCTCAGGCGCGACGCCAGCGGCGGTGCGCGGCTGCGCCAACCAGCAGCGCGCCGAACGCCATCGCGGCGTGCTCGGGTTCAGGCACGGCAACGAGGTCGAACTGGTACGTGGTCGAGCTGCCGCCGGCCTGCTGGATCCACAGCGTGTAATCGCCGGGTCCAAGCGGCGGCGCAAACCCCTGTGCACCCGCGCCCGCGCCGAGATTGTCGAGGATGTCGGTGCCGACGAGCGCCGTGCCGGCCGAACCGCCCGAGCCGAAATGTGTCCAGCCCAGGAGCGCGCCGACGTTCGCCGGCGCGTCACCCGGAGCGACGGTGAAGGTGGTCCCGGACTGGATCGCGACAAAGGCCGTGTCGTCCAGCGAGTCGTACTCCGCGAGGATCATCGAGCCGAGCGAAAGACCGTTTGGAATGGTGAAGGTGACGTACTCGAGGTCACCCCCGCCCGAAGTGGCTTTCAGCGAGTTCAATCCCGGGGCGAGGACGCCGAAGGACGTGGGGCTCGACATGACGTCTGACAGGTCACCATCCACGGCCTCGTCATAGACGAGCTGCGCGGGGGCGGGCAGCGTGGCGGCCGAGACTCCCGCGGCGAGGGCGAGGAGCAGGGGTTTCGAAGAGTTCATGGGCTGTTTCCTTCCTGCTGTCGCGCGGCAGGCGGATGGAACCGCACGCGGGCCCACGGAGCGGCGCACCGGGCCTGACACGCGACGGGTTACGCGCGTGAGAGGCGCGGAGGCGCGGAAAGGTTCCCTGCGTCACGCCGGCGCGGGTTGGCGATTGGCCGCCGGCGCGGCATGGGTCACCCTCGGGAGACTATGGCACTGACACCTTCCACGATGCTGCCCCTCGGCACGTCCGCTCCGGACTTCGCGCTGCCCGATGTGCTGTCCGGCCGCACGGTCCGGCTGGAGGATTTCCGCGACAAGGCGGTGCTCGTCGTGATTTTCCTTTGCAACCACTGCCCGTACGTGAAGCACATCCGGCCGGGGCTTGCCGCGTTCGCGCGGGACTACGCGGCCCGGGGCGTGGCGATCGTCGGGATCAGCGCGAACGACATCAACACGCATCCCGCGGACAGTCCGGAGCGGATGAAGGAGGAAGCCCTCGCGACCGGGTGCGACTTCCCGTACCTGTACGACGCGACCCAGGAGGTGGCGAAGGCCTACCGCGCCGCGTGCACCCCGGACTTCTTCGTGTTCGACGGTCAGCGCCGCCTCGTGTACCGCGGGCAGTTCGATGACAGCCGCCCCGGCAATGGCAAGCCGGTGACAGGACAGGATCTCCGGGCGGCCTGCGACGCCGCGCTGGCCGGTAGACCCGCGCCGGAACCGCAGCGGCCGAGCATGGGCTGCAATATCAAGTGGACGCCCGGCCGGGAGCCGGACTACGCGCGCTAGGGGCCGCGATCGGGGGCGCCCCGGGCCCGCCGCGCCGCCGAAGTCGCCGCTTGCGCGCCCCGGGGCGCCGTGCGAGGGAAGGGAACCCCGAGGGAGGGGCCGCCGGACAGGAATGAGGAGGCGACTCCATGCGAAATTCCTGTGGGCGGAGCCTTGTCTCTCGCGGGCTCGCCCGTCGTCTGTCCGCAGGCTTCACGCTGATCGAGCTGGCGGTGGTCCTTGCCATGCTCGCCGTGCTGGCGGGCCTGCTGCTTCCCGCCATGCGCCGCACGCGGGAGAGCGCCACGGCGTTGCTGTGTCGCGGGCATCTCCGGCAGTGGGGCATCGCCACGCACCTGTACGCGGGCGAGCACGAGGATCGGCTGCCGCCCGAGGGCGTGCCGAACCCGGACGATCGCGCGACCAACCGCGGGTGGTACATCCAGTTGCCGCGGCAGATCGGGCTGGCGCCGTATCACCGGATGGAATGGCGGACGAATCCCGCCGCGGCGCCTGGCCGGACCGTGTGGCTCTGCCCGGCAAACACGCGGCGGAGCAACGGCAGGAATCTGTTTCACTACTGCCTGAACCAGCACGTGGACGGCACGAGCGAGTTCGACGGGGTGGCGCTCCTGTCCGCGATTCCGGGCCCGGGGGAGGTGGTCTGGATGTTCGATTCCAAGAACCTGCCTGCGGTGGGTTCGTGGAACTTCACGCACACGAACCTGCACTCCGGAGGCGGCCACTTCCTGTTCCTCGACGCGCATGTGGGACATTTCGCGCGCCGCGAGTACTGGGATGACGAACGCGGGCGCGGGCGCACGAATCACCCGGGCATCCGCTGGGTGCCTTGATGGCCGCATGCGCCCGTCGCGGCGGAGAGAACGATGCTCCGCGCCCGTCGCGGTCCGGCGCCGGGCGCCGGCGGATCCGTGATTCAGGCCGTGCCCTTGCGGACGGCCTCCTTCTTTTCCTCGCACTCGGCCTCGAGCGACTTGCGCTCGTCGGCGAGCTGTCGCTCGAGCTGCGCTGCGGTGGCGAAGTCGCCGGAGCTGGCGGCCTTGGTGAGTTCGCTCTTCAGGAAGATCTCCCGTTCGGCGATGCGCGCGCGGTAGCGGGAGTCGATCTCGGCGATCTGCTGTTTCTGTTCGTCGGTGAGGGGAACGGTGGGCGATTCCTTCGCGAGCCGTTCCATGGCGAGTTCGTATGCGGATTTCATGATTCAGAAGGCGATCCAGACCTGGCCGTCGCGCACCTGCGTTGGATAGGTGGCGACGGGCTTGTCGGGGCGGCTGACGCAGGCGCCGGTCTTCGGATCGAAGCCCCATCCATGGAGACAGCAGTGCACGAGGCCCTCGGACAGGACGCCCGCTCCGAGGGGGGCGCCGCGGTGCGGGCAGGTGTCGTCGATGGCATGGAAGGCGCCATCGACATTCCAGAGGGCGAAGCGCCGGTTGCGGACTTCGATGGTGCGTCCGCGTCCCGGGGGAAGGCTGTCCACATCGGCGACGGGAACGAAGGTGAGGTCGTCCGGCGGGTGGTTCATGTGCCGGTGGGTTCGGGAGGCTGGGCGCCGGCGGGCGGGCTGATGGGCGGGTTCTTCTTCCACGGCCGCTCGGGGAACACGGGGGGCGGTTTGGGCGGGCCGGGCGGCGGGGTGGGAGTGGCCATTCGCAGGTCGGGATCGTCGCTGGCGGGTGCCGGTTTGTCCATGTTGCCGCGCCACGAGGCGATGCGTGCCTGGAGGCCGTGGTGCTCGGCGCTCTTCTTGTCGCCGGCCTTCATGTAGAAAAGGGACAGGTTCGTGTGGACGAGCTGCTCATGGGGGCGGAGTTCCCGGGCCTTGTGTCCCTCGGCGATCGCGCGGGCGAAGTCGCCCTTGCGATACCACGCCATGCCGAGGGAGAGCCGGGCGTCGAAGTGGGCGGGGTCACGCGCCAGGATCGCCTCGAACCTGGCGATGGCGCTGTCGTACTCCTCGCGGCTGAAGTCGAACATCGCCTCGTCGTAAAGTTCCTGAAGGTCGGACGGATCCACAACCTGCCTTTAGAGCACGCGGGTGGATTTTCAAACTGCAAAGTGGAACGCCGGCCGGTGGCGCGATCGCGGGAACTGACGGAAAGGGGCGGATCGGCCATGATTGCCGGCAGAGGAAACTGTTCATGCCCATTCGACTCATCTCCACGGATTTCGACGGGACGATCTTCGCAGAATTCGCCAATCCGCCGATTCCGCGGACGCTGCAGAACCTGCTGGGTGCGCTGCAGCGCCGCGGGGTGGCGTGGGTGATCAACACGGGGCGGGAGCTGGGGAGCCTGCTGGAGACGCTCGGGCGGGCGCAGGTGTCGACGCATCCGGACGCGCTCGTGCTCGTCGAGCGCGAGATCTACGTGCGCCAGGAGGGACAGCACTACGTCCCGCTGAAGAGCTGGAACGACGCGTGCACCGCGGCGCATCGCGAGCTGTTCGAGCGGGTGCGGCCGGGGATGGGAGAGCTCATGAAGCGGCTCGAGGGGGGGCATCCGGCGACGTTCTACGAGGACGCGTTCTCGCCGCTCTGCGTGATCGCGGAGACGGTGCCGGGGGCGGACGCGATCCAGGCGGAGCTGGAGCGCTTCGCGGAGTCGATTCCGTACCTGACCATCGTGCGGAACGACGTGTACATCCGGTTCTCGCACGCGTCCTACAACAAGGGCACGGCGCTGGCGGAGGTGGCGCGGCGTCTCAGGATCGGCCCGGAATCCATCCTCGCGGCCGGCGATCACTACAACGATCTTCCGATGATGCGGCCGGACCTCGCGAAGTGGCTGGTGGCGCCGTCGAACGCGATCCCGGAGATCCAGGCCGTGGTGCGTTCCGCGGGGGGATACGTGAGTCCGCGCCCCGCGGGCGAGGGAGTGATGCAGGGAATCGAGTTCGCGCTTGAGCGCGCCTCCGACGAGTGACGCGGGTTTCCCGGGCCTGCTCACACCGCGGGCGGGGGGGGCGTGGCGGGCAGACGGATCTCGAAGATTGACCCGCGTTCCGGGACGCTGTGCACGTCGGCGCGACCGCCGTGCGCCTCGACGATGGCCTTGACGAGGCTCAGGCCGAGACCGAGGCCGTGCTGGGACCGGCTCTTGTCGCCGCGGAACAGGCGCTGCCAGATGCGATCGCGTTCCTCGGGAGGGATCCCCATGCCGTTGTCCTGGACCTCGATGACGACCTCGTCTCCGGCCCGGTGGGCGCGGACGACGACGGCCCCATGGGCCGGCGTGTACTTGATCGCGTTGTCGATGAGGTTGGCGACGACATGGCGCATGCGCCCCGCGTCCACATGCGCGGGGCACGGCGGGCCGGGTTCGTGATGCAGCGTGACGCTCTTCTCCTCGGCGACGTACCGATAGAGCTCGACGGCCTCCGCCAGGAGGGTCTGGAGATCCACGGTCGCGCAGCTCAGGCGCATCATGCCGGCTTCGGCCTCCGCAACGTCGAGGAGGACCTTGAGCATGTCGAGCACCCGGTCGGATTCCTCGATGCAGTCGGCGAGCGCCTCACGCGCGGCGTCGGAATCCGGGGGATTCCGGAGGGCGAGTTCGGCGGTCCCGCGGAGGCGTGACAGCGGCGTGCGCAGGTCGTGCGCGACGTTGTCGAGGGAGTCGCGCATGCCGCGGATCAGGGTCTGGTTGCGTTCAAGCAGGCGGTTGAAGAGGCGGGCGAGCTCGGTGAGCTCGTCGTCCGACGGGCCGATGGGGACGCGGGCCTCGAGGTTGCCGGTGCGGAGGATCGACCGGGCGGTGTGGACCATCTCGCGCAGGGGGCGCGTGGCGCGATGGGCGAGCAGCCAGCCTCCGGAGATGCCGAGCGCGACGATCGAGAGCATCATCCCGAGGAAGGCGCGCCGGAAGGGCCGGAGGAGGGCCTTGCGGCTGTCGGTCACCCGGCCGACCAGGAGCCATGAGCCGTCGGGCAGACCGGCGGCGCGAAAGAGGACATCGCGCTCGTCGTCGCGCGGCACGCGGAGCCAGACGCGCTGCTCGTACCAGCCGCGCTGGGAGGGGAGGTTCTCGACCTCGACCCAGTCCGGGGGGACGGAGAGGACGATCGAGAGCCCGCGCGGGGCGGTGAGGCGCACGAAGGGGACGCGTCCGCCGCGGGGGCCCTCGTTCTTGAGATAGTCGCGCAGGCCGCTGAGGCCGCGGTCCCTGTACACGGCGACGTACTCCTTCACCTGGTTCTCGATGAGCTCGACGTCCTTCCTGCCGGCCGCGGCGTAGAGCAGCGCGTAGGCGAGGAGGAAGAGCGTCGCCGAGCTCGCGATGAAGATCCCGGAGTACCAGAGGTTCAGGCGGAAGCCGAAGGAGCGGCGGACCTGGTCAATCAGCCCTGAGGACATAGCCGACTCCGCGGATCGTGTGGATCATCCTGGTGGGAAAATCGCGGTCCACCTTCTGACGCAGGCGGGAGACGAGCACATCGACGACGTTGGTCTGGGGATCGAAGCTGTAATCGTAAACGTGCTCGAGGATCATGGTCTTGGTGACGACTCGCCCGGCGTGGCGCATGAGATACTCGAGCAGCGCGAACTCGCGCGGCTGGAGGTCGATGGTCTGCTGGCCGCGCCGGGCCTCGCGGGTGAGCAGGTCCAGGGAAAGGTCCCCCACCTGGAGGCGGGTGGGCTCGGCGGCCTTGGTCGCGCGCCGGATCAGGGCGTGGATGCGCGCGAGCAGCTCGGAGAAGGCGAACGGCTTGGTGAGATAATCGTCGCCGCCCGCCTGCAGACCGCGGACGCGGTCGTCGACCGACGCCTTGGCGCTCAGGAAGATGACCGGGAGGCTGACGCCCTCGCGGCGGAGGGCCTGGACGAGGCTGAGGCCGTCGCGGCCGGGAAGCATGATGTCCACCACGGCGGCGTCGTAGGGAATCGAACGGGCCATCGTGTGGGCCTCGTCGCCGTCGGCGCAGTGGTCCACTGCGAAGCCGCTCTGCTTGAGGCCCCGCACGACGAAGGACGCGATCTTGGGGTCATCTTCAACGACAAGCACGCGCATGAGAATGTCCCGACGTCCGCAAAGCTAGCGGAACTGTCCGGGATGGCGAGGCAATGGCGTCGAGCCGGGCCGCGCCGCCTGCGGACCTCGTTCACGCGGCGCCCCACGGGATCGAGAACGTCTTCACGTAGGAATAGGCGCGGACGGCCTCGATGACGCCCTCCTTGACGCCGAGGCCGGAATCCTTGATGCCCCCGAAGGGACTGTTCTCCACGCGGTAGCCCGGCACCTCGTTGATGTTGACGGTGCCGCAGCGGAGCCGGCGGACCGCGGTGATGGCATGGTTCAGGCTGTTCGTGACGACGCCCGCGCTGAGGCCGTACGCGGTGCTGTTGGCGACGGCGATCGCGTCGTCGAGGTCGCGAACGGTGATGATCGGCGCAAGCGGGCCGAAGCTCTCGTGGACGACCATGTCGCAGTCGCGCGGCACGTCGGCGATGACCGTTGGCTGGAAGAGGGCGCCGTCGCGCCTGCCGCCGATCAGGACCTTCGCGCCGGCGGCGACGGCGTCGCGCAGGACTTCCTCGAGGCGAATGGCGGCGGCCTCGTCGATGACGGTGCCGACGCGGGTGTTTTCCTCGAGGGGATTGCCGCAGGTGTAGTCGCGAGTCTTGTCGACCAGGCGCCGGGTGAACTCGGGGGCGATGCCCTTCTGAACGAGGATGCGCTTCACGGCGGTGCATCGCTGGCCGGAGTTGCGGAAGCTTCCCTCGGCGGCGAGCGTGGCGGCGAGGTCGGGGTCGGCGTCATCGAGGACGATGAGCGGGTCGTTTCCACCGAGCTCGAGGATCACCCGCTTGTAGCCGGCGGTGGCGGCGATGAGCTTCCCGACGGCGACACTGCCCGTGAAGGCGACGACCTCCACGCCCGGATGCCGCACGAGGGCTTCAGCGACCTGGCGGTTCGCGCCGAGCAGCACGCTCAGCATGGGACCGGGCAGGCCCGCATCATGCAGCAGCTGGGCGAAGAGCAGTGCCGTGAGCGGCGTCTTTTCCGACGGCTTCAGGATCATCGGCGTGCCCGCGGCGACGGCCGGGGCGACCTTGTGGACGACCTGGTTGAGCGGGTGGTTGAACGGCGTGATGGCGACGGCGCAGGCGAACGGCTCGCGCGTCGTGAAGATGCGCCGGGGTTTGCCCTGGGGGGAGGTGTCGCCCGAGAACGCCTGGCCGTCGTCGCGCAGCGCCTCCATGGCGGCGCAGCGCAGGACGTCGAGGGAGCGGCCGACCTCGTATCGGGCCTCCCGCAGGGCGAGTCCCGACTCGCGCGTGATGCTGCGGGCGAACTCGTCGCGCCGGATCTCGAGCGAGACCCGCGCGCGATCGAGGATCTCGGCGCGCTGATGGCGGGTCAGCGTCGTGTGGAAGGAGCGGGCGGCGCTCACGGCCGCCTCGACCTCCGCGCCCGACGCGAGCGTCACGGTTCCGGCGACGGACCCGTCGTAGGGCGAGCGGACGGTGAGTGACTCCCCGGCCGGAACGGGCTTGCCGGCGAGGAGCGAATGGAGGGCTAGGGGAGACATGGCGATGGGCCGATGCGGTCCAGTCCTGGGGCAGACGACGGCCTGGCCGCGAGGGTCAGCGCCCGGTCCGGCGATCCGCGGGTTTCGTGAGTTCGAACGTGTCGAAGAGCCGGCCCTCGAGGTCGTACGCCTTGAACTGGATCGTGCGGTCCTGGACGGCCGCGAACGCGAAGTGGTGTCCCCGTGCGACATGGAGCGTGAACCACGAGCGCTGCGGCGCGGCCTGCTCGAGGCCTCCGCCGCCTCCGCCACTGACGATGTAGCGGACGCCGCGGGCCTGGTTGATGGTCATGTTGAGGATGGGCCAGGTGCGTTCGTAGGAGTGGATGTGCCCGGCGAAGACGATATCGACGCCGTGCTTCTCATAGACGGGGACCAGGCGGCGGACGTTCGTGTCGCCCCAGGTGTAGGTCTGGCCTGACTTGCCCTTCCAGTGGTCGCCGTAGTCGTTCTCGTCCGAGCTGAAGCAGGGGTGATGGTGGACGGCGAACTTCCACGTGGCGGTGGAGGCCGCGAGGGCGCGGTCGAGCCAGCGGTACTGTTCACTGTCGGGGCCGCAGTCCTTGTTGCTGTCGATCATGAAGAACTGGGCGTTGCCCATCGTGAAGGTGTAGTGGTACTCCGGCGCGGGGAGGCTGAAGTAATCGTAGTACCAGTGCGAGTTGCGCTCGTGATTCCCGATGACGGGGAAGGCGGGCACGTAGGCGAGGAGCCTCGACATCGGCTCGAAGAAATCGAAGACCCACTGCTGTTTGGCGAAGCCGTCATCCACCACGTCGCCGCAGTGGAGGAGCATGTTGGGGCGCAGCGCGAAGATGCCCTCGGCGCAGCGGCGGGTGACGTCCGGGTTTCGCTGGGTGTCGCCGAGGATGCCGAACGCCCATGCCTTGTCCGGACCGGGGGCGGTCTGAAAGCTGAAGATGTCGCTGCGCGCGATGTTGGTGGCGGCGTCTTCGCAGGTGACCCGGTAGAAGTAGCGGGTGAACGGCTTGAGGTCGCGCAGGGTGAGCTCGTGGAGGGTGCGGAGCTCGGTGGTCTCCGCGGACTGCGAGAGCGGCTGGAACTCTCCGTACTCGACCCGCATGCGGGCTTCGCCCGTGGTTTCCGCCATGATCGTGATGGAGTTGGTGGTGGCGGCCTGCAGGTAGGGCGCGACGACGAACTTCAGCACGCTGTTCAGCGGCGAACGCCATTCGAGCAGTTGCCGCCCGCGACTGGCCGACTCGCTGATCTCCTCCGCGGCGAGCGCGCGCGCGTACACCTTGAGTTCGGCGATCCCGCCGTCCATGGGATGGAATTCGTTGTCGTCCACGTACGCGCCGATGGCGTACCGGCCGCGTTCCGGGTAGAGGATGTCGCCGGACTGCGCGGTGGAGGTGACATCCTCGCGGCCGTCGACGAAGAGGCGCATGGTGGTTCCGTCGTAGGTGGCGGCAACGTGATGCCAGCGGCCGACCTCGAGCTGCGCGCGGCTGTTGATCCGCGTGAGGGCGCCGTCGCCGTCATCGGCGCCGGTGGTCGAGAGGATGAAGGAGAACCCGCGGTTGCCGTAGCCGAGCAGCCAGCCCTTCTCGTAGCTGCCGTTGTCCTGGAGGAAGCCGGCGATCCCGCCGTCCGGATGGGTGTCGTTCACGAGCACCCAGGTCATGACGGAGAACTCGCGCCCGGGAAGGAGCGGTCTGGCGGCTTCGAGCGAGGGCGCCACCTCGAGCCAGTCCGTGAACCCGTTCAGCAGCAGGGCCTGCGCGGGGCCGGCCGACGTGATGCGCGGCTTGCCGTGGACCGTGGCGCCGGCGTGCCCGGTCAGATCCGGCTAGCGCCCGTTCTCAATGGGACGGGTTCCGGTGGCGAAGTGGAGGAGCAGGCGGTCCTCGATGCGATCGGGATGCGCCGCGGCGCGGGGACCGAGGGAGACGGCGAGGAGCGTGACCAGGGCCGCCAGTGTCGAGGGCGCCGTGGACCGGGCCGCGCGGAGCGATCGCCTGGGACGGGCGCGGCGCGGGCTGATGTGGACCGAGGGGAGGGAGTTGTTGGGCATGGGAGTCGAGTTCAGGCGGGAGTCGTTCCGTTGCAGGTCAGGTCGAAGATGTCGAAGTTGCGCAGGTCACCCCTCGCGCGGGCCGCGTATTCAGGCGTGAGCGGCTCGCTGAGGAGGATGGGGACCATTTCCTCGTAGCGGCCTCCGTGCGAGCGGAGTCCGCCCTCGAGGACGCGGAGGTCGTGGTGCTCCGGGGTGCGTCCGAGGACGACGTCGCGCGCGGACGCGACGACGAGGTCGCCCATGCGATCGGGCGGGAGCTGCATGAGGCGCGCGGCCGTGGCGCGGTCATGGACCTCGGTGATCCCGGGGATTTCGAGCAGCCATGCGATGACCTCGCGGAGCAGGGTGTCGGATCTCGACTCCGGAAGGTGCACCTGGGCGAAGCTTCCGAGGGCGCCGTGGTGGACGACGTACGGGTCCGTGATCGGCAGGATGACGCGGAACCCGGGCCCGAACCGTTCCGTGAGTGCGGACTCCAGATGGATGACGTTGGGGGAGCCGTCGGGCTTCTGCTTGGGGTTCATGCCGTGGTCCGCGGTGATGCCGAGGATGGCGCCCAGTTCGACGAGCAGACCGAGGGCGGCGTCGATGGCCGCGTAGAAGTCGAGCGCCTCCGGTTCCTCGGGCGCGTACCGGTGCTGCATGAAGTCGGTGGTGCTGAGGTAGAGGAAGTCGGCGAGCCCCCGTTCCAGGAGGCGCACGCCCGCCTGGAGGACGTAGAGGCTTGCGTCGGCGCTGTAGATGGGCGGGGTGGGACCGACGAGGGCGGCGACCGCGTCGATGCCGTGCGTCTCCTGGCGCGCCTGGTCGGCGCGCTCCGAGGAGAAGGCGATCCCGCCCTCCTGAACGAGCCCGTGGGCGAAGATGTCGCGGAGCTTCTCCTTGGCGGTGACCACGGCCACCCGCCGGCCGGCGCGCTGCGCGGCGGGGAAGACGGTTTCCGCGCGGAGGAACGCCGCGGAATTCATCATGACCTCCGAGCCCGAGTGCGGATCGAGGAAGAAGTTGCCCCCGATGCCGTGAACGGCCGGTGGAACGCCCGTGACGATCGAGGCGTTGTTGACGTTGGTGAACGTCGGCATGGCGGCGCGCGCCAGGCCCCGGAAGCCGCGCAGGCCGATGGCCGAGAGGTGCGGCATGCGACCCCGGATGATGGCGGCGTCGAGGTACTCGTCGGAGGAGCCGTCGAGGCAGATGACGACGACGGGGCGCGGCGGCAGCCGGTAGGCGCGCCCGTTGGCGATGAAGGTCCCGGTGGATGGCATGTCAGCAGGGAAGGCCTGGGTCAGGGCGCGGGTGGCGCGAGCACGTGAAGGTTGAGCTCGGCCACGGTGTCGCGGATGGCCGCGAGCAGGGCGTGCACGTCCGATTCGAAGATTCGCCCGATGGAGCCGATGCGGAAGGTGTCGGCGCGGCTGATCTTGCCGGGATAGATGATGTGCCCCCGGTCGCTGAGGCGGCGGTAGAACGCGTCGAAGCTGAACCCGGGATCGGGCGGGTAGTGGAAGGAAGTGATGATGCAGGACTGTACGCTCGGCGGGAGGTAGGGGCGGAAGCCCATGCCGACCATGCCGGTGATGAGCGCGGTGTGGTTGCGGCGGTAGCGTTCGAGGCGCGCGGGCGGTCCGCCCTCCGCCTCGAGCTCGTCGAGGGCACGCGAGAAGGCGAGCAGCGAGTGGGTGGGCGGCGTGTAGCGGAACTGCCCGTTCCTGTCGAAGCCCCTGAGCTGGCCGAGGAGGTCGAGGCTGAGGGAGCGGCTCCAGCCCTCGGTGGCCTCGAGATCCGGGCGCCGCGCGAAGACGAAGGAGAAGCCGGGAACGCCCTCGATGCACTTGTTCGGCGACGAGATGAGGTAGTCGATGCACGCGCCGACGGGATCGATCGGGATCGCGCCGAAGCTGCTCATGGCGTCCACGATGAAGACGCGGCGGTGGTTGCGGACGACTTTGCCGAGCGGCTCGATGGGATTGAGGATGCCGGTGGTCGTCTCGCAGTGGACGACGACCACATGCGTGATCGACGGGTCCTCGGCGAGGATGCGGTCGAGCGCGGCCGGATCGGGCGGCGTGTCCTCCGCCGTACGGTGGGCCACATGGGGCGTCCGGTGATGCTGAAGCATCAGCAGGGCGCGCTCACCGTACGCGCCGTTCGCGAGGACGAGCACCTTGCCGTGGGGCGGCACGACGCTGGCAAGGACGGCCTCGACCCCGAAGGTGCCGGAGCCCTGGAGGAGGATGCATTCCCATCCGGCGGCCGGATCAAAGCGGCCGAGCGCGAGGAGCCGCTCGCGAATGGATCGGACGAGGGCGTTGAATTCCCAGTGCCAGGAGCCGGCGTCGTGAAGCATGGCCTGCTTGACGGAGAGGCTCGTGGTGAGGGGACCGGGGGTGTAGAGGAGTTTGTCGCGGGCGGGAGGCGGAGGGACGGGATTCATGGCCGGCACGGAACGGTGCGGGGAAGCATATGGTTCAAAGGAGCGGGGAGCAGGAGCACACACGGATCAAGCCCTGCTCCCCGCCCGGTAATCCGCCGCCAACCGGCGGCGAAAGGGTTTCCGGGGATGTGACGCGATCGTCACTTGTTCGCCCGATGGAACTCAAGTGCCTGCTGGGCGGCCTGGTTGCCGCTCAGGGCGGCGCGATCCATTTCGGCGCCGACCGCCGCGATGCTCTGGGCGACGAACTCCTGCTGTTCGGGCGACAGATCGGCGCGGCCGCTGAGGATCTGGAGCTTCTCCCACGCGACGGGGAGGTCCTGCTGCTGGATCGCCGCGACGGCCTCGGTCATCAGCTCGCGGATCTCCGCGTCGGCGGCGTTGAACACCGAGGCGGCGGATCCGGTGATCTCATCGGTGGAGATGGCCGCGGGCGGCTCGGGATTGCGGCCGCATCCGGCGAGGAGCGCGGAGGCGAAGACGGCGGTGAGAGAACGGAGGAGGTGCTGGGTCATGGCACGGGGGGTGATCACGATGAGAACGGCCTTCGATCGACCTGGGTCGGGGGTCGCGATGACGGGTGCGGCTTCACGGCTGATCGACCGGTTGCTCGCCGGTATACCATCGATAGTCGTAGCCCCTCTTGGAATAGGCAAGGGAAGTGACGTGGCCGGTGAGCCAGATGGTGTTGCAGCGGCGGTTGTGCCGGTACCACTCGAATTCCATCTGGACGCCGGGATAGAGGCTCGCGAGCCCGTACTTCCACTGGGACAGGCATTCGGACTGCCCGGGGAACAGGCCGAGCGAATCATCCCTGCCCTCCATGCGCTGCTCGGCGGAGTCCTGTCCGAAGATGGTGGTGGAGGGCGAGAGGAAACTCGAGAACTTGCGCGGGCCCGGGGAGGTGTCACCGGGGCTGGCGGGGTTCGGCACGGCGACGACCATCGCGTTGATTCCGATGGACGAGTTCAGCCAGTACTCGGCCGGGAATCGTTTCCCCTCCTCGCGCCACTCGTCCACGTTCTTCGCGCTTGGGCAGCGGAACATGGTCTGGGCGCCCTGCCAGTTCCAGTTGCTGCCGGAGCCGCCCTGAATGTAGCGGGTGTATGCGAGGCCCCAGTAGGCGAGCTCGTCGTCCGGCGAGAGCATCGTCGTGCTCCGGGGCGATGCCGTCCAGTGCCCGTGGTTCGGGGCGGTGCCGCCCCGGTGATGGTAGCTCTCGTTGTTGTCGTCCGCGTACATCGTCGTGGCGAGGCCGATCTGCTTGAGGTTGTTCATGCACTTCGCCTGCCGGCCCTTCTCCTTGGCCTTCGCAAGGGCGGGCAGGAGCATGGACGCGAGGATCGCGATGATGGCGATGACGACCAGCAGCTCGATGAGCGTGAAGGCGCCCTGGCCGTGGCGCGGGTGCGGAGGATTCGGATTCATGGGGTTGCGGGCGTGTCGAGTGTTGGAGGGTTGGCGTTCCGGGGCGCGGGGCCCCGGAACGCGGTCAGCTTTCAGCGGCGCGAAGTCGGGCGCATGCGGATCACCTGCTGAGGCGGAAGAACCGGGCGCCGGCGTCCATGGTGACCACAGCCGAATTGCCGGAAACACCCGGAACCGCGGCCCAGGAGTCCGGGTCACCGAGGTCCGCGGACTGCTCGAGGGTCAGGCCCTCGCCCTCCCACGAGAGGGTGAGCTCATCGCCGTTCACGCTGAACTCGAGCGCGGGCAGGTCGCCGTTCGGGCTTTCCCCCGCGAGAACGCGGACGTTGTCGATCGCCCACCACCAGTTGTTCCGGGTGTTGAAGTAGCCGAAGGTGACGACCATCGACTCGGCGTCGGGGGGATTGCTGATGCGGACGGCGACGGTTTCGCTGACCTCGTCCGGCCGGTAGTTCCCGCTGGCAGGGTTGGATTCGAATCGGAGCACCTCGATGGGTTCCCCGTCGTCGAAGGAGACGGTGACGTTGGCGGTCTGGCTGGCCTCGGGCCGCCAGCTCGAGTCGAAGGCGAGGATCACGGAATTCGCGGCGAGTCCCTGGATGTCGATGGGACGCGTGGAGAGGTAGGTGGCCATGTTGCCCGCCGCGTGGCCGATGTCGTCCCACTCGTCGGAATCGGCGATGGCCGCGGTGCCCGAGGACTTGGTGAACTGGGAGCGCTGCTGGTCCTCGGCGGTCTCGGCCCACCATTCGCGGTCGGCGAAGCTCCAGCCGGCCCATTCGGTGACACCGTCGTCGTCCGTGCCGGCCCCGGGAACCCCGGAATCATCGATGAACCAGCCTTCGGGTGGCGTCTTGGTCCAGACCTCGGCGCCGGGGATTCCTTCGTCGACACTGGGCCCGAGGGGGAGCGAATCGAAGTCCTCCTCGAGGAGGATCGTGCGGCCGGCGGTGACGGGCATGACGCTGAGCCGCGCGAGGGTGCTGGAAACGCTGCCGGAGTCGTTGAAGACGTCCACGGAGTAGTAGCCCGCGTCCTCGACGGAGGCGGCGGCGATGGACAGCGTGGCGCCGGTGGCTCCCGGGATCTCCGTGCGGCCCTCGCCCGGGCCCTTGAACCACTGGTAACGGATGGAGTCACCGGTGGCGCTCACGGTGATGGAGGCGGGCTCGCCCTCCGTGACCTCCAGGGAGGAGGGATTCTCGACGATGTTGGGCGGGGCGGCGCCGGTGCTCAGGGCGATGTTGTCCACGGCCCACCACCAGTCGTTCGCGGCATCAAGGTATCCGAACGTGAGCACGACCGTCTCGGCCCCCTCGGGGTTCGGGATGGCGATCTGGACCCGTTCATTGGGGGTGTCCGTGTGGAAGTAGGGGCTGCCCGAGATGGAATCCCAGCGGAACACCTCGACCGGATCGCCGCCGTCGAAGGAGGCGGTGATGAGCGCGGTCTGGTTGTTGAGGGGTTCGCCGTTGGGGCCGGTCGGGAAGTTCGCGCCGGTGTCGTCGGCGCCTTCGGGGCGCCAGCTCGAGGCGAACGTGAGGATCAGGGAATTGGGCGCGACGCCCTCGATGGAAATCGGGGGACTCTCGAGGAAGCTCGTGAAGAGACTCTGCACGTGCTGGGAGTCGTCCCACTCGTCGGAATCGGCGACGGCGATGACGCCCTCGCCGAAGGTGAACTCGGATCGGCGCTGGTCTTCTGCGGCGATCCAGAACGCCTTGGAGGCGAAGCTCCAGCCGGCCCATTCCGTGACGCCGTCGAGGTCGGCGAATCCGTCGCCGTCAAGGTCGGGGTTGTTCTCCGGATCGATGATCGTGGCGGGGAACTGGCTGTTGTCCACGGTCCAGCCCTCGGGCGGAGTGCGGGTCCATGCCTCCTCGAACGCGACGGCCTCGTCCTTCTGCGGCTGGAGCGAGACCGACTCGAAGTCCTCGAAGAACAGGGCGGCGGTGAAGGTTTTTGAGAACGACTGTTCGCCGGCGAGCGAGTCGGTGTAGGTCAGCGCGAGGGTGTGGGAGCCCAGGTCGAGTCCGGGGCCGGGGACGCGGACGGTGATGAACTCGCCGTCGCGCGTGATCTCGGCATCCTCGAGGACCTCGCCATCGAGTGACAGCGAGATGGAGGCGTCCTCGATGGTGGTGTCGCCGCGGGCGATGACGACGCCGAGGTCCGTGTCCCGGCCGGCGTAGTCGCCGCGGGGCGTCCACCGCTCCACGGCGGAGGGCACGGGGGGCAGGTCCTGGGGGATGCCGTCCGCGGCGGGGCCGCCGAGGGCGCGCACCTGTCCCTTCGACAGGGCCTCATCGCGGAGCTGGATGCTGTTGACGTAGGCGACGGCGGTCTCACCGTTGTCATCGGAGAAGATTTCCGCGTACACGCCGGGGGTCAGGGCGTAGCGGTCATCGGGGGTGGAGGAGATGCTGATGATGGATGCCTCCTCACCGTCGACGTAGGTGCGGATCTGACCGGCGGTCGTGTCCACGACGATCGCGAGGCGGTGCCATGCATCGGGCGTGACATTCCCCTGGGCGCCGGACTTGGTGCCGAGGCCGTTCGCCGCCGTGACGAAGATCTCGGCATCGGGATTGAACAGCCCGAGGTCCGTTTCGAGGATGGCCCGGTTGACGCCGCTGGAGGCGGCCGGAAAGAGCACGTCGAGGATCAGCGTGTAGTCGTTCAGGTAGGCGCCGCCGCCGTTCGCGACGTTGGGCACCGGCATCTGGTAACCGATGAAGGGATTCTCCTGGGTGCCGGCGGCGATGCGGACGACCTGGGCGGGTTCGCCGTTGATGTCCGGGATGCCGAAGCCGGTGGTCGAGTTGAAAGCGGTTCCCTGTTCGGTGGGGCCGCCCGGGCCGTCACGGTATACGAGCGGAGAACCCGTCGTGGCGTTGAGGTTGCCGGCGTCGAAGTCCCACTGGCCCCCGACGGCGCCGGACGACGACGTCGCCGTCGCGAGGCAGAGTGCGGTGAGCAGGGCCGCGAATGGCGCGAGCCGGCCGGGGGGGCGGGAGTAGGGAATCAGGTGTGGTTGCATGGGTTCTTTTCGGTGCTGGATGAGTTTGGTTCTGGAGACGACGAGACAGACCTGGAAGTGTGCGGATTGGCCGGCAGGTCCATATGGCCGCAGGGGCGCCGGGGGGGCACGACATGGGTTTTGCGACCCTATGTTGAACCGGCGGCCGCGTGTCAACCATGACGCGCTGCCGGGGAAATTTTCGCCGCGATGGCAGACGCCGGCAACGCAGGCGCGGTTACGATGCGGTGACGGCTCTTGCGAATGAGCTTGTGAATCGCGGAGCGCCGCTGGTATAGGCGGGGCATCCCAAATCACGTCCATGTCGTTCCGGGCGGGGTGCACCGCACGCATGCCGTGCTGTGCGGACGTCACTTCACAACATATCCATTCATGAAAGAAGGAATGAGGGGCCCGGACCGCGCGTTCGGTCGAATCCGGCGCGGCATTCTATGCGCCGTGCTGATGGCAGCAATGAATCCGGTATCCGCACAAACGGTATACCTTGAGGACTTTGAGGGACTGACACTGGGGCCGAATGTCGAGGAATCCGTGCCCGGCGAGGCCGTCTGGACAAAGGGGCCGCCCGCGGGATGGGTTGCGGACGACAGCGGCGTGCCGGGCTTCGGGACGAGCACGAACGGCGTGACCGAGTGGGCGGGGTGGAGTTTCGCGAACAAGGAATGGTGGATCCTCGCGGCGGAGGACCAGAACCGCTCCCGTTTCACGCGCGCGAGCGGCACCGTGATGATCGCGGATCCGGATGAATGGGATGACCTGCAGCACCTCGGCAGCGGGCTGTCCACCGACGAGCGCACCGCACTGGGACTCTGGTTCGACACCTACATCACCACCGGCGCGATCGATGTCTCCGGGATCGACCCGAACACGCTCGTGCTGGTGTTCGATTCGAGCTGGAGGCCCGAGTTCGACGACAACTATCACCAGTCCGGGATCGTCGAGGCGATCTGGGGCGACTCGGAGCCGCAGCAGATCCTGTTGTGGCTTTCGGATCCGAACTCCGAGTACTACAAGCCGGATGACGACCCGGGCCTCGCGGGGGAAGGCATCTACACGTCCACGAACGAGAAGGTCGTCGTTCCGCTGAACAATCCCGCCGGCGCGACCGAGCTGCGGCTCAAGTTCGGCATGTTCGACGCCGGCAACGACTGGTGGTGGGCGGTGGACAATATCCGTGTCGGCGTGCCGCCGCTCGTCACCGGCGCGGCCGTGAGCGGGACCGGTTTCCGCATCGAGGTCACTGAGGCGCTCGGCTTCACCGTCGATGACAGCGCGGGTGTCACCGCCGACATGGACGGCGAGTCCATCACGGTCGCCGTTGAACGCGGGGAGGACGAGGTCGAGCTCGCCTACGACCAGTCGCCCGAGATCTTCGCGCCCCGTTCGCGGCACACGGTGGAGGTGACCTTCGAGACCAGCGACGGCCGCGAGCTGACCGAAACGGTGACCTTCACCGCGCCGGGATACGTGACGGCGGGCGCAACGCCGTCGTCGGTGACCGCCACGATCGGCGAAACCGATTACCTCCAGGTGGACGAGGGCGAGGGCATCACCCTTGAGATCGACGGGCAGGAGGTGTCGCCCGTTTCCGTGGAACGCGAGGATGTCGTCGGCGGCGACGGCACGGACCTGCCGGATCGGATCCACGTCCGGTACAGCGCGGCGACGCCGTTTCCCTCCGGGTCCACGCACGAGGTTGCGGTGACCTTCACGACGGCCTCGGGGCAGGAGCTCGTGGAGACGGTGTCGTTCACTGTCCCGGCGTACACGACCATCCCGGCGCAGCTGGGCACGGCACTGAACACCGGTTCGGACCGGGGCATGCGCTGGCGGACGCACCAGATCGCGACGTCGCGCGGCACCACGATCGCGGAGGCCGAACAGCAGCTTCGCGGCGAGCTCGGCGAGAGCATTCACGACCCAACGTACGAGAGCGCCCCGGGAAACTTCGACATCACGTTCGTGAACTTCGACGAGTTCGGGAATCCCGCGGGCAATTTCAACTCGTCGACCCTGGATCCCAAGCTGTTCGTGTATGACGAGCTCATTCCGGGCATTCCCGGTCTGGAAGGAGGCTATGATTACATCGCGGGTGAGGCGCTCGCGTATGTGGCTCTGCCGGAGGCGGGCGTGTACACGATGGGCGTGAACAGCGACGACGGGTTCCAGGTGAGCGTCGGCACGACCAACAACACGACGTTCCTCGTGCTCGGCGGATACGACGCGGGCCGGGGCGCAGCCGACACGCTCTTCCATTTCGCCGTCGAGGAACCGGGTCTCTACCTGTTCCGGCTCCTGTGGTTCGAGGGCTCCGGCGGCGCGAGCGTGGAATGGTTCACGGTCTGGCCGAATGGGGATCGCGCGCTGCTGAACGGTCCGTCTGACACCGCCGTGCCGGCGCTCGAAACGTACCGGAGGCGAACGGTGGCGGAGCCCGACCTGCCCTCGCAGGGCGGGGTGAGTGACATCACCGTGGAGTCCGGGATGGTCGTGATCACGTACACCGGGACGCTGAAGTCGGCCGCCAGCGTCGAAGGCCCGTACACCGAGGTCGCGGGGGCTGCCTCGCCGTACACCGTGGAACCGAGCGAGTCGCAGCGGTTCTACATCGCGGAGTGATATCCGCCGGCCGGCCGGCATCGCGATCGGAGATGCCGGCCGGCCGGGACATCCGTTGGTCGAAACTTGTCGGTGGGCGGTCGCCGCGGTTGCATGATGCCATGTCGAGCACGAAACGCCGATTCCCGCGATGGCTCCTGACGGTGCTGGTGATGAGCACCCTGGCAACGAAATCCGCGGAGGTTCGGGTCTATCTCGGCACCTACACCGGTGCAGGCAGCAGGGGCATCTACCGCACCGCGCTGGATCTCGAGACCGGCGGGCTGCAGGCGCCAGTGCTTGCCGCGGAGGCGACGAACCCTTCCTTCCTCGCGCTGCATCCGAACGGCAGATTTCTGTACGCCGTCGGGGAGATCGCCGGCACGGAGTCCGCCCCCGGGGGGACGGTCAGCGCCTTCTCGGTGGATGCCGCAACCGGTGATCTCGCTCTCCTCAATTCCGCTTCATCCGGCGGTGCCGGGCCGTGCCATCTGACGGTGGACGCGACGGGGAAATGGGTGCTCGTCGCCAACTACGGGGGCGGCAGCGTCGCCGTGCTGCCGATCCGCGACGACGGAGGACTCGGGGAAGCGGTCTGCGTCATCCAGCACGAGGGTTCCAGCGTTCATCCGCAGCGCCAGCGCCAGCCGCATGCGCACTCGGTGAATCTCGATCCCGACAATGCGCTGGCGGTGGTGGCGGATCTCGGAACGGACCGGCTGATGCTCTACGATTTCGATTCGGCGACGGGCCGGCTCACGCCGCATTCGCCTCCGTTCGTGGCGGCGGCGCCCGGCGCCGGTCCCAGGCATTTCGCCTTTCACCCGGCCGGGGGCCACGCCTTCGCGATCCACGAGCTTGCCTCGACCCTTTCGGTGCTTCGGTACGATCGCCGGCGTGCGACCCTGGAGGAACTGGCGATGGTCTCGACCCTGCCGGAGGGCTACGACGGGGCGAGCACCACCGCCGAGGTGGCGGTCCATCCGTCGGGAAGGTTCGTGTACGGATCGAACCGCGGGCACGACAGCATCGCGGTGTTCCAGTTTGACCGGCGTCGCGGGGAGCTTTCCGCGGTCGAAGCCGAGTTGACGAGCGGGCGCACGCCCCGGCATTTCGCGGTGGATCCAACCGGCCGCTGGCTGCTTGCGGCGAATCAGGACTCCGACTCGGTGGTGGTGTTCCGGATCGATCAGGACTCAGGCGCCCTGAGCCCTGCCGGCCATTCAATCGTGGTCAGCAGGCCGGTGTGCGTGCGATTCGTGGCGAATTGACGGAGGGACGGTCCGGCATTGGCCGGCCGGCCGTCACGCGGGCACGCGGGGCAGGTGAAGCCCGGCGAGCGTCGGGTCCACCTTGTCCGCGACCCGCCCGTCGCGGATCTCGATCCGGCGGGGCGTGAGCGCGGCGATTTCGGGATCGTGCGTGACGATGATGATGGTGCGGCCGTCCCGATGGAGCTGGCGGAACGTCTCGAGGATCATCTCGCCCGTGTGCGAATCCAGGTTGCCCGTGGGTTCGTCGGCAAGGATGAGGCGCGGATTGTTGACCAGCGCCCGTGCGATGGCGACGCGCTGCTGCTGGCCGCCGGAGAGCTGCGAGGGCCGGTGCCTCGAACGATTCTCGAGGTTCACGGTCTTGAGAGCCTCCATGGCGCGCGCGTGCCGCTCCTTCGAGGGCAGGCCCGCGTAGATCATCGGCAGCTCCACGTTCTGCAGGACGTTGAGCTTCGGCAGCAGGTTGAAGAACTGGAAGACGAAGCCGATTTTCCGGTTCCGGATCTGGGCGAGCTGGCGGGCGGAGGCATCCTGAATCTCCACGCCATCGAGACGGATGGTGCCCTCGGTGGGCGTGTCGAGGCACCCGAGGATGTGCATCAGGGTGGACTTTCCGCTTCCGGAGGGACCGATGATGGAAACCAGTTCGCCATCCTCGATGTCGAAGGAGACACCGTCCAGGGCGCGGATCTCCTCGTCGCCGAGTTTGTAAACCTTGCGGATGTTCCGAAGCTCGAGCAGGGCCATGATCGGATCCGTTGGGGGGCCGCTCAGGTGCCGGAGCTCGAGCTGGACTCGGTGGGAATCGCGGCGGGCGCCGCGTTGGTCGGTCCGGTCGCGGGCGTGGTCGTGGCGCTGACCGTGGTTCCTCGCGATGCCGGCGCGGCCGGGCTGGCGGGACGCTGGCCGGGGGTGGCGCTGCGAGCGTTCGGCCCGGAACCGCGCGTGAGCGCGGGGCCTCCGCCGGGAATGCGCCACTCGGCGTTGGGGGGCTGCTCAAGCGCCACCACGTCGCCCTCGGAAAGCCCGGAGCGGATCTCGGCGTGGAAGAAATCGGAGACGCCGATGCTGACGGTGCGGCGCTCGAAGGAATTGCCGGTCCGGACGAACACGTAGCGTTCGCCCTGCTCGCTGAAGACGGCGGAGAGCGGGACGGTGAGGACGTCCTCCGCGGCGGCGACGGGGATGGAGAGCGTGGCGGTCATGCCGGGCTGCACGCGGGGATCGAGGTTCTCGAGGACGATCCGCGTGTCGTAACCCTTGATGTTGTTCTTGATCGTCGCCTGGGGGGCCATGCGCTCGACGCGCCCCTGCACCTTCAGGCCGGGGATGGCGTCCACGGTGACCTCCACGACCATGCCGGGATGGAGGTAGGTGACGTCCGCCTGGTTGACGTGGGCGTTGATGACCATCGCGCTGAGGTCCGCGATGGTGAGCACCTCCGTGCCGCTGTTAAACCCGCCCGAACCCGAGACCGCCTGGCCGACGGAAACGGGGCGCGTGAGCACGGTGCAGTCGAACGGAGCGGAGATGCGGGTCTTGAGGAGCCGTTCCCTCGCGAGATCGAGCTCCTTCTCGGCGCGCTCGATCTGGTTCATGGCAAGGTCGTGGTCCTTGACGGCGGATTCGTAGGCCTGGCGGCTCGCCTCGTACTCCTGCGCGGAGAGCAGCTTGAGATCGAACAGCCCCTTGTTGCGCTCGAAATCCCGCTGTGCCTGTTCCATGGAGATGCGCGCCTTGGCGAGCTGGATGCGGGCGCTTTCGATCTCCTTCTCGCGCGATTCGACCTCGATGCGCAGGTCGCGGTCGTCGAGGGCGAAGAGGAGTCCGCCCTTGGGGACGCGGTCCCCGACGTCCACGGGGAGTTCGCTGATCCGGCCGTTGACCTCGGGGCGGACCGACACCTGCTCGGAAGGCCCGATTTCGCCGGCGACACTGACGGTGAAATTGACGTCGCCGCGCGAGGCGACGGCCGTGGTGATGCGGGAAGCCGCGGCAGCCTCCCCGGTTCCGGCGGAACCGGAACGAGTCCAGAAGTAGGCACCGGCGCCTCCGACGAGCACAAGGAGCAAAGCCGCGAGGACCGCTTTCATTCGTTTGCGGGAACCTAGTGTCCCGGCGCGGGGGGTGCAAACGCGGAATTGACGAAAGTACGCATGCGTACTGGTGGCCCGTCCTGCCGCCGTCCCCGGATGCGTCGCGCTTGAGCCGCCCTCATGCGGCTCTTACGGTGCCGTTTCGCGACCCATCGGTCGCGATGCCATGGCACGACGGGCGACCAGACGCAAGAGCCTCAGCGCCGCGCGCGGCGCGGTGCTGACCTGGATCGGCATCGTCGCCATCGCCGCGGGTGTCGGCTGGATCTGGTGGCGGGGCGCCCTCCCCGAGCCGGCGGCCGAATCCGGCTCCCGCCCGGCAACGCCCCGTCCCCGCGCCGCGTCCGAGACCGCGGGGACACCGCGCATTCGAGACACGGCGCGCACGCGGCCCGCCCCGATCCCGGAGGCTCCGGACTGGGACGCGCTCGAGATCGCGCCGCGGCGGAACGGCTCATGGTCTTCGCTCACGAGGAAGACCGGCGCGCAGACATCAACGCCCCCCGCCACCAACGCGGGGACGGTGAGCCAGTTCGCCGCCGGGCCGCGGCTTCCCCCTGAAACAGAGCGCATCGTGCGGGCGCAGCTCGCCATGGCGCAGCGCGGGATCTCGAGCGGCTCGATCGACGGCGTGCCGGGTTCGCAGACGCGCGCGGCGATTCGCGCGTTCCAGGAGGCTTCGCGACTGCCCGTCACCGGGGAGCTCGATGCGGCCACCGAGTCCCTCCTCGAACCCCGTGCGGGTCTGTGGCGGACGATGGAGGTGCGAAGCGAGGACCTTGCCCGCCTTCGGCCCGTCCCGCCGAGCTGGCTGGGGAAGTCAACCCGCGAAAGCCTCGACTACGAGACGGCCCTGGAACTCGTGGCGGAGCGCAGCCAGTCGCATCCCCGCCTGATCCGTCTGCTGAACCCGGGAGTGGACTGGACTTCGATTCGAGCCGGGACACGGGTGTGGGTTCCGGACGCGGCGCGCCCGCCGGTGAGCACGAAGGCGGCGCATGTGCGGATCCGGCTGGGCGAACGCATCCTGCGGGCCTACGACGGCCGTCACCAGCTCCTCGCGCACTACCCGTGCAGCATCGCGCGGCAGGTCGCCAAGCGGCCCGTCGGGCAGCTCCGCGTGATCGAGGTGGTTCCGAACCCGAACTACAGCTTCAACCCGGAGATCTTTCCCGAGTCCGAGGAGGCGCGGACGCTCGGCCGCAAGCTGATCATCGCGCCGGGCCCGAACAATCCGGTGGGCACGGCATGGATCGGCCTCGACCGGCCGGGCTATGGGATTCACGGGACGCCCGAGCCCGAGGCCGTGGGGCGGACCGAGTCGCGCGGGTGCTTCCGACTGGCGAACTGGAACGCGGAGCACCTGCTGGAACTCGTCTGGATCGGAATGCCCGTGCACGTGGAGCCGTAGCGGGATGGCGGGGGAATGCGGATTGCCGGCACCTCGCGGGTGGGGGCAAGCTGCGCGGTCCATGGGCGGCGATCGGAACGGGGTCAGTGTGGCGTTGTGCTGCCACAACAGCGCGGCGCGCCTGCCGGCGACCCTGCGGCACCTTGTGCAGCAGCGGTGTCCGCCCGGCATGCGATGGGAGGTTGTCGTCGTGGACAACGCGTCCACGGACGGGACGGGCGACGTGGCGCGGCGGTGCTGGCCCTCGACCGCGCCCGCTCCGCTGCGCGTCGTGAGCGAGCCTCGCCCGGGACTTCAGTTCGCGCGCGAGCGTGCCTATGCGGAGACGGTGCATCCGGTGGTGAGCTTCATCGATGACGACAACTGGGTCGCTCCGGACTGGATCGAGACGGTGGCCGACATCTTCCGGGCCCGGCCGCGTGTGGGCGCGTGCGGCGGCCTGAGTGAGGCGGCCTTCGAGAGCGCGCCGCCGGCATGGTTCGAGAAATTCGCCTCCAGTTACGCGGTGGGGGCGCAGGGTTGCGGGAACGCGGAGGAAGCGGGTCCGCGTCCGCAGCTGTGGGGGGCCGGGCTGAGCGTGCGCCGGGAGGCGGTGGACCGTCTGCATGCGGCGGGCTTTCGGCCGGTTTCGGTGGGCCGCCGGGGCCAGAGTCTTGCCGCGGGCGAGGACTCGGAACTGAGTCTCGCCCTGCGGCTTGCCGGGTGGGAGCTCTGGTATGATCCGCGGCTGCGCCTGAAGCACTTCATCCCCTCGGGCCGCCTCACATGGGACTACCTGCGGCGTCTCCATCGCGGGTTCGGGAGGACCCTGCTCGATCCGTACTGGCACGAGGTGGATCCGGGGATGCGCGCCCTTCCCGCATGGCGCCGATCCTGGTGGATGCTGGGGCTTCGGGAGGTGCGCGGCGCTCCCAGGTGGATTCCGGGGTGGTGGCTTTCCGTGATCGGCCGGGGCGAGGGCGACGGCCGCGTGCTCGATGCGGAGCGCGCGCTGGGACGGATGGCCGCGCTGGCGTCGGTGGCCGGGAGCTTCCGGCGACGCTGCCGGGAGGTGCGCGAGGCCCCGTGGCGGCGCCCGGAGTCGGGCGGGTGAGGGGCGTGCGATGGCGGAGCGCGGGCCGATTTGGGCTTGTTCGGGCGGGGTCAGAGACTAGGCTGCCCGGCCGCTCCGGAGCGGGGGAAGTCGATCATGGAGGACCTGACGGCAGTGCTGTTGTGCGGCGGCAAGGGCGAGCGCCTGAGGCCGTTCACGGAGCAGTGGCCGAAGCCGCTGGTTCCGCTTGGCGGCCGGCCGATGCTGCTCCACCTGGTCGAATACCTGCTCGCGTGCGGCCTGCGGCGCTTTGTCTTCTGCGTGGGCTACCGGGCGGATGCGATCCGCGCGTTCCTGGAGGAGCATTACCCGGATCGCGAGCGATTCGTGGCGGTGGACTCGGGGGAGGCGACGATGACGGACCGGCTCGCGGACGCGCGGCAGCACGTTCCCGGGCGGGCGCTCGTCTGCTACGGCGACACACTCGCGAACGTGAATGTCGAGGCGCTCCTGCAGGCGCACATCGCGCGCGGGGCGGGTGCGACGCTGACCACCTATCCGCTCCAGAGTCCCTACGGGATCGTGGACAGCGGAGAGGACGGCCGGATCCTGCGATTCCGTGAGAAGCCGGTGCTGCCGTACTGGATCAACATCGGATACCTCGTGCTCGAGCCGGATGTGCTCGCCGGGGTGAACCGCGGATCGGACATGCCGCAGTTTCTCGAGGGGCTGGCCGCGTCCGGCCGGCTGTACACATTCCGCCACGAGGGCAGTCATCTGACCGTCAACACCGAGAAGGAGCGCGCGCAGGCCGAGAAGCAGCTCGCGCAGATGTTTACCGTTCCATGAGCAGCACATTGAAAGGCAGTCGGGTCGTCGTGACCGGCGGATCCGGTTTCATTCCGAGTCATCTGGTGCGTCGCTGTCTGGAGGACGGCGCGGAAGTCGCCGTGACCGTGCGATACGGCAACCCGGTGAAGAACGAGAGACTGCGCGATATCTGGAATGACATCGAGGTCATCGAGGCCGACCTTCGAAACCGCGGTGCGCTCGAGCAGGTGCGCCAGTGGAAGCCTCGGATCGTCTTCCACCTCGCGGCGTACAATCACGTGGGCCAGAGCTTCACCCAGGTGGAGGAGTGCTTCGACGTGAACGCGAAGGGCACGGCGAACCTGCTCGACACCTGCGGGCCGGTGGACCGGTTCGTGTACATGTCCACCTCGGAGGTGTACGGGCATCAGGAATCCGTGCCCTTCGTGGAGTCGATGACCCCGAACCCGATCTCGCCCTACGCGATCACGAAGTACGCGGGGGAACTCTACTGCCGGCTGAAGCAGCGGATGGGGCTGCCCGTGGTGATCGTCCGGCCGTTCAACGTCTTTGGCCCGTACCAGAGCAGCAAGGCCGTGATCCCCGAGTTGATCCTGAACTGCCTGCGCGGCGTGCCGGTTCGCACGACCAGGGGCGAGCAGACCCGGGAGTTCAACTACGTCACCGACATCGTCGATGGCATTGTCCGGGCGGCGCTGCACCCCGGCCCGATCGAGGGTCCCGTGAACATCGCCGCGGGCGAGGAGGTCCGAATCTGCGACCTCGTGAAGACCATCGCGGAGCTGACCGAGACCCGTTCCTCCGTCGAGATCGGCGCCCTGCCGTACCGGCCGACGGAGATCTGGCGCATGTACGCCGACGCGACACGCGCCCGCGAGATCCTCGGGTGGCGGCCGCAGACTCCCCTGCGCGAGGGACTGCGCCGGACGGTGGAGTGGTTCCGCGAGCACCTTGCGCGCAACCCCGTGAACGCCTGAGCCGCGGCCGCCTGCGCGCGGCGGACCTCACATGATGCCGTCACGGCTCAAGTGGATGGCGTTCACGCTCGAGGGCCTGAACGCCGTCTCGACGACGTACTACTTCTACTACGTCTTCTTCCTGCTTCGGGATCACTTCGGCTTCAGCAGCAGGGAGAACCTGTTGTGGGCCATCGGGCACGGCGCCGTCTTCACGGTGGCGTCGTGGCAGGGCGGGCGGCTGGGGCAGCGCTTCGGCTACCTCTGCATCCTGAGACTCGGGTTCGGGGTGATGACGACGTGTTTCCTCGCCGGCTGGCTCGTGAGCGTGTCCGGGATCGGACGAACGGCGGAGATCGTCGCGCAGTCGGCACTGATGCTCGTGGCGACGGCGGGACTGTGTTTCACATGGCCGAACCTCGAGGCGCTCGTCAGCGATGGCGAGCCCCGCCTGAGGCTCCAGCGGCTGGTGGGCCTCTACAACCTGATCTGGGCCGGCGGCAGCGCGCTCGCCTACTTCACGGGCGGCGCGCTCATGGAGTGGCTCGGCGGAAGGAACCTCATCTTCGCGGTGCCCTGCGTGATGATCGCCGGGCAATGGGTGCTCGCCGCGGTGGCGCAGTCCAGGATCGTGAGAAGCGCCCGCCTCATCGTGGCCGAACCGGCGCGCGCGGTGGTGTCCGTCGAGGCGCCGGACGCGGGCTCTCCGGCCTCCCCGGTGAGTCCGCGCACCTTCCTCTGGCTGGGCTGGCTGTCGAACCCGTGCGCCTACATCGCGATCTCGGCGGCGATCCCGATGATCCCGAGCCTTGCGGCGACGTTGGGGCTGAGCCCGAGTCTTTCGGGATTCTTCTGCTCGATCTGGTTCTTCGCGCGGGCCGGCACGTTCCTCGTCCTGTGGCGCTGGGCGGGTTGGCACTACCGCTTCGGCTGGCTCGCGGGCGCATTCATCGGAATGACCGCGGGCTTTCTGTTCATTTTCCTCAGCGCGGAGATGCAGTGGCTCGGACGCGCCGGGATCCTGATCGTCGCCAGCGCGGCCCAGGTGGTGTTCGGGATGGGACTCGGGCTGATCTACTATTCATCGCTTTTCTACTCGATGGACGTGGGCGAGACGAAGGGCGACCACGGCGGCTTTCATGAGGCGGCGATCGGGGTGGGCGTGTTCAGCGGACCGGTCGTGGGTGCCGCCGCCCAGTGGGTGATGCCGGGCAGCACGGCGGCGGCGGCATGCGCGGTGAGCCTCGTGCTGCTGGGCGGGTTCGCGGGGCTGCTGTGGCTGCGCTACGGCCGCGGGGCCCGGACGACAGCCGCCTCCGGGGCGCGGACCGTGGCGCGAACCGCCGGAGTGGAGTAGTCTCCGCGGTATTGTCATGAGCTCGACCAGGCAGTCCGAGGAGCCCGCCGTCGTTGCCGGAGACATACGGGAACGGGTTCGGGAACGTTACGGGGATCTCGCGCGCCATCCGGGAAGCGGTTGCGGCTGCGGGCCTTCCTGCTGCAACGGAGTGAGGACCGGAGGCACCGATCCGGGGCGCCTGGGTTATTCCACGGAAGACATCGCCGCGGTGCCGCCGGAATCGGAGATGGGACTGGGCTGCGGCAACCCGAGCGCCATCGCGAGCCTTCGCCCGGGGGAGACCGTGGTCGATCTGGGAAGCGGCCCTGGACTGGATTGCTTCATCGCCGCGCGGCGGGTGGGCCCTTCGGGAAGGGTGATCGGGGTGGACATGACGCCCGACATGCTGTCGAGGGCGCGCGCAAGCGCGGCGGCGCACGGTTTCACCAACGTCGAGTTTCGCCTTGGCGAGATCGAGGCCCTGCCGGTCGCGGATCTCACCGCCGATGTGATCCTCTCCAACTGCGTGATCAACCTCTCCCCCGACAAGCCGCGTGTCTTCCGGGAGGCGTTCCGGGTGCTGAAGCCCGGCGGGCGACTCGCCGTGTCGGACATCGTGGCGCTCAAGCTGCTTCCGGAGGGGATCCGGCGGGATTTTGCCGCCTACGCGGGATGCATCGCGGGCGCTGCCGCCGTGGAGGAGCTCGAGTCCATGCTTGGGGCCGCCGGGTTCAAGGAAGTGCGCGTGGAGGTGAAGGAGGAGAGCCGGGCGCTCATGGACGAGTGGATGCCCGGGAGGGAGGCGGGCAAGCACGTGGCTTCCGCGAACATCACCGCGTTCCGGCCCTGACACCGGTGCGGCGCGCCCGCCACCGCGGCCGGCGACGAGCGCCAGGGGTTCATTCGCCGAGGATGTGCAGGACCACCCTCCGCCGGTGAGGGCGCAGCCGGTGTTCCCACACGTAAACGCCCTGCCACGTTCCGAGCGCCATGGCTCGCTCCCGCACGGGAATGGAGAGATTCACCGCGGTGAGGGCGGTGCGAACATGCGCGGGCATGTCGTCCGGGCCTTCGGCCGTGTGTTCGAAGATCGGGTCGCCATCCGGGACCAGGCGCTCCATGAACCGCGCCATGTCCGCGCGCACATCGGGGTCCGCGTTTTCCTGGATGAGGAGCGACGCGGACGTGTGGCGAAGGTGCACGGTAAGCAGACCCGTCTGGATCCCGGAATCATGCACGAAGTCGGCCAGCGCCCGCGTGATCTCGACGAGGTCCCGGCCGCGGGTCTGGACGACGATTTCGTCGGCGCGCTGGCGGAGCACGGCGGTCAGGGGGAGGACGCGGGAGAGGACGGTTCCGCCTCGGCGCGGTTGAGGAGCTGCTCGAAGGCGGGGTTGGCGGGTTGTCCGGCGCGCCGCGCCTTCTGATAGTGGAAACGCGCGAGCTCGGTGAAGGGCGGGTTCTGCGTCGCGTACACGACGGCGAGGTTGTAGTGGGCCGTGGGCGAGTTCGGATTCAGCCGCAGCGCCTTGCGGAGGGCGGCTTCGGCGGCCTGGCGCTGCCCGCGCTGGCTGAGGGTGATTCCGAGGTAGTTCTGGGTGTCCGCGTTGTCGGGGTCGATCTGGGCGGAGCGGCTGAGTGCCTCGTATGCCTCGTCGAAGCGTTGTTGCCGGAAATGAATGATGCCGAGCAGCGACAGTGAGAATGGATCGTCCGGGTCGATCTGGAGGGCGCGTTTCACCGTCTGTTCGGCATCGGGAAGGCGGCCCTGCTCGACGAGGATGGCGCCCAGATTTCCGAGGGTGAAAACGTTGTCGGGATCGAGCTTGAGGATGTCGCGATAGGCCTGTTCCGCCTCGTCGAGGCGGCGCATGGAGAAGGCGCGCTGGGCCTGTGCGGCGAGGGACCCCGCGCCGGGAGGAAGGTCGCGGGCGGTGCGGCGACGTGATGAACCGCCCGAGGCCGGGCCCGCGGTGTCCGAAGGATTGGCCGGGGTCGAGTTCGTGGCGGTCGCGGCCGGGGTGGTGTTGGTGGCGCCTGACGCCGAGGCGGACGACTCCCGGGGGTTCGACACGGGCGCCTCGGGAGCGCCATCACGGTCGGCCTGCGCGACCTGGAACGCGGCTCGGAGGGGCGTGGCGCGCGCGGGAGGCTTGAACAGGGCGAGTTCCTCCGGTGCGTACGGTTCCGGTTCGGATTCGTACAGGGCGAGACGCGACTCGAGCTGGCGCGCGCGCGCGGCGAGCTTGTCGAGCTTGCCCGCGGAATCCTGGGCCGGCCTGGTCCTGCGGAGCTCCTCCCGGGCGCGCTGGAGCTGGCGACGCAGTTCATCGCGCTCGCGCTCCAGTCGCCACGCGCGGGCCGCTTCCGCCGCCGCGATGTCCTCCACCGGCACTTCGGAGATCCGGAGGCTCGCGGGCGTGACGCGGATGCTCGAGAGCCGCTCGAGCTCCCGGACCAGCGCGTGGTTCTCGCGTTCGAGATCCTCCCTTCGGGCGCGCTCCCGCTCGAGGTCCGCGCGAATGGAGGCGAGTTCGACGTTCTGCGGCGCGGCCTGCGGTGCTTCCCGGGGACGGTCGGCGGCGGGGGCTCGCAGCGCGGCGAGATCGCGTTGCAGCGACGCAATCTCGGCGCGGAGGGCGGCGGTTTCCTCCTCCCGGGCGCGGAGTTCGGCGTCGTGCCGGCGCGCTGCGAGCTCGAGCTGTTCGCGCAGGCGTCGCGACTCCTCGCGCAGGTCGGCGGCTTCCTTCTGAACGCTGGAGAGCTCGGCGCGGGCCGCCTGCAACTGCTGTTCGAACGCCACGTCGCCGCGCGCCGCCGCGAGCAGCTTCCTGTTCTGCTCCATCTCGCGCTCGAGGCTCGCCTTGAGGATCTCGTTCTCCATCACGAGCAGCCTCTGCCGCTCGCGCGCCTTCTCGAGCTCGGCGGGATCGATGGCGGCGGGACGCGGGCTCAGCGCCTCGTTGAGCTTGGCCCGGAGCGTGGCGCCCTCGGCCAGGAGCCGCTCGTGGGCGCGTTCGAGATTCTGATTGGCGGTGGTGAGGACCTCGAGGCGGTCGAGGGCCTGGCGCAGGTCGAGCGCGAGTCGGGCGTTGCGGTCCTCGAGTTCGTTCGCGCGCGCGGTCGCCTTGTCAGCCCTCAGGGTCGCGGCGCTGAGCGCGCCCTCGGCCTGCGCGGCGCGTTGTTCAGCCGACTGCGCCCGCTGTCGCCAGTGGGCGACCTCGCCGGATTCTCCCTGGCCCGGACGCAGGGGCGCCTGCGTGGACCTGCCGGAGAAGGGGGACTGCACCGTGGACGCGGGTTCGGGCGCCGGTTCCGGGAGCGGTTCGGGGGCGGGAACGTGCTCCTTCAACACGCCGAGCCGCGCGCCGACGTACCCGAGCCGAAAGTTGATCAGCTTGCGGTTCCATGTCGGGTGCGCGCGGGCGAAGGATTCGAGCTCGCGATGCGCCTGCTGGAAGCGCTCCAGCGCGGGGCCGTACTGCTGGCGGGCTTCGAGGTCCTGGGCTTCCTGGATGAGATTGTAAATCCGGAGGAACTCCGCGTCCGGGTTCTGGGCGAGGAGCGCGGGGGCGGCGGCGGCCACGAGGAGCCACAGCGCAAGGCGTTTCATCGTAGGCACGCTAGCCATCGGGGATGCGGCAATGCAATGGGGGAAAAAAGCCCGGCGCGGCGGGACGCGCCGGGTCCGGGTGCCGGATGGCCGGCGGTGGAAGCATGCCGCGGACCGGTGCCGGCCTGCTTCGGGTCGCGGGATCCCCGCGGCGAGGTGAGGCGCGATGCGCGGGAATCGTGCGGAGTGGCAATTCGATCCGGGCCGTGCCACGCTGCGGCCACAGGACACGCGATGCGATTCCTCGACCAGATCAAGTTCAATGCGGAAGGGCTCGTTCCCGCGATCGTGCAGGAGGAGGCGACCGGACGGGTGCTCATGATGGCATGGATGAACCGCGACTCGCTCGAGAAGACCGTCACGACGGGTTTCACGCATTTCTGGAGCCGATCGAGGAAGGAACTCTGGAAAAAGGGCGGGACGAGCGGGCACGTGCAGCGGGTCAAGGAACTCGCGGTGGACTGCGATGGCGACACGCTGCTTGTGAAGGTTGAGCAGACGGGGGCGGCCTGCCATGAGGGCTATCACTCGTGCTTTTTCCGGTCGGTGCGCGACGGGGGCGAGCGCCTCGACACCACTGAAGAGAGGCAGGTCGCGCCTGAACAGGTCTACGGCCGCGGATGAGCCGCTGGGAGGTCCATCAGGCGGCCGACTTCGGGAGCGTGGATTACATGATCCTCGTGCTCCTCGTGCTTTTCGGCAGGGGGATGGACCTGCTCAGCACGTGGATCGCCACGCCAACGCTCGAGCTGGAGGCGAACCCCCTCGCGCGGTGGCTCGGCTGGCGTGCCGGCATCATGGTGAACGTGGTCCTCGCGGCGTTTCTCGCGCTGATCCCGCTCGCGGCGATCTCCGTCGCGACGACGAGCGTCATGGTGGCCGCGAGGAATCTGCAGTCGGCATGGCTCACGAGGGTGGTGGGTGAGCATGAGTACCGGATGTGGATCGCCGAGAAGTACCGGGAGGGTCCCCGGGGCGTGTTCATCATCTGCCTTGTCATGCACGCCGGCCTGATCGCGCTCGTCGGCGTGAGCCTGATGACCTTCAGCCGGTGGCAGCTCGTGCCGTTCGCGATCGGCTTCGGCATCCTGACCTATGCCGTCGCGGTGGCGTTGTTCACGGCGATGGCGATGCGTCGGGCGGCGCATTCACGGGCGGGCTGAAGGCGGTGCCGCCGCCGGCGTCCGGCGATCCCGGGACAGGGGCTTCTTCCGGGAGCGCGAAGCACCACCAGCCGGTGCCATGACGGGTTTCGGGCTTGCCCCCGCCGCCGGCCGCCACCAGCACATGCTGGCGGCCATTGACCTCGAAGGTTGCGGGAGTGGCGTAGGCGCCCGCATCGAGCTGGTATTCCCAGAGCAGCCGGCCGTCGGCGGTGTCGAAGGCGCGGAAACGTTCGTCCATCGTGGCCCCGATGAAGAGGAGACCTCCGGCCGTGACGATGGGACCGCCGATGTTGAACGTGCCCGTGGGAGGAAGACCGCGTTTCTCGAGCTCCGGGTAGGTGCCGAGCGGAATCTGCCAGTCGATCTCGCCGCGATTCAGGTCGATGGCCGTGAGCGTGCCCCATGGCCGCCTCGAGGCGGGGAAGCCTTCGGGGTCGCGCAGGGTTGGATGCCCGTTGGCGACATAGGGCAGGCGTTGTCCCAGCGACCCTTCGGTTCCGTCGTCGTCCAGCCGGATGGGAGTGTAGCCGTCCTCCGTCCCGAAGAGGAACGCGACGACGGCCTGCCTCTCGAGGCTGGTCAGGGACGCGAATGCCGGCATCTGGCCGCGGCCGTTTCGCAGCAGTTCGTCCACCGCCTCGGGCGTGAGCCGCTGGGGAACGCCGGTGAGGGGCTGGGTGCCCTGGGGCGGCAGATCGGTGCGGGCGCTTCCGTGGCAGCTCGAGCAGAGGGCGCCGTGAAGGTGCGCGCCGATTTCGCGCAGCGTCGCGTGCGCGCGAGGTTTCGCCGGCAGCATCTGGATCCATTCCGGTTCGTTGCTCGCGTTGATGAACAGACGCCCGGACGCGGGATCGACCGCGGCTCCGCCCCATTCCGCCCCGCCGTTGAACTGCGGCATGACGACGGTCGCGTTCGTGGAGGGCGGGGTGAAGAGGGGTCCGAACCGCATGTCGCGGAGGCGCTCGCGCACGGCGGCGGCGGCGGCGGGATTGAGGTCCGTGATGTCATCCGTCGTGAATCCCTGGCGCGCGAAGGGCGGGGGTTTCAGGGGGAACGGCTGCGTTGGCCATGACATCTCACCCGGCACGTCGGAGCGCGGGACCGGCCGTTCCTCGACGGGGAAGAGCGGTTCGCCTGTCTCGCGGTCGAGCAGGAAGACGTGGCCGGTCTTGGTGACCTGTGCGGCGGCCGCGACGGTCCGGCCGTCGCGTCGGACCTCGAGCAGGACGGGCGGGCAGGGAAGGTCGTAGTCCCAGAGGTCGTGATGAACCGTCTGGAAGTGCCACCGGAGACGTCCGGTCGCGGCCTCCAGGGCGAGAACGCAGTTGGCGAAGAGATTCATGCCGATGCGGTCGCCTCCGTAGTGATCGTAGTTGGGAGAGCCGGTCCCCGCGAAGACGAGGCCCCGCTCAGGATCCAGGGTGAGACCGCCCCATGCGTTGGCGCCGCCGTTGTAGTGCCATGAGTCGCCGGACCACGTCTCGTGGTGGGGCTGTCCGGGCCGCGGTATGGTGTGGAAGATCCACCGGCGTTTCCCGGTTCGCACGTCGTAGGCGCGGATGTGGCCCGGGGCGGTGGGCGGGGTGGTGTCCGGAATGGCGGATCCGATGATCAGGAGGTCGCGGTAAACGACGCCCGGCGTGGTCAGGTGCACGGCGAGATGCCTGGCTTCATGGTCGAGGTCCTCGCGGAGGTCGATGGAACCCTCGTTGCCGAACTCCGGGATGGGCCGGCCGCTGTCCGCGTCGATCGCGTGAAGGAGGTTGCCCGTGGAGAAGAAGAGCCGGCGGTGACTGCCATCCGACCATGTGGCGAGACCCCGGCTCACACCCCGCCCGGGTCGTCCGCCCCATGGATCGAAGGTCCAGCGTTCGCGCCCGGATGACGCATCCAGCGCGAAGAGCCTGAGGCCCGGCGTGGTCCCGTACATGATTCCGTCGATGACGAGCGGATTGCACTGGATCGTGGTGCCGGGTCGCGCGTCCTCGCAGCGGTGGATCCACGCGGGCTGAAGACGGTGGACGTTCCCGCGATGGATCTGGTCGAGGGTGGAATAGTGCGTCCCGGCCGGGTCCGCGTGATACACGGGCCAGTCGCGGCCAGCCCGTGTGGACGGCATTGCCGAGAGCCATGGAAGCAGCAGCAGGAGGAACGCGGCGGAGGCGGATGGCGCTTTCACGGATTGTCCGGGCCGAATGCGGGTCGCGGGTGAACGCGGCCACGGTGGGAAGAAGACCCGTTCGCGTGCAAGCCCGTGGATGGATGGATGCCACGCGTCACCCGGACGACCCTGAATTCCGCAGGCCTGTGGCTGGTCCCGACCGGCACGGTTGCCGGGGACCAGGCCGCGAGCGAGTTTCGTCCTGTTGCCTCGAAAGGCGATGGAAGACGTGGTCCGTTCAACGGGCTCGAGGCTGCCCTGTGGGCGTCGCTTGCGATCGCGCCTCGGCGTCTGCACGGCGTGGGCGAGGCCGCGATGGCGGCGGTGGGCGATCGTGCTGGCCGCTTCGTTCGCGGTGTTCTCTGCGTCGGACCCCATCGAGATGCGCACGGGGGCGTGGTGGCGCCCATGGTGGCTCCTGCTGATGAAGGCCACGTGCGTCGCAGCGTTGGTGACGGTCGGCGCGGTGGCCGTACGGCACGTATCGCGAACGAGGGCCGGCTTCGGGGGACGGGGGCGGGCGCCAGGGAGCCCGCGCGAGGCCGTCTTTGCGTGGGGGCGTGCAGGCACTTCCTGCTGCTCGCCTGGACGGCGTTCGGCGGGGGATTCTCGCCAGTGATCATTCCGCCCGGAAGCTGGATTCGCGGCTGGCCGACCCTCGTGGCGGCGGGGCTTGCTGACATTGACGGTTCTCCTTCCAGCCGTCTTCCGAGGGAGCGTCCGTCAAGGGTGGATCGCGGTGGTCCTCATGTTCTATCCGGCACTGGTGCTGATGGTGATCACCCCGCGGTCCGTCGGAGTCGCGTCGCGCCACGCGCCGTGAGGAACCGAAGAAACGACATGTCGCGGACGCGTGGTCGCCGCGTGGGGGCACGCGCGGCGCACCACGGGGGGGGGCGGGGTATCTCTGACCGGCGCGCGGACGTCAGGCGAGGCCGAACGCCTTCTGCATCTGCTGACGCACCACCGTCAGGCGCTGAAGATCGCCGCCGCCGACCTCGGCGGTTGCCCAGCCGGCGAAACCGATGTCACGGAGGGCTTCCTGGACCCGGGACCACGGCACGTCATCCTCCTCGCTCGTGATGTCGACGAACTTGTCCTTCGCGCGGCTGAAGCCTTTCACGTCGAGCTTGACGCAGCGGTGGCCGAAGGCGCGGATCCAGTCCGCGGGCTGGCCGTATTTCCAGTGGTTGCCGATGTCGTAATACATCCCGACCCACGGGCTCTTGAAGCTGTCAACGAACTCGATGAAACGCTCTGGTCCCTGTTCGGGCGGCGCGGGCTTGTCGTGGTCGTAGAACATCTGGTTCCAGACGTTCTCGATGAGGATCGGCTGGCCGAGTGCCGCGGCGATCGGGATGAGCTTGAGGATCTGCTCGCGGCAGCGTTCCTCGGTTTCCTGCGGGGTGCCGTCGTCGCCGCGCCCGATGACGATCAGGACGCCGCTCCCGCCGGCGGCGTGGGACACGCGGATGCAGTGCTCGATATTGGCGCGGCCGCGCTCCCGCACGGCGGGATCCGGGCTGGTGAGGCGCTGCTGCCAGTGCGCGTGGTTGATCGCGTTGTGGACGAAAACGCCGGATTCGCGGACGGCGTCGCGCGCCTCCTCCGGGGTGTAATCGCCGGCCTGGTCGAGGTCCACCCCGTCGAAGCCGGCCTCTCCCGCGATCCGCAGCCGTTCCGCCAGGGACAGCTTGCGACCGTTCGCCTCGGCGTGGATCATGCCGAGCTTGCAGGAAAGAAGGATCCGGCGATCGGCGGGAGGAACGACGATCGGGGCCTTCTCGCGGCGCGCCTCGGCGGCGGTGGCGGAAGCCGGGCGGAGCACGGCGCCTGCGGCGAGGGCTGCCGCGCCGGAAGCGAGGAAGCGGCGACGGTCCAGTGCGTTTTCGAGATGATTCATTGGTGAACGGCGTTGGTTACTTCGCGTGGGCCTTCAAGTCAACGCGGGCCGCCCGTTCCTGCGCTTGCGGAGCTTCGCCGTGGCGGGCACCGTCGCCGAATGCCCCCGAATCCGACCGAGCTGGCGAACGCGCTTCGGCGTGACGACGTGGAGCTGATGCGTGGCTGGCTGGCGAACCCGGAGGTTCGATCGCTGATCCACCAGCCCATCGGTCCCTTCGACACCTTCATGATCCATCACGCGCGGAGCCCGGCGATGCTTGACCTGCTCGTGGACGCTGGCGCGGATCTGAATGCCCGCAGCCAATGGTGGGCGGGCGGGTTCGGACTGCTGGACTGGGCCAGCCCGGAACTTTCCGAGCATGCGCTCAGGCGGGGGGCGGTGCTCGATGTCCATTCCGCCGCGCGCCTCGGGAAGGTGGACGTCCTGCGACGCCTGCTCGACGAGGATCCCGCGCGGGTGCACGCGCGCGGCGGGGATGGGCAGACCCCGCTGCATTTCGCCGGCACGCTCGAGACGGCGAACCTGCTCCTGGAACGCGGCGCGGACCCCGACGCGGAAGACGTGGATCACGAGTCCACCCCGGCCCAGTACATGATCCGCGACCGCCAGCCGATCGCGCGGCATCTCGTCGGGCGCGGATGCCGGACAGACCTCCTCATGGCCGCCGCGCTCGGGGACGCGGATCTCGTCGCGCGTCATCTGGATGCGAATCCGGAGTCCATCCGGATGACGGTCTCCGAACGATGGTTCCCCAAGCGCAATCCACAGAGCGGCGGGACGATCTATACGTGGACCCTGGGCGAGGGAAAGAGTCCCCACGCGATCGCGCTCGAGTTCGGGCATCCCGAAGTGTTTCAGCTCCTCATCGAACGAACGCCGGCGGAATGGAAGGTCGTCTTCCTTGCGGAGGCCGGCCGGCTGGAAGAGGCGCGGGCGCTCCTGCGGCGGAACCCCGGGCTGCTGAGTCAAAGCGCCGGGGAGGAGCCGGAGCGGATCCACGCGGCGGCCGGAAATGCCAGGTTCGACGGTGTGCGAACCCTGCTCGAGCTCGGCTGGCCGAAGGATGCTCGCGGGCGACATGGCGAGACGCTCCTGCACTGGGCGGCGTTCCACGGGGACACCGCGACGACGAAATGGCTTCTCGAGCGGGGCGTTCCGATCGAAGTGAGCGACACGACGTACCATGCCACGCCCCTGGGCTGGGCGCTGCATGGTTCCCGGTACGGATGGCGCGGCGAAGGATCGGATTACCCGGGCACGGTGGAAATGCTGCTGGAGGCCGGCGCCGCCCCCCCGCCGGAGGAGAAGGGGAGCGAGGCGGTCCGGGCCGTCCTGCGGCGACGGAAGGCGCGCGGGGGCTGAGCCGCGTTCAGTACCAGTCCATGACCTGCAGGAGGCTGGAGTGCTGGTCGGTCCATGGACGCACATGCCGATGGTTCTCGGCGGGCCACCAGCGGGAGCGAAGCGCGCCAAGATGCTCCGGCTCACGTGCGAGCAGGACCCAGTGGGAAGGTTCCTTGCCCCTGTAATCGCCCTCGACGGGATCATCGAGCGTGCGCGACGCGATCCCGGCATCCGCCGCGAGTGCCGCCCAGACGGATTCGAGATCGAGGTAGCGATTGGAGATGTGCGCGACGATCCAGCCGTCGGGCTGGAGTTTGCGAAGGTAGAGGGCGAGCGCCTCGCGCGTGAGCAGGTGCACGGGGATCGCGTCGGAACTGAAGGCGTCGAGCACGAGGAGGTCGAAGGTCGTGTCCGGGAGTTCCTCGAGGCGGAGGCGTGCATCGCCCTCGATGATCTCGATGGAACGCGCGTGTGATTCGCGGAGGAAGGTGAACCAGTTTGTGCGGGTCGCCACGTCGATCACCGCCGGATCGATCTCGAGGAAGGTCCAGTCCTCCTCGGGCGTGGCGTAGGCGGCCATGCTGCCGACGCCGAGACCGATGACCCCGATGCGCCGGGGGCCGGGGCGCGACTGGAACTCGGCCATGATCGCCCCGAGCGGTCCCCTCCGGTGGTAGTAGGTGAGCGGCTCGGCCCGCAAGGCGGGATCGATGAACTGCCGGCCGTGGAACGTGTTGCCGTGCACGAGCTGATGCGTCGCTCCCGTGGGATCGTGCGTGACCCGGGTGATCCCGAAGAAGTTCCGCTCGGAATGCAGCACACCCGTCCAGCGCGCATGGAGGAGGAACCCTGCGATGAACACCGCGGCCATCGCGAGGGTGAGGCGTCGTGGACGATCCAGCAGCGCGCAGCAGGCGACCGCCGCCGGCGCGAAGACCATGACGTTGCGCGTGCGCTCGTCGGCGATGGAGTCGGCGAGCACCGCCAGGGCCAGGGTCAGGGCCGCGGGGGCGAGCGCCCACGCGACATCGAGGGCGATCGAGGCTCGCGCCGGATGCGAGGTGTGCGCGCGGAGCGGGAGGGCGGTGCACGCGAGGGCGATCGCCAGCGGATACTCGAGAAGCGAGTCCAGCAGCAGGGGCGCGATCAGGCTGTTGACGGATCCGCCGAGCACGCCGCCGAGGGCGAGTGCAAGATAGAACCCGGTGAGGTGTTCGGGCGGCGGCCGGAGCGCGACGAGACGGCCGTGGCAGACGAGACCGGCCGCGAAGAGAAACGCGAGGTGCAGGCCGATGATGGCGAACACCGGCTGGGTCGATCGGGCGAGGATCGCGTACAGCAGCGCCGCGCCAAGGAACGGCAGCGCGCGGTTGGCGGCGCGAACCCAGGGCGTTCCGCGTCCGAAGGCGATGACAAACGTCAGGAGGTAAAGCGCGAGCGGGATGACCCAGAGGAGCGGGACGCTGGCGAGGTCCGTGGTGAGAAACAGCGTGCAGCCCTGAAGCAGGCTCGCGGGAATCGCGGCGAGGGCGATCCATGCGAGCCTCCGTGCAGGCGGTGTGCGGGTTTTCGACCGTGTTTCCGGCACGGATGCGGAGGACGCGGGTGCGTCGGAAGCGAAGCCCGTCGTGCGCCTCCTTGCGAGGATCCGCGCGCCGCAGCAGGCGATGAGGAGGGTCCATCCGACGAACCCGGCGGTCCACCATGCCGCCTGGCGGTCGAGGGGGAGGAGGCGTTCCAGAAGGAGCGGGTAGGCGAGGAGGGCGGCGAAGCTGCCGGCGTTGCTCGCCGCATAGAGGAAGTAGGGTTCGGCGGCGCGGTCGTGGATGACGGCGAACCACCGCTGAAGCAGAGGACTCGCGACGGCGAGTCCCGCGGCCGGGAGGGCCGCCTGGGCGGCCAGGTTCCCGATGAGCCAGGGCAGCGGCGTTTCCGCAAGGGTTGGGGCGGGCGGTGAAATCGCGGGGGGCAGCGTGGCGGCCGCCGCCGCGAGGATCATCACGAAGATCCATGCCTGGGCCGCCGGCGACAGCCGGCGGGCGAGGCCGTGGGCGAGGGCGTATCCGGCCAGCACGCACGCCTGAAAGAAGACCATGCAGACATTCCAGACGGCGGGCGTTCCCCCGAGCGTGGGCAGCGCCATGCGGGCGAGCATGGGCTGCATCGCGAAAAGCAGCGCCGCGCCGAGCCCGATCGCGAGCGAGAAAAGGACCGCGCTCGGGAACACCCGGGCGCGCGGCGGTTCGGGGAGCGGGATGAACGGGGACGCTGCTCCGGCGCGTTCTTGCGGCAGGGAACCGGCCTTGGCTGGGCCCATGGGACGGGACTCCGTTGTCCCGGCGCGTCAGTTGTCGGGGTAGGAGCCGAGAACCTTGACGAAACTGCAGTGACGCTCGAGCTCGGCGAGGGCTCGCGCGAGGGGCGGGTTCTTGTAGTGCCCGCGGACGTCCACGAAGAAGATGTAGGCCCACGCCCTGCGCTTGCTCGGCCGGGACTCGATCCGGGTCATGTTGATCTTGTGCGTGGCGAGGGGTGCGAGGGCGCGATGCAGCGAGCCGACCTTGTCCTCGACGCTGAACATGATGCTGGAGCGGTCCTTCTTCGTGGGGTCGCCGCATTCGCGGCCGAGCACGAGGAAGCGGGTGGCATTGTTCGAGTTGTCCTGGATGTCCGACTCGAGGATCCGGAGGTCGTAGCGCTCGGCGGCCAGCGAGCTGGCGATCGCGGCGGCGCCTCGGACCCGCGCGGCGAGTTCGGCGGCGCGCGTGGTGGAGGAGGCCTCGATGATCTCGGCCCTCGGGAGATGCTGCTGCACCCATTCCCGGCACTGCGCAAGCGCCTGCGGATGCGAGTACAGGCGGCGGATCTGATCGAGTCCCGTGGCGCGGCTGAGCAGGCAGTGCTGGATGGGCAGGATGATCTGGGCGACGATCTTGAGGTCGCTGTCGACAAACATGTCGAGGGTGTGCGTGACCACGCCCTCGGTGGAGTTCTCGACGGGGACGACGCCGTACTCCGCGCGCTTTCGTTCAACCTCGGTGAAGACGTCGGCGATCGTCTTGAGCGGCACGTAGCGCAGGCTCGAACCGAAGCGCCGCAGGGCGGCCTGGTGGGTGAAGGTGGCCTCGGGCCCGAAGTAGGCGATGGTCATCGGCTTCTCCAGGGCGAGGGCGCTCGACATGATCTCGCGATAGATGTGGTGCAGCGACTCGGCGGGCAATGGTCCCTTGCTGAGGCGCGCGATGCGGTCGAGCACGGCGCGCTCGCGCTGCGGCGCGTAGATCTCCTGTCCGGCCGCCCGCTTGATCTCGCCGATCTTCAGGACGTACTCGGTCCGCTGGTTGAGAAGGCGGACGATCTGCTGGTCGCAGCGATCGATGGCCTTGCGCAATTCCGCGAGCGTCATGGCACGCCAGTTTGAGCCGGTCCCGGATTCGGGAACAAGCATCGTTCCGGTTCCGTTCGCCGCCCGTCCGTTCCCGACACGGGCCTGAAGTCCTCCCGGCCTTCAGCCCGGGAGACCGTTCCTTCCGCCTGGTGATGAGGGGGACCGCGCTCAGGTCGAGTAATCGAGGTACACGGTGCGAAGGCGGGAATAGAAGTCGAGCGCGGCCAGGCCCTGCTCGCGGAAGCTGTCGGTGCTGCTGCCCTTGACTCCGCCGAACGGCGCCTGAAGCGCGAGGCCGGTGCTGATCTGGTTGATCTTCACGACGCCGGCCTGGATCCGATCCACGTAGCGCATCGCCTGATTCAGGTCGCGCGTCACGATGCTTGCGCTCAGTCCGAACTCGACGCCGTTGGCCACCTCGATCGCCTCGTCGAAGCCGCTGACGGGAATCACCGCGACGACAGGGCCGAACACCTCCTCGCACGCGATGCGGGCCCGGGGGTTCACGTCGGCGAGGATCGTCGGTTCGATGAACCAGCCGTGCGCGAGCTCACCGTCCGAGAGTCGGCGGCCCCCGGTGACGAGCCGGGCGCCGTCGCTCACGGCGTGGGAGACGTACTCGAGGTCCGTGCGGAGCTGTGTCTCGCTGATGGCGGGTCCCATGGTGACGCCCGGCTGGAGGCCGTCCCCGACGACGATGCCGCGCGCGCGCGCCACGAGTTTCTCGAGGAAGGCGTCGACGACGGAACGATCCACGATGACACGGCTGGTTGCGGTGCAGGCCTGGCCCGTGAGGCCGAAGCCGGCGATGGCGACGAGCTTCGCGGCGAGGTCGAGGTCGGCGTCGGCCATGACGAGGGTGGGGTTCTTTCCGCCCATCTCCATCTGGGCGCGGAGCATGCGCGGCGCGATCGCCGTGTAGAGACTGGTGCCGACCTTCTTCGAGCCGGTGAAACTGAGCGCCGCCACCGCGGGATGTCGGGTGACCTCGTCACCGAAGGGCTGGCCGTCGCCGGTGACGACGTTGAGCACGCCCCCGGGCAGTCCCGCCTCCTCGAGGGCGCGGGCGATTTCGCACGTCATGGAGGGCGCCGGGCTCGCCGGCTTGATCACCACGGTGTTCCCGCAGAGCAGGGCGGGCGCAATCTTCCATGCGGGAATGGCGATCGGGAAATTCCAGGGAGTGATGAGCGCCACGACGCCGAGGGGGTCCCGTCGCGTGTAGAGAAGGTTTCCCGGCAGTTCGTGCGGGATCGTCTGGCCCCCGACGGTGTAACTGACACCCCCGTAGAACCGGAAGATGTCGATCGCGCGCTGAACCTCACCGGTGGCTTCCGCGAGCGTCTTGCCTTCCTCGCGGGTGAGCAGTTCGGCGAGCTCTGATTTCCGCTGGGCGAGGATGTGGGACGCCTGGCTCAGCACGCGCCCGCGTACCACGGGGGTCTGCGCCGACCAGCCGGGAAGGGCCGCGGCCGCCGCATCAAGGGCCGCGCGGGCGTCCTCCGCGCCGGAACGCGCGTACTCCGCGACGGCCTGCGTCATGTTCGCCGGGTTCCACGTGCGGAAGGTCTTGCCGTCGCGCGCGTCCACCCATTTCCCGCCGATGAGGTTCCGGTAGCTTCGCATGCACGCGAAAAGACACGACGGGGCGCGATGAATCAACGCGAATGACCGCCGGCGGTGACATGGATGCCGGTCACCGCGCCGGGGGAGGGCTCGTCCCCCGTCGATTCGAGACCGGATGCCATCGCGCGGGCGACGATCCGGGTGAAGCAGGGTTGGCCGATTTCGTTCATGTGCGAGTCGTTCGCGTAGAGTGAATCCGGGAGGGTTGCGGGCAGCCGGAGAAAGACGTCGGGCTGCAGGTGCTCCCGCCATTCCTCCGCGAGCCGCTGGTGAATCCCGGAATAACCCGGTTCGGGAAGGCTTTCCGGCAGCGGCATGATGGCGGCGATCAGCCGCACGGCGGCCGGCCACCGGGCCCGCAGCGCCCGGCTTTCGCGGATGATGCCCGGCGCGAGGGGGAGGTCGAAGTTCACGCGGTGCGGGGGCGGCCTGAATCGGCCGGGATGCAGACCGGAACCGTGGCGCGCGTGCATGGCATCGCGCAGCCCGGCCGTGAAACCGAACAGGCCGCCCATTTCTCCGCGGAGCGGCGGAACGAGGAGGTGCGGAAGGATGGTCTGTTCAAACTCCGGGAGCGCGAGCGAGCGTCGCGCGAGGTTCGGCGGAGGATCCGTCGGCGCGAGGATGCGGCGCGCATGAAGGTCCGACCAGATGCCGTCGAGATGGGAGGTGTCGGTCGTGTCCTGGAGCTTGCCCGGGGTGACGAGGAGCAGGACGGCGGAGACCCGGTCTGGATTCGCCCGGACATACTCGAGCGCGATCTCTCCGTACACGCGCAGCGCGATGCCCGAGAAGAGCGACAGGTTGATGACCTTCGGGTTTCCGGGAAGAAGCCGTCCAAGTTCGCGCGCGTCCACGCTGGTGAGGCAGGAGGAATCGCCCGTGAGGACGATGTTCGCGCCGGATGGCCTGCGGCAGGCGCCGCTCTGCACGCCGAGCACGGTCCGGTCGGGATCGAGTTCGGGGGATGGTTCAGGGAGCAGCCGCGCCGCGCCCAGGATGTGAACCAGCGCGCCGACGGCGCACGCGACCATCAGGGTCGGCGCGACGGAGGCCGCGAGATCCGCCCGGCGAAACAGACAGCAAACCGCGCGCGACATGGGTGGGTGTCGGGTTCGGGATCAGAATTGAAAGTAGATGAAGGGCGGCGGTTCGTCGCGCCAAAACGCGGCGATGAGGTAGATCATGGCGCCCTGAAGGATGGCGCGCAGCCAGAGGGGGGCGGCGAGCGGGGCTTCCGTGTCACCCCGGCGATGCTGCCAGACCTGCACGGCGAGTAGGGGCAGCGCGAGGACTGCGAGGTTCCGGGCGTAGTAGGTCCACCAGGCGGGGAGCGAGAGATCGGTCAGCGCGATGGTGAGGTCGGCGATGTGCTCGCCGGAGCGGGCGCGGAACATGAGCCAGCCATAGAAGACAAAGAGGGACGTGACTGCCCATGCGGCGGGGGAGGGCAGCCGCCACGCGCGGGGGGCGCGCCCGACCCACCAGCGATGCAGCGCGAGGCCGAGCCCGTGCCAGACTCCCCAGAGGACGAAGGTCGCCGCCGCGCCGTGCCAGAGTCCCCCGAGCGACATCGTGAGCAGGAGGTTGATCGTCGTGCGTGTCGGACCGAGGCGGTTTCCGCCGAGCGGGATGTAGAGGTAGTCACGCAGCCACGTGGAAAGGCTGATGTGCCATCGCCGCCAGAAATCGCGCAGGTCCGTGGCGAAATACGGCAGGTGAAAGTTCAGCATCAGGTGGAATCCAAGGAGGCGCGCCGTCCCGCGGGCGATGTCGGTGTACCCGGAGAAGTCACAATAGATCTGGAGGCCGAAGGCGATGGTTCCAAGGAAGACGAGCGGGCCCGGAGGCGGTGCGGCGTCGAAGACGAGGGAGACCATGGGTGCGAGGTTGTCCGCGAGCGCGACCTTCTTGAAGAAGCCCCACGTGACGAGCCACGCCGCGGCGTGAAGATCGGCGGCCGTGACGACGCGCGCGCTCTGAATCTGCGGCAGGAGCCGGGCGCCGCGCTCGATGGGACCCGCGACGAGTTGCGGGAAGAAGGCGACATATCCAAGGAAATCGATCGGATTCCGCGACGCCGGGAGCTCGCGCCGGAAGACATCGACGACGTAACTGATGGCCTGGAACGTGAAGAACGAGATGCCGATCGGCAGGGCGAGCTGAATCGGGCGCCAGTGCGTGTCGATCCCGGCGAAGTGATGGACGGCGCCGGCGAGGGTCTGGCCGAAGAAGTCGAGATACTTGAAGAGCCCCAGCGTGGAGAGCATCGAGGTCACCGCGAAGATCAGCCAGCCCCGGCGCCATGCCGGACGCGACGCGCCGTCGATCGCCAGTCCCGCGATGAACCCGATGACGCTCACGGCAAGGAGCAGCGGGATCAGGCGGTAGTCCGCCCAACCGTAGAAGATGTAGCTCGCGACGAGGATCAACAGGTTTCGGGCGGCAAGCCAGCGGCGGAGGACAAAGTAGGCCGCGACGAAGATGGCGAGGAACGCGAGGTAGTCGGTCGAGTTGAAAAGCACGATGCGACGGGGCCCGGTCGTGTGCGGATGATTCGGCGGGGAGTGTGAGCGTCCTTGCTCCTCGCTGCGAGCATGGATGCGCGCCGGCGCTTCTCGTTCCGCGCCGCGCACCGCCGCGTTCTGGAGTCGGCCCGGGAGGAACGGGCATGCCGCGGGAGCCGGCGCTCGTCAAGGGTCGCGACGCGCGCGCAGGCGGGCCTGCCAGATCTCCATGGCGTGGCGCATCGAGGGGAAGGCGAGTTCTCCCGCGGCGACTTCCAGGGGGTCGAGCCAGAGGCATTCCGAGACCTCGCGGGCGTCGGCTGTTGCCGAGGCGTCCACGGCTTCCGCCGTGAAAAAGAGGTCAACGACAGGGTACGTCACCTCCGCGAACACGTACGAGTTCGGGTGCGAGCAGAGGAATTCGACGTTTCGGATGTCGAGTCCGACCTCTTCGCGCAGTTCGCGACGAGCGGCGTTCTCCGCGGTCTCGCCGATATCGATGAAACCGCCGGGGGGCGCGAGGCGTCCTTTCGCGGGTTCGCGGGCGCGACGGATGAAGAGCGTGCGGCCGTCGTGGCGCGTCACGAAGACGGCGACGGCGACGGTGGGATTGAAGAAGTAGCGGAGCGCGCAGCGTCCGCAGCGGAATTCATTCGTGTCCTCGCGCGGTTCCGTTTCGGAGGGAGCGCCGCAGCGGGGGCAGAACCTGAAGAGGAGAACCGGTTTCACGCGCGTGGCGGTGACGGGCCCGGTGGTTCAGACGGCCAGCCCCGCGCGCGAGGAATGCTCGAGCAGGGCGAGGATGTCCGGGAACTGGTCGGACAGCCACGGGAGGATGGCGAACGTGGCGGCGTTGAAGAAGCCGTGGGCCAGCACGGCATCCCAGATTGATCGGTGGAAGACCATGATGGCGCCGAGGCCGATGCCGAGCATCGTGGTGGCAATGACGCCGACGGGACCCTGGGCTGTGTGTCCCAGCCCGAACAGGAGGGCGACCGGAATGATGGCAAACCACGCGCCACGGTCGCCTCCGAACACGCGGGGGAAGGCGGCGCCGAGCAGGGCGATCATGCCCGCGCGCCAGAGTTCCTCGCGCAGGCCGGCGAGGACGAAGCTGACCACGGTGAGCATCAGGACCATGTAGACCGGGTTGCGCAGGGCGTCGATGTCGACCATCGCCTCCACCTCGGGACGGAATCCGGCGAGATCCTCCAGCGAGGCGCCGCTGACGAAACGGTAGATCACCAGGCAACCGGCGAGGATGACACCGACCCCGAGGCGGAGCGCGAGCGACCAGCCGATGGAGCGCGGGAGCACCCACCAGCCGCCGCGCCAGCGGAGCCTGAGATCGTCCGTCCGGAAGCGCGCGAGCACTCCCGCGACCGAGAAGGCCAGGGCGAACAGCGTGAGTTCCCATGCGCACAGCACGAACACGGCCGCGACACTGGAGGGCAGCACGGACGCGTCCCCGACGGTGCGGCCGGCGCCGATCACGGCCGGCACGATGACGTAGAGCGCCAGGATCCCGAGCGCGACGATGAGGCGCCAGCGCGCGAGGGGCCGCGGCGCCGGGTCCGACTCAACCAGAACCGGAGGCTCGGACGGCGGAGGTGTGCCGAGCAGCGGCGGCAGCGGCGGGAATGTGCCTCCGTGGCTCACAGGAAGGGGGAACCCGGGATCTGGTTCACGAGGGCGCGCGCCTCCTCGGGCGTCCTGACCTCGGACGGAAGATGGATCAGGCTCCATTTCAGCGGGAACTCGTACGAGCGTCGCGGACGCAGGCGCGCCTCGGGACTCATGGGCTGGAGCTCGACCTTCGAGGAGTCCCACGAGGCGGTCGCGGTGTTCCCGCCCTCGGAGTAGGTGGCGGTTGAATAGACGGGGAAATGCACCACGAAGAGCGTGCGGCCGCGGGCGTAGGCGGCCCACTGCCCGTTGCCGTCGGTGCCGACCTTCGCGGGTTCGGAGTCCGTCTGCGCGACGAGCACGCCGTCCATCACTCGGACACCAGGGGCGCTGGGTTCCGTCCCGTCATAGGTGAGCCGTCCGTCGGATCGTCGCTGGATGGACCATCCGGCCGGGAAACGGCTGTTCGGATTCATCGGGATGAGAACGAACCCGCCGGGCTGGCAGGCGATGCGATGCCACAGGCAGTACGCGGTGTCCTCGTCGCCGATGTTCTTGAGCCGGTGCGTGAAGCCGACGTCGCCCGTGGTGGGGTCGAACTGGACGTCCCGCTCCAGCTCGACCCGGAGCGTCTCGTCGCGGGGACTCGTCAGGACGACGCGATAGGGACGGCGGGCGGACCATTCGTACGGTGCCAGCAGCAGCTCCGGGTGCACCGGCCATCGGGCTGTCTCCGGGCCGATGTCGCACAGGAAACCGCCGGGATCGAGCGCCGGCCCGGCCGTGGCGAGTGTCTGGCCTGCCGCATCGGGATTCGTCCAGAGGATGTTCTGGTCGCCGACCCCGTACGCCATGATGCGGCCGCCGAGCTGGGGCACGATGATGATGCGGGGAAGCGCATCGCGGGACTCCACCAGCAGTGAGTTGGTCCAGCCATGGAACTCCGTGTGGCTGACACCGCGCGCGCGGATGCGCTGTGCATCCGCCGGGAGCGCGGCAAGCGTCAGGGCGGCGAATGCCAGAAGGTGGATGCAATTGGACTTCATGCGACCGGAGCGGTTGGCGAGGGCAGTGAAACCCCGCGGAAGCTGCCTGCCAAGCTGTTATGGCTCGGATCGAACAGCCTCCGAACCGCGTGACGCCGCTGGTGGAACGGAGGCGAGAAGGTCGCGGGCGGGAGCCAGATCCATCGGCATGTCCGTCATCGGATCGACCGGCATGGCCGGCAGGTACCCGGGCACGAGGTCCGCCGCGGTTGCGGCAGTATCGCCCATGTCGAGTTGCCGGGCGTGCAGCGCGTAGGCGACGGCCATCGCGCGCAGCCGCCGGGAAACCGCGTGGCGCTTCGAGATGGCGTTGGTGAACCCGGCTTCCAGCGCGCGCCGCCCGACGAAGCGAAGGACCATCCGGCGCCATGCGCTCTCGCCGAGGAGGCGGGCCTCGCCCTCCCGCAGCGCGTCCGGGGCGGGGCGGAGGGAATCGAGTTCGATCAGCGAGCGGGCCGTGCGCCGGGCGAGATCCGCCGGGACATGGGGCAGGGCCGAGTGGAGGATCGGCAATGCGCGCGCCTCCATCGCCTGCGCGATGAGTTCGTCCAGGATCAGGTCGCCATTCACGCGGCGCGCGAGGAGAACGAGGTTCGTGGCTGCCTCGATCTGGCGGGCCCAGTCGGCGCGCCGGCGGGCGAGTTCGGCGTCCGCGGCGAGCAGGAGCGAAAGGGTCTTCAGGGAACCGGCCGTGGTCTGATGCGCCGCGAGGGATGTCATGTTCGTCACGACCGGCGGGCGGCCCTCGCGCGAGAGGCCGATCCGCAGGAGTTCGAGCGAATCGCGGTTCGCCTCGAGAATCGCCTCGAGTTCCGGGGTGTCCCCGTCGAGCGCTCCGGGAAGCCCGGGCACGTTCCGGACGGACATGGCCGCCGCCGTCAGATCCTCATATCCGTTCGGGTCGGGCATCCGCGGGAGGGCGGCCCGGGGCGGCATTCCGGACCGGAGAATTCCCACTGCGATGAGGATGGCGACGAGCGCAAACCAGGGGATCAGGCGGCGGGTGGAGCGGGTCATGGGAGTGGTGATGCTTGGCCCGGCCGCGCCCTGGCGCCCCGGTCCGTCCGGGGGGCGAATACGGGCATCTCGGCGAGGGCGGCCGCGGCGGGTGATGGAACCCGCGAATCAGGGCTCGGGTTGCGCCGGAATGAAGCCGATGCGCTGGCGCATCTGCTCGGCGATCGCGGCGGGCGACAGTCCGCTGTCGGCGAGCAGTCCGGCCGCGATCCCGGCGGCATAGGCGGTGGCGACGGATGTGCCCTCCACGACCCAGTGCGACCCCGTGTAGGGTACCAGACTCATTCCGGGTGCGATGAGATCCACGAAGGGCCCCCGGTTCGCGTAGTCGGCGACGCGGCCGGCGTGGTCGCTCGCGGTGACGGCGAGCACCTCGGGATACGCCGCGGGATACGTCGGATCCACCGTCGGCTGGTTGCCGGGTGCGACGAACGTGAGAACTCCCGAGGCGGCCGCCTGACGAAGGACATCCTGGAGGATCGGGCTCGGTGACGGACCGCTGAGGCTGAGGTTGATCACGTCGGCACCGTGTTCGAGTGCGGCGACAATGCCCTGCGCGAGGGCGAAGGTGGAGGTTTCCTCGTGGCTGCCGTAGATGTCGATCGGCAGCACGCGGACCGGTGTGCCTTCCTCACCCTGCAGGGTGACGGAGAGGCCCTGGACGATGGTCTCGAACATCGCGGAGCCGTGGCCGGGACCATCCGTCGGGGCGGGCGCGGCCTCCGGCGTGATGCCAAGGCCCGGCAGCAGGAAGTCCGAATGCTGGACGGCATCCGCGGCGACGGCTGTGTCCAGGAGCGCAATCACCACCGAGGATTCATCGTTCGCCGGGCGCGCCTTCAGTGTGGGCGGCGCCGGGGTGGCGGTTCCCTCGCCATCGGACGGCGCCGCGGGTTTTGGCGGGTTCTGCGGGTTCGGGGATGGCAGCGCGTAGTTCGACTCGAGGCGTTCGGCCCCTTCAGTACGCTCGAGCACGGCGCGCGCCGCATGGGCGGCCTCCTCGTTCTCGAACACGAGGCGATAGGCGCCGAGCTTGTCGAGCCGCCCCGCGATCCGGCCCCCGAGACTGGACACCAGGGCCTCGAGTTCCTCGGGTGATCCCTTCCAGCGAACCACCAGCTCGTGCGCGAGCACGCGATGGCCGGTTTCGGGTTGGATCGCCTTCGTCGCGCGCGCGGCATCCGAGCGGAACACCAGCAGCCGTGCGGGCTTCCGGCCGCCGGGCAGGAGCGCGAAGTTCAGATCCCGCAGCAGGATCGAAAGCGCCTCGCGCTCGGTGCGGTTCTCGAAGCGGGCCGCGACGCGGAGTTCGAGGCCCGGTTCCGCGAGCACCTCCCAGCCCGTGGCGGTCGCGATTCCGCGGAGGAGCTGGTTGATGTCCCAGCCATGGATATCCGCATCGACGCGACGGGTCTGGCGATCCCATTGCAGGCCGGATCCAGCCGCCGAATACGCACACGGCAGGAGAGCTGCCAGGACGAGCAGGAGGAGGCGGCGCGTCATTGCGGCAGGATACGTCATCAGCTGGCGGGGGAAAGACCGGATGCGCCGCGGGTTCCGCGGCGGGAGCGGGGATCAGCCCTCGGAGCCCGGAGGCCGTGGTGGTTTCGCCGGTGGAGCGGCCTGGCGCGGGGGCGGTTGCGGCTGCGGCGGAAGAGGAGGGAGCCTCGCCGCGACCGAGCGCCACGCGGCGCGTTCCTCCGGCGCGAGCGCGGCCCAGCGTTCCGCGTGCCACAGGAAGGTGGCGCGTTCCTCGGGCGGCATGGTGGCGAAGCGTGCGAAGGCGTCGATGCAGGTCCTGCGCTGTTCGGGGGAGAGATTTCCGAGTCGCTTGAGAACGGTGGTGAGCTGGCGGCGTTCGACCGCGTTCATGGCCCGAAGGGTGCGGTCCACCTGGGGCGCGGGCGCCTCGAAGAACCGGCTCCACTGTTCGCGAACGCGCCGGCGCTGCTCCGGGGTGAGGCGCTGGAGGCTCGCGAGGTCTTCCTGGATCCCGCGGGGCAGCGGGCTGGTGGGCGCGCGCACCTCGCCGGGCAGCGGCGGAGGCTGGTTTCGGCGGACGGCCGCGAAGTACCGGATGGCGCGATCCTGCTCGAGCAGCACCCGCTGATCGTCGGCCGGTAGCTGTTCCCAGATCGCGATGCGTTCCGCGAGGATGGGTCGAAGGTCCTCGGGGCTGAGGGCGATCAGGGCCGCCCGCTGCTCCGGGGCGCGTCGGAGGATCTGGGAGAGGTGCCAGTAAAGATCCGTGGCGCGAAGCCGCTCCTCGCGCGCCGCGGGAGGCAGGGACTCGTACTCGGCGAGGCGCGCCTGGAGAATCCGCCGCTGGTTCTCCGACCGTGCCTCGAGGGCCGTCCTGCGCGCGTCCGGTGCCATCGCGAGGAGTTCCCGGAAGATCTCGACCGGGGAACGCGGCAGGGGCGGGAACGGTGGCGGGGCCGGCGAAACGGCGGCGTGCGCGCCGGCGACGCAGAGGGTGAGCATCGCGCCGAGCGCGGCCGACAGAAGCGGGGACGGCGTGCGCGGGATCATGTGGGTCTCACTGGAAAGCGGCGAGCAACTCGTAATCGACGGGCGGCGAACTGTCGCCGAAGCGCTGGATCGCCTCGAAGTCCTCGAGGACGACGGGCGGGAGTTCGGCGATCGCGCGAAGCTGGGCGACATGCCGGGCGTACTCGGCCTCGCGCTGCTGGTGCTCGTGGAGCTGCCAGCCTGCCAGCCCGGCTGCGAGGATGCCCGCCATGGCGAGCCGGGGGACGAGCGGCCGCCACGGCAGGCGCAGCCACGACGGGCCGCGGCCGCGCCGGGTCTCCGCCTCAATGGCGCTCAACACGCGCGCGTTGAAATTGGAAGGCACGGCGACGGAAGGGAGGCGGCGAACGGCGCGCGAGAGGAGCGCGTCGGCGTCCCAGTCGGCGGCCTGTTCCGGATGACGGGCGAGCCATTCGTCCATGCGCCGTTGTTCCCCGGGCGCCAGATCACGACGGGTGAGGAGGTCGCGAAGGGTTGGGGTCGGATCCTCGTTCATCGCACTCAAGGGTTCAAAACCGGTTGTCCGGAAAAGTTGCCGGGGGCCGCGGCTGGGAATGCCATGCGCCGGTTCGCAGGTAGGCCTTCAGGCGGCGGCGGAGGGTCTCGCGGCCCCGGTGAATCAGCGACTTCGTGGCGGAGACGGACACGCCGAGCACGCGGGCGATGTCGTCGTAGGACATGTCCTCGCGGAAGAGCAGGATGGCGGAGCGCTGGGTCTCCGGCAGATCATCGAGGGCCTCGTCGATCTTGTCCGTGAGTTCACCGAGCAGGATCTCGTCGGTGACGCCGGGCCCGCGGCGGTCCTCGATGTCCCGCGGCAGGGCGGACTCCGGTCCCTCAATGGGGGCGTCCAGCGACTCGGCGGGATGCCGGCCGCGGCGCCGCAGTTCGTTGAGGCAGAGATTGCGGGCGATGGTGAACAGCCAGGTGGAGAATCGCGAGGTGGCCTTGTACCGCCCGGCCGCCTTCCATGCCTGCACGAACACCTGCTGCGCGATGTCCTCGGTCTCGTCCGGATCCCGAAGCGTGCGGTGGACGAAGTTGAATACCGGCTGGCGATACCGCGTGACGAGTTCGTCGAAGGCCGCGAGGTCGCCCTGCCGCACGCGCAGCATGAGTTCGGCGTCCTCGTCTTGCCCAGCGGTCATTCGGGAAGGGTATCCAAAACCGGGGGAACGGCAAAGTTGCGCGGCGACGCGTCGGAGGGGGCCATGCGCGCGAGAGGAGCGGGCTCAGCCGCCCCGGGCGGGGGCGGCCGGCTCGCCCAGCACCGCGCGGGCTTCTCCCGGCTCAAGCATCCGCCATGCGCCCGGCGCCAGCGCGCCCATCTCGAATGCGCCGATGCGCATCCGGATCAGGCGCAGGGTGGGATGGCCGATCGCGGCGGTCATGCGGCGCACCTGCCGGTTGCGGCCCTCCACCAGTTCGATGGCGATCCATCGGTCCGGGATCGATTTGCGGAACCGGATGGGAGGATCCCGTGGCGGCACGGCGGGTTGAGGATCGAGCAGGAAGGCCCGGGCCGGCAGCGTTCTCCGGCCCTGGATCACCAGACCGGATCCGAGGCGCGCGAGGGTCCCGGGTGAGGGGACGCCTTCAACCTGCGCCCAGTAGAGGCGTGGATGACGGCTGGCCGGGTTGAGGAGGCGATCGGTCCATCGTGGTTCATCGCTCAGAAGGAGAAGGCCTTCGGAATCGGCATCCAGACAGCCGATCGGATAGACGTGTGGCGGGAAGCCGAACTCCGCGAGCGTGCGGTTCGGCGATCCGTCCGGCGTGAACCGCGAGAGGACGCCCCACGGCTTGTGAAAGGCGATGAGCACACCCGATGCAGACTCGCGAGGCGCGCGTTCGTCAACGCCCCCCGGACCCCCGCACCCGCCGGTGCGGAATGCCGTTGGCCGGGGCGATGGCGCAGGCGAGAGTGGGCGGCGGTCCTGTTGGACCGAGAATCCGAGGAACGTTGATGAGACTGGAGTTCATGCGCCGGCGGAAGCTGTTGGCGGCCCTCGCCGGAACGCTGGCCATGGGGGGAGGTTGTGCGTCGCGCAACGCCGCCACGGCGCGCCCGGCGGATGCGACGCCGCGCATCCTCTGGCTGGAGGACGCGGGCGGCTGGGCGGGATCGGAAGCGGACGACGGGCGGGTCATCCTCCGCTCGCCCGTGATCGAGGGGGGCCCGTGGACCGAGGCCGTCGTGTCGTGGAACGTCCAGCCTGCGGCGGGCGCGGGCTTGCGAGTGGAGCTGCGGCCGGACGGCCTCGGGGATGCCGCGCCATTCTATGATCTCGGGTCGTGGTCGCTCGAACAGGGATCGCCCGTGGAGCGGTCGAGCGTTGCCGGACAGCGGGACGACATCGCGCAGGTGAAGACCGACATCCTCGTGCTGCGGCAGCCGGCGCGCGGGCTGGAGCTGCGGCTGACGCTGTCCGGTGAACTGGCGCGGCACCCGGAGCGGCTTCGTCGCGTCGCGGTGTCGCTCGCCGTCGGCAAGGATCTGCCCGAGGGGAGAGACGCGAATCGCGCGGCGTGGGGGCTGGATCTGGACGTGCCCGAGCGCTCGCAGATCGCGTACGCGGGCGGAGAGGGCTGGTGCAGCCCGACCTCGATCTCGATGGCGCTCGCCTACTGGGCCAGGGAATCGGACCGCCCGGAGCTCGACGTGGACGTGCCCGAGGTCGCGCGGTGCGTGCATGACCCGGGCTGGCCCGGGACGGGCAACTGGTCGTTCAACACCGCCTTTGCCGGGACGTTCGAAGGAATCACCGCGGCCGCGGCGCGCCTGCGCGACCTCCGGGCGGTCGAGGATCTGGTGGCGCGCGGGATTCCGGTGGTGATGTCGGTGAGCGCGCCCGCCCTGCGAGGCCGCGAAGTGGCGCCGAACTCCGGGCATCTCATCGTCTGCGCCGGATTCACCCCGGACGGCGATGTCATCGCGAACGATCCATGGGCGCGGCTGGAGGAGGGACAGCGCGTGCGGCGCGTCTATGCGCGTGAGAACGTGGAGCGGGCATGGGAGCACGCGGGACGGCTTGCCTACCTGATCGCGCCGTCATCCCTTGCGCGGGAAGCCTTCCCCGGCGAGTGGCGGGGAGGAGAGACTCCCCGGACAGGCCGCGGCGAGCTGGCGGAGAAATGAGCCCGCCGCGGGAGGGAGAGGGACAGGGCGCGGCTCCGATTCGTCCGCGTCAGGCTCCGCCACCAACGGAGCAGGGGGAGATCAAGGGATCGTGAGCAGCGTCCAGCCCACCAAGTTGATGCCGGCATGGAACGCCCAGGTGTGCAGGAACGCGCGCGACCTGCTCTCGGGCGCGAAGTGCGCGAACGTGTACGCGAGAAAGGCGCCGGTGATCAGCGAGGGCACGATCGCTGCGGGCCATGCGCTGAGATGCCACAGGGCCATCAGCACGGCGGAGACTCCAATGAAGCCCCATGCGCGCCGGCCGGATGGAATGCGGCCAAGGCGGTTCATGATCGCGTAGGGAAGGAGACACTCGACGAGGGTTTCGAGCACCGGCGCGATGACGAGGAACCCAAGGAGGAGCACGAGTGGCGATCCGCTGATCCGGGGGCCGGGCGAATCAAGGAGGAGGGCTAAGAGGGCGAGCGGGATCATCACGATCCAGCGTGTGACGTAGAGCGTGGCCGTGAAGGTCCATGGGGGGAGGGCATCCAGACGATCGAGAAGCCTCGGAGAGCCGGCGGGGAGGGCCTCGGGGTGGTTCACATCGCGAGGTTCGGGACCGTGGCGGGCTGATGTCAAAATTTGTGTTCGGTTTCGGGCCCTCGCGGCTTCTTGTGGATGAGCATGTCCACCGGGGATGACCGTGGCGCACTTCTGCGAGAGTTCGTCGGGACAGGGTCCGAAGCCGCCTTTCCCGTCTTGTGGAGCGGCATGTGGACCTCGTGTTCGCCACGGCCCTGCGACGATGCGCCGGGGACCGGGGGCTGGCGGAGGACGTCACCCAGATCGTTTTCGCGGACCTTACCCGAAAGGCGCTCGGTGTGCTGCGGGACCTTGCGCTCACGGGATGGCTGCATCGCCACACCTTGTTGGTGGCATCCGCGCAGATCCGGGCGGAACGCCGGTGCAGACAGCGGGAGGTGATCGCCATGCGCGCGAACCGGGCACTGGAACCTCTCCGGCAACGACTTGCCCGGCGGGGGCTCCGTTCCTCCGCCGCCGCATGCGCGGCGCTGCTCACCCAGCAAGGGACGATGGCAGCGCGCGCGGGCCTCGCGGCGTCCGCCGCCGCCTCGGCCATGGCTCAACTCACGACAACCGCCGGGATTCTCCATGCGATGACTGCCTCGAAACTCACCACCGGGATCGCCTCGATCGGCGCGGCGGGGGTGGAACATGACTCAAGGCGCGACGCGGAAGCTCGTCTCGCTGCCGTGCAAGCCGAGCTGGAAGAGGTTCGCGTCCGGATCGGGCGGGATGTGCCCCCGGACGAGGAGCGGGCCGGCATGGAAGAGAAGCTGCGGCTCGAGCTGGTGCGGCTGGGCGATCGATCGGCGCGCCTGCGCGAGGCGGAACAGACCATCGCGCGTCTCCGGCAGGAGAACGCGCAGTTGCAGGCGGAGATGCAGCAGGCGGCCGCCGCCATGATGCAGGTCCTCAGGGAGGCGGGGGAGAGAATCCCCGAGCAGGGGGAGTGGAAGGCGATCGGGATCGCGCGGATGAACCTGAAGGTATGGGCGACCGCGATCCACGAGTACGCCCGTGCGCATGGCCAGGCGATGCCTGCGTAGCTGGACGAGGCGGTCGCCTTCTTTCCGGAGCACGAGCGGCACGTGCTTGGTTTCTTCGACCCGGACCAGTTCGAGCGAAGCAGGACCCGCAGACGCATTATTGCCGATCCCACGCGTTCGCCGACACGGACACTCGGAGATCAGGAGTTCGCCGAGTCCCGACTTAGAGGAGTGGGAGTGGGAGCGAATGGCCGCGTGCTGAGCGCGCGCTGATTCTGGTTCTTGCGGATCGGGGGATTCGCTACCGTCCGCGGCATGACGAAACCGTCGGCCGCGGAGGGAGGAGCGGGGCGGTGGCTGCGCTGGTTCGACGCCGGCGTGGGCTGGGGTGTGCGCCCGCTGCGGGCGACGGGACGGGTCGCGCGGCGGATGCTCGCGTTCGCCCTGATCGCGCTGGCGACCATCCTCACGAAAGGAATGCGGGGCCGGGGGGTGGTGCGCCCGCTGGTGCTCGATCAGATCCGGATCGCGGGATTGCGTCTTCTGCCGTTCATCGGATTGCTTTCCCTGATCACGGGGCTTGTTCTGGTGGGGCAGACCGTGTCGTTGCTGCAGCAGTTCGGCGCGCAACGGATGCTGGGAACCGTCCTGGTGGTCAGTCTGTTCCGGGAGCTGGCGCCGCTGGCCACGGCGCTGGTGGTCCTCCTTCGTGTCGGCGCCGCGACCGTCGTCGAGCTTGCCACCATGCGGGCGACCGGGGAGGTCGAGGCGCTCGAGGCGCTGAGCATCGATCCCGTGCATTACCTCGTCGTGCCCCGCGTCGTGGGGATGGCCGTCTCGGTCTTCTGTCTGACCGTCTATTTCCTGATCGGCGCGATGCTGAGCGGTTATCTGTTCTGCTTCCTACAGGGCATGCCGCTGACGTTCACCGATTACTTGAACGAATGGGCGCGGGCGCTGGGCTGGCAGGATTTCGTCATGCTTCTCCTGAAGACGGGCGCCTTCGGCGGAGCGCTCGCCGTGATCACCTGTTACCAGGGGCTGTCACGACCGCTGCGCCTCGAGGAAGTGCCCGAGGCGACGACGCGCGCGGTGTCGCAGAGTCTCGCGGTCTGCGTGCTGATCGACGCCGCCTTCGTGGCGGTGTACCTGCTCACGTGATGAGGCCTCAGCTGCGCGATGGCGAACCCGTGGTCGAACTGCACGGGGTGGATGTGCCCGAGACCGGGGACGCCAACACACCCGTCCTGCGCGGTGTGGACTGGACCGTGCGCGCGGGAGAGCGCTGGCTGGTGGCGGGCCCGCCCGGCGCCGGCAAGTCGGGACTGCTCGGCGTCGCCGCCGGTCTCGTGCGCCCGCTGCGGGGCGCGCACCGGCTTTTCGGCGTGGAACTTTCGCGTGTCCGCGAATCGGAACAGGTGGCGCGGCGATCGAGAGTCGGCGTCGTGTTCGGCGGGGCCGGCCGCCTGTTCGGGAACATGACGCTCGCGGGAAACATCGCGCTTCCGGTGCGGTATCATCTGCGCGACGGGGCCGAAGCCGCCGAGCAACGCGTCCGGCGCGTCCTGGAGGAGCTGGATCTCGGGCGTTTCGCGGGGCGCCGGCCGCGCGAGGTCCCGCGGCGGATCCTGCTGCGCGCGGCGATGGCACGGGCGCTCGTCCTCGAGCCGGACGTGCTGCTGCTGGACGATCCCACGGGAGGTCTTGCGCCGGGGGAGGTGCAGTGGTGGCAGGGATTCCTTGAACCGAGGGAAGCCGGGCTCATCCCGCGCACCCTCGTGCTCGCGGCGACCGATCCGCGTCCGTGGATCCGGTGGGCCACCCGGTTCGCCTGCCTCGACGGAGGCATGCTGAGGCAGGTCGAAAGCGCGGCGGAAATGGGGCCGTGGTTGCTTCCTGCGCAGAGTGACTGATCCTTTCGGCCATGGCCCTGCAGGACCTTACGCCCCAGCTGCGGACGCGGATGACGCGGGTGGAACGGCTCGTGGGACTGTTCATCCTGCTCGCGGCCCTGCTGATGCTGGTGGCGTTCGGTTACTACCTCATGGAAACCGGGCGCCAGCGGGGATGGTTCATTAACAAGGTCTCGTACTACTGCTACACGAGGGACGCCACGGGACTGAAGGTGGGCGACCCGGTCCGGCTGCTCGGGCGTGACATCGGGCGAATCGTCGAGATCCAGACCACCGCGCCGGACGAATGGTTCATCACGAACAACTTCAACGTGTTCATCCGGTTCGAAGTCTGGGAACCGTACTTCGGCTACATCTGGACCGACTCGACCGTCCGGGTGGAGGCTGCCGACTTCTTCGGCTCGCGGTACCTCGAGGTGACACGGGGCGAGTCCTACGACGCGATGGCCACCGTCGTGGAGAACCCGAATGACTTCCGCGAGAGCCTCGTGGCGAGCGGCCGGGATCCCGATCACAAGGACCGCGTGGAGATGGTGCGGCTCGCGGATGTGCCCAAGGGAATCTGGCTGGAGACCGTGGAGACCCCCGCGCTGGCCGACCGCGCCCAGGAGATCGTCGCCGGCATCGCGAACGCGCTCCCGTCCCTGACCAACCAGATCGGGCAGATGCTCACGCAGGCGGGCACGCTGACCTCCAACGCGAACGCGGCGATCACGCGCCTTCAGCCGACGCTCGAGCACATCGAGGGCCTTGCCGCCCGACTGGAATCGGAGGACGGTGTCATCGGCCGCATGGTACTGACGACCAATCTCCAGACGCAGGTCTCGTCCATGCTCGCGAACATGGACGAGACCCTGACGAACACGACCGTGCTGCTGCGCACCGGGGAACAGCAGCTCCAGGAACTCACGCGGCGCATCGCGGTGACGCTCGACCATGTCGCGATGGTCACGAGCAACCTGAGCCACCAGGTTAGCGCGAACAGCATGATCCTCACGGAAATCTCCGGGCTGGTCGTCAGCGCCGAGGACCTGCTCGAGGGCCTCAAGCGGCACTGGCTCCTTCGGTCGGCCTTCGACCAGCCGCGGACGAATGCCCCGATTGAAAGCGTCGTTCGACCCAGCCTTGATCTGCCACGACGGTGAGACGTTGCGATTTTACACAACCTGCGGTGGTCCGGCGGGTTCGCGGATCCGTTCCCGGGCCGGTGCTGCTCCTCCTCGCGGTGGCGTTCCTGGTGGCGGGGTGCGCGGGCAAACCGGCGCCCAGTCCGCCGCCCACGATCCGGGATGCGGAACGGTTCGAACGCCAGGCCGCCGACCTGCAGGCGCAGGGCAACTGGACGGCGGCCGCCGCGGCCTGGGAGCGGGCGGCGCAGCAGTTCCAGCTTCTGAACAACCTGCCGCGGCTCGCCGTTGCATGGCACAACCTGGCGATCTGCCTGCGCGTCATGGGCGAGTTCGAGCAGGCGCACGCACTGCTCGAGCAGGCGGCGGATCTGAACGCACGCCTGGGCGAGACCAACGCCTTGTGGCGAAACCAGATCACGCTGGTGCAGATCGAGAACACGATCGCCCCGGAACGCGCGGCCGAACGGCTGCAACTTCTCGAAACGCTGGGTGATGGCCCCGGCGACCCGCGCCTCGAGGCCGTGCTCCAGCAGGAACGGGCGCGGTCGGCGCTCGCCGCCGGCGACGTTTCCAGGTCATTGGAATGGGCGTCGCTTGCGCGGTCCGCCTTCGCCGCCCTGGGCGACATCCATGGTGAGGCCGCCGCGGGTGTCACGGAGGCGCGCGCTCTGGAAGCGATGGGCCTGCTGCGGGAGGCGGAGGCACGCTGGCGCCGTTCGCTGGAACTCTACGAATCGATGGGAGACCTGCGCGGAATCACGGTCTCGCTCGCGGGACTTGGACAGTGCCTGCTGTCCATCGGGGAGGATCCGGAGCTGGCACAGGAAATGATAAGCCGTGCCGAGGAGAACATGCGGCTGCTTGGTGCGCGGTAGCACCCGGGGTGCGGGACGATGCGGCCGGGCGCGCGGGAGCTCCGCGTCAGCGCCGGGCGATGGTCCGGGCGAATCGCCGGTCGCAAGAAGAATGGGCGAAAAGGAAAGGGCGGGTGCCTGGCGACACCCGCCTTCACCAAACAACCCAAACAACAACACCTTACGGACTTGCGGTGAAAGACCCGCGGGGCGGGCAGCGAATCCCGCCCCACGGGCGAACCCAAACAACTCCGATGTCTCAGACCGCGTGCCGCCGAGGTTGTTCAAAAGAATCCCCGGGGAAACAATGAGGCGTGCGCATCACGAATCTAAATCCCGCTTCTGATATCGGCGCGAGCGGATGGCTCGTCGAGTTCGAGGGACACCGGCTGCTGCTGGATGCGGGAATCCATCCGAAACGCGAAGGACGCGAGGGGCTTCCCCTCCTTGACCGGATCACGGGCGACGACCTGGACGCCATCGTGATCACTCACTGCCATCACGATCACGTGGGCGCTCTGCCGGTGGTGGCCCGCCGCTTCCCGAAGGCGCACGTGCTCATGACCGAGCTCACCTACTTCCTGATCGAGCGGGTGCTGCACAACTCGGTCAACGTCATGAAGCGGCAGCGCGACGAGTTCGGGATCCAGGATTACCCGCTCTACACGCACGAGGAGCTGGACGAGATCGAGGTCACCTTTCAGGGATTCCGCTACAACCGGGAGATCGAGTGGGCGGCGTTCGCGAAATCACAGGTCGGGGTGCACACCCCGACCCTCGAGTTTCGCGATGCGGGGCACGCCCTTGGCTCCGCCGGGGTCATGATTCGTTCGGCGCGGGAAACACTTTTCTACACGGGCGATGTCAGCTTCCGCGACCAGACCCTCCTGAAGGGTGCCCGGTTCGAGGATGTCCAGGCCGAGGTGCTCATCATGGAAACCACGCGCGGGTCGCGGCCCGTTGACCCGGGATTCAGCCGCGAAAAGGAGTCGGAACGTCTCGCGCAGGCGATCCAGGAGGTCCATGAGCGCCGGGGCTCCGTCCTGATCCCGGTGTTCGCCCTCGGACGGACCCAGGAGATCCTCGCGCAACTCGCGCTGCTGATGGATGAGGGCCGGCTTCGGCGGCAGCCGGTGTTCATTGGGGGATTGGGCCGTGTCTTCACGGAAATCTATGACCTGCAGGCGCATCGCACGTACCGCAACCACAGTAATCTCGCGCTGACGGAGGCCCTGGACCTCCAGGTGCTCGATGCGCGCCAGATCCAGGCCATGAAGCTCGGCTCCGGACGCCTCTTCGTCCTGACCTCGGGCATGATGAATCCGCACACGGCCGCGCACGACCTCGCCCTTCGGATGCTGGAGGACGAGCGGCACGGGATCTTCTTCGTCGGCTACGCGGATCCCGAGACGCCCGCCGGGCGGCTCCGCGCCACGGCGCCGGGCGGTGTCCTGGACTTCGGACCGCGGGATCGCCAGGTGACGCGGCGCTGCGATGTGCGCGAGTTCGACCTCACCGCGCACGCGAACCGGGAGGAGCTGATGGACTTCGTGGGACGTGTCTCGCCGCGGGTGGTCGTGCTTGCCCATGGCGAGGATGCCGCCCGGAAATGGTTCCGGGAACAGATCAACCTGCGTTATCCCCGGGTGAAGGTGTTTGATCCCGGCCCGGGAGAGACGATCGAGGTGCCGCCGGCCTGATCGGTGGCCGAAGGGGTCGCTCTGCGCCGTGCTCGGGCCAACCGGCCGCGGGCATCCCCCGGCCGCTACTCGGTGCGCCCGATGTCCTGCGACTGTTCGAAGGTGAAGACGTACCTGCTGCGCGGGATCCAGCGGACGGAACCGTCGCAGAAGACGGCGTTTGCGCCGTCGGCGCCGTGGTTGTCCCACGAATCCGGGTAGTCGTTGCGGCCGCGCTGCGTGAGCTTGCCATTTTCGATGTACTGGGCTCCGTCGTCACCATCCACGAGCAGCCAGATCCCGGCGGGCCCGGGGGCGGTTCCCTGGAGGCCGAACGTGTTGTTCTTGTGGACGTAGCTCTGGACGGAGTTCTGCGTCTTCTTGACGACGTCGGGGTGGTTGGGCGCGGTGGAAACCGCGCCCATGAAGCCGTACAGCTCGTAGCTGTAGCCGGGGGCGTCGCGGTTGCGGGCGAAGTCCGTCAGGTCAAGCAGGAGCGTCGGGCCGCGCCCGCGGCGGTCCGTGATGGTGTTGGTGCGGATGAAATTCCGCGTGCTGGGGCAGATGAGCACCTGGTAGCTGGGCAGGTGCTGCGGATAGATCCAGTTGATGTTGTCGTCCAGGTAGTTCGTCGCGCCCGTGAAGGCGCCGTCCGGCTGGTCTTCCGAGTACATCAGGCAGGCCAGCCCGATCTGCTTGAGGTTGTTGACGCAGGAGACGCGCTTCGCGCGCTCCTTCGCCCTGCCGAGCGCCGGGAGCAGCATCGAGGCGAGGATCGCGATGATGGCGATCACCACGAGCAGCTCGATGAGCGTGAACGCGCGCCTTCGCGGGTGTGCGACTTTCATCCGCGTGAGAACCGACCCGGGTGACGTTGGCGCGGGATCCTACTGGCCCTGGACCCGGAAGAATTCGTGGTCGCCCGAGATGGCGACCGTGGCCGTGCGTTCCTCGGTGGGTTCGCCGAGGTCCTCCCATGCGCCCGCGGTGAGCTCGGAGCGGCGCTGCACCTGGAACGGCGGCGTGCCGCCCTCCCACGTGATGACGAGATTCGAACCGTCGCGCGAGACCTGAAGCTCGCCGATCGGATCACTGGCCGATCCGCCCGTCTCGACCGTGTTCGACACGGGGCTGGTGACGGAGGTCGCGAACTCGGACTCGGCTTCGTGGAGGGAATACGTGATCACGACGCACAGTTCGCGGCCGCCCGGGACGGCGAGACCGCTCAGGTCGAACGTGAACGCGCCCGGAGTCAGATCGAGGTCCTCGGGGCCGTCGTCGAAGAACGTGCCGAGGTACGTGCCCGGCATGACGCCACCCTGCGCGTCGGGGTCCGCGACGTAGATGTCCACGTCGGCGAAGTATTCATCCCAGGGAACGGCGTAGGTTCCTGACAGCAGGCCGTCCGCGTATTCGGTCAGGACGGGGATGACGTTGAACGATTCCTGGACGTAGGGCGCGTAGTAATCGGCGTACGTGCGGCCCTCGCTGCCGTCCGAGAAGGGGAAGGCGTCGAACGCGGCACCGGAGATGCGATTGCGCCGCGCGACGACGGGGACGGACAGGCCGCCCCCCGCGAACTGGAATCCCGGGATGTTGAAGATGCGGTTGCCCTCGAGGTCGTCGGCCACGCCGTCGTTATCGGAGCCGATGCGGATGCTGCCGGAACCGGGCAGGTCGATGAAGTTGGGTGTCATCGAGGTGGGAACGGGCGCGGTGGTCGTGCCGTCGACGCCGACGCCGAAGTAGTTGCCCGCGACGACAATGTTGGAGGCGGAGGTGTAGAACTGGATGGTGCTCTCGTAGATCGCGTGGTGGAAGATGTTGGGCTCGTTCTCGTCATTCACGCCGTCGCCGCGGACGCCGATCACGCTGCCGGTGGTGTCGCGGCCATTCTCATAGTTCTCGACGGACGCGTCGCCGGGACCGCGTCCGGTGGCGAGCAGTTGCTGGTGGATCTCCTCGATGTCCACGAATGTGCGTCCGTCGGGAAGGACGTTGAAGTAGTTGCCGGCGGTGATCGCCTCCGGGAGTTCCAGGGCAAGCGCGATGTGATGTCCGCAGAGGATGTTGAACTCGGCCAGGTCATCGATCCCGTCGGAATCGGTTCCGACGGTCAGGCCCTCGGAGAACGTGTCCACGGTCACGCCATCGACATCGACGCGGTGGCGGAAGGCGGCCACCGCGGAGGAGACGCCCTGGACGGTGGTGCCGTCCGGGTGCAGGCCGAACCAGTTGCCCTGGATCCTCGCGCGGCGTGCGCCATTCACGAGGGCGATCGCGTAGATCGCCGGGTCATCGTCGGTGCCGGCCGTGTGACGCCCGAGGAAACTCAGGCCGCGGATGGTCACATGGTCGGCCTCGAGGATCCCGAGGATGGCGTTCTCGGAGTCGCCGTAGCCGGGATACGGCAGGCGCGTGGACGCGCGGTCGGGAAGGGCGGGATCGCCGGCCGTGGCGTCGCTGCTGGAGTCGAGCACGATCCGGAGGACGGCGTTGTTTCCGTCGAGCAGCGGCTGGGAATTGGGCGAGGCGCCCGGCTGGGTGTATCCATCAATGACCACGCCGTCGCGGGTGATGAGGGGGTATCCACCGATCGGGGTGGCGATGACATGGGGGCCGTCACCCGGGATGTTGAACGTGATGCGGTCGTTCTCCTCGAGGTCGGCGAGCGCCTCGGCGAGGCTGGTTTCGCCGTCGTCCGGGCCGCTGCTGTTGTCCGTCGTCGTGACGACGACCGTGCGCACCGATTCCACGCGGAGGTTGTCGAAGAGAATGAAGTTCTCCTCGGGCGGGCTCGGGATGGAGGTGAAGATGTCCATCATGCCGATCATGATGTTGCCCGATGTGTAGTCGGTGGGGTTCTCGAACCGGGCGAAGATCTTGCCGTCGAATTTCCAGGTGATGACGTTGCCGATCTGGCTGATCTCCACCTCGACCCACCGTTTGCCGGGGGCGCCGGGCGTCTCGAAGCGCGGGTGGGGAAAGAGGGTGCTGGCAACCCACGCGTCCACGTTGGAGTTGTCCGGGGAACCATCGCCGTCGCGATCGAGGAACCCGGGCAGGACATCGGGACTCTGGTTGATCTCGGGGATGGCGGTGGATCCCCAGTAGGCCCCGGGGCCGTTGGTCGTGCCGAAGACGACGCGCCCGTCGACGGCGGCGCCGCCCTCCCCCGTGTAGGCGAACCAGATCCCGTCGCTGGCTTCGGCGCCGACGCCGGCCCACGCCGCGCCGTCGATGGCCGCGGCCTCCGTGAAGCTCGCCGTGAACGAATGCCAGTTGACGATCTCGCCGGAGTGATTGATCCCCGCGAGGAAGTGCTCCGTGGAACCGACGCCGTTCCCCGCGGCGCCGTTGTAGTTCATCCAGAGATCGAACTTCAGGACGTAATCGCCGCTGAACGACTGGCCGACGGGATAGAGGTTGACGGCGATGCGTTCGGGAAGCTCGTCGAGCTGGTTGACCGTCAGCTTGAGGCCACGCGTGCTGCCGTCCCTGCTCCCGGGCGCGGGAGGGATGAACAACTCCTCGTACGTGACACCGTCCGGGGCGTACCGGAGGTACGTCTGCTGCGAGTAATCGAAGGCGAACTCAGCCGTGAAATCGTTCGAGGAAGTCGAGGCGTAATAGCCGGTCAGGATGCGCCAGTTGGCCGAGGTGTCCGTGTCAAAGCCGTCCTCGAAGAGCGTCGCTGCGTGGGTCGACCCCGGCAGGCAGGTGGCAAGCGCCACCGCAAGCAGGCGGATCAGAGCGGATGCGGATTTCATGGTTCAGGCAGGCTGAGGGAAGACGGAATGCCCTTGCAGGATATGCGCCCGGCCGGGCGCCGTTCTCGGATCCTTCATCCCCTCGCGCGTCGCCTGTAACACGGTGCGTCCCGTGAAACAAGCGCGGGCTGTGCACATGGGCTTCATGGGCCCTTCCGCGCGCCGGCGGACCCGATGCGGAGCCATCGTTTCCGGGGGGAGCGGAAAAAGGCGGTCCTGGCGGACTTGAGTCGCCGGCTTATGAGAACCATCATCGAGCCTGAACCACGGAGGAGCGCCCTTGAAACTGAATCACCTCGGATTGACGGTGACGGACCCGGTCGCGGCCGGCGAGTTCCTGCAGAAGTACTTCGACATGAAGCCCATGGGGAAGCCGCACCGGCGCATGACGCACGTGCGGGATGACGATGGGCTCATCCTCAGCCTGTTCGCCGGCGAGACCATCACAACCCCGGAGACGACCCACATCGGTTTCATCCAGGAGTCGGAGGAGAAGGTGAATGAAATGTGGCGCAGGCTGAAGGAGGATGGCTTCGACGTGCCCCCGCCGGAGCGGGCCCACGGCTGGACGTTCACCTTTGTCGCGCCCGGCGGGTTCGCGATCGAAGTGGTGGCGTGATTCCCCGGACGAAACGGCCCCGGGAATGCCGCCGCGCCCGTTGCGCCCTCCGGCATCCGGGACAAGTTTCGCACACAATCCGCCAAGTCCCGGGGGGACAATCCGGGACCGGCATCGATGGTTGTCCAAGTACCATGAAGGTCCGCGAACTACTGGATGATCACATCGAGGCGGGGGGATTGCTTGCGGAGCGCCTCCTGCCGCACGCGGGTTCGCCGCGGCTGCTCGTGATCGGACTGACCGAGGCCGGGGTTCCTCTCGCGGAGGAGGTGGGAAGGATGCTGGGCTGCGCGCCAGCCATCCTTCCCGTGTGCAAACTGAGGGTGCCCAACCGCCCGGAGCTGACCCTGGGCGCGATGGCCGCCGGAGGCGTTCGGGTGCTGAACAATGCGCTGGTGTACCACCTCGGACTCAGCGAGGGAGAGATCCAGCCGTTCGCCCGCGCCACTGAGGAGGAACTGCTGCGCCGTGAACGGCGCTGTCCGCGGCATCCCGACCCGGAAATGATCCGGCATCGCACCGTGATCATCGTCGATGACGCCGTGGTCACCGGGTGCACCATGAGGGCCGCGATTCAGGCGGTGCACCGCGGGCGTCCGGAGCGTGTCATCGTGGCCGTGCCGGTCGTCGCCGCGGCGTGCCTCGACGATCTCCGCGCCCAGGCGGATGCCGTGGTGGTGGTTGAAGTGCCGCCCGAGCCGGGCACGGTGCGGGCGTGCCTCCGCGGGCGGAGATCCGGACGGGGAAGGCCCACCGTTTCCCAGAGTCGGACGGGTGCCGCCCTCGGCGTGCCTCATGGCTCGGGCGTTCCTGAGCGGAACGGCGGAAGAGGCCATGCGATGGCGGGCGACTCGGACCTGTAATCGAAGGCCGTTCCGATCGCACTCAGGGCGCGTCAGGGTGCCTGCAAGGGCCGATCCCGCCGGCGGCCAGGTCCTTCACCGGTAACCCGTTCGGATGGCGCCAGGGCAGGTCGCGGCGTGCGCACCCGGGAATCGCGCGGGTAAAAACAAAAAAAACCGGGCTCCGCAGTCTGGGGAAGACCGCCGGAGCCCGGGGAATGTCGAATCCAGGGTGCACGTAGGCTGAGTGGGACGCCGGAACCGTGTGCACCTTCACAGTTCCGGAAATTCGAACAGGGACCGCAGCGTCACGTCACACACACTGCGCTGATCCCGATTTTCCGTCTCAGCCGACTCACAAAGAACAGGCAAACGACGCGCGTAGATTATCCGGTCCGGGCCGTCCGTCAATGGGTTCTTTGGGGGTGGCCCGAAGATTTAAGATCCTCTGCTGATCACAATTTCATTGCAATATGTGCATCGAAACGCGCAGCCGGGCGAATCCGGCCCGATCTTCCCCCGCCGGACCTCGACGCCGTCCCGGCCGGGATCTCTCCTCGGCCGGATCGCATGGCGGGCAGCGTTCCCCGAATCGACCGCCTTGACCGGGCTTCGCAAATTGCATGTTCTCGGCGCGTGCACCTCCATTGTCATCCCCGAAAGGCTGTCCTTGCCCTCTGCTGCTGGGCGGTCATGAACGTCGCGTCCGCCGAACTCCGCCTGCCCGGATTATTCAGCGAACATGCTGTCCTGCAGGCGGATCGGCCGATTCCCGTGTGGGGCTGGGCCGATTCCGGCGCGGAAGTCGCCGTCGAGTTCCAGGGGAACACCGTGACGACGACCGCGGCCGACGGCCGATGGATCGCGCACCTCCCCGGACAGCAGCCCGGAGGGCCGTACGTCCTGAAGGTTCGCAGCGGAAGCGAGGAGATCGTGCGGACGAATGTGCTCGTCGGCGAGGTCTGGGTCGGCAGCGGCCAGTCGAACATGGAATGGCCGATGACCCGCACCGCGAACCCGGGGCCCGCGATCGAGCGTTCCGCCGACAGCAGCCTGCGGCTGTTCACCGTTCCGAAGCGCAAGTCCGGGAAGCCCGTGGACGACGTGGATGCGAAGTGGGTCGTTTGCGAACCGGGCACGGTCGCGAACTTCTCCGCCGTCGCGTACTACTTCGGGGCGGCCCTCCGGCAGGCGCGCAATGTGCCCGTGGGGCTCATTCACTCCTCCTGGGGCGGATCGCCCGCGGAGGTGTGGATTCGGGAGGAGGTCCTGGAGGAACATCCCGAATTCCGCCGCGACATTCTCGAGCCGGGCAGGCAGCGGCGGAGCGAATACGCGCGCCAGGTCGCGGAATGGGAGCGGCAGGCGCAGGAGGCACGATCACGCGGAGAGGCGCCCCCCCGCCAGAGGCCGCAGGCCGGGTGGGACCCCGCCGAGCTGTACAATGGCATGATTTCCCCGCTGATTCCCTACGCGATCGCCGGCGTGATCTGGTACCAGGGCGAATCGAATGCCGGCCGCGCGGACCAGTACGCGCGCCTCTTCCCCACGATGGTGCGCAACTGGCGCGACGACTGGGGCCAGGGCGATTTTCCGTTCCTCCAGGTGCAGCTCGCGCCATGGGACAAGAACCGCAACCGCAGTCTCGAGGACATCGCCGCCAAACCCGGTGACAGCGACTGGGCCGAGCTCCGCGAGGCGCAGTGGATCGCGACGCGGATCCTGCCGGATGTCGGCATGGCGGTGATCACCGACGTGGGCGACAAGGACGACATCCATCCGGCGGAAAAGAAGACGGTCGGAGAACGTCTCGCCCTCCTCGCCCGCCACATGGCGTACAAGGAATCGATCCCGCATTCCGGACCGATGTACCGCCGGGTCCGGATCGCCGACGGGAAGGCGCGCGTGGAATTCGCGCACGCTGATGGCGGCCTCGTCGCGCGAGACGGCGAGTTGAAGGGCTTCCAGATCTGCGGGCCGGATCGCAAGTGGGTCTGGGCGAAGGCGGAGATTGACGGCGCCGAGGTGATCGTCTGGAGTCCGGACGTTCCCCGGCCGGTCGCCGTTCGCTACGGCTGGGCGGATTATCCGATCGTGAACCTGTACAACGGCGCGGGCCTGCCCGCCTCGCCGTTTCGCACGGACGGTTTCCCGCTGACGACCGCGCGCTGACGAACAACCCCCGAATTGGCCGACCCGTGAAAGCTCCGCTCCCGCCGATCCTCGCCGCCGACAGCCGCCGCGGCTTCCTTCGCCGTTTCGCGGCCGCCGTGGGCATCCCCTTTGCCTCGCGCACCGCCCTCGGCGCGGAGTCCGGCGGGGCGGAGCCGGGTCCCGACCGGCAGCCGGGCGTCGTCCTGCGCGAGTTCATCTACGAGACCGCCGAGTTCCCGTCGTGCCATGCCTCGACAATCGTCGAGACACCGGACGGCCTGCTGGCCGCGTGGTTCGGCGGGTCGCGCGAGGGAGCGGACGACGTCTGCATCTACACGGCGCGCAAGACCGGCGATCGCTGGTCCGCGCCGGAGAAGGTCGCCGACGGCCGGATGCCGGGCGACGATCGCCAGTACCCCACCTGGAATCCGGTGCTGTTCCAGCCGAGGAACAAGCCCCTGCTGCTGTTCTACAAGGTGGGTCCGCGGCCGCATTCGTGGTGGGGCATGGTGCGGCGTTCCCGCGATCATGGTCGGACATGGTCCGAACCGGAGCGGCTGCCGGAGGGGTTCATGGGGCCGGTGCGCGCCAAGCCCGTCGAGCTGGGGGACGGCACGCTGCTCTGCGGCTCGAGCACGGAGCACGATGGCTGGCGAGTGCAGATGGAGCGGTTCCGGGATGGCGAGTGGTCCAGGACCGAACCGCTGAACGATGCCGCCGAATGGGGCGCGATCCAACCGACCATCCTGCAGCATGGCCCGGAGGTGATTCAGATCCTCTGCCGATCGCGCCAGCAGGTGATCCTCGAGGCATGGTCGAGGGACGGAGGCCGGACATGGTCGCGGCTCTCCCCCACGCCCCTGCCGAACCCGAGCTCGGGAATCGACGCCGTCCGACTCCAGGACGGCCGGTTTCTCCTCGTGTACAACCACACGCGCCGGGGACGGGATCGGCTGAACGTGGCGGTCTCGCGTGACGGGCGCACGTGGGAGGCGGCGCTGCTGCTGGAGAACGAGCCGGGCGAGTACTCCTATCCCGCGGTGATCGAGGCTCGCGACGGACGCGTCCATGCCACGTACACGTGGCAGCGCCGGCGCATCCGGCATGTCGTGATCGACCCGGCCCGGCTGGAGACCCGGCCCATCGTCAACGGCGAATGGTGAAGCTTCGCGCCCGGTGACCTCGCCGCGATCCGCGGGGCGACGAAAACGGTCGTTGCGGGTGCATTGCGGCCGCCCGTATCCTGCGAGACGCGATGAAGCACCATCTCGATTTCGAGAAGCCGCTCATCGAACTCCAGCAGAAGCTCCAGGAACTGCGCCGCGCCCAGCAGGCCAATCCGCTTGGCCTGAAACTGGACGACGAGATGCGCATCATCGAGGCCAAGCTGGCTGAGACCCGGCGTCAGATCTACGCCAATCTCACCGCCTGGCAGCGAGTTCAGATGGCGCGCCACCCGCAGCGCCCGTACTTCCTGGATTACGCGCGGCTGGCGTTCAGCGAATTCTGTGAACTGCACGGCGACCGGCTGTATGCGGACGACCACGCGATGGTGGGCGGCTTCGCGAAGCTGGACGGTCATCGTGTCATGCTGATCGGCACCCAGAAGGGCCGCGACACCAAGGAGAACATTCTGCGCAACTTCGGCTCCGCCCATCCCGAGGGCTACCGCAAGGCGCTGCGGCTGATGCGGCTTGCCGACAAGTTCGGGCTCCCGGTCATCACGCTCATCGACACCGCGGGCGCGTATCCCGGGATCGGCGCCGAGGAGCGCCACATCGCGGAGGCGATCGCGGTGAACCTGCGGGAGATGATGCGGTTCGAAGTGCCGATCATCGCGACGGTCATTGGCGAGGGCGGATCGGGTGGTGCGCTCGGGATCGGCGTCGCCGACCGGGTCCTGATCCTCGAGAACGCCTACTATTCCGTCATCAGCCCGGAAGGTTGCGCGGCGATCCTCTGGAAGGATCGCAAGGCGACGCCGCAGGCGGCGGAGGCCCTGCGCATCACCGGGCGTGACCTGCTCGAGTTCAAGCTCGTGGACGAGGTGATCCCCGAGCCGCCGGGCGGCGCGCATCAGGATCCGCCCGCCGCGGCCGCGGCCCTGAAGGCCGTCCTGCTGCGGCACCTCACGGAAGTCGCGAAACTTTCCCCGGCGGAGCGCCTCCGACAGCGATACCAGCGGTTCCGCAGCCACGGGCATTTCGCGCGCCGACCCCGGCAGGGTTCCGTGGCCACCCAGCCGGAGGCCCCGAATGCCGGAGGCGCAGGCGGGCCCGGAGCGGAGGCGGGCGGTGCAAACCAGCCCGACGCGCCGGCAGGGAACGCGCCGAGCCCGGCGGGAACGAGCCGGCCGGACGCCGAGGCAGCCTGATGAACTGGCACCCGCTGCGATTCACCCCGATCTACAAGGAGCGCGTCTGGGGAGGGCGACGGCTGCAGGAGATGTACGGACGCCCGCTGCCGGACCATGTGCCGATCGGCGAATCATGGGAGATTTCGGACCGCCCGGAAGCGGTCAGCATCGTCGCCGAGGGTCCGCTCGCGGGCCGCACGCTTACCGAGCTGGTGGAGGCCGACCCGGCAGGCCTCCTTGGTGATGTCCCCCCGCGCCAGGGCCGGTTCCCCCTGCTCGTCAAGATTCTCGACGCACGCGAGATGCTGTCGCTCCAGGTGCATCCGCCCCCGGAACGCGCCCTCCAGCTCGGGGGCGAGCCCAAGACCGAAATGTGGTACTTCACCGCGGCGGATCCCGGCGCGGAGATTCTCGTCGGCCTGAAGCGGGGAACGACCCGCGAGGAGTTCGAGCGCCGGCTCGCGGAGGGCACCGTCGCCGACTGCATTCACCGGAGCCCCGTCCGGGCTGGCGACGCGATGCACCTGCCCAGCGGGCGCGTGCACGCGCTCGGCGCCGGGCTGCTCCTGTTCGAGATCCAGGAAAGCTCGGACACCACGTATCGGGTGTTCGACTGGAATCGTCCCGGCCTCGACGGCAAGCCACGGCCCCTGCACGTGCGGGAGTCGCTCGACAGCATCCGCTTCGACGACCATGAGCCGCCGCTGCTGCCCACCGCATGGCATCGGGACGGAATCACAAGCCTTCGTCCGCTCGTCGCAAACGGCCTGTTCGATGTGGAGGTTCGCCGCGGCCCGCGCGGCGCAGGCTGGGAACGACCCACCCCGCGCTGCACGATCGTCGGCGTGATCCGTGGTTCCGTGACCGTCGGCACGGGATTGAACGGGATCCGGCTCGGCCCCGGGGACTTCTGCATGCTGCCGGCGGGCATGGCCGACGCCCGCATCCACATCGAGGAGGATGCCGAATGGCTGGCCGCCCGTCCGGGGCCCGGACGGCATTAGACCAGGATCTCCTCACCGGAGGGAAAGATGAAACCGGCTGGCGCTCGCAAATGGATCGGACGGCGTTGGGGCCACTTCGAGTTCGTGCGCGTTCTGCTCAATGACCGGCTCTTTCGCTGGGCACTCGCGGTCGTTCTTCTGATCGGCCTCGCGGGAACGCTCGCCCTGCCGCGCATGTGGCGGGTGACGCCGGAGGGTTTCCCCGGCGGCACCATCCGCGTAAACGGGGTGGACCTCATCCAGGCGCGCACCCTCGCCCGGACGGCGAGACTTCGCGCCGCCGCCGGCGACTGGGACGCGGCGCTCTACGCATGGCGCAGCGCGCTCGCGAACAATCCGGGCGACCCGCGCCTCTATCGCGGGTGCATTGATCTCCTCCGCGTCGCGCCGCACCGCCGCACCGGCGAGGCGCGCCTCGCCCGCGCATGCGTGTTCTGGCTCATGGCGCTCACCTCCACCAACCGCGGCGACCTGCCGCGCGCGGCGGACGTGCTCGAGAAGTATCACGCGCCGGAGTTTGCCCTGCATTTTCTCGCGTCCGTCCCGATCGGTGAGGATGAAGCCGTGGACCGCGCCCGCGCGCGCTGCCTCATCGCGGCTGGGCGGCTGGAGGAATTCGATCGGCTGTGGCGCGAGTCGGGGGCCGGGTGGGGGGAGGATCCGGGACTTGCGCTCTGTCGTGACGCGTTCGTGGCAATCACGGATGACGGCGTGGCCGGCATCGAGGCGATGGGCCGGCTTCGTGACGCGATGGCTCGCGAGGATCGCGCTGCCGTGCACGCGGCGAGGCTGGTTCACCAGGTCGGTACGCAACGGGGATGGCTGGACGACCTCGCCGCCGCCGTTGACCGGCTCGAGCGCGCCGGCGCGGCCTCGGCCGCGCATCATGCGTCCTACTGGAGGTCGCTGGCCGCCGGGGGCGAGCTCGAGCGGGCCCGGTCGCTGGCCACGACCTATCCTCGTTCGGCCGAGGACGCGGAGGAATTCCTTGCGCGCATCCATGCCCTGGAGTCGCTCGGGCTCTGGCGCGAGGCGCTCAGCCAGCTCGACACATCGATCGAGGCGCATTCGGAATCCGCCGAGCTGTGGGGCGCGTACCTCGAGCTTCTGTCGCGCGCGGGCCGATGGACGGACCTGCACGCCCATGCGGCGCGGCTTCGTGTCGCCGCCCCGAGGCAGTCACCCCTCTTCGCGGAGGCGCTGCTCGCGGACTACCGTGCCGCCTGCGGCGAGGGCCGGACCCATGACGCCGGGGGACGCGCCGATGAACTCGCGGCGTTCACGCCCGAACAGCCCGAGACCGCCCTCCGGATCGCCCGCGCCCTGCGCACCGGCGGCCACGCGCGGTCCGCTTTGAGCCTGCTGCGGCGCATGGAGTCGCAGCTCAGCGCGATTCCGGAATTCTGGACCGAATTGTTCGGGGCGGCGCACGTGCTCCGGGAGGTCGAGGAGCTCCGGCGCGCCGCGGACGGCCTCGCGCGTCTCGATCCGGACAACCTGCTCCACGCGAACAATCGTGCCGCGCTTCTCCTGCTGACGGGGGAGAACCCGGCGGAGGCGTTGCAGCTCACGCTGGCCGCGTGGTCCCGGAACCCGTCCTCCATCCCGCTGCGCATCAACCACGCCCTCGCCCTCATTCAGAATGCCCGGATCGATGAGGCGGAACGCCTTCTGGCAGACATCCCCGCCGCCCGCCTCACGGGATCCACGGCCGCGAACTTCCACTACGCGATGGCCGAGATCCACGGGGCCAAGGCCCGCTGGCGCGCCGCCCTCGAGACCGCCGCCGGCATCAATCGCGAGGAGCTTTTTCCGCAGCAGCAGGCCCGTCTCGAACGATTGACGGCCATGGCCCGACGCCAGCGGGCGACTGGACCCTGAGAATGCATCCGTATCTTCGAACGTTGCTTGTGCGCTGGGCGGTGAATGCCGTCGGCGTCCTGGTGGCGACCCAGGTGATACCCGGAATTGAGGTCGGCTCGTTCTTCGGGCTGCTTGTGGCGGCGCTCCTCCTCGGGCTGCTGAACGCCTTCGTCCGGCCGATCCTCACGCTGGTGACGCTCCCGCTGGTGCTGCTGAGCTTCGGCCTCTTCCTGTGGGTGATCAACGCGCTGCTGTTGTTGTTCGTGGGCTGGCTCGTGAAGCCGCTGGACGTGTCCTCCTTCTGGTCCGCCCTCGGCGGGGCGGCGGTCATCAGCCTCATTTCATGGCTCGCGGGCTCCTTCATCAATCTCAATGGCGGGTCGGGGGGCGGACCGCGCCTGGGCGGCAGCACGATCGTGGTCCGTCAGCGGCGCTCGCGAGGTGATTCGGGCGGGCCGATCATCGATGTCTGAGCCTGCCGGGCTCGCCGCTTCCGGGCGTGCCGCCCGGAAGCGATCCATCGTCCCGAGGGAGTCGTTGCGCACCCGTCGTGAATTCGGCATGGGTAGGGCGTGATGCGATTGTTCCGCCAGACCCGGATCGCCGCGGGTCTGCTCTCTCTCCTCTGCCTCTGGGCCGCCGGCCGTTCCTCCCACGCGGGTGAGGCGCGCCTGCTGAGGTTCCCAACCATCCACGGCGGCAGGGTGGTCTTCGGATATGCGGGCGACCTGTACATCGTCTCGGCCGAGGGCGGCATGGCCCGCCGCCTGACAAGCGATCCGAACAGCTACGAGATGTTCCCGCGCTTCTCGCCGGACGGACGGCACCTCGCCTTCACCGCGCAGTACGACGGGAACACCGAGGTGTACGTCATGCGGGCGGACGGCAGCGAACCGCGCCGCCTCACGCACACGCCCACGCTGCAGAGGGATTTCGTCTGGGACCGCATGGGGCCGAACAACATCGTGATGACATGGCGGGACAACGACACCGTCGTGTTCCGATCGCGCGGCCGCCAGTGGAACCTCTTCAAGGGACATCTCTACGCCGTGCACATTGACGGCGGCCTGCCCCAGATGCTTCCGCTCCCGCGCGGCGGCTGGTGCAGCTTCTCCCCGGATGGATCAAGGCTCGCGTACAACCGGGTCTTTCGCGAGTTCCGCACATGGAAGCGGTACCGCGGCGGACAGGCCGACGACCTCTGGATCCATGACTTCAACACGCGCGAGACCGTTCGCCTCGCCGCGCACCCCGCCCAGGACATCTTCCCGATGTGGCACGGCGAACGGATCTACTTCGTCTCCGAACGGGGAACCCACTCGCAGGCGAACCTCTTCGTGATCGACCTGCCCGACGGCGAGCCCCGGCAGCTCACGCATTTCACGGAGTTCGCCGTGAAGTTCCCGTCCATCGGGGATGACGCGATCGTCTTCGAGAACGGCGGATACATCTACCGCTTCGATCTCGCAACCGAGGAGGTGCGGCGGATCCCGATCGAGATCGGGGAGGATCTCGCCATCGGTCGCGGTGGAATCGAGGACGTCAGCGATGAGACGACCAGCTTCGAGATCGCGCCGGATGGCGCGCGGGCCGTGATTGGCGCGCGCGGCGATGTCTTCACCGTGCCGGCCCGGCAGGGTCCGACACGGAACCTGACCCGCAGCTCCGGTGTTCACGAGCGCGGCGCGGTCTGGTCGCCCGACGGACGCTGGATCGCGTACTTCAGCGATCGAACGGGAGAGTACGAGATCTGGATCTCCCGCCAGGACGGCACGGGCGAACCCCGTCAGGTGACGGACGGGGCCGGAAACTATCCTTACGACCTCGCCTGGTCGCCGGACTCGCGCTTCATCGCATGGAACGACAAGCTCAACCGCCTGCGCTACGTCCATGTGGAGACGGGCGAGATCCACATGGTCGCCCGGTCGGACGCGTGGGAGATCCGTGAATTCGCCTGGTCGCCCGACAGCCGGTGGATCGTTTACGTCCGTCCGGAGGTCCGGCGGTTTCCGAACATCTGCCTGTTTCACCTCGAGGACGCGACGACCACCGTCGTGACGGATGGCTGGTTCAACGTCGGTTCGCCCGCCTTCAGCAGCGACGGGAGGTACCTGTTCTTCGTCTCGGAGCGTTCCTTCAACCCCACGTTCAGCGCGGTGGAGCCGAATCACGTGTACCGCAACATGGAGCGGATCTATCTCGTCACGCTCCGGAAGGACACAGAATCACCGTTGGCGCCGAGGTCCGACGAGGTGACGATCCGCACCCGGGAGGAAGGCAGGGAAAGGAAAAAGTCCGGGAGGAAGGAGGACCAGGCGGAGCCCGGCCAGGAGGAGGATCCGAAGGGGGTGCATCCGGGATCCGGGGAGGGGGATACCGGGACGGATTCCGACGGCGGGGACGACGGGGGCGCAGACGACGATGAGAAGGAGGACACACCCGTCGTGAGGGTGGACGCCGAAGGGATCCAGCAGCGGCTCGCCGTCCTTCCGCTCGATGCCGCCAGTTACGGGTCCCTCACGTCCGTGGGCGACCGGCTCTTCTACATCCGGGACGGCAAGCTCTTCTCCTACAACTTCGACAAGAGGAAGGAGACCGAGCACGGCGAGGTCTCCGGCTACAGGGTCTCGGCAGACGGTCGAAAGATGCTCGTTCGCACCAACGGCAGGTTCGCGATCATCGATCTGCCCGACGGCGCCATCCGCACGGAGGATCGTGTCCTCTCCCTGGAGGGGATGAAGGTGCAGCTCGACCGGCTCGCGGAGTGGAGGCAGATCTACGCCGAATGCTGGCGCCAGATGCGCGACTTCTTCTACGCCTCGAACATGCACGGCGTGGACTGGCCGGCGATGCGCGAGCGCTACGAACCGCTGCTCGACAGCGTGCGCCACCGGGCCGATCTGACCTATGTCATCGGGGAGATGATCGGCGAGCTGAATGTCGGCCATGCCTACGTCGGCGGCGGTGACATGCCCACGCCGGAGCGTGTTCCCGTGGGCCTGCTGGGCGCCGAACTCAGTCGCGACGCGAGCGGTTTCTACCGGATCGACAGGATCCTGCCGGGCCACAACTGGGATCCGCGATACCGCAGCCCCCTTACGGAGATCGGCGTCGATGCGAAGCCCGGCGACTTCCTCATCGCGATCGACGGCCGGTTGACGAGCGAGATGACGGACCCGTACGCCGCGCTGGTCGGGAAGGCCGGCACGCAGGTGGTGCTGACTCTCAACTCCGAGCCGACCGAGGAGGGCGCCCGCGAGGAAACGATCATCCCGGTGGACGACGTCCACGGACTCTACTACCTCGACTGGGTTCTCGGGAACATTCGCAAGGTCGAGGAGGCCACCGGCGGGCGTGTGGGCTACGTCCACGTCCCGGACATGGGGGTCCAGGGGCTGAATGAGTTCGCGAAGTTCTACTATCCCCAGCTTCACAAGCGCGGGCTGATCGTTGATTGCCGGGGGAACGGCGGCGGGAATGTGTCGCCGCAGATCATCGAGCGGCTGCGCCGCGAGCCGGCGACGTGGACCGTCGCGCGCAACGGTTCGGTGAACGTCGATCCCGCCGGACAGGTGCTCGGTCCGAAGGTGCTGCTGATCGATCAGTTCAGCGCGAGCGACGGGGACATCGTGGCGTACCGGTTCCGCAAGCACGGCCTCGGGCCGATCATCGGCATGCGGTCGTGGGGCGGCGTGGTGGGGATCCGCGGCAGCCTGCCGCTGCTCGACGGAGGGTACCTGAACCGTCCCGAGTTCAGCCGCTTTGACCTCGAGGCACGCGAGTGGATCATGGAGGGCGTCGGCGTGGAACCGGACATCGAGGTGGACAACGATCCCGCACGGGAGTTCGACGGCGGGGATGACCAGCTCGACCGCGCGATCGCCGAGATCCTTGAGGCGATCGGGGACACCGGCCTCGACGTGCCGGCGCCCCCGCCGCTCCCCGTCAAGCGTGACTGACGCGCTCGCGGATGTCGCGCAGGATGCCCGCGATCACCTCGGCGCGCGGACGGGCGCCGAGGTTGCCGCGCCCGTGCACGCGCACGCTCACGTTCCCGGCGTCGCGATCCCGCGCGCCGATGACGAGCATCGTGTGCACCCGCGCGCGCTCGGCGTCCTGCACCTTTCCGTTGATCTTGTTGGCGGAATAGTCGGTCTCGACCCGCACGAACCCGGCGCGCAGCTCGCGGACGATCGACTCGGCATACTCGATCAGCGACGCGTCGTCGCCGATGGTCAGGACGCGGACCTGCTCGGGCGCGAGCCAGAGCGGGAAGTTGCCCGCGTAATGCTCGATGAGGAACCCGATGAAGCGCTCGTGCGTTCCCAGCGGGGCGCGATGGATGCAGAGCGGGGTTTTCTCGGTGTTGTCGCGGTCGCGGTACGTGAGCTGGAAGCGCGCGGGCTGCGCGAAATCGACCTGGTTGGTGGCGATCGTGAACTCGCGGCCGATCGCGCTCCAGACCTGCACGTCAATCTTCGGCCCGTAGAACGCCGCCTCGTTCGGCACCTCGACGAAGTTGATGCCTGACTCGACGAGCACCCGGCGGACCATGTCCTCCGTCTGCTTCCAGAGTTCCGGTTCGTTGACGAACTTGTGTCCGAGCCGCGCCGGGTCGTGCGTGGAGAAGCGCATCTGGTACTTCTCGAATCCGAAGATCCTGAAGTACTTCAGGTACATCTCGTTGACGGCGTTGAACTCGGCCGCGAACTGCTCCGGGGTGCAGTAGATGTGCGCGTCGTTCATGTTGAGGGAGCGCACGCGCATCAGTCCGAAGAGCTCGCCGGACTGCTCGTAGCGATAGCAGCAGCCGTACTCGGCAAGGCGCAGGGGCAGGTCGCGATAGCTTCGCGGCGCCGCGGCGAAGATGCGGTGGTGATGCGGGCAGTTCATCGCCTTGAGGTAGTAGCGATCGCCCAGCTCCTCGATCCGCCGGGTCAGTTCCTCCTCCCGCGCGCGGGCGTCCGGTCCCGCGGTCCCCGCCTCCATCTCGCGGCGCAGGGCCGCGCGCTGCCCGAGGAGCTGGTCGCGGAGCACCTCGTGCTCCTTTTCCACGAGCTCCATCGCGGGGAACATCGAATCGGCGTAGTACGGCAGATGCCCGGAGGTGCGGTACATCTTCTCGCGGGCGAGATGGGGCGTGCGGACACGCACGTACCCGGCGGCGAACTCGGTTTCCTTGGCGAGCTTCTCCAGCTCCTCAACGAGCACGGTCCCGCGGGGCAGCCACAGCGGCAGACCGGGCCCAACGTACTCGGGATCCATCGCGAAGAGCCCCATCTCCTGCCCGAGCTTCCGGTGGTCGCGCTTGCGCGCCTCCTCGAGCATCGCGAAGTACGCATCGAGCTCCGTCCTGTTCTTGAACGCGGTTCCGTAGATGCGCTGGAGCTGCGGGTTGCGCTCGTCGCCCTTGTAGTAGGCGCTCGCCACGTGCGTGAGGCGGAACGCGCCGATGTTGCCGGTCCGCATCACGTGCGGGCCCGCGCAGAGGTCGATGAAGTCGCCGTTGCGGTAGTACGAGATCGGCTCGCCCTCGGGGATGGACTCGATGATGTCGAGCTTGAAGCGGCTGGGCGTGCCGCGCTCGGAAAGCGCACCGAGGCGGCCCTTCCGCGCGTCATCGAGCGCCTGCTCGCGGGAGACGACGATCTTCTCGAAGGGGTGGTTGGCCTTGATCTCGCGGCGCATCTCCTCCTCGATCCGGGGAAAGTCCTCGGGCGAGATGCGGTGCTGGAGGTCCACGTCGTAGTAGAACCCGTTCTCCACGGGCGGGCCGGCCGCAAACTGGGCGTCGGGCCAGATCCGCAGAATCGCGGTCGCGAGCACGTGCGCGGCGGAGTGTCGGATGCGCTCGAGATCCGTCATCTTCTGGCGGTCCTCGAGAGACTTGCGGGAGCTGTCCGGGGCCGGTGCGGCGGCCGGATTGTCGGGTTGATCAGAATTGGCCATTCCAGGAAGGTGCAGTGTGTGCGACGCCGAAATGAAAACGCCTCGGACTGATCCCAGTGCGAGGCGTGACGGCGTCCATCCCGCGTGAGGGGATGGACGCTAGATCGTTGTGCGGGTTTCCGGAACCGCGTGCGACATCACCCCGGATGAAGCCGGAACCGGAGGAGGCGCGCAATCCCAATCCCCGCGCCCATGGAGCCGATGGAATGGGCCGGCGCCGCGCGCCCGCCACGGGGCCCGGGCGCATCCGCAGGGTCAGTACCGCGCGCGCAGGTTCGCGAGGCGCGGCTCGAGCTCCGGCGGCACGTCCTCCTGGTGGAAGTAGGCGTCGCGCGCCCCGCCGGGATTCCAGCTGTGGAGGAAGTACATGTTGCGGAAGCGGACCCAGTTCACCGCACCGTCAATCGTGAGCTGGTTTCCTCCCGTGGGCCGTCCCTGGACGTCCTTGTGCGGGGGCATGTTCTTGAACGCCGTGTCCCGACCGGCGCCCCATCCCCCGTCGATCTTCATGATGGCGTCGGCGGCGAGCACCCAGTTCGGTCGCGAACTGGTCAGCTTCACCGGGCTGCGCGACGGGAAGTTGCCGGCCGGGTTCTTCCATGTCTCGATCCCGCCGAAGTACTGGAAGCCAATGACCCACTGGTCGTACTCGCGCTCGTAAATGGGGAACGTGGGCCGCGCGGGGCAGGTCCAGATCTGCTGCAGGCTGTTCGAATGGATGTTCAGGCCGACCGTCGCGGCCGCCTCGCGCTCCGGCGGGTTGAGGCAGATCTGAACCTCCTTTCCCCGCGCCTCGACCACCCGCTCCTCGTGGTCGCCGGCGTAGATGTTCATGCCGATGCCCACCTGGCGGAGGTTGTTGATGCACTTGCTCCGGCGCGCCTGCTCCTTCGCCTTGGCCAGCGCGGGGAGCAGCATGCTCGCAAGGATCGCGATGATCGCGATGACGACGAGCAGCTCAATCAGCGTGAAACCGGCGGGCGGGCCTCCGGACCGTCCTCGGACGAACACGGGGGCGCGTGAAGGCCCCTCTGGCGAGGTCGCGGTTCTCATGCGGAAATCGAGTTCGATTCATGACCCGATCGCCCGCGGGATGCACGCCTCATTTTAGGGATCTTCGGGCGCGTCAGGGCCAGCGAAGGCGCCAGAAGCGGGGACCTCCCTGCGGGCGGGGAATCGAGACGGCCGCACTGGGGCCCTCGAGGGCGATCTCGAATTCCGAAGTCCATTCACCGCCGGAGATCCTGTCGGTCGACTCGAGGATGAACGTGACACCGGGATCGCCCTCGACGGTCAGCTCGACCTCGTCGCCGCGGACCGCGATCGAAAGGGTGGGCCGGCCGGGCGGGGGCGAGTCGCCCGGTTCATCGGTGAGATCCGGGATGCCGTCGCCATCGGCATCGTTCGGATCCGTGACGACCAGGTTGAAGAGTTCGTAGTCGATCTCGGGCGTGGCGGGATCCCCGTCCTCCAGCGCGAGGCCGCCGAAGTAGAGCCCGCCGGCGCCGGGATCACGGCCCATTTCGCCGATGCTCACGGGCACGAGCTGGCCGAGAGCATTCGTCAGCGTGCTTTCACCGATGAGCAGCACATCGAGCGGGAACTCCGGGTCGCGCGTGAGCTCGAGCGGTCCGGCAAGGATCGAAGTGCCGTCGCCGGCTCTCTCGACGCGCAGCGTCGCGCGGACCTGGCTGGTCCCCGGCTCGTACGTGAGCGTTCCGGCGTACTCGATGATCTCGAACGAGTGGGTGAATTCCGGAAGGGCGCCGAAGTCGTCACTGACGAGCTGGATGACCACCGTTCCGCGATGTTCGCCCGGGGCCCGGTTCCAGACCGCGACGAGCTCGCCCCCGGTGATGGGGCTTTGCCAGACGCCTCCGCCGGACTGCGCGGCGACGCCCCGGGACACCTCGTGAAAGTCGGGGATCCCGTTCTCGTCGGAGTCCTCGTCGTCGGGCAGGTCGATCACGAGCTCGCCGGCGAGGGGCTCGGGGAAGTCGGGGGCCTCGAAGAGGAACGCGGTGAAGTGAGAGTAGGGCTCCTCGAGGATGGGATACACCTCGTGGTTCGGGGCCGCGAAGTCGTGCGACGAGAATGTCAGCCGGTACTGCGGTCCGAGCTGGGTTGCGGTTCCGGGCCCGACCCGGACCGACAGGCCGAACATTCGGACCTGCGCGACGTTGGTGACGGCGGCGGAGCAGACGGTGTTCGCCGCGATGACGAGGGCAATCATCCAGACGAAGCGTGGCATGCTGCGGTGGTAGACACGCGGGATGCGTCCCGCAAGCCCGGCATCGCCCCGATCGCGTGTGTGCCCCCGGCTGCGCGCGGGATGCTTTTCGCTTCTGGCGGACGGATGCGGAAGGGCAACGTTGCCGCCGTGGCTATGGTCCGGCTTGCCTGTGAGGCGATGGCGACTCGGTTCGAGCTTGTGCTGCACGGCTCGTCCGAGTCGGCCCTTCGAGGCGCGGGCGAGGAGGCGATCGACGAGATCCATCGGGTCGAGAACGCCCTGAGCCTCTATCGTCCCGAGACTCCCATCGCGGCGGTGAACCGCACCGGGGCGCGTGCCCCGGTGAAGGTTCCCGCGGAGGTGTTCCGGCTCGTGGAGGAGGCCCTCCTCCTGTCGCGCGCGACCAATGGCGCCTTCGACATCACCGTGGGACCGCTGCTGAAGGCATGGGGCATGATGGGCGGCACGGGACGCGTTCCGGACCCCGGGGAGATCGCGGAGGCCCGCGCGTGTGTCGGCCCCGACATGGTCCTGCTGGATCAGGCCGGTTTCCGGATCGGACTGCGGCGCGGGGGTGTCCTGCTGGATCTCGGCTCGATCGGAAAGGGCTACGCGCTGGATCGCGCCGCGGAGGTCCTGCGCGAGGCGGGCGTGGAAAGCGCGCTGATCCACGGCGGCACGAGCACCGTGGTCGCGATCGGCGCCCCACCCGACATGGGCGCGTGGAAGATCGCGCTGGAGGTCCCGCGGCCCGATCCGCACACGGGGCCGGACCCCCTCTCATCCGAGCCCCTCGCCGTGGTGGAACTCGTGGACGCGGCTCTCTCGGTCTCGGCGGTGACGGGCAAGGGCTTCACCGCGGACGGCCGTTTCCATGGCCATGTGATGGATCCGCGTCGGGGCGAGCCGGTGTCGCGCGCGTGGATGGCGGGAGTGGTGCTGTCCTCCGCGACCGAGTCCGACGCGCTCTCGACCGCGCTGCTGGTCGAGGGGCCCGGTCTGCTCGACTCGTGGGAGCGCAGCGGCGAGCCCTTGCGCTGGATCGTGGTCGAGCCGGTCGAGATTCCGCCGTTCTACCGCGTGGTCAGCAGCGGAATCCGCCGGACGACCGAGTAGTGAGCGCCCTCGGGTCGCAGTTCGCTGCGCACCAGGCGGAACTCGTCCACCAACCATGGTTCGATCCGCCCGACGCGGATGCCCGCGAGGGCCGCGGCGATCTCGCGCCGCTCGGCCCCGGCGGGTTCACGCACTCGCGCGAGCGTGAAGTGCGGGTGGAACGGCTTGTCTTCGGGATGGGTGAACGCGGCGACGACGGCCTCGATCCGGGCCTGGAGCCGGTGAAGACGTTCGACGCCGCCCCCGGCGCCGGCCCATACCACGCGCGCCCGCTCGGGGGCGGGGAACGCCCCGAGCGGCGCGAGCGCGAGCGGGAAGGGCGATTCGCTCGCGGACGCCTCCTCGAGCGCCGGAACGAAGGATGCGATCTCCGGTTCCGGGATCTCGCCGAGGAACCGGAGCGTGAGATGGATTTGGTCGGGCGCCGTGAACCGGAGGAGGCCGCGCGGCAGCCGGCGCCGCAGCTCCGCCTGGGCGGCCGTGAGGGCGCGCGTCGCCGCCTCGGAAGGCCAGATGCCCAGGAACAGGCGCAAGACTCAGATCGCGAAATCGGTGTAGTCCGGTTTCACGAGCTCGGCGGGCGGGCGGAGCATCCCGGCCGCGACCGTCATGTTGGTGCCGGGCTCGATCAGGATGAAGGAGCCCGTGAGCCGGTTGGTGTCGTAGCCGTCGTACACGAGCGCGCGGGAGGTCCGCACGCGGATTTCGCCGATGTCGTTCATCGTGAGTTCGGACGGGTTCGGGTCCGAATCGAATGTTCGGATGTCGAGGCGGCTCTCGAGGCTGGTGACGATGGCCTGCACCGTCGTGGTCGTCTGCTTCAGCAGGTACTTTCGGCCGGCCTGGAGCGGTCGCTGGTTCATCCAGCAGACGCGCGCGCGCAGATCGCTGGACATCCCGGGCAGGTTGTCGAGACCGACGAGGGCGTCACCCCGGCTGAGGTCGAGATCGTCCTCGAGCAGGACGGTCGTGGACTGCGGGCAGAATGCCTCCTCGACGAACGTGGTGCCGTTCCAGAGCGCCTTGACCGTCGTCTTGATCCCGCTGGGCAGGGCGAGGACCTCCTGTCCGCGGCGGATGATGCCGCCCGCGAGCTGGCCGCTGAACCCCCGGAAATCGTGGAGCTGCGGGTCGCGCGGGTTGTTGGGGCGGTTCACCCACTGGACCGGGAGGCGCAGCGCGCTCAGGTTCCAGTCGCTCGCGATGTGGACCGTCTCGAGATGCCGGAGGAGCGTTGGGCCCTGGTACCACGGCATGTGCTCCGAGGGATCGACGACGTTGTCGCCGTTGAGCGCGCTGATCGGGATGAACTGCACGTCCCGCAGCACGTCGAGCCGCGGCAGGAACGACTCGAACTCGGTGCGGATCTCGAGGAACCGCTCCTCGCTCCAGCCCACGAGGTCCATCTTGTTGATGGCGATCACGAGGTGCGGGATCCCGAGCAGCGCGGCGACGCAGGTGTGGCGGCGGCTCTGTTCGGTGACGCCGTTGCGGGCGTCGACGAGCACGATCGAAAGGTTCGCGGTCGAGGCGCCCGTCACCATGTTGCGCGTGTACTGCACGTGCCCCGGGGTGTCGGCCACGATGAAGCGGCGGCGGGGTGTCGCGAAGTAGCGGTAGGCCACGTCGATGGTGATGCCCTGTTCGCGTTCGGCGCGCAGGCCGTCGGTGAGGTTCGCCAGGTTGATCTGGCCGCCGCCGGTGATGTCGGCCGAGCGCTCGAGCGCCTCGATCTGGTCCTCCATCAGGGACTTCGAGTCGAAGAGCAGCCGGCCGATGAGGGTGGACTTGCCGTCGTCCACGGATCCGCAGGTGTTGAAGCGGAGGATGTCGATCGGGTGATTGGCGGGAATGACCATGGAAGGAATCGGGGGCGTGCGGAGAAGGGATCAGAAGTAGCCCTGCTTCTTGCGGTCCTCCATCGCGGCCTCGCTGGCGCGGTCATCAGCGCGTGATCCGCGTTCCGTCACGCGCGCCGCGGCGATCTCGCGGATGATGTCATCCACGGTCTCGGCGGGGCTCTCCACCATGCCGGTGCTGATGATGTCGCCGATGGTTCGCACGCGGACGACGAGTTCCTTGACCTCCTCGGAGGGCTTCGGCGGCTGCACCGTGGTCACCGGGAGCCACTGGCCGCCGCGCCGCACGCAGCGGCGCGCGTGGCTGAAGTAGATCGAGGGCACCTCGAGCTTCTCCTGCCGGATGTATTCCCACACGTCCATCTCCGTCCAGTTGGACAGGGGAAACACGCGCATGTGCTCCCCGGGGTTCACGCGCGCGTTGTAGAGATTCCAGAGCTCGGGGCGCTGGTTCTTCGGATCCCACTGGCCGAAGCTGTCGCGGAAACTGAAGAAGCGCTCCTTCGCGCGCGCCTTTTCCTCGTCTCGCCGGGCGCCGCCGATGCAGCAGTCGAAGCGGAACTCCTCGATCGCCGCGAGCAGCGTCGGGATCTGCAGCCGGTTGCGGCTGACTTCGCCGGCGGCCGGCACCGCGATCCCGTTGGCGATGGCGTCCTCGACCTTGCGAACGATCAGCCGGGCGCCCAGTTCCTGCGCCCGCCGGTCCCGGAATTCGTTGAGCTCGGGAAAGTGATGGCCCGTGTCGATGTTGAGCAGGGGCATCGGGATGTCGGACGGACGAAAGGCCTTCTCCGCGAGGCGAAGCAGGCAGATCGAGTCCTTGCCGCCGGAGAACATGAGGGCGGGCCGCTCGAACTCGGCGGCGACCTCGCGCATCACGTGTATGGCCTCGCTCTCGAGCAGAGCGAGATGGTCGAGATGATAGGAGGATAGGGAGCTCACGGGCGGGATGCGCGGATCAGGCGGAAGGCGTGGCGGTGGAAACGGCGCGCGCGCCCCAGTCGGCATGCAGGCCGCACTCGCGTTTCTCATCGGCCTTCGCCGGATCGAAGTAGTCCCACTCGTTGGGCAGGTCGTGCTCGCGCAGGTACGCCTCCATGTCGCTGTCGGTCCAGTGGAAGAGCGGGCTGACCTTCAGCGTGCCGAAGTTCGAGTCGCGCGTGACGATGTCGAGGCCCGCGCGGTTCGGATTCTGCTGCTTGCGGAGCGCGGTGATCCACACGGTCGGGTTCAGCTCCCGCATGCCGCGCTGGAAGGGTTCCAGCTTCATGAGGGCGCTGAAGCGCTTGAGACCCTCCTCGTCCGACGTGTCGGGAATCGGCCCGTGGACAGCGTCGCGATGCGCCGCCGTCATGCGCGGGAGGTACGGCTTCAGGTTGAGCCCCAGGCGCGCGCGCAGGTCCTCCGCGTGCCGGTAGGTCGCGGCGCGATTGTAGCCGTGATCCACCCAGAGCACCGGGATGTCCGGCTGCACGCGCGTGCAGAGGTGGAGGATGACCGCCTCGTAGGGCCGGAAGTTGGTCGAGACGATCGCCCGGCCCGCGGCGTGTGCCACGGCCCAGCGCACAATCTCGAGCGGATGCTGACGCGAGAGGTCCTCGTTCAGTCGGGACAGTTCGGAATCCATGGAATTGGAGAATCGGGCCGCGGGAGCGGCCGGGAAAGAGGGGTTCAGCTCCAGAGGGTGCGGTCCGCCCAGTCACCGAAACGCTCGCCGGGCGCGCGCTCCCTCGCGTACCGCTCCAGGAGGGCGCGAAGTTCGCCGTGGATCTCGGGATCCTTGACGTTGTCCTTCCAGAGCCGCGCGAGGCGCGTGCTGCCTTCGTTTCCGCCGGCCCAGATCTGGTAGCGGCCGGGCGCCTTGCCGACAAAGCCTAGCTCCGCCGCGTACGGACGCGCGCAGCCGTTCGGGCAGCCCGTCGTCCGCACGATGATCTCCTGTCCCGCGAGCCCCACCTCGGCGCAGATCGCCTCGATCCGGTCCAGCAGCGCCGGCAGCACCCGCTCCGATTCCGCGAGCGCGAGCCCGCACGTGGGCAGCGCCGGGCACGAGAGCGCCGCGGCGTAGATCGGGCTCGCCTGGTTCTCCGTGGGAACACCATGTTCCGTGAGCACCGCCTGGATCTGCGGGCGCTGCTCCTCCTCGATGTTGGCGAGGATCACGTTCTGGTTGGCGCTCAGCCGGAACTCGATCGGGAACTGGTCCGCGATCCGCCGCAGCGCCGACTTCAGGCGGCGCTCGCCCTGGTCCTTGACCCGGCCGCTCTGTACCCAGAGCCCCAGAAACCACCGGCCGTCCACCTGCCGGTGCCATCCGTAAAGGTCACCCTGACGGGTGAACGTGAACGGGCGCGCCGGCTCCAGCTTGAAGCCCGCGCGGGACTCGATCTCGGCTCGGGTCCATTCCACCCCGCGCTCCTGCACCACGTACTTCAGCCGCGCGTGCTTGCGGTCCACGCGGTCCCCGAAGTCCCGGTGGATCGTCAGGACAGCCTTCGCGACGTCGATCACGCGATCGGGCGTCAGGAATCCCATGACGTCCGCCAGGCGCGGATACGTCTGCTCATTGCCGTGGCTGCGGCCCATGCCGCCGCCGACCGCAAGGTTGTAGCCGACCAGCCGGTCGTTCTCCACGATCGCGATGAAGCCGAGGTCGTTCGTGAAGATGTCGAGGTCGTTCAGCGGTGGAATGATGAACGCCGTCTTGAACTTCCGCGGCAGGTACTGCTGTCCGTAGAGGGGATCCACGAAGTTCTTGTTCTCCGGGTCCTCCAGGTCGAGCTGCACGCCGTCCAGCCAGATGGCGTGGTACGCCCTGGTGCGCGGCCGAAGGGCGTCGGCGACCTGGACGCAGTGCTGGAACACCTCGTCGCGGGCCTTCGTGTACGCCGGCGTGGGCGGGGCGAGGACGTTGCGGTTCACGTCGCCGCATGCCGACTGCGTCGAGAGCAGGGACTCGTTGATGCCCCGAACGAGCGGCCCGAGCCCCTTTTTCACCACGCCGTGGAACTGGATGCTCTGGCGGGTGGTCACGCGCAGCGTGCCGTTTCCGTACCGCGTCGCGAGATCGTCGAACACCGCCCACTGGCGCGCGCTCATCACCCCGCCCGGAATCCGGCCGCGGACCATCAGGATGTACTTCTTGCCCGTCTTGCGCAGGTCGCGGTCGTCCTGCTGATAGATCCCGTGGAATTTCAGGAACTGAACGTCATCGTCGCTGAATCGATCGGCGTTCGGATCGGCGAGGGTGGCGGCAATCGTCCCCGCCAGCGTGGGGACGGACTTCTTGATGGACTCGTGATGGGTGAGCTTGGCAGCGGCGCCAGGCTCGGCAGCGATATTCATGAGTAAACTACTAAACTTAGTACAGATAAGCCTTGCAGCCAGGTGGCCCGCGTGTCAATGAGCTTTCTCCACAGGCGCCCGCCCCGTCCCGTCCCGCTTGCAGACCTCCGCGCCAGCCGTACACTGCTCCGGTATTCCGGGCCGGTATCGGACCCCGCGCACCGCCCGCAGCAACACTCATGAGCCAGGACCGCTTTTATTATTTCGACAACAACGCCACCACGCCGATCGCACCGGAGGTCGCCGACGCCATGATGCCTTTCCTGCGGGGCGGGTGGGCGAACCCGTCGAGCGCCTATCGCATCGCCGGCGAGGTTCACAAGGCGGTCGAGGATGCGCGGTCCAAGGTGGCGGCGCTCGTGAATGCCGATCCGCGCGAGGTCATCTTCACCAGTTGCGGCACCGAGAGCAACAACACGGCGATCCACAGCGCACTCGTGACCCAGCCCGACAAGCGGCATGTCGTCATGACCGCGGTGGAGCACTCCGCGAACATCAACTACGGCGAGTTCCTCCAGCGGCAGGGCTATGATGTCACGTACCTGCCCGTGGAATCGGACGGGTCGCTGGACATCCATCTCCTCGAGAAGAGCCTGCGCCCGGACACCGCGATCGTTTCGGTGATGTGGGCGAACAATGAGACCGGCGTGCTCTTCCCGATCGAGGAGGTGGCGGCGATCTGCCGGAGCCGCGGCGTCCTGTGCCACACGGATGCCGTCCAGGTTCCGGGCAAGCTGAAGATCGACGTCCGGTCGCTGGGCGTTGATTTCCTGTCGCTGTCCGCCCACAAGCTCCATGCGCCGAAGGGCATCGGCATGCTGTACGTCCGCAGGCGGACGCGGTTCCAGCCGATGATCGTCGGCGGGCACCAGGAGCGTGGCCGGAGGGGCGGAACGGAGAACGTTCCGCACATCGTCGGCTTCGGGAAGGCCGCGGAACTGGCCATGTCGCGGCTGGCCGACGAGAACCAGCGGGTGCGCGCCCTGCGGGATCGGATGGAACAGACGATCCTCGACACCATCCCGCACACGTTCGTCAACGGCGATCGGGCGAACCGGCTGCCGAACACCTCGAACATCGCGTTCGAATTTGTGGAGGCGGAGGCCGTGCTGATGCTGCTGGACCAGGTGGGCATCTGCGCGTCGAGCGGATCGGCATGCACGACCGGTTCGCTGGATCCGTCGCATGTGCTGACGGCGATGGGGCTCAGCCCGATGCGCGCGCGCGGCTGCGTGCGCTTCAGCCTCGGCGTCGGCAACACCGACGAGGATGTGGATCACCTCCTGAAGCACCTGCCGGGCATCATCCGGCGTCTGCGGGAGATCTCGCCGCTCAACCCGGATCATCCGGACAACGACGCATACGACGTCGAGGCGGCGCGGGTGAAGCACGAGCAGGAGCTCGCCGCGGCCGTGAAGGACGACGAGGAACGCAGCGTGGCGGCCTGAGCCGCCCGTGCTCCGGGGGACCGCATCGCGTGGCGCGGCATCGGCCGCGCCATCCACACGCGTGCCGCCGGCCTTTCAGGCGGGCACCGGAAGCGCCGTCAGTTCCACGCCCTCGCGCTTCCGCAGGACGGATTCGAACTTCGGAACGTACATCTGGGTTTCGGCCGGGAGCGCGGGTGCGATGACGTCGAACGAACGTGCGCCCTGGCGGTTCATGGTGCGGCGGATGCGGCCGGGTCCGGCATTGTACGCGGCGAGCGTGAGCGGCCAGTCCCTGAACTGGTCGTAGATCCGGCGGAGATAGGTGGCGGCTGCGCGCGCGTTGCGTTCCGGGTCGAGGCGTTCATCCTGGGGCTGAAGCCGAAGCCCGAGTTCCTGTGCCGTGGCGGGCATGAGCTGGAACAGGCCGGCCGCCCCGACGGGACTTCGCGCCGCGGGATTGAAGGCGGACTCGATTTCGGCGAGCCAGACCAGTTCCGGTGGCGCGCCGGCGTTTCGGAAGATCGGCTTGAGCTGGGGGACCCAGTGCTGCGCACCGGCGGGGCGTTCGCGGGATTCCATCGTGCGACGCCATTCCTTTCGCTGCTGATCCGGGGTCGGCACCGGCCTGGGAGTGTCCGGGGAACGGGGAGCGGCGTCCTGGAGACTGCGGGCGACGTCGAAATAGTCGGCGCGGGCGCGCAGCCATGCGGCGTACGGTTGAAGTTCCGGCTGGGAATCGAGAAGGGGCAGGATCGTCTTGATGGTGTTCCCGACTGCGGCGAGATCGAGCACGTATTCGCTTTCGAAGAGTTCGACGGCCCGGTTCAAGTGCTCGGTGATCTCGGCGAGGTTGCCGGCCTTGAGGGCGTCGAGGAAGCCCGGGTCGAACCGTTCGGCGAGGATCTGTTCGCCGATGGCGAGGAGTTCCTCGAGCTGGGCGCGCCCTTCGGGGGCGAGGAGCAGCGCACCCGGGGCAAGCCGGAGGAAGGTTCGTCGTTTCATGGCGGCCATTGAAGCGCGGAATGGCCGGAATGCACGCCTGCAGCCCCGGGAAAGGAAAAGCCCCGCCGGGAGGGCGGGGCGGGAAGACGATCGACGATGAGCGGTGGCGGGTCAGCTCCCGCGGCGGCGCCGCAGCCAGACAGCGGCCCCGAGGGCGCCGAGTCCCAGCACGAAGCCGGTTTCGGAGAGTTCGGGGACGGCCACGCCGTTGAGGGAGTACGCGAGGTTCGCCGTCTCGATGTTGGAGAGGAAGGTATCCGTCCAGGAGGCGGGATCGGAGATATCCGTCACGAAGACCGTATTGCGCGAGGGCGTGGCCCCGGTGCTGATGGAGACGTCGGTGTTGTAGCCGACCTGATAGCGCGTTTCGCCGTCGAGGACGCGTGCGGTGACCCAGTACACGCCGCCTGCCTGCAGCAGGCCGGACGCCGGGGCGGTTTGCAATTGCAGCGTCTGGCTCGAGACAGACACCTGTCCGAGGGCGACCGCCGTGGAGCCGGGCTGGCCGTTGTCGTCGGCGTAGATGCCCAGCTCGAAGAGGTCCGTGCCCGGGAAGGAGAGCTGAAGCGCCACCGAGATGGACTCCAGCTGATAGGACGTGTCCCCCATCGTGAACTGGGTTCCGACGGCGAACGTCGGCCCCACGCCGAAGCTCGTCCGCGGATCCGGGTCGATCTGAAGGAAAGCGGCCGCGTGAATGGTGGCAGATGCGGCTGCAAAGAGTGCGGCTGCAAGGATGCCCCGTGGATAACGTGGCGCGAATACCGCGCCGGGTCTTAGGTTCATGATTCTCGTTCCAGTTCGGACCCGGCCCCGCCCTTCTGCTTGCACCGTTGCCTCTCGGCGGGTCAAGGAATTTCCCGTGCCCCCGGATCCCGAAGGCGAGTCATTACCTGTCTGAAAGGCCGCTGTCAAAATAGTCAAAGACCTTTCTGCCGGGTACGCTGCCGGGCATGCGCAAGGTCACCGTGCCGCTCGGCCCCCGGAGCTATCACGTCCTCGTGGACGACGGCATCCTCGAGACGGTAGGCCGCCGATGCCGCGACATGGGGCTGGCGGCGAAGTGTGCGGTCATCGCCGACACCAATGTCGCGACCCGCTATGGGCACCTCGTCACGGGCAGCCTGCGCCAGGCGGGGTTCGATCCGGTGCTCGTGACGTTCGCCCCGGGCGAGGTTTCGAAGAGGCTTTCAGTGGTCGAGCGGTGTCACAACCAGCTCGCCGCTCACCGGCTCGAGCGGAAATCGTTTGTTGTCGCCCTCGGGGGCGGTGTCACCGGTGACCTCGCCGGCTTCGTCGCGGCGACCTACCTGCGTGGGATCGGCCTGGTGCAGATCCCGACGACCCTCCTCGCGCAGGTGGACAGCTCCGTCGGCGGCAAGGTCGGCGTCAACCTGAAGGCCGGAAAGAACCTCGTCGGCGCGTTTCTTCAGCCGCGTCTCGTCCTGTGCGACACGGAAGTCCTGAAGACCCTGCCCGAGCGGGAGTTCCGCGCGGGCCTCGCGGAGGTCATCAAGTACGGCATCATCCGTGATCCCGACCTGTTCGCCCGACTCGAACGCGACGTGGACAGGCTGCTCCAGTGCGACCCGGAAACCCTGGCGCCCATCATCGCGCGCTGCTGCGAGATCAAGGCGGACGTGGTGTCGCAGGACGAAACCGAAAGTGGTCAGCGCGCCGTCCTCAACTTCGGCCACACGATCGGTCATGCGCTCGAGGCGATCACCGCGTACGGCACCTACCTGCACGGCGAGGCGATCTCCATCGGGCAGGTCGCCGCCGCGATGCTTTCCGAACGCCGCGCGGGTCTCAGTGCGGCGGAGGTTGGTCGCATCCGCGATCTGCTTCGCCGGGCCGGCCTGCCCGTCCACGTCAACCTGACGAAATCGGCCCGCCAGAAGGCGCTCGCCGCCATGCGCCTCGACAAGAAGGTGCGCGACGGGGAACTCCGCTTCGTGCTGGCGCGGCAGCTCGGCGACGTCACGTGGGGACAGCCCGTGCCGGAGGCGGACGTTCTCGACACGCTGGGAGAACTCGCCGCCGATTGAGAGATGGATACGGCAGCCGTCCCGGTCGCGCGCCTCACGGCTCACGAGGAGCGGTTCGAACTCTGGCGCCGCAGGGTGGGGCTCGTTGCCGGGCCCGTTCTCGCGGGGATCGTGTGGCTCGTGCCGATTCCGGACCTGCCCGATCCCGCGCACCGGATGCTGGCGGTGATGGCGCTGGTGGGAACCTGGTGGCTGACGGAAGCCATGCCGCTGCCGTCCACCGCGATCCTTGGGCCCGCCCTTGCGGTGCTGCTGGGGATCGCCCCCGTCCGGGATGCGCTCCGGCCGTTTTCGGATCCCGTGATCTTCCTGTTCCTCGGCGGGTTCATGCTGGCCGAGGCCATGGTGAAACATCGGTTGAATCGGCGCATCGCCCTCAGGGTGCTGACGTTTCCATGGGTCGGCCGGAGCCCGCTGGGACTGCTGGCGGGCTTTGGCATGCTCACGGCGGCGATCTCGGCCTGGGTCTCCAACACGGCGACGGCGGCGATGATGCTTCCGATCGCGATGTCGATCCTTCCGGAGGTGGCGGGGGGCACGGGCGGCAACCCGTCGCAAGGCGCCGACAGCGCCGCATGGCGCCGCAGTCCGATCGCCCTTGCATTGATTCTGGTGACGGCTTTCGGCGCGTCGATCGGAGGCCTTGCCACCCCGATCGGGACTCCGCCGAACCTGATCGGCATCGGCCTGATCGAGCGTCACCTGGAGCGCCGTCTCCTCTTCGCGGAGTGGATGCGGTTCGCCGCGCCCGCGGCGCTCCTTCTGATCGGGGCGCTGATCTTCCGGATGCACCGGATCCCGGGGCTCCGGGCTTCATGGAAGCCGTCCGACCGCGGCTGGCTGCTCCGCGAGCGCGGCCGGCTCGGACGCTGGTCGCGGGCGGAGGTGATCACCGCCACGGTGTTCGCCGCGGCGATCGCCCTCTGGATTCTTCCCGGGTCCGTGGCGCTGGTGTCCGGGCGTGACGCGCCGGGCGCGCGCTGGCTGCAGGAGCGGCTGCCCGAGAGCGTCGTGGCCGTGCTCGCCGCCGCGAGCCTGTTTCTCCTTCCCGCCGGCGACCGCCGCACACGAGTTCTCGAATGGTCCGACGCGGGTCGGATCGACTGGGGCACGATCCTGCTCTTCGGCGGCGGAATGGCCCTGGGATCGATGATGTTCGAGACCGGCCTCGCGCACTGGATCGGCGAGGGGCTCGCCACCCTGCTCCCGGCCGTGAATGTGTTCACGCTCACCCTCCTCTTCGCGGGCCTCGGAGTCCTGGTGAGCGAAGCCACGTCCAACACCGCATCCGCCACCATGATCATTCCGCTCGCCATTGCCGTTGCGGACGCCGCGGGCGTCGATGCGCTGCGGCCCGCGCTGGCGGCGTGCCTTGGTTGTTCCCTCGGTTTCATGCTTCCGGTCTCGACCCCGCCCAATGCCCTGGCTTATGGAACCGGCGTCGTTCCCCTGATGAAGATGGTGCGGCACGGCATCTGGCTCGACGTGGTCGGGTGCGCGGTGGTGGTGGCGTGTGTGCTGTCGCTGACGCCGCGATGAGTCGGGCTGCGGCCGTCACGGCCTTGATTGGGCCCCACGCCCGGGTTGCAGGGTGCACGGCGCGTTCGCGGGGTCATTGCAGCGCGCACGCCTTTCTCGCCCGCGGCGAGGGAACGGCGATGACCGGGGCCGTGCGCAAGCAGGCATGGTCATTGGCTGAGCGAACGAGTTCGCGGGCTGACATGCTGATGGCACTCGACGTGCCAGCGCCATGAAACGGGACCTCCGGGAATGTACGAGATATCGGCGAAGAGGACGCGGTCGAACTGGTTGTCGCTGCTGCTGCTGGCGGGGAGCATCGTGCTCGTGGTCGGCGTGCTTCGATGGGCGCGTGAAATCCTGATCCCCATCGCGATGGCCGTCCTGGCGACATTCATTCTGTCGCCCATTGTCACGCTGCTCCGGCGGAAGGGGCTGGGGCGGACTCCGTCCGTCATGATCACGATGGGGCTCGTGTTCGCGCTTGTGGCGGGCATTGGCACCGTGCTGTTCGTCCAGCTCCGGGCGCTGGCGACCGAGCTGCCCGCCTATCGCCAGAACATCCTGCAGAAGATCGCGGACCTGCGGATCGCGAGTCGCGGAGGCGCCATCGAGAATCTGCAGCAGATGGCGCGGGAGGTTCTGGATGAGCTGAACAAGGAGGGAGAGCAGGCGGTGACGCCCGCGGCCGAGGCGGGTGCGGTGCCGGTCGTGATCAAGGCGTCGGAGGCGGGGGAAACCCTCCCGGTCTCGCTCGCCGCGTTGCTGCAGCCGCTCGCGACGCTGGGCCTCGTGATTGTTCTCTCCATCTTCATGCTGCTCCGGCGGGAGGAGTTGCGGGACCGCATCGTCCGGCTGGCGGGCTATGGTCGGCTGGTGGCCACCACGCGGGCGATTGACGCGGCGGGGCGGCAGGTGAGCCGATACCTGCTGAGGCATTCCCTGCTCAACGCGGGATTCGGGGTGTGCGTGGGCACGGGCCTGTTTCTGATCGGCCTGCCCTACGCGGCGCTCTGGGGGTTCCTCGCGGGCGTGGCGCGCTTCATTCCGTACGTCGGCCCGTGGATTGGCGCCGCCGCGCCGATTCTCGTCAGTCTCGCGGTCTTCGACAACTGGACGACGCCGGTCCTGATCATGGCCCTCGTGATCGGGCTCGAGCTGCTCAACAACATGGTCCTGGAGCCGATGGTTTACGGCAGCAGCATCGGGGTGTCGGAAGTGGCGCTGCTCATCATGGTGGCCTTCTGGACCTGGCTCTGGGGGCCGATCGGCCTCGTGCTCGCCGCACCGATGACGGTGTGCCTCATGGTCATCAGCAAGGGGGTCCCCGATCTGGACTTCATCGCGGTCCTGCTGAGCAGCGAACCTCCGCTGGTCCCGTACCAGGTCTTCTACCAGCGCCTCCTGGCCCGTGACCGCCAGGAGGCCGAGGAAATCGCCGAAACGTACCTGAGGCAGCACTCGGCCTCGGAGTTCTACGAGAATCTCCTGATCCCGGCGCTGGTCGCTTGCCGGCACGATGCTGATCACGACCGCCTGTCGGATGCCGAGCGCGAATTCGTTCTCGAGGCGGTCGGCGAGATGATCGACCTGCCCTCCACCGTGCTCGAAGTCGTGCACGAGGAACCCGCGGTGGCCGAGGAAGTGCCGCTCGCTGTCGGCTGGCCCGCCGCGGATGAGGCGGAACAACTCGCCCTCCGGATGTTCGCCGCCACGTTGTCCCCACAGCAGGTGAACATGCACGTCCTGCCGGCGGATCGGCTCGTATCGGAGAACCTTCTCGAGATCGAGCAGCGCAAGCCGGCGCTGGTCTGTGTCGCGGTTCTGCCCGGGGGAGCGGCGTTCCCGGTGCGTCAGCTCGCGAAGCGCCTGCGCGCGCGGGCGGTCGGCATCCCGCTGGTGATTGCGGCATGGGGGATGACCGAGCGGGAACGAACCTCCCTCAGGCCCGCCGAGATCGCGGACGCCGTGGGCGTGACGTTCGCCGAAACCAAGAGCCACATCGTCCAGCTCGCGCGCATCCAGTTGTCGCAGGAAGTCCGCGCGAACGCCCCCAAGGACGCGCGCGACTCGACCCTCCCCGCGTAGTCGGTCTCGCTCCTGCGAAGGACCGGCTGCTTCCGCGGGTGTGTGCCATGGTTCCCCCCTCGGCATGACATCCTGCGGTGGTTCTTGCGGAATGCCTGCCGAATGAACCCCATGATGCAGTTTGCAATCCTTGCGGGGGGGCGCGGACCGTCGTTGTGTTCCGCTCGCGGGGAATCCGGGCACTGTGTCCGGCGAAGGGATTGCCCGGATTCCGTTGCAATTCCTTGAGAAGCATGCTGATAAAGGTCCTGTTCCGGAAGGGGGTCCGGCAGTTCCGGAGCTTCTTCTGGAGTGCGAGCGGGGTTTCGGCACGTCGCTCGCTAAGGGACCGTCGCCCTCCACGGGGGGCTACGGCAACGCGGTCAAATCGAACTAACCATCTGCCTCCGAATGCTGCGAGCCCGCCATGGCGGTGCGAACCAGCGCGGCCAGATCAAGTCACTCCGCATGAAAAGAGCTCTGTTACTCCTTGTTCCGATTGTTTTGGCTGGATGCGAACCCGGCTACGACGCGGATCAGGTGACCGTCACCAACACTCCACCGGTCGTGAACGACATGCCGGCCTCGACGAATCCTCCGCCGATCGACGATCGGGAGCCGACGACTCCGCCCGCGGATCAGCCCTAGGGCGGGTTCGGGGAGTTGTTCCGACCCGGCATGAGGCGCGTGGTCTGTCCGGCATGCGGGATCACCCTGTCGGACAGGGGATATCGATGGCATGCGCGCGCGTACTGCTGCGAAGGATGCGCCTCCGGGGCGGGGTGCATCTGCATGGCGCGGGGGCGGAGAGGGCTGATGCTTCCACCCTGCAAGCCCGAATCCGCCGCCGCCCATGAGCCTGGGCCCGGGTTCCCATAATCTGCGTCGCGGCGGCGCGGCTGAGTCCGCGCCGCCGTGTTCCATCCCCAATCCCGCGTGCGCGCCATCTGGAAGGGATCCATCAGCTTCGGGCTGATCCAGATCCCGATCGGCCTCTACCCCGCGACCCGAAGCGAGGAGCTCACCTTCCGGCTCCTCCGCAGGGGCGATCTCAGCCCCATCAATTACAGGCGCGTCGCGGAGGCGGACGGCAAGGAGGTCTCGTGGGACCAGATCGTGAAGGGTTACGAGTACGAGAAGGACCGATTCGTCGTCCTGAAAGATGAGGACTTCAAGCGGGTGGACGTCGAGGCGACTCAGACGGTGGACATCATCGACTTCGTACCCCTCGACGAGATCAACCCGATGTTCTTCCAGAAGCCCTACTACATGGAGCCCGCGAAACAGGGCATCAAGGCGTACGCGCTCCTGAGGGAAACGCTCCGCGATACGGGCAAGGTGGGGATTGCCAAGGTTGTCATCCGGACGCGCCAGCATCTCGCGGCCGTCAAACCCAACGGCAATGCCCTCATGCTCGAGATCATGCGCTTCGCCGACGAGCTGGTGGAGCCTTCCGACCTGAAGCTCCCGCAAAAGGTGGAGCTCCGGAAGACCGAGCTCAACATGGCGCGCTCGCTCATCGACCAGATGACCGAGAAATGGGAGCCGACCCGCTATCGCGACGACTACAAGTCCGCCCTCCTCAAGCTCATCGAGGAGAAGGCGGAGGGTGGGGATCGCACGCGACGTCCGGCCGCCAAGGCACCCAAGGCCACCAACGTCATCGATCTCGCGGAGGTGCTTCGCCAGAGTCTTGGAGAAGCGAAAGAGGCCAAGAAGCAGAAGGCGCGCCCTTCCAGGGCCAGGCAGTCCTCGAAACGCCGCAAGGCCGCATGAGCCCGGCTCGATTCCCCTTTCGTTCAGCCCCCCGCAGGTCCAGCCCGCGTTCACCCCGGGCGCCCGGGGCGGTCTGAATCACGTATTGCGTCATGCCATCCCGCAAGAGCAGCGTCGGGGAGCCGGAGGCGGCTGCCGCCCCTTCCTGCGTCGAGCCCATGAAGGCGCAGCTCGCGGATGCGCTGCCTGAGGGCGAGGAGTGGCTCTACGAGCTCAAGCTCGACGGCATTCGCGCCATTGCGGTGCGTGATCAGGACGACGTCCGCCTCTACTCCCGGCGTCCGCGCGAGATCACGACGGATTTTCCCGGCGTCGTCGCCGCCCTCTCGCGGCTGAAGGAACGTCGATTCGTGCTCGACGGCGAATTGATCGCCCTCGACGTCCACGGGCGCAGTTCCTTCCAGGCACTGCAGAATCTCAAGCGCGACGGCCGCCAGTCGGAGGCATCCTATGTCCTCTTCGATCTGCTCCATCTCGGCGGGCGCGACTGCACCCCGCTGCCGCTGGTCGAGCGTCGCAAACTCCTCGGCCGCCTGCTTTCGAAGGCTTCGGCACCTCTGCGCTTCTCGCCGTCGCTGGAAGCACCCGCAGCCGAGGTCTGGAAGCAGGTGCTCGCGCTCGGTCTGGAGGGGGTGATCGCCAAGCGCCGCGACTCGCCTTACGAACCGGGGCGGCGCAGCGGTGCGTGGGCCAAGATCAAGGCACATCAGGAACAGGAATTCGTCATCGGCGGCTTCACGCCGCCGGAGGGTTCGAGGAAGTACTTCGGCGCGATCCTCGTGGGGTATTACGACAACGGCCGGCTGCTGTTCGCCTCCAGGGTGGGCACCGGCTTCTCCGCGGCCCGACTGAAGGAACTCCATGCGCTGTTCCGGCTCTGCGTGGTCCAGACCTGTCCGTTCGAGAACCTTCCAGGCCGGACGCAACGGCAGGCCGGCGGCATCACGGCGGCCGAGATGCGTCGATGCACATGGCTGCGACCGGAGCTTGTCTGCCAGGTGAAGTTCATTGAGTGGACCCGCGACGGCAACCTCCGGCACCCGGTCTTTCTCGGACTGCGCGAGGACAAGCCGGCGCGCTCGGTCGTCCGGGAGCGCGTGGACGCCGGTCACGGGGAGGGATAGGGCGGCCGGGCGGACCCCGGCAGGGGCCCATGCGACCGCGGGCATGAGAATACCCGCCCACGATCGCGGGGACCGCGCCATGCCCCGAAATCTGGGATCCTCCCTGCAAGCCGCAACGTTTCGTGCACGCCTCGATGCACACTGCCAAGGGCCGACCGAACGAGTGGCGGAGCGCGCTCGGAGCCTTCCGGTTAACCAGTTGGGAAAGAGTTGTTTGCGCAACCTGTCCTTGGGGGGGGTGAAGGGCCGCCGTTTGTGGCATGGGCCTCGCTACATGTGAGGCGGAAGGCGAGAGTCAGAAAAGGTTCAGCAAACGTGGAAACACAAAGGGAAAACCTGGAAACGAACGAAAGCTCCCTGATCGACCACTCGCCTTCCACTTTGAAATTTTCGGTTTTGCCGCAGAGCCAGAGCCTCGGTCCCGGTTGGTCCTGAACTCGCTCGAGTACGGCTCGAGAAGAGGTCAGCTCATCCTGACCGTGGTAGGAGGTGGGGGGGCAACATGGGGGTGTTGCCGGCAGAGCGGCACTTTGAGGCCCGTTCCTTGGAGGGGGGACGGGCCTCATCCCTTTTTCAGGCCTGACCTCGATCACCCGGGCACTTCACTGGATCGCGGGTTCCGCGTTTGATCACCATTCCATAATCAGCGCCATTCGCCCTGTCGGCGGGCGGTAATCCCTCGCGCGACGCCGCGCACGGCGGCATTCTCCGGCCCCGGATGGATCGCCCCGCCGTCATCGAGGTGCGAGGCCTCAGCAAGACATTCCGCACCTACAGGAAGGAGCCCGGTGTGATGGGCGCCCTGCGCGCGCTGTTCCACCGCCGTTACGAGGACGTGACGGCCGTGCGTGACGTGAGCTTCCGGATCGCGGAAGGCGAGTTCGTGGGCTTCCTCGGTCCCAACGGGGCGGGGAAAACCACGACGCTGAAGATGCTGTCCGGACTGCTGTACCCCACGGCCGGTGACGCGAGGGTGCTCGGCTACACGCCGTGGGAACGAGCGGATGGCTATCGCCGCCAGTTCGCGCTGCTCCTTGGCCAGAAGAACCAGTTGTGGTGGGACCTGCCTGCGAGCGAGTCGCTGGCGCTGAACGCGCGGATTTACGGGATCGATCGCGCCCGGGCGGAGCGAACGGTGCTCGAGCTGAGCGAGCTCCTGGATGTGCAGCACAAGCTGAACGTCATGGTTCGCGAGCTTTCCCTCGGCGAGCGCATGAAGATGGAGCTGATCGCCTCGCTCCTGCACGGCCCGCGCGTGCTCTTCCTCGATGAGCCGACGATCGGGCTGGATGTGGTCTCGCAGAAGAAGGTGCGCGAGTTTCTCCGGCAGCATAACGCGCGTCATCGAACGACGATCATCCTGACCAGCCATTACATGGCGGACATCGTGGAGCTGTGCCAGCGCGTGATCATCATCGATCATGGAACCATCTTCTTTGATGGGCGGCTGGAAGAGGTGATCGACCGTTTCGCCGATCACAAGGTGATCACCATCCACAGCTCTGACGCCGCCGCGCGCGGCGCGGAACATCTCCAGCGGTACGGCGAGGTCATCGAGACCGCTTCGGGAATGGTCCGACTCAAGGTGCGTCGCGACCAGGTGATCTCCACGTGCAAGGCTGTGCTCGACCAGTTCGACGTGACCGACATCGACATCGAGGAGGTTCCCATCGAGGACATCGTCCGCAACCTGTTCGGACGCTGAACCCCGCGCGAACGTCCGCCCCTGCTCACGGTTCCGGATGCGTGCCCGGAGCCGGTATCAGAATGGCCTCGAGTTCATCGAGGATCGGCCGTTGCGCGGGCAGGATCCGTTTTCGGGCCTCCTCCAGCCCGAACCATTCCGCCCGATCCACCTCGGGGAAAACCTGGAACCTTCCGGATCGCGGAGGCCATTCCGTTTCGAAGGTGGTGCTCCGAATCGCCGCCGGATCGAGATCACCTTCCATCGCGAAGGCCTGGACCCACTTGCCCCCGCCTTGTCGCACGGGTGTCAGCTCGAGACTCGGTCCGGAGAGTTCGAATCCGGTTTCCTCCCGGAACTCCCGAAGGGCGGCCTGCAGCGGCGGTTCGTCGGTGTATTCGCCCTTGGGGATGGACCACGCCCCCGCATCCCTGTTCTTCCAGAAGGGCCCCCCCGGATGAACCAGGAGCACCTCGAGCCCCCGTTCGCCACGCCGGTGGAGGAGGATTCCCGCGCTGCGTTTCATGGTGGAAGCATTCTGAAGCGCGGTGAGCCGCGCGAGCGTTTCCCTTGCCGCGCGCGGTCGGGCTTACGCGTTTGACATTGCGGCCGCGGAAGGTCTTCTTGCTTGGCTATCACCTTATGAATCCCGCGGCACCCATGGCGCCCCGATGTCCCGGACGCAGTCTGTCGCGCCGGGATTTCCTTTCGGCAATGGCCGGCGCGCTGTCGCTCGCCGCGCCCTCATCCATCGGAGCGCCGGCGGCAGGGGGCGCTCAGCGGGTTCCGCGGGCGCCAACCGCGCTCGGGTTCTGCCGCAGGTACGAGTACGCCGAAGTCCGGGATGCGCTGGTCCGGATGCTCGACCAGGTCGGGGATGTCGGTCGCCTCGTGAGACGGAAGCGAGTGCTGGTGAAGGTGAATCTCGTGAACTCGTCCGAGGCGGACGTCGCGGGGATTCCCCTCTGGCTCACGGTCACGGTTCATCCCACCGTCGCGATGGCGCTCGGCAGCATTCTCGTGGCAAGGGGAGCGCGCGAGGTCGTGTTCTGCGACCAGCTCCCCTTCAAGCCGACCGGGCCGGAGGCGTTCGAAGGGTACGGATTCCGGCTCGCCGAGTTCAATTCGGCCATGGACGGCCGCGCGCGGTTCGTCAACACGCGGAACCGGGGCGCCCATCGGGACTACGCGATCGTCAAAGTGCCGAACGGCGAGGTCGCCACCGCATGGGAGGTGCATCGCGCCTACGCGGAGGCCGATGTCCTGGTTTCGCTGACGAAACTCAAGAGCCACGTGTCCGCGGGCATCACGGGCACCACGAAGAATCTCTTCGGAGTGCCGCCGAGCAGCCTGTACGGCGACGACCTCGAGGACGAACCCGACGAGAACGCGACCGGGTACCGCAGCAACACGATGCACAACTGCACCCGGAAACCGTGCACGTCGGTGGACGCGTTCACCGGGCGTACCGTCGAGGGCGACCACGGCTACAATGTTCCGCGCTTCATTGTGGATCTCGCCGCCGCCCTGCCCATTCACCTGGCCGTCATCGACGGCATCAGCGCCATCCAGACCGCCGAAGGCTGGTGGATCGGATCCATGGTCACCGTGACTCGGCCCGGGCTGCTGATCGCCGGAATGAACCCGATCTGCACCGATTCGGTCGCCGCCGCCGTGATGGGGTTTGATCCGGATGCGCCGGATCGCACGTGGCCGTTCGTCAATGGTTCCAACCATCTCGCTCTCGCACGTTGCCGGGGCCTTGGCGAGAACCGACTGGATCGCCTCGAAGTGACCGGCCTCAGCCTCGAACAGGCACGATTTCAGTATGAGCCAACCTACCGGCGGCTTGCGCCCGACCCCGAACGCTGACGCTCCCCGCGAGCTCCCGGCCTGGCACACCGGGGGCGGGAACAATTGCCGGACCGGTTTGTTCACCGCGGCGGCGCACCCTGATCCCGGACGACACTCGCAGATTCCCGCGAGCGGGGCATTGCATGCCTCGGTCGTGTTCGATCCGGCGGGAACCGCCTACGTCGCTGACATGGCGGGAGGAATCCGCGCAATCGCTCCGGACGGCCGCGCCCGTTGGGAGCGGCGCTTGACCGGCGGCGTCTCCGCGACTCCGGCCCTTGATTGCACCACCGGGCGCCTCTTCGTCGCCACGGTCGCCGGCGCGGTGTACTGCCTCGATGCAGGCTCCGGCGATGTCGTCTGGCAGCGGGCCATCCCGACCGCCAGCGACCCCCGAATCCTTTCCGACCTGCTGTTCGCTGGCGATCGCGTCGTGCTGAGCAGTTGGGGCGGGCGCTTCCATGCCCTCGACGGCACCACCGGCAAGTCGCAGTTCGATTGGAATGCGGGTATCTCACCGCGCTCGGCCGTCTCCTGCGATTCGTCCGGCACCATCTATTCGGCGAGGGCCGTCCATGAAAGGGGAGTGGAACTGGTCGCGACGGATGGCTCCGGCGCCGAGAAGGTCCTGTTCGTCGAGCCCGAGGATGACCGTGGCGCCCGCCGGACGCTGGTCGCCGCGGCCCCCGTGCTCGAGGAACGCAGGTCACGCATCTACTTCGTCGCGAATCGTGGGCGCGGCGCACGCCTGCACGCATGGTCCATTCGCGAGGGATCGCTGCTCTGGACGCGGGAGCTCGAGGCTTCCGTCCAGGCGACGCCCGCGCTGACGGCCGAGGGGCATGTCATCGTGTGCGACCTGTCGGGCTGCGTGAGCCGGTTCACGCCCGGTGGCGAAGCCGTCTTTCGTCATGACTTGCGGTGCGATTACCTGCTGGCCGGCGCCGTCTGCCCCGGGACCGAGGACATCATCGTGGCGGATCCGCTCGGGTACGTGCACCGGATCGACCCGACGGGGCGCGCCGCGCGCTGGCTCGATGCGCGGCGGAGCTTTCAGGCGCGACCGTCGTTCTCCCCCTCCGGAGCGCTGTATGCCGCCTGCACGGATGGAGCCGTCCACGTGGTTGCCGCCGAGGCTTGAGGAATGGCCATGGCGCAAGGTGACCACTCCTGCGCGCACGGTCCGGCGTCGATTCGGCGATGCACCGCGTCCTTGAAGGCTCCACGACATGTACCGCGCCGTGGCGCATCCTCACGACGGGACTGACCGAGGGTCATGCGGCATCCGGCTCCACGCGGACGGGAGGGCGATCGCATCGATCCCCACCCGCCGCGTCCCTGTCGGCGCATGTTCGCGGGAATTTGCCGGCTCGCAGCCGTCTGCCTGCTCCTCCGTCTGGCGCAGGGCGTCGCCCTGGCCGAGGACGGGGGCCAGTCGCCGGCGTTTGTTCCCCTGGAGTCCATGCCCGGGGAGTTTGAGGGCCATGGCCCCGGATTCACGCGCGTGCCCCTCGAGGCGGCGGGTGTTTCGTTTGCGAACGTTCTGGCCCCGGATCGGTATGTCACCAACCAGATCCTTCTCAATGGCTCCGGTGTCGCGCTGGGTGACGTCGATCTCGACGGATGGTGCGACATCTTGCTTCCCGCCCTCGGCGGTCCCAACGCGCTCCTCCGGAACCTCGGCGGCTGGCGATTCACCAACATCGCCGACCATGCGGGCGTCGCCCTGCCGGGACTCGACTGCACCGGCGCGGTGCTCGGAGACCTCGATGGCGACGGCCGCCCGGATCTGCTGATCAACACCGTAGGGCAGGGCACGCATGTCCTTCTGAATTCCATCGATGGCGTGTTTCGCCCGGCCCCCGGCAGCCCGTTCAATCCCGGCCGCGGCGGCATGTCCGCATGCATCGCGGACATCGACGGGGACGGCGATCTGGACATCTTCATCGCGAACTATCGGGCGGACACCTTCCGGGACCAGCCGGGCACCCGCTTCCGCGGCCGGAACGTCGGGGGCCGCATGGTCCTTCATACCGTGAACGGGCGCCCGGTGACGGAGCCGGACCTCGCCGGCCGATACTCCATCGATCCGTCCGGCGTGATTGTGGAGCACGGCGAGCCCAATCTGCTCCTGGTGAATCAGGGGAATGGCCGTTTCGTGCCGGAGGGGGTCGACTCCGGACGCTTCATGGACGCGTCGCGCAAGGCCCTCCCGGTGACGCTCCACGACTGGTCGCTTTCCGCCGCCTTTCGTGATCTCAACGGCGATGGCGCTCCGGACCTGTACGTCTGCAATGATTTCCAGTCTCCGGACGGCCTCTGGTTCAACGATGGCAACGGGCGTTTCCATGCCGCCCCGGTTCGCGCCCTCCCGCACATGCCGATGTATTCGATGGGGATCGACTTCGCCGATCTGAACCACGATGGCCACGACGACTTCATCGTCGCGGACATGCTCGGGAGCACCCACGAGAAACGCCACACGCAACTCGGGGAGCTGCGTCCGCCCTCCCTGGGTGACGCCCCTGGCGATCAGCCACCGCAGTATTCGTTCAATCAACTGTTCCTCGCCCGCGGGGACGGATCCTACGCGGAGATCGGCTGGTTCGCGGGTGTGACCGCAACCGACTGGACATGGGCACCCGTCTTCCTCGATGTCGATCTCGACGGCCTCCCGGACCTTCTGTTCTCCACGGGCAACGAACTCGCCGCGATGGACGCGGACATCGGATTCCATGCGGAGAATCTTCGGCGCAGCCGCCAGCTTCCACGCTTCGAGGTTCTCCGGCTCAAACTTCTCTATCCGCGCGCCAACGAGCCGAACATGGCGTTCCGCAATCTCGGGGATCTTCGCTTCGCGGAAGCCACCGACGCATGGCGCTTCGGCCTGCCGCTCGTCACGACCGGAATCGCGCTCGGCGACCTGGATAATGACGGTGACCTCGACGTGGTCCTGAACAACCTGAACGACCCGGTCGCGCTGCTCCGCAACGACGCCGTGGGCCCCCGGCTCTCGGTCGAGCTCCGGGGAGCCCCGCCCAACACGCATGGGGTCGGCGCCCGCCTGCTGGTCCGGGGCGGACCGGCGCCACAATCCCGGGAGGTCATGCTCGGAAGCCGCTATCTCTCAAGCGACCAGGCGCGCTTCAGTTTCGCCGCGAGGGACGGAGAACCCGCCGAGATCGAGATCCGATGGCGCGGCGGCGCGGTCACGCGCTGCGGAAACCTGACGGCTGGCAGGCACTACGTCTTCCACGAGCCGGAGCGGGCGGATCCTCCGGAACGCGCCCGCCACACGGCTCTCTTCAAGGAGGCGCCCGCCGCCCTCCGGCATGTCCACAGCGCGGAGGGCATCGACGATTTCGCCGCGCAGCCGCTGCTCCCGGCGGCGCTCCATCGCATGACCCCGGGCGTCCTGTGTTCCGACCTGAACGGCGATGGCGCCGATGACCTCGCGATCGGCGACGGGTCCGGTGCCATCGTCTTTCTCAATCGCGGCGGGATTCTGCGGCCGGCCAGGGAATTGCCGCGGACGGCTCAGGTCATTCACGGCATGGTCCCGGCGCACGGATCCGGACTCGGCGGGCTTCTCCTCGCCCGCACGCAGCCGGCATCCCTCCCTGCCGTTGAATTCATCGGCGATGGCACCAACGCCATGGTCCTGCGCGGCCTCGAAGCCTGTCCCGGCGCCCTGGCGACCACCGACTTTGATGGGGACGGGGATCTGGACCTCTTCGTCGCGGGGCGCTGGGTTCGCGGGCGGTATCCTGCGCCGGCGGATTCGATGCTCCTCCGGGGGGAACCCTCCGGCCTGCGCGCGGACGAAGAGGGCACATTCGCGCGCATCGGCCTGGTGACCGGCGCCACCTGGGCGGACCTCGCCGACGACGGCTTTCCAGACCTCGTGCTCGCGACCGAGTGGGGACCGCTCCGCATCTTTCGAAACACCGCCGGGCGCATGGAGGAATGGGATCCGGAAATCCGCGGTCGAGCCGGTGATTCTTTTCACCTGTCGGGGGCCATGCGGCTCTCCGAATTGACGGGGTGCTGGAACAGCGTTGCGCCCGTGGACCTCGATGGCGATGGCCGGGTCGATCTCGTCGCCGGCAACTGGGGACTCAACAGCCGCTGGCAACTGGCAGGTTCGCGCCCGCTTCGTCTCTACCTTGCCGAGTTCGGTGGCGCTCTTCAGACGCTCGAGGCCGTGTTCGTTCCTGAGCTTGGCGAGTACGCCCCGGTGCGAAGTCGTCGGGCCATCGCCCCGCATCTCCCCTTTGTCACACGGATCGCCCCGAGCCACGCTGCGTTCGCCCGAACCACGATCCCGCGGATCGCCGAGGCCGCCGGCGAGCCGCTGCCCCACGTCGAGGCCCGCCTCCTCGCGAGCGTCGTGCTGCTGAATCGGGGCGATGCCTTCGAAGTCCGGGCCCTCCCTCCGGAGGCCCAGTGGTCTCCCGTGTTCGCGATCGTCCCCGCGGATTTCGACGGTGACGGTCACGAGGACCTGTTCCTCGGCCAGAATCATTTCGGGGTGCACCCCGATGCCGCGCGACAGGATTCCGGATGCGGCCTGGTGCTCCGGGGCGACGGCACCGGCGGTCTTGCCGCCATGAGCGTCGCGCGGTCCGGCATCCACCTCCCCGGCGAACATCGCGGCGCCGTGACGGGTGACTTCAACGGCGACCGCCGCCCCGACCTCGTGGTCACGCGCCACGCGGACTCCACGCGTCTGTTCGAGAATGTCGGTGCGCGTCCCGGACTGCGCGTCCGGCTGCAGGGACCGCCCGGGAACCCGACGGGAATCGGCGCGACGGTCCGGGTCGAGTTCGGCGAGCGCATGGGACCGGCGCGGCCCGTGGACGGTGGCTCGGGATGGCTGTCGTTGAACAGTCCGACGCTGATCCTCGGAATCTCCGCTCGTCCGACTGCCGTGCGGGTACGCTGGCCGGGCGGCCATGTTACACGGACCGCGGTGCGCGAGGATGCGATGGACGTGACAGTCAGATGGGATGGAGGGCGGAGGCCGGACCTGGAGCCCGGCCTGTGAGATCGCGGCTCCGTCTTCACGGACCGCCGCGCGGGTCGGAAGACCCTGCCTTCCCGGGAGGGATGGGTGCGGGGAAGCGTTCCGCTGGTGATTCGATTTGGGGTTGACCCGCCGGTTGGTGTGTCGCAGAAAACCGCCTCCGCGGCGTCGCGACGGCAGGTCCCCCATGGCGCGATCGTCCGGGATTCACCACCCATGAAACGACGGCTCATTTGTGTCCTTGCCGCCTGGGCAGTCTGCTGCGCGGTCGCGCCGGTTCGTGCGGATGTCTCGCTGTTCGACTACGCCGTTCATTACGACGGCATCCTCCTCGGCAGGCACCATCCGCTGCCTTCCGGAAGCCTGCTGGACACGACGACAGGCCTTGGCAGTGTCCGAATCGAGTTCAGCGGCGCCGGTCCTCATTACGGTCTGCTGTTCGTGGATCACGAGTTCTCCGAGCGTGAGAACACGTTCTTCAACGAGTTCGCCGCGGTTTCGGGAGTCCCCGAGCCGGGACAGTCCTGGGAGTTCGACGAACCGGGCTATCTCTTCGGGGATATCGTCGATAACTTCATCCTCAACTCACTCGATAACTCGGGAATCTCCGGCCCTGAGGATATCTCCATGGCCATGGGCTGGTCATTCTTCCTGCAGGACGGCGAGTCGGCCGTCCTGGAGTTCCTGCTCACGGAGACACAGCCGGCCGGATTCCACCTGCACCACTTCGATCCCGACTCCGGCGAGGGCATCTACTTCTCGGGCGCGCTGACCATCCACCGGCAGGTTCCGACAACCCTCCCCGAGGGGAAAACCGTCGTGTCCGCGTTCCTGCTCGGATGCGTGGTGCTCGCGGGTGCGCGACGGTGGCGGCCGTTCCTCTCCGCCTGATCGGAGAGGCTTCCGGTCGCGGCCCCTTCGGGCACACTCGGCGTCCGCGCGGCCGGGGGCGAGCCTGCGCCCCCGCAGGAGGTCGGTGGGGAACCGGCGGGAATCCCGCGGGTGGATTCCCTCTCGCCATGGCGGACTCGCGGCGCTACACCGGATTCGGCGTCGCGCGGCGACGCCGCCTGAATCGATCTTGCGTCGTATGACCACTCCATTTGGTTCCCCTTGTCGCTGGATGCACGCCCTGCTGGCCATTGCGGTGCTTGCCTTCCGGCCCGGCGTCGGCGTCGCGGCCGACACGCCCACCCGCGAACAGCTCGCGGGCGCCATCGAGCGCGGCGTCCAGTTTCTGCTTTCGAACCAGAACTCGAACGGATGGTGGTCGACCTCGGAGCAGCCAGGTGTCACGGCGATCGTCCTCACGGCGCTGAACCGGGAGCCGAGCGGGCGCTTTCGCCGCAGCCGGCCCTCGGAACTGAATCGGGCCTACGATTTCATCCTGAGCAGCGTCCGGCCCGACGGGAGCATCTACCGGGTCGGTCTGGCCAACTACAACACGGCCCTGTCGCTGATGGCGCTTTCCACGGCCGACGATCCCGCCTTTCTGCCGGTCATCATGGACGCCAGGGAGTACCTTGCGCGAAGTCAGGTCGATCTCGGCGAACCGGGAGTCGCGGACACGCCGTTCGATGGCGGAGTGGGATACGGCAGCCGGTATCAGCACTCCGACATGAACAACACGCTGACGGCCATCGAGGCGATGCGATGGTCGGAATCCGCGCTCCCCAGGGATGCCGCGGCGGGAACGCCCAGGGGCGCGGATCTGAACTGGGAGGCGGTCGCCCGGTTCCTGCAGAACTGCCAGAACCTGGACACTCACAATCCGGCGGACTGGGTCTCGGAGGATCCTCGCGACCGCGGCGGATTTGTCTATTATCCGGGACACACGAAGGCGGAGTCCGTCACCAACGCCGCCACCGGCCGTGTTTCGCTGCGCTCGTATGGAAGCATCAGCTACGCCGGCCTGCTGAGCTACATCTACGCCAGGGTGGATCGCAAGGATCCCCGCGTCGTCGCCGTGATCGACTGGCTCCGCCGCAACTACACGCTCGAGGAGAATCCGGGCCTCGGGGCCCAGGGGTATTACTATTACCTCCACCTGATGACCAAGGCGCTCCTCGCGGCGCGCCTGGACACCCTCACGCTCGAGGACGGGGGCGAGACCCGCGAACTGAACTGGAAGTCCGGCGTCGCCGCGCGGCTGCTGGAACTCCAGCGGCCTGACGGATCATGGGTCAATGAGAACGAACGCTGGTGGGAGAGTGATCCCTCGCTCGTGACGGCGTACGCTCTTCTCAGCCTCGAGATGCTGCACGCCAATTTGTGATGCGCGCGGGGCGGGCGGCGCCCCGGCGATTCCATGCGCGACCCACCGTCGGGGGGAGGCAGGTCCATTCCTACTCCCCGTGCCGGGCAATTCGCTGGGCCACCCAGTCGGAGTGCACCCGGGCGATGTCTCCCATGATTCCCCCGTGCGCGGCGTGACGGACCGCCGCGACGGCGTGACGCGCTTCGAGCGTCCGATCCTTCGTCGCGCCGTGGTAGAGCGAGAGGTAGAGGTTGGCGTAGAGTTGCGCCAGGCCGCGTTGTGATTCGGGGGCGGTCTCCGCCGCCTCGAGAACGGCCTCGGGCGATCCCGTTCCCTGCATCAGTTCCTGGATCCGGGCCATGGGGATGCGGCGGTCACCCTGGACCGGCATCCACTTCGCCCGCGCCGCTTCGAGGCCCTCCAGCTTCGCGATGCACGCGAAATGCCACGCCGAGTTCTCCACGTCGTGGGGATTGGCAAGGCGGTGAATCTCGAACTGTTGCCGCGCGTCGTCCCAGCGGCCGGCATAGAAGAGCGCGATTCCACGCTGCCAGAGGTCGGTGGCCCGGGATGGGCGCAGGGCGGCATAGCGATCGAAATCGGCGACCGCGCCGTCGAAGTCGAGCAGCCTCAGGCGCATCAGTCCGCGCTGGAGGAAGAGCGCCGGCTCCCTGTCATCGAGGGCGATCGCCCGGCTGAGATCCGACTCGGCCGGTGCGAATTGCCGAATGCGTTCAAGGAGCGTTGCGCGGTAATAGAGCGCCTTGCGGCTCAACGGATCGGCGTCGATCGCCTTGGAGGCGAATTCGATGGCCTGCTTCATCAGTCCGCGCGAACCGACATCCTGCGCGCGCGCGAGCCACTCCTCGGACGTCGCAGGTCCGGGCTGCGCGCGGAGGCTCGAGGCGGAGAGCGCGATCGCAAGCACGACAAGGATGCGAAGCGGCATGCATTGACGCTGCGCACTTCTCCGGCCTTGCGCAAGGGGGGAGGCGCACCCGCAGGAACAAGGGGCTTCCTCCCCCTCCCGCGGAGCGGGTCCTGCAGGGCGCGGATGCGGACCGCGTTGCAGGCCCCCGCGACAATCCAAGCCTTGGACTTGCAGTCAGGCGGTTCCGGGCGAATGCTCGACGATTCCGCACGATGGAGAATGTCATAGTCGCGCAACCGTCACCGCCGGCGCCTCCCGCGCCGAAGCGCGAGAATCTCTGGATCAACCTGCTCTGCAACGCGGTCTTCCCGGCGGTGATCCTCACGACCCTGAGCAAGGAACACCGGCTCGGGCCCATGTGGGCACTCGTGCTCGCGATCTCGCTGCCGCTCGGCTACGGCATCTATGACCTGGTCACGCGCAGCAAGTGGAACGTGTTCTCCGTCGTGGGCGTGATCAGCACGGCCCTGACCGGCGGGCTCGGGCTGTTCAAGCTCTCGGTCCTCTGGTTCGCCGTGAAGGAGGCCGCGGTCCCCCTTGTGCTCGGCCTCGCCGTCCCGCTCACCCTGAAGACGCGCCAGCCGCTCGTCCGCGTGCTGGTCTGCAACGATCAGATCCTCGACATGCACCGCGTGGAGGCGGCGCTCGACCGCGCCGGCAACCGCCCCGCCTTCGATCAGCTCCTGACGGTCGTCTCGTGGATCATCGCGGCTTCGTTCGGATTGAGCGCGATCCTGAACTTCGGCCTCGCGCTGGCCATCATCGACAGTCCTCCGGGCACGCCCGCCTTCGCGGAGGAACTCGGTCGTCTCACGTTCCTCAGCTACATCGTCATCACCATCCCCACCATGGCGGTCATGATCTTCGGCATGTGGAAGCTCATCACGGGCCTGGAACGATTGACCGGTCTGCGCGGCGAGGAACTGTTCCATCCGAAGCCGAAGGCCGATTCCTGAATCGTTTCCACGAGGCGGTCACCGGAAGGCCGCATGGCCCGCACCGGTTTCAACCCCCGTCCGGTGACGGCTGCGTCACGCACGGATCACGGGGATTGAGTCAGGATGCGCCCTGTCCAAACATGCGGGCATGGCCTCGGACCCTGAGCTGCGGAAGATCGCGTTGGCCGACACCCTGAGGCGGTGCGAACTGCTGTCCGACCTGCCCCGCGAGGAGCTCCAGCGCATCGCCGAGATGACCGTGGTCCGCCCCCTGCGGCGCGGCGAGTACCTGTTCCGCGAGGGCGAGCCTTCGCGCGGCTTTTACATCGTCCAGAGCGGAAGCGTGAGCGTGCATCGCGTCAACGCGGCCGGGAAGGAACAGGTGATCCAGGTTTATCGCGCGGGACAGACGTTCGCCGAGGCCGCCCTCGCGATGGCCGCGGGGTATCCGGCAGACGCGCGCGCCGTGGAGCCGACCACCGTGCTGATGGTCCCCAAGGCGGAATTCGTGGAACTGCTCAAGCAGCGGCCCGAACTGGCCCTGCGAATGATCGCCTCCATGGCAACCCATCTCCGGGCACTCGTCCGCCAGCTCCACGATCTCACCATGCGCGACGTGGAGACGCGGCTCGCCAACTGGCTGCTCCGCCAGTGCCCGGATCCCGCCGCGGAAGAGCCCTTCACGGTTCGGCTGAGCGGCACCAAACGCCAGCTTGCCGCCGAACTGGGAACGGTCAGCGAAACGCTTTCCCGGTCATTCGCCAAGCTGCGGGACCTTGACCTGATCGAGGTGGACGGCCCGTCGATCCATCTGAAGAACCCGCGCGCGTTGAACGCGCTGCTCCGGCGGAACCTCGGCGAATGAGCAGGGGAGCCGGGCCGGACGCGGGGCCCGCTCGTTCGTTCCCTGCGCCTCGCGGGACGAACCTCCCCGGTTTTCGCCCGTTGAAGCAAACGCGGGTTCGCCGTTTCGGCGCCCGTGGTCAGGTCAGGCGCCCGGCTTCCCGATGCGAGGGCGCAGGGCCGAGGCCACCGCCAGAAACGCCTGTCCCGGCGCGGACTCATGCGCGCTGGCCACGACCGGATGCCCGAGATCGCCACCGATCCGGATCTCGGTGAACAGCGGGATCTCGCCGAGGAAGGGCACCTGCAGCCTCTGCGCCTCGGCCGCGCCGCCGCCGTGGCCGAAGATCTCGACGCGCGATCCGTCCGGCGCGGTGAAGTAGCTCATGTTCTCGATGATACCGAGCACGGGCACGTTCAGCTTCTGGAACATGGCGATCCCCTTGCGCACGACACCGAGCGAGGCTTCCTGGGGCGTCGTGACCACGACGCCTCCATCGAGTGGCACGCTCTGGCAGAGGGTGAGCTGGGCATCCCCGGTGCCGGGCGGAAGGTCCACGAGCAGCACGTCGAGGTTCCCCCATTCGGTCTGCAGCAGGAACTGCTGGATCGTCTTCACGATCATCGGCCCACGCCAGATGACCGGCTGATCGTCCTCGATCAGGAAGCCGATGCTCATCAACTTCACGCCGAAGCGCTCCGGCGGGATCAGCCGCTGGTCGTCGCTGATTCCGGGGCGCTCGCGGCAGCCCATCATCAGGGGAATGCTCGGGCCATAGATGTCGCAGTCCAGCAGCCCGGTCGCGTAGCCCATGCCGCGGAACGCGCAGGCGAGATTCGCGGATACCGTGGATTTTCCGACGCCACCCTTGCCGCTGGCCACCGCGATAATCCGTTTCACGCCCGGGACCCGGCCCTGCGCGGACCACGCGCTTCCTCCGGCGGGCGCCCCGGCCGCCGGCTGGGCCTGCGCCGCCGCGGCGGGCTGCCGGACATCCACCTCGACCTGCTTCACGCCCGGAATCTTCCCGAGCACGGACTCGGCCTCGGTCCGGATCGCCTGGGCGACCTCGGCATTGGCACTGCTCAGATGGAGCAGGACGTGCACGCGATCCTCGGTCGTGTTGACGTCCTTCACGAGTCCGAAGGAGACGATGTCCCGGCTGAAGCCGGGGTACTTCACGGTGCGCAGCGCAGTGAGGACCTGGTCGTTGGAGATCATTGAAAAGCTTCGGTGAATTCGGGATCGCGCGCGGTGACGCACGCGTTCGCGGAATGATGCCGGCCCCGCGTCAGGCGCGCTTGCCGGAAACCTCCGCGGCATGCTGCGTGAACGAACGACCGCGGCCCGTCGGCGCGATCACGGAGTCGATGATCCCGCGCTGGAACTCGTCCCACATCGGGGACATGCCCCGGAGGTTGTTGACGACCTTCTGGAACGTCGCGATGACGTAGTCGATGTCCTCGTCCGTGTTGTCCTTGCCGAGGGTCATGATGAGGTTGCCCTGGGCGAGCGCGTGGTCGAGGCCGATCGCCGCCAGCACGTGGGAGATCTTGAGCGACTTGCTCACGCAGCTCGAGCCGCTTGCCACGGCAATCCCGTTGAAATCAAGCAGCAGCAGCTGGCCCTCGCCCTCGATGAACTCGGTGCTGATGTTGATGTTGTTGCAGATGCGGTCCGGCCCGGGCTCCGGCCCGTTCAGCACGATGTACGGGATGTTCTCCCGCAGCCCGTTCCAGAGTCGCGCCTGCAGCCGCGAGACGTGCTCGATGCGGGCGGGCATCTCCCGAAGCGCGACCTCCGCCGCGACACCCGCCCCGACGATCGCCGGCACATTCTCGGTTCCCGCGCGCCGGCCGTTCTCCTGCACGCCGCCGTGAATGATGCTCACGAGCCGGGCGCGCCGATTGCGGTACAGCACGCCGACGCCCTTCGGTCCGTAGAACCGATGCGGCGAGAGGGAGAGGAGCGTCGCGCCGATCTTCTGGACATCGATCGGGAGCCAGCCCCCGGAGGTGTTGGCGTCGACGAAGAAGGGAATCCCCTTTTCCGCCGCGATCTTCCCGACCTCCGCCACGGGCTGGATCGTCCCGATGTCGTGGTTCGCCAGCTGGACGCAGATCAGGATCGTCTTGTCGGTGACCGCCTCGCGGAGCTTGTCCACGAGGACTCGGCCATGCCGATCGACCGGCACCCGCGTGTGGGTGAAACCCTCCTTCTCCAGGAACTCCACCGAGTTCATCACCGCGGGGTGCTCGACCTCGCTCCAGACGATGTGCTGTCCGCGGCGGCGATTGGCGTACGCCACACCCTTCACCGCGAGGTTCACGGACTCGGTTCCGCTCGAGGTGAAGAAGATGTCGTCGGCCGATTCCGCGTTGACCAGTGCGGCCATCTGGGTCCGGGCGCGTGCCATGGCGTCGCGGACGCGCAGCCCGTGCTGGTGCAGGGACGACGCGTTGCCGAACGCCTCGGTAAAATACGGTTTCATCGCCTCGAACGCCTCGGGAAGCAGCGGCGTGGCGGAAAGGTGGTCGAGATAAACCTGGCGCATGGATGAAGGCATTGGCTTCGCCGCCACGTCGTTCCTCGCGGCGGCACTTCGATTCGAAACGGCACGGGGTCGATCCTGCGGACCGGCCCTTCGCAGGCCGGCCCCGGAGACCGGAGGACGCGGACTTCAGCCCGATCAGGCCTTCGCCGTCTCGAGCGACGGAGCCGGCGTCTGCCCGGCGTTCTCCCGGGTTCGCGGCGCGGCCTCCGGATGGCGCCGGAGATAATCCTCCAGCGCGGCCTTCAGCGCCTCCTCGGCGAGCACGGAGCAGTGGATCTTCACCGGCGGCAGGCCCCCGAGGGCGTCCACGACCTCCTGGTTGGAGAATTGAAGAGCCTCCTCGATCGTGCGGCCCTTGATCAGTTCGGTCGCCATGCTCGAGCTTGCAATGGCGGAACCGCAGCCGAACGTCTTGAAGCGCGCGTCGGTGATCCGGCCGTTCTCGACCTTCAGGCTCATCTTCATGATGTCGCCGCAGGCGGCGGCGCCGACCTCCCCGACTCCATCGGCGTCCTCGAGATCGCCGAGGTTCCGCGGGTTCATGAAGTGATCCATCACGGTCTTGTTGTAGAGAGTGTAGGTGTCGCTCATGGATGTAATGGCAGTGATCCGTCGTTGAGAATCCAGGTGTCGCCGGTCGGCTGTTCGCTGGTCCGCGTGCGCGTCGCCGGCCTGCGGTGTGCGCTGCTGGGCGGCTGGCGCCGGGCCAGCTCCGCGAGGGTCGTCTGGCCGAACACCTCCTTCAGACGGTCCTGAGCCTGTTCCAGCAGCGAACAGAGGGCGCAACCCTCCATACGCTCGCAGTCAGGCACCTCGTTGAGGCAGCGCTGCAGCGCAATCTTGCCGTCGATCGCCTCGATGATTTCGAGGATCGAGATCTTCTCGGCCGGCCGGGCGAGCACGAATCCGCCGCGGGCTCCACGCTGCGAACGGAGGATCCCGCCCTTGGCGAGGTCCTGGAAGATCTTGGCCAGAAAGCTCTTCGGGATGTTCTCATCGCGGCTCACGGCATCGATCATCACGGGCTGCCCCAGCGGCTGTCTGGCCAGATGGAGCAGTCCGAGCACACCGTATTCGCCTGCGCGCGAGATATGCATAAACCCCGGATTGCGTGAATCAGACCAAAAACGTCCGATTCGTCTCGTATCTAGCAGCCCCCGCACCCGTGTCAAGGCGACCGTCCCTCGACGCACCCTGCACCTGTTGCCTCAAAAGTTTTGACACTGGGGAGGGTTGGCTTGGGAGGGGTGGA
>CAYMDA010000004.1:246394-248066 GCA_964389135.1 uncultured Verrucomicrobiota bacterium | reverse complement strand
GGTCTTCTCGTACATGCCGTCCTGTGGAACGACGAAGACGGACGGCGTGCGCTCATCGATCATCGCGATGGGCCCGTGCTTCATCTCGGCGGCGGGGTAGCCTTCCGCGTGAATGTACGAGATCTCCTTGAGCTTCAGCGCGCCCTCGAGAGCAACCGGGAAGGTGTACTGGCGCCCGAGGAAGAAGAAATTCTCGGCGGAGGCGTACCTGAGGGCGATGCGGCGGATCTCGTCGTTGCGCCGGAGGATGCTCTCAACCTGCTCCGGGAGGGCCTCCATCGCGCGAATGATCTGGGAACCGCGCTGCGAGGAGAGCATGCGGATTCGGCCCATGAGCAGGGCCAGCAGGGTGAGCACACTGACCTGTGCGGTGAACGCCTTTGTGGATGCCACGCCGATCTCGGGGCCGGCGTGCAGATAAATGCCGCCATCGGCCTCGCGGGCGATCGTGCTTCCGACGACGTTGCAGATCGCGAGGACCTTGTGGCCGCGCCTCCGCGACTCGCGCAGGCCCGCGAGCGTGTCCGCGGTTTCGCCGGACTGCGTGATCGCAAGCACGAGCGTGTGCTTGTCGAGCGGCGGGTTCCGGTAACGGAATTCGCTCGCGTACTCGACCTCGGTGGGGATGTGGGCGAACTCCTCGAAGGCGTATTCCCCGACCAGCCCGGCGTGCCAGCTCGTGCCGCAGGCGACGATCACGATGCGATCGACGGCGCGCAGCTCGGCGAGGCTCATGTTGAGGCCGCCGAACTTCGCGGAGAGCTCCTCGCGATCGATGCGGCCGCGGAGGGCGTTCTCGATCGTCCGGGGCTGCTCGAAGATCTCCTTCAGCATGTAATGCGGGAAGTCCCCCTTCTCCGCGGCGTCCGCGCTGAACTCGATCTGGCTGATCTCCGCGCGTGCGGCGTGATTGCCGAGGTTCGTGAGCTTGAACTCGTCGGCGGTGACCGTGACGACGTCGTAGTCGTTGAGATACACCGCCTGGCGGGTGTGGGCGACAATGGCGCTGGCGTCGCTGGCGAGGAAGTTCTCGCCCTGCCCGATGCCAAGGATGAGGGGCGAGCCGCGCCGGGCCCCCACGATCAGTCCGGGGGTATCAGCGCAGACGGCCGCGATTCCGTAGGTGCCGACGACCTCGCGCAGCGCTGCCATGACGGCGGCGGCGAGGGGATGCAATCCGTCGGGCGGCGGGTTCGTCTGGAACGTGTCGTAATGGATTCCGACCAGGTGCGCGAGGACCTCGGTGTCGGTTTCCGAGAAGAACTGGTGGCCGGCGGCGGTGAGGCGGTCGCGGATCTTCTGGTAATTCTCGATGACACCGTTGTGGACGAGCGCGATCCGCCCGCGCGCGTCGAGATGGGGGTGCGAATTGGCGTCGGAAGGGGGGCCGTGCGTGGCCCACCGGGTGTGCCCGATGCCCGTGGCGCCGTCCACCGGACGCTCGATGCAGAGCGGGGCGAGGCCGGAATCGATGCGCCCGAGCTTCTTGCGAATCTCGAGCCGGCCATCGGAGAGAATGCAGAGGCCTGCGCTGTCGTATCCGCGATATTCGAGGCGCCGAAGGCCCTCGAGGAGAATGGGCGGGGATGATTTCCGCCCGACGTAGCCAACTATGCCGCACATGGGGAGCCTTGGAACGGAGCCTTGGAACGGAGCCTTGGAACGGAGCCTT
>CAYMDA010000004.1:185443-246294 GCA_964389135.1 uncultured Verrucomicrobiota bacterium | reverse complement strand
GCACATGGGGAGCCTTGGAACGGAGCCTTGGAACGGAGCCTTGGAACGGAGCCTTCGCTTGCCGATGGGTGGTATGGATGCTAGGAACGGGTACCCGCCACGGCAAGCCAGAGCGGGGTACTATGCCTTCCAGGACCAAGAGCCGGGACATCAACGACAGCACGCTCGCCATCATCATGGGCGGCGGGCAGGGAACGCGCCTGTTCCCCCTCACGCGAGAGAGGGCGAAGCCCGCGGTGCCGCTTGCCGGGAAGTATCGTCTTGTCGACATCCCGATCTCGAACTGCATCAACTCCGGGCTGCGACGCATCTATCTGCTCACGCAGTTCAACTCGGCCTCGCTGCACCGGCACATCACGCAGTCGTACTCGTTCGACAACTACTCCGGCGGGTTCGTGGGCATCCTCGCGGCGGAACAGACGTTCGCGAGCACGTCCTGGTACCAGGGCACGGCCGACGCCGTCCGCAAAAACATTGTTCATTTCCTCAATCATCAGTTCGAGTACGCGCTCATCCTCAGCGGCGATCAGCTCTACCGGATGGATTACCGGGATCTGATCCAGAAACACATCGCCTCGCAGGCCGAGATCACGGTCGCGACCATCCCCATCACCCGCGACGAGGCGCACGCGTTCGGGATCATGCAGATCGACCGACAGGGAATGATCGTCAGGTTCGAGGAAAAACCAAAGGACCCGGCGATGCTCGACACTCTCCGGATTCCGCGGGAGATGTACACGGACCTCGGCCTCCAGACCCAGGAGGAGCGGCTGCTCGCCTCCATGGGCATCTACGTCTTCAACCGGGACGTCCTGCTCCAGGTCCTCGAGAACGATCAGGCCGACTTCGGGAAGCACATCATACCGGGAGTCATCGGCAAGCATCGGATCTTTTCGTACGTGTTTCAGGGCTACTGGGAGGACATCGGCACGATCCGCGCCTTCTTTGAGGCAAATCTGGATCTGACGGCGGAATTGCCCCGGTTCAACTTCTTCGACATGGAGGATCCGATCTACACGCGCCCCCGGTTCCTCCCGGCCACCAAGATCAACGGCGGCCAGATCGATCACGCGGTGATCTCCGACGGCTGCATCATCACGCGCGCCCGGATCCGCGAGTGCACCATCGGCGTGCGCAGCCTCGTCTGGGAGGGCGCCGACCTGCACCGCGTGATCGTGATGGGCAACGACTACTACGAGTCACCGGAATCCGTTCACGAGAACCGCCTCGCCGGCCGGCCGCCCGTCGGCATCGGACCGGGGACGCGCATCGAGAACGCCATCATCGACAAGAACGCGCGCATCGGCGCGAACTGCATCCTATCCCCCGCCGGCAAGCCGCAGGATTACGACCACCCGATGTACTACATCCGGGACGGGGTGCTGGTGGTGCCCAAGAACGGGGTGATCCCGGACGGCACGGTGCTCTGACGGAATCGAGGCGCCCGGACCGCCGGACCTCGGGTGGCCGCCCACCCGCGGATGCGCCCCGACGGTGGCCGCGGCGCCTGGAGGGGGCCGCCTCGGAGGCAGGCTCCGGCTTACTCCGCCGCGCCGCAGTTTGCGGGCGCGCCCGACTTCTCCCCTCCCACCGGAGAGGCATCCGATCCGCCGCCCGCGCACGCCGAGGCGGGCTTTGGCTTCGCGAGCTCCCGCTGGACAGCAGCCTTGGCTTCCGCGAGGTGCCCCTTGCCCGCCGAGACGCCGTTGAAGGCGTTCACCCGGCTCCCGTCCGGGCAGGGCCTGGGGCGGGGCATGAAGTTGTACTTGAAGTTCTTCCAGTTGTCCCCGCGCCGGTAGTTGGTGCCGAGCGCGCCGCTCGGGTCGTATCCGCAATGGACCATGCAGTTGGCGCAGCGCGGATCGCGGGCCACCCCGTCCACGACGCCATACTTGTCCCACGGCACCTTCTCGAGCATTTCCCTGTAGCTCGAATAATGGCCGTCGGTGATGAGGTAACAGGGCGCCTTCCAGCCACGGACGTTGTAGGTGGGGATCGCCCACGCGGTGCAGGTGAGCTCCCGTTTTCCAGCGAGAAACTCCTGATAGACGGGGGTTCCGAAGATGGTGAACTGCTGCCCCCATTTCAGCACGTCCTTGAACTTCTGGCGCGTCAGTTCACGGGTGAGGAAGAAATCCTTCGGGTCCTTGCCGAGGCGGCGGACCATGTCCTGCTTGGCGGCGTCGTAATCGTACCCGGGGGAGATCGTGTGGCCGTCGACGCCGAGCCATGAGAGGTACTTGAACATGTCCTCGATCTCCCGGACGTCGGTCTCCTTGTAAACGGTCGTGTTGGTGGCGACCTGGTAACCGAGGATCCGGGCCATGCGGATGGCGGCGATGCACTCGCGGAAGACGCCCTCGCGCTCGACGATCAGGTCGTGGGTGTACTCGAGGCCGTCGATGTGGACGTTCCAGTACATCCACCGCGTCGGGACGATGGTGGTCTTCTCGCGCGCGGCGGGGTCAGCCTTGCGGATCTGCTCGGCCTCCCTGGGCAGGATCAACTGTTCGGCCTCGAGGCGGCGCAGTTTCTCCTCCATCTCCGGGCCGTAATGGGCGGCCATGTACTCGCGCATCTTCCGGCGCATGAAGACGCCGTTCGTGCAGATGTAGATGATGCGACCCTGGGCCCGCAGTCCGGCGACCAGCTCCTCGATCTTGGGGTAGATGAGCGGTTCACCGCCACAGATGGAGACCATGGGCGCGTCGCACTCGGCGGCCGCGGCGAGGCACTGCTCGAGCGGCACCATGTCCTTGAGACTGGTGGAGTATTCGCGGATCCGGCCGCAGCCCGTGCACGTCAGGTTGCAGGTGTGCAACGGCTCGAGCTGCAGCACCATCGCGAACTTCGGCGTGCGCAGGAGCTTATGCTTGACGATGTGACGGGTGATCTTGAGCGAGAGCGCGAGCGGGAATCGCATGATGGATCAACTGGCCAGCGGCTTCTGGACGGGACCTGCCGGATCGGCGGGAGTCTCGGAATTCGGTTCGGGTGTCTCGTGGTGAATCAGGCCGGGCAGGAAGAACGATGCCGGCGAGACGGACGGACCCCCTGAGATGCCGCCGCAGCCCGTTCCGGCGCCCGCCACAAGGATGAGCGCGCTGGCAAGCCACGCGACGCGATATCGATTCACGACTGCGGACTATCAGAGCAGAGAGGAGCAGGCAATCCCCCATTTTGGGCCCACGCGCGCACTCCTGCCACGTCACGCGCGATCTGCGCCGTCAGTTCCTCGACGGAGCCGAAGCGCTGTTCGCCGCGGATCCGGCGGTGGAACTCGAGTTCCATGCGCCGGCCGTAGAGGTCTCCCTCGTAGCCGACCAGGTGCGCCTCCACCCGGCGCGGGCCCGGCTGACGCTGAACCGTCGGCCGTCGACCGATGTTGACGGCGGCGGGAAGGTTGAGGTTTTCCCCGCGGGCCATCGCCGCGTACACGCCGTCGGGCGGAAGCACCATGCCGGTGACCTCGAGGTTGGCCGTGGGAAATCCGATCCGCCGGCCGATGCCCTCACCGGATGTCACCTCGCCCGCGAGGGCGTAGGGCCTGCCGAGCAGCGATCGCGCGCGGGCGAAGTCACCCTTCGCGATGCATTCGCGGACTCGGGTGCTGCTCACCGGCTCTCCGTCCACGATGACCGGCTCGACACCGCGGACCGAGAAGCCGTGAACCGCCGAAAGCTCCCTGAGGACCGCGAGGTTGCCGGAGCGCCGGTGGCCGAAGACGAAATCGACGCCCACGCTGATGCTGGCAAGCCGGCCGAATCCGCGCACGAGCCGGGCGACGAACTCCCCGGCGGGCTGGCGGCTGAACTCCGCGTCGAACCGGAAGAGCAGTGTGGTTTCCACGCCCATCGCCTCGAGGACCTCGAGGCGCTTCCAGAGGGGCTGGATCATCTCGGGAGTGCGCTCGGGCGCGACGACGGCGCTGGGGTGGCGATCGAACGTGGCCACCACGGGGACGGCGCCGCGGTCGCGGGCGTCGTCCAGCATCCCGCGGATCACGGCTGCGTGGCCGAGATGAACCCCGTCGAAAACGCCGATCGCGAGGCTGACCGGGCGCGGCGGTTCGCCCAGCAACGACGCTTCGGCGAGGAGCTTCATGCGGCGAGGAGCTTCTGGAACGGGACCACTTTCGCGCGCAGCTCGGCGGGCGGGAGCGCGAGGAGCGTGTCGAGCGGGGTGGCGTCGTCCACGCTGAAGCGCCCTGAATCAAGGCGCCGGAGGCGGGCGAGGTGGGCGCCGCAGCCGATCTTCTCACCCAGCTCGTGCGCGATGCTGCGCACGTAGGTGCCCTTGGTGCAGGCGAGGCGGAAATCGCCGAAGGGCTCCTCGTAGCTCGTGAAACGGAAGCTGTAAACGTGCACGAGGCGGGGTTCGCGGGGCACGTCCACGCCCTTGCGCGCGAGCTTGTAGAGCGGGACACCCTTGAGTTTCACGGCGGAGACCATGGGGGGGGTCTGCATGAGGTCGCCGACGAAGGTGGCCGCGGTCTCGTTGAGGATGTCGAGGTTCAGCGGGGGCACCGGGAGCGAGGAGACCAGATCGCCATCGGCATCATAGCTCGTGGTGGACTCGCCGAACTTGATGCGTCCCCCGTAAACCTTGTCGGCGGACATGAGGATCTCCGAGAGCTTGGTGCCCTTGCCGAGCAGGATGATGAGGAGGCCGGTCGCCATGGGGTCGAGCGTGCCGCTGTGACCGACCTTCCTGATGCCGAGATGCCTGCGGATGCGGTCGACGACGTCGTGGGAGGTCATGCCGCTGGGCTTGTCGACCAGCAGGGCTCCGTCGAGGGGGTCCGGGGAGGAGAGCATGCGAGTGAATCAGTGCCGGGCGGCGCGATCGATGGCCTGCCGGAGTGCGCGGAGGACGCGACGCTGGACGGCGAGCCGCGTGCCGGTGAGACGGGCGCCGGCCGCGGCGCGGTGGCCGCCGCCGCCGAATTGCTGCGCGACGGCGTTGACGTCCACGGCGTCACTCTTCGAGCGCAGGCTGATGCGGATCACGCCGTCCTCCTGTTCCTCGAAGACGCATGCGATCACGACGGGTTCGATGGCGCGGATGTGGTCGATGAGGCCTTCGCTTTCCTCGCGGCCGGCCCCGACCCGACCGTAGTCGCCCTTCCGCAGCCAGAGGTACGCGATGCGGTCCTGGTGGGTGAGGCGGCTCTGCCGGTAGACGTGGCGGAGGAGCCGGAAGCGCGACATGGGATGCGAGTCATAGACGCAGTGTCCGATGCGCGCGAGGTCGGCGCCTCGTCCGACGAGGTCCGCGGCCGCATGGAAGGTCTCCGGGCGCGTGGACGGGTAGCGGAACGACCCGGTGTCGGTGGAGACCGCGGTGAAGAGACAGTCGGCGATCGCCGGGGTGATGGACCAGTCGCCGCGCTTGATCAGCTCGAGGATCAGCTCGCCGGTGGAAGGCACCTCCGGGACGACCCAGTTGAGGTCGCCGTAGCGCGTGTTGCTGGCGTGGTGATCGATGTTGATGAGGATCCTCCGGTCGTTGATGTGGGCCCCCGCGGTGCCGAGGCGTTCGAAGCTGGCGCAATCGGCGGCGACGACGCAGTCGAACCTCATCCCCGGGCGCGGGCGGCTGAAGAGGCCCTGGGGATCGAGGAATCCCAGCTTGCGCGGCAGGGGGTCCTCGTTCCAGACGGTGACGGATTTTCCCGCCTGCGCGAGGGCGAGGCCGAGGCCGAGCTGGGAACCGACGCAGTCACCGTCGGGCCGCACATGGCCGACGACGCAGATCGATTCGGCATCGCGCAGCGCTTTCAGGATGTCGGGGACAGGCTCGGTCGGCAGGCTCATGACGGGCCCTGGCCGCGCTCGATTTCGTCCAGGATTTCAAGGATGCGATCGCCGCGCTCGATGGAATCATCGATCACGAACCGGAGGTGGGGCGTGTACCGGAGGACGACCGCCTGAGCGAGCAGGTTCTGGATCGCGGTGGTGTTCTTCTCGAGCAGTTCGAACCCCTGCTTCTTCTGTTCCTGGGTTCCGATGATGCTGACGAAGACCTTGGCAAACTGGAGGTCGCCCGAGAGCCCGACATCGTTGACCGAGATGACGCCGCCCTGCTCGAGCGGAATCTCGCGCCGGATGATCTCGCCGAGCTCCCGCTTGAGGAGCTCTCGGACCCGTTGCTGACGGACAGGGTTCATGGCGGGTGAAGGCAGATGGTTCATGGCGGCCCCGGAGGATCCCGGAACCGCCGGATCAACATACGCGGCCTGGCGGAACGCTAAAGCTGCTGGGCAACCTTCTCGACGGTGTAGCTCTCGATGATGTCACCCACCTCGAAATCCTCGAAGCTCGACACGCGGATGCCGCACTCGAGTCCGGAACGGACCTCGTTGACCTCGTCCTGGTAACGCCGGAGCGTCTGCAGCACGCCGTCGTGGATGACCTCCTTCCGGCGGACCACACGCGCCTTGCCTTTGACGATACGGCCATTCTGGACCATGCAGCCCGCGACGCGGCCGCCCTTCGACAGGTCGAAGATCTGACGGACCTCGGCGGAGCCGAGTGTGATCTCGCGAAGCTCGGGATCGAGCAGACCCGCCATCGCGTTGCGGACCTCGTCGATCAGCTCGTAGATGATCTCGTACTGCTTGATCTGGACGCCCTCGCGCTTGGCGATCGCGGGCACGCCGTTGTCCATGCGGGTGTGGAACCCGACGACGATGCCCTTGGCGGAGGCGGCGAGCATGACGTCGTCCTTGGACACCGTTCCGACGGCGCTGTGGATGACCTCGAGGGTGACCTTGTTGCTCTCGATCTTCTTGAGAGCCTCGACGATCGCCTCGACCGAGCCCTGGGTGTCGGCCTTGACAACCAGCTTCAGCACCTTGGCGGACTGCTGCTCGATGACCTTCAGCAGATTGTCCAGCGTGATACGCGGACCGCGGTCGCGCGCGGCGGCCTTCGCCTCGAGCTCTCGTTCCTCGGCGATCTGCCGGGCCGTGCGCTCGTTCTCGACCACGGTGAACTCGAGGCCCGCCTCCGGGACGCCGTTCAGCCCGAGCACCTTCACGGCGACCGAGGGGCCCGCCTCCTTCAGCCGCTGACCATCCTCGGCGATCAGCGCGCGGGTGCGCCCGTAGTAGTGGCCGCAGAGGAGCACATCGCCCTGCTTCAGCGTGCCCTTGCGGACAAGGACGGTGGCCGTGGGCCCGCCGGGCTCCATGCCGGACTCGATGACGTTGCCGACGGCGCGGCGATTCGGGTTCGCGCGCAGCTCCATGATCTCGGCCTGCAGGACCAGGAGCGAGAGGAGCTGGTCAATGCCCGCCTTCGTGGCGGCGGAGACATCGACGAAGATCGTGTCGCCGCCCCACTCCTCGGGAACCAGGCCCTGTTCCTGGAACTGCTGCCGGGTCCGGAGCGGGTTCGCGGAGGGCAGGTCGCACTTGTTGACCGCCACGATGATGGGAACCTTCGCCGCCCTCGCGTGGTTGAGGGCCTCGATGGTCTGGGGCATCACGCCCTCGCTGGCCGCGACGACAAGAATGACGATGTCCGTGACGTTCGCGCCGCGGGCGCGCATGGCGCTGAAGGCGGCATGGCCCGGCGTGTCGAGGAACGTCAGCTGCTGGAGTTCATTCGGGCGCTCAGGGTGCGGCACGTGGATCGTGTACGCGCCGATGTGCTGCGTGATCCCGCCGGCTTCCCTGGCCGCGACGTCCGACTTCCGGATGACGTCCAGGAGGGTCGTCTTGCCGTGGTCGACATGGCCCATGATGGTGATCACGGGCGGACGCGGCTTCAGGTCCTCCGGCTTGTCCTCGACGTCGAGCTCGACCTTCTTGACCTGGGCATGAACCTGGCCGGCGCCCTTTTCGCGCCGTTCCACCTCGAAGCGGAACCCGTGCCGCGCGGCAATGTACTGCGCGACCTTCTCGTCGATCGCCTGATTCAGGTTGGCGAAGACGTTCAGCTCCATCAGATCGTGCAGGACCCTGTACGCCTTCACACCCATGCGTTCGGCGAGGTCCCGCACGATGATCGGCGGCTTGATGGTGATGAGCTTGCCGTCGGCGGGCGGAACGAAATCGGGAATGGCCGGCTGCTTCGACTGCTGCGCCGGACGCGGCGGCGGTTGCGCAGCGCCCTGCGAAGGACCGCCGCGCCCCTGCTGATAACCGGGACCCGGCCGGCCACGCGGCGGCTCGGAACGACGCTGCTGGGCCGGAGCCGGCGACGGCGCGGACTGCCGTCCTCCCGGGCGGGGACGCTGGGGCAGGTCGATGCGGCCCACCAGTTCGCCGATCCCCGGCTTTCGCGGGGGAGGCGCGGCCGGAGGGGCGGGCGGAGTCGCCGGAGCCGAAGCGGCCGGAGGCGCCGCGGGGGGCGTTGAAGCCTTCTCCCCCGTCGGGGGCGCCGGGGATGCCGGAGCCGGGGGAGTCGTCGGAGCCGGCGCGGCGGGCGGAATCGGCGGCGCGGGAGCGGGCGCCGGCGGGGGCGACGCGGGCGCGGGCTGGGCCGCCTGCCCGGCCGCCGGGGCGGGCTCCTGCACGGGAGCAGGCGGAGTCTCGGGCGGCGCGGGAGCCGCCGGCTCGACGGGCTGAACCGCGGCCGACTCCGCGACGGGCGCCTTCACCTCGGCCACCGGCTCGGCAGACTCGGGTCGGGGAACGACGGGTTCGCTGACCTCCGGTGCCGCGGGTTCCTGCGCGGGGACCACGGTGCGCCCGGCCGCTTCCTGCGGGGACGCGGACGGGGGCGATGCGGGGGCTTCGGCGGTCGGTGCGGGTGTCACGACTTCGGGAGTTGTCGCCGGCGCGGGTTCAGCGGCGGGCGGGGCCTGTTCGGGCGCGGATACGGGGGCGGCGGGTGCCTCGGCGGCGGGCGCCTCGACAGGCGGGGCGGGCGGCTTGGGCGCTTCGGGTGCCAGCTTCTCCTCGAGGTACTCGGCGGTGATCTTGTCGAGCGTGCTCGAGGCCACCTTGGCATTGGTGATGCCCAGTTCCCTGGCCTTGGCGAGAACCACCTTGCTCTCGAGGCCGAGCTTGCGGGCGATGTCGTAAATGCGAACGGGCATACAGATTCAGATTGCTCTCGCTTCGCGGGGCCGAGCTGCGGCCTCCGAAGCGTGCCGGTCAGGACGCCGGCGTGGCGGCGCCACCGGATTCGCCGCCCTGGCGGCGCGCCGCCTCGGCCTGGATCGCGGCGAGCACCGCGACGGCCTGATCACCGATTTCAGGGTTGGACTGGAGATCCTCGACATCGGCCTCGACGAGATCCTCGAAGGAGTGGAATCCCATGTGCACGAGGGCGCTGGCGTGAGCCTCGGAAATTCCGGGGACCCCGGCGAGCTCCTCGATCGCGCGCGCGACCTTCTCCTCGAAGCCCATCTCGGGTGCCGCGGCCTCCTCCTCGATATCGACGTACCAGCCGGTGAGCTTGGAGGTGAGGCGGGCGTTCTGGCCTCGACGACCGATGGCGAGAGAGAGCTGGTCGGTGGAAACGAGGATCTTGATGCGCTTGTTGGCCTCGTCCACTTCAAAGCTCTTGAGCTTGGCCGGCGAGAGGGCGGCCGTGACGTACGTCCGGATGTCCGACGACCAGGGAATGATATCGACCTTCTCGTTGTTGAGCTCGCGGACGATGTTCTTCACGCGCTGGCCGCGCAGCCCCACGCACGCACCGACCGGATCCACCTTGGGATCGCGCGAGTACACGGCGAGCTTGGTGCGGTACCCGGGCTCGCGCGCGATGGCCTTCACCTCGATCGTGCCGTCGGAGATCTCCGCGACCTCGAGCTGGAACAGCTTCACGACGAAGTTCGGATCCGCGCGGCTGAGAATGATCTCCGGGCCATGGGCGGTGGTCTCCACCGCCTTCACGTAACCGCGAAGGCGCTCACCGGTCTGGTATTCCTCCGTGGGCACGCGCTCCCGGTTCGGAAGCAGCGCCTCATACCGGCCGAGGTCCACGATGACGTCGGACCGCTCGAAACGACGGACAACCCCCGCGACGATGTCTCCGACGCGATCCTTGAACTCCTCGAGAATGAGCTGTTTCTCCGCGCGACGGATCTGCTGCATGACTGCCTGCCGGGCGTTCTGCGCGGCGATGCGGCCGAAGTCCGCGGGCGTGACCTCGACCTCGACCTCGTCGCCGACCTGGGCATCGGGCTTGATGCGCCGGGCCTCGGCGACGGAAATCTGGTCGTGCTTCGAGATGACTTTCTCGCTGACAATCAGACGGGCAAACGCCTTGATCGCCCCGGTCTTGGGATCGATGCTGCAACGCAGGTCACGCGCGGGCCCGACGGCACGTCGGGCCGCGGAGACCAATGCCTCCTCGACGGCACGAACGAGCACATCGCGACTGATGCCCTTCTCGCGCTCCCAGTACTCCAAGACTGCAAGCAGTTCTGCGTTCATAGCTTGTCGGCCAGGGCATCTTAGAACAAAAAAGTCGGCGGAGACCGACTTTGCTCGCTGGCGGACCAGCCAGTTGTCCAAGATGTTCGGCAGGCTAGGTACGGGTGCAAATGACCGTCAAGCGTCATTTCCCCCTCCATCCCGCCGCCCCGAACCCGTGAATATGGCCCGGAGTCCACGATCATCAAGACTCCAGATGCCTTGATTGCCTTGATGAACTCCGGAAAGTCCCTGATCCCTCCCACGGCCCCGTCCTCACTCGACAAAGAATGTCCGACACCCCGGATCCGTCCACAGCCCGCCCTGTTGAACCGGCGCCGGTTTCTTGCCTCGGCGGCGGGGGCCGTTTCCGTCGGGGTCGCCGGATGCCAGACTCCGCAGACGGCGCGCGCTCCCATGACCGCTGATCGACCCCTCCTTGTCTCGACATGGGCGTTCGGAAAGCCCGCGAACGAGAAGGCCCTTTCCGTTCTCGAATCGGGCGGCGGCCTTCTGGACGCCATCGTCGAGGGGATCTCCCTGACCGAACTCGACCTTGGGGTGGATTCCGTGGGCGTCGGCGGCGGACCCAACTCGGAAGGCGTGGTCTCGCTCGACGCCTGCATCATGCACGGGCCGACCCACCGGTGCGGCAGCGTCGCCGCCGTGGAGGGAATCGCCCCGGTCATCGCGCTCGCCCGCGCCGTGATGGAGAAGACCCGGCACGTGATGCTTGCCGGAGAGGGAGCACGACAGTTCGCCCTCGCCAACGGCTTCCAGCCCGTGAACCTCCTGACGGAGAACGCCCGCCGGGGCTGGCTCGAGAGGCGGCAGCGCTACGGCGAAACGGCGCCTCCCCTGGGCCATGACACCATCGCGATGGTCGCCCTCGACGCGGCCGGCAACCTCGCGGGCGGCTGCTCCACGAGCGGCCTCGCCCACAAGCTCCCGGGCCGCGTCGGGGACTCCCCCATCATTGGCAGCGGCCTGTACGTGGACAATGACGTGGGCGCGGCCGGCGCCACCGGGGTGGGCGAGAACATCATGCGCTTCTGCGGCTCCTTCCAGGTGGTCGAATGCATGCGCTCCGGCATGCACCCGCAGGACGCATGCGCCGAGGTCATCCGGCGCATTCAGTCGAAGCATCCGCCCGGGACGAAGCTCGACATCCACTTCCTCGCGATCGACCGGAAAGGCCGTTACGGCGCCGCCGGCACGACCAACGGCTTCCCATTCGCGGTGACGTATCCCGGCTACAGCGAGCTTCTGCGCAGCGCCGCGGTCCCGGTCCGAACCTGAGGCCGCGACGCGCCAGCGAACGGCGGACCTGATCAGGCGGGGCGCCAGAAACCGGCCCCCGCGGCGGCATCGGCATCGCCCCGCGGCGAGATCGGACCGATGAGGATCGTGTCCCGCCTCGCGCGTCCGCGAAGGACCCTCGCGAGGGGCGTGTCCGCGGTACCGGCAAGGCTTCGGTGGACGATCTCCGTCTTTCCCGGGCCGCCAACGACCACGACCACCCGGCGCGCGGACCAGAGCAGCGGGTAACCCATCGTCAGGCGCTGGGGCGGCGGCTTGGGTCCGATCACGGCGCGAAACGCGGCCTCGGACGCGAGGTCCTGCGGGAGGTTGCCCGGGAACAGGGAGGCGACGTGCCCGTCCTCCCCGACACCGAGAAGGACGCAGTCGAGCACGGCGCCGCGGTCGCCGCGGCGGGAGGCCCATGCTTCCCAGTCCGCGTTGGCGCGTTCGGCGGCCTGCTCGGGAGGCAGTTCTCCCTGGAGCCGGTGCACGCGTTCCGGGACGAAACCGAGCGGCTCGAGCAGGTGCTTGCGCGCCGGGAGGTAGTTGCTCTCGGCATCGTCCGGGCGGACGCAGCGCTCATCGGCCCAGAAGATGTCGGCCCGTTCCATGGGAACACCCCGGGCTCGGGCCTGGCGGACCAGTTCGCCGAACAGCACCGGGGCGATGCGGCCACCGGAGAGCGCGAGGGCGAAGTCGCGCTGACCGGAGCGCACAAAGGCGTCGAGGATGGCCCGTGCGCCTTCGCTGGCGGCGTGGTGATCGCCGCGAGTCGGAATGATCCACGCGTCAGCGCCGGGCTCCATGCGGTTGGGGATGGTCTTGGGGAGTTGGGTTCATTGAGGGACTGCAGGAAAGGGATCAGGGAGTGGGCGGCTGGGGGTTTCGCCATGCGTGCCCGTGGCGTGCCAGCAGCTCGTCCGCGGCGGGGGGACCCCATGTGCCGGCCGGATAGAAGTTGGCGGGCTCGAGCGGCCTGTCTTTCCAGCCGGCGCGAATGGCGTCCACGAACTCCCACGCGATCTCCACCTCATCGCGTCGGATGAAGAGGGTGGCGTCGCCGGACATCGCCTCCAGGAGAAGGCGCTCGTAGGCCTCCGGTGTGTAGGCGCCGAACTCGGCATCGTAGCTGAAATGCATGCGGACGGGGCGGAGCTGGAGATTCGTGCCGGGCACCTTTCCGTTGAACCGCAGGGTGATGCCCTCGTTCGGCTGGAGTCGGAGCGTGAGGGAATTGGCGTCGAGGCGCGGTCCGCACTGGGCGGCGAAGAGCACATTGGGCGTCTGCCGGAACTGCACGCGGAGTTCGCTGGCGCTGAAAGGCAGGGCCTTGCCGGTTCGGAGATAGAACGGGACGCCGGCCCAGCGCCAGTTGTCGATGAGCACCCGCAGGGCGACAAAGGTCTCCACCGACGAGTCCGGCGAGACCTTGGTTTCCTCGCGGTAGGCGATCCGCGGCTTGCCGTCGATCTCGCCGGCGGCGTACTGACCGCGAACCACCTCCCGCGCGACCTGGTCGGGCTCCCAGATCCGCAGCGCGCGGAGGAGCTTCACCTTTTCGTCGCGGATCGCCTCCGCCTGCAGGGAGACGGGCGGCTCCATCGTCGTGAGCGCGAGGACCTGCAGCAGATGGTTCTGCACCATGTCGCGCAGCGCGCCCGAATCCTCGTAGTACCCCCCGCGCGTGCCGACGCCGCTCTGCTCGCCGACGGTGAGCTGGACGTGGTCGATGGCGTTGCGATTCCAGAGCGGCTCGAAGATGGCGTTCGAGAATCGGAACATCAGCAGGTTCTGGACGGTCTCCTTCCCGAGGTAATGATCGATGCGCAGGAGCTGCGACTCGTGCGCGTAGCGGGTGAGCTCGACGTTCAGGGCGCGCGCGCTGGCGAGATCGGTGCCGAACGGCTTCTCGATGACGACGCGCCGCCAGCCGGGGCGGTCCAGGTCCTTGTCGATGAGCGACGCCGCGGCGAGGCGTTCCACGACCTCGCCAAACTGGGTGGGCGAGGTCGCGAGATAGAAGAGGACGTTCCTCCGGAGCGCCTCGTGGTCGAAGCCCTCGAGCATCTTCCTGAGGCGCTCGTAGGTGGCCGCCTCGTGAAACTCGCCCTGGCAGTAATGCAGGTGACGCGCGAACTCCGCCCATGCCGAATCGTCGATGGGCTTGGAGCGGGAATAGCGTTCCAGGCCTTCGCGCAGTTCCTCGCGCCACTGGTCATCGGTCTTCGGGCGGCGGGCCGTGCCGATGATCCGGACCGGGCTCGGCATCTGCCGGTCGAGATGCAGGTGGTAGAGCGCCGGGACGAGTTTGCGGGCGGTCAGGTCGCCGCTCGCCCCGAAGATCACGATCGAACAGGGTTCGAGCTGGCGCCGTTCGCTGTCCAGCCGGCAGACCAGAAGCTCGTCCAGAGTAGACGGATCGCTCACGGAGCCTGAGCCTGCCGAGGATCGGCGCGGGTGGCAATCGCGCCCGCGGCCGCGAAGGGGGGAATTCCTCCCGCAAGGCACTCCGGAAACTGGTGTTGCGGCGGATCCGCCATGGCGAAGCCCCCGGGGGGATGCTGCGCGGCGTCCACCCCGGACGCGTCCTCGCGCGTGCCGCGTCCCTGCCGCCGCAGGGCGTCCATCTTGCGGCTTGAGAGCGATCAAGGGCGGAAGGAAGATGGCGACACCAGTGGACGCCTCGACTCCAGCCCAGCCCGCCCCCGACTTGCCAGTGCGTCATCTCGCGGATGCGCGTGCTCCGGTGCGCCGACGCAGGCGTCGTCGTTCCTCGGAGCGCATCCCGGAGCCGATCGCGAACTGCGAACGCGCGACGGAGGCGCTCGTGATGTTCCTGGTGATCTTCACGCCATGGGCGTTCGGCACGACCCAGACGTGGTCCATCTGGACGGCCACCCTTGCATGCTACGGACTCGGCGGGCTGCTGGTGGCCAAGCACATCCTCCGGAAGACCCTCGGGTACTACGCGCCGCGCTGGGGCGAACCAGTCGTCATCGCCGAAGCCAGCGGCGAAGTTCAGGCCGCGGCGCGCCGGACGGACCTCGGCACCAGGATCCTGGCGGTCCTCACCGGGCTGATCCTTGGCTACATCCTCATCAGCGCACTGAACGCGCGCGCCGATTACGACGAGGCGACGCACGCGTTCGAGTATCTGGACGACCCGATCCGCTGGCTGCCCTTCTCGTACAATCGGTCCGCGACATGGTTCCTCTTCTGGCAGTACCTCGGGCTGGCGTGCGCCTTCTGGGCCGTGCGGGACTGGCTCCTGCATCGGTCGGGGGAGGACCTGCGCGAGAACGACGCGCCCCGCTGGACGGATCCACGGGCGCCGATCGTGATCCCGGCCCGCCTGCGGCGTCTGCTGTGGGTTCTCTGCCTGAACGCGGCCCTGCTCGCGCTGGTCGCCATCGTCCAGAGGGCGGAGGGGACGAACCGCCTGCTCTGGATCTCGGAATCGCGGGCTGACAACCCGGCGCAGATGATCTTCGGGCCGTGGGCGTACCGCGCCAACGCGGCCCAGTACTTCAATCTGATCTGGCCGATCGGACTCGCGTTCTGGCTCTGGATGCAGGAGCGCGCGGGGCGGGCGGCCAGCCGGCGCCTGAACCGGATCGACGGGCCGCAGCTCGTCCTGCTGCCGTGCACCATCTTTGCGGCGATCTGCCCGATGATCTCCAGCAGCCGCGGCGGGGCGCTGCTCAGCGTGGTGCTTGGCGGAGTCGCGATGGTCATGCTGCTGGTCTTCTCGCGGAGGGAAATTTCGGCTCCCGTTCGCTGGGCCACCGCCGGTGCGATCTTTCTCTGCGGAATCGCCGCCCTGATCGGTGGCTGGTCCACGGTCAAGGAGCGCCTGTCCCGGCCCGACAGCAGCATTGCCACGGGCATCGATATGGGGACCAACGAGTTCACGACACTGATCCGGGTGCGCGTCCCGGATTCCGTCACGCCCGGGTGGAAGCCGCTCCTGTCGCTCGCCAGCAACTCACGGGGAAGTGTCACTCCGCAAACCCTGCACGTGGGCTTCAGCAGTGCCGGTGCGCTTCACGCGCAGCTCTTCGGCACCACGCTCACGAATCATGTGCGGCAGGTGGCGACGAACGTCGTTTCCCAGTTCCCCGGGCAGGAGGTCGTCTTCGCGCTCGTCCGGCGGGACAGTCTCCGGATCTATGCGAACGGGACTGAGCTCGGATCCGTTTCCGGGAGGGCCGGCGACGCGCCCGGGTGGGGCGACTATGTGCACACCCGTTACGTGATCAGCACGTCGCCCCTGGTGTCCGAAGTGGGCCTCGTGAACTTGGCGTTGACTCCCGAGGAGCTGTCGGAACTTGGCACGAGGGACTTCGCGCAGATCAGCGAGGCCCTCCTCGATGCGGCGCCTGTCGCGAACGCGGATCCCCTGGAGGCGGAAGTCTCCGTGCCGGACGGCGCCGTATCCGAGGTGATCGCGCGCGCCACAGACCCGGGCACACCCTGGCTGAGCGTGCGCCGCCAGCGTGAACCGGGTGTCGTCGGCTTCGGGCGCAGATTGACGGACCTCGATCCCCGGCTGCGCGGTCCGATGCTGGCCGTCTTCCATGTCTGGAATCCGGGCAACGAGCCCATCCACGTCGGCGCGAGCCTCGACGGCGGACCATGGCGCGCGGAGGAGATCGGCCCCCGATCAGAACGCACCGTGCAGATTCCGTCTCGGGCGCCGCACGGATTCTCACCGCGGTTCATCGAGATCGCGCTGACCGACGAGGAGGGTTACGCGATCGACTGGCCGGCGGGAACGCAGATGTTCATCCGCGATCTGCGACTCCAGCCCGGAGGTTCCATCTTCGTGCACCGGTTCGCGCACGAATTCCGCCTGTTCGAGCTGGGAGATCGCATGAGCGGTCGGCATGAGCTGTACGAGAACGCCTCGCAGATGCTTCGGGACTATCCGATCTGGGGCAGCGGCGCGGGGAGCTTCGCCTCGATCTACCAGCTCTACCTGAAACCCGGGCAGGACTGGGCGGCGTACCTCCACAACGACTGGCTCGAGACCCGCGTCACCCTCGGATGGGTGGGGCTGGTCCTCGTGGTGGCTGCGCTCGCGACCCTTGCAGTGCGCTCGCTCTTCGGGCGGGGCCTGGCGACGATCCGCCTGATCATCGCGCTCTGGTGGCTTGCCCTCATCGGGTGCCTCGTGCATGCACGGTTCGATTTTCCGTTCCAGGTCTACTCCGTGCTCTTCCTTTTCATCCTGCTGTGCTCGGTGCTGACCGTGCTCACGGCGGGACTTCGCCGCTTCTGACGGCGTCTCCGGACCGGCCGCCGGGTTCACCGGCGGCCATCGTACCACATCGCGCACGCCTCCCGGCTGCGAGGAGTGCGGCGCGGACTCAGCAGCGCCCGTGCGAGGAACCTCAGAAGCTCCGCATTCGAATAGAGGCTCACCCGCCGCGCGGAGCTGACGATTCCGTGGCGCGCGAGGATCGTGAACTCGCGGTGCCGCCGGCGGGCCGCCGCCTTGAGGCGCCGGCTGAGCTCGAGCTCCTCCGCGGCGTACAGGTCGAGGCTGAAGCCGCCCACCTCCCGGAACGCGTCGGCCTCCACAAGGATGAAGGAGCCGGCCATCCAGCGGAAAATACGGCTCACGAGATTCCAGTTCCAGACGAGGAATCGCCCGAGGGGAGACATCTCGCCCTCGAGCACCACGCGGGCGCCCGCGAAGAGCACCCGTCCGCCAGCGATCACTTCGGCCGCCTCCTCGAACAGACCCCGGGTGGGGACGGCGTCGGCATCGATGAACAGCAGCCATTCGCCCGACGCCGCAGCAGCCCCGGCGTTGCGCGCGCGAGCGATATGGTTCACGGGTTCGAAAACGACCCGCGCGCCATGCGCGCTCGCGATGAGCGCCGTGCCATCGGTGGAGTTGTTGTCACAGACGATCACCTCGTGGGGCCATCCCCGACCCCGGAACGCGGCCGCCGCCCCGTCGACCGCCGCGAGCGCGCGGGGAAGAAGGCGTTCCTCGTTGTACGCAGGGATGATGATGGAGACCTTCATGCCCGCGGTCAGGGAAACAGCCCGCGCAGGTCCTTGGCCCGCCAGACACGTTCCACCCCCAGAGCCATGGCGGCCGTGCGCATCGGGATTCCGCGTTCCCGGCTGAACTTCAGAGTCCTGACGAACGCGCCCTCAAGCATGCGGTACAGGCGGTCGGTGACCTCCGTCTCCGACCAGAAGAAGCTTTGAAGGTCCTGCACCCACTCGAAGTAACTCACGACGACGCCGCCGGAATTGCAGAGGATATCCGGCACGACAAAAATCTCCGGTCGCTCACGAAGGATCCGATCGGCGGCGGGCGTCGTGGGACCGTTCGCCGCCTCGGCGAGGACACGGCACTGGATCCGGCCCGCATTCGCCTCGGTGATCTGACGTTCGAGGGCCGCGGGAATGAGGACGTCACAGGGTTGCACAAGGAGTTCCTCGTTCGAGATCGGGTCGCCTCCCGGGAATCCCGCCACGGTCCGATGGGCGGCGACGTGCCGGTCCAGCCCCTCCAGGTCCAGTCCGCCCGGATTGTACACCCCGCCGTTGACGTCGCTCACCCCGATGATGCGGGTTCCGAAGCGCGCGAGACCCTGAGCCGTGACGGATCCGACATTGCCGTAGCCCTGCACGATGGCCGTCGCCTTGCCCGCGTTGATCCCCACCGTGTCCATGGCGCGGTTGGCGAGGAATGCGACGCCGCGCCCGGTAGCCTCGCGTCGCCCGACGGATCCGCCGAGCAGCACGGGTTTTCCCGTCACGACGCCCGGGACCGAGTACCCGAGGTAGGTGGAGTAGGTGTCCATGATCCACGCCATGACCTGTTCGTTGGTTCCCAGGTCCGGCGCCGGGACATCGATCTGCGGTCCGATGAGCGTGATGATCTCCTGGGTGTACCGCCGTGTGAGACCCTCGAGCTCCGTCCGCGAGAGCCGTGCGGGGTCGCACGCGACCCCGCCCTTGGCTCCGCCATAAGGCAGGCCGGTCAAGGCGCATTTCCAGCTCATCCACATCGCGAGAGCTGCTACCTCGCCGAGGGCGACCTCCGGATGATACCGGATCCCGCCCTTCGTCGGGCCCAGCGTCAGATGATGCTGCACGCGGTATCCGAGGAAGACCTCCGTGCGGCCATCGTCCCGACGGATCGGCACCGACACCGTCACGGCACGCTTCGGCATGCGCAGACGATCCCGGTCATCCTCCGGGATTTCGAGGAAATCGGCCACGACATCGAACTGGTCGCAGGCCATCCGAAAGATGGGATGGTCGAACGGATCCACGCACCGAGGCTAACCCTTCGTCCGGGGATGTCATCTCCGGCACTCGTTTCGCACCCGGTTTGCCGCTAGGCTGCGCGCGTGTCGGGCTCGCTCCGAGTCAACGAAATCTATCTCAGCATCCAGGGCGAAAGCACCCACGCGGGCCTGCCCTGCGTCTTCGTGCGCCTGACCGGATGCCCGCTTCGGTGTTCGTACTGCGATACGGCATACGCCTTCACCGGGGGAACGCGCCACTCCGTGGCGGAAGTCGTCGAGCGGGTTCACCGGCTGGCGGCGCCCTATGAGAACGGAACGCCGCGCGGCGGCCGGCTGCCGCTCGTCGAGCTCACGGGAGGCGAACCGCTTGCGCAGGCCGCCTCGCTCCCGCTGATGACGGAACTGTGCAATGCCGGCTTCACGGTGCTCCTCGAGACAAGCGGCGCCCTGGACATCCGCCCGGTGGATCCGCGGGTTCACCGCATCGTCGACCTCAAGTGCCCCAGCAGCGGCGAAGATCATCGCAACCGCTGGGACAACCTCGCGGATCTCCGCCCCATCGACGAGATCAAGTTCGTCATCGGGACGCGGGAGGATTACGCGTGGGTGCGCGACGTCATCCGGGAGCACCGCCTCGCGGAACGCTGCCCGCTCCTCGTCTCATGGGTCCATCCTCTGCTGAGCCACCAGAGCGATCCGGCCCTGAAACCGGTGCCGGAGGGCCACCATCCCATCACGCGCCCGGAGCTTGTCGCGCTGCTGCTCGAGGACGCCCTGCCCGTGCGCTTCCAGGCGCAGCTTCACAAGATCATCTGGCCCCCGGACCAGCGCGGCGTCTGAATGCCCGACGCCCTGACTGACCGCATGCAGACCCAAGGCACCGCGCATGTGCTCGCCACACTCGCCGCGCACGAGTCCAGGAATGTCACGTATATCGCGCCCGACGGCTCATGGCCGATCGTCTGGGAACGCGCCCGGGGGGTGTGGATCCGGGACGCGGACGGACGCCGGTACCTGGACCTCACCGCAGCCTTCGGCGTGGCGGCGGCGGGCCACGCCAACCCGCGCGTGGTCCGGGCCGGCCGCCGCCAGATGGCCCGCCTGCTCCACGCAATGGGCGACGTGCACCCCCACGCGCTCAAGGCGGAACTCGCACGCCAGCTCAGCCGCATCACGTTCGAACGCTGGGATGGCGGACGCGCCAGGACGATCTTTGGCAGCTCCGGATTCGAGGCCGTCGAGGCTGCACTGAAGACGGCGCGGCTCGCCACCGGTCGCCCCGGCGTGATCGCCTTCGAGGGCGGTTATCACGGGCTCGGCTACGGCGCGCTGAACGCGACCCACCGCGGTCACTTTCGCGATCCCTTTCGAGACCAGCTCCGCGAGTTCGGACACTTCGTTCCGTTTCCTGCACGCGCGACGACGGTCGGTCCGGCCGGCGCCCTTCATCGCGAGGCACTCGCCGCGACGGAGACGGCTGTTCGCGCCCTGTTCCGCGCCCATCCGATCGGCGCGGTCCTCGTGGAGCCTGTCCAGGCGCGCGGTGGCATCCGCATCCCACCCCCGGGGTTTCTCGGCATGCTGCGCCGGGTCTGCGACGAAAACGCCGCCCTGCTGATCCTCGATGAGATCTACACCGGCTTCGGTCGGACCGGGCGCTGGTTCGCCTGCGAGCACGAGGGAATCGCCCCGGACGTGATCTGCCTCGGCAAGGCGCTTACGGGCGGCTTCCCGCTATCCGCATGCGTAGGGCGCGACCGCGTCATGGATGCCGCATGGCCCCCCGCCTCGGGTGAAGCCATTCACACGAGCACCTTCCTCGGGCACCCGGTCGGATGCGCGATGGCCCTCGCACAGATCGGGGAGGTGGAACGGCTGCAACTTCCCCACCGTGCGAGCGCTCTCGAGGCGCGGTTTCTCGCGGCCCTGCAATCAGCGGCGGGCGCGGCGACAGCCCATCGCGCGGGCGCTCGCGCCGTGGGGCTGATGGGAGGAATCGAACTGACCCGGCCCGACGGCAGTCCCGCGCCCGATGTCGTGATGGGCATCGTCCGGCGGCTGCTGCACCGCGGGTTCATCCTGCTCCCGGAGGGCGCCTGGGGTGAGGTGATCGGGTTCACCCCTCCCCTGACTATCCCGTGGCGGGAATTACACCGGGCGATACGCGCCCTGGCAGGGGAGCTGGCCCGCTGCTGAACAACCGGCGGCGTTCCCGCCGCTGCAGCCGGTGCGCGAGCAGCCTGAGCAATGGAGAGTCGAACTCACCCGGAACTACCTGCGGACGACCGACGGCCGGCGACCACCGCATGGTCGATCGACCGTCCCCCGGTCGGAAGAGGATTTCAGATGATGGTTTCATGTACGTCTTGCCGGGGGTGGAGCGGCTGTGTCCTAAGATCCTCATTCTGACGAACCACGCAAGAGTCTCATCGTGACGGATCCGCAAAAATGACACTCGGCCAGATGCGCGAGATTCTCGCCGCGAACGGAACGCGTCTGACGCGATCCCTCGGCCAGAACTTCCTCCACGACGCGAACCAGATCCGCCGCATCGTGCGCCTCGCGGGGTTGACTCCCGGCGACCGCGTTCTCGAGATCGGCCCGGGACTCGGACCGCTCACCGAGGAGCTGCTGGCCGCGGGAGCGCAGGTCCTCGCCATCGAGAAGGACCGGCGGCTCGCGGGGATCGCCCGCGACCGCCTCGCGGGGCGCGGCAGCCTCGAACTCCTGCAGGCGGACGCGCTCGAGTGGCTCACGCGGGAGCCTCCCGCTCTGGATGACTGGCATGTCGTCGCCAACCTCCCCTACTCCGTTGCGTCGCCGATCCTCGTTCACCTCGCCCAGCTTCCATCGCCGCCGAGGTCGATGACGGTCACGCTCCAGGCCGAGGTCGTCGGGCGCATCCGCGCCGAGCCCGGAAGCTCGGAGTACGGGATCCTGACGCTGCTGCTCGCGGAATCGTTCGTTCCCGGCACGAGTTTCAAGATCCCTGCCCGCTGCTTCTTCCCCGCGCCGAACGTGGTCTCGGCCTGCGTGCGTCTCGAGCGCCGCGGCGCGCCCCTCGCCCAGCCGTTTCGTCCGGCGGAGTACCGTCAGCTCGTGAAGCGCGCCTTCGCTCAACGCCGCAAGCGACTCCAGAAGGTCCTCCGCGACCACTGGCCCGCCACGCTGCTGGACGCCGCATGGCGCGATCTGGCCCTCGACCCGAATGCGCGAGCCGAGGCGCTGGACGCCGGGACGTTCGCACGACTCGCCAACCATCTTGCCGGCCATCCCGGCGACCGCGCGGAGTCAGACTGACGCCCGGCCCGGCCGGTGGCGCGGCGCTTCTCCCCTTCGGGCATCGTTCGTCTGGGCGCGGGCGCAATCGGTTTGCGGTGCGCGTCGGCGTGCGAGAGACTGCGCCGGATGGCCGAGGAGATCTTCGACGTCGTCAACGAGCGGGATGAGGTGATCGGGCAGCGGCCGCGATCCGAGGTTCACCGGCTGAAACTGAAGCATCGCGCCATTCACCTCCTGGTCTTCAATGCCCGGGGTGACCTCTTCCTCCAGAAGCGCTCCGAGTCGAAGGACTGTTTCCCCGGGAAATGGGACTCCTCGGCATCCGGTCATCTTGACTGCGGCGAATCCTACGACGCCTGCGTGCTGCGCGAGGCCCGGGAGGAACTCGGGCTGGAACTTTCCGCGTGTCCGCCGCGCATCCTGTCGATCGCGGCATGCGAGGAGACCGGCCACGAGTTCGTCCAGGTGTACCGGTGCGAGTCCGAGGGGCCGTTCGTGCTGCACCCGGATGAGATCGAGCACGGGGACTGGTTTCACCCGGAGGCGATCGACGGCTGGCTCGCACGGCGCCCGGACGACTTCGCGCCCGCCCTCGCGTTGATCTGGCGGGCCCTTCGTTCCGCACCGGACTCCGGATCGGCTCGTCGCACCCCCGGCGCCAGCCCCCTGGTGTGACGGTCGGATGTCCTAGTCCGCCACCGGACACGCGGCGAAGTGGCGCCGTGCGGCCCACCACGTCTTCAGGAGTTCCATCACGGGCGTCGGTCGGGTGCCTCGCCGCGCGTTCGCGGCGCCGATCTCGAAGGCGAGACGCCACTGCTGGAAAAGCGTCCGGTACGCGGTCCAGAGCGAGTTGCGGGCGTCGTAGATGTTCGTGGCCTCCGCGGCCGCGCCATTGAGTTCGAGGACTTGAAAACCTCGACCCGCGCGAAGCTCCTCCACTGACTCGAATCGCACGTCGTATCGGCCGAAATGGAACCCCTCGAGGCGCCGCGACAATTCATCGATGCGCGCCTCCAGCTCCGGCGACCACCACTCGCGCCCGTCCCGAAACACGGAGCCCTGGGCATGATTGCCCGTCTCGACGAGGCGGAGGGTCGCGCCCTCCGGAAGAACCTCATGCCGGCGTGATTCCAGCCGCTGGAGGTACTTGCGCCCCATCATGCGCGCCCGCCGGTCGAGCCAGATCAGCTCCTCGACCGTGTGAATGCCGTCTCCCGTCAGGACGGGGAACCGCTTCTCCGTGATCGCGAAGATGCGTCCACGCTCCCTGTCCGGCTCGCGAACATAGAAGATTCCGGCCTCGAACGGCCCCGGCAGGTAGCGCTGTGCCACGACGGCGGAACGCATCTCCTCCAGATAGGTCGCGGCATCGGCGGCTGAGCGCGCCACGCGCACCCCGACACCGCGCTGGCCGACGTCCGGCTTCAGCACGACCGGATACTCGATGCCCTCGCGGTTCATCCATGTGTCGAGGGCCGCCAGGCGCTGCCCCACCTCTCCAGGATCCAGACGCTCGGAGGATGCCGTGAACTCCGGACACACGCCCATGAGTTCACGCAGCGTGTCGAACTTGGACTCACCCACCATTCCGCCGTTCGTGATGCCAGGATTGGCCGCGGTCGGAACCGTCCACCCGCGATGCCGCAGGGCAAGCCATGCGCAGTACACGGCGACGGGCGCGTAGAATAGCCACGGCGGCCAGAACTCCCATCGGGTCCAGCGGCCAACCGCTCCCAGCAGCTTTCCGCGCAGCACGGGTTTCAGCAGGCACCGCACGCCCGCGGAGAGAGCCCAGAAACCGACAATCAGGAGAGGGAGCGCCCATGCCGCGCCGGACACGCGAGCCAGAACGTCCCTGACGGCCGGCCCCACCAGATGCGCGAGGAAGAAGACTCCGCCGCTCCAGAAAAGGCCGGCGATGCCCGTGACGGCAAGGAAGACACCGAACGGCATCCGGAGCAGTCCCGCCGCAAGGAACGTCGGCAGGCGCGTGCCTGGAATGAACCGGGACAGGAGCAGCGCCGCCGCGCCGCGGGTGGCGAACCAGTGTTCGCTCGCCTTGAGCCTTTCCGGCGCGATGAACCGCGCGGCCCAGCGACGACGCAGCAGCGGCCTGCCCAGGACGCGGGCAAGGACATACAGACACGCGTCTCCGATCCAGATTCCGAGGTACGTGCCCCAGAAGGCGGTCGGCAGGTTCAGCACCCCGATCGCGGCGAGCAGCGCGGCACCGATCGTCACGCCGTCCTCGCTCACCATCGTGAGGCCCGCCAGCGTCGCTCCCTGCGCCCACTCGTTCCACGACTGGAACCCCGCCGGCAGCGTCAGCGTCTCGGGTTGCATGCGTTCGGGATGGCGGAGTTCGACAATGCCGGCCGGACAACGCCCGGCCGAATGAGCGACCGAATCAAGGTCACGGAACGGCCGCCGTCAATCCCGCCGGGCGGACTCCCCCGATCGCCGCCGGCCACCGCTCCCGCGGGTGTTCTCGCCACGGAACACTTCGGCACAGCCTGCGGTTGCGAAACTCTCGATCGTGGTACGGCATCTGGGACACCTCCCGGGCGGCAGTTGCGCGAAGCCCGGATCAGGTCCCCGATGGGACCATGAACATCGGGCCCGATACAACTCCCGGCAACGCGCCGTCCTCCGGCGGCGCCGCGCGCCCTGCCGACGAAACCCAGGAGCTGTTCCGGCGCCTGCGGTGGGAGCACCTGCGCGAGGCCGGACTTCCCGAGGCCGCCCCACCCGTCTGTCCGATTCTCAAGCTGCTGAAGGGTCAGAAGGCGCTCGTCACCGGCGCGAGCTCCGGAATCGGCCGGGGGATCGCGATCGCCCTCGCCCATGCGGGCGCCGACGTCGCCATCAATTACGCCTCCAGCTCCACCGATGCCGACGCCGCCGCGGAAGAGGCGCGTCGCTGCGGGTCCGCCGCGCTCGTGCACAAGGCCGACATCACGAGCGAAGCCCAGGTGGAATCGATGTTCGCCACGGTGATCGAACGCCTCGGCACCATCGACATCCTCGTCAACAACGCGGGCATCCAGGACGACGCACCCTTCGAGTCCATGACCCTCGACCAATGGAACCGCGTGCTCGCGGTCAACCTGACGGGACAGTTCCTCTGCGCGCGCGAGGCCGTGCGCGAATTCCGCAGGCGCGGCATCCGCCCCGGGATCTCCTGCGCCGCCGGGAAGATCATCTTCATCTCGAGCGTCCATGACCTCATTCCATGGGCGGGGCACGTGAACTACGCCGCGAGCAAGGGCGGTCTGGCGATGCTCATGAGGAGCCTCGCGCAGGAGGTCGCCCCCCACCGGATCCGGGTGAACAGCATCTCGCCGGGCGCCATCCGGACCGGCATCAACACCGATGCCTGGAGCACGCCCGAGGCCTACCGGGAGCTGATGCGGCTCATCCCGTGCAGGCGCATCGGGGAACCGGACGATATCGGCCGCGCGACCGTCTGGCTCGCGAGCGACGACAGCGATTACGTCCATGGCACAACCCTGTACGTGGACGGCGGAATGACCCTCTACCCCGGCTTCGCATCGGGCGGCTGACAGCCTTTGGGAGAGCCCTGCGGAACCCGCGGATTGAATCGCCCCGAAATCACCTCAGAATGAGCCCTTGAATGATCACCCGCCCATGAGACTTCGCATCCTCGCGACAATGGCCGGGCTCGCGGCGCTGGCGGCGGGCTGCGGGCAGTCGGGCATCCCCGACACGGCGCACGCCGCCGCTCCTCAAGACGGCCCTGCATCCTCCGCGCCCGCGCCGGCAGCATCCCGCGACTCGACGGCCGCGGAGAACGCCGCCCCGGCACGATCCAGCGCCGAATCCGCCACATGGAACATGAAGGACAAGATTCAGAAGACGGACGAAGAGTGGAGGGCGATCCTCACGCCCGAGCAGTACCGCATCCTCCGCGAAGAAGGGACCGAACGCGCCTTCACGGGCGCCCTCTGGAACCTGAAGGACGAGGGAACCTATCTCTGCGCCGGCTGCGGTCTCGAGCTGTTCGCATCCGACACCAAGTACGATTCCGGGACGGGCTGGCCCAGCTTCTACCAGCCGATCCATTCCGGGCACGTCGAGACCCGGATCGACCGGAAATTCTTCATGACGCGCACGGAGGTTCACTGCGCGCGGTGCGGCGGCCATCTCGGACACGTCTTCGAGGACGGCCCGGAGCCGACCGGCCTCAGGTACTGCATCAACTCCGCGTCCCTGCAGTTCCGTCCCGCAAAGGGCGACGGCAAGCCCGAAGGCTCCGGGGCGTCCGAGGACAAGAAGAGCACGGAGTGATCGGGGGGATCGTGCCGCCAATGCCATTTCGCGGGACCCCGCCCCCGTGATGCGCCCCGGCCGCGTGGGGCAGCCCGCCGCCCGGGCGGACGCGGCCGCGCCCCGTGTACCTTTGGCGCAGTCGCGGCAACATCTCCTCAGCCACCTTCCGGCTCATCGGCATCTCCTTTCCAGAGCCGGTGTCATCCATTTTGAGTCAACGACCTTCTCCACCCCTCCCAAGCCAACCCTCCCCAGTGTCAAACTTTTGAGGCAACAGGCAGCCCTCCCGCGGCGCACGAAGTGTTTGACGTGCCCGCGTCAATCGCGTGGCATTTCCCGGCTCTTACGCGTCACATCACCATGATCGCCCGATTTGCCGTCCTTCTGGCGGCCGCCAGCCTGTTCTGGAGCGGATCGCATGCAGCCGCCGCCAGCGATGCGCGCTGCTTCGAACTGCGGATCTACCATGCCGCGCCCGGCAAGCTCGACGACCTTCACGAGCGTTTCCGCAACCACACCATCCGGCTGTTCGAACGGCACGGCATCCAAAGCGTCGGCTACTGGGTGCCCGTTCAGAACCAGGAGAACCCGCGCCTGTTCTTCATCCTGAGCTACCCGGACCGGGCGGCGCGCGAGGCGTCATGGAAGGCGTTCATGGCCGATCCCGAGTGGCAGAAGGTCCATCGCGAATCCGAGGCGAACGGCACGCTCGTGACGAAGGTTGAGAACTTCTTCCTTGGGTGCACCGACTATTCCCCGGCCATCGGGCCATCCGTCTCGCCGGAGCCGCGGGTCTTCGAGCTGCGCGACTACACCGCTTCGGCGGGAAACCTCGGCCGGCTGAACGCGCGATTCCGCGATCACACCGTGCGGCTGTTCGAGAAGCACGGCATGCGGAACATTGCCTACTGGACCCCGCTGGAGGGCGAACCCGGCTCCGAGGACCGGCTCATCTACCTGATCTCCCATCGCTCCACGGACGCCGCCCGGAGGAGTTTCGCGGCCTTCGGCCAGGATCCCGAATGGCGCGAGGCGCGCGCCGCGTCGGAGCGCGACGCCGGAGGTTCACTCACCGCTCCGGGCGGAGTGAAGTCCACCTTCCTCGTCGCGACGGACTATTCACCGATCCGCTGAGAGCCCCGCGAATCGCGCACACCCGTTTTCTATGGCGTACACCACTTGCACCGTTCCATCGGGGGAAAAGATCCGGCTCGAGGCCGGCAAACTCATCGTTCCCGACCGGCCCATCATCCCCTTCATCCGCGGCGACGGGACCGGACCTGACATCTGGCGCGCCAGCGAGCGGGTGCTCGACGCGGCCGTCGAGAAGGCCTATGGCGGCCGGCGGAAGATCGCGTGGATGGAGGTGTTCGCAGGCGAGGAGAGTTTCAAGCGCTTCCAGACGTGGCTTCCGGAGGATACCGTCGAGGCGTTCAAGGAGTTCCTCGTCGGCATCAAGGGTCCGCTCACGACGCCCGTCGGCGGCGGGATCCGCTCGCTGAACGTCGCGCTCCGCCAGCTCCTCGACCTCTACGTCTGCCTCCGTCCCGTCCAGTACTTCAGCGGAGTCCCGAGCCCCGTGAAGAACCCGGAGAAGGTGGACATGGTGATCTTCCGCGAGAACACCGAGGACATCTACGCGGGTATCGAGTACGCCGCGGGCACGCCGGAGGCCGCCAAGGTCCTCGACTTCCTGCGCTCCGAGTTTCCGAAGGCATTCGAGAAGGTCCGTTTCGGAACCCGGGAGAAGGCCGCCGAGTTCTGGAAGATGGTGGGCGCCCCGAACATCCCGGACGACGTGCGGGTGGGTGTCGGCATCAAGCCGGTGAGCTGGTCCGGCAGCGTCCGGCTCATCCACAGCGCCATCAGCTACGCGATCAAGTTCAACCGCAGGAGCGTCACCCTCGTCCACAAGGGGAACATCATGAAGTTCACCGAGGGTGCGTTCCGGGACTGGGGATACGAGGTGGCCCGGACGTTCTTCGGCGCGGAGGAAATCGATGGCGGACCATGGTGCCGCATCCCGGAGGGCAAGCCCGGCGCCGGCATCGTCATCAAGGACGCCATCGCCGACATCACCCTCCAGCAGGTTCTCACCCGCCCGGAGGACTTCGACGTCATCGCGACCCTCAACCTGAACGGTGACTACCTCAGCGACGCCCTCGCGGCGCAGGTCGGCGGCATCGGCATCGCTCCGGGAGGAAACATCAACTACATCACCGGCCACGCGATCTTCGAGGCCACGCACGGCACCGCCCCGAAGTACGCCGGCAAGGACATGGTGAACCCCGGCTCCGTCGTGCTGTCGGGCGAGATGATGCTCCGGCACCTCGGCTGGACCGAGGCCGCCGATCTCATCATCAAGGGACTCAACGGCGCGATCGCAAGCCGCCGTGTCACCTATGACTTCGCCCGCCTGATGGACGGCGCCACGCAGATCAAGTGCAGCGAGTTCGGCGAGAACATCGTGGCGCACATGTGAAGGGCGCCCCGCAGGGTTCGTGGCGCAGACGCGGAAAGCGGACACCGGGGCGGCGTGCATCGCCGCACCGGCCGTCATTGAGAACGATTCTCACTGACCCTACGCTGGCCGGGTGACGGAAGCGGAACGCACCGCCAGGACGTATCGGCTCGAACGCTGGCGGGCGCTCACCAGCGGCATCCTCGAAACGGCTGGGACGACCTTCCTCCTGCTCGTCGCGGTCCGCGCCTTTCACGCGGGGGCCGTCGCCAAGGCGCTGGTCGCCAGCGGAAGCAGCCTCGGTCTGCTGATCACGCCGCTGGTCGTCACCTTCGTCACCCGGCGGGCCAGCGCGCCGGCCGAGGCCGCGTTCCGGCTGCTCGCGATCGGCGCGATCTCCTTCCTCGTCCCGGCGCTTCTCCCGTGGCTGCCGCTGTACGTCGTCGGCTCCGTGGTCGGCATGACGAGCGTGTCGGCCGTGATTCCCCTGCTCACGCACATTTACCAGGTCAACTATCCCGCGAACCAGCGGGGCCGCCTCTTCTCCCGCACGGTGGTGATCCGGATCTTCTCCGCCGTGGTCTTCGCGAAGGCGGCCGGAGAGTTCCTCGCGGCCGACTTCACGCGCTTTCGGTGGCTGCTGCTGATCTTCGCGGCCGCATCCGGAAGCGCGGCATGGCTGCTGCGCCGCTATCCGTCGGCGGCCATCCGGGACGCCGGCGGGGAACATCCCCTGCGCGCCCTTCGCTTCGTGCGGGAGGACCCGGTTTTCCGCCGCACGCTCATCGCGTGGATGCTCATGGGCTTCGCGAACCTCATGATGCTGCCTCTGCGCGTCGAGTACCTCGCGCACCCGCGTTATGAGCTCCGCCTGCCCGCCGATCAGATCGCGCTGTACACCGCGGTCATCCCGAACATCGCGCGGCTCATCATGAGCCCGGTGTGGGGCTGGGTTTTCGACCGGATGAACTTCTTCGGTCTCCGGGCGACGCTGAACCTCGGCTTCATGATCGGCATCCTCTCCTTCTTCACGAGCGGGAGCACGACCGGGCTCGTCGCCGGGGCGATCATCTTCGGCGTGTCGAACGCCGGCGGGGACGTGGCGTGGAGCCTGTGGGTGACCAAGTTCGCCCCGCCCGATCGCGTGGCCGACTACATGTCGGTTCACACCTTCTTCACCGGCCTGCGCGGGGTGGTTGCGCCCCTGGTGGCGTTTCAGCTCGCCGGAACCGTCCCGCTGCCCGTGATGGGGCTTGGCTGCGCGGGACTCATCGGCATCTCCTGCCTGATGCTCCTGCGCGAGATCCCGATGGGCCGCGCGGCGCGGGTCACGCCGCCGCTCGTGGAAGAAATCCCCGAATGACGCCGCGAATGGAGGCCGGGCTCCCGTGAGGAGGCCGGCGGAGGGATCCCGGGACACGCGGCGGCAAGTCGCTCGACGCGTGGAATCCGGCGCGGCGCCGGCGCCCCGGGATCATTGCGGAGCGGTCTGCTGGATGAAGGCGAAGATGATCAGGCCGATGATGATCAGGAGCACCACCCCGCCCCCGATGAAGAAGATTCGATTGAGGTTGTCGGACTTCTTCTGAAACCCGGACTTCTCATCGAGGCGCGGCGCATGGACCGAAGTGCCGATCTCATCGCGCTTGACGCCCTGGGGAATGACCATGGTGGCGTCGAGCTGCCTGCGCCCGGCGGGCGCGGGACCATCGAGCTTCAGCTCCACCTGGCCGAGCCGCAGGGTCTGGCCCGGCTTAAGAAGCGCCTCGGTCACCCGTTCCCCATTGATGAACGTGCCGTTGGTGGAGTTGAGGTCCTTCACCACGACATCGTTGCCCTTGAGCAGGATCTCGCAGTGATGACTCGACACCGAGGGCTCGGCGATCTGGAACGTGTTGTCCTCAACGCGGCCAACCGTCGTGCGCTCCACCTTCAGCTCGTGAGTGAGCCCCTTGAGGTTTTCGGTCAAAACAACGAGCTTTGCCATGGCGTTTGCAAGCGGGTGCCGCAGTATGGGCCGCCGCATCGCGCCCAAGTCAAACGGTTTCACCCGCGGTCTTTTCCACCCGGCGGGGGCCGCTCCTCCCGGAGCAAGTCATCGTCGCGTGACGAGCTCGCGAAACTCGTCGAACAACGGCCCGGAATCATGCGGACCGGGCGACGCCTCCGGATGATACTGCACCGCGAAGATCGGGCGTTTCCGGTGGCGCATCCCCTCAACCGTGCCGTCGTTCAGGTTCACCCGATCGACAATGACCTCCGAGGGAAGTGATTTCGGGTCCACGGCGAACCCGTGGTTCTGCGAGGTGATCTCGACCCGGCCGGACGCCAGGTCCTTCACCGGCTGGTTCGCGCCGCGATGGCCGAACTTCAGCTTGAACGTGCGCCCCCCGACGGCCTGGGCGAGCACCTGGTGTCCGAGGCAGATCCCGAAGATGGGTATGCCCTTGTTCACGAGCTCCCCCACGGCCCTGACGGCGTAGCCGAGCGCCGCGGGATCGCCGGGGCCGTTGCTCAGGAACACGCCCGCGGGCCGGCTCCGCAGCGCGTCCTCGGCGGACGTGCCCGCGGGAACCACCCGGACCCGGAACCCCCGCTGCCGCAGCCGGCGCAGGATGTTGTACTTGATCCCGAAGTCATACGCGACGATCGGAATGTCCGCCGGAGGCAGCGGCGCGCGCACGGAGCGCGGATGGCTGGCATCGGCGTTCCCCTGCACGAGCCGGAACGCCGGGCTCTGCTCGTCGTTCTCGTCCCAGATGAACTCGGACGGATGCGTGACTTCGCGGACGTAATCCACGCCCACGAGGCCTGGCCACGCGCGGGCGCGCCGCACGGCCTCCTCGTCAGGCAGATCGCCCTCCGTCGAGAGGAACGCCTTCATGGCGCCCGTCACGCGCAGGCGCTTCGTCAGGGATCGCGTGTCGATCCCCTCGATGCCCGGGATGCCCGTCTCCCTGAGGAACTCGTCGAGCGAATCGTCGGCCCTCCAGTTGCTCACCACGCGCGACAACTCGCGGACCACGAAGCCCGAGACATGCGGACGCCAGGACTCGAAATCCACGCGGTTGACGCCGTAGTTCCCGATGTGCGGGTACGTCATCGCGACGATCTGGCCCCTGTAGGACGGGTCGGTGAGGATCTCCTGGTAACCCGTCATCGACGTGTTGAAACAGGCTTCCCCGCACGTGGATGCACGCGCTCCAAATGCTGTCCCGCGGTACACCGTTCCGTCTTCGAGCGCGAGAATGGCTGGCGTCTGAATGGCCACTGGCCGTCATCCTAGGACGTCCTCGCCGCGCATTCAACGCTCCCCTCGCCTCCGCTGGAGCCGCCGATCTCCCGCCTCCCGCGGCGATGCGGAGGCACCCGGGTTCAGGGCCGCAGACGCCCCATCAGGAGCACGTCCCGCAGCGTCCCGTCGCGGAAGGCCGCGCGGCGCATCCTCCCCTCCACCTCAAAGCCGAAACGCCGGTAAAGGCGGATCGCCGGCTCATTGTCCTCGAACACCTGCAGCTCCAGCCGTGAGAGCTGCAGCCACTGGTCCGCCATTTCCATGGCGCTTTCCATCAGGCGCGTTCCCACTCCGCGGCGCTGCCAGTCGTCCCGAACGGCCATGCCAAGGATCGCGGAATGGCGGAGCCGCGGATTGTCCGGGCGCGTGTGGATTCCGAGCATCCCGATCGGCTCGTCCTCGACGCAGGCCAGGAGCGGGATCAGGCCGCGTTCAGGCTCGGAGAGCCGCTGGCGCCAGACTTCAGGTGAGGGAAACGGGAGCTGCAGCGTGCCCCGGATCACGGACGGTCCCGAAAAGATCCGGACCACCGCGTCCACGTCGGTCGGCGCGGCGTGCCGTATGGTCAATGCCGGGCGTTCGACTTCCATGGGCAGGAAAAAGGGGGGGATCCCGCACCCGCGGCGTCAGGTGAGGGGTTCGGCAATCAGGTCGTAGTCCGTATGCGCCACCACGCGCACCTCGGCGAACCCGCCCGCGGGCAGATTGCCGCGGACGTACACCCTGCCATCGATGTCCGGTGCGTCGGCCTCCCCGCGCGCGACCGCGCAACCGCGCCCGTCGGCGTCGGACTCGGTTCCAAGCACACGCGCGACATCGTCGGGTCTGGCCGGCCCCTCCACCAGCACCCTCAGCTGCCGGCCGACGAATCCCGCCATGATCCGCGCCGAAATCTCGCGTTGGACGGCCATGGCGCGCTCGCGCCGCCGCCGCCGGGTCGCGACGGGAACCTGCTGCTCCATGCGGCCCGCGACCGTGCCCTCCTCCTGGGAGTACTGGAACACGCCGACACGCTCGAAGCGGGTCTCCCGCATGAACTGGAGGAGTGTCTCGAAATGCTCACGGGTTTCACCCGGGAAACCGACGATGAAGGTGGTCCGCAGCGTGATCCCCGGAATGCCGCGACGGATCCGCGCGATGAGGTCGCGGATGTAGGCTCCGGAGGTTTCGCGCCGCATGCGCGCCAGCATGTCGTCGTGGATATGCTGGAGGGGCATGTCCACGTACCGCGCCACCTTCGGGCATTCGGCGATCGTGGTGATCAGCTCGTCGGTCCAGTGGGCCGGGTGCGTGTAGAGCAGGCGGATCCAGAAATCCCCGGGCAGATCATTCAGGGCACGGAGGAGGCGGCTCAGCGTCGCCGCGTCCCTGGGCAGCTCGCGTGCCGCCGCCGCGAAGCGATCCGGAGAGGCCACGGAGCCGGTCCGTTTCGGACGCAGGTCGAGCCCGTAATACGTGGTGTCCTGGGAAATCAGGTTCAGTTCGCGCACGCCCTGCTCCACGAGCCGGCGCGCCTCCTCCACCACGTCCGCGAGGGCCCGGCTCCGGTGGCTCCCGCGCATCCGCGGAATGATGCAGAAGCTGCACGGATGATTGCAGCCCTCCGCGATCTTGACGTAGGCGAAGTGGGCCGGCGTCAGGCGGAAGCGCGGCGTGTCCCAGTGCGGGATGTAACTCGGACGCAGGTGGACATCGACCATCGCCGGCGCGGGCGCGGGAGTGTTCAGAACCGCCGGACGCGGGGAAACCGCCCCGTTCCGCGCGGCTTTACCGGACGCCCCGGGCGTTTCGGCGCGCCGTTCCCCGGTCCCGTCGTCCGGGACGCGATCCAACGCCTTCTCTCCCCGGCTGCGCACCGCGTTCTCCACGATCGCGCCGACGCCCTCCACCTGGTCGATGCCCATGAAGGCATCCACCTCCGGAAGAAGCCGGGGCAGCTCGTCCGCGAAGCGCTGCGGCAGGCACCCGGAGACAATGATCGCCTGGTCCGGGCGCCGCCGCTGCCGCCATTCCGCGGACTCGAGAATGGCGTCAACGCTCTCCTCCTGGGCGGCGTCGATGAACGAGCAGGTGTTGACGATGAGGGCGTCCGCCTGGTCCGGATCGTTCACGATCTCCACCCCCTGCCTGATCAGCGTCCCCAGCATGATCTCGGCATCGACAAGGTTCTTGGCGCACCCAAGGGAGATCAGACCCACGCGCCGGGGTTGCGCGGGCGCCGCAGAGCTGTCGGCATTGGACGTCACAAGGGCGGGAATGTAGCGCACGGCGCGATCCGGCCCAAGCGTCGAAACGACGCCACGCCATCCCCCTTTCCGGCGCCGGAACGCGGCCGATCCGGGCCTGTGAATCACTGTGAACTACCCGCCCTTGCGCGCCCGTATCGGCGTTCCTACGGTCGCCCATCGTGGCCTCCGAGAACCTCCTCATCGTCGCCGACAGTGAGCGGAACGCGGACATGCTGTACGCCGTGAGGACGTTCGTGCCGGATCCGTTCATCTGGTTCACGCGGGCGGGGAAACCGCACGTCGTCGTGAACGACCTCGAGCTGCATCGCATTCGAACCGAGGCGCGCCACTGCCGCGCGCTTCCGTACTCGCGCTACGAAAGCCGGCTCGAACGCGAGAACGGAGGGGGGCCGGTCCGGCTCGGTGACGTGCTCGTCGCCGTCCTGAAGGAGCAGCGCATCAAGAAGGTCACCGTGGCCGAGAGCTTCCCCTTCAGCCTCGCCAGGGCGCTGCGCGCGCGACGCATCAAGGTCAAGCTGCGCTCCGGCGCGTTCTTCCCGGATCGCGCATGGAAGACGGCCGACGAGGTGAAGAAGATCAATGCGGCGCTGGTCATGGCCGAGGTCGGGCTTTCGGAGGGGCTGCACGCGCTGAGCCGCGCACGGGCGGACCGCAACCGGCGCCTCGTCCTCCATCACAGCCCGCTCACCTCGGAACGCCTCCGGTCGATCATCGATTCCGCCATCGTGCAGGCGGGCGGGCAACCGCAGCACACGATCGTCGCCTGCGGGCGTCAGGCCTGCGATCCGCACGAGCGCGGGCACGGCCCCCTGCTCGCAAACGAACCCATCCTCATCGATCTCTTTCCCCGTTCGCAGCGCACCGGCTACTGCGGCGACGTGACCCGGACGGTGGTCCGCGGGCGGGCGAGCGAAACGGTCCGCCGCATGTTCGCGGCCGTGGCGGAGGCGCAGTCGGCCGCGATGGCTCTCGTGCGCCACGGTGTGGCGACGGCGGATGTCCACCATGCAAGCATTGCGGTCCTCAAACGACACGGGTTCAGGACCGGCCGACGAAACGGGCGCCTCGAGGGTTGCCCGCACGGCACGGGCCACGGCATCGGGCTGGAGGTGCACGAGTCGCCGCGGCTGACGGCGCGATCTCGGGAAGTCCTCCGGGCGGGACACGTCGTCACGATCGAGCCCGGCCTTTACTACCCCGGGATCGGCGGGGTCCGGCTCGAGGACGTGGTCCTGGTCACCCGCGGCAAGCCGCGGCTGCTCACGCAGATCGAGAAGCGCCTGGAAATCTGAACGGCCCCGGGGGGCAACCGGCGCGGCTGGCGGCCGGACCGGCGTGCTTCGCCATTGACGCCGGGAGCCGGGGCGCCTGTAACCTCGCGCCCGCCACGGACGTCCTCTCGTCAGGCCGTGATGGATGCCGTGTCCTGCACCGTGGCTTCAGACGCCGCTCCCAACCCTCAGGGCGCTGATGCCCCCGCGGCACGATGCACCCCCGGGGACTCGCGGACGGATGAGGAGATTGTCCGCGCCGTCCTCGACGGAAGAACCGAGGAGTTCGAGGAACTCGTCCGCCGCCATTCCCCCCGCGTTTTCGCCACGGCCCGGCGCTACGCCCGCCGCGAGGACGAGGTGGCTGACATCGTCCAGGATGTGTTTCTCAAGGCTTTCGAGCGCCTGTCCGGATTTCGGTTCGAGGCACCGTTCGATCACTGGCTCATGCGGGTCGCAATCCGCACGTGCTACGACGCCCTGCGCGCGCACCAGCGCGCGCGGGAATCGACATTCACGGACCTCTCCGAGTCCGAGGAGGACTGGCTCGAGCGCTTCAGGGTGCACCCGGACGAGGCGGACGAAAGGGCCGACGCCGCCCGGGCGCTGGTCCGTCGCCTCATGGACACCCTCCCACCGCACTTCCGGCTCGTGATCCAGCTCCTCGAAATCGAGGAGCGTTCCATCCGGGAGATCCACGAACTCACGGGGTGGTCCATTCCCCTCATCAAGGTTCGCGCCTTCCGCGCCCGGGCGGCCATGCGCAAGAGCCTCGCCCGGCTCCAGAAGGGAAAGTATCTGTAACCCGGACGTTGAAGAACATCGTCTAACCCCCTGTCGAACGATGGATGGCATGAACCTCGAGATCCTTCGCCAGAAGCTGCTCGCCGCCGCGCGCGCGGTGGAACCTCAGGCGCACGTCCCGTTCGGCTTCGAGAGGCGCGTCATGGCCCGTCTCGCGGATCCCATCGCGGCCCGGGCGCAGGATGCCTGGGCCTTGTGGGGCCGGCTGCTCTGGCGGGCCCTCGCGCCGTGCTGCGCGGTCATGATCATCGCCGCCGCGAGTGTCGCCGTGATGGAAAGCTCTCCCAGCCGCGACCTCGGCCGGCAGCTCGACGAGTTTCTCATGGCCGGCCTCGATTCCGCAGACCTCAGCCCGTGAAACGCTGGACCGTCATTCTCGCCGCCGTCCTGATCTTCGCCTCCGGCGTGGTCACCGGGGCGCTCGGCTTCCGCGTCGCCGCGGAGCGCCAGCACGCCCGCGAGCCCGATGAGCCCGGCGGGCCCCCGTCTCCCGCGGACAAGCGGTTCGACGCCCTTCGCACGATGCAGGACGACCTCGGGCTCACGCCCGAGCAGGCCCGGCGCATCGATCAGATCCTGCAGGAAGGCCGCGAACGCATGCACGCGGTCTGGGAATCCACCTGCCAGCCGCGGATCCGCGAGGAGATGGATAAGGTCCATCAGCGGATCCTCGAGGAACTCGAGCCCGGCCAGCGTGTGCGCTTCGAGGAGGTCACCCGACGGCACAAGGAGAAATGGCACCGCCGGAACGGGGAACGCCCTCCCCGCGCCCACGGTCCCGATCCCGGATTTCCCCCTCCGCCATCACCCGGGGAGCATCCCGCTCCCATGGAACCCTAGACCCGCGATGCTTCGCCGCGGTCCCTCCCGGCGGCGCGCCGGAACGGGGGGACCGCTCATGGATCGCCGGTCGCCTGAGCTCTCTCCGCCACCGCCTTCGCGCAACGCCCGCAGATCGTCGGATGCGCGGCATCCGCCCCCACATCGAGCTCCCAGCGCCAGCAGCGCTCGCACTTGGTGCCATCGGCCGGGGCGACATCGATCTCGAGCTGCGTGCCCGTCGCCTCGCGGACGGAGAGCTGGGACACACTCAGCAGCTCGCGCAGCGACTCGGTCCAGTCCGCCTCCGCGGGCGCCGTGCCGGCGGGGAGGCCGAGCGTGACACGGGCCTCGAGCGACTTGCCGATGCGCTTGGCCTGCCGCGCCTTCTCGAGCTCGGGCAGGACCTGTTCGCGGGTCGCGAACAGCCATTCCCATGTCTTGCGTTCCGCCGGCTCGAGCGCGAACGGCTGCGGCGACCAGTCCGTCAGGTGCACGCTCTCGCACTCGCGCCCGGGCACGAACTCCCACGCCTCGTCGGCGGTGAAGGGAAGCACCGGCGAGAGGAGCTTGCAGAGCCCGGTCACCATGCGGTGAAGGGCCGTCTGCGTCGCCCGCCTTCTCGGAGAGGCGGCCGGGTACGTGTACAGCCGGTCCTTCACCAGGTCGTGATAGATCGCGCTGAGCTGGACGGACGCGAACTGCGCGACGCGCTGGTAGAACAGGTGATACTCGAACCGCTCGTAGGCCTGCTCGCAATCGGCTTCGAGGGCGGCGAACTCACTCAGGATCCAGCGATCGAGCCCGGTCAGGTCCCGGTCCGGGACGCGATGACGCGCAGGGTCGAAGTCATGCAGGTTCGAGAGCTGGAAACGCAGCGCGTTGCGGAGCACGCGGTAGGTTTCCCCCACCTTCTGGAGGCGCTCCTCACTGACGATGATGTCATTGCGGAAGTCCTGCGAGGCGACCCACAGCCGCAGGACGTCGGCGCCGTACTCGCCCACGTAGCGTTCGGCCGTCTGCGGCTTCTCGTAGCCGCCCTGGCCCTGCCGGCTCTTGGAGATCTTCTCGCGGTCGGCGTCCACCATGAACCCGTGCGTGAGCACGGTGCGGTACGGCGCCGCCCCGTTTCCCGCGAGGGACAGCAGGAGCGACGACTGGAACCAGCCGCGATGCTGGTCGCTGCCCTCGAGGTACATGTCGCACTGGAACGGGCGCTCCGCCCCGCGCAGCTCCGGACGCCGCGCGATCACGGCGGCGGACGAGGAACCGGAGTCGATCCACACGTCGAGCGTGTCGGACGATTTCGAGACCGCCTCGGGCCCCGTCCAGTCGTCGGGCCGGAGCAGCTTCCACAGTTCCTCGGCCGGACGTTCGAACCAGATGCCTGATCCGTGCCGCTCGAACAGGTCCGCGGCCCGGCGCACGATGCGCTCGTCGAGGATGGCCTCGCCGTCCGCCGTATAAAACGCCGGGATGGGAACACCCCACGAACGCTGGCGCGAGATGCACCAGTCCGGACGCGACTGCACGGCGCCGCGGATCCGGTTGATTCCCCAGTCCGGGACCCACTTGACCCGGTCGATCTCCTCGAGCACGAGCTGGCGGAAGGTCCGGCTGCCGCCTGCGGATCCGGCCTCCGGGCTGCCGTCGATCGGATGCCGCACGGTGGGCATGCCGAGCATGGAGCCGTCGCCGCAATCGTGGTCCACGCGGAGAAACCACTGGTCCATGGCGCGGAAGATCACGGGGGTCTTGCTGCGCCAGCAGTGCGGGTAGCTGTGGTGATAGTTCTCCTCGTGCAGGAGGAGGTGGCGGACCCGAAGCTCGTGGAGCACCGCCTCGTTCGCCTCGCTCTGGCCGTGCTTCGCGAGAGTGGACTTGCCGATCATCTCGGCGGGCATCTGCTGTTCGACCGGCAGGTCCGTCGTGTAGGCGAGGCGGCCGTCATCGTCCACGGGCGAATAGATCGGCAGCCCGTGCTCGCGCCCGAGCTGGTAGTCCTCCATGCCATGGCCGGGCGCGATGTGGACGAAGCCGGTGCCCGCATCGTTTGTGACGAAGGCGTCCCCGGGCAGGAGGCGTCCCTTGCGACGGCAGAACGGGTGTTCGTACTCGATCGTGGCGATCTGGGACGCGTCCAGGCTGCGCAGGATCTCGAAGGATTCCCATCCGGCCTTCCGGGCGACGTCGTCCACCAGCAGGGCCGAGATCAGGTAGGTATCCTCCCCGACGAGCACCTGCGAATAGAAGAACTGCGAGTGATAGGCGACGGCGAGGTTGGCCGGGATGGTCCACGGCGTGGTCGTCCAGATGAGCAGGTACGTGCGCGGCCTGCCGACGATCGGAAACTTGACGTAGACGCTGCGGCTGACGTGGTCCTTGTACTCGACCTCCGCCTCCGCGAGCGCCGTGCGCCCCGGAATGCTCCAGTACACCGGCTTCTTGCCGCGATAGATGAAGCCGCGCTCGACGATCTTCGCGAACAGCCGGAGTTCCTCGGCCTCGTACTCCTTGTTGAGGGTGAGGTAGGGCTGCTCCCAGTCGCCGAACACGCCGAGGCGCTTGAACTGTTCGCGCTGCAGGTGGATGTAGCGGCGGGCGTGCGCCTCGCACGCCTTGCGGACGGCGGCGGGATCGAGCGTGGTCTCGCCCGCCTTCCGCATCTCCTGGGTCACCTTGAACTCGATCGGCAGCCCGTGGCAGTCCCAGCCCGGGATGTACGGCGCGCGGAAACCGCGGAGCGTGCGGTACTTGATGATGATGTCCTTGAGGATCTTGTTGAGCGCCGTGCCCACGTGCACGTCGCCGTTCGCGAAGGGCGGACCGTCGTGCAGCACGAACGCGGGCGCGCCCGCGCGCCGCGCCTGGATCGCCTCGTACAATCGCGCCGCCTGCCAGCGCTTGAGGCGTTCCGGCTCGCGTGTGACCAGATCGGCCTTCATGGGGAAGGCCGTCCGCGGAAGGTTCAGCGTGCTCTTGTAATCCATCTGGGACGGTCGGAATGCTGGCTCGCCGGGGCGTTCACGCCCGCGTCCGCCGCCGCCGCGTCACGCGCGGGCGGCGGCGCGGGAAAGCGGTCAGTACGCCGCCTGCGCGCCCTTGATCTGGCGCCGCTTCATCCATGGCATCATCGCCCGCAGCCGCTCGCCGACCTTCTCGATCGGGTGCTTCTGGCCCGCGGCGAGCAGCGCATTGTAGCGCTTGTAGCCGCTCTGGTACTCCTTCACCCAGTCGCGCGCGAATTTTCCGGACTGGATGTCCTTCAGCGCCGCCTTCATCCGCTTCTTCACGGAGGCGTCGATGATCTTCGGGCCGACCGTCACGTCGCCCCACTTCGCCGTCTCCGAGATCGAGAAGCGCATGCCGCTGACACCGGATTCGTTCATGAGATCCACGATCAGCTTCAGCTCGTGGAGGCACTCGAAGTAGGCCATCTCCGGCGAGTAACCCGCCTCGACGAGCGTCTCGAACCCTGCAAGAACCAGCGCGCTGCACCCGCCGCAGAGCACGGTCTGCTCGCCGAAGAGATCCGTTTCCGTCTCCTCCTTGAAGGTGGTCTCGAGGACGCCCGCGCGGGTCGCACCGATGCCCTTCGCCCACGCGAGGGCCACCTTGCGGGCCTTGCGCGAGGGGTTCTGGTGAACGGCGATGAGGCTGGGGACGCCCTTGCCCTCGACGTACTGCCTGCGAACGATGTGACCCGGTCCCTTGGGCGCGACAAGGATCACGTCCACGTTCTCCGGCGGAACGACCGTCTTGAAGTGGATCGCGAAGCCATGGCTGAAGAGCAGCGTCTTGCCCTTGGCGAGGTTGGGGGCGATGTCGCGCTCGTACACGGCCGGCTGCTTGGTGTCCGGCAGCGCCAGCATGATGACGTCAGCCCGGCGCACCGCCTCGCCCGTGGGCACCACCTCGAATCCCATCTCGCGGGCGACGGGGATCGACTTGCTGGACTCGTAGAGGCCGACGATGACCTCCAGTCCGGAGTCCTTGAGATTCAGCGCATGAGCGTGTCCCTGGGAACCAAACCCGAGCACGGCGAGGGTTTTCCCCTGCAGGACTCCGAGGTCCGCGTCCTTTTCGGTGTAGATTTTCGCTGGCATGGAATTTTCAGCAAACGGGCGGCAAGACTGAGTGCAATTGCGATTGGGGTCCAGCCTCCAGCGGAGGTGTCCGGGGGAGGTTGCGACGGGCGGAGGCCTCAGGAACGCGGCAGGGCGACCTGCCCCGTCCGCGTGAGGTCCTCGATTCCAAAGCTCTTCAGAAGGGTGATGAACTTCTCGATCTTCGACTCGCCGCCGGTGATCTCGATCGTCAGGCTCAGCGGCTGAACGTCCACCACCTTGGCGCGAAACAGCTCGGCCATCTGGCAGATCTCGGCCCGGTTCCCGGGTTCGGCCTTCACCTTCACCAGCACCAGTTCCCGGTCGATGTAATCGCCCTGCCGGTACTCGATGATCTTGACGACATCGATGAGTTTCCCGAGCTGCTTGACGATCTGATCAATCGTGGCGTCGTCGCCCCGGGTCACGATGGTCATGCGCGACAGCGTGGGGTCATGGGTGGGCGCGACGTTCAGCGAATCGATGTTGTAGCCGCGCCCGCTGAACAGTCCCGCCACGCGCGTGAGCACGCCGAACTTGTTCTCCACCAGAACCGAAATTGTGTGTCTCATAGGGGTTCCTCGAACCGCGGGCCGTCGCCGGAAACAAAAAACCCGCCTCCATGTCACGGAGCGCGGGCGATCCAGCGGGGTCAATGGCCAGAATCGCGCGTCAGCTCCGGATAACCGGAACTACGCTCGTTCCCAGACCAAGTCCCGCAATGCGGTTCACGCGGAGGACCGTATCGGCGCCGCCGGGAGGACGTCAATGCATTCCCCGATGCCTTCCGGGCGCCGCGGACCCGGATGCGCCGCGCGCCCGCCTCCCCTTCCCGCCCCCGCGGGGAAAAACGCCATTCCGCGTCCCAAATCGCCTGCTGCAAAGGTGACATCCGCCGGCCGAACCGGGTACAACGCCGCCCATGCATTCACCGGGCCCGCGGATGACCCTGACCCAGTGGCTCATCTGCATCATTGCCTCGATCGGCTTCGCCTTCGACATCTACGAGCTGCTCATGCTCCCGCTGATCGTCGGTCCCGCCCTGCTCGAGCTGGTGGGCGCGCAGCCGGGATCGCCGGAGTTCCAGACCTGGGTCAGCCGCCTGTTCTACTGGCCCGCCATCTGCGGCGGCGTCTTCGGCCTGCTCGGCGGCTATCTCACCGACCGTCTCGGGCGGCGGCGCGTGCTCACATGGAGCATCCTGATCTACGCGTTCGGCGCGTTCTTCGCCGGGTTCAGCACCGGTCCGTGGATGCTCCTGTTCTTCCGGTGCCTGGTGTTCGTGGGCGTGTGCGTCGAGTTCGTCGCCGCCGTGGCGTGGCTCGCGGAGCTGTTCCCCGACCCACGCCAGCGCGAGCGCGTGATCGGCTACACCCAGGCGTTCTCCTCGTTCGGCGGGCTTTTGATCGCCTTCGCGAACGGACTGTGCGTGCAGTACGCGTCCGGTCTCCCCGCCATCAGCGCATGGTTCGGCGGCGAGATCGCCAATCCGCACGCGCCCTGGCGGTACACGCTGATGACCGGGTTGATCCCGGCCCTTCCGCTGCTGGTCATCCGGCCGTTCCTCCCGGAATCGCCCGCGTGGCTGCAGCGCCGGTCCGAGGGCACGCTGCGCCGCCCGAGCATTGCCGCCCTCTTCACACCGGAGCTCCGCAGGACGACGATCGTCACCACCGTGATGTTCGCCATGAGCTACGGAGCGGCCTTCGGCGCCATCCAGCATCTCCCCCGCATCATTCCCGCCACGCCCGAGGTAGCGCAGGCCATGCGCGACGCCAGCGAACAGGCGCGCGCCTCGGCCCCGGAGGGTGAGGAACAGAGGGCCGCCGCCCTCGCCAGCCGGCGCGAACAACAGGCCTACGCCGCGAAGATCACCAAGGTCCAGGAACTCGGCGGCCTCTACGGCCGCGCGGTCATGGCCGCCATGGCCGTGTCCATGCTGATGCATGGCGCGCTGCATTTCCGGACGCTGTTCCTCTGGGGCTTCAGCGTCGCATGGCTTGTCGCGGAGGTGCTCGCCGGCTTCGGCGGCTCCATCACGGATCACCTCCTGCGGATCGTCATCGGCGCGGCCGCCGCCGCGGTGGGCGGCGCGCTCGTGTATGTCATCGCTCGCGCCCTCAAGCGCTGGCTTCGTCCCACGGCCGGAAACCTCCTGCGCTGTTTCCAGGTCCCGGGCCTCGTGGTGATGGGCCTCACGTTCATGTACGCCGCCGTCGCGGGCCTCACCCCGCTCTACATCGGCATGTTCATGGTGTCGTTCTTCACCATCGCCCAGTTCAGCTTCTGGGGACTGTACCTTCCGCGCGCCTACCCGCTGCACCTGCGCGGCACCGGCGAGAGTTTCGCGGCGAACATCGGCGGCCGCCTGATCGGGACCTGCTTCGCCTGGGTCACCGCACAGCTCGCCACGACGCCCGACCCGTCGTACGCCGCCGTGAAGCTCGCCTACACCGCCGGCGCCGTCGGCATCGCCGTGTACCTGGTCGGGCTCGTGATGTCCTTCTTCCTTCCCGACCCGCCGACAGGGCAGACCCCGGACTGAACGACCCCGGACTGATCCCGGGCCATCCCGGCCCGGCGACCCGTGGAAGGGCCGGAGCGCTCGCTCCGGCCCGCCGCGTCACGGCGCCGTGAGCGCAACGGTCTGCGCCTTCCCCGCGGGCGAACCGCCGCCGGCCGCTCCCGCGAGACGCTCGAGCCACGCCTCCACCGCACGGATCGTGGTGTCCGGGGTCGAGGTCCCGGCCGTGATCCCGACCACCTCCGCCCCGTCAAACCACTCCGGCCGGAGGTCGTCCGCGTTCTGAACGTGATGCACCCGCGCGCACGACCTGCGGCATGTCGCCACGAGTTCGCGCGTGTTGTTGCTGTGCGCGCCGCCGACCACCACCACGACGTCGCTCTTCGCCGCCACCTCCTCCGCAGCCTGCTGCCGCCGCTTCGTCGGCAGGCAGACGGTGTCCACGAACCGGATCTCGCTCTCGGGAAACCGTGCGCGGACGAGATCCGCGAGTGCCCGGACGCGGGCGATCGGCTGCGTGGTCTGCGCGGCGATGCCGTACTTCGGCCGGGGCGGGAGCGCCTCGACATCGGTCGGATCGAGGATCACGTCGAACGCGTCGAGGTCGCCCGTCAGGCCGCGCACCTCGACGTGATCCCGCTGGCCGATGATCACCGGGTGATAGCCCTCCCGCACAAGGTCAGCGACGCGCTCATGGGCGAAGCGGACGAGGGGACAGGTCGCCTCGAGCACGTGGTGTCCGCGCGCGCGAACCTCGTCGATGCGACGCTGCGAGGCCCCGTGCGCCGTGATGAGCACCGTCTCCGTGCGCACCGCGCCCAGGTCGCGCTCCAGTCGGACGCCCCTGCGGCGGAGGTCGTCCAGGACCACCGGGTTATGGACGAGGTCACCAAGAACGGTGAGGGGACGGGATTCGGCCTCGCGCTGGGCGAGGGCGATGGCGTCGCGGACGCCGAAGCACATTCCGAGGTGAGCGGCACGAATGATTTTCATGGGGAAAGGCAGAGGGTCGGTTTTCGGAGTGGGAGGGGTCAGTCGCCTGGGCTTTGCGCTACAAAGGTAAACGGCGTTCGACGTCCAGGGTCGCGCGCGCATTCGAGTTCATTTCATTCACCGGCCGGCGGCCGCGTCTGCTCCACGATCTGCGCCAGCAGCCGGACGTACTCCGCGAACGCCCGCCGCCCCGTCGGCGTCAGCGCGTAGCTCGTCGAGGAGCGCCCGCCCTCAAGCGACTTCGTCACCGCGATGTACCCGTTCTCGAGCAGCGTGCGCAGGTGCGCGCTGACGTTCCCGTCCGTCATCCGCAGCGTGTCGCGCAGATCCGTGTAGAGAAGGCTCGGCGAGGCGGCCAGCAGCGACATGATGGCGAGCCGTCCCTTCTCGTGGATCACCCGATCCAGTTGCAGAAAGGGTTCCGGGTTCACGTGGAGGACGCACGTCTCTCGGTGGCCGCAAGGTAGATGCCGTACGCGACGTGCAGCCCGCCGAACACGCCGCCCATCAGCAGGTGCGACAGCCGCAGCGGCGGCAGTCCGGCGCCCTGGCTGCCCGCGTTGACGTAAAGCGTGCATAGCGCTCCAACCACCGCGAATCCCCAGCCGACCAGCTTCATCCCCCGCGGCATGAAGAATCCCGCCGCGTGCGTCGCGCATCCGAACAGCAGCATCCAGATGCCCGGAAGCCACCATGCGTCGAGCGGGTCCCGCGACTCCGGGAACGCGACCACCGCGCCGGCGAGCAGGCCGCAGGCGAGCGCCGGCAGCATGGCCTGGGCGACGCGGCGGGCGGGCGGCGACCAGAACGGCTCGCCGTCGCGCAGGGCCTGGCGCCGCATGATGAGCAGGGCGGTGGCGAGGCCCGTGATCGCGGTGAGCAGCCAGAGGACGACGAAGCCGCGCGCGGACTGGATGTCGAGGAACCAGCCGAGCAGTCCGCCGGCGAGGCCGAGCGCGCCGACGGCGAAGGAGACGGGGGCCAGGGCGCGCCGGTAGAGGGCGGCGCGTTCCATGAGGCTGCGGATGACCTGGAGGTTTTCTGCGGCCCAAGGATGCACGCGTGACCTTTGCAATACAAAGTGCGAACCGTCAAGGTCCGCCCCGCCCCGACGCCCGCCCCCCCGTCGAATCCCCCGTTGCTACCTCCCACCGGATGCGCCAGTTTCCCCATGGTTGATCCGCCGGAAAACACCGGCCATGCTCGCACGCCACCCATGTTCCGTACCGGCCATGACCACGCCTGATCGCAAGGGGCATCACGCTTCCGATCCCAGCCATCTTTTCCTCACCCGCCGCCAGTTCCTCGCGCGCTCCGGAATGGGCTTCGGCCTGATCGGCCTTGCCGGCCTGCTCGGTTCGGCGGCGCGGTCCACCGCGGCGCCCTACGTGAACCCGATGCTTCCGCGCCCGCCCCACTTCGCGGGAAAGGCGAAGCACGTGATCCATCTCTTCATGAACGGCGGGCCGTCGCACATCGACACGTTCGATCCCAAGCCCGAGCTCGAGCGCATCGCCGGCAAGGAGCTTCCCACCGGCACCCTCCGCACGGAGCGCCGCACCGGGGCAGCCTTCCCGTCGCCGTTCAAGTTCAGGAAGTACGGACAGTCCGGGATCGAGGTGAGCGAGCTGTTCGCGCGCACCGCCGAATGCATCGACGACATCGCCGTGATTCGCTCGATGCACGCCGATGTCCCGAATCATGAGCCTTCGCTGCTGCTCATGAACTGCGGCGAGGCGCGCCTCGTGCGCCCGAGCCTCGGCTCGTGGGTGACGTACGGCCTCGGCACGGAGAACCAGAACCTGCCCGGCTTCATCGCCATGTGCCCGGGCGGGTATCCGATCCAGGAATCCCAGAACTGGCAGGCGGGCTTCCTCCCGAGCGTGTACCAGGGCACCTACATCGATTCACAGCACACCCGGGTCGAAAAGCTGATCGAGAACATCCGCAACGCGTCGGTCTCGCTGCCCGAGCAGCGGGCGCAGCTCGACCTCCTGTACGAGCTCAACGAGCGTCACAGCCGCGAACGCCAGCGCGAGGCGCCCCTCGAGGCGCGGATCCAGTCGTTCGAGCTGGCGTACCGCATGCAAATGGAGGCGGCGGACGCCTTCGACATCTCCCGCGAGCCGGAGTACATCCGGCAGATGTACGGCGAGGGCCAGCAGGCGCGGCAGATCCTCATCGCCCGCCGCCTCGTGGAACGCGGGGTCCGGTTCGTCCAGGTGTGGCACGGCGCGGGACAGCCCTGGGACAACCACGACGACCTTGAGGTGAATCACCGCCGTCTCGCCGCCCAGTGCGACCAGGCCATCCGCGCCCTCCTGGTCGATCTCAAGCAGCGCGGCCTGCTCGAGGAGACCCTGGTGATCTGGGGGGGCGAGTTCGGACGGACGCCGACGGTCGAGCTGCCCACGCCGGGCGCGAACGCGGGAAAGATCAACGGACGCGACCACAACCACTACGGCTTCACGATGTGGCTTGCCGGCGGCGGCGTCCGGGGCGGAACGGTCTACGGCGCAACCGACGAGTTTGGCTTCAAGGCGGTCGAGAATCCGGTTCATGTCCATGACCTGCACGCCACCCTGCTCGCCCTCCTCGGGTTCGATCACGAGCAGCTCACCTTCCGCCATGCGGGCCGCGACTTCCGGCTCACCGACGTGCACGGCCGCGTGATTCGCGAGCTCATCGCCTGATGTTCCACGACGGCTTCCGCCCACAGACGAAGTCATTCGGCTCCACCCTCGCCGCCTTGCTTGCGGCGCTGGCGTTCGGGACGGGAGCGCCCGCCGCCGAGCTGGTTCTCGACTTCACGGCCATGCCGCCGGGACCGTTGCCGGAGTATCTTCGCCCGGCACTCACTGGCGAGGGGCCGCCCCCGGAGTGGCGCCTGATCCAGGTGGACGCGCCGAGCAGCCTGCCGCCACTCTCGGATCGGCCTGAGTTCACGCGGCAGACCGTGCTCGCCCAGCTCTCGGAGGACGGCACGGATGAGCGCTTTCCACTGCTGATTCACGAGCGGGATGTCTTCGCGGATTTCACCGCCATCCTGAAGTTCCGCACGGTGTCGGGCCGCGTCGAACGCATGGCGGGACTCGCGTTCCGGCTGCAGGATCCGACGAATTACTACGTCATCCGGGCCAGCTCCCTCGGGAACACGCTGCGATTCTACAAGTTCGTGAACGGGGTGCGCAGCAACCCGATCGGCCCCGAGATTCCCATCCCTTCGGGCGAATGGCACACGCTGGAGGTCACGTGCCGGGGGAATACCATTCGGTGCCGGCTGAATGATCGGGAGGTGATGCCGGAACTGCAGGACTCGAGTTTCACCCGCGGCCGCCTCGCCCTCTGGACGAAGTCCGATTCGGTGAGTCATTTCGCGTCGCTCACGGTGCGCTACGATCCGGTGGTGACCCTGCCGGAGCGCCTTGTGCGGAAGGCGATGGAACGGTATCCCCGCCTCCACGAGGTCACGGTGTACGCGCTTCGCGAGGGAAGGGTGACCGCCGTGGCGTCGAGCAATCCCGACGAGGTCGGCCGCGAGGCGGAAGTGGCGGCGGGCTCCGCCCTTTCCGACGGACAGATCTACGCGGGCACCACCCGCGAGCATGCGGCCGCGGTGTTTCCGCTGCGCGACCGGAACGGCGATCCAATGTTCGCGCTCAAGCTGAAAATGCGCACCTTCGCGGGACAGACGCGCAACAACGTGGCCGCCCGCGGGAAAATCGTGGCGGATTACCTCGAGGAAATGGTGCGGGCAGTGGATCCGGACGCCCCGTAGGGCGCAGAATCTTGTTGCGCAACCGGGATTCCACGGCTACAGCAAGCGCGTCGCAGATTATCGGGCCGTTTCGACCGGCCGTGGCGGGGAGCCACTGCGACGGTTCTCCAGTTCCAAGGTGGGATGCCCATGGCATCTTCGTTGGGCATCCACTCCCAGGTCGGTAAAGGCCTCGTTCGCCATGAACAATACAAGCAGCAGTGTCCCGGCTTATGGTTCCGGGTTCCTTGAGATTTCGGAGAAGGGATTCGGCTTTCTTCGCTCCTCCGAGAACCGGTACCAGCCAAGGCCTACGGACGTTTTCGTAACTCCGGACACCATCAAGCGCCATTTCCTCCGGGAGGGTTGCCTCGTCGAAGGCCGGCTCCAGCCACCGCACCGCGGCGTGAGCCCGCAGCTGAGGGAGGTCGTTCAGGTGAATGGCATGCCCTTCGCGGAGTTCGTGAAATCAGTCCGGTTCGAGAATCTCACCACCATCGACCCGATTGAGAAGTTTCGCCTCGAGACTTCGCCCGATGTGCTGGAGACGCGCGTGATCGACCTGGTCACGCCGATCGGCAAGGGCACGCGCGGCCTGATCGTCGCGCCCCCGCGCACCGGCAAGACCACGATTCTCAAGCAGATCGCGAACGCGGTGACCGCAAATCACCCCGAGGTCACGGTGATCGTGCTGCTGATCGACGAGCGTCCCGAGGAGGTCACTGACTTCCAGCGCTCGGTGAAGGCCGAGGTCGTCGCGTCCTCCAACGACATGGATCTGGAGACCCACGTCCGACTGTCGCGCTTCACGATCGAGCGCTGCCGCCGCCTCGTCGAGACCGGCCGCGACGTCTTCGTCCTGCTCGACTCCATCACCCGTGTGGCGCGCGCCTACAACAGCGTCCACGGCGGAAGCGGACGCACGATGACCGGCGGCGTGGACGCCCGGGCGCTGGAAATCCCCCGGAAGATGTTCGCCGCCGCGCGCAAGATCGAGAACGGCGGTTCCCTCACGATCGTCGCCACCGCGCTCGTGGACACGGGTTCCCGCATGGACGAACTCATCTTCCAGGAGTTCAAGGGGACCGGCAACATGGAGCTCGTCCTCGACCGGAAGCTCTCCGATCGCCGCCTCTTCCCCGCGATCGACATCCCGAAGAGCGGCACGCGCAAGGAGGAGAAGCTTTTCTCCCCGAAGCAGATCGATGCCGTGCGCAAGCTCCGCCGCATGATGGTCGAGCTGAACCCTGTCGAGGCCATGGAAACCATGCTCGGCGCCGTGCGTAAGTATAAGACGAACGACGAGCTGCTGCAGAAGCTCACCGGCTAGCTTCGTTCCTTCATCGGCGCCACGCCATGGCATGGGCGCCGGCCCGCGGAGGTTTCCGCCTGCCGCGACTTCAGGGTTCCCGGGTCTCATTCTCCGAACGCCGACAGGTTGGTCGGGCACCGCTTCCACGCCTGCCCCCGCCCCGCCGCAGAGCGGGACGGCGAACGGTCGGTGAACGTGTGCGCCTCACGTCGCTTGTCGGACGACGCAGGGCGGCGCAGTATATCCCCTGCCCATGCCAGCGACGTTCATCCACCGTTTCGCGCCGTCACTCGCCGGCATCGTCGCGCTCGGCGCGGCGCTCGTGTCGCGGGGCGCAGAGCCCGTCGATTTCCTGGGCGAGGTCCGGCCCATTCTCTCCTCGCACTGCTTCAACTGCCACGGGCCGGACTCCGGAACCCGCAAGGCGGGACTTCGCCTCGACGTTCGCGAGAGCGCCGTCGCGCCGTCGCGCTCCGGGACGCCTGCCATCGTTCCCGGCAAGCCGGATGAATCCGAGCTCGTCCGCCGGATCCTCGCATCGGACCCCGACGAGATCATGCCTCCGCCGTCAGCGAAGAAGCCGCTGACGGATGCGCAAAAGGAATCCCTGCGCCGGTGGATCGAGGCCGGCGCCGAGTACCAGCCGCACTGGGCGTTCATCCCGCCGCAAAAGGCGCCTGTGCCCGACGTTCCCGGGAGCGGTGCATCGTCCGTTTCCTCCCCGCGCAATCCCATCGACGCGTTCGTCCGCGCCCGCCTCCGGGAACTCGGACTGTCGCCGTCGCCCGAGGCCGACCGCCTCACCCTCGTCCGCCGCCTGTATCTCGATCTCATCGGCCTGCCTCCCTCGCCGGAGGAGGCCGACGCCTTCGTGCGCGACACGCGGCCCGATGCCTACGAACGCCTTGTCGACCGCCTGCTCGCCTCGCCCCACTACGGCGAGCGCTGGGCGCGCCGCTGGCTCGATCTCGCGCGCTATGCCGACACCAACGGCTTCGAGAAGGATCGCGTTCGTTCCATGTGGCCGTGGCGCGACTGGGTCATCCGCGCCCTGAACGCCGACATGCCCTTCGACCAGTTCACGATCGAGCAGATCGCCGGCGACATGCTCCCCGGCGCGACCCTCGAGCAGCGCATCGCAACCGGTTTCCATCGCAACACGATGATCAACGAGGAGGGTGGCATCGACCCCCTCGAGTTCCGCTTCCATGCGATGGTCGATCGGGTCCACACCACCGCCACGACATGGCTCGGGATCACGATGGCGTGCGCGCAGTGTCACACCCACAAGTACGATCCGATCGAGCACCGCGAGTATTACCAGTTCATGGCGTTCCTCGATAACGCCGATGAACCCGTCATCGAGGTGCCCGAACCCGAAATCGCGCGCAGGCGCGAGGAGATCGAGGCGCGCATCCGCGCGCTGGAGGATTCGCTCCTTGAGCGCTTCCCCCCGGAGGAACGCGTCGTGCTCGTGACCCCCGAGGCGGAAGTCTCCACCGAATCCGGATCGCCCGCGGAACGGCTGCCCGACGGCTCGTACCTCTTCGAGGGCCCGGTCCCGGAACGCGACACCTACACGTTCACGCTCGAGACCACCGCCACGAATGTCGTTCTCCTCAATCTGGACGTTCTGGCCGACGAATCCCTCCCCCGCCGCGGTCCGGGCCGCGCCGGCAACGGAAACTTCGTGCTGAGCGAAATCTCCGTCGTGGCGTCGCGCATCGACGGCGGTGAACCGGCCGAGGTGCGCCTCGAGTCCGCCACCGCGGATTTCGAGCAGTCGGGATTCCCGGTTCGAAACAGCATCGACGGAAAAACCGACACCGGCTGGGCGATCTCGGGCGCGGGCGAATGGAACATGAATCGCCGCGCGACGTTTCGCTTCGGCGAGCCCGCCGGCTATCCCGAGGGCACCCGTTTCGAGGTTCGTCTCTCCCAGCAGTTCGGCGGCGGCCACGTGCTGGGGCGCGTTCGTCTCTCACTCGGCGCGGCGCTGCCCGACCCGCGCCCCGTCGGGGAACGACGCGAGGCGCATCTCGCGTCGCGGTTCGAAACGTGGCGCCGACGCACGGCGGAACTCGCCCGCGAATGGACCGTCCTTCGCCCGGTCATGGCGACCAGCAGCGTCCCGGTGCTCACCATCGAGGAGGACGGCTCCGTCTTCGCCAGCAGCGATCAAACCAAGAGCGACACGTACGACATTCGGTTCTCGAGCGGGCTGAAGGGGATCACCGCCCTCCGCATCGAGGCGCTCCCCGATCCGCGCCTGCCGCGCAACGGCCCCGGGCGCGTCTACTACGAGGGCCCCATCGGGGACTTCTTCCTTTCGACGCTCCAGCTCTTCGACGGCCATCAGCCCGTGAGGCTCGTCCGTCCGTCGCAGACCTACGCGAGCGGCGCGAATGACGCCGCGAAGGCAATCGACGATGATCCGCAGTCGGGATGGTCCATCCAGGGGCGCGAGGGCCGCCGTCACGTGGCGGTATTCAACCTCGAGACCCCGCTCGAGGACGCCACGGACCTGCGGCTGACCCTTCTCTTCGAGAAGTATTACGCCGCCGGCCTCGGGCGCTTCCGCATCAGCGTCACCACGGATCCCCGCGGAGCCGAGGCCCTCGACATGCCGGATGACCTCCAGCTCGCGCTCCGGCTTCCGCCGGATCAACTGGACGAACACCGGCGTGCCGGCCTGCTCCGGCACTTCGCCTCCGTCGCGCCCGAGCTCGCCGCCGCCCGCGACGAGATCCGCAGGCTCCGCGAGTCGATCCCCGCCTTCCCCACGACCCTCGCGATGCAGGAGCGGCCGCCGCACAACCCGCGCACGACTGTCACACGCCATCGCGGCGAATTCCTCCAGCCCGGGGAACCCGTCGAGCCCGCGCTGCCCGCGATCTTCGCGCAGTGGACGACGAACCCGCCCCGCAACCGCCTCGAGTTCGCGCGCTGGCTTGTCTCCCGCGAGAACCCGCTGACCGCGCGCGTCACGGTGAACCGCGAGTGGCAGGCGTTCTTCGGCGCGGGCCTTGTCCGCACGATGGGCGACTTCGGTTTCCAGGGAGAGCTCCCGACCCATCCCGAACTGCTCGACTGGCTCGCCGTGGACTTCATGGAGGACGGCTGGTCCCTCAAGCGCCTGCACAAGCGCATCGTCATGAGCGCCACCTACCGCCAGTCATCCCGCGTCACGCCCGAACTCCTCGAGCAGGATCCCGAGAACCGCTGGCTCGCCCGCGGGCCGGCGTTCCGCCTGGAGGCGGAGCTCCTCCGCGACCTGGCGCTCGCCGCAAGCGGCCTGCTCAGTGAAAGGCTGGGAGGCCCCAGCGTCTTCCCTCCGCAAATCCCGAGCATCACCCGGGAAGGTGCCTACGGTCCGCTCAACTGGGTCGTCAGCAAGGGCGGCGACCGCTACCGGAGGGGACTCTACACGTTCGCCAAGCGCACCGCGCCCTACGCGGCGTTCCAGACCTTCGACGGACCCAGCGGCGAGGCGTGCATCGCGCGCCGCGAGGTTTCCAACACACCGCTGCAGGCGCTCACGCTCCTGAACGATGAAGCCTTCGTCGAGGCCGCCGCCGCCCTTGGGCGCTCCGCCATGAAGCACACGGATTCCCCGGCCGGGCGCGCCACATTCATCTTCCGCAGGTGCCTCACGAGGCCCCCGGAACCGGACGAGCTGGAGCGGATCCTCGCCTTCTACTCGGCCCAGAAGGCCCGGCTCTCCTCCGGCGAACTCGACGCCGCCGCAATCGCGGACGGCTCCTCCCCGGACCCGGCCGAGCACGCCGCATGGGCTCTCGTCGCCCGTGCCCTCCTGAACCTTCACGAAACGATCAACCGCGGCTGAGCGACGCCATTCGCCCTACGCACGCAACCGATGAAACACGATCTTCCCACCGAACCCCGGATCATGCGCGGAGCGAACATCTCCCGGCGCTGGTTCCTTCGCGACTGCGGCGTGGGCCTCGGCAAGATGGCCCTCGCCGGACTGCTCACCGACGCCTTCCGTCCGTCGGCACTCGCCTCCGCGGCGCGCCCGGACAATCCCCTCGCCCCCCGTGCGCCGCACTTCCCCGGGAAGGCGCGCGCCGTCATCCACCTCTTCATGGCGGGCGCCCCCAGCCAGCTGGACCTCTTCGACCACAAGCCCGCCCTCGCGAAGCTCGAAGGCCAGCCGCTCCCGCCCTCCGTCATCAAGGGCCAGCGCTACGCCTTCATCCGCCCGGATGCGGCCGTGCTCGGTCCCCGCTTCACATTTCGCAGGCACGGTCAGGCCGGCACCGAACTCTCCGAGATGCTCCCGCATCTGGCGACCGTCGTGGACGACATCTGCGTGATCCGCTCCTGCAAGACGGACCAGTTCAATCACGCGCCCGGCCAGATCTTCTTCAACACGGGCTTCGCGCTCCCGGGCCGGCCGAGCCTCGGCTCGTGGGTCGTCTACGGACTCGGCAGCGAGGCGCAGGACCTCCCCGCGTTCGTCGTCATGTCCACCGGCGCGGGCATCAGCGGCGGCGCCGCCAACTGGTCCAGCGGTTTCCTGCCCACCTACTACACCGGCGTGCGCTTCCGGAACTCCGGCGACCCCATCCTGAACGTCTCCAGCCCCGACGGGATCGACCGCCGCGCCCAGCGTGACACGCTCGATCTCATCCAGGATCTGAACCGCCGCCATCTCGGCGTCGTGGGCGACCCCGAGATCGCCACCCGGATCCAGAGCTATGAGATGGCGTACCGACTCCAGTCGTCCGCGCCCGAGCTCATGGATCTCAAGTCGGAGTCCCGCGAGACCCTCGAGATGTACGGCTGCGATCCGGACAAGCCCTCCTTCGCCCGCGCATGCCTGCTCGCCCGCCGCATGGTCGAGCGGGGGGTGCGCTTCATCAACATCTACCACGAGGGGTGGGACGCCCATTCCGACGTCGCCGGCAACCTTCGCAGCAACTGCGCCGCCACCGACAGGGCCAGCGCCGCTCTCGTCCGCGATCTCAAGCAGCGCGGGATGCTCGACTCGACCCTCGTGATCTGGGGCGGAGAATTCGGGCGCACGCCCATGGTCGAGAGCAACGCCGCCCTCGGCCGAAGCCTCGGCCGCGATCATCATCCGCAGGCGTTCACCATGTGGCTCGCCGGGGGCGGCATCCGCCCCGGAATGAATTACGGCGCCACCGACGAACTCGGATTCCATGTCGTCGAGAACCCCGTGCATGTCCACGATCTGCAGGCCACCATCCTCCACTGCCTTGGATTCGACCACGAACGCCTCACCTACACGCACCAGGGCCGGCAGTTCCGCCTCACGGACGTGCATGGCAGGGTCGTGAAGGACATCCTCGCTTGAGCCCGCGGTTCGCCGCCCCCGTGAAGCCCTTCGATCCACAGCGTCTGCGAGTCCACCCGCTCGCGGAACGCCGAAGCCTCTCGCGTCTCGAGGATATCCTCTTCGATCCGGACCTCCCTCCCGCCCCGCTCGAGACATCGGTCCTTGATCAGATCCGCGCCGCGGCCGAGGCGATCCGCGCCGCCCGCGGCCGCGGCGCCTCCGTCCTGCTCATTTATGGCGCTCACCTCGTCCGGAACGGAGCCGCCCTCATCCTCGATCGCCTGATCGAGCACGGCTGGATCACGCACCTCGCCACCAACGGGGCAGGCACGATCCACGACTGGGAATTCGCATGGCTCGGGCGCTCCACCGAGAGCGTCGAGGCCAATGTCGCCACGGGCACCTTCGGAACATGGGACGAAACCGGGCGATTCATTCACCTCGCCCTGCTCGCGGGAGGGCTCCGCGGCGAAGGCTATGGCACCTCCCTCGGCCGGTTCATCCATCAGGACGGCTGCACGCTGCCCTCCCTGGACGAACTCTCCGCGCTGCTCGCGCGATCACCCTTGGATCCGGTCGCGCCCGCCGCCGCGGAGCTGATGGTCGCGATCCAGCGCAACCATCTCGTGCCCGGCCCCGTTCGCGTGCCGCACCACTTCAAGCACGGGTCCGTCCTCGCGAGCGCCTTTCGCCACGGTGTTCCACTGACGGTCCACCCGGGCATCGGGTACGACATCATCGCATGTCACCCGATGTTCAACGGGGCCGCCATCGGTCGCGCGGCCCAGGTCGATTTCCATCTCTTCGCCGCGTCCCTCGACAACCTTGATGGAGGCGTCGTCCTGAACATCGGCTCCGCCATCATGGGTCCGCAGGTCTTCGAGAAGGCGCTCAGCTGCGTGCACAATGTCCGCCGTCAGGAGGACCGCCCCAATGTCTCCGGCCACACGATCTTCGTTGTCGATCTTCAGGACGGCGGAGGCTGGGACTGGACCCGGGGCGAACCGCCAAAACGCAATCCGGCGTACTACCTGCGCTTCTGCAAGACGTACTCGCGCATGGGCGGCACCATGCACTACGTCCAGTGCGACAACGCCGCCTTCGTCCAGACGCTCTGGCATCAGCTGCGGCCCGCGCCGCCCGCCTGACGAAGCCCCGCGGCGCCCCCGCCGGCACGCGTGGACCCCGCCGCACGCCGCCGTCAATCCCGGGCGCCGTCGCCCGCGTGCATTCGTTCCGCCATCGCGATCGCCTTCCGCATCGCCCGCGACTTGTTCACCGTCTCCTGGTACTCGCCCTCCGGGGTCGAGTCGTGAACCCAGCCGCCCCCGGCCTGGACGTACGCCATGCCGTCCTTCAGCAGCGCCGTCCGGATCGTGATGCAGGAGTCGAGATTGCCGCTGAAGCTGAAGTACCCGACGCAGCCCCCGTATGGCCCGCGCGCCGTGCGTTCCAGCTCGGAAATGATCTGCATGGCGCGGATCTTCGGCGCGCCGCTCAGCGTGCCGGCGGGAAACGTGGCGCGCATCAGGTCATAGGGCGAGCGGCCCGCGCTGAGCTGTCCGCTCACCTCCGACACGATGTGCATCACGTGGCTGTAGCGCTCGATCACCATCAGGTCCTTCACGACGACGGAACCAAAGTCGCACACACGCCCCAGGTCGTTCCTCGCGAGATCGATCAGCATCACGTGCTCGGCGCGCTCCTTCGGGTCTGCGAGCAGTTCCTTCTCGAGCTGCTGGTCCTCCTCGAGAGTGCGCCCGCGCCGCCGCGTGCCCGCGATCGGACGAATCTCCACCCGCCCCGATTCGCACCGCACATGGATCTCCGGCGACGCGCCCACGAGCGACATCCCCTCGAGCTCCAGCAGGAACATGTACGGCGACGGATTGATCGACCGCGCAGCCCGATAAACCTCCGTGGGCGACGCCGTCACCGGCGCCGAGAACCGCTGCGATCCCACCACCTGGAATATGTCGCCCGCGAGGATGTATTCCTTCGCCCTGCGAACATTCTCGTAGAACTGCTCCGGCGTCTGCGTGGACTTGAACTCGATCTCCGGCACGTCCTCTCCGAACGTGACCGGGCGCCCCTGGATCGGCTCCTCGAGAAGCGCCACCAGACGCTCGATCTCCGCCGTCGCCTCCTCATACGCATCGTCCACGGTGGTGCCCTCGAGCGAGGCGTTGACAATCACCGTCAGCGTCTGCGCGACCCGGTCAAAGACGAGCACCTCGTCCGCGATCAGGAAGTACAGCGTCGGCGTCCTGAGCTCATCCTCCGGGGGACGCGGCACCACGGGTTCGATGTCATGAATGAACTCGTACCCGAGGAAGCCGATCGCTCCGCCCGTGAACCGGGGGAGTCCGGGGAGCTCCACCGGACGAAAGCGCCGCATCACGTGCTCGACCACGGCGAGGCCGTCGCGCACGCGGCCGTTCACCGGCTCCCCCGGGGCGGCCTCGACCGAGACGTGGAACGTTTCGACCACGCGACCGCCCTCCAGAACGTCCACCCGGTCGCCGTGCTGACGCACCACCGCGCGCGGATTGCAGCCCACGAAGGAGTAGCGGCCGAGGTGCTCGCCGCCCTCGACGGATTCCAGCAGGAATGATTCGCCCTGCCCGCGAATCTTCGAGTACGCCGACAGCGGCGTCTCGAAATCCGCAAGCAGCCGGCGGTACACCGGCACCAGATTCCCACGCGCGGCAAGGGCGCCGAATTCCTCTCGCGACGGCTGATACATGTCGCCCCGACTACACCATGCCGTGGCCGTTCACTGCCAGTCTCCGCCCCGGGTGGAGCTCACTCGGATCGCAGGCTGCGGATTCCGGCGGGAAGCCTCCTGATGGATGCGATTTCCTCCGGCGTCAGCGCGCGGTTGAACACGGCGAGGTCATCGATCCAGCCCTCGAAACCAACCCCGAGCAGGAGGCGCGCGTCGGCGACCTTCCATGTGAACGTCTGCCTCCGGCCCGTCAGCGCCCCGACCTGCGCGCCGTCGAGGTACAGCACCGCAATGCCGTTCGACGCCCCCGTGTTGAATCGCTCCCACGTGAACGCCACGTGCGTCCAGCGGTCCGCGCCGAAGGGCGGCCCGTCCACCGTCACCAGCGGCCTCTCCTCCGGCGGGATCTCGTCCCATTTCCGATTGTCCGGATTCCAGACGCGAAAATCCGAATACACCCCGAGGCGGAACGGCACCCGGTCCGCTCGCCGTTCGAACTCAACGAAGAACGCCGCGTCGTTCCATCCGCGCGGTGTGATCTGCACCGGATCACAGAAACCCTCCGGCAGCGACTCGAGGTCGGCGCGCAGCCAGAACGAGACCGTCCCGCTCCAGTTCTCCTTCGCCCAGGGCACGTTGTCCTCGGCGCGGTAGAACACCACCGGATCCATCCGCTGCTCGAACCGCAGCGCGCCTCCGAAACGCCCCTCCCCCGGCACCACATGAACCCCCTCCGGCAGGCCCGGAGCCGTCTCGTCCCAGGCGTCCATCCTCGGCGCGTGATAAATCCACGGGTCGCCCACCGCGAAGTCCGCGTCGCTCCCTCGGTCGAACGACGCGTGGAACGTCAGTGCCTCCTTGGGCGACGGCACGCGGCTCCTGAACCCCGGCACGCTCGAGCAGCCCGCCCCGGCCACGGCGACCAAAATCACGACTGTCGCGAATCTGGACATGCCCGGGACCGTAGAGGCTCACCGCGTGGTTGACGATGACTTCGTTTGGGCGGACGCCCCCCCGCGGATCCGGCCCGCGCGGGCGACGCTCCGCACGGCGGACGCGAGAGCCCCTGCCGGACCTTGCCGATGACCCCTCCGAACCGTAGCGTCCCCATCCGGCGCGTCTTCCGCCGCGAGTTGCCCGCGCGATTCCGACGCCATCCCCTATCCATGGCCTATCTCAACGAAAACTATTTCAAGCTCAAAGCCGGTTACCTCTTCCCGGAAATCAACCGTCGCGTCCGCGCCTTCTGCGAGGCGCAGCCCGAATCCGCGAAGCGCCTGATCCGCTGCGGCATCGGAGACGTCACGGAACCACTCCCTCCCGCCGCCATTGCCGCGCTTCACAAGGCCGTCGATGACATGGCGGCCCGCGAAACCTTTCACGGCTACGGTCCGGAACAGGGATACGAATGGCTGCGAACCGCCATCGCGCAGCACGACTACGCCGCGCGCGGCATCAACGTCGCGCCCGACGAGGTCTTCGTCAGCGACGGCTCCAAGTGCGACTGCGGCAACATCCTCGACATCCTCGGCCACCAGAATCGCGTCGCCATCACCGATCCCGTGTATCCCGTCTACGTGGACACGAACGTCATGGCCGGCCACACGGGAGAGGCCGACGACTCGGGCGCGTATGCCGGCATCACCTACCTGCCCTGCACCGCCGCCAACAACTTCATCCCCGAACCGCCGCGCGACCACGTCGACCTCATTTATCTCTGTTCGCCGAACAATCCGACGGGTGCCGCAGCGACGCGCGAGCAGCTCGAGGCGTGGGTCCGATATGCGCTCGAGCACCGGGCGATCATCCTCTTCGATGCCGCCTACGAGGCATACATCTCGGATCCTGCGCTCCCCCACTCGATCTACGAGATCCCGGGCGCTCGCGAATGCGCCATCGAGTTTCGCAGCTTCTCGAAGAGCGGCGGATTCACGGGTTTGCGCTGCGCGTTCACCGTGGTGCCTCACGACCTGAAGGCCTCGACTTCCAGCGGAGAATCGCGACCCCTCCACCCGTTGTGGCATCGACGAATGACGACGAAGTTCAACGGCGTTTCCTATGTCGTTCAGCGCGCTGCCGAGGCGCTCTACTCCGAGGAGGGGCGACGTCAGGTTCGGTCCCTCGTCGAGCACTACATGGGAAATGCGGCGATCCTGCGTGAGGGGGCCGCGAAGGCTGGGCTGAAGGTGTTCGGCGGGGTGAACGCGCCGTACATCTGGGTCCAGACGCCTCCCGGAGTGACGAGCTGGCAGGCGTTCGACAAGGTGCTGCACGAGGCGAACGTGGTGATCACGCCGGGGAGCGGATTCGGCTCGCAGGGGGAGGGGCATCTTCGGATCAGCGCGTTCAACAGTCGGGAGAACGCGATCGAAGTCGCCCGTCGCCTGGTTGAGCTCCGCTGGTGAGCCATTGACCTGACTCTAGCGGCGTCGGCAGCTCGGCTGCCGACGCCGCGTCGTTCGCTCGATCCGCCAACGGCACCCTGCCCGCCCCTCACGTCAGGCTCTCTTCGTCTCTGCCTTGGGGCGCCGGAACTCCCGGCGCCCATACGCACCGGGTGACAGGCTCCCGCTGCTCGCGTGTCCCTCAAGGTGAACGTCCCAGGCCCCCTCTCGATCACGCCTCCATCCCTGGGTGACAGGCTCCATATGCGAGGACGGGGCACCTGCTATCGATCACC
>CAYMDA010000004.1:184018-185343 GCA_964389135.1 uncultured Verrucomicrobiota bacterium | reverse complement strand
GGCTCCATGTGCAGCCGGACTCCATGTGCAACCGGCTGGCAGCCGGGGTGCATCGGGTGCTGGCTCCGGATGCCCGGCGGGCGATGGGCAAACGTCCGATTTCCGCGTGACCCTGTCCGGCCAAAGGTCGAGCCTTCGGTGCGTGACGCCGGACCAAGCCCGTCTGCTTCTCGAATCAGTTCGCGATCGCCGCGCCTCCGTTGCAGAGGCCCTCGAGGCGTTCTGCGCGGCGCCAGTCGAACAGCTGCCCTTCGCCACCATCGACACCCACCGCACGCTGCGAAAGGGGTTCCCCGAAGTGATCTTTGGCGCCGGCAAAACCCCCGACCAGGTGGCCGCCATCGCCGGCAAGATTCTCGCCCACGAAGGTCAGCTGCTCATCACCCGCATCACCCCGGAACACGCCCGGCGCGTGCGGCGGTCCATCCGCAACGCGGTGCACCACGAGGTGGCCCGGTGCCTGACGATCGAACAGCCACCGCTCCCCAAACGTCCGGGCACCATCGCCGTCGTGGCCGCGGGCACCAGCGACCTGCCGGTCGCTGAAGAGGCTGCCGTCACTGCCGAGATCATGGGCAACCAGGTCGAGCGCGTGTTCGATGTCGGTGTCTCCGGAATCCACCGCCTGTTCCGCCGCCTCGATGTCATCCAGGGCGCCAACGTGGTCATTGTGGTCGCCGGCATGGAGGGGGCTCTCCCCAGCGTGGTGGGGGGACTGGTGCGCCGGCCGACCATCGCCGTGCCGACCAGCGTCGGTTACGGCGCGAATCTCGGCGGTCTTTCCGCGCTGTTGACGTCACTGAACTCCTGCGCAAGTGGACTGACGGTGGTGAACATCGACAACGGGTTCGGCGCCGGTTACGCCGCAAGCCAGATCAATTCGCTGGCCGCCGAAGCCGCGGCCAGACCATCGTGATCGCGTCCCTCGGGTGTCCGACCGCGAATCGTCCGACCAACCGTTCATTCCCGTTTCCCATGCGCACGCTTTACCTCGACATCTTCAGCGGCATCAGCGGCGACATGTTCCTCGGAGCGCTGATCGATCTGGGTCTGCCGCTCGCACGACTCGAATCCGAACTGCGCAAGCTCCGCATCGCCGGCTATCACCTCCATGCCTCCCGCGGTCTTCGGTCGGGAATCCAAGGGATCAAATTCGATGTCCACGTGGATCCGGGCGCACCGGAGGTCCAGCCGCCGGAACCCGGCGAACGCTTCTGCCCGGGCGAAATCCAGTCCCACCCAGCCACGCACCCGGACGAGCTCGACACCTCCGATCGCCCAAAGGGGCACGAGCATTCGCACGGGCATGAGCATTCGCACGGGCA
>CAYMDA010000004.1:0-183918 GCA_964389135.1 uncultured Verrucomicrobiota bacterium | reverse complement strand
CCGATCGCCCAAAGGGGCACGAGCATTCGCACGGGCATGAGCATTCGCACGGGCACGAGCACTCCCACACGCACCCGCACGAGCATATCCGCGCGTGTTCCTACGCCGAGATCCGCGAACTGATCGCCGCGAGTTCCCTCTCTGACTGGGTCAAGGACCGCTCCCTCGCGGTGTTTCACCGCCTCGCGGTGGCGGAAGGCAAGATCCATGGCTGCCCGCCCGAGCTCGTGCACTTCCACGAGGTCGGAGCACTGGATTCGATCGTGGACATCGTGGGCGCGTGCATCGGACTCGATTACTTTGGACGTCCGCGCGTGCGCGCCGGACGCGTGATCGAGGGGACCGGGCTTGTGCGCTGCGCTCACGGACCGATGCCGCTACCCGCCCCGGCAACGCTCGAGGTCCTTGCCGCCCGGAAGATTCCCATCACCCAATGCGAGGAACCTCATGAGCTGATCACGCCCACAGGCGCGGCCCTCCTTGCGGAGTTCGCGGAGAGCTTCGGCCCCATGGAGGAACTGTCGGGCGCGCAGATCGGCTACGGCCTCGGCACACGCGAGAACCACACGCGGCCGAATGTGCTTCGGGCGGTGCTCGGTGAAGAATCCTCCGCCACGGAGTCCACCGGCTCCGCCGCGACACACGACTGGGAGACGGACGTGATCACCGTCCTCGAGACAAATCTCGACGACGCCACCCCCGAGGTGATCGGCCACGTCGCGGAATCGGCGCTCGCGGCAGGCGCGCTCGACGTATTCCACGTGCCGGTGAACATGAAGAAGAACCGTCCCGGCATCCTGCTCACCGTACTGTGCGAACCCGACGCGGCCGATCGATTCACGGAGCTGATCCTCACCGAAACAACGGCGTTCGGCGTCCGCCGCAGCCGCACGGAACGCCGCAAGCTGCGACGGGAGTTTCGCAAGGTCACGACCCCATACGGAGAAGTCACGGTGAAGATCGGCAGCCTCGATGGCCGGGCGGTGCAGACCGCCCCTGAGTACGAGTCCTGCCGGCGGGCGGCGGCGGCGGCGGGCGTGCCGCTGAAGGCCGTCATGGAAGCCGCGATCCGCGCCGCCGGCTGAATTCCTCGCGGTCACGCGGCACACGGATGGCCGCGAGCACCAGCCGGCGCGGAATGACGGGCCCGCAATGAATCGGCCGCCTGATCAGTCGTCGATCGGCTCCGGAGCAGGCGACGGAGGCGTCTCCCCCGGGGCGTCGGATGTGTCCGCCTCCGGTGGATCATCCTCGGAACCCGCGGGATCTTCCCCGGACGTCGTCGTGGGATCTCCGGCCTTCCCGTCCTCCTCCGGGGGCTGGTCGGCAGGATCCTTCGGTTGCGCGGGATCCTCCTCGTCGTTCGAATGGACGTCCCGGTCCGACTGACTCGCCGCGTCGCCGGGTGTCGAGCCCTCCACGGCTTCGCCTTCATTCGGTTCCGCGGAATCCGTCACCCCATGCGGCACAGGGTCCGTGCCGGCAGCGCGCGCCTCGTCTGCCCTGAGAACCTTCCAACCGGCACCCGCGAACCTGTTCCCGCCCTGCGTTGACGATTCCACCGTCTGCCGCGAGACCCCGTTGGTCACCGTCGTTCCCGATGTCGGTGAAACCGCCGTTTCCCCGGGGACCGACGGCGCCGCAGCGAGCCGGACTCCCTTCTCCTCGAGGGTGGAGGGAACGTCCGTCGGGATGAAGGCCTCCGGGAGCACCACGAGCGCGATGCGGCGGTTCAAGGCCCGGCCCTCGGCCGTGGAGTTGTCCGCGATCGGCTGGTGCTCGCCGCACGCGACCGCGGAAAGTCGCCTTGGATCCACGCCGGCCTTCTCCGTGAGGTAGCGGACGGCGGACACGGCGCGGGCCGCCGAGAGCTCCCAGTTGCTCCCGTAGCGGACGCGGATGGGAACATTGTCGGTATGCCCGAACACCTGGACCGGCCGATTGGTATACCGCGCGAGCACCGACGCCACCTTGTCCAGCACCTCCATCCCCTCGGGTTTCAGACGCGCGTCGCCCGAATCGAACAGGATGCGATCAAGGATCGAGACGGTGAGTTCGCCGCGGAGCTCGGAAATGTCCACGTCACGCGATTCGAGGACCGCGCGCATTTCCTCCTCCAGGGCCTTCTGCGAGCGCGTGGCATCGGTCACCGCGAGGCGTGCGACATCGAGATCGACACGCGCCGCGCGAAGCTCCTCGCGGACGCCCGCGAGTTCCTCCTCGAGGCTTCGTGCACGGGCACGCGCCTCCTCCGCCCCGCGCCATGCCTCGACGAGGCGTGAGCCATGTTCCTCGAGGGAATGCCTCACCTCCGCGAGGTCCGCTTGGGCACGCTCGAGCTGGCGATGCTTTTCGAGGGCGACGCAGCCCGAGACGCCGGCTCCGAAAATCGCGCACAGGATGAAGAAGATGAACCATGCGTCGCGATTCATGGCGGGGAAGAGTATGCGCGAGCCGCTTTCCGACGCGACCCCTCAATGAACGTCCGAGGCGGGCAGGGTGCTCCGTCCGGCTGCGCCGGCACGTCCGGTTGGGGCGCTGCTCGCGTTCACCGGCGGCCCGCCTCCAGGATGCGGATCGGCCTGGTTGAACCGTCGTCCCCCGACCTGCTTGACTTGCCCCCACGCCGCGCTTGGATTTGGGATCATGACGCCCGCTGAGAAGGCGCTTCGCGACGCCATCGTGGAACTGGAGGAGACAGCCGCCATGGCGCGTTCCGGCAGGAAGACGCCCGGCGTGCTGCCGGTTCTGGAGAAGGTTGAACGACTCGCCGCCGAACTGCCTCCGGATACGCCCGCCGAACTGCGGCATTTTCTCGAGCGCAAGAGCTATGCGAAGGCCCGCGCATTTCTGGAGCGCTCGGTTCCACGCGACCTGTAGCCGCCGGCACGCGCCCCGGCATGGACGCCGATCTGGCGCGCGGGGATGCCTGCGGCCTTCGCGTGCGGGAGCGGGCGCTGCGATCAGATGGCGTACTTCGCCGCGATCCAATCCGGGATCGGCTCCGCGCGGGCGGTCGCGACGTTGACGAGCGTGTAGTCACACGCGCCGTCGCAACAGAGCTTGTGGCCGTCCGCCCTGCGGATTTCGAAGGCGACCCGCACGGTGTCGCGCCCGATGTCGTCGACCCACGTCGTGACGAGGAACTTCTCCCCGATGCGCAGCGGCCGCTTGTAGGCGATGGATGCGGAGCGCTGGAACCACGCGAGGCCCAGCTTGAAGAACTCGTCCATGCCCATGCCGTAGCAGCGCTTCATCTGGTCGAAGCGCGCGGCGAGGACATAGTCCAGGTACCGGCTGCTGTGGACATGCTGGAACATGTCGATGTCATCCGGCCGCACCTGGAACTCCGACGTGAATCGAGTCCGGCCGAGCGCGCGAGCCGGCGGCGGGATCGGATCGGGCGGATGCTGGGACATGAGCGGGGAGTGGCGGCGGTCAGAAGGCCTGCGTTCCGCGGGTCTCACGGACGAAAGCCGGATTTGCAGCGTTCATCGCGGATGACGAGTTCCGGCCGCCGCCGACCCGCGGATCGCGAGCCGCACGGCTCAGGGTTTCAGCACGATCTTGCCGGACAGATCACCGGCCCCGCGCACGGTGGCATCCTCCTGGATGCGGTGTGCGGCGGCGGCCTCCGACAACGGGAGCACGCGGTCGATGCGGGGGCGATACTGGCCGCCCTGCAGCCACTGGTTGATGTCATTCGCCGCGGCCCGCTGATCCTCGGGGGGCGCCATGAACATGACGAAGCCGTGAAGCGAGCAGCCCTTCACGTAGAACGGCCCCACAGGAAACGGCGGACGCGCGTCCCGACCGGCCATGAGGATGAACCGTCCACGCGCCGCGAGCCCGGCCACGGCCCGGTCGAAATCCGGCTCCCGCGTGCATTCCCACCACACGTTGACGCCCGCGGGGGCGAACTTTCGCAGTTCCGCCGCGACGTCCTGGGTCCGGTAGTTGAATGCCGCGTCGGCGCCGAGCTCGATGCAGGCGCGCACCTTCTCGTCGGTGCCGGCCGAGCAGGCGACGCGGGCGCCGAGCGCCCTGGCGAACTGGATGACCGTGGATCCAACGCCTCCGCTTCCGCCGTTGACGAAGATCGACTCGCCGCGCTGAAGCCGCGCCTCGCGCACGAGTCCGAGATGGGCGGTGATCCCGACGAGCGCGCCTGCCGCGGCGGCCTCGTCGCTGACTCCCTCGGGAATCGGATAGGCCCACGCCTCGTCGACGACGACATACTCGGCGAACGTTCCCTGCCGGCCCATCAGGCCCTGGTTGCTGCCCCACACGCGATCGCCGACCTTGAACGACGTCGCCTCCTCCCCGACGGCATCGACCGTTCCCGCGAAATCACACCCCACGATGAAGGGCCTGGGGAGATCCATGGGGACCATCCCGGAGCGCACGTACGTGTCGATGGGGTTGACCGCGACCGCGTGCACGCGCACCCGGATCTGCCGGCCGCGCGGCTCCGGGGTGGGAATCTCGCCGTACTGAATCACTTCGGGCGGCCCGGTTTGTTCGATGAAGGCGCCTTTCATGGGCGCAAGGTTGGCGCAGCGCGGCGCCGCGGGAAAGAGCTGTCGTTCTCGCCGGCGCAAACTCCGTATTGCAATCACCGCCCACGCGGAGAAGCCTCCGGATGCTGCCGCCGCAACCAGTCGTATGACGAACACTACCCTGAACGCCCCTGCCGGGACCGATCCGCTGGCCTCACTCTCCCGACTCCAGGAGGCGCGTGCCGCCCTGGAACGCGAACTCTCGAAGGTCATCGTGGGTCAGCGCGACGTGATCGAGCAGATCCTGATCGCCATCTTCACACGCAGCCATGCGGTGCTTGTCGGCGTGCCGGGACTCGCCAAGACGCTTCTCGTGTCGAGCCTGGCACGATCCCTTCACCTGAGCTTCAAGCGGATCCAGTTCACTCCGGACCTGATGCCGACCGACATCACGGGCACCGAGGTCATCCACCAGGATCCCGACACGAATGACCGCCGCTTCAAGTTCCTGCACGGGCCGATCTTCGCCAACGTGATCCTTGCCGACGAAATCAACCGGACGCCGCCCAAGACGCAGGCGGCCATGCTGGAGGCGATGCAGGAGCGCAAGGTGACGGCCGGCGGCACGGACTATCCGCTCCCGGACCCGTTCTTCGTGCTGGCCACCCAGAATCCGCTCGAACAGGAGGGCACCTATCCGCTGCCCGAGGCGCAGCTCGACCGCTTCCTCTTCATGATCACGGTGGACTACCCGTCGTCGGAGGAGGAGCTGGAGATCATGCGCCGCGGAACGACGACCACGGACGGCACCCCGGAACCGGTGCTCACCGCCTCCGAGATCATTGAGCTGCAGTCGGCGGTCCGGCGGATTCCCATCGCGGACCACGTGTATCAGTACGCGGAGAAACTCGTCCGCGTCACGCGCCCGCGCGATCCCTCGGCGCTCGATTTCTGCAGGAAGTGGCTCTCGTGGGGCGCAGGTCCCCGGGCGAGCCTGAGTCTCGTGGTCGCCGCCCGCGCCCGCGCGCTGCTCCGCGGCGAGAAGTGCGTGAGCTGCGCCGACGTGGCGGCGGTGGCCCCGGCCGTCATGCGCCACCGGCTCGGGCCGAACTTCGCCGCGCAGAGCGATGGCGTGACGCCCGACGAGATCGTGCGGCGCATCATCGAGGCGATTCCGCAGCACTGAACCCGGGGACGCGCCATTCCGCGCAGCGCCATGACGGCCGCCGCGGCGCGACGACACGGCGGGCGCCTACGGCTTCATCCCGCGCCGCCAGAGATCGAAGTGATACACCGCGACCGCGACGAGGGCGTGGCGGAGGCGGCCCCGCGCGACGAGTCGCGGCAGATCGTCCGCGGGGACGAGATGGGTCACGATGTCCTCGCACGCATCGAAGTGACAGGCTCCCGCAAAGGTGCAGCCCTCGACGAGGACGGTGTGACAGGTGTTATTGAGGATCGCCGGGTTCGTCGCGACGCTTCCCAGGAGCGTGGTGCGTTCTCCGACGTACCCGGTTTCCTCCCGCAGCTCGCGGAGGGCCGTCGCGATGGGGGATGCGTCCCCGGCATCCATGACGCCGCCGGGCACCTCGAGTTCGACCGACGTGGTTCCATGCCGGAACTGTTCGACCAGGATCGCGCGGTCGTCCTGGGTCAGGGCGATCACGTTCACCCAGTCGGGCGATTCGAGCACCACGAAGTCGTGTTCGCTTCCGGTGCGGGGTGAACGCCTCCAGTCGCGGCGCATCCGGAAGATGCGGAAGTCGCCGATGAGCTCGGAGCGGACCCTGGGCCATGGCTCGATCGAGGCGCTCATAGTCCGCGGGCCCTGGCCGCCCAGCCCTGGCGCATGAGGCCCAGGAGGTGGAGCAACGCGCGTTCGTACGTCCATCCCCGCGAATCGACGAGCTGGCGCGCCCGTTTGTCGAGTTGATCCGCCATTTCACCTGCCCTGGCGTCGGGACAGCCGAGGTTCACCAGCGCGCGAGCGAGTTCGTCGCGTTGCATCCCGCATCGCCTGCCACGCCGGCGGGGTCATTGTCACGCAAGGATTCCGCGGGCGAGACGCCGGCCGCGGGGTGGCGATTTGAACGGGGACCACGACCATGCGTCGAAAGACATTGCGAAACCGACACAGGCTCCTAAGGATCACAGCGTCGCCGCTCCACGCCGGGGAGAGGACCATGGCAGCCCGCAAAGCCGCCGGACTGTCACGCGACGAATGATGCGGCCATCGTTCCGGACCTGTTTGCGATCACAATCATTCGCATGAGCAGGGGACCCGAACCTCCATCGCGCCTCCCCCTGGATTCCTTTCCCTCCGGGAAGGAGCCGGCGCCCTTGAGCCGCGCCCTCCCCTTCCTGTCGCGGCCGTCGCGGTTCTGCCCGCGTCCCGCTCCACGGCAGGCCATCGTCCGCACGCTGTACCGGTTCATGCACTGCGCAGCACATCGTCTCCGACTCGGCGCGCTCACCGTCCTGACGCTCTCGGCATTCACGAGTCCCGCGGCCGATCCGGACGACCTCGCGCGGAGGCTGGATCTCTACAAGAAGATGACGCTCGACGAGCTCCTCGACGAGCGCGTCTCGCTGGTTTCGCGCACGCCCACGCGATGGTTCCAGGCGCCCGCCGCGATCCAGATCGTCAACGAGGACGAGATCCGGCGCTCCGGCGCCACGTCGCTGCCCGAGGCGCTCCGCCTCGCGGGCAACCTCCACGTCGCGCAGAACAACTCCCACGAGTGGGCGATCAGCGCGCGCGGCTTCAACAGCACGTTCGCGAACAAGCTGCTCGTCATGATCGACGGGCGCACCATCTACACACCCCTCTACGGCGGCGTCTTCTGGGACGTGCAGACCCCGCTGCTCGACAACATCGACCGCATCGAGGTGATCAGCGGACCGGGCGGAACGCTGTGGGGAGCGAACGCGGTCAACGGCGTCATCAACATCGTCACGAAGAGCGCGCAGCAGACGCAGGGCCTCTACGTTTCCGGAGCGGCCGGTTCCATGCTCCTCGACCACGAGGAACTCCGCTACGGCGGGAAGCTCGGGCCCAATCTCTACTACCGCGTCCAGGTCCAGCATTTCGATCGCAACAACACACGGCTGCGCAACGGTGGAAACGTCCCGGACGACTGGTCCATGACGCAGGGCGGCTTTCGCGCCGACTGGCTTCCGTCCGGCAACGACACGATCACGTTCGGAGCGGACTTTTACGACGGCCGGGAGGAAATGGCGCTCGGCCACACGAGCATCGACGGCCAGAACGCGCGGGCACGCTGGACGCACATCTTCAACGAGGAATCCGATTTCCAGGCCCAGTTCTACTTCGATCGCACGTGGCGCGAGATCCCGGGGACGGCCGCCCAGGACCTCAAGACGTACGACTTCGACTTCCAGCACCGGTTTCCCCTCGGCGCGTCGCACAGCATTCTGTGGGGTGTCGGCTACCGGTTCATGGTGGACCGGGTGCGCAACACTCCGACGGTGGCCTTCGTGCCGGCCAAGCTGGACTTCGACCTCGTCAGCGGATTCCTCCAGGACGAGATCACGCTGTTCGAGGATCTGAAGGTCACGATCGGCAGCAAGCTCGAGCACAATGACTTCTCGGGCTGGGAGGTTCAGCCGAGCATCCGGGCGGCATGGACGCCGACGGAGAGGCAGACCGTCTGGGGCGCGGTTTCGCGGGCCGTTCGCTCGCCCAGCCGCTTCGACCGCGACCTGCACATCCCGGCGCCGCCCGTGCCCCCGGGCGTTCCCCATCTCACGGGCGGCCCCACCTTCGATTCGGAACGCGTTCTCACGTTCGAGCTGGGATACCGGATTCGCCCCGCCCGCCCGATCACGGCGTCGATCGCGCTTTTCTACAATTTCTACGACGACCTCCGCAGCCTGACACTCGCCGCGCCGAACACATTCGTCTTCGGGAACGACTTCGAAGGGGAGACCCGCGGCGTGGAGCTCACCGCCGATTACGAGGTCACCGACTGGTGGCGGCTGCGCGCGACGTACACGTACCTGCACAAGGACCTCCACGCGACGGGCGGCCCCGAGGTCGTGGGGCAGTTCGTCGAGGGGAGCGATCCGGAGCACCTGGCCAAGTTCCAGTCCCTGCTGGACCTGCCGGGCAACCTCCACCTCGACCTCACGGGCAGGGTGCTTTCAGAGCTGGAGGCTCCGTATGTGCCGGGCCATTTCGCCCTCGACGTCCGCCTCGCCTGGGACTACCGCAACCTCGAGGTGGCGCTCGTGGGGCAGAACGTCACGGATCCGGAACATCCTGAGTTCGGAGCCCAGGAGATTCCGCGCAGCATCTACGGGAGGCTCACATGGCGCTTCTAGTGGGAGACCGGATTCCGGGTTGCCGCGCCGCGAGACCCTGGCTGGCGATCCTCGCGATCGCGCTCAGCCTGCTCTCACCGGCCGTGGCGGGGGCGGCGACCGTGGAGCGCGAGTACCAGGTCAAGGGCGTGCTGCTCTACAACCTCGCCCACCTCGCGCAGTGGCCCACGAGCGCCTTCGGGGACTCGCGTGACCCGCTCGTGATCGGCGTGCTCGGTCAGGATCCGTTCGGCCACGTGCTCGATGAAATCGTGAAGGACGAGACCGTCCGCGGGCGTCCGATGATCGTGAGACGATTCGCCACCGCCCGGGAAGCGAGGCAGGCTCATCTGCTCTTCATCGCCGACAGCGAGAAGGGGCGCATCCGCGAGGTCCTCGCGGAACTGGAGGGCAGACCCATTCTCACCGTGGCGGACACGGCCGCGTTCACGAGGGCCGGAGGCATGATCGAATTCTACACCAACGAGGAGGGCCGCATCCGGCTTCGGGTTCACCTGCATGCCATCAGGGCGCATTCCCTGGACATCAGCTCCCGCCTGCTCCGGGTCGCCGAGGTGGTTTCCGGCGGGAGTTGAGAGACGACATGTGGTTCGCCCGCCTTCCGATCAAGCGCAAGCTGGTGATGGTCATGCTGCTCACCAGCTTCTGCATTCTGGGGATCACCGGGCCCACGCTCCTGATCTTCGAGTTCTTCAGCTACAAGGGCCTGATCACCCGCAACATGCTGACGCTTGCGGACATGATCGCATCGAACTCCGGGGTGGCCCTCGCGTTCGACGACCAGACCATCGCCCAGGAGATCCTGAACGCGCTCCGCGACGAGCCGGAGATCACCGCGGCCGTCCTCTACCGCGACGGCGAGATCTACGCGCGTTACCCCATGTACCGCCCCAGCTCGGAGTTTCCCCGCTACCCGGGACCGGACGGCATCCGGGAGCTCGACGGCCGGCTTCACTATCACCGCTCCGTCTATCATGCGGACAAGCGCGCGGGCACGCTCTACATGGAAGGCGATCTGCGGGGCATGTATCGAAGGCTCGGCGTGTACGCGGCCGTCCTCGGCTCCGTCTTCGCCGGCTCGATCATCGTCGCGTTCATCTTCGCGAATCTCGTCCAGAAGCGGATCTCGGAGCCGATGCTGAACCTTGCCCGCACGGCCAAGATCGTCTCGGCGCGAAAGGACTATTCGCTTCGCGCGACCAAGACCAGCGGGGACGAAGTCGGCGATCTCGTCGATGCCTTCAACGCGATGCTCGACCAGATCGAGAGCAACCACTCCGCGATCAAGGAGAGCGAATCACGACTCTCGGCCGCGCTCCGGGCCAAGGACGCCTTTCTGGCAACCCTTTCCCACGAGCTCAGGACCCCGCTCAGCCCGGTCCTCCTCCTCGCGACGGAAGCCGCCGAGAACCCCGACCTCACGCCCGAACTCCGCCGCATCTTCGACACCATCCGCCAGAACATCGAACTCGAGGCGCGACTCATCGACGACCTCCTGGACCTGACGCGCATCGCCCGCGGGAAACTCACCCTGGACCTGCGCCAGCACGACGCCAACGCGATCCTGCGGGACACGATCTCGATGCTGCGCCCGGAACTCGAACGCGCGGGAATCTCGCTCGTCGTGGACCTCGCCGCCGACCAATCCACGGTGGTCGCCGACGACGTGCGCCTGCAGCAGGTCTTCTGGAACGTGCTCAAGAACGCGATCAAGTTCACTCCGGACGGCGGGACGATCCGCGTTCACACCTCCCGATCCCCCGATCGCAACTGGATCCTGCACGTCGTGGACACCGGGATCGGCATGACCCGCGAGGAGCTCGACCGGGCGTTCGACGCCTTCACCCAGGGGGAGCACGCCGCGGGCGAGGGAGCCACCCGCTACGGCGGGGTGGGCCTCGGCCTCGCCATCTCCAAGACCCTCGTCGAGCTTCAGAAGGGAGAGATCAGCGCCGCCAGCGGCGGAAGGGGCCAGGGCTGCACGCTCCGCATTCAACTGCCGCTCGTGGAGACGCTGGAAACAGCCGCCGCCCCGGAACACTCCGCACCGTCTCCCCCGACCGCTCCCGAACTGCCGCAGACGCCCGCCCTGCGCCGCGTGCTCCTGGTCGAGGACCACGAACCAACCCGCACCGCGCTCGCCCATCTCCTTCGCCGCCGCAAGTTCGAGGTGATGACCTCCGGTTCCGTCGCCGAGGCCCGCCGCCTCGCGGGCCAGTATTCCTTCGACCTGCTCATCTCGGACATCGGCCTTCCCGACGGCAACGGCTACGACCTCATGGCCAGCCTGAAGGAACAAGCCCACCTCAAGGCGATCGCGCTCACCGGCTACGGCATGGAGCAGGACGTCCTCCGCAGCCAGGCGGCGGGTTTCTCCGTGCATCTGACCAAGCCGGTGCGCGCCCAGACGCTCGATCGGGCTCTCGCGTCCGTCATCTCCGAGCCCGAGATTCACAAGCCCGCCTGACGTGAATTCCGTCGCCCTGATCACCGGCGCCTCGCGCGGCATCGGCCGCGGCATCGCCCTGCACCTCGCCGCGCTCGGGTGGGACCTCGTGCTCAACTACGCGCGAAACGAGGAAGCCGCCCGTCAGACCGCCCGGGACTGCTCCGACGCGGCGGCGGGCCGCGGCCATGCCATCCGGACATGGGTTCATGCCGCGGACATCGCGGACGCCGCGCAACGTCGCTCCCTGGTCGCGTTCACCCGTTCCGTGGCAACGCGCTGCGATCTCCTCGTGAACAACGCGGGCGTGGCGCCCGCGGTCCGCGCCGACATCCTGGAGGCCGGCGAGGAGAGCTTCGATCGGTTGATCGCCACGAATCTCAAGGGACCGTTCTTCCTGACGCAGGAGGTGGCGCGCTGGATGGCCGAATCCTCCATGCCCCCCGGGGGTCAGGAATCCACCGGGATATCGCGTCCGAAGATCGTGTTCATCTCCTCGATCAGCGCGTACACCGCGTCGATCAACCGCGGCGACTACTGTGTCTCGAAGGCGGGCATTTCCATGCTGACGCGCCTCTTCGCGGCCCGCCTCGCCGAATACGGCATCGCGGTGTTCGAGATCCGGCCGGGCGTCATCGCCACGGACATGACCGGCGCCGTGAAGGACAAGTACGATCGGCTGATCGCCGACGGGCTGACTCCCATCCGGCGCTGGGGCACCCCGGACGACGTCGGCCGCGCCGTCGCCGCCATCGCCCAGGACCTTTTCCCCTTCAGCACCGGCGAAGTGCTCAACGTGGACGGCGGGTTTCACCTTCGCATCCTCTGAGGCGCGCCGTGCGTCCACCGCGCCTGGTCGCGGGGCGGCGGCGCACGCCCGTCCGCAGACCCGTCCCGCGAGCTATGAACTTGCCCCGCTCTTCACGCTCACCGGATAACTCGCGCATGCGATCCTTGTCTGCCGTCGTCTCCGTGATCCTTGCCGGACTCATGCTGTCTGGCTGCGGCGATCCGCGAGCAACCGGGGGGGCTGAAGGGCACTCGCACGACTCGGCCCACGGGGGCGTCGCGGTCGAGCTGGGCGAGCACCAGTACCACCTCGATTTTCTGGCCGACCCCGGCGCGGGGAAGCTGCAGGTCTGGATCATGGATGCGCACGTCGAGAACTTCGTGCGCGTTCCCCTGCCGTCGATTGACGTGTCCATCCGGACGGGCACGTTCACCAACGTTCTCACGCTCACGCCCGAGGCGAGCACCGCCACGGGAGAGACCGTGGGTAACACCTCCCATTTCTCAGGGCAGGCCGACTGGTTCGTGGGCGTGGAACGCTTTGTCGGGATCGTCCCGGAGATCGAAATCCGCGGACAACGCTTCACCGGCGTGAGCTTCCAGTACCCGTCCCCCAGGTCGCGGTAGCCTTCAGACCCCGCCATGGCCCTGCGCATCGACTCGAGCCTGACGGCCCGCTCGCTTCTCAAGCCGATCCATCGCCTGTGGGAGCTCTCCGCCGAGCGAATCCGCTCGATCGAGCGCACCTGGCGGCCCCGCGACGGCACGCCGGTCTTCACCGTCAACGGTCGTTACACCTCCCGCGGATGGACCGAATGGACCCAGGGATTCCAGTACGGCTCGGCCATCCTGCAGTTCGACGCCACGGACGAGCGGGAATTTCTCGAGATCGGCCGGCGCGGAACCGTCGAGCGCATGGCGGCGCACGTGTCGCACACCGGCGTCCACGATCACGGGTTCAACAACGTTTCCACCTACGGCAACCTCCTGCGACTTCTCCTCGAGGGGCGCATTCCGGATGAACCGGGGTTCCGCCACTTTCTGGAGCTCGCGCTGAAGATCAGCGGCGCTGTCCAGGCCTCCCGCTGGACGCGGCTTGCCGACGGCACGGGGTTCATCCACTCGTTCAACGGGCCGCACTCGCTCTTCGTCGACACGATCCGCTCCCTGCGGATTCTCCAGATCGCGCACGAGCTGGGTCATGTGTTGATGGCGGAACAGGATGAGCGCATTTCCCTGCGGGAGCGCGCCGTCCAGCACGCGCTCAACACGGCCCGCTACAACGTCTATTACGGCGAGGGCCGCGACGCGTATGACGTCCGCGGGCGCACGGCCCACGAGGCGATCTTCAACACCGCCAGCGGGGTGTTCCGCTGCCCGAATTCCCAGCAGGGCTTCTCGCCGTTCAGCACATGGACCCGGGGGCTCGCGTGGGCCATCCTCGGATTCGCCGAGCAACTCGAGTTCCACCTCGGGCTGGAAGGTGCGCGCGCCCGTCCGAACCGCGCGCGAACCCCGGCGCGATCCCTCAAGCGCATCCTTTCCCGGGCCGGGACGGGCGCTCCTGCTCCCGACGAGCTCGATTCGCCCGTTCCATGGCTTGCGCGCGCCGCCGAGGCGACCGCGGAGTTCTACCTCGAGAACTGCTGCGCCGACGGAATTCCGATGTGGGACACGGGCGCGCCGAATCTCCATCGCCTCGGCGATTACCTTTCGCGGCCCTCCGATCCGTTCAACCCGTGGGAGCCGGTGGACAGTTCCGCGGCGGCGATCGCCGCGCAGGGAATGATTCGGCTGGGCAACGCCCTGCTGCCCTCCGATCCGGCCCGCGGGAATCGCTACCGGCTCGCGGGATTCACCATCGCCCGGACGCTCTTCTCCGAACCCTACCTGTCCACGCACCCGCGCCATCAGGGCCTCATCCTGCACTCCATCTACCATCGCCCGAACGGCTGGGATTCCGTCTCACGCGGCCAGAGGGTTCCGAACGGGGAGAGCTCGATGTGGGGGGACTACCACGCGCGCGAGCTCGCCCTGCTCATCCAGCGGGAGGCGAATCGGCTTCCGCCGCCTGCGTTCTGTCCGCCGGCGATGCGCCGCACGAACTGATCACCGGCCGCGCTCCGCCGCCGTCGCATCGGTTGTCCGCCTTTCCCGGGCCATTGCCATCTCGTTCGCCGTCGGCCTACCGTTCGTCATGATCTGCCCCGCTTGCGGCCACACGATGAGCACTCGTCCTGTCGGTACGATTTCGGTTGATGTGTGTGAAGGCGGCTGCGGTGGCGTCTGGTTCGACAATTTCGAGCTCCCGAAGGTGGATGAACCCGGGGCGGCGGAGATCCGGAACGTGCAGCGTGATCCGGATCGCCCGGTGGATCTTCAGTCGCGCCGCATGTGCCCCCGCTGCGACGATCAACTGCTCTTCCGCCGCTACTTCAGTCGGCTGCGCCGCACGCAGATCGACGAGTGCCCGAGCTGCGCCGGCATCTGGCTCGACGCGGGCGAGTTCGACTCCATCCTCCAGGAGGTCGCGGAGAACCCGGACCTTGCCACCCTCAGCATGACGCTCAACCGCACTGTCGCCCAGATTCGTTCCCGGTCCGGGATGTAATGTGACCTGCGGCCCGGGCGCCGCGTTTCAGCCTCATGTCCGCCACTTCCGCCTCCGCAGATCCGGCTCCCATCGCGCGCGACCGCGTCGCGCGCGCCGGCGACAGACGTTCCTCGCTGCCATTCGGCCTTGCCGAAACAAAGCCCCGGCATTTTCGAGAGATGCTCAGGGCGGCTTGGCAGAACCGCGACAACCTCGCGTACGCATGGCGCGTCCTCTCGCAGGGCGTCTGTGACGGATGCGCCCTGGGTGTCGCCGGGCTCCATGACTGGACGATGGACAGCGTCCACCTGTGCCTCACGCGTCTGAGCCTCCTCCGGCTCAACACGATGCCCCCGATGGATCCGTCCGTCCTCGCGCGCGTGGATTCCCTGAAGCTCCGTTCCAATGCCGAGCTCCGGGACCTGGGCCGCCTCGCCCACCCGATGCTCCGGCGGCGCGGCGAACCCGGTTTTCGCCGCATATCGTGGGATGAAGCCCTCGGCCTCGTCGCCGGGCGATGGGGCGCCGCGGATCCGCGCCGCCTCGCCTTCTTCGTCACATCCCGCGGCGTCACCAATGAGGTGTACTACGTCGCGCAGAAGGTCGCCCGCTTCCTCGGGACCAACCACGTGGATAACGCCGCCCGCCTCTGCCATGCGCCGAGCACCGGCGCCATGAAGCACGCCCTTGGGTACGCGGCCTCCACATGCAGCTACCGGGACTGGTACGGAACCGATCTCATCGTCTTCTTCGGGGCCAATCCCGCGAACGACCAGCCCGTCGCGACCAAGTACATCCACGAGGCGCGCCGCCAGGGGACGCGCGTCGCCCTCGTGAATCCCTTCCTTGAGCCCGGCATGCGCCGGTACTGGGTGCCCAGCACGCCCTCGAGCGCCGTCATGGGCACCCCCATCTCCGACTGGTGGTTCCCCGTCGCGCAGGGCGGAGACATCGCGTTCCTCTACGGCACCCTGAAGGTCCTGATCGAGCGCGGCTGGACCCGCGACGAGTTCATCCGGGCCCACACGAGCGGCTGGGAGGAGCTTCGAGACCGGGTCCTCGCCCTCGGCTTCGACCAGCTCGAATCCGCTTCCGGCCTCACCCGCGCCGACTTCGAGGAATTCGCCGCGCTGCTTCATTCGGCGAAGAACGCCGTCTTCGTCTGGAGCATGGGCATCACCCAGCACGCGAGCGGAGGCGACGCGGTCTCCATGATCCTGAACCTCGGACTCGCGATGGGGTTCGTGGGGCGACCCAGGAACGGCCTCATGCCCATTCGCGGGCACAGTTCTGTTCAGGGGGGCGCGGAGATGGGCTGCTATTCCACGGCGTACCCGGGCGGCAAGCCCATCAATGCCGAGAACGCCAGGGCGCTGGAGGAGGCTTACGGGTTCCCGATCCCCGACTGGCCGGGGCTCACCGCGGTCGAGATGGTCGAGGCGTGCGCGCGAGACCAGCTCGACGTGCTCTACTGCGTCGGCGGCAACTTCCTGCGCACCCTGCCCCAGCCGGATTATGTCGCCGCCGCCATGCAGCGCGTCCCGCTGCGCGTGCACCAGGACATCATCGTCACCGACCAGATGCTGATCGACCCGGGTGAGGGTGCGGAGGCGGTCCTGCTGCTCCCGGCCAAGACGCGTTACGAACAGGAAGGCGGCGGCATCGAGACGAGCACGGAACGCCGCGTCATGTTCAGCCCGGAAATCCCGCGAACCGTCGGAGAGGCCCGCGCCGAATGGCGCATCCTGCGCGACGCGGCGGCGCTGGCGCACCCCGACCGCGCGCACCTGCTCGGCTGCGAATCCGCGCAGGCCATCCGCGAGGAGATCGCCAGGGTCATCCCGGCCTACGACGGCGTCCAGCATCTCCGGAAGACGGGCGATGCCATCCAGTGGGGCGGAGAGCGCCTGTGCGACCACGGCGCCTTCGCGACTCCGGACGGGAAGGCGCACTTCAGGACGGTGGACCTCCGCGATCCCGCAGCCGAACTCAAGTCGGGCGCCGAAGGCCCGGGAGGCCGGCGCTTCATGGTTTCGACCCGGCGCGGCAAGCAGTTCAACACCATCATTCATGCCGAGATCGATCCCCTCACAGGCGCGGGGCGCGATGCGGTCTTCATCAATCCCGAGGATGCCGCCGAGCTTCACCTCGCCCGGGGCGATCGCGTCCGGCTCGTGAATGCGACCGGGACACTCGAGTGCCGCGTGTTCCCCGCGCCGATCGCGCGCGGCAGCCTTCAGGTCCACTGGCCCGAGGGCAACGTGCTGATCCCGCGCGGTATCGTGGACACGGTGGGCGGCGTGCCCGATTACAACGCCGTGGTGTCCATCGAGCGGGCCTGAAGGCCTCATGGCGCGCAACATCCCGCCAGCACCGGCCGCGGTGGCCCCAGCCTGCAACTCCGGCGGGGCACCCGCGCGAACGTTCCGCATTCGCCCGTGGCGCAACGGGCGAGTCGGGATGCCGATCGAGGACGCGGTCGCGACGGAGGAGCCGCTCGAGATTCGCGTCAACGGGCGTCCCGTGGCGGTGGTCATGCGGACGCCGGGACACGACGCGGAGCTCGCGGCGGGATTTCTGCTCACGGAGGGTGTCATCCGGAGCGCCTCCGACATCGCGGCGATCCGTCCGAATCCGCGCAATCGCCAGGGCAACGTTCTCGACGTCATCCTCGCGGAGCACGTGGCGCTCGACGTGGCACGGCTCACCCGGCACGTCTTCGCCGCGTCGAGCTGCGGCCTCTGCGGCAAGGCGAGCATCGACGCGATCCGCACGGCCTTCCCTCCCGTGCGCGGGCGGCCCGTCGTTCACGCCAGCGTGCTGAACCGCCTGCCCGCGGCCATGCGCAGCGCCCAGGACGTCTTCGGCCGGACCGGAGGCCTCCATGCGTCGGCCCTGTTCTTGACCGAGGGCGAGCTGCTCCGGATTCGAGAGGACATCGGCCGGCACAATGCGCTCGACAAGCTTCTCGGCCGCGCGCTGCTCGACGGAGAACTCCCGCTTCGCGAGTCGATTCTGGTGGTGAGCGGACGCGCCTCGTTCGAGATCCTGCAGAAGGCGCTCGCGGGCGGCATCCCGGTCATCGCGGCCGTGGGGGCGCCGTCGAGCCTTGCCGTCGAGTTCGCCCGGGCGAACCGCCAGATCCTCATCGGATTCCTCCGCGACGGCCGGTTCAACACCTATGCCGGACACGGCCGGGTCCGGCCATGAACCGGAACGCCATCGTGCGATGAGCGCCACAATCTGAAACACTCCTCTCGCGCAGCGCGGCAACTTCGCTGTAACCTCCCGTGCGCCTTCGGGTTCTTCTGCTGCAAATCCTGACGGATTTGACGAACACCCGCCAATTCGAACACGCTGCCGCACTCATGCGATCGAAGTCGGTTCTTTCCCTGCTTTCCGGGATCGTTGTTGCCTCCATGACCTGCGGGGCCGCCGACCACCAGAGGGTCGAGCGCAAGATGTCGCTCGCCGACTGCATCACCACGGCGCTCGAACACAACCTCGACATCCAGATCGAGCGCTACAATCCGCTCATCGCGGATGCGAATCTCGGGATCGCCTACAGCGCCTACGACCCGCGGTTCGATTTCCGCTACAGCCACGACTACAACCAGGATCCCGGCGGCCGCGACGACCTGGGCCGCGAATATTCCGGCCGGGAGTCCGACACCGACAGTCTTTCCGGCGGGATCAGCGGTCTTCTGCCGAGCGGCATGACCTACAACATCGCCGCCTCGGCTGCGAACACCTATGGCGAGGAGCCGTTCCTCTCCGAGATCGGGACCAACTTCATCACGTCCACCCGGCCGTTCGAGAACAGCCGCGCCCAGGTCGTTGTCGGCGAACTGCGGCAGCCGCTGCTGCGCAACTTCTGGATCGACGGCACACGCCTGAACATCCGCCTCGCCAAGAAGGATCTCCGGATCACGGATCTGAACCTGCGCATGGTTCTCATCAACACCGTGGCCGCGGTGGAACAGGCCTACTATGACCTTGTCGCCGCCCGCGAGAACGTCACGAGCGCCGAGATCGGGTTCCGCCTGGCCGAACGGCTGTACCAGGAGAACCAGAAGCGGGTGGAACTCGGCGCCCTTGCCCCGCTCGACGAGCGTCAGGCCCTCTCCCAGATGGCCGCGAGCGAGGCGGCGGTCCTCGAGGCGCGGCGCGCCGTCGATTTCCAGGCGAACATCCTCAAGTCCCTGCTGTCCGACGAGTACACGCAGTGGCAGAACGTCATCATCATTCCCACCGACCCGCTCGAGGCGCTGCCACAGGACTTCGACGTCCAGGAGGCATGGAACCGCGCGTTCCGGCTCCGCCCGGACCTGCACGCCCTCCTCGTGGACCTCGAGCGCCGCGACCTGATCACGCGGTACAATCGCAACCAGCTCTTCCCGCAGCTCGACGTGTTCGGAAGCTTCGGCTGGCAGGGCACCGGCGTGGAGTTCATCGACGCCCTCCGCCAGGTGGAGGACCGCACCGGACCCAGGCACGGCTTCGGCGCCATCCTGAGCTTCCCCCTCAGCAACCGCAGGGCTCGTGAAACCTTCCGCATCAGCAAGGACGAACGCGCCCAGGCCGAACTGCGCCTTCGCCAGGTCCGCCAGCAGATCATGATCGAGCTCCACGACGCCATTCAGCAGGCGGAATCCAGCTTCCAGCGCGTCGCCGCCACGCGAGCCGCACGCCAGTACGCCGAGGAAGCGCTCGATGCCGAGCAGAAGAAGCTCGAGAACGGCCGCAGCACCAATTTCGAGGTGCTCCGCCTTCAGCGCGACCTCACGCAGGCGCGCTTTGATGAAACGCGGGCGCTCGCCGACTACAACAAGGCGATCGCCGCGATTCGTCAGCGCGAGGGCGCCACCCTCCTGAAGTTCAATCTCGAATCGCCGCTGCAGGATCCGGGGCTCAAGTACGACCCCACCACCCTGAATCCGGTCGATCCCTGACCGAAGCGCCACCGGCGCAGGCGTTCAGGCCTCCCGGACGGCAACGCGCACGGGTCCCGCGACGCCGCGGCGCGCCGCGGGTCACTTGTTGGCCAGCGGCTTGATCACGGGCGGGCTCGCATCGAAGGGGTTCAGCAGATGCAGCGTCTCGAATCCCTCCATGTCCACGATTTCCCAGTCCACGAAGTAGCGGCTCTCCCGCTCGCAGATTCGCTGCATCAGCTGGGAGCGCGCCGTGGCGCGCGTGTCGGGAGGCGGACGAAGGCGGGCGCGCGCGGCGTCCTCCAGCCGCACGGCCCATGGTTCCGGGGCGCGATCCAGCGCGCGGCCCAGCGACCTCGCGGGCGACACGTGGTGATACTCGAGATCCTGTGATCGCAACCACGGGTCGTCCCAGCGGAGCCCCTCCTTTTCGACGAACTGCTGGAACAGCCATCGCTTGGTGATCCAGTCCACCCGCCCCACCAGGGCGGAATCATCGTTGCCGAGGTGCTTCAGGGTATCGGCCCACAGGGCGAGGATGGCGTCGGTCTCCGCGTCGCGGCCGCGGAACTCGGAGGCGGCGGCGGCATGGTAGCGGCTCAGCAGCTCGGTCGCGTCCACCGTCTCGCCGGTGGCGAGCTGGACGTACCAGGGGCCCTCCGTCTGGTGCGACAACTGCCGGAAGGTCTGGACCGCGTCCCCGAGGCAGACGGGCGGCAGGTGATCGATCTCCAGCAGGTCGAGCACGAGCGCGGTCGTGCCGACCTTGAGCGCGAGGGTGCACGGCAGCACGCTGGTGTCCCCGTGCAGCAGGTGGAGGCGCCGGAAACGCCGTGCGTCCGCGAGCGGTTCATCACGCGTGTTGATGATCGCGCGGTTGAACTGCACCCACTCGAACAGCTCGTTGTTGATGTAGTCCGCGCGCTGGCTGATCTGGAAATGCGGGTTTGCCCCCGCGCGGCGATGATCACCCCGGTTCTCCGCGCCGAGGGAGGAGCCGACCCGGCCCGCCCCGCTGTACAGGACGCGCAACGTCAGGAACGCGAGCACGGAAAGCACGTTGCGCTCGGTCAGCGGTGCGCTCCGGCGCACGAGGTAGTTCTCATGACATCCGAACGTGGCTCCCGAGTAGTGGTCGATGTTGTTCCGGATGAAACCGGCACGCGCGGACAACCCGAGGGACTCCAGCGCCTCGGAAAGGATCAGGTCACCGGCCCGGTCGTAGATCAGCAGGTCGCGCAGGCTGAGGCACTCCGGGGTGCAGTACTCGAGGTGGCCCATGTCCACATAGGCCCGTCCTCCGTTGAACAGGAAGCCGCCATTGCCGGGAGGTTCGTCCCAGTCCCGCTGGAACACGTCGGGCAGGCCATAGCGCTGTCGTTCGAAAAGCCAGCTTCGCACCAGACCGACGGTGCTCGCGGGACCCGCGGGATCTTCCGAAAGGCACCCATACTCCGTCTCCAGCCCGACGATGCGCATCATGGCGCCAGGCCCTCCATTTCAGGATCCTTGAGCGTGAGGGCGCGATACCGGGCGTTTCCGGTTCCGGACCGCTGCAGGATGGCCGCCTCGATCGTCCGCCTTCCCACGGCTTCGCGAAGGACACCTGGTTCCGCGACTTCCTCGGGCAATCCCTCACCGCCCGTCAAGCTCCGCCATGCCGTGAGGACGAGCCGCGCCGCGTCCCGCACGCTCGTGTCGGGACTCAGGCGCGCCTCGAGCCATTGCTTCGCCTGCTGCGCCGGTTCGGATTCCGCGGCGACCACCAGGACGCCTCCAGTCTGCAACTCGAAAGTGCCGTCGAACTCCACGCGCACCAGCACGTCGGCGGCCGGCTCATCGCCGAGCTCGGCGAGCAGGATCTTCACAAGGAAGGGCGGCGCGAAGATCTGCTCGAACGCGGTCTTGAGCTGGGGACCAAGGCCGAAGCTCACAAGGCGCCGGAGGGAGACGTCCGCCGGGGCGCGGGTGAACGCCTCCACGTGGGCGGCGTCGATGACCCCCTGGCGGATGCGCTCGAGATCCGCCGGATGGCCGAGCCCCGCGAGCGCGTGGCGGTCGAACACCTCGAACACCTTCGAGTGACCGCCTCCCACGCCGAGGAGCAGGATTCCATCGCCGAGGCTGACGCCGAAGACCGGTGATCCGCCCTTGAGCTGCGTCTCGACGTACTCGCGGCGGTGACCGATCGCCTCCAGCCACCTGTAGGGTTCCTCCGTCATGGCCTGGCCTCCAGTGCCGCGCGCTGCTCGTCGTCGTCGATCCTCTCGATGCCCTCGCTCGTCAGCAGGCGCATGGTGGCGAAGCGGGATGCCTCGGGCACGACGCCGCCGGTCGCCGAATCGAACTCCGCGGCGACCATGAGCACCTGGAGCGCGAGGCGGAGGGCCTGCTTCCGCTCAAGTTGTTCCAGGGGCGGCGAACCGAAGCGTTCCTGGAAACTCAGGATGCTCCGGATGGTTCCCGCGCCGGATCCCGAGGCGGCGAAACCCACGGCCTGGAACTGGGCGCCGAGCGGGTCATAGAAGTAGATCTCCGGGCGCGCCGGCGTGACCGAGGAATCCAGCCCTGCAAAGAGGGGCGCGACGATGCCCACGCCCTGGAGCGTCAGCGGCAGATTGTCCCGCAGCGCGCGCGACAACGCCCGGACGCGCGCGGGGAGGCTCAGCGGCTGAAGCTGACTCCGGCGGTAGTACTCGAACGCGGTCTGCAGCGCCCGGGCCATCTCGAACGCGGTGGCCGGGACGCCCGCGATCGCCATCATCGAGGTGGCATCCAGCTCGATGACCTTCTCGACACGCTCGGTGACGATGACATTGCCGGCGGTCGCCCGCCGGTCGCCCACCATGAGGACGCCCTCGGCGCAGCGAAAGCCGAAGACGGTGGTGGCATGGATCTGATTCGCCACGACCTGGGGGTCCACGCGCGGCGGGGCCACGTCATGCCGCGCCAGCAGTGCGAAGAAATCCCCCGCCAACGGCGACGGTTGAGCGGCCTCTCCCACGGAATTCCCCGTTCGTTCGCGATTCAACGCCGGATCATTCCCCGGTGCGCTGACGGTACCGCCGCGCCTGGTCGGGATCCACCCGTCGCATCCGCTTGAGGAGCTCCTCGGTGTTCGGCTTCTCGATCTGGGGCGCCTTCGGACCGTCTCCGCCACCTCCAGGGGAGCGGGATGCGGGCGGGCGCGACTTTTGGGTCTGCTCAGGCATAGGGCTTAACGTCTGGGTTTAGTTTCCGCGCGAACCGGGAAAGCGCAAGTCATCCGGCGTTCGCGCCGATTCGATGGCCGACAGGATCGCCCGGAGGCTCGCCGGCGTGAAAAGGTCCGTGAGATCAACCCGCAGCGGACCGTTGCTGGTCGCGAGGGTCACATGATCCCACTGCGCCGAGATCACCGATGCGCCGAACTTCGCGACGCAGCGGCCGCGAACCGCGGCACGGGTGTTCTCGGGAGGCTCATGGATCGCACGCTCGACCGCGGCCTGCGAGGGCACGCCTCGGATCGCGCCCGACTCCTCGAGGCCGAAGTACAATCCCTGCGCGGGATCCAGGCGGTGGTACTCGAGGTCGAGGCTCTGGAGCCACGGGTCGTCATCGCTGATCCCCTGCGCCTCCTGGAACTGGCGCAGCAGGGTGTACTTGGCCACCCAGTCGAGCCGATCCCGGCAGCGGAGCGGATCCGCCTCGAGGTCGTCGAGCAGCTCCGACCATGCGCTGACGAGGTCCAGCCGCTCGGGGTCGGAGAGGTCGCAGATCTCCCGCACGGCGGCGAGATAGTCACGCTGGATGCCGATGCCCGTCGTGATCGTGCCGTTCCGCAGCGGCACCTCCCACCGCCACGTCCTGTCGGACGAGATCTCGCGCAGGCTGCGGAGCGGATCGGCGAGTTCCGGCCACGCGCGCATCGGATCACGCACCACGGCCTCGAGCACGAGCGCGGTCGTGCCGACCTTCAGCCACGTCGCGAACGGCGACATGTTCGCATCGCCGAGGATGACGTGGAACCGGCGCCAGACCTGCGGATTGGCGTGCGGCTCGTCGCGCGTGTTGATGATCGGGCGCCGCTGCATCGTGTCCACGCTCTGCAGCTCGCTGAAGAAATCACTGCGCTGCGAGATCTGGAAGCCCGGGCCCACGAGCCGGTCCTCCTCCTCCCGCGCGAACTTCCCGGCGCCCGCGATGATCTGGCGCGTGACGAGGAACGCCTGGACCGCGGAGGCCAGGGTGCCCCAGTTCAACCCGCGCGGAACGAGGTAGTTCTCGTGGCAGCCGTAGCTGTGTCCCGCGAAATCGGTGTTGTTCTTGTACAGCCGCACGGTCTCGCCGCATTCGCGCGACAGGGCCTCGGCGCACGCCATCACGATTCGCTCCCCTGCCCGGTCGTGCAGCACGAGGTCGCTGAACCGCGCGCACTCCGGCGTGCAGTACTCCGGATGCGCATGGTCGTTGTAGAACCGCGCGCCGTTCGCGAAGACGAAATCGCTCTTGATCTCCGCGAAGCTGAGCTCCCGGCGGGCGTCCTGCGCGAAGTACCTGGACTCGTCCGTGTCCTGCCGGAGCTCCTCGACCTCGAAGCCGCGCATGTCCCGATGCGGGTTCTCCTCGGCATAATCCCATCGCATCAGGACTCCCGGCTCGGCGGCGCTGCGCACGAGCGCGATCGATTCGGCCACCACGTCGATGTCGGCGCGGTTTCCGCGCGCGATGCCGAACTCCGTCTCGAGCCCAAAGAGAATCGGGGAATCGCCCATCAGATCATCCGATCAGTTCGCGGTTGAAGACACGCCGCGCGCGGGGACGCGCCGCCCTCCTCATGGATGCACGGGAACGCCGGGCCGGACGCGGGGAACACCGTCCCCGCCCGAGTCCCGAGCGCATCACCGGGTGTGGCACGGTCGCCTTCCGCTGTCGTCCGGCCGTTCGGAGATCGAAGCCGCCCATTCACACCACCCCGGCGCGTTCCATCGTCCGGGGACGAATGGGTCCAAGCCGCACCACGTTCTCGGGATCGAAGTCCGTCAGCTTCAACCAGTCCTCCGTAAGGTCACTCGCCGGGAACAGATCATTCTCCGCGTGTTCCAGCCGGAGCGCGTTGAGCAGGTCCTCGCGCGTGAGCTCGCCCTCGGTGCCTGTCGCGATCGCCCGCTTGATCGCGAGGCCCTTTGCGCGCTCGACGACCGCGGCGATGATGGCGCCACTGGCGAGGTCGCCCCTTGTCAGCACGTCGCGGCGCCCGCTGCGATAGGTCACCTCGAGGAACTCGTTCTCCGGGGTGCGCGCGAAGTGCGCCGCGGCGACGGCCCGCGCGAGCTCCGCCCGCGGTTCGGCGAGCGGCAGGGTTTCGCGCAGGTAGATCTCGTAGATACGCCGGGCGCCCTCCTCGTCGGGTCGCCGGACGCGGATCTTCCGGTCGATGCGTCCCGGCCGCAGGATCGCGGGGTCGATGAGGTCCGCGCGATTGGACGCGAGGATCACCACCACGCTGGAGAGCGGTTCCAGGCCGTCCATCTCCGTGCAGAACATCGGGACGAGCGTCGAGAGGATGCTGTGGTAGCGCCCGCCCCGGCGCACCCCGAGGATGCTCTCCGCCTCGTCAATGAAGAGGAACGAGAGATGGCCTTCCGCGGCGCGCTCCCGGCATTGCGCGAACAGATCGCGCACCTGCCGCTCGGACTCGCCGACCCACATGTTCAGGACCTCGGGGCCCTTCACGTGGAGGAAGAACTCCGGGCGCTCGACTCCCGAGGTCTTCTTGATCTGCTCCCGCAGGTTCCACGCGGTGGCCTTGCCGAGCAGCGTCTTGCCGCAGCCCGGGGGGCCGTGGAGCAGGAAACCCTTCGGGATGGCGTGCTCGAAGCGGCGATAGAGATCGCGCCGCAGCAGCGGCAGCTCGATCGTGTCCCGGATCGCCTGCACCGCCTCGTCCTGGCCGCCGATGGCCTCCCACGGCAGTTCGGTGACGGTTTCCAGCGTGCGCTCGATCCGCCGTCCCGTGCCCAGCACCTCCAGCGCCACGCGCTGGTTCGGGTCGAGGCGGATCTCGAGGCCGGGCTTGAGCTTTTCCTTCGCCAGCAGCGCGGAACGGGAGACGACGAGCGGAGTCAGGCCGCCCTCGTTGCCGATCCGCAGACGCCCGTCCGACAGGACTTCGTCCACGCGCACAATGGGCCCGCTGCGGTCGAAGCCGAGTCCCTGGACGACGGCGAACGCCTCATTGCACAGCACGCGCTGGCCGGTCTGCAGGCTGGTCAGCGGCAGCTGGGGGTCCACGCGGCAGACGTAGTCGGCGCCCCCGATGCACACGTGCGCGCGGTCCGGATCGACCGGGGCGAGAAAGGTTCCGACCCGGAAGGCGGGTGAACGAAGTTTCTCGAGCGCCTCGTCATACTTCTCGATCATCTGCCGCGCCTGGTCGGTCATCTCCTCCAGGGCGGCGACGCGGTCGCGGAAGTACGCGAGATCCATCAGCGCCGAATGGCGCGGCGGAAGCTTGCTGGCGATCAGGTCGAGAACCTGTAGTGCGGAAAGACGATCGAGCTCCTCGCGGGACAGAAGATCACTGAACGACCCGCCCGATCCCGAGCCCTCGCCCGTGGCGTCGCCAGGGTGCGGCACTGCTGCTTTCTTTTTCGGCTCGGCCATGCCGCCACGTTACGGTTGACCTGCGAATTTGCAAACGGACCGCGCCTGAAATCCCCCCGGGTCCGGCGATCGCCTCCCTCGCGCCGGCCCCGCCCGCCATCGCCGGGAAGAAGCCCTGCGCGGGCTCGTTCCCGGCGATCAGCGCCTCACTGCGGACGCGTGCAGCGCTCCTGCAGCCAGATGATGTCGCGGTTATTGGGGGACGCGACGTTCAGCGGGATGGTGCCCTGCCGCTGAAGCGCGGGCCTGGTGCGCGGATCGACCCACTTCTTGACCTCGGAATGCCCGTCGGCGAAGGACAGACCGGCAGCGCCATTGTGATAGCTGGCCGGGTAATCCACGACCTTCGTCGCGGTGGGATTCGGGTACCCGTCCATCGACAGCACCCAGAACCCGTCATTGATGCTGTCCTCGCGCTCGTCGAGGAGGACGAAGGTCATCGCCGGCCCCGGGTTCGCCATGTCCGTCGTCTTCCGGTAAAGCTTCATGTTCGGCGCACCCTCCTGCCACCACGAAAGCCTTCCGGCGTTCGCGTCGTCGAGGTTGCCGCCCACCCACGAGTTCATGGAGACACTGCGCACGCGCGGGACCACTCGGCCCCGGTACTCGCCGACCGTCGCGCGCACGGTGCTCTTGTCGGCCGGGCACTTGAAGATCCCGTAGCTGTGGCCGATGTACGGAGCGAGGGGGCTGTCCGCCAGATCCTCCTTCGGATCGAAGTTCGACGGGTTCGACCCGTTGTAATCCAGGATGCCCACGACCCATGCCTGCTTCTCGTAGGCGCCGCCCTTGCCCGCATAGGCGCCGGGCAGACGTTCGTCATTGTCCTCGGAGTACATCCGCCAGCCCAGCGTGAGCTGCTTGGTGTTGTTCATGCACAGGATGCCCTGCGCCTTCGACTTCGCCTGGGCGAGAGCGGGCAGCAGCATCGAGGCCAGGATCGCGATGATCGCGATCACCACCAGAAGCTCAATCAGCGTGAATCCACGTCGAACGGATGGGAGGATCTTACATTTCATAATCAAAAGGCGGCCCCCGGGGGAAAGAGCGGCCGACATCAAGGGTGCCAGCACCGGCCCGAAAATTGCCCGCCGCGCCATCCGATGCAAGCGGTTGTGGGCCTGATTCTCCTCATATGAACCATGAAATCCCTGTGTTTTACAACGCGCACCGGGGATGAACATCCGGACCCATCCCCGCGTCCGGGACGGACGACCTGCCCTCTTGCATCACGCGGCCATCGGGCGAAGATGCCCCCAGCCCGATCATGCGCCACCCGAGCCGCCCTCCCAGCCTTGTACCGTTGAGCCTCGCGCTCATGGCTGCCCTCACCCATGGCGCCGCCGCCGCCGAGCCCGGGCACGGGGCCGAGATCCAGTTCAACCGCGACGTCCGCCCGATCCTTTCGGACCACTGTTTCCACTGCCACGGGCCCGATCCGTCCTCCCGCAAGGCGAAGCTGCGGCTCGACGTGCGCGCGGAGGCGATCGCCCCCCGGGGCGACAACGCGCCCATCGCTCCCGGCGACCCGGACGCCAGCACCCTGATCCACCGGATCCGCTCGGAGAATCCGGATGAGATCATGCCTCCCCCGGAAACGAAAAAGCCGCTTTCCCCCGCGCAGATCGCGACGCTCGAGGCATGGATCCGCGCCGGCGCTCCCTACGAGGGCCACTGGGCCTACGAACCGATCCGACGGCCCGAACCTCCCCCGGCGCCGAAGCACCCGGGATGGTCTTCCAATGCCATTGATCGCTTCATCGCCGCGAGGCTCTCCGAGAGGAACCTGGAACCGTCACCACCCGCCGACGCGCGCGTCCTCTACCGCCGCCTGAGCCTGGATCTCACCGGCCTGCCGCCGGCCCCTTCGGAGACCGACGCCTTCGCGGCCGATCCCTCCCCGAAAGCGTACGCTCGCGCGGTCGAGCGATTCCTCGAGTCGCGCCATTTCGGAGAACGCATGGCGGTGTTCTGGCTCGACCTCGTGCGCTATGCCGACACCGTCGGGTACCACGGTGACCAGCCCTATTCCGTCTGGCCGTATCGCGACTATGTCATCCGGGCGTTCAACGCGAACATGCCGTTCCACCAGTTCACCGTGGAAAACCTCGCGGGCGACCTGCTGAACCGCCCCACGCGCGATCAGCTCGTCGCCTCCGGGTACAACCGGCTCCTGATGATCACCGCGGAGGGCGGCGCGCAGGACCGCGAGTACCTTGCCAAGTACGCCGCCGACCGTGTTCGCAACGCCTCCACCGTCTGGATGGGCGTGACGCTCGGATGCGCCGAGTGCCACGACCACAAGTACGATCCGTTCACGACCCGGGACTTCTACAGCTTCGCCGCCTTCTTCTCGGACCTGAAGGAGAAGGGCTTCTACAACCGCGGTTATCCCGCCGGGGACTGGGGTCCGTCGCTCGAACTGCCGGACGTCCAGCAGGCCGCGACCCGCGCCCGCCTCGACCGTCGCATCGCGGAGCTGGAAGCCGAGCTCGCGACGACCACTCCCGACCTTGCCGCCGCCCAGGCACGCTGGGAGGAATCCCTCACGTCCACGCCTCCACCCGCCATGAGCCCGTGGCGCGCCCTCGGCCCCTTCACCGCCCCCGATTTCGACGCGGCCTTCAACCGGGATTTCGGGCCCGAGAAGAATCTGGATCTCGCCGCCACGCACGGGGAGGGAGCGCTCGCATGGACGGAGAAGGGTGAGTGGAAGGACGAGGCGGTCATCGCACTTCCGGGCGGGGACAATGCCGTGATGTACCTCCACCGCGAGATCCAGAGCGACACCGCCCAGGACCTTGCGCTGTCACTCGGGAGCGATGATGCCATCAAGGTCTGGCTCAACGGCGAACGCGTCCTCGCGAGCAAGGCGCAGCGCGCGGCCGCGCCGGACCAGGAAACCCCGGTCCTGAAGCTCAGGCCCGGCCGGAACACGCTGCTCCTGAAGATCGTCAACGCCTCCGGCGGCCATGCCTTCTACTTCAGGGCGATCGGCATGGCTCCCGGGGAGATCGTTCGGATCGCGGGGATCCCCGGCGACGAGCGCGTCGAGGAACAGCGGGAGAAGATCGCCGCGTATTTCCGGTCCGTCACGCCGCTGCTGGACGGCGCCCGGAAGGAGCTGGAGTCCACGCGCGCCGAACTTGCGGCCCTCATCGCGTCCATTCCCACGACGCTCATCTCCGAACGACGCGATGAACCGCGCATGACCCGCGTTCTCCGGCGGGGCAACTGGCTCGATGACGGCGGCGAGATCGTGGAACCGGCCGTGCCGCACTTTCTTCCCCGGGCCGGCCTGCCGGACGACCGACGCCTGACGCGGCGTGACCTGGCGGAATGGCTGATCTCCGATGAGAACCCCCTGACCGCGCGCGTGTTCGTGAACCGGCTCTGGAAGCAGTTCTTCGGCACCGGGCTCTCGAAGAACCTCGAGGATATCGGGGCCCAGGGTGAATGGCCGTCGCACCCGAAACTGCTTGACTGGCTCGCGTCCGAGTTTCGCGACAGCGGATGGAACGTGAAGCACATGGTCCGGCTGATGGTCACGTCGGCGACCTACCGCCAGTCGAGCGTCGCCTCGCCGCGACTGCGCGAGATCGACCCCGACAACCGCCTGCTCGCCCGCCAGTCGGCCTTCCGGCTGGACGCCGAGTTCGTCCGCGACTCGGCCCTCGCGATCAGCGGTCTGCTGGTGGACCGGCTCGGGGGGCCGAGCGCCAGGCCCTACCAGCCGGCCGGCTACTATTCCCAGCTCAACTTCCCCAGGCGCGAATACGAGCCCGACACCGACTCCAACCAGTACCGCCGCGGTCTCTACACCCACTGGCAGCGCACATTCCTGCACCCGAGCCTCGCCGCGTTCGACGCGCCGACCCGGGAGGAATGCACCGCGGAACGCGTCCGCTCCAACACGCCCCAGCAGGCGCTGGTCCTGCTCAACGATCCGACGTACGTGGAGGCCGCGCGCGCGTTCGCCGAGCGCATCCTCCGGCAGGGCGGCGACACCACCGCCGCGCGCATCGAGTTCGCGCTTCGCGAGGCGCTCGGCCGTCCCGCGCGCCCCGCGGAGATCGACATCCTCCGGTCGCTCCACGATTCCCACGCGCGCGACTATTCCGCCAACCCGGAGGCCGCGGCCGAGCTGCTCGGGATCGGTCTCAGGCCCGTGCCCCCGGATCTCCCCCATGCCGAGCTCGCCGCATGGACTTCCGTTGCGCGCGCCATCCTGAACCTTCATGAGATGATCACCCGCGCATGAGGGCGCGGCGCGCCCGATGCCGGCGCCTGCTGTGCAACCGGCCCTGACCCCGCCCGTTGAAACGCTCAACGGCCTGATCGAGCGGGTCGCCTTCCACAACGAGGACACCGGCTTCGCCGTCCTGCGGGTGAAGGTCGCCGGGCGCCGCGAGCCCGTGGCGGTGGTCGGAAGCGCGGCGACCGTCACGCCGGGCGAATGGCTGAGGGCGGAGGGCCGCTGGATTCAGGATCGCCAGTTCGGCCTGCAGTTCCGCGCGGACAAGCTCTCCTGTTCCGCGCCCACCACCCGGGAGGGCATCGAGAAGTACCTCGGCAGCGGCATGGTCAAGGGCATCGGGCCCGTGTACGCGGGAAAGCTCGTCGCGCGCTTCGGGGAGGCGATCTTCAACATCATCGAACACGAGTCCGCCCGGCTCGAGGAGATCGACGGCATCGGGCCGACGCGCCGGAGGCGGATCAAGGAGGCATGGAACGAGCAGAAGACCGTGCGCGAGATCATGGTCTTCCTGCACTCGCACGGAGTCAGCACCAGCCGGGCGGTCCGGATCTACCGGACCTACGGCGAGCAGGCGATCGAGACCGTCCGCGGCAATCCCTACACGCTGGCCCGGGACATTCCCGGCATCGGCTTTCACACCGCCGACGAGCTCGGCCGCAGGGTCGGGGTGCCCTCCGACTCCCTCGTGCGCGCCTGCGCCGGCCTGAGCCACATCCTGCTGGAAGCCAACGGAAACGGGCACTGCGCGCTTCCCGCCGACGAACTCGAGTCCGCCGCGGCGACACTGCTCCGCCTCGATCCCGCGTTCGTCAGGAAGTCACTCGATCACGCCATCGGGTCGGGAGAGATCATCCGCGAGGGCATCGACGGCAGGGACCTGATCTTCCTGCCCGCCGTCCGCCGCGCGGAGGAGGGCGTCGCCGCGCGCATCCGCGATCTCGTGTCGAGCCCCCCCGAGTATCCGCCGATCGACATTCCGCGGGCGCTGGAATGGGTCCAGCAGAAGACCGGCAAGACCCTCGCGCCGACGCAGCAGGAGGCGCTCAGGCAGGCGCTGTCGCACCGGGTGCTGGTCATCACCGGCGGCCCCGGCGTCGGCAAGACCACGCTGCTGCACGCCATCCTGCTGATCCTTCGCGCCAAGCGGGTCCGCTGCCAGCTCTGCGCGCCCACGGGCCGGGCGGCCAAGCGCCTTGGCGAGGCGACCGGCATGGAGGCGCGCACCATTCATCGACTGCTGGAGCCGATGCCTGGCACCGGCCGGTTCCAGCGCAATGAGCGCCAGCCCCTCGACACCGACCTCCTCGTCGTGGACGAGACCTCCATGGTCGACGTCCTCCTGATGCACCAGCTCCTGCGGGCCCTTCCTCCCGGAGCGAACCTCCTGCTGGTCGGCGACGTGGACCAGCTTCCCTCGGTCGGTCCGGGCAACGTCCTCCGCGACCTCATCGAGTCCGGTGTGGCGCCCGTCGCGCGTCTCACCGAAATCTTCCGGCAGGCCGCCCACAGCCGGATCATCACGAACGCCCATCGCATCAACGCGGGCCGGCTGCCGGCTGGTCCCGACGGGGAAACCGAGGATTCCGACTTTCACTTCATCGCGCGGGAGAACCCGGAGGACATCCAGCGAACGCTGCTCACGGTGATTCAGGAGCGGATTCCGCGGCGTTTCGCGCTCGATCCGATCCGGGACGTCCAGGTCCTGTGCCCCATGAACCGCGGCTCGCTGGGCACACGCGAGCTCAACCTCCGCCTGCAGCAGGCCCTCAACCCGCCGCGACCCGGAGAACCCGTCGTCGAACGCTTCGGGTGGACTTTCCGACTGCGCGACAAGGTGATCCAGACCGAGAACGACTACGACAAGGAAGTCTTCAACGGCGACATCGGGCAGATCGCGGCGATCGACACGGAGGAACGCACCCTCACGATCCGGTTCGACCGGCGCGACGTCCCGTACGACTTCGGGGAGCTCGACGAGGTCGCCCTCGCCTACGCCATCAGCATCCACAAGTCGCAGGGATCGGAGTTCCCCGCGGTCGTCATTCCGATCGCCATGCAGCACTACCTGCTGCTGCAGCGGAACCTCGTGTACACGGGCATCACTCGCGGGCGCCGCCTCGTGGTGCTCATCGGCCAGGCGAAAGCGCTTGCGATGGCGGTGCGGAACAACCGGACCGCCGCGCGCCACTCGGGCCTGCTGCATCGCCTCGGCCACACGCCGACGCAGGGGCGCCCCACCATCGCGCGCGCGTCCTGACCACCGCGCGCGCCGGCCCGCTCAGGGCTTCCACCCGAGCGTGTAGTACAGGTTCGTCCGCAGCTTCTCCGGGTCGGGCGGCGAGATCGTGAGGTTCCGGAGCAATCCGCGCTTCCTGCGCACGGTCAGCCAGCGGCCCGAAAAGCTCCACCTCGACAGCCAGATCTCGCTGGGAAACGTCCGGCCGACATAGACCCGCTCGATGTTCGACAGCGGCACGCGTCGGACGACGAATCCCCCGATCATCACCTCGAATTCATGACGGCTCAGACGGTACGTCGTGTTTCGAACAAGAAGCAGAATGAACACAAGGAGCGCCACCGCCCCTGCGGCCCAGAACCACGACCCATCTCCCTCGAGCACGAATCCCTCTCCCATGGCGCACGTCTACGGTCATCCGCGAAACCAACGGATCACTGAGGCACCAGCGGCAGCAGAATGGTCTGCCCCGCCTGGATGCTCCGGTCATCCGCGATGTTGTTGAACTCCATCACCTGCCGCGCGGTCAGCGGGCGATAGCCATCCTTCTTTGCCTGCGCATTGAAGTCCTGCAGCACGCCGGAAAGCGTCTCGCCGCGCTTCATGACGTACGGATAGGCATCCCTGGCGTCGGCAAGCGCCGACGAGGAGGACGCACGCGGGCGCGAGGAGGAACCCTCGGCGCGAGGACTGTTCCGCGACGATTCGGCGAGCGCCGAGACCGACTTTCGCAGCTCGTTCAGCAGCTTGACCACCTGCTCGCTGTCGGCGACACGCTTGCGATCGACTTCCGCGATCGCGTTGGTCAGTTGCCGGATGTCGTCGGTCCACGGGCGTCTCGCGCCCTGCTTCAGGACATCCTGCCGGATGCTCTGCACTTCCGAAACGAGCGCGTCGATCTGACGCTGCTGGCTGGCCAACGCCAGCTCGAGCGCTTCCACCGAGGCGGCGAGCCGTTGCAGGCGCTCCCCGACCACCGCCGGATCGATCGCCTGCGCGACCGAACTCATCCCGGCCACCATCAGCCCGAAGGCGATCCAGCCGCCAAGATGAACGCGGAAACTCATGCAACGCAGGTTAGGTTTGCTGCAATGGGCCAGCAAGTGCTACTTGGCCGCCGTGCGTCTCCTCGACGTCATCCAGCGCAGCACCACCTACCTCGAGGAACGCGGTGTGCCCTCCCCCCGCCTCCAGGTGGAGCTCCTCCTTTCCCACTTTCTCAAGCTGCCGCGGCTCCAGCTCTACCTCGAGTTCGAGCGCGTGCTCGGCCCGGAGATCCTTGACCCGCTTCGCGAGGCCGTCCGCCGCCGCGGTCGCCGCGAACCGCTCCAGCACATCATCGGGTCCACGAGCTTCTGCGGGCTCGAGATCGAGGTTTCGCCGGACGCCCTCGTGCCCCGTCCGGAGACCGAACTGCTCGCCGAACGCGCGTGGACATGGCTTCAGGACCATCCCGGCACGCCGGATCGTCCGCCATCCGTGCTCGACTGGGGCACCGGCACCGCCTGCATCGCCATCGCCGTCGCCACGCATGCGCCCGCCGCGCGGATCACCGCGATCGACATCTCCCCCGCCGCGCTCGAGCTCGCGCGGCGCAACGTGGACCGCCATCAGTGCGCCGATCGCATCCGCCTCCAGCTTGCGGACGGCGCCGCGGCCCTCGACCCGGAGGTCCGGTTTGACCTCGTGGTGTCGAACCCGCCCTACATCCCGGCCTCCGAGATCGAGACGCTCGATCCGGAGGTCCGTGACCACGATCCGCGAGCCGCCCTCGACGGCGGTCCCGACGGGCTGGACGCCTACCGGCGTCTCGCCTCCGAACTGCCCGCGCGGCTCCACCCGGGCGGCGCGCTCCTCGTCGAATTCGGTGACGGCCAGGCCTCCGCCGTCTCCGGGATCCTCACGGCCGCGGGATGGTTTGTTCCCGAAATTCACCGCGATTACAGTGGCCGCGAGCGCCTCCTGCTCGCCACACGCGAGCCCTGATCCGACGTCGCTAGTCATTTCATGGATGCCTTCCGAATCCGGGGCGGACGCCCCCTCCACGGCGAAATCACCGTCAGCGGCAGCAAGAACGCCACGCTGCCGATCATGGCCGCCGCGCTTCTCACGCGCGAACGCTGCGTCATCCGACGCGTGCCCAACCTCAGCGACGTCCATTTCATGGGCGACATCCTCCGCTCGCTCGGCGCGGAGGTCGCCTTCGAGGGCGACACGGTCACGATCCAGGCGTCGAGGATCGGCGGCGTCGGCGACTACGACCTGATCCGCAAGATGCGCGGCTCGATCTGCATCCTCGGGCCGCTGATGGGGCGCCTCGGCCGCGCGCGCGTCTCCCTGCCCGGCGGCTGCGTCATCGGCGCGCGCCCGATCGACCTGCACCTGAAGGGCCTCGCGCAGCTCGGCGCCCGGTTCACGATCCGGAACGGCTACGTCGTCGGCTCGAGCTCCCGACTCACCGGCGGCGAGGTGTTCCTCGGCGGGCGCGTGGGCCCCACGGTGCTCGGCACCGCCAACATCATGATGGCCGCCGCGCTGGCCCAGGGCGTCACCACCATCGAGAGCGCCGCGTGCGAGCCGGAGGTGGTGGATCTCGCGCGGTTCCTCACCTCCATGGGGGCGCGCATCGAGGGCGCCGGCAGCCCCACCATCACGATCACGGGGGTGCGCGAACTGCACGGCGCCGAACACGAAGTCATCCCCGACCGCATCGAGGCGGCCACCTTCGCCGTCGCGGCCGCGGTCACGCGCGGCGAGCTCACGCTTCGCGGCGTGCGGCCCGACCACATGGGCGCCGTGCTCGACAAGCTCCGCGAGGCCGGCGCCCGCGTCACGCGCAACGGCAGCACGCTGTGCGTCCAGCGCGGCCGCGCACGGCTCCGGCCGGTGGACATCACGACCCAGCCTTACGCCGGGTTTCCAACCGACGTGCAGGCGCAGATGATGGTCCTGATGCTCCAGGTGCCGGGGATCAGCGTGATCACGGAGCGCATCTTCGAGTCACGCTTCATGCACGTGCCCGAGCTCTGCCGCCTCGGCGCCGAGATCTCCATCGAGGGTCCGACGGCCATCGTGAAGGGCGGGCGCCCGCTCTGCGGCGCCCCGATCATGGCGAGCGACCTCCGCGCCTCCGCCGCTCTCGTGCTCGCCGGCCTCGCGGCGCGCGGGGAGACCATCGTCCGCCGCGTGTATCACCTGGACCGCGGCTACGAGCGCATGGATGAGAAGCTGCGTTCCGTCGGCGCGCGCATCGAGCGGATCCCGGAATGAGCGCGCGAGGCCGCGTCAGGGGGCCCCGACATCGCGCCCCGGCAGAATCCTCGGGGCGGGGCGATTGCCGAGCGGATTGACCGTGCCCCCCGCGAGGGCTTCGCGCCACGCGGCGATCAGGCGCAGCACGCCGGAGACATCGAGTTCATGATGTCGCGCCGGGTATTCCCGGAGATTGTTCTCGGCGAGGCGGAACAGCGCGTCGGCCGGGCCGGGACGGTTCTTCTGCAGGTGCACGAACGCGCCGGCGAGCTGGATCAGGCCCTTGTAGAAATGATCGTCGGGCCCCCGGCGCTGCCCGAGCCACAGCGCCTCGAGGACGTCATGCGCTTCGTAGTACTCACCCCGGTTGAAGCACGCGAACCAGCCGGCGTAGTGGGGGTCGAGCCCCTCCACGCCCTCGACGCGCAGGTGGCCGATGCGATCAGCCTTGGACACAGCATTCGGGCGAGACGGCGTGGCGCTCGACGATCCGCTGCATCTCCTCCTCGCGTTCGTTCATGGACTGGATCAGCCGGAACTGGCGCCGGCACCGATCCAGGTTGTGCTGCTCGCGGTGCACGCGGAAATAGGTGTCGCCCTGGAGGTAATCCGTCAGGAAACGGATCCCGATCGTGAACGTGATCAGCTTGCCGGAAAGCACCAGCAGCGAGCGTTCCGCGGGGGTGAGGAAGCCCTTGGTGGCCCCGAGGTATCCCCGCACCAGCGCCTCGAACATGGGCAGCTCGAGCTCGACGCGATCGAGATAGACCTCGTCCTCCGCGGTCCGGCTGGTGGTCGTACGGACCATGTCGCCGAAATCATACAGGACGAGGCCGGGCATGACGGTGTCGAGGTCCACGACGCACATGGCCTCTCCGGTCGCGTCATCGAGGAGGACGTTGTTGAACTTGGTGTCGTTGTGGGTGACCCGCCGGGGCACCTCCCCGCGCGCTTCCGCGTCGAGCAGCGCCGAGACGAACGGCGCCATGGACTCGGCGAACTCGATCTCCGCGCGGGCGGTTCGCGCGCGGTTGAGTTCATCCCTGGCGATGGCCTCCTGGAGCCGCTGGTGGCGCTTCGCGGTGTGGTGAAAGTCGGGGATGGTCGTCTCCAGCTCCGTCGCGGGCAGGTCCGCGAGCAGGTTCTGGAAGTGGCCGAACGCCTGGCCCGCCTGGAACGCCTGCTCCTCGGTCTCGACGGCGTCATAGCTGCGCACGCCGTCCACGAACTGGAAGGTGCGCCAGTAATGGCCGCGGTCATCGATGTAGTAGGGCCGGCCGTCACGGGCGGGAACCACCCGGAGGGCGCGGCGCGCGACATCCGTCGCGCCTTCCTCCTCGAGCTTGCGCCGGATGTGTTCGGTCACGCGGACCACGTTGCGCATGAGGCCCTCCGGGTCGCGGAAGACCTGCGTGTTGATGGTCTGGTGCACCACCCGGAAGACCGAACCGTTGCGCGCATAGGTCGCCCCGAAGGTCTCATTGATGTGACCCACCTTGATGCGGTGGGCCTCGTGAAGCCGTCCCGGGATGTCAAACTGCGCGCCGATTCGCGCGAGATCATTCCATTCGTCAGGATTCATGCCGCCCTTTCCCCTCCCCATGGCATTACATGCCCATGATCTGGTATCCGCAGTCCACGTAGATCACCTGGCCGGTGATCGCCGCGGCGCCGTCGCTGGCAAGGAACAGGCCTGTCGCCCCGAGTTCCTCGGGCGTGACGTTCCGCTTGAGCGGCGCGTGCTCGGCGTAGTGCTTGAGCATGTCGGTGAACCCGGCGATGCCGCGTGCCGCGAGCGTGTTCACCGGTCCCGCGCTGATGCAGTTCACGCGGATCCGCCTCGGGCCGAGGTCATAGGCGAGGTAGCGGGTGCTCGCCTCGAGGGCGGCCTTCGCGACGCCCATCACGTTGTAGTGGGGCACCACCTTTTCCGAGCCGTAGTAGCTCATCGCGACGATGCTCCCGCCGTTGGTCATCAGCGGGGCCGCGCGACGGGCGAGCGCGACGAGCGAGTACGCGCTCACGTCGTGGGCGATGCGGAAGGCCTCCCGGGAGGTGTCGAGGAAGGATCCCTCGAGGGCCTCGCGCGGGGCGAACGCCACGCTGTGGAGGAGCAGGTCCAGCCTGCCGTGGCGGTCCGCGACGGCCTTGAACACGGAATCGATCTGGTCGTCCTGCGTGACGTCGCACGGCAGGATCTGCGTGTCCGTGCCGAACGTCGCCGCGAGCTCCTCGACGTTGGCCTTCAGGCGCTCGCCCTGGTAGGTGAATGCGAGCGTGGCACCCTCGCGATGCCATGCCTGGGCGATCGCCCAGGCGATCGAACGCTTGTTCGCCACGCCAAAGACCACTCCGACCTTTCCGGAAAGCAGCGCCATATCTTCCTTTTCAGCTCCGGGCCGACCTTCGCCGAGCCGCGCCTCCCGCCGCAAGTACGCGCAAGGACTTCGACAGAGCGACTTTGGGACATGCTCCGCTGCCGCCGGAACTCACGCGATCAGGTCGCGCACCACCCGGCCGTGCACATCCGTCAGGCGGAAATCGCGTCCCTGAAAGCGGAAGGTGAGCCGCTCGTGATCCAGTCCGAGCAGGTGAAGGATCGTCGCGTGGAGGTCGTGGACGTGCACGCGGTTCGACACGGGGTTGAAGCCGAGCTCGTCGGTTTCGCCGAGGATGTGCCCGGCCTTCACGCCCCCGCCCGCCATCCACATGGTGAACGCGTCGATGTGATGGTTGCGGCCGGTCTTCTCGCGCGCCTCACCCATGGGGGTGCGGCCGAACTCGCCGCCCCAGATCACGAGCGTCTCATCGAGCAGGCCCCGCGCCTTCAGGTCCTTCACGAGCGCGGCCTGCCCCTGGTCCACTTCGTGGCAGACCCGCTCGAAGTCGTCCTCGAGGTTCTCGCCGGGGCCGCCATGGCTGTCCCAGTTGGTGTGATAGAGCTGCACGAAGCGGACGCCCCGTTCCACGAGCCGCCGCGCGAGCAGGCAGTTCCTCGCGAACGACGGACGATCACGGTCCGCGCCGTACAGCCTGAGGGTGGCCTCGCTCTCGCCCGAGAGGTCCATGGCCTCGGGCGCGCTCGTCTGCATCCGGTACGCCATCTCGTAGGCGGCGATGCGGGTGGCGATCTCGGGGTCGCCCGTCTCGACGAGCCGCTGCAGGTTGAGGTCCTTCACGGCCTCGATGGCGCGCAGCTGGCGCGTCTCGCCGATTCCCCCGGGTGTCGTCAGGTTCAGGATCGGCTCGCCCGCGGAGCGCAGCGGCACGCCCTGGTACGCGGTCGGGAGGAAGCCGCTCCCCCAGTTCACGCTCCCGCCGCGCGGCCCGCGGGGTCCGCTCTGGAGGACGACGAACCCCGGCAGGTTGTCGGACTCGCTCCCGATTCCGTACGTGATCCACGAACCCATGCTCGGGCGGCCGAACTGGCTCGAGCCGGTGTTCATGAAGAGCTTCGCCGGCGCGTGGTTGAAGACGTCGGTCGCGCAGGAGCGGATGAACGTGACGTCATCCACGATGGTGGAGGTGTGCGGGAACAGCTCGCTCACCCACATGCCGGATGAGCCGTACTGCCGGAAGCTCCGCTTCGAGCCCAGGAGCGTGGAGCGGTTCCTGAACGAGCTGTCCATGAACGCGAACCGCTTGCCCTCGAGGTACGAGTCGGGAATCGCCTCGCCGTTGAGTTCGTTCAGGCGGGGCTTGTAGTCGAACAGCTCGAGCTGCGACGGGCCGCCCGCCATGAAGAGGTAGATGACGTTGCGGGCGCGGGCCGTGAAGTGTCCCGGCTTCGCCTGCAGCGGATGGGCCGCCCCCTGGGCCGCCGCGGCGGCGAGCGACCGGTTCATGAGGGATCCAAGCGCGATGGATCCGAGCCCCAGCGCGCACCGGGAGAAGAAATGACGTCGGGTGATGCGGGCGAGAACTTCAGCAGTCATGAGTCCATTACTCGCGGGTGATCGTTTCATCGAGGTTGAGCACGACGCGGGCGAGCGTCTGCCGCGCGGCGTCGGGTCCGTACTCCGAGGCTTCCTCACGCACGAGGGCCAGCAGCCGCTGGCGTTCGGCCGGGTTCGGCGGCCGCGAGACACAAAGCCGGAACGCGGTCTCCACCTGGCGCTCCTCGTCGGGAATTTCCTCGAGGCGCCGGGCGAGGGCGTTCGCCAGCTCCACGAAGGCGGCGTCGTTGAGCAGCGTCAGCGCCTGCAGCGGGGTGTTGGACCGCGGCCGCCGCGTGCACGCGCTGAACGAATCCGGCGCGTCGAACACCGCGAGCGCCGGGTGGGGCGTCGCGCGCCAGTAGAACGTGTAGAGGCCGCGGCGGTGTCGGTCGCCGCCGGTGCTCGCGACCCATGCCCGCCGGCTCTGGCCGAGGTTCATCACTCCGTCGGGCTGCGGCGGGAAGACCCCCGGACCGCCCACCCGCCGGTCGAGCCGGCCGCTGGCGACGAGGGCGACGTCACGGATGATCTCGGCGTCGAGCCGCAGCCTCCGCTGGCGCGCCAGCAGGCGGTTGGACGGATCCTCCAGCTCCGGACGCGCCTTCGACGACTGCCGGTATGTGGCCGAGGTCGCGATCAGCCGGTGAAGCCGTTTCAGGTCCCATCCGGAGTCCATGAACTCCGTGGCGAGCCAGTCGAGCAGTTCCGGATGGGTCGGAGGAATGCCCTGCGTGCCGAAGTCGTTCTCGGTCTCGACGAGGCCAAGCCCGAAGTACTGCTGCCAGACGCGGTTCACGATGACCCGGGCCGTGAGCGGGTTCGCCCGGTCTACGAGCCAGCGCGCCAGGTCGAGCCGGTTCAGCCGACGGCCGCCGTCGCCTCCGGACCCTGCACGGATGGGATGCAGGATCGCCGGGGTTCCGGGTTCCACGGGGGCGCCGGGCCGCGTGAAGTCGCCCTTGATGAACACGCGGGATTCGCGCGGCTCCGGGCGTTCCGCCAGCACCAGCGTGGTGTCCACGGACGGCCGGGCGCGCCGCAGTCGTTCAAGCTCCTTCGCGAGCTGATCGCGGCTCTTCCGCAGATCCTCCGCGTTTCCGGAGACGGGCCCCGGTCCGCCCGGGACCGGGTTGCCGTCCTCGCGTCCTTCCGCCTTGATGCGCGCCTCCAGCCGGCGGAGCTCGGCCTGGACCCGCCGGACCTCGGCATCGTGGGCGGCAAGGGCGGCCGACTGCCCGGGCGTGGGCAGGGATAGGGTCGGCTCGTCCTGGTCGTTGAAGAACGCGAAGAGCTCGAAGTACTCCCTCTGGGTGATCGGATCGAACTTGTGATCGTGACACTGGGCGCACGCCACCGTCAGCCCGAGGAACGCCGTTCCCGTCGTGTTCACGCGGTCGATGACCGATTCGATCCGGAACTGCTCGGGATCGATGCCGCCCTCCTGGTTGATCTGCGTGTTGCGATGAAAGCCGGTGGCGACGCGCTGTTCGAGGGTGGCATCGGGCAGCAGATCGCCCGCGATCTGTTCCACGATGAACTGATCGAACGGAAGGTTCCGGTTGAAGGCGCGAATCACCCAGTCGCGCCATGGCCACATGGAGCGCGGGGCATCGATGCTGTAGCCGTTCGAGTCGGCGTAGCGCGCGACGTCAAGCCACCAGCGCGCCCAGCGCTCGCCATAATGCGGGGAGTCGAGGAGCGCGTCCACGCGCCGCAGGTAGGCGTCGGGCGCGGTATCGGCAAGGAAGGCGTCGACCTCCTCCGGCGAGGGAGGAAGCCCGGTCAGGTCCAGGCTGAGCCTGCGCAGCAGCGTGATGCGGTCGGCCTCGGGCGAGGGCGCGATTCCCTCCCGTTCGAGCCGGGCGGCGACGAAGTGGTCGATGGGATTTCGCGCCCAGTCCCTCGCAGTGACAGCCGGCACGACGGGCCGTTCGGGCGCGACGAACGCCCAGTGCACCTGGCGACCGGGCTCCTCTTCCCTCGGCGCATCCGCCCCCGCCGTGATCCACGCCCGGATCCGGTCAATCTCGTGCGGCGGCAGGGCATCGCGCTTGTACGGCATCCGGGGGATGCCGGGGTGGTCTCCTTCAAGGACCCGCACCAGGAGGCTGCCATCCGGATTGCCGGGCAGGTAGGCCGGACCGGATTCCCCTCCTTCCCGGGCCGCCCGGGCGGTGTCGAGGCGAAGCCCTCCTTTCTGCTGGTCGGCGCCATGACATCCGACACAGTGGCGGGTGAACAGTGGCTTGACCTCCGCGAGGTAATCCGGCGCCGCGCCGGACGCAGCCGCGGCGCTCATGACGACACACGAGGCAATGGTTCGCCACCGGGGAAGGGTCATGATGCTGGCCACCGTAAGGAACGGCGCCGTGAATGCAATCCCGGATCCACCCGCCAGGGTCGCCCGGACACGACCATGGCCCGATTCCGGCTTATGCGCGTGCGCAATCCGGCCGTTGTTCTATGGTCGCGAGGATGTCTCCCGAGCCGGAGTGGTTGCCTGCGGTTCCGACGTCTCACCTCCGACCCATTCCAGAAGTGCACCCAGAACCGAACAGCCTGCCGACGTTTCACCAGACGCCGGCCTCGATCGATTTTGAACCGATGCGCCGGCCTGCCCGCTCGAAGCGGCGTCTGCTCTCGACCACCGCGCCGGCGGCCACGGACGCGCAGGGGCTCCCCCCGCTGGCGGTCATCGCTCTCAACCGGATGGGCTTCGGCCCGCGGCCCGGCGACATCGAGGCGTTCGAGAGCCTCGGCTCCCACGACGATTCCCGCCTCGAGGCCTACATCGAGCAGCAGCTGCACCCGGAATCGATCGATGACCCCGAAGTGGAGGAGCGATTCCGCGCCGCCGGGTTCGTCACCCTTGAGAAATCCCGCGAACAGCTCTGGAACGAGCATCACATCGGCCCGCCCGGCGGGCCCGCTCCCTCGAACGACCATCGGTTCCTGCCCTATCGCGAGACGGAGCGCGCCACCTTCATCCGGGCGGCGTACGGCCGGCGTCAGCTCGCCGCCGTGCTCGCCGACTTCTGGCACAATCACTTCAACGTTTACGGCAACGAATACTGGGTCGCGCCGACGTGGGTCCATTACGACCGCGACATTCTTCGCGGGAACATGCTCGGCAACTTCAGGAAGTTCCTCGAGGACGTCGCGAAGAGCTTCCAGATGATGCTGTTCCTCGACACGTTCGGGAACACCGTCTCGGGCCCCAACGAGAACTTCGCGCGGGAACTGTTCGAGCTTCACACCCTCGGCGCCGAGAACTACATCGGCGTCCGCCGCCAGGATGAGGTGCCGCGAGACACCGACGGCGAACCGGTCGCCTATGTCGACGACGACGTCTACGAAAGCACGCGCGCCTTCACCGGCTGGGGCGTGAACTTCGACACCGGCGCGTTCGAGTACTTCCCCGACAGGCACGACCGCTTCCAGAAGTATGTCCTGGGCAGGTTTCTCCGGGTGGACCAGCCATCCCTGAAGGACGGAACAGACGTCCTCGACGCCGTGGCCTACCACCCCGGCACGGCGCGTCACATCTCCCGCAAGCTCTGCCGACGCCTCATTGCCGACGACCCCCCGCAGCGCGTGGTCGAGGAGGCCGCCGGCGTCTTCCTCGCCCACCGCGACTCGCCCGATCAACTGCGCCAGGTCGTTCGCGCGATCCTGCGCTCCCCGGAATTCCGCACCACCTGGGGACGGAAGATCAAGCGACCGTACGAATTCCTGATCAGCTGCATCCGCGCCGTCAACGCCGACATCCACTTCGGCATCGGCCATTCGCCCTCGGACTACCTTGTCTCCCTGTTCAACCAGGGGGGCCAGCCGCTCTTTCAGTGGGCGCTTCCCAACGGCTATCCCGACACCCGCGAGGCGTGGCTCGGCAGCAACGCCATGGTCGGACGCTGGCGCGTCGCCAACTGGCTGAACAACGCCAAGAACTGGAACTGGTGGAACCCGCGCTTCGTGCCCTTCGACCCGGCGGCCGCGATCCCCGCCGAGGCCCGCTCCCCGCGGGCAGTCGCCGACTTCTGCATCCAGCGCGTCCTCGGAAGGCCCATGGCCCCCGCCGCGCGCGACGAGGTGATCCAGTTCCTCGCGCGCGGGCGTGATCCCGACACGCGCTACTCCGGCTTCGACGAGGCCTTTCGGGAGCGCATCTGGGGAACCGTCGCCCTCCTCATGACCTCACCCGACTTCCTTCTCCGCTGACGACATGATCACCTCCCGACGCCATTTCCTTCTGGGTTGCTCCTCGGCAATCGCGGCGCTTGCCGGCTCGAGGCTGGGCCTCCTGAGCTTCGCCAACGCCGGGGAGAGCACCTCGCTCGGCGACACCCTCGTCGTCGTGTTCCTGCGCGGCGGCATGGATGGTCTCTCGCTGATCCCTCCGATCGCCGGCGACGACCGTGTCTGGTACGAGGAGGCCCGTCCGCGGCTGAAGATCCCGCTTTCGGGCGAGAACGCCGCGCTGCCTCTCGACGATCGCTTCGGTCTGCACGCGGCCGCGCAGCCGCTCCTCCCCCTCTTCCAGGACCGGAAGCTCGCGATCATTCACGCCGTCGGCACCTCCGGCAGCCGAAGCCACTTCGATGCAATGAAGTACCTTGAGCTCGGCACTCCCGGCGTGAAGTCCACCGCCTCGGGCTGGCTCACCCGGCACCTCCAGAGCTCGCCGGGCCTGCCCTCGACCCTGAACATGCCGGCGCTCGCCACCGGGAACGAAGTGCCCAACTCCCTCCTCGCCAGCGACGAGGTCATCAATCTCGCCGACGCGACGACGTTCGCCCTCGGCCGCATCGGGGATCCCTCATGGGCCGGCGGCGATCAGTGGGCGACCCTGCGCCGCATGTACGGGGGAGGTTCCAGCTTCGTTCACCGGGCGGGCATCCAGGCTCTCAATGCCGCCGGGGCGGTCGAGGGATTCCTCGGCGGCGATTACGAGCCCGCGAACGGCGCGGAGTACCCCGCCCAGCAGATCGGGCAGCATTTCAAGATGATCGCCCGGCTCATCAAGAACGACTCCGGACTGCGGGTCGCCACCGTGGACTACGGTGGCTGGGACCATCACTACAACCAGGGGATCCAGCCCGGCGGCCAGTTCCACACGCGCATGGGCCTGCTCACCAGCAGCCTCGCCGCCTTCTACAGGGACCTCGACGACAGCTCCGCCTCGCCCCTCATCAACCGGGTCACCGTCGTTGTCGTCACGGAGTTCGGACGGCGCGTCCGCGAGAATGCCAATCTCGGCACCGATCACGGCACCGCCAACCCCGTCCTCGTCCTTGGCGGAGGCGTCCTCGGCGGATTCCACGGCACCTTCCCCGGACTTCATCCCGACCAGCGGTTCGACAATGCGGATCTCGCCCCCACCAACGACCTCCGCCGGATCCTTTCCGAAATCCTGATCCGCCGCACCGGCAATCCGCGCCTCGGAGACGTGTTTCCGAAGTACACCGGGTACTCGCCCATGAACATCGTCTCCGGCCCGGACCTTCCCCCGGTCTATGAGGCCTCCGTTCCGGTGACCCCCTCCGACTTCAGCGCCGGGCGCATCCCCGGCGGGGTCCGGCTCACATGGAGCGCCGCGGAACACGCCAGCCAGTACCGCATCGAACGCTCGCTGGATGGCGGCGAATGGCGGCACCTCGCCGTGGTGGGCCGCGAGTCACTGTCCTTCGACGACATCACCCTTCCCGACGGGGCCACGCCCGCCTATCGCCTGACCGCATTCAACGCCGCCGGCGAAGGCCAGCCGGTCGAGGCGGCGCCGGATGTCTCCGGGCTGGAGCCGCTCACCGAATGGCGTCTGCGCCACTTCGGCACCGCCTCCGACTCAGGCGCGGCCGCCGACGATGCCGTCGCGTCGAGCGACGGCCTCCCGAACTTCGTGAAGTACGCACTCGGACTGGACCCGCACATTCCGGCCGATTCGGACACCACCGGGTTCACGCCGGGAAAACCCCGCCTCGAAACCACGGGACCCAGCCTCGTCTATGTCCGGCCGCTCAACCGTCCTGACGTCGAGTACCGCGTCATGGCGTCCTCCGACATGAAGTCATGGACTCACATCCCGGACGCGAGCGAGGGCACGGCCGGCGGATTCGAACGTCGCAGGGCGCACGCGGATCAGGTCGGGAACCACATCTTCCTGAAGCTCGACGTGCGGCGTGTCCCCTGACATCCCACGCGGCCGCGGTCGGCATCGAAGGGCGGGGCTCCAGCGACCCGGCCGGGATCGGCAGGGTCGTCACGGATCCCGTGCGGGCGCGACCAGGGCGCGGTATTTCGCGTTGGCCCAGATCTGCCATTCGATCCGCCGGGCGTTGCGCACCGCCGGGTCCTTCCATTCGCCCGCGGCGAGCCGCTGCGCCTCGTCCTCCGTCAGGGGCGCCTCCCCGAGCCGCCGCAGATCCTCCGCAGGCGCCCCGCGTTCGAGCACCGCGCGCCACGCGACCTTGAGGCTGTCGTGCGTGTCCACAAGGAGCGCCCCGATGAGGGTCGCCACAACGCTCCGGCGCTGCTGGGCGAGCCGCGCGTCATACCGAAACCCGTTCCTGAGTTCGAAGGGCGACGCCTCCACGTTGCTGACCCCGCGGTAACGCTGGTACAGGCCGGGCCGCACCGGCATCCGCTCGATGGAGCTTCGCACCGGCCCCTCGGGATGCCCGCGCGGAAGCAGCCACAGCTTCTGCCCGTCTTCCGACATCACATAGGTCACGAAACGCTCGGCGAGCTCCCGGTTCGGGGCGCCCCTCAGGATGGCGATGCCGTCCGGGCTGATGGCCGCGAAATCCCGCGGAAGCACAAACGTCAGGTTCGAACGACCGGCGGCCGCGACCTGGGCGAACGCGTAGAAATCAATCGCGAGCGCGTACGCCGTTTCGCCGAGTGCCGCATCCTTCGCGGTGGTTGATGAGACGCGGTCGAAGCGCCGCACATTGCCGGCCATCTGCGTGAGAAGGCGCCAACCTTCCTCCCAGCCTCGGGCCTGCAGGAACGATTCGAACATGACGTGCATCGATCCGCTGCCGCGCGGGTCTCCCGCGCCGACCCACCCGAGCAGGTCCGGCCGCGCGAGCTCCTCCCAGCTCGCCACCTGGGGAAGTCCCACGAGCCGCTGCACGCGCAGGTTCTGAAGAATCCCGAAGCTCGAGATCGCCGCGCCGTACCACGAGAGGTCCGGGGCACGCAGCTCGATGCCCGCAGCGGACTCCGGAAGATCCGCGAGGATCTCCTCCGGCAGCCGGAATGGTTCGGCAAAGCCACGATCCGCCAGCTCGTAGTACGGCTCCTGGCCGCCGCCGAAGAACACGTCCACACCGATGCCGTCCGGCTTCCGCGCGAACTCCGACTGGACGAACCTCAGCGACTCGGACGAGCCGCCGATCACCCGCCAGTCAATGCCGGCCTTTTCGCCGTGGCGCGCCCGATGCCACTCGGAGAACCCGCGGCCGAACTCGTGGCGGATCGCCTCGTTGTGGGGCGAGATGACGACCAGCGCCGCCCCCGGCGCATCGGCCGGGATGATGACGGCCGCGATCAGCCAGGCGCAGAGGGGCGCCCGGAGCCCTCGTCGGCAGGAGTCCCCCCGCCCTCCGCCTTCGATGTGCGGCTTCACGGAAGTCCGATCCTTCGGCTCCGTCACGCCGCCGCAAGCAGTTCCTGCCTTCCGCAGGATTTTCGGGGCGCGGACCGCCCCCTCAAACTTGCACCCGTGGTCCCGCCTCCTCATCCTGACTCCACTTCGAACGATACTGACTGACCATTCATGAACGCCCCCATTCGAGTCGCCGTCACGGGCGCCGCCGGCCAGATCGGCTACGCCCTCCTGTTCCGCATCGCTTCCGGCGGCATGTTCGGCCCGGACCAGCCGGTCATCCTTCACCTCATCGAAATCGAGGCGGCTCTCCCCGCGCTGCAGGGGGTCGTCATGGAGCTCGACGACTGCGCCTTTCCGCTGCTGAAGGGCGTGGTTCCCACGGCGGACCTCAACGAGGGCTTCAAGGGAGTGAACTGGGCGCTGCTCGTGGGCTCGGTGCCGCGCAAGCAGGGCATGGAGCGCAAGGACCTCCTCGGGATCAACGGCAAGATCTTCGTCGGCCAGGGCCAGGCCATCCAGCGCAACGCCGCCAGCGACGTCCGCATCCTCGTCGTGGGCAATCCGTGCAACACGAACTGCCTCATCGCGATGAAGAACGCCCCGGCCATTCCCGCGGATCGCTGGCTCGCGATGACCCGGCTGGACGAGAACCGCGCCCGGACCCAGCTCGCACGCAAGGCGAGTGTGGATGTCACAGCCGTCACCAACCTCGCGGTGTGGGGCAACCACAGCTCCACCATGTTCCCGGACTTCACCAACGCGCGGATCCACGGCAAGCCGGTCACGGAGGTTATCGGGCATCACGAGTGGCTGCACGGCGAGTTCATCACCACGGTCCAGCAGCGCGGCGCCGCCATCATCAAGGCGCGCGGGGCCTCCTCCGCCGCCAGCGCGGCCAACGCCGTCGTGGATACCGTCCGATCGGTGCGCACCCCCACTCCCGCGGATGACTGGACCAGCATCTGCGTCGCCACCGATGGCAGCTACGGCATCGAGCCCGGCCTGATCTGCTCGTTCCCCGTCCGCAGCGACGGACGGCGCCTCGAAATCGTCAGGGACGTTCCGCTCAACGACTTCGCGCGCCAGAAAATCGACGCCAGCGTCAACGAGCTGAAGGAAGAGCGCGAAATGGTGAAGGAACTCATTCCTTCCTGAGCGGAGGCTCCCTTCCCCCGTAGGACGAAACATCTGGACGGGTCGCGTGCAGAAACACTACCGCGTCACGCGACCCGTCCGCTGCCTCATCCCCCGGCGGCCACCGCATCAGTTTTCGTTTCCTGGCTGCGGCGCCTTCGCGAGGGAATCGAGCAGAAACTGCCTGCGCGCATCGGCGAAACCCTTGATGCTCAGGGTCACGCGCGGACCGCGGAAACCGCCTTCCCGCACGTCCTCGGTGAGCCCCCGCTCGAACGCCTCGTAGGAGTATAGCTTGCGGGTGTCGGCCTTCACCAGGTCGGCGATGCGCGCCTGGTACTCCTGCGCGATCGGGCCGAGCGTCTTCCAGTCGAGCCACCGCTCCGCGATCTCACGCACGTAGCCGAGGTACTTCTCGCGCAGCTCGGGCACCGCCAGCAGTCGGTGCAGCAGCGGGCGCTGGGGATTGTCCGCGCCGGTGAGCGGATCCAGATCCACCCCGCCTCCGCCGGCACCCGGCCTGCGCCGCATGCCCGGGCCTTCGGCGGCTCGGAACGTCTCGTTCATGTCGTGCGGAATCAGATGAAACACGCCCTTCGGATCGCGGTAGAGGTTGTAATCGCTCGCCCGGATCCAGTAGCCGTCGCAGTTGATCAGGGCGTTCTCAAGCGCGAGGAATTTCAGCGTTCCGTCCAGGTCGAGCATCGGCGCAAGCGCGGCCGCGAGCTGATCGGTCGGCGTCTGGTTCAGCGTCCGGCACAGGTCGATCAGCGCCCGCCATGACGCGTCCGACTTCTTGCTCCGGATGTCATAGATCTCCTTGTAGGGCTCCGGATCGGGTCCGAGGTACTCGAGACCGCCATGGCCGCGGGGACTGCCCGGCACCTTCCACCTCCCGCCCTCGCGACTGCCGAACCAGTGGCTCGTGAAGTCCGTGTTGAACTGCTCGGCATTCACGTAGACGCCCCAGCTCTCCCCGTTGATGACCACGTGCACGTGGTTCGCCCGCGGCGCGGGGATGTATTCCCGCGCGATATGACTGTAGAGAACCGTGCGGAGGAATGTCGGATCGGTGTGGGAGTTGAGGAGGTTCAGCGTGCGGTGCCCGTACAGCCGCTGGTCGCGGTACACGAAGTCCACGGAGAGATTCAGCGAGCGCTTCCGGCCCTCCCCCACCGTGAAGAAGGACGACGCGCCGCGGAAGTGCACGCCGACCATGGGGTACTCCCTGCCGTCCACGGTCATGGTCGCCGGGACCTCCACGTCCGTGTTGTAGAAGTCCGACAGCTCGTCCTCCCAGTCGTCGGTCTCGAACTGGAGGAAGATCGTGCGAACCACCTCCGGATCATAGAGGGGCCGCGATGGATAGTGCGGGACCTGGTCCGGTGAAATCCGCGCCCCGGGCTGGGCGGGCGCGCCCTCCGCCGGGCCGCGCCGCCGCGGACCGAACCGGGGACGGGGATCCTCCGAGCGCTCCTTCTCCAGCAGCTCCCGTGCTGCCTTTCGCTCCTCGAGATCGAGCCGTCCATTGTCGTTCCGATCGAATGTGGCGACCAGCTTTCGCTCCTTCTGGCCGCCGGGAGGACCAAACCCCGGCGGCGGCCCGCCGAATCCCGGTCCGCCGAAACCGGGTCCCTCGAACGGGCGCGGTCCCGGCCCGGGGCCGCCCGGCCTTTCCCCGCGGGGCGCGTCGGGTTGAGCAAGGGCGCCCATGGCCAGTGCCAGTGCCACGGCCGCGACCAGCCAAGGAGTTTGGAACCTCATGCCCGCTCTCAGACGCTGGCGCGACCGTGCAGGTTACGGACCGCCCCGCCCGCGCCGGCGGGCGATTTTCCTGTAACCTTCGGAAGCGACGATCCGTCTCCCCTCGCGATCCACAATCCAGGCCGGCCGATGCCGGCCTGTCTCAACCGCAAAACCCATGAAAGCCTACGCTTCCCTCATCCTGCTCCTCGCCGGATCCATTGCTTCCGCCCATGCCGCGTCTGCCGACGACCTGAAGGCCGCCGTGAAGAAGCTGTCCGATGCCGGCGGGTACTCCTGGACGTCCGAGACCGACTCCGCACAAGGCGGGCGAGGATTCTTCGGACCGACCGAGGGCAAGGTCGGAAAGGACGGCGTGGTCCATGTGAAGATGGCGCGCGGGGAGAATTCCTTCGAGGGCCTCGTCCATGGTTCCAAGGCCGCGATCAAGACCGACACGGGCTGGCAGTCGGCCGAGGAAGCCTCCGGCGACGGCGGACGCGGTCGCGGCTTCCGGGGCCGGTGGATCCAGAACTTCAAGGCCCCGGACCAGCAGGTCGCCGAGCTGATCGACCACGTCCGGAACCTCAAGGTGACCGACGGTGTTTACAGCGGCGACCTTACCGAGGAAGGCGTCAATTCGCTGCTCGGATTCCGCGGTGGCAACTTCAGGGCCTCCAACCCCAGGGGCACCGTGAAATTCTGGGTCAAGGACGGCGTGCTGACCAAGTACGAGTACAACGTCCAGGGAACCGTCAGCTTCGGCGGCAACGACCGTGACATCGACCGCACCACCACGGTCGAGATCAAGGACATCGGGTCCACCACCGTCGAAGTTCCCGAGGAGGCCCGGAAGAAGCTGTCCTGACTCGTCCAGCCGCGGCGAGTCCTCGCCAGGCCCGCACGGGGCGCGCTTCACGGCGCGCCCCTTTCAATTTCCCCTGCTCACGCGCCACCCCCGTCGGACGGGAACACGGTCAGCCCCAGCACGACGAGCATCAGCGCATAGGCGAGTCGCGAGACCGCCAGGGCCCGGAGCCTGCGATCACTCGCGTTCTCCCACGCGAGCAAATCGCGAAGCCTCCAGGGGGAAATCGTGAACCAAATGCCGGCAATCACCCAAACGTACGCCAGCCCCGTGATCATCCAGCGCCACTCCGACTCATGCCATCGCGCCACGTCGACCATCAGCTTCGCCACGAGAAGCAGCACCAGCGCAAACCCCCGCGCGGCGAGGAAATCGGTCACGTAGATGCACGTGAGCACACCGATCGCGGCAAAGCCCGCCAGGAGGAACGGCTTGAACTTCGTGAAGTCCGCGAGGGTTTCGTTCTTCACGTTCCAGAGAAACCACGCCGTGGCGCCGAGAACGAGCACGTAGCCCAGCGACCTCGAACGGGGAAAGGCCGTGGACCACCGGCGCCACGCGTCCGGCTGCAGAAGCTGCCACAACTGGACCAGCGCCAGCGCCAGCCCGAGCACCACCGAAAGGATCGACAAGCTCACGAAATCAGTCCTCCTCGTCGTTCTCGAGCCCGACGAGCACCGGTTCACCGTACAACGTGAACGATCCGCAGCGCCGGATCCGCACGTTCAACCGCTGCCCGACATGCCGGTCCGACCCCTCGAACACGACAATCTTGTTGCACCCCGTCCGCCCCTCGAGCCGGGCCGGATTCCGATGGCTCGGGCCCTCCACGAGGACCTCCACCGTCCGGCCCACCAGCGCCGCGTACTTGCGCGCGCCGATCTCGTTCATCAGCTCCAGCAGCCGCTGGTTGCGTTCCTCGCGGACTTCCATCGGCACCTGGTCCGGCATGGTCGCGGCCGGCGTGTCCCTCCGGGGCGAATACTTGAAAATGAACGCCTGATCGAAATCGGCCTCCCGCACCGTCTCCATGGTCTGGGCGAAGTCCTCCTCGGTCTCGCCCGGGAATCCCACGATGATGTCCGTGCCGAGCCCGATGTCCGGACGCGCCGATCGCAACTTCCTCACGATCTCGAGGAATCGCTCGCGGGTGTACCCCCGGTGCATCGCCTTCAGGATCCGGTCGCTCCCGCTCTGCAGGGGGAGATGCGCGTGCGGGCACAGCTTCGGCAACCGCCGGTACGCATCCACGAGGTCGTCCCCGTAGCCCTTCGGATGCGGCGACGTGAACCGGATGCGCTCGACGCCCTCGATCGCATGGACGGCCTCAAGGAGCTGCACGAAGGCTGACCGGCCGTCCTTCGCCGGAATCGTCCGGCGCCCGTAGCTCGTCACGATCTGGCCGAGCAGCGTGATCTCCCTTACGCCGCGCTCCGCCAATTCCCGGCATTCCGCCACGATCTCCCCGATGGGCCGGCTTCGCTCGCGGCCCCGCGTGAAGGGCACGATGCAGAACGTGCAGTGCTGGTTGCAGCCCTGCATGATGCTCACAAACGCCTTCACCGCCGGCGGATGCAACCCGCCGACGGCGTGTTCGCCAACCCTTGATTCGCTTCCGGCCTCCTCGCCGGTATCCACCACGGAGGCCCTGCGCCCCGCCAGCAGCTCGTCGAGATACTCGCCCGTCCGGTGAATCTTCTGTGTCCCGAGAACGAGCCGGACCTCCGGCGACAGCAACTCCTCACCCCGGCTCTGCGCCATGCAGCCGAGATAGCCGAACACCGTGCCGGTGCGGTGTTTGCGCGCATGTCCGGCGAGCGCCTGCATCTTGCCGATCGCCTTCTGCTCCGCGAGGTCACGGACGCTGCAGGTGTTGAGCAGGACAACGTCCGCAGAGGCTTCGGATTCCGCGACGGTGTAGCCGCGCGCCGCGAGCTGGGCCAGCACCGCCTCGCTGTCCCGTTCGTTCATCTGGCATCCGTAAGTCTTGATGAAGACGCTCGGCATCGATCCAAAGAACGGCAACTTAATCAGGGCACCTCGCGCTTGCAAAGACCAAGCAGAGCGCCACGCCATGCCCGACCCGGGCCGCGGTTGCGCAAGGCGGCGGCACCCCCCAACCGGCCTGCGGGTCCGCGAACCGGCCGTCGGATCGGCCCGCCGGATCGCACGGACGCGAATTGGGGGTCTTCCGTCCCTTTGCCCGCGGCGCGACTTGGCGGGAGCCAAGCGGTTCTGCCAACCTGCCGCCATGCCCTCGAGCATGCCTCGCCTCCTCCTCCGCATCTTCCGGGCTGAACGCGGCGCTGCACGCGCCCGGGGCCTTCTTGCCGTCCTGTTGTGCGCCACGATGCTCCCCTCGGGCATCCTCGCGGCGGATTCCTCCGGCAATGCCGGCGGCCTCCAGCCGCTCCACGTCGCCAGGCTCCAGTCGGTCAGCGAAGCCGTCATTTCCCCGGACGGTCGCCACATCGCCTTCACGCGCAGCGTGCCCCGCATCCCCGGCACCGACGAGGACGGCGCCCCATGGTCCGAACTCTGGGTGCTCTCGTCGGACGCCGCGGACCCGCGCCCCTTCATCACCGGCAAGGTCAACGTTCGCGCCCTCCAGTGGACGCGCGACTCCCGGTCCATCGCCTTCCTCGCCAGGCGCGGTGACGACAAGTTCACCGCCGTTTACATGATCCCGATCGACGGAGGCGAGGCCCGCAAGGCGCTCTCCGTCGAGTCCGACATCAGCGAGTTCAGCCTGTCGCCCGATGGCTCCCGCGCGGCCGTTCTCGCCGAGGAACCCGAGAACCCCGATCGAAAGGGCCTCTCCGAGAAGGGCTTTCGCCAGAAGGTCTATGAGGAGGACTGGCGCTACACCCGCCTGTGGCTGGGGCGCCCGTTCGGAACCGAACCGCCGGTTCCCGTCTCCCTCACCGGCTCGGCGCGCCTCGTTCGCTGGAGCCCCGTGGATAATCGCCTCGCGGTTTCCGTGACCCCGACCCCTTCCGTCGATGACGGTTTCACGCGCCAGCAGGTGCTCGTCCTCGACGCGACCACGAATGCCACGGTGCGCGGCCGGGTCGATCATGCCGCGAAGCTCGGGGACGTGATCTGGAGCCCCGACGGACGCCAGCTCGCGCTCATCGCAGGCGAGGATCAGCATGATCCCTCCCCCGGCCGCCTCATGGTCGTGGACGCGGCAGGAGGCCGCCCCCGAATCCTTCTCCCGGGCTTCGAAGGCGAGATCTCCAGCGCCGAGTGGAACGCCGCAGGGGAAATCACGTTCATCGCGGCCCGCGGAACGCTCACCCTGCTCGGCAGGGTTCGCACCGCCGCCACGGGATCCGACTTCACCACCCTGTACGGGCCCGCCCGACCCATCCTGACCGGGATGAGCCTCCCCGACGACGGCTCGGCCATTGCCCTGACCGCCAGTGCCCCCGACCACCCCGCCGAGCTCTTCACCTTCCGGCCCGGTGAAGCGGCTCCCGCCCGCCGCACGGACAGCAATCCGTGGCTCGCGGAACTGCCGCTCGCGAAACAGGAGACCATCCGCTACCGCGCACGCGACGGCCTGGACATCGAGGGCGTGCTGATCCGGCCCCTCGATTTTCGCGAGAACGCCCGCTATCCGCTCATCCTCTCGGTTCATGGCGGACCCGAATCCCACGTCAGCGACGGCTGGCTCACCACGTACTCCCTGCCCGGACAGGTCGCGGCCGCGCGGGGGTTCGCGGTCTTCTACCCCAACTATCGCGGCAGCACCGGACGCGGAGTTCCATTTTCGAAACTGGGGCAGGCCGACGCCGCGGGCCGTGAGTTCGATGACCTGCTCGATGCCGTCGATCACCTCATCCGGGTGGGCCTCGTGGACCGCGCCCGCGTGGGGGTGACCGGCGGGTCCTATGGAGGTTACGCGACCGCATGGTGCGCCACCCGTTTCTCGGAACGCTTCGCCGCGGGCGTCATGTTCGTCGGCATCAGCGACAAGGTCTCCAAGGTCGGCACGACCGACATCCCCGACGAGGAATACCTCGTTCACGCCCGGAAAAGGCCGTGGGAAGACTGGCAGTTCGTCCTCGAGCGCAGCCCCATCTTCCATGCGGGCAACAGCCGGACTCCTCTCCTGATCATGCACGGCGCGGACGATCCCCGCGTTCATCCGGGCCAGTCACTGGAGATGTACCGGCATCTCAAGCTCCGCAGCCGCGCGCCCGTGCGCCTCGTGCTCTACCCGGGCGAAGGCCACGGGAATCGAAAGGCCGCCGCCCGCTACGATTACCACCTGCGCATGCTCCGCTGGTTCGAGCACTACCTCAAGGGTCCCCGCGGGGAAATGCCGCCCTACGAGCTCGAGTACAACCTCCCCGACGACGACGACCACTGATCCGTCGGAGCGGATCCGCCCAGCCCCGCAGCCCCGGGCACGACCAGTTCCGGCCCGGGGGACGTCGCGCCCAGCGCCGCCCGCCACTCCGCGATCAGCGCCTCATAGCCTTCCCGGAAACTCGCGTAGCGCGGCTCCCACCCGAGCTCGCGGCGCAGCCTTTCATTGCTCACGCGACGGTCCCCCACGCCCCTCGCCCGCCCGCGCGGCGCCCTCGGCCGGGTCTCCGGCAGCGGACACCGCAAAGCCGCCGCAAGCCACTCCATGAACTCCCGTTCGGTGACGGGCGTGCTGTCGCTCACGTTGTAAACCCCTCCATCCCGGCCGCGTTCCAGCGCCGCCACGATCGCGCTCACCACGTCATCGCGGTGCACCATGTTCATGTGCCGCCGGCCTTCCGCGCTCAACGCGACCTCTCCCCGCAGGAACGCCGCCACCCGGTTCCTTCCCGGCCCGTAGATCCCGGAGATGCGAAGCATCCGAACCGGGAATCCGGCCTCCGCGCAGCCCTGAAGCATCCGTTCCGTCTCCACGAGGACGCGTGCGCCCGCGGTGTTCGGGGTCGCCGGTGACTCCTCGGTCACCACGGAGCCGTCGGTTTGCCCGTAAACCGCCGTGCTCCCCGTGAAAACAAAGGCCCGCGGGGGAGTGGGTCCAAGCCATGCCACGAGCTCGCGCGCCCCGCGCAGGTACGTCTCGCGGTACGCCGCCTCGTCGCCAGCCTCCGGAGCACCCGAGAAAACCACCCAGTCCCACCCCGCCGGCACCATGACCCCCTGGAGCCGCGTGAAGTCGGCCGCGATCGGCTGGATGCCCGCCTCCCGCATCGCGGGAAACGCCGCCTCCGAGCGACGCATTCCCCACACCTCGTGGCCGCTCGACGCGAGCCGGGCGCCAAGCGCCGTTCCAACGTAACCGCATCCGGCGATCAACACGCGCACGGGGGCCAATCTTGCCGAAGTTCAGCCGAGGGCAACGGTCCTCATCGGCGACGGCGCGACAAGTCCGGCCGGTGGCAGTGGGAGCGGGTCATGTCCCGGCAACAAGGCGCCTGAGCGCCACCGCGTTCAGCAAACCCTTCGGCACCAGCGACGACACGAGCAGGTATTCCGGCACTTTGGACCCGTCCGCGCTCCTCTCGGAACAATGGTCGTTGTCCCCGTGCGGTCCGAGCCCGTCCAGTGTGGGAACTGCCTTCCAGAGCCAGTTGCCGTCGCTCAACCCGCCTCGCTCCTCCGCGCCCAGCGGCCTGCCCAGCTCGTCCGCCGCGGCTTTCCAGACCGCCATGAGCCCGTCCGTGCCCTCGTTGCGCGGCCATGGGGGACTTTCCGAAAGCACCTCCACCCGCACCCGGCACGCGTGCCCGTCCACCTCCGCACGCACGTCACCCTGCCCCGCCAGCGCAAGGATGGATCGCATGCCGTCCCGATACACCGCCGGATCAAAGGCGCGCATCTCGACGTCGGCCCATGCCTCGTGCGGCACCCGGTTCACCGCCACGCCGCCCTCCACCCGCCCGACATTGAATGTCAGATGCCTCCGGGAATCGGTCAGCGCCTCGATCCGATCGACCACCCGCGCCAGTTGCCGGATGGCGTTCGCCCCCCGCGCATGCTTCGCGCCTGCGTGCGCCGCGCGCCCCTCCACCGTCACCCGGAACGTCGCCCGGCCCTTGCGCGCGACCACCATCGACGGGATCCCCTCCGGCCGGCCCTCCGATTCGAACACCAGCGCCGCCAGGGCGCGCTCCCCGTCCAGCCGTTCGCACGCCACCTCGGCGAAATGCTCGGACAGCGTTTCCTCCGATGAATTCCAGAGCAGCACCCAGCTGGTGTCCTCGAACATCGCCGGATCCCCCTCCGCCAGCGCGTGGAGCACCAGCCACATCAATGCGGTCCCTCCCTTGATGTCGATCGTGCCCGGGCCGTAGATCCGGTCGCCCTGGGGGCTCCATCGAAACTGGTTCCGCTCCTCCTCCTCCGGCGGAAACACCGTGTCCAGGTGCGAAACCATCCCCACGGCACGCCCGCCGCGACCACCGCGGCCGCGCCGCGTGAGGATCAGGTGATCCCCGAGCGCCGCATCACGGTGCGGCACAAACTCCGCCGCGAACCCGAGCGGCTCGAACCACCGCGCCGTGCGCCTCGCGACCTCGAGCACACCTGCGCGATTCCCGGTGTAACTGTTCACCTCCACCATTTCGCGCAGGAACTCCAGCGCCTCCGGAAGACGTCCTTCGAGAACCGCGCCCAGCCTCTTTTGAATCATGCCCGCTGCAAGCTTTGCGCGGTGAGGTCCTCCCTACAATCCCGATCCCGCCGGCGCCGGCGTTCAACCCGCGTCGTCGGCCGCCGGGATTCTCCGAGAATTCGCCGTCGCTCCCGGATCTGGTGGATCTCACCGATGCGGAAGTCGTTCGCGGCTCACCGGGAGCCGCGGGTCACGATCGGCACGGTGAGGGTCGCGTACTCCGGATGGGTCGTCGTGATCACGAGGCTCGCCACGGCGGGCGCAGGCGGCGCGGACCATCCCGCCGGGAGGCTCAACTGCACCACATACGCGCCCTGCCCCGCCTCCCGGATCTCCGGCTGCACGAATGCCGGGCCGCCATCAAGGACGGCTCCCGTCACCGCGAAGCCTTCCGTCCCGTCGTTGCATCGCACCAGCACCGGCTGGTGACGCGCATTCGGCAACGCTCCCGCCGGGACGATGATCGTCGCCGGAGTCACTGACACCGCCCGGTCACCATGGGCCCGTGCCGCCACCGCCACCGACTCCGGCCATCCCTCCGGAACCGGCTTCTCCAGCAGCAGCAGAAACGCGCCCTGCTGCCGGCCGGTGCCGAGCGCCTCGGTCGTCTCCACCACAAGGTCATAGGCGCGGCGCGGAGTGACCTCCTTCAGCGTCGCGCGGAAGCCGGGATGCTGGCTCTGCACAGAGGCTAGGGCCGCCTCCTCACTGAACTCGATGCGCATCACCCCCTGCGTCGGACCGTTCTCCAGCGCCACCCGCCCGAAGTCCAGCAGCTGCGGGGTGATCGTGAGCGGCTTCCAGGACGTCCCCCGCACCCGCACCGGGACACTCGACGTCCGGGCGTTGCTCAGCAACGTGACCACCTGCTCGAACGGACCGTCCTCCCGTGGCACGAACACGCTGAACTCCACGACCGAGGTTCCCCCTGGCGGAACCTCCGTTCCGAACCCGCCGAGCAGCCGTCCCCCCGGTGGAAGGCTCGCCCGTGAGATCTGCAGCGGCGCCTCACCCACATTCCGGTAGGCCACCCGTACGGAATGATGCGTTCCCGCAAAGGCGCGCCCAAGGTCCACCTCGTTTCCCGCAAGCTCCAGGACCGGGAACTCGGTGCGGACAAGGCCCAGATGCTGTTCCAGCAGCTGGAAGAAATCCGCGGCGTCCGCCGGCGCGCCCACGATGATCTCCCGGCCCATGATGAACTGAGGGATGCTCCCGCTCTTCGTCAGCTCCCGATTGGCCGCGTAAATGTCACGCGTGAGGCCGATCACCTCGTTCATCCACGGACCGTGCTCCACGACCGCCTTGCGCAGCCGTTCCGCCCCGAGACGCGACGCGAGCGCGTTCTCGACCGCGCCGGCATTCACCGGCATCCGTTCCATGTAGAGTTCGTCCGCCACCTCCTGCCAGACGGACGGATCCTCCTTCCATGCGGCCAGCATGAGCTGCTGGATCCGGAGGGACTCGCCGCCATGGTGACTCGGAAGGTTCACCACGGCCAGACGGTCCCCGTCAAAAACCTCCCGCACCTGGTGCAGATGCTGGTGCGCGGCACGACAATGCCGGCAGGTGTAGTCCGAGATCATCACGATCCGGTACTCGGCATCGGGCGAACCGATGGTCGGCAAGGCGTGCGGGTCGAGCGCAAAGCGTCCTCCGTGAAGGAGCAGCTTTCCCTGGCGTTCCGGACGGCCTCCCGCGTCCGCTCGCGCTTCGCTCCCCGGCGCGGCACCACTTTCCGGAGCCGTGAGGGAACCCTCGGCGGGGATCTCGGCAGTCGGTGCAGCGGCTGACGCGACCCACGGCTCCGCGCCCGGGGGCTCCGCCTGATCCAGACCCGGCTCGGGGAGCTCCGTCGGCCCTTGGTCCCGCTCACCGCCTTCCTCGGGAGCCTGCTCCATGGAAGCCGTCAGGACGCGAGCCCTCGGAGGCTCCGGCGACAGCGCCTGCGCAAGGACGAGACCGCAGAACATCGCGCCGGCGATCGCCGCGGCCGGCCCCCAGACAGGCCCCCCGCCGCCTCGACCCCTCCTCCTGGCGACGGACCGAAGCAGCTCATCCCGCCGCCAGGCCAGCGTCATCAGAATCGATCCCAGGCACGCGAGGGTATGCGTCAGCGTGCACCAGGGGCAGAACGCCTTCAGGACCCAGATCTGCAGCGAGGCGAACCAGAGGGCGGCCATCACAATCATCAGGACCAGCGCGCCGCCGACGATTCGCGGCGTGCGCTGCTCCCGGGCGAACGGCCGCATGCCGAGAATTCCCAGCAGGCCGTAGGCTGCCGCGCCGAACACCCCCACCGGCACGCCGAGGGCCTTCGACCATTTCGACGACAGCACCTCCGCGCAATCGCCTGCATCGCAGCCGGGCACACCGCCCGGGCGCGCCGACTGCACCGCGAGCCACATCGACAATCCGGTTGCGGCAGCGAGCAGGATCAGCGCCGCCATCCGATACCAGGTGAACGCATCCCCAGCTTTCGATCCAGACCGGGCCATTCGCGGACTATCCCCCCGGATCGGCCGTCAATTCAATCGCGCCGTGTAAGCCTGGAGGGTGGCCTCCAGTTGGGCGCGCGTCTCGGAATCGGAGGCTGCATCGATCGCCTTCCGCTGCATCTCGATGGCCTCCTCCACCCGCCCGGAATCGAACAGAGCCCGCGCGTACGTATCCATGATGGACGCGTCGCGACCTCCGCTTCGCTCGTGGGCCAGTCTTGCGGCGCGCGTCGCGAGGCCGACGTCGCGCGTATGGATGCGCGGGTGCGTGAGAATGATCCATGCGAACTCGTTCAGGAGGCTTGGCGTTGCGCCCGGGTCTTGCACGAACGCCTCGCCGAGGGCGGCCGCATCGATCAGTCGCCCGAAATACTCCTCCATCATCCGGACTGCCTGCTGGGCGCTGCGTGCGGCGTCGATGTCGTGTCGTCCCTCGATGACGTCCTCGACGACCTCCTCCAGGCCGGCCATCGGATGACCGTGCCACGCGATGCGTCCGTTCCGATCCACGACAAAGGCGTGAGGAATACCCTGCACGCCGAAGGCTTCCATGTATGCCTTGCGGGTCCGATCCCGATTATCGGCGGCGACCGTGTAACTCATGCGCTCCCCCATTTGCTCGACGAACGGCCTGATTTCGTCGGCGGACTCGGTGCTCACCCCGACCACGACGACGCCGCGGTCACGGAAGCGATTCTGGAGACGGGACAGGTGGGGAATGCTCGTGCGACACGGAGCGCACCATGTCGCCCAGAACTCGATGACAAAGATATTCGTTTGCGCGCCGGAGGAGGGATCGACGGGAGAACCTTGGATCCAGGCGGCGATCTCGAGCGGGGGAGCTTGCATGCCCAACTCGGCGTTTGCTCCTGGGGAGCGTGGCACCAGGGCGAGCGCGAAGGCGGCAGCGACGGCGGCGACGCGATTCATGCTCGCCCCACTCAATCACTCCCTCCCTCGAAGTCAAAGTCCCACGCCGATCGGACCCGCCCAACCATCGAGCCTGTCACCAGGTGTCCGCCCAGAGCCGACACCCGCAGTCCGACACCCGCAGTCTGTCACCACGTGCTGGGGTGCTGGTGCTCGACACCCCACGCATGGAGCCTCCGGCCTGGTGCGCGCCCCACATCGAGCCTGTCACCAGGTGCTGCCCATTCTCCGGAGTCCAAAGCCTCATCCCGCCGAGCCCGCCCCATGGGCCCATCCGCACGGGCAGACGGAGCCCAGCACCTGGAGCCTGTCACCCAGTGATACCGCACCGGGAGCCTGTCACCGAGTGATCCTGGACCGGGGCGGCTTCCGTTCGAGCCCGCCACCAGGTGTTGGTCGCCAAACCTTCCCTGAGCCACAGATCCCCACGACGCGGCACAGGGAGCCTGTCACCCAGTGAGTGAAGCGATGTCCGCATTTTCCCATCTTTTCCTGTAAGATTCCCCGCCTTTTCTCCGTTCTTCCCTGCAAGGAGATGAGACTTCCCCGCGTCAGACCGCCGCAGGATGCCGCCTACGCCTATTATCACTGCACGTCCCGCATCGTGGACCGGGTCAGGCGACTCGGCGATGTGGAGAAGGAATACTTCGTGCGCCAACTCAGGAGGTACGAGGCTTTCTGCGGCGTCCGAATCATTACCTACACCGTCATGGGCAATCACTTCCACCTGCTCGTCGAGGTGCCGAAGCCGCCCCGACCGCCGCCAACCCCCGAGACTCTGCTCGACCGGCTTGAGGCGTTCTATTCGCCCTCGGAGATGATCGCCATCCGCACCCGGCTCGCCGCCGCCGCGAACGATCCTGAAAGAATCACGCGCTGGATGCAGCCCTACCTGAACCGGATGTGGAACATCAGCCGGTTCATGCAGGAACTCAAACAGACCTTCTCCCGCTGGTACAACCGCCGCGCCGGGCGCGTGGGGACCCTGTGGGAAGGACGCTACCGCTGCAGCCTCGTGGAGGGACAGTCACTGCCCATGGCGGTGGTCGCCGGTTACATCGACCTCAATCCTGTCCGCGCCCGTCTCGTTGAGGATCCCATCGACTATCGATGGAACGGTTACGCGGAGGCGGTGGCCGGCAACGTTTCGCAGGCGCGCGCCCTCGAGTCGGTGCTCCCTCCGGGACTCCAGAGTCTCGAGGCGTACCGAAGGCTGATCCACTGCAGGAGGCGGCAATCCCGCGCGGGCCCTGATCCCGCGGCGATCGCGCAGGCGTGGAAGGACGGCGGGCGACTCACCGCGGAGCAACTGGTGCGGTGCCGGGTCCGATACCTCGTCGAAGGCGTCGTGATCGGGTCGCGCGGCTTCGTGAACGAGGTCTTCGTCGGGATCCGGGAGTTCTTCAATCCACGCCGGACGGAGGGCGCGCGCCGCTTGCGCGGCGTCGATCCGCCGATCTACTCCCTGAAACGATTCCGGTTGCGGCCGGTGACGGCTCCCGAGCCACGGAGTTCCTCGGCGGCGACGGGGCCGCCGTGACTCGCGGCGGACTTTGGGCTTGAGGTGGCGCGGGAGCCTGTGGTGGAACGTGGGTTGAGACCGGGAGTGCGCATCCTTCCGGGCGATCATCCTCGACCGCGGCGAGCCACGGTTTCGAACTCTGCAGTGAACGCTGGAATGGAGAATGCCGGTGAAAGGTCCGACGAGATGCCGCGACGCCTATCGCCGCGGGAGAGGGCTCGGGGCCTGGACTCCCGCCGTACGTTTCTCTGGCGGCTGGCCTGCACGGCGGGCGCGTGGGGTGTTTCGGGGATGACCTCGGTGCTGGGCGCCCCGGCGGTGCACATTGTTCGACGCGGGGACACGCTGTCGGAGATCGCGGCGCAGCACGGGATTGCGCTGAGCAAGCTGCGGGAGTTGAACGGGCTTCAGACGGACAAGATCCTCCCTGGCCAGCAGCTCCGCCTGGGGGGGGAGCCCGCGTATCCGCTGCTGGCGGCGGTTCGTGGCCAGATCACCATCTCGAATCTTCAGCCCTCGAAGTGGCGGCACATCGTGATGCATCACAGCGCCACGGCGAACGGGAATGCGGCCATTTTCGATCGTTATCATCGCCACCATCGCCGGATGGAGAACGGTCTGGCATACCACTTCATCGTGGGAAACGGGACGGATTCGGCGGATGGCGAGATCGAGGTCGGGGACCGCTGGCGGCGCCAGATCCAGGGGGGGCACGTTCGGAGTCTTGCGTACAACGAGAACTCGATCGGGATCTGCCTTGTGGGCGACTTCGAGCGGGGGCGGCCGACGGCGCGGCAGATTGCCGCGGCGCTGGAGCTCGTCCGTTTCCTGAAGACAACGCTTCTGCAGGATCGGCCGACAATCCTGGTGCATCGGGAGATCAAGGGGGAACACACTCTGTGTCCCGGGAGAAATTTTCCGATCGCACGCTTCCACCGGCTGAACGGGTAGGGATTTTCCTTTGCCGCTGGTGGCGGGGCGCGCAGCGTGACGGGGCATGGGGCTGCCATCGTGGATTCGAGATACGGTGACCGGCGCGGAGCTGCGGCTGAAGGTCCAGCCGCGGGCGAGCCGCAACGGGGTGGATCCTGCGGACGGTGAGCTGCTCCGGGTACGGGTGACTGCGCCGCCGGTGGATGCCGCGGCGAACGAGGCCGTGCTCGAGTTGCTGGCGGAGAAGCTGGGTTGCCGGCGTGGTGCGATACGGATTGTCCGCGGGGGCAAGTCCCGTCAGAAGGTGGTGCTGGCGGAAGGGATTTCGGCGGAGACGGTGGTGCAGCGCCTGGGTTCGTGATGCGATGAACGGCAGGCGCGAGGAGGGGCGTGGACTCGCCGCGCTTGTGGCGGGGGCCGTGTGCATCGGGATCGCGCCGCTCTTCGTGCGGTGGAGCGAGGTCGGGGCGGTGGCCACGGCGTTCTATCGAGTGTCCATTGCGCTCCCGTTCCTTGGAATCTGGGCATTGCGGCAGCGGCCGCTGCGGGCGGGCGGTCCGATGCGCGTGCCGGTGGCATGGGTGATCGGAGCGGGTGCGTGTTTCTCACTGGATCTCGGTGCATGGCACCTGTCGGTGCAGAAGACCTCGGTGGCGAACGCGACGCTCCTGGCGAACCTTGCGCCGGTGTTCGTAACGTGGGGTGCATGGATGTTCCTCGCGGAGCGCGTGAGCCGGGCCTTTCTTCGGGGAATGACGATGGCCCTTGTGGGTGCGTGGCTGCTCACGGGTGCAAGCTTCCGGGCGAACCCGGAGAACTTTCGGGGGGACCTGCTCGGAATCGCGACAGCGCTCTTCTACGGGGCCTACCAGCTCTGCGTGGCGAGGCTGTGCCGGAGCCTGCCGACTGGCCGGGTGTTGTTCCTGAGCTCGGCCGTCAGCGCGCCGCTGCTGGGGCTGATGGCGACGGGCCTGGGCGAGCCCCTTCTCCCGGACACGCGAAGGGGATGGCTGGTCCTGGTGGGACTGGCGCTGAGCGGCCAGATCGCGGGCCAGGGCCTGATCACCTATGGATTCGCGAGGCTGCCCGCGAGTCACTCGTCCCTGACGCTCCTCGTGCAGCCGCTTGTGGCGGTGGTCGCGGCATGGTTCGCATTCGGGGAATCGCTGAGCGCGGGTCAGGCTGCGGGGGGTCTGCTGTTGATCGGCGGGATCTGGGTCTCCCGGCGGCCGGAGGCGGATTCGAGAGCATGAGGTTCGGCTGGGCGCGCCTTGCCGCCGCGGGTGAATTTGGCTGAAGAGCCCGCAGCGCCGCCGTAGGGTGCTGCCGTGAAGCTGTCGGTGAAGAGCGACTATGCCGCGCGGGCGATTCTGAGTCTGGCGCGGCGGGCGCACTCGGGCGCGCCGGTACCGGTGGAGACCCTTGCGAATGAGAACGGGATACCCGCGGGCTATCTCGTCCAGATTCTGCTCGAACTGAAGGCGCACGGAATTGTTCGCAGTCACCGGGGCAAGGAGGGCGGATACGAACTCGCGCGGCCGGCGGAGAAGATCACGCTGGGTGACGTCATCCGGTGTGTTCACGGGCAGGGGTTCGACACACCCGCGATTCAAAACCCGCAATGTCCGCCGGAACTGCGCGATGCGTGGCGACGGCTTCGGGACTCGATCGACAGTGCCATGGACTCCATCAACTTCCAGGCGCTGGCGGATGAGGGCACCGATCGGAAGATGTATTACATCTGACCGTGGCCCAGACCGCCACGCGGGGCGCCGGATGATTTCCGTCCGCCTTCGTTTCTCGACGATTGAATGGAACCCGGCCGGTCCGTCCCTCATCGCGAACCACCGCGCAGCGGCCTCTTCGCTGGGGCAACGCGTGATTCGAAGCCTTGAGAAAGGCCGCGTCGGGGGACGGGCGCTGCGCAACCTCCGATTTGCATACGTCCGCGATATGCAGACTGCACGATGTTCCACCGGCCGGCTGCCTTTGACAGGCGATCCCCAGTCCCCGGGCACTGCGAGGCTGTCTGATTCCTCTGGCCCAGCGACTGCTTCGTGAAGGGCAGAACAACATCGACGGGGCACCACGTGTGTGAACCGCCTTCACTTCGAACACCGCATTTCCATGGCCAAGAAATCTGTTATCGGGATTGCGAGCTCCTATGCACAGGCCGAGAGCCTGGTGGACCGGCTCCGGGCCGAAGGATTCTCGCACAACGACATTTCCGTGCTTTTCCCGGACAAATCGAGCACCCGGGAGTTCGCGCACGAGAAACATACGAAAGCGCCGGAAGGAGCCGCGGCGGGCGCCGGCACAGGCGGCGCCGTCGGTGGCGCGCTCGGCTGGCTTGCGGGCATTGGCGCGCTCGCCATTCCGGGACTTGGACCGTTCGTGGCTGCGGGGCCACTGATGGCCGCATTGAGCGGGGCCGCCCTGGGCGCGACCGTGGGTGGGGTCACCGGGGCCCTCATCGGGCTCGGCATTCCGGAGTATGAGGCCAAACGCTACGAGGGCCGCGTCAAGGAGGGAGGCATTCTGATCTCGGTCCACGCGGAAACCTCGGATGAGGTGGATCGCGCGCACCGGCTGTTCCACGACGCGGGTGTCTCGGACGTATCCACCGCGGGAGAGGCGACAGCGACCGCGAAGGCGGAGTCGGGGTCCGCCACGACCGCCTCCACGACCTCGGGCGCGAGCGTCGGGACGGGTGTGCCGCCCCGGCAGCCGGTGAACAGTCCGCCCCACCTCACCCCGCCGGCGCCTTAGGGACGGAGCGATCACGCTCCTGCGCCAGGAAGCGCTGGTAGAGCATGGACGCGCCGATCGCAACGACCGCCACGCCGACGAGCGCTCCGACGCGATAGAGCTGCTCGAGGCGGGCGAGATCGCTCAGGAAGAGCTTGAGCGTCGCGAGGCCCAGGAGGGCGATGCCGGCCCAGCGAAGGCCGGCAACCCTCCCGGTCAGCCCTGCCCCGACCAGTCCGAAGGCGAAAACGGCCCATGCGATCGTGTGGGTCATGCCCCGGGCCACGTTGTCCGTCACGACGAAGCGCACCCTTTCCCCGGGCTCGGTGAAGAAGTCCGCGATCTGCGCGTTCACCAGCAGGAACAGGACGACCGTTCCGCAAGCGATCGCGGCGACGCGGAGCGGCCCCCCGTCCCTCATCAGCCGGGCGCTGACCAACGCGGCGGCTGCCACGGCCGCATGCGTGTACATCCATGGATTCAGGAACGGATAGGTTCCGCGGAACAACGGTTCGTCGAACGGCAGGAAGAGTGCACGCACCGAAGCAACCATGATGAGCCCGGCGGCAACAACATGGAGTCCGCGATGGGGCACGCGGATACTGAGGGCGGCGAGCGCGGCAGCCTCGAGCCCGAGTCCCACGGTGAGCCACTCCCGCTCGAACTGAACGGGCAGCGACGCGGTGATGAACAAGAGAACGGCACCTCCCACCAGGCGATCCGCTCGTTTCGGAACGGATCGGGAAGAGACCGGCACACGGCGGTCAGCAGAAGACAAGGCGGAATCGCGAACGCGAGTGGCAGCAGTCCATTCACTCGGCCTGGCCAGAACCGCTCCATCACCTGGTAGACGAAGTAGAACTGCGGGATGCCCGCGAGCGCCGCCGTGGGCCACATCAGCCGCAGGTCGCCCAGCGCCTTCCAGGCCACCGGCGCGATCGTGAAGACAGTGACAACAAGGATACTCCACCCGATGAGACGGAGCGGAGTCCCGGCGCCAGGCAGTTGGTTCTCCAGCCATGCGACCTGGACCATCGAAATGCCACCGAGGACAATGGGTGGGAGCAACCCGACGCGCAGGAACCCAGCCAAACCCATGGCGATGAGCACGATCACGAGGGCGGCCGCGAAGGGTCCGGACGGGTCAGGCATGGGAAGCTGGATCACCAGCTGGGACAGCAGCACGAAGGGCATGGCCATCGCGGTGACCGCAAGCGCCACGGCCTGATTCCCATCGGCTCCGGATTCTCGCCATGCCCGGCGCGCGAGGAATCCCGCGGCACCTGCGAAGAGGGCGGCCATGAGGGCAACCTCCGTCAGCGTTCCCGCGACGGGAGGACTGGCGCGTTCCGACAGCCGGCTGATCCAGACGCCGTTGACCACCATGGTGATCAGGAGGGCGGCCAGAGCTCCCGCGTAGGTTCGCATCGTGAAGGCGACGAAGAGCGCGACCAGGTTCAGGAGGAGAATCACCGGCCAGATGGCGAAAGACGTCTCCGCCATACTGACGATGGGAACGATGAGGATTCCCGTCGCGAGGGCGGGAAACCACGGGGCGAAACCGACGTCCGGGGAGGCTGCGCCTGCGGTGGTGGCGCCCCGCTTTCGAGCGATCACGAGCGGGACCACGCTATGCAGCAGCGCGAAGCCGAGGATCAGGACGAGAGCCCAGCCGATCATGTCGCGGCGGGCATGCTGCGCCTGCCACGCGGTGATCAGTCCGAAGGCTGCGAGTCCGCCGGCCACGTGACACACGGCCCATGCGGGATGCCAGAGCAGCACCGTGAGCAGGATCAGGTCCGCCGCCAGTACGAATGCGAAGGGCAGGGCCGGATGAGCGTCCCCGAACGCCGGCGTGATCAGCCATGCGCCCATGAAAAGAAGCCATGCCCCCATGACGATGGTCGCCGCGGCGAAAGCGGGTCGCTTCGGACGGTCCTGCCGCGCGTCCACCATGAATGCCGTGACGAAGAGAGCCGCGAGCGCGCAGAAGATCGCCCATGCGACCCACCCCTTGCCGAGGTGAAAACGTTCCGCGGTCCAGAGCAGCTGGAGGACCACCGTGCTCCCTGCGCCCATGGGAGCCAGGGAACTCCAGCGGCATCGGACGGCGATCGCGAGCAATCCCGCGTCAAGCAGCCCGATGTAGGTGAACAGGGCGGCGGTGCTGGCCTGTCCCGAGGACAAAAGTATCGGGGTGAGGAACCCGCCGAGTACGCCGAGGATGGCAACGACCCGGGCGTGCATTCGAACGGCGAGCAGAAAGGCGCCGGCGGTCACGGCGCTCATGCACCCGAATGTCACCCACTGGGGCAGCCACGGGAGGTCGTATCGTGCATGTCCCGCGAACAGGGACGCATAAAGGATCACCACGCCTGTGCCACAGAGCGTCTGTGAAGTGACGGCATAAGCGCGCTGGCCGAGGCGGATCCCGCCCCCGATCAGACCGAGACCGGAAAGGAGGCCGATGGCAACCCGCGCCGACGGCGAAAGCAGGTCTCGGTCAAACGAGAACTTCACGAAGCAGGCCACGCCGAGGAAAAGGGCAAGGCCTCCAAGCCATGCGAAGAGACGCACGCCCATGAAACGCTCCAGATCGACGGCGCCCCACTCGGAGGGGTTCGATTCCGCCGTGGCGTAAACCGGCTGTCCGACAGGCATGGCCGGCACCGCCCCGGGTGCAGCCTTGACCGGCGCCACCGGACTCGAGGGCCCGATGACCGGAGGCGCAGGCGCGCTCGACCCGGGTCCCGTGGCGGCCGTGCCGGGAGCCCGATCCGGGACGGGCGCCGGGGCAACGAAAGCCCGCGGGCGCGACGGGAGCGGGCGCTCCGCAAGTCTCGCGTCCCAGCGGTGCTCCAGCTCACGGATTCGTTGCTCGAGCTCGCTGAAATCCTGGCCAGCGCGCTCGTGAAAGCGGGCGGCGGCTCCCGCCCGGGCCAGCGCGGCGAGAGCCACGAGCATGCTGAGAAGCGACAGGAGAATGGCGATGGTCATAGGCGTCGGGCGCGATGCCGGGGACATTCCACTGATCGCGACCGGATAGGTGCGGGTATACGCCGCCGGGCCTTTCCTGGCTCATCGAAAATCGGGGGTGCGCCATTGACATCATGAATGACCTTCCCGGGCAACCGCCGTGGCGTCCGTGTCACAGCGCTCGTCGGAAGTCGGGGAGTCGGGGGGAACCGACCATGAGCAAATGGGCGACATCGCTGGTTGGGCACATGGGATGCGGCGGGGTGCTGATGCGGATGCACCTTGAGAACGTTTTCCCGCCGATCCCTTCGGAACTGATCATGCGGCTTGCGGGTTTTACCTCCGCACAGGGCTTCATCAACTTCGTCATGGTCTCGTCGTGGGTGTCGCGGGATCGATCGTCGGGCAGCTTCCGCGGTACTACGTCCTACGCCGGCGGCTTCGCATCCGGGATCTCCTTCGAATGGGCGGATCAGGACGGCAAATGGCTGACCCTGCCCCGGTCGGATGCAGACCGGGGCGGAAGACTGGTTCAACCGGCACGGGTCGAAGGCCCTGACCTCTGCCGGCTCGCACCCGGACTTCACTCGCTGATCAGCATTCCGGGCGGGGCCCGTGAAATGCCGATGCGAAATACTCTCGCGTGCTCCCTGCCTGGGACGGTGGTCTGGATCCTTCAGGTGCCGCCCTGGTCTTCCCGCGCCCGGGCGCACCACGAAAGAGACCTTCCCGATCACGAGCCGTCCGATCACCGCGCAGGTTGCCGGCGGATGTGGCGTCCCCCCCGTAGTTCTTGCGAGACGTAGACCCAGTCTGTGCGAGCACAGAGATCGCGAGTCGTGCGTCCTGCGGCTCCCTCGCACGATTCATTGCACAATGCGTGTGACTGGGTGGCGCAATGCGAGGTGTTCCCATGCAGAATGCTGAAATCCCGCGTCTTCCTTCACGGCATGACTTCTGCGATGGGCCCGCATGATGCCGCGCGGTTCCGGGCGGGACTCTGCGGGGCAGGCTGGCGGGCAACTCGGAAAAAGGAACAAGAACATGTTGAGCTGGGCATTGATATTCCTCGTCGTCGCACTCATCGCAGGCGTGCTTGGATTCACCGGACTTGCGGGCACGGCGGCCACGATCGCGAAGATCCTGTTTGTCGTGTTTCTCGTGATCTTCGTGATCAGCCTGATCTTCGGGCGCAAGGGACCGGTCGCCTGAGGCCGGGACATGGGGGGGCGGCCGCAGTCCAGATGGGGCCCGATCTGGCGGACGGCCGGCGTCATGCTGGTCATCGGTCTGGCGGGTTGCACCGGGCGTCAGTCGGCACTCGACCCGGCGGGCCGCGCCGCGGAGGAACTTCGTGATCTGTTCTGGTGGATGACCCTCGGCGCGGGGATCGTGTGGACCATCGTGGTGGGGGCGGCGATCCACGCGATCCGTGTTCCGCCGGGGCCGGAGAGCCGGGACTATGCACGCATGATCATCGGGGGAGGCGTGATCTTCCCCACGGTGGTCCTTGCGGGGCTTCTGGCGTACGGCCTTTCCCTGATGCCGCGTCTTCTTTCTCCCGCACCCGAGGGAAGTCTTCGGATCGAGGTGATCGGGGAGCAATGGTGGTGGCGGGTGCGATACCCGGGGCGGGAAGGACCCATCGAGCTCGCGAATGAAATCCGGCTTCCCGTGAACGAGCCCGTGGAGTTCCACCTCGAGGCGGGTGACGTGATCCATTCCTTCTGGATCCCGGCACTCGGGGGCAAGGTGGATAACATCCCGGGGAGGCGAACGCGACTTCTCCTGGAGCCGACGCGGACGGGGAGGTTCCGCGGCATTTGCGCCGAATACTGCGGGGGATCGCACGCACTCATGGCGTTCGACGTGATCGTGAGCGACCGGGCGGAGTTCGACGCATGGCTGGTGGCGCAGGCCCGTGAGGCGGCGGCGCCGGCCACTCCGGAGGCGGAGCGCGGACTACGCAGTTTCCTGTCCCACGGATGCGGCGCCTGCCACCGGATCCGTGGAACGCCCGCCGACGGGCTGATTGCGCCGGACCTGACCCACATCGGCAGCCGCCTGAGCATCGGCGCGGCGCTCGTGGAGAACTCGCCGGCTCAGATGGCCCGCTGGATCAGCGGGGCCGACCGCATGAAACCGGCGGTGCACATGCCCTCCTTCGACATGCTGGAGCCCGGCGAACTGCAGGATCTGGCCTCCTACCTTGAGGGTCTCGAATGAGCACCGAGGCGGCAGGGCCCGAGGGGGAACTGCAGCGCGCGCAGGCGGAAAGGCTTGCCCGCGTATGGAAGGCCCGGACGGGCATCGGCTACTGGTCGTCAGTGAACAACACCATCGTGGGCCTGTGGTACACGGTGGCATCGTTCCTATTCTTCCTGTTCGCGGGCGTCCTGGCCCTGCTCATGCGGGTGCAACTGGCGGTGCCGGGGAACGACTTCCTGTCCGCGGACGTCTACAACCAGATCTTCACGCTCCACGGATCCGTGATGATGTTCCTGTTCGCGGTGCCGATCTTTGAGGCGATCTCCATTCTGCTCCTGCCGCAGATGCTCGGCGCGCGGGACCTTCCCTTTCCAAGGTTGTCGGCATACGGATTCTGGAGTTTCGCGCTCGGCGGCGTCTTCGTGTGCGGATCGATCTTCTTCAACGCCGCGCCGAAGGGAGGGTGGTTCATGTATCCGCCGCTCACGTCGCAGTACCAGGACGGCGTGGGAGCGGACATCTGGCTGCTCGGCCTCAGCTTCATCGAGATCGCCTCGATCGCGGCGGCCGTCGAACTGATCGTGGGTGTGCTGAAGTGCCGTCCCCCCGGGATGCGCATCAATCTGATCCCGCTGTACTCGTGGTACATCCTCGTGGTGGCGGTGATGATTCTCTTCGCGTTCCCCCCGTTGATCGCGGGTGATGTGCTGCTTGAGCTCGAGCGGCTGCTCGACTGGCCGTTCTTCGACGCCAGACGCGGCGGCGATCCCCTGCTCTGGCAGCACCTCTTCTGGATCTTCGGGCACCCGGAGGTGTACATCGTGTTTCTCCCGTCGATCGCGCTGGTGGCGATGATCGTCCCGACGATGGCACGCACGCGCATCATCGGGTATGGCTGGATCGTACTCGCGGCTGTGGGGACCGGTTTTCTCAGTTTCGGCCTTTGGGTTCATCACATGTTCACGACGGGCCTGCCCGGCATCTCGCTCGGCCTGTTCTCCGCGGCGTCCGAGGCCGTGGCGATTCCCACGGGCGTTCAGTTCTTCTGCTTCATCGCGACGCTGCTCGCGGGCAGGGTGGTGCGCTCGGTGCCCATGCTGTTCGTCCTCGGGGGCCTTGCGACCTTCATCATCGGCGGGCTCACCGGGGTGATGGTCGCCCTCGTGCCCTTCGACTTCCAGGCGCACGACACGTATTTCGTGGTGGGCCATCTGCACTACGTGCTGATCGGCGGAACCATCTTCCCGATCGCGGCCGGTCTCTACTACTTTTTCCCGGTCGTCACGGGCAGGAAGCTCTCGGAGAAGCTTGGCACGCGCGCCTTCTGGACGATGCTGGCGGGATTCAACATCACCTTCCTGCCGATGCACCTGACCGGCCTTCGGGGCATGACACGCCGGGTGTTCACGTACCCGGGCGACCTCGGGTTCACATATCTGAACCTCATTTCCACGGTGGGTGCCTTCATCCTGGCGCTGGGCATCCTTGTGATCGTGTGGGATGTCATCCGGCCCAAGAGACGTGAACCCTACTCGGAGCGGAATCCGTGGAATGCCGGCACGCTGGAGTGGCTGATCGAGATGCCGAGCCGTTCGTGGGGCGTCCGGTCCATCCCGGAGATTTCGGGTCGCTACCCTTTGTGGGAACAGCCGAATCTCATGCGCGAAGTGGACGAGGGCCGCCATTATCTGCCGGACGCCGAGGAGGGCCTGCGTGAAACCCTTGTCACGACTCCCATCGACGCACGGCCCATTCAGTGCCTGCGAGTGCCCGGACCGACCTTTCTTGCGTTCTGGGCCGCCATGCTCACCGGCGGGCTGTTCCTGTTCGCGACGTTTCATCTGTGGTGGCCGGCGGCGATCAGCGGCGCGCTCGCGGGCGCTCTGATCATCCGGTGGCTGTGGACGGGAACCGCGGTGATTCCCGAGAAGCCCGAGAAGAACATCGGCCTCGGGCAGAGGGCTCCGCTGTATGCCTCCGGACCGGCTTCCGTGGGCTGGTGGGCCATGCTGATCACCATGCTGGGCGACATGACCGCCTTTGTGTCGCTCGTCTTCGGCTACTTTTTCTTCTGGACGGTGCACACGGAGTTTCCGCCTCCGAACATCCCGGGGCCCGGCGTGCTCTGGCCGTTGGCGGCGCTTGGCCTTGCCGCGGGAGCATGGGCGACGACCTGGGCGGGCAAGCGGCTGAACCGCGCCGACCGGGGAGCGGCGTACCATGCGGTGATGGGACTGTCCGTCCTTCTGTCGCTGGGTTCCGCCGCGGCGATCCTCGCGGGGCCCTGGGTGCACGACATGGACCCCACCCTGCACTCCTACCCGGCGATCGTGTGGGTGCTCGCGATCTGGACCTGCCTTCACCTGCTGCTGGGCACGGTGATGCAGCTCTACTGCATCGCCCGGCGGCTCGCGAGGCGGATGACCGCGCGCCACGACATCGACATCTGCAACGTCACTCTCTACTGGCACTTTGCCGCCATCACCGCCGCCATCACCGTCGGGGTGATCGCGGGCTTCCCTCTTGTGCGATGAACGAGATCTCCAGGCCGCAGGACACCTCGGAGGAGAACCAGAGTCTCTGGATGCTGACCGTGTCGCCGACGATCTGGGCGGCGCATTTCATGGCCTGCTACCTCACGGCCGCGATCTGGTGCGCGAAACACGCCGGCCCGGACGGATCCCTCGAGGGAGTGCGCCTGGCGATGGCGGCCTACACGGCCGTGGCGCTGGCGGGCATCGGGATCATGGCGTGGATCGGCTATCGACGGCACGGCTACGGATCCGAGGCGCTGCCGCATGACATGGACACGCCCGGGGATCGGCATCGGTTTCTCGGGTTTGCAACGCTGCTGCTTTCCGGCCTCAGCGCGGTCGCCGTGCTCTACGTGGCGATGGTCGCGATCTTCATGAAGACCTGTGACTGATGAGCGCGCGCACCACATCGTTCGGACTGGGAGTGGCGCTTCTCGCGGTCCTGTGGATGGGTCCGCTTCCCGAGCTCAGCGGACATTCATTCTCCGCGCACATGACGCTGCACATGGGCGTGGTGGCGGTCGCCGCACCCCTCCTCGCGCTCGGGGTCATGCGCGGGTGCCATGATCCCGTGTTTCGAGTGCCCTGGCTGTTCGCGGCCATTCCGGCATCGATCGTGGAACTGCTCGTCGTATGGGCCTGGCACGCGCCTGCCCTGCACCACTGGGCGCGGCACCAGCATGGAGGCCTCGCGCTCGAGCAGGGGATGTTCCTCGCCTCCGGTCTGCTGGTGTGGCTCTCCGCGCTGGGAGGCCCGGCGAGCGGCGCACGCCTGGGCGCGGGGATCATTGCGCTGCTGCTGACTTCGATGCACATGACCCTTCTCGGCGCGCTGCTGGCCCTTGCGCCGCGCCCATTGTACGGACATGAGCCGGGAATCGCGGGTCTCACCGCCCTCGAGGACCAGCAACTCGGCGGCGCGATCATGCTCCTCGTGGGCGGTATCTCCTACCTTGCGGGCGGTCTTGGCCTCACGGTTGCACTGGTGCGTTGGAGATCCCCTGCGCCCCCGGGCCTGCGGAAACCCGGAGCCTGGATCGCCTCCGGTGCATGGGCTTCATCGAAAACGTCCGGGGGGAACGCCCGATGAGCGAAGGGCGCACGGAGGTCGGCGGGGACGGCCATGAGCACAAGACCCGATCGGGCCTGAGCTCATGGCTGCGGACGTGGGCTCTGCGCGTGACGATCCTTCTCGGCGTGGCCGGTGTGTTCGGTTTCATGGTCGCGGCACTCGGCGTGATTCCGATCAAGGCCAGTTCCGGCCACTGGGCGATCACGGAATGGTTTCTGAACTTCTCGATGGAACGATCCGTGAAGTTCCATTCCATGGGAACGAAGCCCCCGCCCCTGGATGACCCGCGCCTCGTGATGATGGGGGCCGGCCACTACGAAACCGGGTGCGGCCCCTGCCACGGAACGCCCGAGATCCCGGGACTGGCCCTTCCGCAGTTCATGACCCCCAGGCCTCCGGGCCTGCCCCAGGCGATTCCGAACTGGGACGCCGCGGAGCTGTTCCACATCGTCAAACACGGGGTGAAGTTCACGGGCATGCCGGCCTGGCCGGCAAGGCACCGTGACGATGAAGTCTGGGCGATGGTGGCCTTCCTGGTCCGGCTGCCCGAGATGAGTCCCGAGGAGTACAAGTTCCTCGCCCATGGAGGCGATGCGTCCGCGGACGCGCCCCGACTCGCCACGGGATCCCTCTTCGGCGGCGCGCCGGTTCAGGCGGCGCGTTCCTGCGCCCGCTGCCATGGAGCGGACGGGCTCGGTCGCGGCGCCTATCCGCGGCTGGCGGGGCAGCGGGTGGAATACCTTTCCAACGCGCTGGAGGCGTACCGCCTCGGCGCCCGTCACAGTGGAATGATGGAGCACGTGGCCACGGGGCTGACTCCCGAGATGATCCAGGAACTTGCCGAACACTACGCGGGGCTGCCCCCCGGCGAACCGGCGATGACGACCGCGACGGACGGGGACCTCGCCGCGGGTGAAATCATCGCCCTCCAGGGCCTTCCACACAGCAAGGTGCCCTCCTGCGCGGACTGCCATGGGCCGACTTCATCGCCGCGGAACGCGGCCTACCCGGACCTCGCGGGTCAGGACCGGGCGTACCTCGTCCGGCAGTTGCTGCTCTTCAAGGAAGGGCACCGTGGCGGATCCAGGTACGCACACCTGATGCTGAAGGTTGCGCCGCACCTCACGAACGAGCAGATCACGAACGTGGCGACGTACTATTCCTCACTGCCGGCGGGGGAGGCGGCGGCCGCCCCGGGGCGGTAGCGCCGCGACCGGGCGAGCCCCGCGTGATCCGGGATTGCGCGCGAGTGCGGGCCCCGCATGATCGCCTTCGCACCATGCAAGGAATTCCGGACACACTGAAGAATGCACGCGGGCAGCGGATCGACCACTCCCTGCACCAGGGGGCCGAGGGCAACCGGTTGATCGTCGTGCTCGGCCATGGAGTCACGGGAAACAAGGACCGGCCTCTCCTTGTGCGGCTGGGCGATGCGCTCGCCGCCGCCGGCATCTGGGCCCTTCGGATCTCCTTCGCCGGGAACGGCGATTCCGAAGGGAGATTCGAGGACTGCACGGTAAGCAGCGAGGTGGAGGACCTCCGGTCGGTTCTGGATGCACTCAGCGGCTGGAAGGTCGGGTACGCGGGCCACAGCATGGGTGCGGCGGTCGGAACGATTGTCGCGGCGGACGACGACCGGATTCGCTTCCTGGTGTCCCTCGCCGGAATGGCGCACACGGAGGCGTTCGCCGAGCGGGAATTCGGCGCGCTGCACCCCGGGAAGGACTTCATGTGGGACAAGCGCGAATGCCCGCTTTCGCAGGCCTACATGGATGACATGCGGCGGATCCGGAGCGTGGTGGATCATGCGAAGAGGGTGCGCAAGCCATGGCTTTTCGTGCACGGATCGGAGGATGACGTCGTGCCGGTCCAGGACAGCCGCGACCTGATCGCGGTTGCACCGGGTCCGCACGAGTTCGTGGACATCGTCGGCGCGGATCACGTCTTTTCCGACGAGGCCCACGTGACGGCGATGGCGGATGCGGTCGTGCGGTGGGTCCGGGGACTGAACGTCTGAACGCGCGAGGGCGCAGGCGGCGTGCGTGGCGCCGCCGGGATCAGGCGGCGCGCTGGAGGAGTTCGAGTGCGCGGAGCGTTGCGGCGGTCCGCGTCTCGACGCCGAGGGTGGAGAGGACCTCCTTCATGTGCTTCTTCACGGTCTCCTCGCTGATCCCGAGGATCGTCGCGATCTCGGGATTGGTTTTTCCCTGGGCCGCCCAGAGGAGGACCTCCGCCTCGCGCGGGCTGAGATCGAGGGCTTCGAGAGGGGCCGCGGAGCTGAAATCCGGGGCGAACCCGGTGCGGGCCGTCTGCTCCGCGCGCTGGAGGCGGGCGGAGATGGCGGAGATCAGGTCATCGTTCTCGACGGGTTTCGTGAGGTAATCGTCGGCCCCGAGGTTCATGCCGCCGCGGAGGTCGGTCTTCTCGCCCTTGGCGGTCAGGAAGATGAAGGGGATGGAACGCAGGTCGGGGTCGCCGCGGACCTCGCGAAGCACCTCGTACCCGTCCATGACCGGCATCATGACGTCGCAGAGGATGAGATGCGGCCGTTGCTTCCGCATGAGGTCGAGGCCTTCACGGCCATGGGCGGCGGCCAGCGCCTCGTAGCCCTCGAGCTTGAGCAGGCGCGTGATGTTCCGGCGCATTTCTGGTTCGTCCTCAATGACAAGGATGGTCTTCATGACGGGTTCGGCTCCACAGCGGGAGCGGAAGTTACGGGGATGCGGACGGTGACGGTGGTGCCGACACCGGGTTCGGAGGTCAGGTCGAGCTGGCCTCCGTGGAGGCGGACGCAGCGCCGGACGATCGCAAGGCCGAGCCCGGTGCCCGGGACATGGGAGACGTTGGAACCGCGGCGGAAAGGCTCGAAGAGCACGGGCAGGTCCGCGGCGGGGATGCCGCATCCGCGGTCGCGGATGACCATGACGATGTGGCCTTCCCGCACCTCGGCGCTGAGTTCCACGGGGGTGCCGGGGGTGGAGTACTTCACGGCGTTGCCGAGCAGGTTCGTGAGCACGGGCCGGAGGAGGCGTTCGTCGGCCGCGACCTCCGCGGGGTCGATGTGCACGCGCAGGTCGATGGGGCAGCGATGGTCGGTGGCGGACTTGAGCTCATCCGCGACGATGCGGCAGAAGGCGGCGAAATCCATGGGCCGCGGTTCGCAGGCGAGCCGTCCCTCGTCCACGCGTCCGAAGAGCAACACCTCCTCCATGAGGTGGCTCATGCGGCGCGTGGCGGCGCGTATGGAGGCGAGCTGCTCGGCGCGTTCGACGGGGTCGAGGCGATCGAAGAACTTGTCGAGCAGCCCGGCCGAGGAGGCGATGATGCCGAGCGGCGTGCGGAACTCGTGGGAAACCATCGAGACGAAGTTCTTCCGCAGCTGTCCCAGCTCGCGTTCGCGCTCGAGGGTGCGGATGAGCTCGCCCTCGGCGCGCTTGCGCTGGATTGCGAGGGCGATCTGTTCCGCCACGAAGGTGAGGATCTGCTGTTCGTCGTCGCCGTAGGCGTTCTCGTCGTGATAATCCTGGACGGCCATCACGCCGATGACCTCCTGATCGATGCGCAGGGGAATGCCGAGCCAGACGGCGGCGGGCGTCCCGAACTCGAGGTACCACTGGTCGCCGGTGGCTTCGACGAGGCCGGACGGCGCGGGGCGAAGCATTTCCTTGCGGGTGGCCCGCAGGGGCCGGCCGGTGCGAAGGACGTAGGCGTTGAGGCCCCGGCGCAGGCGGCGGGGTTGGGGCGGCGGATCCATGGCGTCGCGCCAATACACCGTGTGGTCCAGTCCCGTTTCGCGGTCACGCAGGAGAAGGTAGAAATTCGAGGCCGGCATGAGCCCGCAGACGATCTCATGGATGCGGGCATAGAGCTGGTCGAGGTCGCGCGCCGAGTGCACGGCTTCGGAGATGTGCCACACGGCGCGGAGGGTCGTCTCGCGACGCTGCCGTTCCGCGATCTCACGCTGGAGCTGCTCGTTGGCCTCCGCGAGTTCCATGGTCCGCAGGCGAACCCGTTCCTCCAGCGTCGTGTTCAGCTCGCGGATCGCCTGTTCCGCGCGACGGCGTTCGCTGACATCGCTGAGAATCCCGTCGAACCATGTGACGGCCCCGGTTTCGGGATCGCGATGGGCGGAGCTCGAGATGAGCGCCCAGAAGCGGCCGCCGTCACGGCGGCGGAACTCGATCTCCTCATTGCGGAAGCCGCCGGCGGTCTCCAGCAGATGGAGGAGACGCGCCCGATCGGACGGGCGCGCGTAGAGTCTTTCCCGCGGGATGCTGTTCAGTTCCTCGAGTGAGTCGTAGCCGAAGAGACGCAGGTAGGCGTCATTGACGAAGGTGAGCCGCCCGAGGGGGTTCGACCGGTAGATCGCCTCGCTGATTCCCTGGGTGACTGACTCGAGCAACTGCTGGCTTTCCCGGAGGGTGATTTCCGCCTGCCGGCGTTCCGTGATGTCCTCGTGGATGCAGACAACCTCGAGCAGGTTGCCGCTGGAGTCGAGGACCGGGAAAAGCGTGGCCCTGATCCAGCGTAACGAGGTGGAGCCATCGCCGGGCCGCACCGTGAAGGGAATCGGCGGGATCTGCACCACCTTCCCCGCGAAGGCCGCGCGGATGTACTCGCCCACGCCCGCGCTGGCGAGCTGCGGATCATGGAAGATGTTGAAGCTGGCAGCCTCCTCAAGGCTCAGACAGAAGAGCTGCTGCCACGCCCGATTGACCCGACGCGACCAGCCATCCGGCCCGAACACCTGCAGGCTCTGGGGCGACTGCTCGAACAGCATCTCCCAGCGCCGGGAATCGGCGCTCGGCTGGTTCGGTGCCTGGTTCGCCGACGGCCGCACAGCAGCGGAGCGTAGCGGGACCCCGATCCTTGGGAAATCCGAAGTGCGAGCCGGCCCGGGCCCGGGAAACAGGACGCATCCCGCGCTTTTCCCACGGAATGACGGCCCCCATGCCACCCGGTCGCCACGGGGTCACACACGCGGGCGTGCCGTGCCCGCCCCATTCGGCTTCCGTGCGGCGCCTACTCTTTCGGGGAATCGCCGAGAGACCATGTGATTCGGTATCTCACGACCCCATGAGTGACACCGCGGTTTTTCACTGGGAGCCGTTCCGGTCGTCCGGGAGGGAATCCAGGCCGGGGACGAGCCGACTCCTCCCCAACCCGCTCGAAACCATTCGCATCTCGGTGACGCCGCGGAACCGGGAACGGCTCCGCCGCCTCCGCACGAACGAGCTCGAGGCATGGGGGCGCCTGATCTCGGATGCTCGGGTGGACTCTGACTCCGCCGGTGGCCAGGGCGATCGCTCCGCCCAGGTTCTCCTGTCACTGCTGGCGATCACCGCCGTGGCGGTTCTCGTCCGCGACGGCGGGCCGAACCTGCTGACGTACGTCCTCGACACGCTCCGCGACTCCGTCCACGTGCTGCTGCACTGACGCGTTCGGATGGCGAGCGTCGCCGTCCACGGACGAGCCGCCCCCGACCCCCTCGTGAAGCTCGGCCGGGGCGCCGTCCATGATGACGTCGTCGAGAAGGGCTCCCTCGAGGTTCGCTCCGGCGAGACTTGCCCCTGAAAGGTTCGCACCCCGGAGATCCGCTCCGGCGAGAATGGCATCGTCCAGGCGCGCGTTGGACAGGTTGGCACCCGCCAGCCACGCGCCACGCAGGTCCGCGCCGCGGAAGTCGAGCCCGCTCAGGTTCGCCTCGGGCATGTTGAGCCGGTACGCGAGCCGAACGAACCCCGCATGGCCCGCGAGACTGACAAGGACCGATCGCTCCCCGGCGGGCGAATCGCTGAAGCCTCCCGGGACAAGCCCGATGCCGGCCCACGCGGCGAGGTTCGTCGCGTACTGGATCTCGAAGTCATAGTGGACGAACGGGCCCGGGGTGATGGATTCCGAGGTCCACGAAAGCCGCAGACCCCTCTCGGTTCGTTGCCAGTGGACCTTCAGATCGGCGTCCGAGGCGCCCGCGCCCGGGACCGCGAGCGGACCGGCGATGGCCATGGCCGCGCACACCATCCGCAGGAACCCGAGCATCCCGCGGGGAATCGGACTGCATCGACCGTGGAGCGTTTGCAACGTGCATCTCGAGCGAGTAAAGCCTTTCGAGTTCATTGGTCGGGTGGAGAGACGAAATGGCCCCCCGCAAGCGCGCTCGACCCGCGTTCCTGCGGAGCCGGACGTCCCCCGGGGGAGGCCCCGAGATGTCGATCTTACGGTTCAGTTGTTCTTACGGGGCGTGCCCGTCGAGGCCGGTGGCAGGCCCGGGATCCCCGGACGCGGCGTCGACGTACACTTCGACGCCGCGCCGGCCGGCAAATTCAATCATCTGCGGAATGTCCGTGATCTGCAGGATGTTCAGGTAGTGCGGACCCTCCCGGTGGGAGGAGGGAAGGTTTCGCAGGTGCAGGCGCCGAACTTCCGGCTCAAAGGCGACGGCATACAGGGCGTGGACGCCCGCGATCGCTTCGGCCTCCAGCTCGATGCGGCGGATCCCGGGGAACTGCTCCCGGAGGGCATGGATGGCACGGCGGACGTCCCAGACGCGCATCCCCTCGAGGGTCTGCCCAAGAAGCATGTAGCGCCGTCGAACATGGGTCCGTTCCCGTTCATCCGAAGACCAGCGGAGCGGTCCGATGCCGCGGGGAACGAGCCACGCGAGCGTCGTTTCGGATGGGAGTTCAAGGCCGGGAGGAGGCGGATGGATCGATGGCTCGGGAGCCCCCGGGTCGCTCTCGAAAATCTCTGACGCGCGCTCCCACGCCGGGTCGTCCATGACACGGAGGACGATCCGGGAGGCCGCGTTCGCAGGATCGCTCAGGGTGTAGAGACGCACCGTTGCGTGCGGCTGGGATTCGAACTCCCACGCGCGCAACAGCGTACCGTCGGGACGCCTGTCCTCGGTCAGGACCCGAGGACGAACGGGATCGAGCTTGTTCGGCCAGCCCCCGAACACCCGGTGCCGAAGCTGTTCGAGGAAGCCGGCCGGCTCCTGTTCCGGATCGGGCGGAGACGGATGGGTTCCGAACCAGTCGGGCGCCGTGGTGTTGCGTTCGTCGGCCGGGAGTTCGTCGAAGACTCGGAGGTCGATCGGCGGGATGAGCCGTTCGGCGGCCACGGTGATCAGGGGATCCTCGCCGCGGAGATGGATGTTGAACCATCGGAAAACGGGCACCTGCAGGTCCTGGGTGTCCTTGTGACCCCCGGGCGCGATGACGAGGCCAAGCCTGTTCGCGGCATCGTACCACTCGTAAACGCGGCGCACGTCGCGATGGAGACGCTGCACGCCGTCGAGCGGAAAGATGGCGTCCGCGTCCGTGTTCACGATGAGCAGCGGCCGGGGGGCAATCAGCGCGGCGTTGAGGGCGAAGTCCCAGCGGTGCGAGTTCAGGAAGAACATGCAGTCGCAGTGGCCTTCGATCACTCCGTCCACGACATGATTATGCAGGTCGGTGATTCCGGCGACCGGGGCGGCGACACGGATGCGCGGGTCGATGGCCGCCGTGGTCCATGTGTAGCTTCCGCCGCCGCTGCGGCCGGTCATGCCGATCCGGTCGGGATCGACGTCATGCCTCGAGACCATGTAGTCGATCGCCCGCATGCAGTTCCATGCCTCGACGCCGGCGGGGGTGAATCCACGCGAGTTCCACCACCACTGCCCGAGCCGGTAGGTACCATGGTGAACACCCTGGATCTCGCCGAGCTGCAGGGTGTCGAGCAGGAGGCAGACATAGCCATGGCGGGCAAACCAGATGCCGTGGTGCTGGTATGCCGTCTTGTTGCCGCAGCTCACGCCGTTGGTCACCACGCCCGCGTGGCCGCAGGCGTACAGGATGGCGGGAAGCCTGCCCTGCGCCTCCCGTGGGCGGTGGAGATTCGCCGTGACGTACAGTCCGGGCATGGACTGGAAGTGCAGCTTCTCGACGACGAAGTCATCGAACTCGAGGGTTCCGGTGATCTGCGGCCGGAGGTCGGTGCGTTCCGGGAGGGGCCAGAGGCCGAGCATCTCGAGGAGTTCACGGCGATACTCCTCCTGGCGGCTCTGCCACCCGTCGCGCGAATGAATCCCGGCGAAGGTGTTGCTCGCGATCTGCCGTGTCTGGGCGAGGAAGTAGTCAGCCAGCTCGGCCCGCGGGTCGGCCGCAGCCGCCCCGGACGCCATGCCGACGGCCAGCATCCAGCCGGCCATGAAATGCGGAAGGCGGGACATGCGGAGATGAAGCCCCGAATGCCCGCCGGGCTCGATCCGAAAATCAGCCTTCCTCGAGGCAGTACAGATGGCGGTGGCCCCGAAGGAAGAGTTGCCGGTCGACGGCGGCCGGGGAGGCATCGAAGCGATCGTCGAGCTTGTTCGTCGCGAGGATCTCGAGGGTGTCTCCATGGCGGATGACGAGCGTGCCCCCCTCCCGTCCGACCAGGTACACGCGATCCGCGGCGCCGAGGGGAGAGGCGTATACGCCGGCGAGCCCCGGAAGGCGTTCGGCGTCGATCAGTTTCCTGCCGTCCCGCGCATCGAAGCACGAGAGCATGGCGTTGTTCCCCGCGTGGAAATACAGCCGGTGACCGTAGAGCAGCGGCGAGGGGACATACGGAGTGTTGCGCCCGTACCGCCATGCGACGGACTCCGTCTCCGTGACATCCCCCTCGGAATCGAGCCGCACCGCGAGAAGGGCCGATCCCCGGAAACCGCTGAGCAGGTAAACCATGTCGAAGCCGGCGACCGGCGTGGGGATGGCGTTGTCGGTCATGCCGCCGCAGCTCCAGATCTCCCGGCCCGTCTCGAGGTCATAGCTTTTCACGAGCCCGGTCGCCGAGACGATGACCTGCGCGCGGCCCCTGTGTTCGACAATGAGCGGCGACGACCATGAAGTCGCCTCATCGCGCGGCTGACGCCACAGTTCGCGACCGGTGTTCTTGTCGAAGGCGGCGATGAAGTCGTCGCCCTCATGATCCCACTTCACGACCAGGATGTCCCCGTGCAGCGCGGGGGAGCCGCCCTCGCCGAATCCCATCTTGGTTTGCATGCGGCCGAGGTCCCGCTGCCAGTGGAGATTGCCCTCGAGGTCGCAGGCATGAAGCCCGCGCGATCCGAAGTGTACGTAGAGCCGTTCGCCGTCCGTGACCGGCGAGTACGATGCGAAACCGTGGTCGCGGTGGTGGCCTTCGTGGGGGACCTCCTCGCGCACGACGCGGCGCCAGCGTTCCTTTCCCGACTCGCGATCGACGGAGAGCACGACGAACTGCTGTCGCTGCGGCGGAGGCTCATCCGCCGGCGCCCGCCGTGCGCCGCCTCCGCGGCCGCGGCGTCCGGGGGGCTGGTCGGCAGGGCTCTCGGACCGCGACGACGGAGAGGCGCCGGCCGCGGGCTCCTCCGCCGCCTGCGCCTCGGGAACCGGGATGGCCGTCAGAAGAAACACCTGATTGTCCCAGATGATGGGAGTCGATGTGCCGCCACCGGGAATCTCGAACTTCCACTTCACGTTGCGGGTCTCGCTCCACTCGATCGGCGGCGAGGCTTCGGGAGCTACGCCGGTGTTCTCGGGACCGCGCCACTGGGGCCACTGATCCGCCGCTCCGGCGGAGGCCATGAAGGCGAGCCATGCGGTCGCGGTCGCGATGAGCGCGGCCGCGCGACCGGCGGGGCGGGCGGATTCGGGGATACGCAGCGGGATCATGCTGATGCTCGGGGTGGGGAAGGGGAGCGTCGAAGGTCCGGGTTCAGAGTTTCGCGAGCAGTTCCTTCCAGCGCTTCCATGCCTCCTCCCGGGCGCGCTTGTTCGCGGCGCTGGCGTCGGGAGCCTCGCCCGCGCGCATGAATCCGTGACCGGCACCATCGTAGATCACGGGTTCATAGGTCTTGCCGGCTTCCTGCATGAGTTCCTTCGACTGATCGATCGTCGCGTTCACGCGCGCGTCGTTGCCGCCGTAGAAGCCGTAGACCGGAGCGTTGATGCGCTGGATGGCGTCCTTCTCGGTCGGGCCTGAACCGTAGAAGACGAACGCAGCGGCGATGTCATCGCTGCTGGTGGCGAAGCGAAACGTCTGTGTGCCGCCCCAGCAGAAGCCGGCGACCGCGACCTTGCCGTTACAGGCGGGCAGCTTGCGGACGTACTCGGCGACCGCCTCGAGGTCCGCCGTGACCTGGTCCGGAGGAAGCGAGGACACGGCGCGCCGCACGCTGTCGCCCCCCTCGAACTCCGGCGTGCCGCCGCCGCCCGGAGCCATGCCGGAGAGAAGGTCGGGAGCGATCGCGATATAGCCGGCCTCGGCGAGCTGATCGGCGACGCCGCGCACCCAGTCCGTGAGGCCGAAGATCTCGTGGATCACGAGGACGGCCGTGGCCTTGTCGGGCACCTCGGGGTAGGCGACGAACGCATGCACCTCGCGGGCGCCCTGGCTGACCTTCACCCATTCGAGGTGACGCGGCGATTTCTCGAGCCGTTCCCTCGCCCAGTCCTGCGCGTGCAGGCTGGAGGCCGTCAGGAACGCAAGAACACACCCTATGCTCAGGAGCGCGGATTTCATGGTCATGGGCATCTCGGGAGGACGCAACCAGCCGGGCACTGGTTACGGTGGAAATGGATAAGACTGGACGACCCGGACCGCCTGGACCTACAGGTCGGCATGGAGTCGTTGAACCTGCGGCGCAGGCCGCGGCGCCTGCGCCGCACCCCGGCCGTACGCGCGATGGTCCAGGAAACCCGGCTGGACGTCGCGAATCTCGTCGCCCCGCTGTTCGTGCATGCCGGCGAATCGGAGCGCATCCCGGTGAGCTCCCTCCCCGGAGTGGACCGGTTGTCGGTGAGCGGCCTCGTGCGCGAGTGCGAGCACCTCGCTAGGCTCGGGATCCCCGCCATCGCGATCTTTCCGGCGACGCCTCCCGAGCGCAAGGATCCCGCCGGTTCGGAAGCGTTGAATCCGGAGAACCTCGTGTGCCGCGCGGTTCGGGCGGTGAAGGCTGCCGTTCCGGAGCTGCTGGTCATCACGGACGTGGCCCTCGACCCCTACACCAGCCATGGTCACGATGGCATCCTCAACGATTCCACGGGCGACGTGGACAACGACGCCACGGTGCGTCAGCTCGCCCGGATGGCGGTCATCCAGGCCCAGGCCGGCAGCGACTGGGTGGCCCCCTCGGACATGATGGACGGCCGCGTCGGCGCCATTCGCGAGGCGCTGGACGCCGCCGGCTGTGCCCACACGGGGATCATGGCGTACGCGGCGAAGTTCGCGTCGGCGTTCTACGGTCCCTTCCGCGATGCCGTCGGAAGCGGACAGGCCGCCGGAGGCGGCTATCTCGACAAGCGCACCTACCAGCTCAATCCGGCCAACGCGCGCGAAGCCGTCGCGGACGCGCTGCTGGATGAGGCCGAGGGCGCGGACATCCTGATGGTGAAACCCGCGGGCCCTTACCTCGACGTGATCCGGGCCCTGCGCGAATCGACACGGCTTCCCGTGGCCGCCTACCAGGTTTCCGGGGAGTACGCCGCCCTGCACGCGGCCGGAGAGCGTGGCTGGATCGACCTCCCCCGCGCCCGGGACGAATCCCTCCTCGGCATCCGCCGGGCCGGAGCGGAGATCATCCTCACGTACTTCGCGCGGGCGTTTGCCGAGTCGATCAAGGGGTCCTGACGCGATGCGCCGCGCGACGTTAATGCCGCAGGGGGGCGGTCCTGCGCGCGCTCAGGGGGCGCGGAGCCGCCGATTGGCGGCCTCCACCTCCGACACAAGATTCGTGTAAAGACCCAGTACGCGGTGGTACTCGTCGCCGAGCCTCTTGTAATCCTCCGCCAGCCGATTGAACCGACCGACGATCTCGTTGCGTTCGTCGGCGATCTGTTTCAGGCGGCCGTTCTGTTCCGCGATGATCTCGTTCTGGATCCTGAGGTTCTCGTTGGCCTTCTCGAAGGCGCTCCGATACTGCTCGAGCTGCTCCGCTCGGACGGTTTGATTGCTTAGTTGGACCCGGAGAACGCTGGCCTCCTCTTCGAGGCGCCGGATTTCCAGCCGATTGGACCGGCCGGCATCCTCCAACGCGCCCCGAATCGCCTCGACCCGACGGATCTCATCCGCCTGCGCGTCGAGGGTCTGCTGGAGGCGGAGGTTCTCCAGGGACTTGTTCTCGATCTCCGAGGCGAAGGCGGAGAGCCGGGCGCGAAGCGCGGCCTCGCGATGCCACTGAATGACGTTGAACGCGCAGAGCCCGAGAGCCAGCAGGACGAGGAGGTTGACGAGGAACGTCTTCATCTCGACCCCGCGGGCACCGCCCGGCCGCAGTGAACCGGAGGCGCGGGGGCGCGCTCCGGTTCACCGGAGAACCTCAGGACGCTTCCTCGCCGACCTGCCAGCGCAGGAACCGCCGGATCTCGATCGTGTCGTCGAGCGGCTTGGCGACGCTTTCGATGTGCTGCTGGACGGACTTGTCCGGGTCGCGGACGAAACCCTGCTCGAGCAGGCAGACCGTCTGGAAGAACTTCTCGAGCATGCCGTGAATGATCTTCTCGAGGGCGTTCGCGGGCTTGCCCTTCAGGCGATCGGAGGCGGCGGCGATTTCGCGTTCCTTGTCGATCACGGCCTGCGGCACCTGGGCCCGGGAAACGGCCGTGGGGCTGGCGGCGGCGATCTGGAGCGTGATGTCCTTCACGAGCTGCCGGAACTCCTCGGTGGCCGCGGTGGCTTCCTTCGTGCACCCGACCTCGACCAGCACACCGACCTTGCCGCCGGTATGGATGTAGGCCGCGATGATGCCGGGGCCGCCGAGGTCGAACCGCTGCTGCCGGGAGATCTTGATGTTCTCGCCGATCTTCGCCACGGCTGCGACCCGGAGCGACTCGAGGTCCGCCCCCGGTTCGGTGGCGACGCGGCGGGCCACCTCGTCGCAGAAGTCGCGGAAGGTGTCGTTCTTGGCGACGAAGTCCGTCTCGCAGTTGATCTCGACGAGCACGCCGGACTTCCCCCCGGGAACGATGTACTGCGCGATGATGCCCTCGCGCGCCTCGCGGCCGGATTTCTTGGCGGCCTGCGCGACGCCCCGCTTGCGAAGGATCTCGATGGCGGCGTCGATGTCGCCCTGGGCCTCGGTCAGGGCCTTCTTGCAATCCATGAGGCCGGCATTGGTCATTTCGCGGAGTCTGCCGACGGCGGCCGCAGTGATCTCAGGCATAGAATCGATCAGGTAAGTGCGATGAAACGGTGAGGGTCGCCTCTCCTCAGGAGGCCGCCGGCGCGGCGGCGGGTTGTTCGGCGGGCTGCGCGGACTCCGGAGCCGGAGCCGGAGCCGGTGCGGGCGCGACCGCGGCGGCGGCCGGTGCGGACGCGGCTTCGGCCGTGGCACCCTCGGTCGTGGCGGCGGGAGCCGCCTCCGCCTCGGTCTTGCGGCGGGCGTACTTCGCCTCGTACTCGGCGCGGCCGCTCGAGATGGCGTCGGTGATCAGGCTGAGGATCAGGCGGACCGACCGGATGGCGTCGTCATTGCCGGCGATCGGATACTCGGCCTGCAGCGGATCGCAGTTCGTGTCGACGATCGCCACGATGGGAATCTTGAGCCGGCGCGCCTCCGCCACGGCGTTGTGCTCGCGGCGAAGATCGACGACGAACATCGCGGCAGGGAGCTTCTGGGCCATCCCGCGGATGCCATCGAGGTTCTTGCGAAGCCGGCCGGCCTCGCGGCGGAGCATCGACTGCTCCTGCTTCACGTAATTCAGGATCGTCCCGTCGGCCTCCATCTTCTCGATGTGGCGGAGACGCTCGAGGGACTTCTTGAGGGTCGAGAAATTGGTCAGCGTGCCGCCGAGCCAGCGTTCCGTGACGTACATGGCGCCGCAGGCCTGGGCGGCCTCCTTGACGGCGGACTGGGCCTGCTTCTTGGTCCCCACGAAGAGGATCTCCCCGCCTTCACGGGCCACCGAGGACAGAAAATTGCAGGCCGCCTCGATCTGTCCGACCGTCTTGCTCAGATCGATGATGTGGATGCCGTTGCGCGCCTCGAAGATGAAGGGCTTCATCCGAGGATTCCAGCGACGGGTCTGATGTCCGAAGTGGACGCCGGCTTCGAGCAGTTCTTTGATGCCGATTGTGGGCACGATTTTCCTTTGTTCTGAGCGACCGGATCATTCGCCCGGCCGCCATCCCGCGGAACACGGGATTCGGTTGGGTGTTGTTGTGGCCACCCGGACATCCACCAGGATTCCGGAATTCAAGGCCGTTCGCCCCTCGTCCTTTCAGGGGACAAGGGGCGTGAATCCTAGCAGGGACGGCCGGAGGGATGCCAGTCATTTCTGGGGCATTTCGGCGGCGACCACGGGGGGCGTCCGTCCCCGAATCCCGATGACGAGGCCGACGACGATCACCACGCTTCCCATCACGTGGCCGGCATGCAGGCTGGCTCCGGCGAAGGAGATCGCCATGGCGAGGGCCAGCACCGGCTGCAGGTACACTGTAAGGGCGGCGAGGCTGACGGGCACGTCGCGGATGACCCAGTGCCATGCGCTGTAGCCGAACGCGGTGAGGACGACACCCAGCGCCGCGAGGCTCAGCCACCCCTCCGTGCCAAGCCGCGCGAAGGCGCCCGCATGATCGCCGGGCGTGACGGCGAGCAGCAGCATGTTGCATACGGTGCCGGAGGCCAGGGCCAGCAGGGTGATCCGGGGAATGCCCCAGCGGGTGATCAGCGGCTTTCCGACGACCGACCACACCGCCTCGGTCACGAACGACAGCAGGATCAGCAGGTTGGCCAGCAATCCCGGCAGGGGCGTGTCACTTTGCCACAGGGACATGAGCGTCACTCCCGCGATCGCCAGCCCGAGGCCGAGCCACCGCCGCGCCGGGACGTGTTCCTTCAGGAATAGGGCCGCCCCGATCGTGGAAACGAGCGGGTCCAGCGCGATCAGGACGGACGCGTCGCTCGCGGTGCTCCGCTGGATTCCCGCGATCTGCAGGAAGTGGCCGAGACAGAACACGGCGGCTCCCATGCCGACCGTGCGCCAGAAGTCAGCTCCGCGGGGAAAGCACCCCGGGAGCCACGGCGCGACGAGCGCCATCGCGCCGAGCGCGAGGGCGTACCGCAGGAAGACGAACTGCGCCGGCGAAAGAACCTCCTCGAGGCGCGTGGCGATGGTGGGCACGGCGGCCCACCCGAGGTTCAGGACGATCAGCAGGACCAGGTGGGACGCCTTCATGCCGTGGGCCGAGGCGTGATTCCTCCCGGGCCGTGGGCCGGCGGTTCCTCAGGCGGCGCTCAGCGGCCGCAGCACTGCTTGAACTTCTTGCCGCTGCCACATGGGCACGGGTCGTTCCGGCCGACCTTGGGTCCGGAGCGGACCGGCTTGGCGCGGGTCACCTCGTCGGCGACCTCATCGACCACCGCGGCGGCGCGCTGGCGTTCCTCCGGCGAGGCCGCGGCGGCGGCGGCGGCGGCGGGCGAACCCGTGCTGAACGCGGAGATCTCGCCGTGCACCGTGCGCTGTGGAAGCTTCCGCAGGAAGTTCTGGAAAGCCATCAGGCTGGACGCCGAGAGGAAGATGTTCCGGCAGATCTCGCTCTTCACGCTCACCATGAGCTCCTCGAAGAGCTTGAAGGCCTCCGCCTTGTACTCGATGAGCGGGTCCTTCTGGCCGTAGGCGCGCAGGGAGATGGACATTCGGAGGCTGTCCATGTTGTAGAGGTGCTCCTGCCACTGGCGATCGATGGCGCTGAGCATCGTGTAGCGCTCGACCGTCTTGAGGGCGTCGGGATTCTCGACGCTGACCTTGAGATCGTAGGCGGAGCGGACGGCGTCGCAGATGAACACCGCGAGGGCGAACTGCTGCGGGCTCAGGCCGTCGAAGAGCGAATCCGGCTGGGGCTTCTCGGTGCCGGCGCGGGCGACCCGGAGGATCTCCTCCTCGGGCAGTCCCAGGGGGAAGGTCACATTGACCCATTCCGCGAGTCCGCGGACGTTCCAGCCCTCGAGGTCCTCGGAGTCGTCGGTGAACTGGCGGACCTTGTCCACCACGACCTCCTCCATGATGTCCATGAGGCGGTCGCGGACGTCGTCCGAATGGATGATCTCGTTGCGGAAGCCGTACACGACCTCGCGATGGCGGTTCATCACGTCGTCGAACTCCAGCGTCCGCTTGCGGATCTGGAAGTTGTGCTGTTCGACGCGCTTCTGGGCCTGGCCGATGGAGCGGTTCAGGAGGGGATGCTCGAGTTCCTGGCCCTCCTCGAGTCCCATCTTCTCCATGTAGCGGATGATGCGATCGGAGCCGAAGAGGCGCATCAGGTCGTCCTCGAGGGCGAGGAAGAAGTGGGAGCTTCCGGGGTCGCCCTGGCGGGCACAGCGTCCGCGGAGCTGACGGTCGATGCGGCGGGACTCGTGGCGTTCGGTGCCGATGACATGGAGGCCGCCGATCTCGGCGACGCCGGGGCCGAGTTTGATGTCGGTACCGCGGCCGGCCATGTTGGTCGCGATGGTCACGGCGCCGCGCTGGCCGGCCCGGCTGACGATCTCGGCCTCCTGCTGGTGGTACTTGGCGTTGAGGATGGAGTGGACGATCCCGGCCTTCTTGAGGAGGCGAGAGAGGTGTTCACTGGCCTCGACCGAGATGGTTCCGACGAGGATCGGGCGGCCCTGGTTGTGCACCTCGATGATCTCGCGGACGACGGCATCCCATTTCTCGCGCTTGGTCTTGTAAACCGTGTCGTGCGCGTCCTTGCGCAGGCAGGGGCGGTTTGTGGGGATGACGAGGACGCCGAGGTGATAGATGTCGTAGAACTCCTGCGCCTCGGTTTCGGCGGTGCCGGTCATGCCGGCGAGCTTCGAGTAGAGGCGGAAGTAATTCTGGATCGTGATCGTGGCGTACGTCTGGGTTTCGCGCTCGATCTCGACGCCTTCCTTGGCCTCGACGGCCTGATGGAGGCCGTCACTCCAGCGGCGGCCCGGCAGGGCGCGGCCGGTGTGCTCGTCCACGATCACGACCTTGTTGTCGTGGACGACGTAATGGACGTCCTTCTCGAACAGGCAGTAGGCCTTCAGGAGCTGGGAAATGACATGGATCTTCTGGGCGCGCGCCTCGAAGTCCGCCTGTGCCTTCTGCTTGGCCTCGAGCCTCTGCCGCGCATCGAGGTCGGGATTGGAATCGATCTCGTGGAACTGGGTGCCGATGTCCGGGAGCATGAAGGCATCCGGATCGTCGGGGCGGAGGAACTGCCTGCCCTTCTCGGTGAGATCGGCGTCGTGGCCCTTTTCGTCGATCGCGAAGAAGAGCTCCTCCTTCTCGGCGTAGAGCTGGCGCTTGGACTGATCGGCGTGGAGCTGGAGCTCCGCGCGGTTCATCAGGCGGATGTTCTCGGCGGACTCGAGCATCCGGAGGAACTCCGGGAGGCGCGGCTGGCCCTGCTTGACGCGGAAGAGGAGCAGTCCGATCTGGCGCTCGAGCTCCTCCTTGTCCTGGGGCTGGGAACCGTCCGGCGGATGGAGTTTGGCGCTGAGGGCCTCGGCCTCCTTGACGAAGCGGCGGCAGAGCTTGAGCTGGGCGTCGACGAGGCGCTGGATGGCGGGCTTGAACTCGTCGTAGATCTTGTTGTCGGTGTGGACGACCGCCGGGCCGGAGATGATCAGCGGCACGCGGGCCTCGTCGATGAGGATCGAGTCCACCTCGTCCACGATGGCGAAGTAATGCCCGCGCTGGACCTGTTCGGCGGCGCTGGTGGCCATGCCATTGTCCCGGAGGTAATCGAAACCGAACTCCGAGTTGGTCCCGTACGTGATGTCGGCCGCGTACTGCGCGCGGCGCACGGCCGGGGGCTGGTCATGCTGGATGCAGCCGACCGTCAGGCCGAGGAACTTGTACAGGGCGCCCATCCACTCGCTGTCGCGGGCGGCGAGGTAATCGTTGACCGTGACGACGTGGACGCCGCGCCCGGTGAGCGCGTTGAGGTACGTGGGCAGCGTGGCGACGAGGGTCTTGCCCTCGCCCGTGGCCATTTCCGCGATCTTGCCGCTGTGCAGCGCGATGCCGCCGATCAGCTGCACATCGAACGGGATCATGTCCCAGACGATCTCGTGGCCGCGGACGTTCACGGTCACCCGGCGCTCGGTCAGGCGGCGGCAGGCGTTTTTGACGACGGCGAAGGCTTCCGGCAGGATTTCGTCGAGGCGCGCGCGGAGGGCGTTCAGGTCCTCGATGGCCGAGAGTTCGGCCTTCCATGCCGCGGTTTTCCCGACGAGGGCCTCGTCCGGGAGCGCCTGCAGTTCCTGTTCGATCTCGTTGATGCGCGTCACCAGCGGGCGGAGCTTTCGAACCTCGCGCTCGTTCTTGGTGCCGATGATCTTCCGGACGAAGTAACCCAGCATTTTCTTTGGGCCCTTGGAGAAAAGGGTCGGTCAAACTACGCCCCGCGCCGGACAGCGTCAAAACTTTCCCCACCACCGCGCCGGCGGTGCGCCACCCTGCGGCCGCGCGGCCCGCGGAGCCCGGACCGGCGCGTCCCCAACCGCATCGGGCGGCGCGCGGACGGATTCCCGCCCCGTTCCCCTTCAGCTCCGCGCCGGGTCGGGCGCGGCGCTCTGGGCGCGCTTGTTCATGATGGCCTCGTGGATGCGCTGGGCAAGCTCCGGCTTCTCGGCGAGCGTGCGGCGCGCGGCCTCGCGGCCCTGGGCGATCAGTTCGCCGTTGAACTGGAGCCATGCGCCCTTCTTGTCCACGACGCCGTGATCCAGCCCGACGTCGAGCAGGCTGCCCTCGCGGTCAATGCCGTGGTTGAACAGAATGTCGAACTCCGCCTCGGCGAACGGCGGCGCGACCTTGTTCTTCACGATCTTGACCTTGACGTGATTGCCGATGGCGGCGCCGGACGCGTCCTTGAGAATGTCCTTGCGGCGGATGTCGATGCGGACGCTGGCGTAGAACTTCAGGGCCTTGCCGCCGGGCGTCGTCTCCGGGTTGCCGAACATCACGCCGACCTTCTCGCGGATCTGGTTGGTGAAGATGCAGGTGGTGCGTGCCTTGTTGAGGATGGCCGTGAGCTTGCGGAGCGCCTGGGACATCAGGCGGGCCTGCATGCCCATGGTGGCCATGCCCATCTCCCCCTCGAGCTCGGCCTTGGGCACGAGCGCGGCGACGGAATCGACCACGATCACATCGAGCGAATTCGACCGGGCGAGGGTCTCGCAGATGCTCAGGGCTTCCTCGCCGGAGTCGGGCTGTGAAACGAGCAGCTCGTTGAGGTTCACCCCGAGCCGGCGCGCGTAATTGGGGTCGAGGGCGTGCTCCGCATCGATGAATGCCGCGAGCCCCCCGCCGCGCTGGGCGTTCGCGATGATGTGGAGCATCAGCGTCGTCTTGCCCGACGACTCGGGACCGTAGATCTCGACGACCCGGCCGCGGGGGACCCCCCCGACACCCAGTGCGAGGTCCAGTCCGAGCGAACCGGTGGGAATGACCTCGATCTTGTGGGTGGCGGCGGCTTCGCCGAGGCGCATGATGGCGCCGTCCCCGTACTGCTTGGTGATCGACGAGATCGCGGCGTCCAGCTCCCGCTGACGGCCCGGATCCAGGGTCCGCGGGGCGTCGTTGCTCTTGGGTTCTGCGTTCTTTGCTTCGGCTTTCGGCGGCATGCGGGAGCTCCGTGGGGGCATCTGTCTATCGCGATTCAATGGTGGGGTAAAGGCGTGCCTCTTCGAAATCGCAGAGGCATTCCCTGACACGCGAGTCCGCGCATTCGCCGCGGAGGCCGTGGCGCATCGGCGCGCGATCGGAGCATCCTCGGAATGCGGGGCGGACTCAAGCCGGGGTGCGGCTCCCGTTGCCGCTCCGGCCGGCGGTTCCCGGATCGGCGATGCGGTATGGATCGAACTCGTGGCGCAGGTGGGGCGGCAGCAGCGCCTTGAAGTGCGCGCCATCGCCGCGTTCGTAGTCGGCGTGGAGGATCTGCCCCACGGCATGGAGCCGGGCGACGGCGGGCGCGTCGCCGTGGGGGATGATGAGTTCCACGAACTCGCGCACGGGCCGCAGGCGGGAGCCCAGTTCCTGCATCAGGTCGGAAATGCCCTCGCCGTCGCGGGCCGAGATGAAGACCGCGCCGGGGTACTGGTCCCGGAAGCGCTGCACGGAAACCTCGGAGCCGAGGGCATCGATCTTGTTGAAGACCATCAGCGTGGGCTTGGTGTCGGCTCCCAGCTCGGCGAGCACCGACTGCACGGCGGCGATCTGTTCATCCGCCTTGGGATGGCTGACATCCACGACGTGCAGGAGCAGGTCCGCCTCGGCGACCTCCTCGAGCGTGGCCTTGAACGCCTCGACCAGCCGGTGAGGCAGCTTGCGGATGAAACCGACCGTGTCGCTCAGCAGGACGTTCTGGTTGGTGGGCAGCCGCAGGCGGCGCGTGGTGGGATCGAGCGTCGCGAAGAGCTTGTCCTCGGCCACGGCGGCGGCACCGGTGAGCCTGTTCAGCAGGGTGGACTTGCCGGCGTTCGTGTATCCCACGATGGACGCGAGGGGCCACTGATGGCGTTTGCGGCCCTCGCGCTGGGTCGTGCGTTGCCGGCGGACGGCCTCGAGTTCGCGGATCAGCTTGTCGATGCGCTCCTGGACCTTGCGGCGGTCCGCCTCGAGCTGCGTTTCACCCTCGCCGCCGCGCATTCCAATGCCGCCCTTCTGACGGGAAAGGTGCGTCCAGAAGCGCGTCAGGCGCGGCAGCAGGTGCTGGAGCTGCGCGAGTTCCACCTGGAGCTTGCCCTCCCGGGTGCGCGCGCGCTGTCCGAAGATGTCGAGGATGAGCTGGGTGCGATCGAGGATCTTGCGCTCGAACACGGTCTCGAGGTTGCGGCTCTGCGCGGGGCTGAGTTCGTCATCGAAGATGACCGTGTCCACGGCCTCCTCCCGGCAGCGGTCGGCAAACTCGTGGGCCTTCCCGGGACCGATGAAGGTCCGGGCGACCGGCTTGTCGATCTTCTGGGTGCCCACCCCGACGACTTCGGCCCCGGCGGTCGTGGCGAGCTGGCCCAGTTCATCCAGGGAATCCCTGACCTCCCATGCAGTGCGGGACTTGAATTGCGCGCCGATCAGGAAGGCGCGTTCGCTGGTTCCTACGGCGTTTTCCGAGACAAGGGCCTTCACTCGAGTTGACGATTCATTTAGCGCGGGTCGGAACGATTGGCAACGGAGCGTGCCCGGCCGTCAATCCCGCGGCGATGCCCCGGAGGGGGGGCCGAATCCGCGCCGTTGCGGGGCGGCCATGCTCCGAGGGACGCGAGGCCCCCCTCGAGCGCGGCGAGCGAGTAAAGTTCCTCCAGCGTCCCCAGGCGGGTGAGCCGCAGCTCGGTGCGGGAGGACGCCATCCATGCCATTTCCGTCCCGGGCACCATCAGGACTCGGCCTGGCACCTCGCCGGCGCTCCGCCGCGGGATCCGAATCCCTGCCGACCAGTCGGCCGTGCTCCAGAAGATGTACTCCCGTCCATCGCCGGTGATGAGCCAACGGCCGTCGAGCGTGAACGCCGGCCATGAACGGCGGGACGCCAGGTGGACGGGCGGGGATTCCCCGTGCAGGTCGCGCACGACGATGCCTTCGCGATAGTAACTGCCCTCGCCAGCCAGCGGTCATCCGGGCTCACCGCCACGAAGGTCGCTTGGGCATGATCGCGAAAATCCCGCTCGAGCGCGCCGGAGCGCGTGTCGAGCACCTGCACTCCCCGGCGGTGGGAGACGGCGAGACGCGGTCCGTCCGACAGCATGACGCCGCGTTGATAGCGCAGGGCGGCATCGCCGAGGCGCGACGCAACCGCCCCGTCCGCGACGGTGCGGGTCAGAATGCCGGAAGGGCCGCACAGGAGAAGGCGGTTGGTTCCGATGAAGTGCGCCGAGAGACTCATTTCGGGCCAGTGCCGCAGCAGTGCGCCGGACTCGAGATCCCAGAGGGCGGTGACGCCCTCGGCAAGGACAGCGTGAAGTACCTCCTGGGATCCTCAGCGAGGAGGAGCGAAACTTCATCGCGGGCTCGCCCGATTCCGAGGGCATCACCACTTCCGATGTCCAGCTCGTGCGGACCGCCGTTGAAGCGGGCGGCAACGGGGTGGTGCTCGTCGCGATGCACGCGCCCCCCATCAATCCGAAGCGCCACGAGTATCCCCACCACTTCCGGGAGACCGAGCACCAGACCACGGACCGTGAGAACATGAACGGCTACCTGCTTCGCGCGGACCCATACGGGTTCATGACCGGCGGGGCGGCGAAGAACCCGGACGAGCCGCACCCGGACTGGATCCGTTCCGGGACACGCCATTTCAAGACGGGGCCGCACACGAACCTCATGGACTTCGGCGTGAGCCGCGGGCCCGTCGAGCAACTCCTCGAGGTCTGCGTGGGAGCGGGCGGCCTCCGACGCAAGGTCAACGCCATCCTGTGCGGGCACGGCCACAAGCGCGTCGAGTTCCGACTCACGAACCGCGGTACCGCGGAAATGCCCGGGTTCGGGTTCCACATGGACTTCTACACGGAGAACCCCGAGGAATACTACCGCACCCTCTTCAACAAGAAGGTCACGAAGATCGTGAAGTTCGGAGTGGTCGTCGGCCTGAACGTGGAGGAAATCGGATCGACACACGTGAAAGTGACCACCGACCCGCGGTACGCCGGCAAGGTGGTGACGATTCACGACGGGCGGGAGGGCGCGGTCTGGAAGAGTTACCGTCAGATCGACGTGGCTCCATGGAATGACCCCCTCAACTCCAGCCCCGAGCCCGCCCGGTGGTGGCAGGCCATGAGCCCCCTCATCATCCAGACGGCGGCACTCGGCCCCACCACGAACACCCGGCCGGACCTCAAGGTCAACCCCGAGAGGCCGAACCCGGTATTCCAGGGCTTCCGCCTGCTGACGATCTCCGGCAGCACGATCAGCCAGATTCGTTACGTCACCATGCCGGAACTGCGCGCGCGCACCTTCCGCATGCCATGGGAACCCACGCCCGGCGTCCGCACCGCGCCGGCTCCCGCGGCCGACCCCGTCGCCGCCCCGGCCCTGTGCGCCGCTCCAAATCCGGCCGCCGGCGAGCCGGAGCCCGTCGAAGGCTGACGCGGCGCCCGGCGCCCGGGCCCGCCCCGACGGCCGGTGTCCAACGGCCGGCGAGCCCGCCTCGCGCGAGCGCGCCGGCCGGTCGTGTTTTGGTTGGGAACTTCGCGCCCGACCCGGCACAATGCGGACGCTCCGACTCCTGCATGAGCGCACCAAGAACCGAGCCAGCATCCGACACGCCCGCGCCCGAGGCGGCGCGGGATTTCATTCGTGAGATTGTCGCGGCCGACCTCGCCTCCGGCCGTCACTCGGGCGTCGTGACGCGTTTTCCCCCGGAGCCGAACGGATACCTGCACATCGGCCATGCGAAGAGCATCTGCCTGAACTTCGGCATCGCCCGCGACTTCGGCGGCCGCTGCAACCTCCGGATGGACGACACGAACCCGACGAAGGAGGACGTGGAGTATGTCGAGTCGATCACCGAGGATGTCCGGTGGCTGATCGCCAACTGGGCCGATGACCGCCTCGCGCTGAAGCCCCGCGGGGCGACCCCGGCCGCTCGAGCGACGGATGGCCGCCTCGACTTTCACCAGCCGCCCGCGGAGGGCGGCTCGGCCCTCGAGCCCTTCTTCGCGTCGGATTACTTCGAGGCCCTGTACACCTTCGCCGTGCGCCTGATCGAGCGCGGCAAGGCGTACGTGTGCGACCTTTCACCGGAGGAGACGGACGCCTACCGCGGCGCGCCGGATCGTCCGGGGCGCAACAGCCCCTACCGGGACCGTTCCGTCGCCGAGAACCTCGATCTGTTCGCCCGGATGCGAGCCGGCGAGTTTCCCGACGGGGCGCGCACCCTCCGCGCGAAGATCGACATGGCGTCGCCCAACGTGTGGATGCGCGACCCGGTCCTCTACCGGATCCGCCACGCCTCCCATCATCACACGGGCGACGCGTGGTGCATCTACCCGATGTACGACTTCGCCCACTGCCTCAGCGACTACATCGAGGGCGTGACGCACTCGGTGTGCACGCTGGAGTTCGAGGTGCACCGGCCGCTGTACGACTGGATTCTCGAGAATCTGGATCTGCCCCGCCCGCTTCCCCGCCAGTACGAGTTCGCGCGGCTGAACCTGAGCTACACGGTCATGAGCAAGCGCAAGCTGCTCCAGCTCGTGAACGAGAAGCGCGTCAGCGGCTGGGACGATCCGCGGATGCCCACGATCTCCGGCCTGCGCCGGCGCGGCGTACGCGCCGAGGCGCTGCGCGATTTCGCCCGGACCATCGGCGTGACGAAGTACGACGGCCTCACGGATGTCGCGCTGCTCGAGCACTGCATCCGCCGCGACCTCAACGCCGTCGCGCTTCGGCGCATGGCGGTGCTGCGTCCGATCCGCCTGGTGCTCACGAACCTCCCCGAGGGCCACTCCGAATGGGTCGAGGCCGTCAACAACCCGGAGGATCCCTCGGCCGGCACGCGGCGGGTACCCTTCAGCCGGGAGGTCCTCATCGAGGCCGACGATTTCATGGAAGATCCGCCCAAGGGCTACTTCCGGCTGCGCCCGGGCGGGGAGGTGCGCCTGAAATATGCCGGCATCATCCGATGCGACGAGGTCGTCAGGGACGCCGCCGGCAATCTGACCGAGCTCCGCTGCACCTTTGACGAGACCAGCCGCGCGGGCGGACCGGGAAGCCAGCGCAAGGTGAAGGGAACGATCCACTGGGTGAGTGCGCGTGACGCCGTGGCCGTCGAGGTCCGTCTCTACGACCGGCTGTTCAACGTCCCGGAACCGGACGCGGACGGGGAGTTCATGCAGCACCTGAACCCCGACTCCCTCTCGGTCGTGACGGCAATGGCCGAACCCGCCGTCGCGGAGGCCGAACCGCGGCATCGCTATCAGTTCGAGCGAATCGGCTACTTCGCGCTGGATCCCGACTCCGCCCCGGGCCGGCTCGTCTTCAACCGGACGATCGCCCTGAAGGACTCCTGGAGCCCGCGGGCCGGGAAATGAGAACTGCCCCTTCGGGCGCGGCGGGTTCCGGCCGCCAGGCCCGGCTGCGCCGTCACACGTAACGGGGATCGTACACCCGTCCCGGGTGATGCCGCCGGAGGAGCGCGGCAAACCTCGCGATGCCGGCCTTTTCCGCGGGCCCCATGACGTGGCGCGTGTTCCGCGTGAGATACACGCGCCGGAAGTCCTCGTCGAAATCGGGGACGGACCGGATCACCTCCTCCAGATCGTGCTGTCCCCGGGCGGCGGCATCGCGAAGTTCGCGCCGCAACTCGCGGGTGTCCGCGTCGAGGTTCAGGACCCACGCGGCGTACACGAACGGGAGGCCGGTTTGCGCCTTCCATGCCTCCCCGAGGTCCCAGATCCGATGCGTGCCCTGGGCGAGGCGGAAGCGGATCGCCTGATCGCCGATGAGCAGGACGTTCTCGAGTGCCGCGGCCTCGGCGACATCGGGGAGCGGTCGGAACTCGGGGGTCAGTCCGCGTTCCGCGAGAAGGACCCGCAGCAGGTTGACGCTCGTGAGCGAGGCCGTGTCGCAATGGACGACGCGCACCTGCTCGAGCGGACCGCGATGGGCGAGGAAGACGCTGAAGACCGCGCCGTCGGAGGCGACGCAGCAGCCATCGAGGATGCCATAGCCGTCGTGGAGCAGCGCCTCGGTGACGCTGAGCAGGGCGGCGTCGATCCGGCGCTCCCGGAGCGCGAGGGCGAGCCTGGAGGGCGGCAGCAGCGTCAGGCGGCCGGCGAGGCCATGAACGAGAGGAGCGGCGTTGAGGTACGGCACGGACCCGGCGCGAAGGAGGGGGAGTGCCTGCGTCGATTCGCGGGTCATGCGGACACTCGGCGGACCGGCAGGCGCCGTGCTGGGCGTGGGGCGGCGATCATGTTCCATCCGGCCACAGGACCGGGGGCCCCAAGGGTGACATGGCCCACGGCGGAAATCCAACGCCCGCGCGTGGCTTGCGCGACGACGTTCCCGCCCCGTCGGGCTTCCATCGCCTTCGCGCTTCATGGGCGCCGGTGGATGCCCCATAGTGCCCGCTGTGGACACGACCGTGTCGCAGCTGGCCGACCGTCTCCTTGCGTCGTACGCGACGGCCGGCGGGATCAACCACGTCAACGGCCCGAATCTCCCGTCGAAGCTGGTGATCGCCGCGATCACGCACGACCTGCTGCGCCTCGTGTTCCCCGGGTTCTTCGACGAACGGCCTCTTGTCTCCTCGGAGCTGAAGGTCGAGACCACGCTGCTCCTCGCGTCGGTGAAGGACCGGCTCGAGGACGAAATCCGGAAGAGCCTCGAGTACGCCCCTCCCGACGGGGTGCGGCGGGCGGACATTCCGCACGAGGCGCACAAGGCGACGTGCGCCTTCCTCGGGCGGCTGCCCGCAATCCGGGAAATCCTGCAGACGGACGCCGACGCGGCGTACCGGGGAGACCCGGCTGCGCTGAGCCGCGAGGAGATCATCGTGGCGTACCCGTTCATGGAGGCGATCGCCGTGCAGCGGATGGCCCACGAACTGTATCTGCTGCACATCCCGCTCGTGCCCCGGATCATGACGGAATGGGCGCACACCCGCAGCGGCATGGACCTCCACCCGGGCGCGCGGATCGGCTCGCATTTCTTCGTGGACCACTGCACGGGCACCGTCGTGGGCGAGACCAGCGTGATCGGGTCTCACGTGAAGATGTACCAGGGCGTGGGCCTGGTGGCCCGATCGCTTTCCGGCGGGCAGGCGCTCCGCGGCGTGCGGCGGCATCCGACGATCGAGGATCACGTCACGATCTACGCAAACGCCACGATCGTGGGCGGCGAGACGGTGATCGGCGCCCGCAGCACAATCGGCGGCAACGTGTTCCTGACGCACAGCGTGGCGCCCGACTCGATCGTGTTCTATGAGGACGGCCGGATGGTCGTGAAGGCGAAGCGGCCGCGCCCCGTGGAGGCCCTGCCGAGTGAGGTGGACTTTCAGATCTGACGACGGCGCGGGCCGCGCCGGCGGCCGCCTCAGGCATCCCGTTTTCGTCTGGCCTGCCGCGGGCCTCCCCTGAAGATAGAGGCCATGTCCGACCGGGCGCGGGTTGTGATCGGGATCGATGGGGGCGCCACGTACAGCTTTGGCGTCGCAGTGGATCTTGCCGGGAACGCGGTGGCAGCGGCGAAGGCCGGTTCGCTCAATTTCTTCGGCACGACGATCCAGGTCGCGCGACGCAGCCTGACCCAGCTGGTGCGCACGCTCGAAACGGCGCTGCCGCTCGGAAACGAACTGCTTTACACGGTCATCGGAAGCGCGGCCCTGTTCACCGAGGGCACCGCACGCGACAAGGAGCTCCTGTGCCGCGGCATCCTGCCGCTCGAAGCGACTCGGCTGGTGAGCGACGTGATGACCGCCTATCACGCCGCGAGCCTCGGCCGGCCGGGCGTGCTCATCGTGGGCGGGACCGGCTCGAGTTTCCTCGCGCGCAACGAGGAGGGTGAGTTCGCGCAGGTCGGCGCGTGGGGACACCTGCTCGGAGACGAGGGAAGCGCGTACTGGATCGGGAGGGAATGCATCCGGGCCGCAATTGCCGCAACGACCGGCACGGGCCCCGCCACCTCGCTGGCCGAAGTCATTCCCAAGTGGTTCGAGGTGAAGACGCTTCCGGAGATCGTGCCGATCATCTACCAGCCGAAGTACTCGAAGGACCGCTTCGCCGCGCTTGCCGGCTATGTGGCCCAGCACGCGGACCCGGGCGATCCGATCTGGGTGGACATCTGCGAGCGCGCCGGCGCCGAGCTGGCGCGCCAGGCCATCGCGGCGGTCCAGCTCGTCGGCCTGCGCACGCGGCCGGTGCCGGTGTGGCTCAACGGCTCGGTGGTCCGGCACAACAGCACCGTGCGCGAAAGCCTTTTCCGTGTGATGCGCGCGGAACTCCCCGTGCGGCACGAACCCATGCGGCTCGCCCCTCTCCTCGGCGCCGCAGCCCTCGCGCTGCAGGCGGCTGGTGTCGAGGTCGATTCCGCGGTGGTCGGGCGCCTCGACACCACCTACGCCGCGCTCGCGGATCGGATGGACTCGGCCGCCCCCGCCGGAGTGGACAGCGACATTGTCCACGGTGTGCACGGCTGAAGGTCCTCCCGCCGGGGAGCGCCTCCGCCCGCGAAGCTCGTTCGCGGGCGGCGCGAGGGCCCGTTCGGGAGCTCAGCCGGCCCGCGCCGGTGCTCCGAACGCGCCTTCCATGATGATCTCGCCCACCGGTTTGCGCTGCGTCGGCCGCTCGCGCTCGCGCAGTTCCTCCGGAAGGTCGGCGGGATCCCCGGGACGTCCCACCGCGAACATGGCGCAGACGGCGTAGTCGTCCGGCACGCCGAGGCTGCTGCGCGCGCGGTCGAAATCGAAGCCCTGCATTCCGTGGACGACGAGGCCCATCCGGGTCCCCTGCAGGGCGAGGTTCTCAAACGCCAGCCCGGCGTCGAACGCATGGACGGGATTCGGCTTGCCGTTCCGCTCGAAGACCTTGTGCGCGACGATGACACAGAGCAGCGCCGCCTTCGCGCACCACGCCTTGTTCCCTTCCACGAGCAGGTCGAAGAGCCTGTTCCAGTGACTCGTGTCCCTGCGGGCGTAGATGAACCGCCATTCCTGTTCGTTGTAGGTGGAGGGCGCCCAGCGCGCCGCCTCGAACAGCGTGAGGATCTCCGCGTCGCTGATCGGTTCCCCCGTCATCGCCCGGGGTGACCAGCGACGGAGAAAGAGCGGATCGATCGGATGCTCGGGGCGCCGCACCTTCTCAGCGGCGGCGCCGATCGAGGAGGAGGGTTCAGTGGATTCCATGGCGCGCGTGAATGGAGAGCGCATTCCCTTTTCTGGCAACTGGATGCCGTGCGCCGGAACCCTTCACGAGGCCCTGCGGAACAACGGGGGCCGGCGCCCGCTTGCACCGGAGCTCCGCGGGTCCACCGCCATGCGATCCCGGGTCATCGAATGCCGGTTGGAGCGGTTGCGGCCGCGCCGTATGCTCGCGGCATGCGGCAACCGATCCGGGTTCGATTCGCGCCATCGCCGACGGGCTTCCTCCACATCGGCGGGGTGCGAACGGCACTGTTCAACTGGCTGTACGCGCGGCGGATGGGCGGCTCGTTCATCCTGCGGATCGAGGACACCGACCGGGCCCGGAACACCCGGGAAGCGACGGATATCATCATCCACGGGCTTCGGTGGCTTGGCCTCGACTGGGACGAGGGACCCGAGACCGGCGATCCCGAGGGCCCGAGCCGCGGCGATCGCGGTCCCTACTTCCAGTCGCAGCGTTCCGAGATCTACCGCCGCCGGTGCAAGGAGCTCATGGACCGGGGCATGGCCTACGAGCACGAGGGCGCGGTGAAGTTTCGGATGACCCGGGAACCCGTGGTCATTCACGACGAGATCATCGGCGACATCACCCGGGCCCTGACCGACCGCGAGCAGGCCGATCCGGACTTCGTCATCGTGCGGAGCGACGGCCAGCCCGTGTTCCACTTCGTGAACGTGGTCGATGACCTCGAGATGGGCATCACCCACGTCATCCGCGGCGAAGACCATGTCAGCAACACGGCGAAGCACATCGCGCTCTTCCGTGCGCTCGGCGCGGAGCCTCCCGCCTACGCGCACATTCCGCTCATCCTGAACCCCGACGGTTCGAAGATGAGCAAGCGCGACCTCGGCGCGGTCATGCAGGTGTACATGGACACCGGCTACCTGCCCGCGGCCATCACGAATTACCTCTGCCTGCTCGGGTGGACGCCCCCGGACGGCGGGGAGTTGTTCACCAAGGAGGACGCGGCCCGCGCCTTCGAGCTCCGCGATGTCCATCGCAGCAACGCCCGCTTCGACATGAAGAAGCTGGAGCATTTCCATTTCGAGCACGTGCGCCGGCTGGATCCCGCCGAGTTCGCGAGGCTTGGTTCCGAGGCGCTGCGGCGTGCCGGGATCCCGATCGAGCGTTTTCCCTCGGGATACGTCGCCGCCGCCCTGGGCACGGTCCAGGAGAAGGGCCGGCCGTTCTCCGAACTGCCTCGGTGGGTGGACTTCTACTTCCTGCCGGATGACGCGCTGCACTTCGACGCGGAGGCGCGGTCCAGGGCGCTCACGCCCGAGGCGCGGCCCCTCCTCGGCAAGCTCCGGGAGCGGTTCGCGGCCCTGCCCGAATTCACGGCATCGGCGCTTGAAGCGGCCCTCAAGCAGCTCGCGGCGGAGCTCGGGCTCAAGGCGGGTCCGCTGGTGCAGCCGTGCCGGGTGGCGTGCACCGGCCGGATGGTGGGTCCGAGCCTGTACCATCTGATGGAGATCCTTGGGCGCGAGCGCGTTCTGCGGCGACTCGACCGGGGGATGGACCTCGCCGCGGCGGGTTGATCGCGGGCCGGTCCCGCCGTGCGGCCGCGGCCTGGCGGGGCGCCGGATCCCCACGGCAGGATTGCATCTCGGCTGCGCCAGACCGACCCTCGTGGCATGTCATCCCTTTCGAGGAAGGTTGATGTTCTGGTGGTGGGCGCGGGCCCCACGGGCCTGCTGACGGCGCTGGCGCTGGCGCGCGCCGGAGTCCAGGTCGAGATCATTGATCGCGCGTGGCGATCCGCAGGTCAGAGCTACGCCTGCGGGCTGCACGCCTCCACGCTGGGGCTGCTGAGCAGACTTGGGTTCGGCCAGGCGCTGATCGACGCGGGGCTGAGCGTGGACACCATGGCGTTCTACGAGGGTTCCGAGCGACGCGCCGAGATCCTCATGAACAAGGTCGATTCGGATTTCCCGTTCCTTCTCGTGCTGCCGCAGGATCAGCTCGAGGAACGCTTCGAGGAGGAGCTTCGCGGACGCGGGGTTCGGGTCCAGTGGGGACACCGGCTGGACGACCTGCGCCAGGACGAGAACGGCGTGACGGCGGTGGTCGAGAAGCTCGGCGTCACGTCGATCGGTTATCCGGTCGCGCGCTCGGAGGAGTCGGTCGAGGAAACCATCGAGGTCCAGGCGCGGTTCCTCGTGGGAGCGGACGGCGCATCGTCGATCGTTCGGCGCCTGCTCGGCATCCAGTCGGACCATTTCGGCCCCCCGGCCGCATTCGAGATGTTTGAGTTCTCCCCCGACCGCGAGCTGCCGCAGGAAGTCCGGGTGGCCCTCGGTCCGACGTTCACAGACGTCCTCTGGCCGCAGCCAGGCGCCCTGTGCCGCTGGAGCCTGCAGCTGCCTGCGCCCACGGAAAGCCCGGCCGAGTCGCTTCCGGAAACCCTCGTCGTGCTCGATGAGGATTCCGATCGGGAGGCGCGACGCCGCGTCGAGAGCCGGATCCGCGCGCACGCCCCATGGTTCGAGGCCGGCATTCAGCAGATCGACTGGACGGCGAACGTCACGTTCCAGCCGATGCTCGCCCGGAGCTTCGGGCGCCAGCATTGCTGGCTGGTGGGCGACGCGGGGCACCAGACCAGTCCGGTCGGCATGCAGAGCATGAACATCGGGCTTCGCGAGGCGGACGACCTCGCCAACCGCCTCGAGCGAATCCTGAAGCACTCCGCCTCGCTGGATCTCCTGACCGAATACGACCAGACCCGTCGCGCCGAGTGGCTGGAGCTCCTCCGCGGGGCCAAAGCCGCGCACGGAAGCTGGACCAACGCGTATCGCGAGCGGCTGCTCGCGTGCCTGCCCGGCTCGGGTCCGGAGCTCAGGACACTGGCGGCCGAGATCGGCCTGTCTGCACCGTGAGCATCACCCGGCGCATCAGGCGCAGGAAACGCCTGCGGGACAGCCTCAGGCCGATACCCGCGCGGAAGGGCCGGTCCCTCCGGATTTCGTAGGCGTATCCCTCCAGTTCCTGGCGCACCTGCGATTCGCTCCGCGCCGGCGCGAGACGCCCGATCATCTCGAGTTCGCGCTGGAACTCCCGGGGACGAATCGCGAGCAGGATGATCCCCGGCAGCCGCATCCGCAGCGGGAAGCAGCGCCTCAGCACGGCCTTCTCGAACTGGCCCGGTTCGCATGGGTACTTCGCGCAGAACGCGGTGCGAAAATCCGTGCCCGGATGCTCGGAGGCTGCGTTCACCGGGCCCAAGTCAGGGGGTTCGCGGCCATGAAAGACCGCGGGATCGCCTGCATGCAAGCCTGGCGAGGTCTCGGAAAGCGTTTGCCCCGACTCGGGCGGAGGGTCGATCGACGCGGCGCTGCGCACCTCGCGCGTTCGTGCATCGGAGGGCCCGGCACTCCGCAACAGGTGTGGCGCCAGATGCACATTGACGCACGCTAAACGTCCCGATAACGAGGGCGCATGACCACCTCGCGGCGCTCCCGCCGAAGCGCCTTCACGCTCATTGAGCTCCTCGTGGTGATCGCGATCATCGCGATCCTCGCCAGCATGCTTCTGCCCGCGCTCGCCCGGGCGAAGATCAAGGCAAACCAGGTGAAGTGCGCGAGCAACCAGCGCCAGATCGGCTATGCCTTCTTCATGTACGCCGACGACAACGGCGAGTACTTCCCCGTGCATCCGGACTGGGCGTCCACCGGCGGAAAGGACGGCACGTACGACACGTTCGTGGCCGCCTCGAACCGGCCGCTGAACAAGTACACGCAGGCCTACGAGACGTTCCGGTGCCCCGCGGACAAGGGAGACATCTTTCGCAACACCCGGATCGGGACCAACTGCTACCTCCAGTACGGCAACAGCTATCTCGTGAACTGGGCCGCGGACGCCTTCCGCGTCAAGCACGTGACGGGGGACAGTCACCCGGGCATGCGCGGCACCCCCCAGGGCACACCGATCAAGACCTCCGAGATCGCCCGGAGCCCCGCCAACAAGATCATTCAGGGCGACTGGCCGTGGCACTCGAACCGGGGCAACTCCGACCGCCGCAGCATCTGGCACAACGACCGCGGCAAGAGCCGCTTCAACATGCTTTTCGGCGACGGGCACATTGAGTACTACCGGTTCCCCCCGCCCGAGACGATGGATCCCTGGATCTGGTCCCCGCCGCCCGATCCCAATTTCATCTGGTGGTGATCTCCCGGCGCGGGTCCGGCCCCGGCCGGGCCCCCGTCATGCGCCGGCACCCGCTCACCGCCGCCGAATCGACCATTGACCGGAATTTCCGGCGGCGGCTAGCCTGCCCACCTTTGCGCCCCGACGTCCTATGTTTCAGTTCATCCGCAAGCACCAGGCGATCGGCCTGATCTTTATCGGGATCGTCATTGTCAGCTTTGTCATCTTCTTCTCGCCGAATCAGAGCGGCGGGGGGGCGTCGATGCCGCGCGGTGCGCTGGGAAGCATCCGCGGCGAACCGATCGGGCGGGAGGACTTCATGGCCGGACGCAAGGAGGTGCGCCTGTCGTTCTTCCTCCGTCAGGGCGGCCAGTGGCCCAGCCAGGCTGACCCCTCGTGGGATGAGGAGGAACAGGTGTACGGCCGGCTGTTTCTGCTCGATGAGGCCCGGCGCCTCGGCATCAGGGTTCCCGACGAAGTGGTGGGCGCCCGGATCGTGGAACTGCCGTTCCTCAGCGACCCTCAGACCGGCGGCTTCAGCCGCACCGCCTACGACAATTTCCTCGCGCGCATCCAGCAGGAACAGGGCATCACGCGGAACGACTTCCACGAGTTCATGCGCCATGAGATCGCGCTCCAGCAGCTCGTCCAGATCGGCGGTCTCAGCGGCACGCTGATGCCGCCCAGCGAGGTGGAATCCCGCTTCCTCAGGGCCAATGAACAGTTCGGCGCCCAGCTCGTCGTCCTTTCCGCCACGAACTACATGGACAAGGTCGATCTCAGCGCCGAACGCGTCAGCCAGTACTACAGCAACCGCATGGCTGACTACCGGCTGCCGGAGCGCATGCAGGTTCGATACGTGAAGTTCGACGTCACCAATTTCCTCGCCGAGGCCGACGCCCAGCTCAACGCCAACACGAACCTGGCCGCCATCCTCGACGCGGAATACGCGGCGCGCGATCCGGAGACCTTCCGGGGTGACGACGGCTCCGTGCTCACGCCGGAGGCGGCCAAGGAACAGATGATCGAGCAAACGCGGACCGCGCTCGCCCTCCAGGCGGCGCGCGCCCGCGCGACCGAGTTCGCGAACCGGCTGTACCGCATGGAACCCACCGCCGAGTCCCTGAGCCAGCTCGCCCAGGAGTACCAACTGGAGGCGCGCACCACCCTGCCGTTCGATCAGTTCCGTCCCCCGGAGGATCTGTCGGTGCCGACGACATTCAATCGCCAGGCGTTCGCCCTGTCCCCGGACAACCCCTTCTCCACCCCCTTCACCGGGGAGGACGGCGTCTATCTTTTCGCCTTTGAGCGCCGCATACCGAGCGAGATCCAGCCGCTGGAAATCGTCGAGAACCGGGTGCGCGAATCCCTTCGCCGCACGGAGGCCCGTTCCCTCGCGGAGGCCGCGGGTCGCGAGCTGGTTTCGCGGATCACCAGCGCGGTCGCGCAGGGACAATCCTTCGAGGCCGCCGCGGCGGAGGCCGGCCACAAGGTGCTCTCGGTCACCAATTTCTCCCGCGACTCGTTCTCCATCCCGGAGGTGGGTTCCAGCCTGATCGTCTCCGAGATGCTGCGCGTGGCCGAAGACCTCGAGCCCGGGCAGACCAGTGACTTCATCCCGGCCGGCGACGGCGGCTTCGTGCTGCACCTCACCCGCCGCGAGCCTCCCCCCGAGTCCCTCGTCAGCGCGGAGCTGCCGGACTACTCACGACAGGCGCGGCACTTCGGCCGGTTCGCCGCCTTTAGCGAGTGGGAGCGCCACCGCTTCGCCAAGGCGAATGTTCAGGTGCCGTCATCCCGGCAATCCCAGGATGCAGCCGGTTCCACCGCGCCCTAGCATGGATCGGAAGGCCGCGCCGCAGGCCGACCCGCCGGGGCCGCCGGCCCGGTGGGTTGCGGCCCCGGCGGTCTCCCGGTCCCGGCTCCATGAATGCCATGCCGCTCGCCTGTCCATTTCGCCCCGCGGCGGCCACCATGACTCCGCGACAGGCCGCTGAGCCCGCGGCATCGCCTGCGCGCCCCTGTCGGTCAACCCGGCGCGCCCCGCGGCTCCGCGCCCGCTGCTCCATGGTTTGATGAGTTCCCGGCGCTCCACACCGGTCCTGAAGCTCTCCTCCCGCGCCACGGGCGAGTACTGGGAGGTTCCGGTGCTCCACATCGATGAGCATCTGCTCGCGATCGACAAGCCGTCCGGCCTCCTCACGTGCCCCGATCGGTACGATCCGCAGCGCCCCAATCTCATGCGGCTCCTGCACGAGCACATCGAGCGCGGTGTGCCGTGGTCGCGTGAACTCGGCTTGTCGTACGTCTCGAACGCGCACCGCCTCGATTTCGAGACCTCCGGCGTCCTCCTTCTCGCGCGCAGCAAGCCTGTGCTCACGCAGCTCGCCAACCTCTTCGGATCCGAGAAGCCCCTGAAGACGTACTACGGGCTGGCGCACAACGGGCCGGACTCCGACTCGTTCGAGGTGAATGCACCGCTCGGGCCCCACCCCACCCGTCCGGGTTATGTCCAGGTGCAGCGGAAGCGCGGCAAGCGCAGCCTCACACAGTTCCGCGTGCTCCGGCGGTATGTCGGCTTCACGTGGCTCGAGTGCCGTCCGCTGACCGGGCGCACGCATCAGATCCGGGTTCACCTGCGCTGGGTGAAGTGCCCCCTGGTCGGCGACCAGCTCTACGGCGGTGCGCCACTGATGCTCTCGGAGCTCAAGAGCGGATTTCGAAAGCCTCGCGGCCGACCCGAGCGGCCGCTGATCGGACGTGTGGCCCTGCACGCGGCCCGACTGGAACTCACGCATCCCGTCACGGGCGAACGCACCGTCCTCGAGAGTCCGCTGCCCAGGGATCTCCGGGTGGCGCTGAAGTACCTCGATCGCTTCGCGCGTCCGATGAGTCTGACCTCTCCGCAACCTCCCGACGCCCCGTTCGATGCGGCCCTGGATTCCGGCGAATCGCCGGAGACCGCCTCTGAAGCCGACTAGCAGCGCGGGCCTCCCGTGAACCGCGTCCGGGGTTCCCCTCGGTCGCGTGAGCCGGGAACGAGGCATCCGTGTTCGGCGGCATGGGGTTTCCCGGTTTGACGTGCATCCCGAGGCTGGCTCTGCTCTGGTCCGTGCAAGTTCTCGAGATCGCCTTCACCGGTTATTCTGTCACCGACATGACCCGCGCCCGGGGCTTCTACGAGGATGTGCTCGGGCTGAAGCCTTCCCGCACATTCGGCAAGGAGCCGGGACAGGCGGACTGGGTCGAGTACGACATCGGCCCCGGATGCCTTGCCCTGATCAAGGGCAATGACGAGTGGCCGCCCTCCACCACAGGCACCGCCGCCGCGCTCGAGGTGGACGACTTCGATGGCTACGTCCAGCGGCTCCGCGACAACAACACGAAATTCATCTGGGACGCGACCGAGACGCCCGTCTGCTGGATGGCGGTGGTCGCCGATCCCGACGGAAACCGCGTCGTGATCCACAAGCGAAAGGCCGACCGTCCGCAGGGCTGATCGCGCACCGGCTCCATGTTGACCCGCCCCACCCGCCGCGGAGCCCTGGTCGCCGCGATCGTCTCCCTCCTTGTCACCGGCGCCTTCGCGCAGTCCGCACCCTCGACGGGCGAGGAGCTGCGCGAGGCGCTCGTGATCGGTTCCGTCTCGCGGACCGGCCGTGCCCCGGTCTTCACCGATCCCATCGAGGCCCGAATCGTCGCCGGGGACTGGTCGCCGCCAAGGGCTGGGGACACGATCCCCCTGCCGGACGGATCGATCAGGGAATGGAGTTCCGCGCGCGCCGGCGAGGATGGCTGGTTCTCCGGACGCGCCCTGCGCGGGGGTTACGCCTATTTCCGCCTGGAATCCACTGAAGCCCGTGTCGCGATCCTTCACGCGGCGGGACATTCCCACGCCTACTTCAACGGGGAACCCCGCGGCGGCGATCCGTATGGCTACGGCTACATGGAAATACCGGTGTCCCTGCGGGCCGGCGCGAATGACCTCCTTCTCGGCGTCGCCCGCGGCCGGGTCCGTGCCCGCCTTGCTCCGCCACCGGCCGATGTTTACCTGAACCTGAAGGACCCCACCGCGCCCGACCTCATCCTTGGCGAACCAGTGGATGCAATGGCGGCGATCCTGGTCGTCAACGCGACCTCGAATCGTCTCGAGGAGCTGGAACTGAGCGCCTCCCTCTCCGGCGCCGTGACTCGCACCGCCCTGCCCCCCATCCCGCCGCTGGCCGCGCGCAAGACGGGATTCTCCATCCGGGCGCCGGCGACCGTCGCCTCTTCGGGCGACCACGTATCCGTGGAGCTGCGACTCCACCGCGCCGGCGAGCCATCCAGGATCCTCCACCAAGGGCGCCTCGAGCTTCGCATCCGCCGGCCGGATCAGCCGCACAAGCGCACTTTCGTGAGCTCGATCGACGGGAGCGTGCAGTACTACGGCGTTCACCCTGGAAGCCCTGAAGCCGGCACGTCCTCACCGCCGCTCTACCTCGCCCTTCACGGCGCGAGCGTCGAGGCCATCGGACATGCCGAGGCGTACGGACCGGCCCGGCCGGGCCCGCTCGTAAGCCCCACCAATCGCCGACCCTACGGCTTTGACTGGGAGGACTGGGGGCGCCTCGACGCGCTCGAGGTGCTTCGCCTTGCCTCCGAAGTCTTCCATGCCGACCCGGCGCGGACCTATCTCACCGGCCATTCCATGGGCGGCCACGGCACCTGGATCCTCGGGGCCACCTATCCCGACCGATTCGCCGCGATCGGACCCAGCGCCGGCTGGATCAGCTTCGCGACCTACGCCGGCGGACGCCGCGGACGCCCCGACGATCCCACCGCGATCGAACGCATTCTCACTCGCGCATCGGCCTCCAGCGACACGCTGGCCATGGCCACCAACCACCTCCACCACGGCATCTACATCCTTCACGGCGATGCCGACGACAATGTGCCGGTCGCCCAGGCTCGCCGCATGCGCGAGGTGCTCGGTGAGTTCCACCGCGACTTCGCCTGGCACGAACAGCCTGGCGCCGGCCACTGGTGGGACGACTCGGAGGAACCGGGCGCAGCCTGCGTGGACTGGCCACCCATGTTCGATTTCTTCGCGCGCCGGCGTCGGCCGGATGATTCCGAGGTCCGCCAGGTGCACTTCGTCACGGTGAACCCCGGGGTGTCCTCGCGCTCGCACTGGATCGGGATCGAGGCGCAGCAGAGAACGCTCGAACCCAGCGAGGTGATCGCCCGCCGGGATCCAGCCCTCCGGCGCATCCATGTTTCCACGCGCAACGTGGAGCGGCTCGTCCTCGAGGCGGCGGTTCTCGATCCCCGCGCGGAGGGCCTCGATGTCGTGATCGACGGCACGGCGCTCTCGAAGCTTCGACCGGATGAATCCGATCCCCCGCTCCCGGAGGGGCCGGACGGCCGTTCCTGGAATCGGCCGCTGCGCCTTGTCCACGCTTCCGACGGCTGGAAGGTGGCCGGCCCGTTCTCCCCGGCGCTCAAGCATCCCGGTCGCCACGGGCCGTTCAAGGAGGCCTTTCAAAACCGCTTCCTCCTCGTGCACGGCACCAGCGGCACCCCCGAGGAGAACCGATGGGCCTGCCAGAAGGCGAGGTACGACGCCGAGGTGTTCTGGTACCGCGGCAATGGATCGGTCGACATCGTTCCCGACACCTCGTTCGATCCGCTCGCCGAACCGGATCGCAACGTGATCCTTTACGGCCACCGCGAGATGAACACGGCATGGGAGGCGCTCGCGGCCGCCGCGCCCGTGGACGTGCGCAGGAATCTCGTGCGCATCGGGAGCCGCGAGCTGCGCGACGGCGATCTTGCCTGCCTGTTTGTTTTTCCCCGTCCCGGATCCTCCACCGCCTCGGTCGGCGTGGTCGCCGGATCCGGTCTGCCGGGCCTGCGCCTCGCCCAGCGCCTTCCCTACTTCATCTCGGGAGCAGGCTTCCCGGACTGTCTCGTCCTCGGACCCGAGGCCCTCTCGGAAGGCAATCCGGGCATCGTCGCCGCCGGCTTCTTCGAGAACGACTGGACCGTCGGCGATGACTTCGCCTGGGGCCCCCGGACCATGGCTGCCCGCGAGTAGCCTCCTCTCTTCCCGCATTCGTCAGCGAGAGCCGCTCCGCGGCCGCTCTCGCGTGTTTTGTCTTCGTCCTTCCCGACCGGGGCGTTAAACGGGGGCATGCGCGCCGAGTCCGATGCCCTCCGCGATCAGCTCGCCGACACCGTGGACCGCATCGTCCAGCAGACGCCCGTCCTGGACATTCACACGCATCTGTACGATCCGGCGTTCGGTTCCCTGCTCCTCTGGGGAATCGACGACCTCCTTGTCTATCACTACCTCGTCGCGGAGGCGTTCCGGTGCGTCGAGCTTCCCTACGCGGACTTCTGGAGTCTCAATCGGGAGCAACAGGCCGAACTCATCTGGCAATCCCTGTTTGTCGAGCGCTCCCCGGTGTCGGAGGCCGCCCGGGGCGTCATCACGACCCTCAACCGGCTCGGCATCGAGCCCCGCCGTCATGACCTGCCCGCCCTGCGCCGCTGGTTCAGCTCTTGGAAGGCCGAGGACTACGTCACCCGTTGCCTCGAACTGGCAAGGGTGAGGGCGGTATGCATGACCAATTCCCCCTTCGACGAGCTCGAACGCCCGGTCTGGGAGAAGGGCCTCGGACGCGATCCTCGGTTCCTTGCCGCGCTCCGCATCGATCCGCTGCTCGTATCGTGGGGCTCAGCCGCCGCGCAGCTTCAGCGTGCCGGCTACCTCACCTCTCCCGAACTCCAGCAATCGTCGTTCGACGGCGCGCGCAGGTTCCTGGACGAATGGTCGCGGCGCATCTCGGCGCTCTACGTCATGGTGTCTCTGCCTCCCACCTTCCGGTATCCGGACGGGGGCGAAACCGCCACGCTCATCGACAAGGTCGTCCTGCCGTTCTGCCGGGATACCGGTCTCCCGTTCGCTCTCATGCTGGGGGTGAAACGGGCGGTGAACCCCGCGCTGCAGCTCGCGGGGGACGGCGTCGGGCTGAGCGACCTGGGCGCCCTGCAGAACCTCTGCGCGGCGCACCCCGACGTCCGGTTCCTGGTCACGGTCCTGTCGCGGGAGAATCAGCATGAGCTGTGCGTGCTCGCCCGAAAGTTCCGGAACCTGCACATCTTCGGCTGCTGGTGGTTCACGAACATTCCGGTCGTCATCGACGAGATCACCCGGATGCGCCTCGAGCTGCTGGGGCTGACCTTCACCCCGCAGCATTCCGATGCCCGTGTTCTTGACCAGGTGATCTACAAGTGGGAGCACTCCCGCACCCTGATCGCCTCGGCGCTCAAGGACCGCTATCTTGCCCTCGTCGATTCCGGCTGGACGCCGTCCGAGGCCGAGATCGGCCGGGACGTCGCCGCCCTATTCGGCGGTGCGTTCGAGCGGTTCTGCGGCCGTCCCGCCGCCTGAAGCGCGCCTGAAGCGCGCCTGGACCCCGGCCGCGCCCGGCTCGCCGTCTTCGCCGGCATCATTCCATGACCGCGGCCCGTCCCATCTATTTCGACTACAACGCCACGACGCCCCTCGACGCCGGCGTCCGCGAGGTCATGCTCGCTTGCCTCGACGACGCGTGGGGCAATCCCTCCAGCGTGCACGCCCTCGGCCGCAGGGCGCGCGCCCTGCTCGACGACGCCCGCGAGCGCATGGCGGCCCTCCTCGGCTGCAAGCCGGGCGAGATCGTGTTCACCGGAAGCGGAACCGAGGCCAACAACCTCGCCATCCTCGGGGCCGCCCGCCGGTACGGCGAGAAACGACGCCACCTCCTCTGCTCGCCCGTCGAACATCACGCGGTACTCCACGCCTTCGAATACCTTGCCCGCCATGAGGGGTTCGCGCTGACCCTGCTCCCGGTGGATTCCGCCGGGCGCGTTGCTCCCGAGGATGTTGCCGCCGCCCTGCGCCCGGACACCGTCCTCGTCTCGGTCATGGCCGCCAATAATGAGATCGGCACGATCCAGCCGGTCGCCGAGATCGGCGCGCTCTGCCGGGAACGCGGCGTCCTCTTTCATACGGACGCCCTCCAATGGTTCGGCAAATGTCCCTTTTCGGGCATTGGCGCGCTCCAGGCGGACCTCGTCACCCTCTGTGCCCACAAGATGCATGGACCGAAGGGCGCCGGAGCCCTCTTCGTGCGGTCGCCCATGGAGCTTCGCCCGGTGATGCTGGGCGGAGCGCACGAGAACGAGCGCCGGGCCGGCACCGAGAACCTCCCCGCCATCCTGGGACTGGTCGAGGCGGCATCGCGCTTCGTGCCGGAACCGGTCTTCCGGACCGAAGTCCTGCTGCCATGGCGGATCCAGCTCGAGTCGGCGCTGTGTTCCATTGAGGGCGTGCACCTGCACGCAATCGGTGCGGATCGCCTCTGCAACACCCTCGCCTTCTCCGTGCAGGATTCCGACAGCATGGCTCTCCTTGCCGCGCTGGACCTCGAAGGCGTCTGCGCTTCCAGTGGATCGGCCTGCGCGGTCGGCTCCCTCGAGCCTTCCCACGTCCTGCGCGCCGTCGGGCTTCCCCCGGATCTCGCCGCTTCCCTGGTCCGCTTCTCGCTAGGACGCGAGAACACCGCGGCTGAGGTCGCTCATGTTTGCGAGCTCCTGCCGTCCCTGATCGCCCGGTGCCGCGCCGCCTGATCGTGGACAGTCCGTGAATAAATTGTGAACGAGCGGCGGGTTGCTCACAGCCCGGTGGGCTTGCCCGCAGTCCACCTACAATCTCCTGACATCGGGAATCGCACGTATCCAGCTGCGTATCAGAGCTATAGAAAGGTTGCTCGAGTTGTTCACAGGCCTTAATACGTAGACTTCTTATCGATTCTTCATAGTCTTAAGCCCTGGAAATGAATCCTGAAGGCGAAGAATGCCGCGCGGCCTTCCGCCGGCCCAATCTCGTGGCGTGACGACCAAGCCCGTGTGCGGGTCGGCGGCACACCCGGAACCCGGGCGCACGGGGGTTCCTGCCCTGGGTCGATGTCTCCGTCGCGCTCGGTCCCTTTCCCCACAACCATCCCCGACGCTCACGCTCGAGGGACGGCGGACCAGGCGCGGTTGTGAAACGCCCGGTTCCCCCCTGGTTCGGCGCCGCGGCTGCAAAGCCACCGCTCAGGGCCGCGCCGCCCCTTGGCCCTGGTCCCTCAGCGGTGCGACTGCCCTCGACCCCATGCCTCACGCCCTTTCCGGTCCGGGCTCGGGTGTGGATGATCCGTGAACAGCCTGTGGACGACCGATCGGTTGCTCACAGGCCGGTGCGGTTGCCGGCCGTCACCCGAAACGTTCCCGACAGCGGCCATCGCAACTATCCTTTTGCGGATCAGGCACCTGCGGGGGTTGTTTGGGTTGTTCACAGGGCTTAATACGAAGGTTTCCCATCGATTCCTCACACTCTTAAGGCTGCGAAGTCTGGTGGCGGCTCTTCGGAGCACCTCAGGGAGCGCAGGGGGGAGGGGGGAACGGCGGGCGCGGGGGTCGACAACCGGTGCGGAACGTGTGAACGACTGACCGATTGCTCACATCGAGCCGCCTTGTGCACCCGGGTCAGGGGCGTTGCCACCCGGCGTCCCCTTCCCTATGTGGTTGAAGGTGAACCCCAACAGGCGGTTGTTGGGCTTGTTCACAGCCCTTAATATGGTGCTTTTCATATCGGAAGGATCTCTCTATTAAGGGCGGCGAATGAAACTCGTGATCGGCAAGGAGCAGATCCTTCAGGGTCTGCAGGCGGTTCAGAACGTGGTAGGGAGCCGCACCACCCTGCCGATCCTGTCGAACGTGCTCCTGCGCGCGTCGGAAGGGAGGCTGGAGCTGACGGCAACCGACCTGGACGTGACGGTGACGTGCGGGGTCGAGGCGTCGGTGAAGGTGCCCGGGAGCACGACGATCCCCGTGAAGAAGTTCTTCGGGATCTGCCGCGAGCTTGGGCATTTCGAGGTGGAACTCGAGACGGACGAGAAGAACGTGTGCACCATCACGGCCGGGAACTCGTTCTTCCGGATCAACGGGCTTCCGGCGGAGGAGTTCCCGCCCATCACGGAGTTTGCGGAACGCAAGCACGTGACGCTGCCGCAGGAGCGGCTGCGGGCGATGCTGCGCAAGACCTCCTTCGCGATTTCCACCGACGAGAGCCGGTACGTGCTCAACGGCATCTTCCACAGCCTGAAGGAGCACAAGCTGACGATGGTCGCCACCGATGGTCGGCGGCTCGCCCTGGTGGAGGAGGAGGTGGATGTCGCGCCGGAGAGCGAGGGCGACTTCATTGTGCCCACCAAGGCGATCAATGAGCTCAGCCGTCTGCTGCAGACGTCGGGCGAGGTGGCGATTCGCTACACCGAGAACCAGGTGGCGTACTCGCTGCGGGCGGAGAAGAGTCCGCCGGTGCTGCTGATCTCGAAGCTGGTCGAAGGCACCTATCCGAACTACCGCCAGGTGATCCCGACCGAACCGAAGGAACGGATCACCCTGGTGCGGGAGGAACTGCTGCAGGCCCTGCGTCGCGCCGAGATCATGACCAGCGACAAGTCGAACTCGGTGAAGCTGGCCTTCACGAAAAACAATCTCGCGATCACGGCGAACGCCCCGGATCTCGGCGAGGCGAGGGAGAGCCTTGCGATCAACTACAAGGGGGCGGACATCGCCATCGCGTTCAACCCGGTGTACCTGATGGACCCGCTTCGCGCGCTCGATGCGGACGAGGTGTACCTCGAGATCAGCGACGAACTGAGTCCCGGCGTGCTGAAGACGAACACTCCGTTCCTTTACGTCATCATGCCGATGCGCATCACCTGAGCGACGGCTCGGGATCCGCGCATGGGTGCGTGAGTCGGAAGCTAGCGGTCGCGTGCAGCGGTGCCGCGGGCGGCCGGGGGGCAGGTCTTCCCCGGAAGAGGGATGAGCATGCCGTTGACACTCCTCAGAGGCGCTCCGCAGACTGCGCCTCCTCCGCAATGGTGGAGACCACTATGAATCTGATGCGGGGTCCTTTCCCGGGCTGGCGAACGGTGTTGAGGCTGGGCGTGTCGCGCGGGTTGATCTCCGCTGCGGCCGCCGCCTTGTTCTTTGTTCCCGAGGACGCCGACGGCGGACAATCCCGTCTGCTGAGCGCGGAGACGGTGGCGAATCTGGACAATCGGTCAGGGGCCGGCGCGCTTGTGACATCGGCGATTCGCGTAGGGGAGGCGACCCCACTGCCGGAGGGTGCAAATGGCGCCGCGCTTGTCCCGCTGGCTTTCGAATCCGCCGGGGGACAAGACAACGTCCGCTTTGCGGCGCGCGGTCCCGGCTACACCGCCATCGTGGGGTCGGAAGGGGCGCTTCTGGGTCTGGCAGGCGAACCCGGGGATGCGGGGCAGATTGCCGCGGTCACGGACCGGCGCCGGGGCGGCCGGACACGCACCCGCGCTTCAGGCCGTCCGGCCATGGAATGGCTGAGGGTCCGTTTCGAAGGGGCGCGGGCCGAAGCGCCGGGTGAAGCCGAGGGCCCGCTGCCGACGCGCGTCCACCGGCTGGTCGGGCATCCCTCGGGATGGCAGAGGGACAAGGCGACCCATGAACGCGTCGTGTTCCGGGAGGTATATCCCGGGATCGACGTCGCCTTTCATGGGAACGGCCGGGAGCTGGAGTACGATTTCATCGTTGCGCCGGGGGCGGATCCGTCGCTGGCACGGCTCCGGTTCGACGGGGTGCACGCCGCTGATCTCAGTGAACAGGGCGACCTCCGCCTGCACTTCAGGGGCGGCACGCTGATTCATCGCCGCCCCGTGGCCTACCAGGAGACGGAGAACGGCCGGGAAACGGTGGCGGCGGCGTATGCGATGGGGGAGGACGGCTCGGTTCATTTCGAACTGGGCGCATACGATCCCACCCGGCCGCTCGTGATCGATCCGGTGCTCAGCTATGCGACGTTCCTCGGCGGGGTCGATTTCGATCGCTGCTGGGATATCGCGGTCACCGCAGACGGCGCCGCGATCATCATTGGCGAGACGGAGTCGCCTTCGTTCCCGAGTCTCAATGTGCTCTCGACCAACGTCGCTTTCCCCGGCTACCTCGGCGGGGAGAGGGGTGTCGCCGGGGATGCCTTTGTGGCGCGCCTGAACCCGGAGGGAACTGCGTTCGAATGGATGACGTACTTCGGCGGATCGGATCTCGACGTGGCCTATGCGGTCGCGCTCGCTCCGGGGGAGGAGCCGGTCATTGCGGGATTCACGACCTCCACGAACTTCCCCGTCGTCGAGGGCGCCTTCCAGGGCGAGCTGCGGGGTGACACGAACCGGTTCACGGGGCGCAAGCCGCTCGAGGGCTTCATCGCGAGGCTCTCGGCGGATGGCGCGAACGTCCTGGCCTCGACCTTGTACGGGGGGAACGATGAAGACCAGGTGATCGACGTCGATCTGGCCCCGGACGGCCGCGTCGTGGCTGTCGGCATCACCGAATCCACCAACCTCCCGGTCTTGGCAGCCGTGCAGGCGACGTATGGCGGAGACGACGACGCCTTCATCGCGGTGTTCAACGAGGGACTGACCGAGCTCCTGATGGCGTCATTCCTCGGCGGCGAGGAGGACGATTCGGCCGAGGGCGTTGCGGTGGGCGCGAACGGGGTCGGCCACATCGTGGGGATCACGTTCTCGACGAATTTCCCCACGTCCGTGCCTTTGCAGTCGACGAACGGCGGCGGTGGCGATGTCTTTGTCGCAGGCGTGCGTCTCTCGGACGGCGCCCTCGTCTATTCCACGTATCTCGGGGGCAACGACGACGACTACGGCTATCGCATCGCGGTGTCGGGCAGCGACGTGTGGCTCGTCGGGGAGACCTTTTCAACGAACTTCCCGACAGCCGCCCCGATCCAGGCTGCGCACGGCGGGAATTCCGACGCGGTGATCGTCCGGATTTCCGAGGACGGCGGAACGCTCGGGTTCTCGACGTTCTTCGGGGGCAACTTCGATGACTCCTTCTGGGATGTCGCGGTGGATCCCGCGGGGAACATTCATCTGGCGGGCCAGAGTTATTCAGCGCTGGTTCCCGGCATCATCACGAACACGCCCGGTTCGACGAACTTCGGGAATTCGGATCTCGTCCTGAGCCGGCTGGCCCCCGATGGAACGCTCGTGTCGCGATTCTACGGGGCCGTGGGGGAGGAATGGGCCTACGGCGTGGCCGCTGACCCGGCGGGGAATGCGTACATGGCGGGCATCGCGCGCTCGTCCACCTTTCCCGTCAGCGGGAACACCGTGGCGCAGCCGGTATATGGCGGGGGACCCAGTGACGGAATCGTGGTGAAGATCCTTCATGAACCGGCACTCGCCGCCACCCTGCGTAACGATGGCGTGGAGGTTTCGTGGCCCGCGCCGAATCCCGGATTCATCCTGGAGACGTCGGAACCTTCCGACGAGACAGCCGTCTGGTCCCCGGCCGAATCGCCCGTGGAGCTGGAGAACGGGCGCCATGTGGTTCGTCTGCCGCGCGAGGCGGCCAGCCGGATCTTCCGGCTGCGAAGGGACACCGCGGTCCGCTAGGCACGGTCGAACCGATCAGCCACGGAGGGACATCGCATCGGGTGCGCGATCGAGCACACGGCAGATCGCGTCGGCCACCGCCTCCGGCTTCAGGCGGAGCATGCATGCGCGCTTCTCGTACTCGGTGGTGAGGCAGGTGCGCCGCCAGCACGGGCTGCAGTGGAGCTCGGTACGGAGAACGACGTGCTGCGGTCCGTACGGCCCCGTGCGCCATGGAGCGGTGGGCCCGAAGAGCGCGACGACCGGAGCACCCACGGCCGCGGCGAGATGCATCGTTCCCGTGTCGAGGGAGAGAACCGCGCGGGCGCGCCGATAGATGGCGCCGAGTTGAAGGAGGGAGGTCCGGCCGTCCACCCGTGGCGCGGGCGCGGCGGCTGCGGTGGCGATCTCATCGATCGCGGAACGGTCCGCGGGCGCGCCCGTCAACACGGCGGGAATGCCGCGCGCCCGGAGGAGAGCAAGGGTCCGGGCGAAGAAAGCCGGGTCCCAATCCTTGGTGTGCCAGCGGGTCTTCGGGTTGATGGCGACGAAGGGGCGGTCGGGGTTGAGCCCCGCCTCCCGCAGCGCCCGGTCGGCGGCGTCGGCGTCCTCGGCGGAAATCGGCAGATCGTAGCGCAGGGGCAGTCGTGAGAATCCGAGGAACTCGATGAGCTGGAGGTTCCGGTCGATCGCGTGATCGTTCGGATTCGGCGCGGGCACGCGGACATTGAGGGGAAGCCATGCGCCCTCCTTGCGCGGCAGTCCGGGTCCGTAGCCGGCCTTTCGATGGGCGCGAGTGAGCGCCACGAGCATGGCGCTCTTGGCGAGGCCCTGGAAATCGATGACGAGGTCGTAGTGAACCGATCGGAGCCGGCGCAGGAAGTTCAGTGCGTGGGTTGACCATGAGATCCACCGGCCGCCGCGCAAACGATCGGACCACCCCTTGCGGTCCCAGAGGATCAGGTCATCGAGCGCTCCGTGGGATTCGAGGAGTTCGCGGGAGGGCGGCTGGGTGAGCCACGCGATCCGGGCGGCCGGCTGGTGACGGCGGATCGTTGTGAGCGCAGGCAGCGTGTGGATCACGTCGCCGAGGGAGCTGAGCTTGACGATCAGGATATGCGGCGGGCGCGGCGCCATGGACGCAGGGCTGTGAACCGTACGGCGCAAGGAGGGAGTCACGCGAGCGAAATGCCCGGGCTGAGGCCCGAACGCAGGGTGGCTTCGCCCCGGCGGGAAGCGATGGGCGGGGAATCGGCGGGCGGGGAATCGGCGGGCGGGGAATCGTGCCGGTCAGCGGTGCGAATGGCGGGTCACACGGCGCTGGTTCCGGACTTCCATCGCTTGCGTGCGAGCGAGGATCCGGCGAACGAGCGACCTGTCGGCGGTGGAGAGGCGGTCGTGGCCGAGATAGTCGAGGAGGAATCGGATTCGCAGGGTACGAGGAACGATGGCCGGGGGAGTGGAGTAGTTCAGTTGGGCGAGGTCCTTGACCCGCCAGCGGTTGGCGCGCCAGCGCGGCCGAAAGGCACGCTGCAGGTCGATCAGGGAAAGGCGGTATTCGGTGGCGTGTTCCGCCACGAAAAGGTGGCTGAGATAATAGTCGCGATGGACCCAGCCGAGGTCGTGCAAGCCTCGGGTGAGTTTGGCGACGGCGCGCACAAGCGAGCGCTTCCGCTGAAAACCCGCGAACCCGGGTGGAAACCGGTCGGGTGAAAGCCAGCGTTCCAGTGCTTCGCCTTCGGCAGGCTCGAAGATGACGTAGCTCCTGGATCCGACCGCACCCCAGGCGACGGGCCTGGGCGTGGGAATGCCGGCCTGGAGGAGAGCCTGTGCGATCGAGGCCTCGCGCAGGGCGGCGGGCTCAAGGGTCGCATGTTCGTACAGTCGGCGGATGCGCGCCTGCGGGGGCTCGCCGTCGTAACGTTTCAAGTAAACCACGGCGGGCGAGCCATGGTGCGTGAGGTGGAGGCGCGCGCGATGACGCCGGCCGAGCCCGGGCTTGCGGAGGGGTTCGCCGGTGATCTCGAGGAAGTCGCTCGTCCGGGACCATCCGGCGGCGGCGAGGTCCTCCTCCCATTCAATCAGCACATGACCCCGACCGGGACCGGGGAGGCGGAACCATGGCTGCGGCGGACGCTCCGCAAGGAGGCGGCGAACCGCGAGCCACGCGGGCCGCCAGTCATCCCGGCCGCGGGCCTGGGTGTAGGCGTGCAGGAAGCGGGCCGCAAGGGTGCGGCGGACGAGTCCGGGATGCCGCAGCATTCCGCGGGCGAGCCGCGCGAGATCCCGCGCCTCGCGTTGGGCGGAAAGTTCGCCCACGAAGCGGATGCCGTCCATGTCCACGAGATGGGGCACGCCGTTCGCGTCCATGAGGATGTTGCTCTCCTTGAGGTCACGATGGGCGAGCCCGGCGTTGTGCATCCGGGCGATGACCGGCGCGAGCGCCAGGCCGGCGCGCCCGAGGTCGCCGTGCCATGCGGGGATGGGAGTCGCGCCGGGAATCTCCTCCGAGACGAAGTAGCTGCAGACAACGGCTCCGAGCAGTCGTCGTTCACCGAGCGCGATCGCACGGGCGGTGGGGATCTCGTTCAGTTCGAGGTGGTACGCGGTGCGGAAGGCGCGGCGAGCGGGGCTCTGGCGGAAGAGGCCCTTGAAGAGACCCCATGCCGAGTCGGGCCGGTAGCGCTTCACGATGAACCCCTGGATCCGGCCGATGGCGATGGCGGAGCCGGACTTCAGGCAGTTCGAACTTTCGAAGGCTTGATCGGGATCGCGGAGGATCGTCTCGAGACCGGCGGCGGCCCACTCGGCCCGTACGCGCCATGTGATCGGCCCTGCGCGGCGATGCTGAAAGTCGCGGTTGGCGCGGAGGCAGCGGCGCGAGCGCCGGTGGGAGATCTGGCGGCGAAGGCGCAGGGCGGCTTCCGCAGGAAGGTCGGATGCCTCGTCGCGTCCGTAACCCTTCGCGAATTCGGGACCGAGCGTCATCTGGCGATGCAGGTGAAGAAGTTCCTCGCGCCGTTGCTCGGGGGTCAGGGGCCGGCCCACCGACATCTTGTCGAGATCCACCAGCTTGAATTCTCCGGACACCGGGTTGTGAAGCAGGTTGTCCGGGTGGAGGTCACGGTGGAGAACGCCGGCGTCGTGCATGCGGCGGATGAACAAGCCGAGCGCGGCCTGCAAGGCGTCCGGGAGCGGTGCCGTCGGTGGCGGCAGGTGGGAGAATCCGGGCGGACCTTCGGTGACGAGGATGCTCTCGATGAGCCCGCGAAGGGACCAGCGTTCGCCGTGCGCCCAGTGTTCGACGGTGGACACACCCAGGGCGGCCAGGCGACGCGCCATCCGCCACTCGAGACGGCTCCGCGGCGGACGCACGAGGTACTTCAGCGGGCGAAACGGATCGGCCGCGTGGAGGTACCGCTTGACGTAGAAGGTTCGGCCGAGAACCGAGTGCCGGGTGACAGATTTGAAGGGTGTCCGCTTGATGACGTCTCCGCGGCTCGCGAGGACTTGCGGCAGGAGCATCTCATCGCGCGTCTCCCACCGGATTCCCTGGAGGCGGAGGCGAACCGGGGCGCGTGTCGGCGACGTCTCCATTACCATGACCGGCTGCGAGGCTGGCCCGGGAAGGATCGGGCCCGGAAGAGGAGGTTCGATGACGCCGGCGCCGGAGGGGCGTACCGAGGAAGACCTTCCGAAACAGGAGCAGACGTTCCCATGGCGATGTGAGGATGAACGGGGATTCCCGGGGAATGTACCAGTTGTCCTGGCAGGTCCGCTTCACGAGGCGATAGCCATGCTGCCGCAGGTGCGCATGCTTGGTGAGGTTGCGGAGCTTGTCCTCCACGAGGATGAGCTTCGGGCGCCAGCGTTCGAGGTCGAAGCCGCGCAGCACGTCGAGCTCGGTGCCTTCCACGTCGACGGTGAGGAGGTCGATCGGCCCGAGGTTAGCCTGACCGACGACAGAGTCGAGGGATGTCACGGGGACATGGAGCACGCGCTCGTAGCGATAGCCTGGATGATCCACGCCCGGAACGAGGCTCGAGCGGACATCGGCAGCGGCGACGAAGAACGGTCGCAGACCCTCCTGACCGGGAGCGCCCACGGCCTGCTCGAACACGCGCGCGCCGGGTCGGCCGGCGCGAAGCATGGCGGCCTTCTCGGGGAGCGGTTCCACAAGGACGCCCGACCAGCCGACCTGTTCGAGCAGCCACGTCTGCGAGCCGTCGATGGGATCGTTGGCGCCGACCTCGACGAAGCATCCGTCCCTGCGAAAACCGAAGTACTCCCAGACGAGCAGGGTTGCACGGACCTTGCGGCGTGAGGATGGGGACAGCATGGGCGTCGGTGGCGGATCCCTCTCAGGCGGCCGCGCGGGCGCGGCGCTCCGCCTCGCGCTCGATCGCGGCTACGGTCGCATCGAGGAAGGCGGATTCGGGGGTCTCGAGGGCGCGCTGGCGCGCCGCGGCGCCCATGGAACGGGCGCGTGCGGCGTCGGTGAAGAAGCGGATGCGCTCGGAGAGCGCTGCGGAATCGCGCGGATCGCCGATCACGAATCCCTCGCGCCCATCGCGGATGAGCTCCGCGGCCCCATTGTGGACGGTGGTGATCACAGGAACGCCGCAGGCCATCGCCTCGATGACTACCCGGGAGAACGGATCATAGAAGGTGGGGTGAATCAAGACATCCGCGGCCCTGTAGAGGGCGCGCGTGTCCGCCTGATCGCCGAGAACCAGGACATTCGGCGGCGTTCCGGCGGGGCTGCGGCCCCGGCCCGCGACGGCGAGGGTGAACCGGCCGGGCTCCAGCAGGCGCCATGCGCGCAACAACTCGGGAAGCCCTTTCAGACGAAAGTTGTGTCCGACGAAAAGACCCAGGATTCGCTCCGGTGGGACACCGAGACGGGAGCGCAAGGCGAGGCGTTCGGCAGGACTGGCTGGAGCGAAGCGCTCCGGATCAACGCCGGTGTGCACGGTGAGAACGCGTGCGGGATCCAGACCGAGGTCGCGCGTGAAGCTGGAACCGGCCATGCGGCTGGGCGCGATGACGAGCGGCGGGTTGGGACCATGGAACAGCCGCCGCTCGAGGGCGAGAAATGCCCTGCGCTTGAGCGACATGCGCCGGAGCGCACGACGAAGGGGGGAGCCCGCCGCGCGGTCCCCCGCTTCGCACGTCTGGAGGTAGCTGCCGCCGCGCGCAAGGAACACGTCGGCGTGAAGGACGTGTCGGACGCCGAGGGTGATGTCGGGATGGAGCTCGCGCGCGGTCACCGCGCTGCGCCGCGCGAAGTCGAGATCCCTGCGCCACCGCGGCCAGCCGCGCGCGGGCACAAGGTGGCAGGACAGACCCGGCGCCGGCTCGTCCCAGCTCATCGCGCACAGGTGAACCTCGTGACCACGGCGAAGGAGGGCCTCGACAATGCGGGAAAGCGACCGTTCCGCCCCGCCCTTGCGGGGGTGATACCGGTCCATGACAAGGGCGACCTTCATGCTGCTGCCGGCCGCCGGGGGAGGAAAACCGTCATTGATCGAGGCTGGCGTCCTCCTGCAGTTCGCGAATCAGGGGACGCGACAGGAGCGCGTTGAGCCTGCGCTCGCTCTTGCGTTGGGTCCGTCCGTGATCGAGGCCGCGCTCTCCGGGGCGGAGCGCGGCGGTGCCGTGGGCGATATGCTCAATGTACTGCATCATTTCCGGCACCGGGATCATCGCGGCCGAGTACCCGCGATCGACGAGGTCGAGATACATGGATTCGCCGGCGCTGAAGCGCTTCTGAAGGAAGCTGAGCTCGTGCCTCCGCAGGACATCGAGGCGATACAGGGCGCAGAAGTCGCGGGGGCATCGCGGCCGCTCGGGGATCACCGCGCGTCGATCGCGCAGGAGGACGCGCCTGAACCACGCCTTGATCCGCTTCTCATCGAAGGTCCGTTTCCACCACGCGCGGAACGGGGAGCGCACCTCGAGCTTGTCGGTGCCCGCTGCGGCGTGGCGTGGATCTGATTCGATGGCGTCAATCAGCCGCCGAAGCCAGCCTTCGCGCAGGATCACGACGTCCGTGTGCATGATCAGGAGGTATCTCCCCCTGCCCTCGCGAATGCCGAAGTCGAGCGCCGTGCCCATGGCGCGCACCCAGTAGGAAGGGGTTTCGTCGCCCCGCTCGATGAGTCGAATCCACTTCAGCGATCTCAGGTAGTCGAGGGACTCGTCCTTCGAACCGTTGTCGACGACGATCACCTCATAGGGCACATCTCGGGTGAACCTGCGGATGGAACGCAGGCACAGCGTGATCATCTCCCGCACCTGCCAATGCGGAATGACGATGGTGACCAGGGGATCCTCGCGACCAGACACGCGGAAAGACTGACACCTCGGGCGCGAGCCGAAATCAAAAATCAGCCGGCAACGGATGCGTCGCGCGCCGCGAGCAGCTCGTCGTACATGGCCTCGAGCCGGGGGATCTGGCGCTCAATGTTGTACTCGGCCTCGACATGGGCCCGCCCGGCCTCGCCGAAGGACGGCCAGACCTCCGGATGCTCGATGAGCCAGGAGAGCCTGGCCGCGAGCTCGTCCACGTCGCGCTCGTCCGCGAGGAGGCCCGAGCGGCCGTCGAGGACGGCCTCCGGTATGTCGCAGTGGCGGGTTGCCACGACGGGCACTCCGGCGGCCGCGAGCTCGATGATGGTGACGGGAAATCCGCCCTCGGCGTCGCCGTCGGAGGCCATGATGCTGGGCTGCAGGAAGATGTGAGCTGCGTCGGTGCGGCGGAGGTATTCGTCGTAGGGCAGCATTTCGGACCAGCGGATGCGGGCGCCCAGGCCGCTGGAGTCAATGAAGGCTCGCATCTCGTTCCTGCATGCGAGCGCCTTGCCGGTGTCCCCGCCCGCGATCAGCTCGAGCCGGGCGTTCGGATGACGCTCCGCGATCCTCGCGAACGCCCGCAGGCCGAAGATGTGCCCCTTCTTCTCGTAGGTTCGACCCGCCATGAGAATGCGGATGGTGCCGTCCGCATCGGGAGAGCGCGCCTTGAACGGGATCTTCGAGAGATCCAGTCCCAGGTGGAAGATGCGGACCTTCGACTCGGGGGCGCCGAGGCTGACGACCTTTTCCCGCATGGCGCCGCCCTCGACGAGGAAGAGGTCGGAGGCGGTGGTGAACTTCTGAAAGCGGGCGATCCAGCCGGGGCGGCGGCTGTGCGCCCAGATGTCCGCACCGTAGAACATCGTCAGATGCGGGAGGCCAAGGGACTTCGCGAGGCGCCAGTCGGTCATGCCCGCGGTCGCGAAGTGCGAGTGCAGCAGGACCGCGCCCTCGCGTTTCAGGGCGGCGCGATGGAAGGCGAACGATCCGCGGCGGAAGGTGCGAAGCGCGCGCTCGAGGAGCCGGCGGAGCGGAGGAAGATCGGAGAGACCGTAAACCGGGTCGAACGGGAACTGCTCGGCCCGCTGTCTGCGCTTTGTGAGAACGATCGCCCGGTATCGGCGCAGGAAGACGAGCTGATGGTACACCCAGGAGGCCGGGCAGTACGGATTCACGGAATGGCCGACAACCCTGCGGTTCATGATCCGGGCAAAGGAAGGGGCTTCAGGAATCGGGCCGGCACGCCCCCGACCATGGAGCCTGGCGGCACGGATTCCCGGACGACCGCGCCCGCGGCGACGATGGCGTTCGGTCCGATCGTGACGCCGGGCAGCACGATGGCACCCGCGCCGATGTACACGTTGCGCAGGATCTCCACCGCGGCCGTGCGCGGCGGATAGCTCGCGGCGAGCGGGATCGGGCCGACGTCGGTGTGGGTGGTGATGAGCGCCCGCATGGAAATCGTGACGTCGTCGGCGATGGTGATGCGATCGCTGAGATCGAGCAGCACGTCCGTTCCCAAGAACACGTTGTCGCCGATGACGAGCCGGGAGAAATCCCGGCCGGCATTCATCAGGATCAGCGGATTGCCGAGCCGCGTGCGCGGTCCGATCCTCGCTCCGAAATGCTCGAGAAGCGCCCTCCGGGCGCCGCTGGTGATGCAGCTCCGCAGTCGGGCGACAACCCTGCGCCGTGGGAGCAGCGCGGCATGGATTCGCCAGAGGTTCATCGCTGGAACGCCTCGAAGACCTTGTGAACCGCAGCAATGACATCGGTGACGTCGCGATCCGTCAGCTTCGGGGAGAGCGGGAGGGAGATCGTGCGGTCCGAGATGAAACTGGCGTTCGGATAGTCCTCGGCCTTCAGGCTGAAAGTCTCCGCGTAGTAGGGATGGGTGTGCAGCGCGAGGTAGTGGACGCCCACGCCGATGTTCTCGGCCGTCAGCGCGGCGAGCACATCGTCCCGGGTCGCGTTCAGCCGGTCGAGATCCACGAGCAGCGTGTACAGGTGGAAGGCGTGCCGGGTTCCCGGCGCGGGCGGCGGCGGTGTGAGACAGGGCCAGCCGGCGAAGGCGGCGTCGTAACGCTCCCAGATTTCGCGCCGCCGCGCCCAGTGGCGCTCGACCTTCTCGAGCTGACCGAGCCCGAGGGCCGCCTGCAGGTCCATCATGTTGTATTTGAACCCGGCGGCGACGACCCTGTAGTGCTTGTACCCCTCGTCGCCGAAGCGCTTCCACGCGTCGCGGGTCATCCCGTGCAACCCGAGCACCTTGATGCGATCCGCGTCGGCGGCCTCGCGGGCGACGACCATGCCTCCCTCCCCCGTGATCACGTTCTTCGTCACGTAGAAGCTGAAGCAGCCGAACTGGCCGAAGGTGCCGGCATGCCGCCCGTCGAGGGTGGTCTCGATGGCGTGCGCGCAATCCTCGATCACGGAAAGGTTGTTCTCGCGAGCCAGTGCCATGAGGGCGTGCATGTCGCATGGCCGGCCCGCGAAGTGAACCGGCAGGATCGCCCGCGTGCGGGGAGTGATCCGTCGGCGGACGTCCTCCACGAGAATGTTGAAGTCACGGCGATCGCAGTCCGCGAACACGGGTGTCGCGCCGCTGTGGATGATGGCGTTGGCGCTCGCGCAGAAGGTCATGTCCGTGGTGATGACCTCGTCCCCGGGTCCGACGCCCGAGGCTAGAAGGGAAAGGTGAAGGGCGGCCGTGCACGAGTTCAGCGCGACGGTGTTGGACGCGCCGACATACTTCGCGAAGGCCTGCTCGAGCTTCGCGACGCGCGGGCCGGTTCCGATCCAGCCGCTTCGAAGGGTGGCCACCACCTCCTGGATCTCGTCCTCCGCAATCAGCGGGCTGCCGAAGATCAGGAAGGAATCGCGCACCGGACGGCCTCCGTGAAGTGCGAGACGTTGGGAGCTCATGGAGTGGTTCGGCGTCCGGGGAAGTCCTGGCGATGAACGCTCATGCGGTGCGACGGCAGGCGTGAGAAAGGACGCAACGGGCGAGGAGTATTACCCGCGCGCGGGCTTGAGTGCCAGAACGTCGATGCTGTCGCCCTTGAGGGTCCAGCGGGCAAGCAGGCCGAGCGGAAACTTGCGCACCGAGTCCGCGATCCTCGCAAGACCGCGGGGTCTTCCGCTGCCGTGGGGACGCATTCGCACACCGTGCGTGCGAATGCGGATGACCGTGAGCCCGGCTTTCTCGCAGAACCGTCGCAGCGTGGCGGGGGAGAAAAGGCTCGGATGACCGGCGGGATTCAGAAGCTTCCATCCCGCACCGATGAACCGCCGCGTGTAGGAGTCGTAGTTGACGGTGTCGACGTACACGACACCCCCGGGCCGCAGCACCCGCTCGATCTCGCAGAGCACATGGCTCGGCGACGGCAGATGCTCGAACACCGCATTCGAGTACACCACGTCGAAGGTGTTCTCGGGCAGGTGCGCCTCATGGAGCGTGCAGGGGAGGATGTCGAGCCCGTGCCGCTCCTGGCCCCACCGCGCGCAGTCCTCCACCGGTTCGACGCCCGTGGCGCGCCAGCCCTGCTCGCGCGCCTGGTAGAGGAATCCACCGACGTTGGACCCGATCTCGAGCAGCCGATTGTTCAGCCGGTATTTCGAGAACGGACGCAGCCGGCGCGCGTAGTCCGCCTGCTTGCGTGGGTCGAACGATTTCGTGACGTAGCGATCGAGCGTCGCCCGGAAGTACGAGGCGTTGAACGCGCATTCGTCCGTCGGTCGCGGGTTGGTGAACACGAACCCGCAGCGCAGGCATCGCGTGTAGACGCCGCCGGCCTTCTCCAGCACGACCTCCGCGTCCTCGGAGCCGCAAAGATCGCAGGGAACGGGTTCCGTCGGAAGGGGCCCTGCGAATTCGTCGGCGGGATTGTTTCCGCCCTTGTCTCCGGCCTGCTTCATGGTCCCGCGAGCGCCACGCCCGGCGCGACGATTCCCTGCATGCGCGCCATCGCGGCGAAGGGGCCTCCGGCGCGGAGCATCTCGTCGAAGGTGCCGTCCTCGACGATGCGGCCGTTCGCGAGAACCACGATGCGATCCATGTTGCGCAATGTGCTCAGGCGGTGGGCCACGCAAACGACGGTGCGGTCCTCCTCGAGCCGCTCGATGGCTGACTGGACCTCGCGTTCGGCCTCGGAGTCAAGCGAAGCCGTGGCCTCGTCGAGCACGAGGATCGGCGCGTTGCGGATGAAGGCGCGCGCGATGGCGATGCGCTGGCGCTGGCCGCCGGAGAGCGTGACGCCGCGCTCGCCGACCGGCGTGTCGTAGCCATGGGGCAGCGCCATGATGAAGTCGTGCGCGAACGCGGCCCGCGCGGCGGCCTCCACCTCCTCCCGCGTGGCGCCGGGTCGGCCGCAGGCGATGTTCTCGGCCACGGAGAAGTCGAAGATCACGACCTCCTGACTGACGAGCGCGAGGTGGCGCCGCAGGTCGGAGGATGCGACGTGCCGGAGGTCGATCCCGTCGATGGTCACGGAACCCGCCCGCGGGTCGTAGAAGCGGTAGAGAAGATTGATGATGGTGCTTTTGCCGGAACCGCTGACGCCCGCAACCCCGAGCTTCATCCCGCGCGGGATCACAAGATTGAAGTCCTCGAGGACGACCTCGTCGCCGTACCCGAAGCTCACATTCTCGAATCGGATCGCGTCGCGAAACCCGGGCAGCGGAACGGGCGCGGCCGGCTCGCGCACGGTGGGTTCCTCCTGGAGAACCTGTTCGATGCGATCCATGGCGGCGCGCGCCTGGGTGAACACGACGTGCAGGCCGGCGAGCCTGCGCACCGACGGATACAGCGCGGCGGATCCCGCGAGGAAGGTGACCATGTCCGCGAAGCGCGCCTGTGTCGCCGCGATGTACAGCACGAGAATGCTCAGGGCGATGGCGGCGACGACCTCGATGATCGGGTTGATCAGCTCCTTGGCGCGCACGCCCCGGAGCACCTGCCGGATCAGCTCCCGGGCGAGCGATCGGAACCGTTCGAGCCGGTGGTGCTCGAGTTCGAACGCCTTGACGACGCGAATGCCGGCGAGGAACTCGACCAGGAGCTCGGCCTGCTGCGAGTTCGCCTTCAGGGCCTGTCGGGCGGAGCGCTTGGCGCGCCGGCCCAGAACGAACACGGGACCCGCGCACAGCGGCAGAAACACCAGCGAGAAGAGCGCGAGCTGCCAGTTCACCGCGAACAACAGGATCAGAATGCTGATGGCCGCCATGGGTTCCTGAATGAGCTGCGAGAACGTCAGCGTCAGCGTGCGCTGGAGATTCGCCGTGTCCGTGCTCACGCGCGTGATGAGGTCGCCCGAGCGGGCGCGCGAGTAGAAATCGAGGCACAGCCTGCTCAGGTGCTCGAGGATGGCGACGCGAAAATCGTTCACCGTGCGCGCGGCCGCCCAGGTGAGCGAGTATGCGCTGACGTAGTTGCAGACGCCGCGGACGGAAAGCAGGAGAGGCAGGAGGAGGACGGTGCCGGCGACCTGCCGGCCGTCGAGGGGGCGGCCCGCCATGGGAAGCCAGGCGTCGACGTGTTCCTTCAGGCGGGATTCGACCCGGGCGATCCAGCGGCGAGCGTGATCCGGCGCGGGGCGCGCAGCGGTGGTGGAGGCGATGCCAGTGCCGGTCGCCGCCGCCTGTGCCTCGGAGGGCGGCGGCGCCATGCGGTCGAAGAGCAGGCGCACGCCCCACACCGCGGATGCGTTCGACAGTCCATAGAGCATTCCGAATACAAGCGCCACGGCGAGGCGCCCCCGATAACGGCGCAGAAAGGGCCAGCAGGACTTGAGAATGCGGAAGATGTCGAACATGAAGCGGTCGCTTGACTATCGGGACTGGGGATCCGCTTGCCAACCCCGGGGGGGCACGGGCCCGGGCGTCAGGGCGGCGGCAGGTCCCGCCACGGCGTGAAGTTTTGCAGGTGCATCTCGCGCTTCGGGCCGTCGCATTCCACCCATGTGACGCTGGCGTATTCGATCTCGAGATGGGTCATCTTGTGGAGGGGCAGGTCGAGCAGTACGGCGAGTGCCATGCGGATCACTCCGCCGTGACAGGCGACCACGACGGTGCGCCCATCCTGTTCGGCGATGATTCTCCGGAGCGCGTTGTCCACGCGCCGCCGGAAGATCTCGCCGGGCTCCGCCTCGGGCATGGTGCCGCGCTCGAGGTGATCGAGCCAGTCGAGGCCGGTCACGCCGAAATGTTCGGCGATCTGGTCCCAGCGAAGCCCGGTCCATGACCCGAAGTCCACCTCGCGGAGTTCCTCGAGGACGACCGGCTCGAGCGGCAGCCGCCTGAGAAGCGGCTGGAGCGTGAGCTGGACGCGCTTCATGGGGCTGGCGTAGATGGCGTCGATCGTGAAGCGCCGCGTCAGGTAGGACGCGAGCAGGTCGGCCTGCTCGTGACCGAGATTCGACAGCGCCATGTCGATGCGCCCGCCGAAGACGCGATGGTAGGCGTCCTCGACTTCGGCGTGGCGCAGGAAGAGGAGGTGGGAAGCCATGGTCGATCAGGCGAGGGCGGCGCGCTGCAGGTCCGCAAGACGTTGGATCCCCGAACGGCCCAGGGCGAGCAGCGCATGAAGCTCCTGCTCGCTGAAGGTGGCCTCCTCACCCGCGCCCTGCAGTTCGATGAAACGCCCGCCGGCCGTCATCACGAGGTTGAGATCGACGGCGGCCGCCGCGTCTTCCGGATAGGACAGGTCGAGCATCGGCCGGCCCTGGACGACGCCCACGCTCACGGCGGCGACCTGCTCGATGACAGGCGTCTGCGGGAGGACGCCCGCGACGAGGAGCTTGCGGACCGCGAGGTTGAGGGCGACCCACGCGCCGGTGATGGCGGCGGTGCGCGTTCCGCCGTCGGCCTGGAGCACGTCGCAGTCCACCCACAGCGTTCGCTGGCCAAGCTTCGAGAGATCCACGGCGGCCCGCAGGGCGCGGCCGATGAGGCGCTGGATCTCGCTGGAACGGCCATCGAGGCGCCCGCGGGTGATGTCGCGCGCCTTCCGGTCGAGCGTCGAGTAGGGAAGCATCGAGTACTCGGCGGTGATCCAGCCGCCCGGGACCTGTTGTTCCTTCATCCAGCGCGGCACCGCGTCCTCGACCGTGACGGCGCAGATCACGCGGGTGTTGCCCCAGTGAATGAGCGTTGAGCCGGCCGCGTGGGGCGCGATCCCGTTGTCGAACCGGATGGGCCGGAGGGCGTCGAAACCGCGACCGTCGTGGCGGCCGATGGCTACCTGAGACGTTTCAGCCATAAAGCCCGCCAGCCTAGAGCGCGGGCGCGGCGAGTGGCGAGTGGCGAATGAGGGTCAGACACCGTCGGCCCCGCCCGGCGCAGGGACGTTCCCCGCGGGGCGCGGAACGCCGAAGCGGTGCAGGACATTCCGAAGAAGCGTGGACCAGCGTTCATCCGCGGCGAGCGCCCATCCCGCGCCGATCGTGCCGGCGTTGAAGACCGTGCCGCCCTCCGGACGCTCCCACCAGATCATTTCGCCCCCCTGATCGTCGGGCGGGCGCACCGGGCGCGCGAAGTAGTCGAGGGCCACGCCCCCGTGTTCCCACGGGATGACGCCGTTCGCGAGGCGCTGAATGCCGGGTGGATCCTGCGGCATCACCGCGCCCTCGGGCACCGGCCCGGCCGCCATCGCGGCAAGGGTCGAGAGGCGGACGTCGAACTCGTGGCCGTTGGACATCGGCAATCTGCCGGGGCCGGCCCAGCCGAAGCGATCTCCCGGCTTCAATCCGGTCGGCTCGGGCTCGTTGAAGACGGGATGATCCGTGGCTTCCGCGATCCACGGACCGAAGTTCGCGGGGTTGCCGTGGTTGTTCCAGCCGAGGGTTTCGAGGCCGATGAGGCGCCAGCCGGGATAGCCGCACTCGCGAAGGAGCCCGCCGCGGAGGCCGTCCTGGCTGTGCCATGCCTCCCCCCGCTGCTCGGGGCGCAACTGGTCTCCGGGCGCGTCGACCTTGCGGCACTCCATGATCGTGCCTTCCCGGTTGAAGCTGACCCTCCAGAAGAGTGAGTTCCCGCTGAGCACGATGACCTTTCCGCCGCGCTGGAGGTACCTTTCGAGGCCGCGGTACATGTCGATCGACCAGTACTCGCTGTGGCCGTTGATGATGAGCACCCGGTGCTGTCGGAGCCGGTCGGGGTCCTCGTGGAGATCGAGATCGGAGATCATCTCATACGGGTAGCCGTGGCGCTCGAGCCATGCCTGGGCGAAGCGATCCGCGCGGGCGAGGTGGCTGTAGTCGGTGGCGTCGCCGTAGCGAAGGTACGGATTCGCGGCGGGCCACGGCATGCGGGTGCCGAGCTGGTAGGTGCCCGTGCCGGCGGAGTGGCCGCGATAGAACGAGAAGGCCGGCGGATCGCCTTCCTGATTCGGAAGACCGTCGGTCCCGCAGACCTGGCGCGGGCCCGGGCGGATCCTGCCGAAGGGCGCGGCATTGTAGGCCCTCCATGTGTTGGTGGCGGCGAGAAGGAGGATCGGCGCGGGCCGGGCGCGGCGGGCGCGGCGCACGATGAAGGTGGCGTGCTGCCAGTAGTCGGCGCCGTCGGAACCCGTCCAGCGGAGGCGAAGCACGTACATTCCGGAGCGGGCGTCGCGCGGCACATCCCATTCCAGGGTGGGGTTCCATCGGCAGTCGTAGAGATCGTCCGACGCGAGTCGCAGGGCGTGGCCGCGGCCGGTGTCAGCGGACGGGTCGTAGTCCGCGAAGCGCTGCACCGAGGCGTCGAAGTTCGGGCCGCCGATCATCCATGTTCCGTGATTGATGATCCGTCCGCGCCTGCGGAAGCGAGAGCGATCGCGGACGCGGTCTCCGTTCTCCTCCTCGAAAGTCCAGCACGCGAGCACATGCCGTCCATCCGGCGGAGTGAGGCCTTCCCCGGCATAGCGGAGGCTCACCTCCGGCTCGGGCAGCGCCGTGGAGTAGAGGCACACCATGGCGACGTCGCCATCGAGGAAGTGCGTGGCGCGGCCATCCGCACCCATGGCCCCGATGCGAATGGGATGAGGTCCCGGGCGGAGCGGACCGCGGAACGGCCACTCGCCGACGAGCACCCGATTCACCCAGAGGCGCTTTCGTTCGCCGTCCCATGTGGCGACGATGTGATGCCAGCGCCCGCGCTCGACGATTCCCGCTTCGGAACGATGCAACAGTGCCTCGTCCTCGGAGGTGCCGTCCCCCGTGTAGAAGCCGACATAGCCTCCCGGGCCGACTCCAACCGCCCAGCCCTCGGAGGAAGACTTGTCTTCCTGCGAGATGACGCCCGTCAGCCGGTCGGTCCGCCACGGGCGGACCCATGCCTCGATGGAGAATGCCTTGAGATCATCGGAGTGGATGCCCTCCTCGACGTGAACATAGGAACCGGGATGAATCGGCTGCACGACGGGGGGCAGGATGCCGAAGTCCTCCAGCTCGGTGTCGGAGGAGGGGTCATCGACCTCCGTGCCAAGGCGGCAGATCGTCGCACGAACCGGTGTGTCCGCTGAAACGTGAAACCGGATCCGCTCGCCGGCCGCGACGCTTTCACGGTCGGCGTAGGCATGAACGCCGGGGACGCGGAGTTCCCTGTGCGGCGGGATGCTCTCGGTCGGAGACCCGGGGGTTGCATCGGCGGCGCCGGAGTGAATGGCGAGCATGCCGGTGGCTGCCAGACCGCTCTTGAGGAATTCGCGGCGGGAGGTGCGCATGGTGCTACGCGCGGATAGTGCGCGAAAGCCATGGCCAGCCAAGAGGGAAGGTCCAGGCTCAGGCGGGCTGAATCTCCGAGTAGCGGATCGGTTCCATGCCGCGGGCGTTCATCGCCTCGCGAACGGCGCGGCTGGTCAGGGCGGCGAGCTCATGGGGAGCCAGGTCCGCCGACGGGTGCGAGTAGATCTCGCTGATCCCGGTCGGGAGCCGGGCAAGGAGCCGCAGCCAGACTTGCTCGTCCATGCGACCGTCCGCGAGCAGGCCGAACACGCGGTCGGCATGAAGGATGCCCGCGCGGGCCCAGCGGAGGCGGGCGCGGCGCGCGAGCAGCCGGAACACGGCGGCATGCGCGAGCGTCCCGGGGAGACGTCCCGCCCCGCGGGAGACGGCCGGCCCCCATGGTTCACAGGTCAGCCGCATGCGACGGATGGACCATGCGCCCGCAAGCTCGCAGAGGAGGTCGCTCACGACCGGGTGCATGTGGAGATGGAGGTGTCCGTTGACGTGGTCGAGCGGCAGGCCCGTGGCCCGGAAGCGTTCGAGCTGGGCGACGATTTCGGCGCGCAGCGCATCGCGGAGGTCGCGACGGGCCCAGAACCGAAAGCCGGCGAACACCGGGTTCTGGGGAAGCCGCCCCTGCCTGTCGGCGATGCGGCGCACGGGTGAAGGCGGAAGGGCGGAATGCCCCCGCACCAGGGTGAGATGAAGACCGACGCCGAGCCGGGGCAGTTCCCTTGCGATGCGCACGGCGTCCCCGGCTGCCGCGCCCGTGACCATGAGACTGGCCGACGTGAGGATGCCTTCCGCATGGGCGCGCGCGACAGCCTCGTTGACGCCGGGCGAGAAACCGAAGTCATCCGCGTTGACGATGATCCGCGGCCGGGCGGAGGCGCCCTCAGGGGAGGCCATAGTCAGGCGTCATCGCGCGTGCATTGATGCGGAACCATGTGCGGGCGATGAGCGCGGTCTTCTGCCAGCGGTTCAGGCGGGCGGGCTTGTCGGAGAACACATTGAAGCCGAGGCGCTCGAGCTTCTGGAACAGGCGCCAGTACACCGCGGCCATCAGTTCGGCGGCGACCATGGAACGGCGTTCCGCCGGGGGGAGGGACTCGCGTGCGAGCTGGTAGAACTCACGGCCGCGCGCGGCGAAGCATGCGGCGGCGCGGCGGTAGCGTTCGGAGTACTGACCGCGGAGGATCTCCTCGTCGGTGACGCCGTGGCGGCGGAGTTCCTCCGAGGGAAGGTAGATCCGGCCGCGGGCGGCATCGCGCGGGACATCGCGCAGGATGTTGGTGAACTGCAGGGCCTTCCCCAGGTGAACGGCGTACTCGCGGCAGCGCGGGTCGGAGTAGCCGAACACCTCGATGCTGAGAAGGCCCACGATGGAGGCGACGCGGTAACAGTAGAGCTCGAGATCCGCGTAGGTCTCGTAGCGATTGCGGGTGAGATCCATCTCACATCCGCGGATGAGCTCGTCGAAGAGCTGGAAGGGGAGGCCGTAGGTCTGGATGACGGGCTGCAGTTCACGGTTGACCGCGAATTCGGGGGAGCCGCCCGAGCAGGCGGCGTGGATGTCCCGCCGCCAGAGTTCGAGGAGCCGGGCGCGTTCGGCGACCGGGCGGGAATCCTCGTCGGCGACGTCGTCGACCTCGCGGCAGAATGCGTAGAGTGCGAACATCCCGCGGCGGCGCGCCTTCGGGAGGAGGATGAACGCCAGGGCGAGGTTGGAGCCGCTGGCGCGCGTGATCGCCGCACTGGTGTGCATGATCAACCGGGCGGCTGGGACGGTCCGTGCCCCGGCGGCGGCAGGGGCGCCGGGCTGATGGCTGGGGGGACATCGGGCGGGCGGACTGGCGGCAGGCCTCCCGCCTCGGCGAGAGTCGGATTGCGGGGGCGATGGTCGCGCCGCCGGCGGCGGACGCGGTTGCGGCGGTCGCCCTTCTCGGCCTCATGCGGGGGCTCGCCTGCGGCGGGGGCGGACTCGGCGATCGTGTGTGCGGATCGCTGCGAACGGGCGCGGGCGTGACGGCGCTGTCGCCGGGTCCTGCGGGCGCGCAGGCCGAGATAGATGCCGACGGCCAGAATCAGGACGACACCCGCGACCGCGCTGAGGACCACGAGGATGTCACTGGCTACAAGGGCGCCTGTCCGAGCGGCGACGGAATCTGCAATCGGATCCATTTGGGCTGGCTAACGGGTCGCTGCTGGATTTGCTTCGTCCTCGGGAACGCCGTCGGTGTGGAGCCCGAGGCGCTGCATTCGGTAGCGCAGGGCATGGCGGCTGATTCCCAGTGCTTCGGCGGAGCGACCGATGCTCCGATGGCGTTCCAGGGCGAGGGTGATCAGACGGCGTTCGTAGTCCGCCAGTGCCTCCTCCAAGGGCCGATCGGTGGGCGTCTCCTCGGACGCCGGCAGGTTTGCCGCCGTGGCGAAATCGGGAAGGCTCCCCACCTGAACCTCCGTTCCGCTCTCGAGGATGACCGCTCGCTCAATCGCGTTCCGCAGCTCGCGAACGTTACCGGGCCATCGGTGCCGGAGCAATGCCTGTTGCGCAGCGCGCCCCAGCCGGAGCGGGCGCTTGCCGAGGTTGCGGCAATAGACGCCGAGGAAGTGCTCGGCGAGGCGGAGGACGTCATCGCCGCGTTCCCGCAGGGGCGGTGGCCGGAACTGGACGACGTTGAGGCGGTGGAAGAGGTCCTCGCGGAAGGCGTTCTCCCGGATGAGCTTGACGATGTCGCGATTCGTCGCGGCGATCACCCGCACGTCCACGCGCAGTTCCTCGTTGCCGCCGACCCGGGTGAATGAGCCGTCCTCGAGAAACCGGAGGAGCTTCGCCTGGAGGGACCGGCTCATGTCACCGATCTCGTCGAGAAACACCGTTCCGCCGTCCGCTTCCTCGACCCGCCCGATCTTCTGCCGGACCGCCCCGGTGAAGGCGCCCTTCTCGTGCCCGAACAGCTCGCTCTCGAGCAGGTTGTCCGGTATGGCTGCGCAGTTGATGCGCACGTAGGACGCCGAGGAACGCAGGCTGAGGCGGTGCAGGCAGCCCGCGATCAGTTCCTTGCCGGTCCCGCTCTCCCCGAGGATGAGGACGGTGGCATTCGTTGGCGCGACCGTCTGGATGAGCTGCTTGAGATCCCGCATGGGCGGCGACTCGCCGATGATCTGGTCCAGCGAGAATCCCTGCTGGTCACGCGAGCGCAGGGCCGAGTTCTCGCGCATCAGCCGGTGGCGCTCGGCGCAGCGCGTCACGATGAGGAGCAGTTCCTCGGGCGCGAACGGCTTGGAGAGATAGTCGAACGCCCCGGCGCGGATCGCCTCGACGGCGAGGCGCGGGGTGGCGTACGCCGTGATCACGATGACCGGGATCGAGGGCCAGCGCGCGTTGCATTCGCGCAGCAGGTCATACCCGCTCATCCCGCCGAGGCGCGCGTCCGTGATCATCAGCAGGATCTCCTCGGTGGCGAGCACCTCGAGGGCGCGCTCGGCGGACTCGACGCCGATCACGCCATAGCCTTCCGGGCGGAGCACCTGCTCCAGCGACGCGCGCATGTTCGGCTCGTCGTCAACAACAAGGATCGGTGGCAGCGAACGCATCAGTTGTTTCCCCCCGGGATCGTGCGACCCGGAAACAGTAATCGGAAGGTCGTTCCCTTTCCAACCTCGGACTCCAGTTGTACGCGGCCGCCGAACATCTCGACGTTCTGTTTCACGATGGCGAGTCCGAGGCCGGTGCCACCCTCCCGCGTGGAGAAGTAGGCCTCGAAGACGCGCTCCTGGTTCTCGGGGGGGATGCCGGGACCGTTGTCGGAGATCGTGACCTCCACCTCGAAGTCGGCGAGGTACCGGGTGCCGATGCGGATCTCGCCCCCGCCATCCATCGCGTCGCGGGCGTTCTTGAGCAGGTTGTCGATGATCTCGGCGAAGGCGCGCCGGCTGAACACGAGCACGGGATGAGGCGGGAGATACTCGCGGAGAATGGTGGTGCTGAACCCGGCCCCCGGGGGAAAGACGCGTCGGATCGCCTCCTCGATCTCGTCCACGACCTGGAGGCGCTCGACGTGCGCCTCCGCCAGCTGGGCGAAGCCGACGAGCTCCGTGATGATGCGGTCGGAGCGGGTGACCTCCTCGCGGATGATCTCGAGCTGGCGCACGGCCGCCGGGTCCGCGCAGCCGTTGACCGAACGCTGCAGGGCGAACGCCGCGTTGTTGATGATGCCGAGGGGGTTCTTGATCTGGTGCGCGATCTCGGCGGCGAGTCTGCCGGCCGTGCGCAGTTGCTGCTGCCGGAGCGCGAACTCCGCGTTCTCCGCCTGCCGCTGCCGTTCGCGATCGATCAGCAGGCGCAGCCCGTAGCAGATGCAGCCGAGCAGGATGAGGAGAAAGATCCGGAGCAGGAAGGGCTCGGCCGCGCGCGGCGGTTCAATCGGATCATTGGGGCGATCCGGCTCGATGTCCATCTGCAGGATCCAGAGGTCGAGCACGCCCGCCGCGACGTAGAACAGGACGGCGAGCAGGTTGAGCGAAAGCTGCAGCGGCGCGATGGGCATGCTCAGCGCGTTGCGCACGATCAGGACGGGGAACACCCAGTAGAGGATGCTGTCGAAGCCGTCCGTCACGAGGGTGAGCGCCGCGAGGAACAGCGCGTCGAGCAGGGCCGTGATGAACACGATCCACTGCATGACCTTCAGCGGTACGCTGTCGAATGCCCAGATCGGCAGCGCCAGCAGCGTGTTCACCAGCGCGTACACGAGGAAGAACTGCTGGAGCGAACTGACCGCCTCGAGCGCGACCTCGCTTGTGTTCGCAAGCGCCTCGATGTTCAGCGAGAAGTAGAGAAACCAGCCGACCGTGAGGAGGAGCGCCGCCTTCACCGCGAGCCCGACGTCGCGTTCCACGCGGCGAATGCGATCCGCCGCGAGCGTCAGGTCCGGCTCCGGGGCGGAGAGCACACGCCAGGCTTTCTGGAACCCTGCCAGGACGGCCTTCATGGCTGTGCCAAACTGCGGAATCAGCGGCGCCGAGGCAAACCGTGCTTCAGCGTCCGCACGCGCTCAGACCGCGGTTCCCGAACCGGAGCCAGGTTGCGCGTCGAGGACTTCGAGCACGCGGCGCGCGATGCGGTCGGGCTCGAGCAGCCGGCCGATGCCCTCGTACCCGCACGAGAGCATGCCCTCGGCCGGTCCGAGGAACTCGGCCCCGCGTGCGGTCAGCGTCGCGACGTGCGCCTGCGTGGCCGGGTGCAGCCACATCTTCCCGTTCATCGCCGGGGCGAGGAGCATCGGCACGCCCGGGTTGAGGGCGAGCGCGATGCAGGTGAGCGCGTCGTCGGCCATGCCGAGGGCGATGCGGGCGATCGTGTGCGCGCTCGCCGGGGCGACGAGGAAGAGGTCGGCCTCGTCCGCGAGGGTGATGTGAAGCGGCTTCCAGCCGCCCTCCTCGTCGTAGAGGTCGGTGACCACCGGCTGGCGGGACAGCGTCTTGAACGGCACCGGCGTGACGAATCGCTGCGCGTCCGCCGTCAGAACCACGTTCACCATGTGGCCGGCCCGCGTGAGCTGGCTCGTGATGTCGATCGCCTTGTGGGCGGCGATCGATCCGGTGACTCCGAGTACGATGCGGGCGGACGGTTTCACGGTGTGAATGGGCGCGGGCGACGGGGCGGATGCCGCTCCGCCGACGGGGATCACGATAGGACGAAGCGGGTGGTGCGCGAGGCCCGGAGTCTTTCGGCCGCGACGATCTTCAGCATCGCGGCGAGGTCGTCCTCGATGGGGCCGCTCACGATCACGTAGTCGAAGTGCGGCCAGTGCTCGATCTCCTCGTGGGCCACGGACAGACGACGCTGAATGACCTCGGCGGAATCCTGGTTCCGGCGGCGCAGCCGGCGCTCGAGTTCCGGAAGTGACGGCGGCATCAGGAACACCGAGACGAGCGCCGCGGCGATGGCGGGGTCGGACCGGGCCATGCGGCGGATGGCCTCGGCTCCCTGAACGTCCACGGTGAGGAGGACGTCCGCGCCCGAGCGCAGGCGGTCGAGCACCTCGCTGCGAAGCGTGCCGTACCGATGGCCGTACACGAGCGCGTGCTCGAGGAACTCGCCGGCGGCGAGACGCCGCTCGAAATCCTCGGGACGCAGGAAGTGATAATCCACTCCGTCGACCTCCCCCGGTCGCGGCGCGCGCGTGGTGCAGGTGATGGCGCGCTGGAAGCCCTGGTTGGACTCGAGGAGGTTGCGGCCGACGGTTGTCTTGCCGGCGCCCGAGGGCGCCGTGAGGAGAAGGAGTATGGGCGAGACCTGCCGCTGGGCCATGTTCATTCCAGATTCTGAGCCTGTTCCCGGACGCGTTCGAGCTCGGCCTTGAGCTGAACCACCTCGCGCGCGATGGCGGCGTCGTTCGCCTTCGAGCCGATCGTGTTGACCTCGCGGTTGATCTCCTGCGCCAGGAAATCGAGCGTGCGCCCCACCGGTTCGTCGGAGGCGATGCAGGCCTCGAACTGCGCGAAATGACTCTCGAGCCGGGTGAGCTCCTCGGTGATGTCGGACCGGTCGGCGAAGAATGCCACTTCCTTCAGGAGACGCTCGTGATCGTCGGGCGCCAGGTTGATGCCGGCCTGCGCGATACGCTCCTGGAGCTGGCGCCGGTACGATTCGGCGACAAGGGGCGCGCGCCCGCGGATCCGCGCCGCGGCATCGCGCAGGAGCTGCAGGCGTCCGGCGAGGTCGCGCGCGAGGTGGGCACCCTCCTTCTCACGCATCGCGACGAGCTGATCGAGTGCGGTCCCGAGCGCCGTGGCGATGGCCGGCCAGAACGCCTCCGCGTCCTCCGCCCCGGCCTCGGGCTCGAGTACGCCCGGCGCGCGCAGGAGGGTGTCGAGCGAAACGCCTCCCGTCAGGTTCAGCGTCGAGGCGAGCTGCGCGAACTCCCGGGCATAGGCGGCGGCAAGCGCGCGGTTCACCCGCACGCGCTCCGCGCGCTGGTCATCTCCCGTGTGCGTGGTGACTCGAACGCTGATCCGCCCGCGGGAGACCCGCTGGTTCACCGCATCCCGGATCCGCGCCTCGAGCACGTCGAGATCACGGGGCAGACTGATGCTGACCTCCATCTGGCGGCGGTTCACCGAACTGAGTTCCACGGTGATCCTGCAGCCCTCGTGCACCCCTTCGCCGCACCCGTATCCCGTCATCGACCTCATTCCCCGGCGGGCATAGCGGGAAGGCATCGTGGAGGCGACACCTTTTTGGGCGGGCGCCGTCCGCGGGCCGGCGTGGCGTGCGCGTGTTCGCGGCGATGCGTTTCCCTGTTCCCGGGATCCATTGCGCACCGGCGACCGCGTTGCATAGGGTGCCGCCATGAGTTCCCCTCGGGTGCGCGTGGGCGGGCGCGGGTTCGTCGCGACGGCATTGCGGCTGGCGCTGGCCTGCACCGTCGTGACCATCGCCGCCTGCCGCAAGAAGCAGGCGGAGGCCGGGGCGGAGGATTTTCAGCGGCTCTCCAATCAGGGGCGGAGCCTCGTGGACGCCGGCCAGTTCGACGAGGCCGTCGCGGCGTTTCGGAAGAGCGTTGAGCTGCAGCCGACGCATCCGGACGCGCGCCAGAATCTTGCTGTCGCGCTTCTCCGCGCGGGTGACGCCGCGGGCGCCGCCGCGGAGGCGCGCGAGCTGATTCGGCTCGGGCAGAACCTCGCCGCCGCGCACTTTCTCCTGGGAGCCGCGCTCCTGCGCCAGGGCGAGGCGGAGGCGGCGATCATGGAGCTGCAGACTTCCAAGGATCTTGAGCACACGGTGAATGCCACGAGTTATCTGCTCGGCAGGGCGTACCAGGAGCTCGGGAACCTCGAGGAGGCGGCCGCGCTCTACGAGGAGGTCACGCTCTTCGAGACGAATCACCCGGCCGCGTTCTACAACCTCAGCCAGGTTCTCACGCGCCTGGACCGTGGCGAGGAGGCCGCCCAGGCCATGGCGCAGCACCAGGCCATCCTCGCCCAGCGGACAGGACCGCCCATTGACGCGAACACGCTCGAGGCCTGTATCCACACCGAGATCCGGGTGCCGTTCCAGCTCGATCAGCCGGATCCGCAGGGCATCCCGGTGGTGTACGCCGATGGCACCGCGGAAATTCTCGGCGGCGCCGCGAAGACCTTCGCCGCGCCGTTCGCGGCCATCGACATTCACCACAACGGGACCATCGACCTCTTTGCCCGTGACGGCCCGGAGAGCTTTCGCCTCCTGATCAACACGGGGGGTCGTCTGGAGCCGGCCCCCTACCCGGCCGCGGTTCCCGCGGGCGCCTACGAGCGGGTGCTCGTGGGCGACCTCAACCGGGATCGCTACGAGGATATTGTCCTCCTGGGCGCCGAGGGCCTGCGCGCGTTCCGTCTCGCAACGAACGGCATGATCACCGATTCGACCGCGTTCTCGAACCTGCGTGATCTGCCCGCGTCGGATGGACTGCTGGCGGACCTCGATTTCACGGGCAACCTCGACCTGGTGCTCGTCACACCGGGGCCGCGCTCGTTCCAGGTGATGCGCAATCTCGGCAACATGTACTTCACCAACGCGACCGCCGCGGTCGGTCTGCCGCTGGAGCTGGAGGGGATCGCGCAGGTCGTGACGGACGACTGGAACGGGGACGAACTCAACGATGTCTTCGTTGCCGTGCCGGGGAGCGCCCCAGCCCTGTTCCTCAAGCAGCGCGGCGGAGGGTTTGCTCCCGCAGAGGTGGAGTGGCCTGCCGGCCACGTGTTCGCCGTGGCGGATTTCAACAACGACCTGCGGAACGATCTCGTGGTCGCCACCGCGGATTCCCTCGTCTTCGTGCTCAACGGGTTCACCGACCGGCCCGCGCTCGCGCTCGGGAACGATCCGCTGCGCCTCCTCCACGTCCTCGACTATGACAACGACGGCTGGCTCGACCTGCTCGGCATCGGGGAGTCAGGCGTTCGCGCATGGCGCAACCTCGGCAGCGGCGGTTTTCGCGAGACCACGTCCGCGCTCGGTCTGGACCGGCTGCAGGGCCGCTATCGCGAGCTCGTGTCGGCGGACTTCGACCAGGACGGCGACGTGGATCTCATGCTGGCGCTCGAGGACGGCGGACTCCGCTTCCTGCGGAACGACGGCGGTCATGCAAACGGGTTGCTGAGCCTGCGGCTGCTCGGCACCCGCTCCAACGCGAGCGGGCTCGGCCTCCGCATCGAGCTGACTTCGGGCAACTGGCGCGCACTTCGGACCGTGCACGAGCTTCCGGTCGAGATCGGCGTCGGACGGCGCGACAGGATCGACAGCCTGAATGTCCGCTGGTTCGACACGATGAGCACGGACATCGACACGCCCGTGGAACCCGGCCGTCAGGTGGCGCTGATCGAGCTCGTCCGGCCGACCGGCTCCTGCCCCTACCTGTACCGCTGGGACGGAGAGAAGTTCTCATTCGTCACGGACCTGCTGGGTGCGTCCCCGCTGGGGCTGCCCTCAGGCCCCGGTCGCTACATCGCGGCGGATCCGGACGAGATCGTGCGGGTCGGATCCGAGGAGGAACTTCTCCCCCGCGACGGCGAGCTGCTGCTCCAGATCACCGAGGAGCTTCGCGAGGTGCTCTATCTCGATTACGCCCGGCTGCTGGTCGTGGACCATCCGTACGGCACGGAGGTGGTGCCCACCGACAAGCTGCTGCCCGGCCCGCCCTTCCCTCCCTCGGGCCTCGTCCTGCTGCGGGATCCGATTCCGCCCGAGCGGGCCGAGAACCTGGAAGGGCGGGACGTGACGACGGCCCTTCGCCTGCAGGATCGGATCATGGTTTCCCCACCGCGCCTGCGGCCGCCCCAGCAGCGCGGTTACAGTGATCCCCACGGCGTGGTGCTGGATTTCGGACCGGCGGCCCTCGACCCCCGCCGGCCGCTCGCGCTCGTTCTCACCGGGTGGCTTCATTTCGGCGGCGGCATGGCCAACATGGCCGCGAGCCGGGATCCGGAGATTCCCTTCCCCTTCCCCACCCTCGAGGTCGAGGTGGATGGCGAATGGCGGCCGCTGGAGGAGGTGGCGGTGGGCGCCCCGTGCGGAAAAACGAAGACCATCGTCGCGGACCTCGACGGGCACCTCCCGGACGGCGCCCGGCGCCTGCGGCTCACCTCGGCGTTCGAAATCCACTGGGACCGGATCGCCCTCATGGAGAAACACCCGGCCGGTGCCGACGGAATGCGCGTGACGGAACTGGCGCCCGCGCGAGCAGACCTTCAGTGGCGCGGGTACTCCGAGTTCATGGACCTCCCGGCGGACCAGCCGCTCACACCGGATCATGCGCGGGTGCGACCCAATCCGTACTGGCGCATCAATCCCAGCGGGTGGTGCACGCGCTACGGACGCGTGGAGGAGCTGGTCGCCGAACGCGACGGCGGCCTCGCCCTGATCAACGGCGGGGACGCGCTGACCCTCGGCTTCCCCGCGGAGAACCTCCCCCCCCGGCCCGAGGGAATGCAGCGCACCTACTTTCTGCTGATCGTGGGGTGGGACAAGGACGCGGACTTCCACGTCCTCATGGGCGATCGCGTGGAGCCCCTGCCATGGGAAGGCATGGACGATCAGCTCTACGGGAAGCAGCCGAGGCCACCCCACCCGGGCGACGAACTCAACCGCCGCTACAACACGCGGTGGGTGCCCCCCATGGCGCGCCTTCGCCCCGAGAATCCGGAGCTGTCGGAAGCGCGTCGGTGAGCCGGTCCGCCGACGGCCGATTCAGCGCTGGCGGGCGAGCTCGTTGTATTTCTCGACGAGCGAGCTGTATTCCTCCGTGCGGCGGTTGAGCTCGTCCACGACGGAGTTGAAACGCCCGGCCAGCTCGTTGAAGCGCAGCACCGCGTCGTTGCGGGCGTCGGCCAGTTCCCGGATCTGCTCGTTCGCGGCGCGGAGCTGCTCGTCCCTCAGTTCAACGGCCTCCATCCAGTTGGTGAGCGCGACGCGGAGCTGGTCGCGTTCGGCGGTGAGCTGCGCCGTCTCCCGCTCGAGTTCACGGATGGTCTGCTGTCTGGCGGCGATCGCCTCGGCGGCCTCCTCGACGCGCACCCGGAAATCATCGAGGTCAGACGTGAGTCCGCGGATCTTCGAATCCTGGTCGCGGATGGTTTCCTCATGCGCGATGCGTTTCCTTTCAAGGTCGATGACCTCGAGGTTCAGGCGGCGGTTCGCGCGCCACTGGAAGACGCAGAGGATCGCGAGCGCCACCACTCCCGCGAGGTTGACGTACTGAAGCGCGCGATTCACGGCGTGGGCGCGGCGGCGGCGGGGTCGCGCAGTTCGAAGGCGACGCGCTGGATCCCGGTCGATCGGACGACGTCGAGCACGCGGATGATGTCGCCATGACGCGCCTCGCGGTCCCCGCTGATGGCGACGCGGAGTTCCGGGTTGGCCGCGAAGAGGGTGGCGAGGTTCGCGGCGAGCTCGGAGGTGCCGATGGCGCGATTGTCGAGATAGGCCGTGCCCCCTGCATCGACCGTGATGCTGACGAGGTCGCGCTCGGTGGAAGGGGCGGAGGTCGTGGAAGTGGGAAGGTTCACCGGAACCGTGCTGCGGTGCACCATGCTCAGGCTCACCAGCATGAACGCGGCGAGGAGGAAGAACATGATGTCGATCAGCGGGATGATCTCAATCCGCGGCTCGTGCTCGGGAAGCTTGGATCCGAGTTTGACGGGCATGCCGGGTCAGCGGGTGGTGAGGCTGGCTTCCGCGCCGCGAAGCGCACGCTCGCGCGCGAATTCCTCGAGATCGTGGCCATGGTGGCGGGCCGAACTGACGAGCAGTTCCACGTGGTTGATCGTGCGCTCGAGGCGGGAGCGGAAGTGCGCGAGGCGGCGGTTGAAGTAGTTGAAGGGCAGCAGGCAGAGAATCGCGATCCCGAGGCCGCACGCCGTCGCGATGAGCGCCTCCGCGATGCCTCCGCTGACCTTGGTGGCGGCGAGCTGCGCGTCGCCCACGAAATCGAACGAATGCATGATGCCGATCACCGTTCCCAGCAAGCCGAGCAGCGGCGCCAGCGTGATGAAGGTGCCGAGAAGCCAGAGGCGCTTCTCGGCCTCCGCAATCTCATCGGTCGCCCGCAGCTGCATGGCGCCCAGCAGGGAGCTGTGGGCATGCACGAGTCCCTCGTGGATGGTGCGCAGGAAGGGGTCCGCGCCCGAGGCGGTGCGCCGGATCGCCTCGTCGAACGCGCCCGCGGCGATCGCGTCGAACACGGCGTTGAGCGAGTCCTCGCTCGAATGACGCCCGAGGTTCCACCACCACAGGGCGCGCTCGATCACGACGACCAGGGCGGCCGCAAGGCAGAACAGGATGGGCCACATGATCGGCCCGCCGCGGAGGAAGAGGTCCAGTAGGATGTTGGCCAGCATGGGAAAAGTTCAGTCAGGGCTTCAGGGGCAACGGGGTGCCGGGTTCGAGGCGGGGTGGTTTACTGGGACAGCGCAAAGCGGATCGAAACCTCGTAGGCGCGAACCGCACCCGGTCGGAAGCGCCACCGTTCCCGCACTGTCTCCACCGCCGCCTCATTCAACAGCGGCCAGCGGCATGGGATGAGCGCCTCGGCGGAGGTGACGCGCCCGTTCGGGCCCACGACGAACCGCACGCGCACCGTCCCTTCCTGCCCTTCCCAGACCGCGCGCCGGGGATACTCGGGCGCGGGCTGGCGACCTTCCCCGAGCCCGAAGGTGAGCTGCTGAACCGGCGGCGCCGCCACGGCATCCGGCACCTGGACGGGTTGCCGCACGGGAATCGCTTCGCGGGCCTCGACGATGCGCGTCGGTCCCTCCACCGGCACGGCGAACTCGACGGAACGCGGCTCCGCGACCGGCACCAGCGAGGCCATCGGCGGCGCGGCGACCGGTTCCGCCAGGGGCGGGGCGTCGGAGGGCATCGGCAGATCCGGAGCGGCCGTGAAGCTTGGAAGCGGATCGTGGGTCAGCTCCACGGCGAGGACCTCCGCCTCGACCGGCGGCGCGGGCGGAATGACGGGCTCGGGCCGGGTGTACGGGACAAGGAGTCCCAATGCCCCGATGCCGAGGCATCCCGCCCATGCCACCAGCGTGGCGACGGCGATCAGGGACACCGAACCGGACGTCCCGGTGGCCGCACGCATGGGGCGCGCGGCCACCGTGGCGTGGAGATCGTACTCGGCGGAAAGCAGGGCGGCAGACGAGCTCATGGTTCGCTGGCGTTCGCGGTCGCGGGCTCCGGCGGACGGCTGTTCGCCGCCGGGAGAGAGTCTTCGCTTGAACGTTTCGGGCGCCCGAGAAGTCGGCGCCATGCGAGGGCGAAACCGGTCCATGCCAGCACGACCCCGCCGAGGGATGCAATGCCGGCGATGGCCTGACCGGCAGGACCGAGCGCCTCGCCGGTGTGCAGGAAGCGGGTCCACATGCGGGCGCGGCGGCCCGCGGATTGGTCCGCGTAGGACTCGGCCTTCAGCACCTCGCCCGACGCGGGATCGAGGGTCACCTGGCGCGAGGCGAACCGCGGCCAGCGTCCGCGCTCGTACACCGTCAGGGCGAGGGACGCGCCGACGGCCGGTGCGGCGGAGGCGGATGGGCCCCCCCGACCGCCGCCGGTCCGAATCATGAGCTGTTCCCATTCGGGGAAGCGCTCCTGCACGGAGGCGATGACGACATCGAGGCTGACCGACGGCGCAGTCGAGGCGGTGGCCTCGGCACGACGCCGGCCCTGTCCACCTTCACGCGGGCCTTGTGCGCCCTGCGCGGCGCCACCCTGTCCCGCGCCTCCCTGGGCGGGCGGCTCGGAGCCCGCGAGGCGGTACACGAGGTTGCTCGCCCAGACGTACGAGATCGGCATCGCGGTTGCCGCGAGCACGATCAGAACGGGCCCGCACCAGATTCCGATCACGTTGTGCCAGTTCCAGTCGCGCGCCCGGCCGCGGAGGCCCGGTTTGAACAGCGCGATGGCGCGCACGGCGGCGCGGGTCCAGCGGCGCGGGAACCAGAGAAAGATTCCGGTGACGCCAAGCACGACGAAGGCGGCGTTGCACGCGCCGGTGATGGCCTTGCCCACGTCACGGCCCTCGCCCTCCATCCCGAGCCACCGGTGCCATTCCATCATCGTCTGCATGAAGCTGCGCACCCCCGTCGCCCCCTCGCGATGGATCTCGCCGGACCACGGATCGACATAGACGGCGTTCGCTCGACCCTGCGCTGCGAGCACCGCCGACGCCGGTTCCGGAAAGACCGTCAGGGTGCCCGGCTTGAAATCAGGGCGCGCGGCGTTGAGGCGCTTCAGCAGTTCCTCGTGGGACAGCCGTTCCCCGGCCGACTCCGCCGGGAGTCGGCGTGCGTCGCGTTCGAACCACGAGATGATCTCCTTCTCGAACGCGAGGGGGACGCCCGTTGCCGACATGAGAAGGATCACCGCGCCGCCGACGACTCCCGAGACGAAGTGGATCCAGAAGATGAAGTTGCGAACGTTCATGGGGTGACTCAGCCCTCGGGCGGGTGCATCAGCCGGGCATCCGCCCGAGGCAGCCGGCTTCTCACAGTTCGGACCATTCGCGGAGCAGATTGTGGTAGACCCCCGTGAGCTGGACCGCGACCTGTTCGGCCGCGGGGCTTCCCGCGAAGTCGCGGCTCAGTCGCTGGATCGCGAGATCGAGGTCGAACAGGATTGCGCGGTGGGAGTCGCGGCGCACCATGCTCTGGATCCAGAAGAACGAGCACACGCGGGCGCCGCGGGTGACCGGTCGCACGTGATGCAGGCTGGTCGCGGGGTACAGGATGGCGTGGCCGGCGGGCAGCTTGACCTCCTTGACGCCGTAGGTGTCCTCGACGCAGAGCTCGCCGCCGTCGTACTCGTCGGGCCCCGTGAAGAACAGGGTCATGGACCAGTCCGTCCGGATCCGATGCGGGGTGCCCGGGACCTGCCGGATGGCGTTGTCGACATGGGTCCTGAACGACTGGCCGCCCGTATAGCGATTGAACAGGGGCGGAAACACGCGCAGGGGCAGCGCGGCGGAAAGAAACAGCGGATGCCGGCCCAGCGCGGCGAGGATCATCTCGCCGAGCTGGCGCGCCACGGGATGGCCTTCCGGGATCTGCGAGTTGTCCTTCGCGCGCGCGGATTGATGGCCGGCCGTGACCTTGCCATCGACCCATTCGGCCGAGTCGAGCAGCCGCCGGGCCTCGGCGAGCTGCTCGGGTGTGAGAACGTCGGGGATGCTGATCAGCATGTGGGTGACGGATTCCGGCGGGCGTCCAGGACTCAGAAGGTCACGGTTCCCGTGACGATGGCGGAACGGCCCGGGCCGGGAATGAAGTGGCCGCCGCCGACGCGATCGATGTATTCCTCGTCGGCGAGGTTGTAGACATTCAGCCGGAGCGTGAAGTTGCGGCTGACCTCGTAGGCGAGCGTCGCGTCGAAGAGCCAGTAGTCCGGCGCGATGCGCGCCCCGTCGGTGTTGTTGTTGCGGCGTTCGCCCACGTACTGCGCTCCGAAGCCCACCTCGAAGTCCCATGGAAGCTGGTACGTGGTCCAGAGACTGAAGGAGTGCCGGGGCGCGTTGTTGATCTCGTTGCCGTCCTCGGCGGGGTTGTTGGACTCGCGAACCTCGGAATCCATGAAGGTGTATCCCGCGAACACCTGCCAGTCCCGCGTGATCCGGCCCGCGACGCCGATCTCGACGCCCTGCACGATCTGCTCGCCGTCCAGCACGAGCGGCGGGTCGCCGGGGTTCACGCCCGGGGTGCGGGCGCTGGTCTTCGTCGTGCGAAAGAGCGCGAGGCTCGTGGACAGCCGTTCGTCCAGAAAGTCCCACTTCGTCCCGAGCTCGAACGTCTCGGTTTCCTCGGGGTCGAGGGAGACGTCGTCCTCGGTGAGCACGAGGCCGACGTTGCCCGCCGCGATCGACGGGATGAAGGAGGTGCCGTAGCCGAAGTAGATGCTGCCGTTGGGCCGCGGCTTGAAGACGATGCCCGCCGTCCAGCTCACGTGGTTGTCGGTGCGATCGAGGCTGAGGTCGCCGCTCTCGTGTTCGGACCTGACGTGGTCCCACCGCAGGCCCCCGCGGAGAATCCAGCGCTCGCCGATCTCGATCGTGTCGAAGACGTAGGGCGCGAGCGTGGTCGCGGTCGCCTCGTTCAGCGTCCCGGTGATGGGCGGCATCGGTCCGAACGGCCGGTCGGACGGGCGGGGATGGAAGATGTCGGTCTGCGGCTGGTTGGTGTTCTGGGCGGAATTGCGGTTGTCCTGTTCCTCGCGTGAGAACTCGAACCCTGCCGCGATCGAATGGCGAAGCTGCCACGTGTCGAAGGCGAAGTTCACGTCGGTGACGTTCGCGAAGATCGTGTGCTCCAGCTCGCGGCGCTGGAGGTTCCGGTTGATCAGCCGTCCGCTCTGGGTGCCGGGCGTGTCCGGATCGAGGTCCGCGAATCGGGGCGCGGTGATGGCATGGTCGCGGCGGCTCTCGCCGAACCGGGTGAGGTTGCGCAGCCGGAGCGAGTCGCTGAACTCGTGGGTCAGCGTCGCGGTCGCGACGTTGTTGCGGATGTCCTCGTAGTCGTAGTCCTTGAGGCCGTAGAAGTTGTCGTAATCGACGGGCGCCGGCCTGTTGATGTAGTTCGACAGGATCGGGTCCGTGTTGCCCTCGGGCACCCAGGGAATGCCGTACTGGGGAACGTTGTCCTGGCTCATGTGGAGATAGTCCAGGACGAGGCGGGTGGAGGTGCCGAGGCCGAACGCGATGGAGGGATTGATCGCCCAGCGGGAGTCCTCGACGACGTCGCGGCCCGGAACGCCGGCGTCGTGCCACAGGAAGTTGAGGCGCATCGCCGAGGTCTTCAGCCCGAGGTCCGACAGCGGCTGGTTGATGTCGAGTGTGGCGCGCTTGTAGTCGTCGGTGCCGAAGCCGAGGGTGCCGCCATAGAGGGGGGTGAGGCGGGGTGACTTCGTCACGAGGTTCACGGCCCCGCCCGCCGTGCCGCGCCCGGCGATGCTCGAGTTCGGGCCCTTCGAGACCTCGACCTGCTCGAGATTGAACGGATCGCGGGAATAGGCGCCGAAGTCACGCACGCCGTCGATGAACAGGTCCGACCGCGCGTTGAAACCGCGGATGGAGAAGTTGTCGCCGGGAAGACCTCCGCCGCCCTCGCCCGCCTGCAGGCTGATGCCCGGAACGTTGCGCAGCACGTCGCGCAGCGACGTCGCGGCCTGCGACTGAATCACCGCCTGCGGAACCACCGTGATCGTCTGCGGGATGTCGATCAGCGGCACCGTGTACTTCGGGGATTCGACCTCGGTGGGCTGGAACGACGTCGTCCGCATGTCCCGCACCACGACCTCGGGAAGCTCGGTCGTCGCGTTCGTGCCGGCCGGCGCGGTCTGGGCATGCGCGGCGCCCGCCATCACGCACGCGTTCACGAACGTGAGCGCGGCGAGTGGAGGCGCAGGGGGCCAGTGCGAAAACGATCGGGCCGGCGGAGTCGCGGGTTCCGTGGTTCGGGTCGGGTCAGTTGGACACATGGTTTGGCAGACTACGCGCGCCCGCGTCCCGGTCGGCGGGCGCGTCCATGGACGCCGCCCGTCCCGCGAACCCGGCGAGCGCCTCGGGCCGCGATGACCTCGAGGCTAGGCAGCCGCTCCTCCGTGTCCGGCGGCTCGTTGTCATTTGTTTGCGGTCGCTTGCGAATCCGGCGATTTGCCGCGCGCGCTGGCCGGTGTCGTGGTACCCAACGATCCGATGTCGCCGGCATTCCCCACCCCATGGGCCCCGGATCCGATGCTCGGATTCGGGGAGGATCGGGACCGGGCCCTCGCCCTGCTGCGCATGCGTGAGGCGCTCGGGCTCCGGGCCGCGGGCGGTCCCTCGGCGGCGGCGCGGGCGCTCGAGCTCCTCGACGAGGTGATCGAACTGCGGCGGAAGCTTCCCCTCCCCTCGGACCGGTTCGATCTCGCCGCCGCATGGCTCAACCGCGGAGAGATCCTGCTCGAACTGGGCTGTCCCCGCGACGCGAGGGAGGCGATCGATAAGGCGATCAACCTGCTTCGAGACTCCGCGCCCGGGGTTCCCCCGCATCGCCTGCACCGGCGCCGCGCCATCGCCCACCACAACCGTGGCCTGACCCTTCTCAGGGAGGGCGGACGCGAGCATGCGCGCATGGCCGCCGCATGTTTCGAGGAAGCCATCGCGCGGCTCGATCGCGCCCTTTTCCCGGCGGGTGAGCCGCCGCGCGGAGGGAGCGGCACTCCGGAGCCCGAGACGCCGGACGACGCGATCATGGCCGGTTGCTCCTGGGCGAATCTCGCCGAGGCACGGCTCGCGGCCGGAAGCCCGGCATGCGAGGCGGAAGCCGCCGCGCGTCGCGCCCTCGCGCTGGTGCAGGATTCCGAATGGACGGAACCCCGTGCGGCAGAGGCCGCGCTGACAGCGCGTCATGTCCTGTGCCGCATCCTGATCCGCGCGGGGGAATCGGACGCCGGAGGCGCGGTCGATCTCCCGTCGGAAGTCGAGGAGCTCGTGGCCGCCGGGATCCGGTCGGGGCGCCACTGGCGGAGCCGGTTCGCGGACCTGAGGCGGGAGTTCTTCAGGATCGCGGTGCGCATCCACGAGGCGCGCGGACCGCAGGCCCTGGCCACGTTCATCCTGGAGGAGACGGATCCCGGGAACGGGGGTTTGCCCGTGGACCGCACGGTGCATGGAGCGGCGCTTGACGCGCTCTGGCGGTGCGCCCGGCGCAACCAAGCCACGGACTGGAAGGCCCTGCGAGGTGCGCAGGAGCACCTGCTCGCGGCCCTCGAGCCCCTGAGACGGGTCGAAGCACGCCTGCTCGATCTTCGTCAGAACGAGGGGGGCGCTTCCGAACACGGTCTCCCTCCCGCTCCGCGGGGGTGAAGTTTGTGCGCAACCCTTCGGGGCGGGTGGTGTCTATGTGAATGTCGGCCGCCGGTTGGGCAGCGGAAGCGCACCGCCGCGCAACCTGAAACGGGTCGCTCAATCTCACGGCACAACCCTCCGATAATGCAGATGACGTACGAGCCCTGACATGCCATGGAGGGGTTCCATGGTCCCGTCATGGGACTCGGCGCTATCCCGTTCTACTGATGAAATCCATTCACACGACTCCAGGCAGCCGCGCGCGCGCGTCTCGGGCCACGGCCACGCCGGGCGTCTCCAGCGGGCGACGGAACGGCGCGAACCGCACGCCCGCGGCGAGGCGTCGGGCCGCAAAGCCGGTGGTGGAGATCGAATCGACGCCCGCAGCCGTCGCCGCGCCCGCCGAACGGCTCGATCCGGTGCCGGCGGCGGAGCTCGAACCGAAGGATGGCGTCCGGGCGCCCGTCGAACGCCGGGAAAGCCCGGGCCGCCGCGAATCCTACGACGGCGACACCGCCTACCGCCTGTACCTCCGGGAGATCGGTGAGATCCCCCTGCTCACTCCGCAGGAGGAGATCGAACTGGCCGCGCGCATCAAGAACGGCGACCGCAAGGCCCGGGACCACATGATCAAGGCGAACCTCCGCCTCGTCGTGAAGATCGCGCATGATTACGAGAACTACGGCCTTCCCCTGCTTGACCTGATCAACGAGGGGAACATCGGCCTGATGAAGGCCGTCGAGCGTTTCGACCCCGCCAAGGGCGGCAAGCTCTCGACCTACGCCGCATGGTGGATCAAGCAGGCCATCAAGCGCGCCCTGGCCAACCAGGGCAAGACGATCCGCCTGCCGGTCCACCTCGTGGACAAGATCGCCCGCATGCGCCGCGTGGCCGCCCAGCTCGAGGAGGTCTTCGGCCGCGAACCCACCGACGAGGAACTCGCGGAGGAACTGGGCATCACCCCCGCCCGGGTGGGCCAGTGGCGCACCGCCGCGATCCGCCCCGCCCAGCTCGACGCCCCGCTCGGCGACGAGGACGGCGGCGCCCTCAGCGACATCGTCGCCGATGAACGCCAGGGAACGCCTTATCGCGAGCTCGAGGACAAGACCGTCCGCCAGATGCTCGAGCGCATGATCGACACGCTCGACGCGCGGGAGCAGAACATCCTCCGCCAGCGCTTCGGCTACGACGGCGGCGAAGGCAAGACACTCGAGGAAATCGGTCAGCAGTACGGCGTGACGCGCGAGCGCATCCGCCAGATCGAGGCCGTCGCGCTGCGGAAACTCCGCAAGATGATCGAGAAGCTCGAGAAGCGGGTGGAATAGGTCCAGCCCGGGGGCTCCAGCGGGGGGACGGGCCGCCGTGGAAATCCGCACGGGACGGGGTGTCGCGCGGCGGGCGAATCATCTTTTCGAATTTTTCCTGCAAGATTTCGCCGTGTGCGCGCGTTATCGCAGGTGACGCCAAGGAGCGCGGGGTGCAACCGGGCCCCCGCCGACGGTCCGCCCCCGGCGCTTCGGGGGCGGACCGTTAAACCCGAGTTCCTCCCCGGCCGCACGTCGGGCTGGGTTCGCACATTTGTGGTCACGGACGGCGAGTTCCGCTTGCGCCGGGGGAGCGGCCTCCGTATCAAGCAACGCGCAATCCATGTGTCCGCCCCGATCAGTTCGCCCTCGTGCGGCGAGGCCGGGCGCTAGCCTCGGCTGGATTCTGGGGCTGCTGCTGTGGCTGGTGCCGTCCATCACGCGGGCGGAGCTGCAGTTCGATGTGTTTCTCGGGTTCGACGACCACGTGCGCGAGGGGAGCTGGTTCCCGGCCGGATTCGAGATCTACAACGACGGACCTTCCTTCACGGGAACGGTCGTCATCGGACCTGAAAACCGCCTGCAGGCCAGCAGGCACGTCTTCACCATCGAGCTGCCGACGGGCACCCGCAAACGGGTGGTGATTCCCCTCTTCGCGAGCGGCGAGAGGCTCGGCCGCTGGGATGTGAGACTGCTCGGGGCCGATGGCGAGATCGTCGCCGAACACACCGCCCTCGCCACGAAGTCAACCGCCGCCGGCGTTCCCCTGCTCGGATCCCTTTCCCGGACGTTCGGAGGCCTGCCCGTCCTTCCGGAGACCGATGACCGCAACGATGAGTTCAAGCCGGCGGTCGCGCGTCTCCGTGCGGAGTTTCTCCCCGAGAATCCGATGGTCCTGGAGGCGCTCACCGCGTGGTACCTGAACTCGGAACCGGCCGTGAACCTCCGGCCGGAACAGGTGGACGCGCTGCTCGCATGGGTGCACGCCGGCGGACACCTCATCGTCGCCATCGAGAATCCGACGGACATCAACGCGGTGCCGTGGCTGCGACAGATCCTTCCTTTCGAACCGTCCGGGATCGAGACGCGGCGCATCGAGGGTGCGCTCGAACAGTGGATCACGAGCGGCGCATCAAGGGTGCGTGTCAACGTGCGCACCCATGCGTTCGCGGCGGGCGGCATCGCCCAGGAGGTGGACGTGGAGAACCCGTTCGCCGGAGTCCGGATCGATACCGGGTTCTACGACGCGGAGGCGCCCGTCGTGGTCGGAAAGGTTCGAGACGGGGAAGTGTTGGCGCACGCGGGCGAGACGCCGCTGATCATCAAGGCGCGCCGGGGACGCGGAAAAGTGACCGCCCTCGCCTTCAGCCCGGAGGTGGAGCCCTATCGAAGCTGGCAGAACCGGTCATGGTTCTGGGCGAAGGTCGCGGAGGTCCCCCCGGAGTATGTCGCGAAGGTGGATGTGCCTTGGGGCGGTACGAGCGTGGACGGGATCTACGGCGCCATGCTCGACAGCCGCCAGATCAGGAAACTGCCGGTCGGTGCGCTGCTGCTTCTGCTCGTCGTGTATCTCGCGGTCATCGGACCGCTCGACCAGTGGGTGCTCCGGAAGCTCAACCGCCAGGTCTGGACCTGGGTGACCTTCCCGGTGGAGGTCGTGCTGTTCTCGGCGCTGATCTATTACATCGGGTACCGGCTCCGCGCGGGTGAGCTGGAGTGGAACGAGCTTCAGGTCGTGGACCAGCTGCCCCGGCAGGAGAACGCGATCCTCCGCGGCCGGACGTGGGTCTCGGTCTATTCGCCGGTGAACAGCCTGTACCGCATGGAGAGCGATCGGCCGTTCAGCCTCATTCGAACGGAGTTCGCGCCCGGCGGGCCCGCGCCCGGCGAGAGTGACCGGATCACGGTCCGGCATCCGGGAAACGGATTCCAGGCGGAAGCCTTCATCCCGGTGTGGGTCAACCAGCTCTATTCGAGCGACTGGCTGGAACCGGCTCCGATGATGATCGAGGCCGCCGTGCGCGTGGATCCCGGCGGACTTCCCACCCTCACGCTCACGAATCGATCATCACGGGTCTTCCACCAGGTGGAGATCGTCCTCGGAGAGGCCATCCACGCAATCGGCACCCTGCAGCCCGGAGAGGGCGTCGAGCGAACCCTGGATCCGGGCTCCTCCCGCCCGCTGCAGGCGCTCTCCGCGGGCGCCCTCCAGCAGGCCACCCAGGCGGCGAACCAGCGCCGGGCCGCGTTCGGCTCGCAGACATGGTTTGACCTGTCGCTCGACGGCGTGATCGTGACCTCGCTGGCGGCGCATCTCGGTCGCCAGCCGACGTTGTACGGGCGCCTCGTGGCGCCCGCGGGGTTCGACCTGACCCCTGCCCTCGAGCGCGGGGATGCACTGCTCTTCGCCTGGGCGCAAAGCCAGTCGGTTGCGGATCCGATCCATCGTTTCACGCCGCGGCGGACGCGGCGCGACACGGTCGTTCGCCTGGTTCTGCCGGTGCGGGGATCCGACAGGGCATCGCTGTGAGTGCATGAATGAGCCACCCATCACCGCGGTTCAGACAAATGGTCTGACCCGCATCTACGGATCGCTGGTCGCGCTCAGCGGCCTGAACCTCACCGTCAACCAGGGGGACCTCTTCGGGTTCATCGGGTCCAATGGGGCGGGGAAAACGACCACCCTGCGCATTCTCGCCACGTTCCTCGTGCCTTCCGCGGGCGTCGCCACCGTCTTCGGCCATGACGTGGTCCGCGACGCGGACGAGGTCCGCCACATCATCGGGTACATGCCGGACTTCTTTGGCGTGTACAAGGACATGGAGGTGACGGAGTACCTCGACTTTTTCGGCGCCTGCTACCGGATTCCCGCAGCCCAGCGGGACAAGACCGTGGCCGACGTGCTCGAACTCGTCGGGCTCACCGAGAAACGGGGCACGCTCATCGGCGCCCTCAGCCGCGGCATGCAGCAGCGGCTCGGGCTCGCGAGGGTGCTCATCCACGACCCGAAGCTGCTCCTGCTCGATGAGCCGGCGAGCGGTCTCGACCCGCGCGCGCGCATCGAGATGATGGCGATCCTTCAGGAGCTCCAGCGCATGGGGAAGACGATCATCATCTCGTCGCACATCCTCAGCGAGCTGCAGACCCTTTGCAACCGGGTCGCCATCATCGAGCGGGGAAAGCTCATCTACTCCGGCCCCGTCCAGGGCGCGCGCGAGCAGATCGGCGACAAGGCAGTGTACTGGTTGCGGGTGCGCGGAAATCACGACGGGGTCGTGCCCATGCTCACCAGCCTTCCCGAGGTGACGGAGGCGGAAGTCGTCGAGGACAAGATCCGGCTCACGCTCGCAAGCCATGACGCCGATCCGGCGCTGATCCCCGATGTCCTCGTGCGCAACGGCGTTCGCCTGTTGGAGTTCTATGAGGAGGAAGTCGGACTCGAGAAGGTGTTCCTCCACGTCACCAAGGGGGAGACGCAGTAGGACACGCGCTCAGCTCCGGCCCGGGTTCGATTCGGAGTCCCCGGCGTCGAGATCCGGCGCCGGCACGCCGTCCGTCTCCAGCGGCTCGAGAATCCGGTGCTCCTCATTGAGCCATCGCCCAAGGTCGATCAGGCGGCAGCGCTCCGAGCAGAACGGCCCCCACCTGCCGGAAAACCAGTCGCCGGCCTTGCGACAGGTCGGGCACTTGATGATTCGGGACGTCATCCACCGCGCATTCAGCCGCAAACTCGCGCGCCGTCAAATCGCATCGCAGGATTGGGATCCGGAGGAAACGCAGGACCTCATGCCTTCGATCGCCGGCCGGGAACCCGGCGCGCCGACGCGCGTTCCCGGCAACACCGGCGCGGGCGCATTTCGTGGTGATCCGGGCGTCGTGCCGGCCTACGCTCCTGCGCCATGATTCACGTCGGGATCGGCTATGATATCCATCGCTTCGGCGAAGGGCGGAAACTTGTCCTCGGCGGGGTGGAGATACCCCATGACCGCGGTCTCGAAGGGCATTCCGACGCCGACGCTCTGATGCACGCCATTTGCGACGCCATCCTCGGAGCCCTCGGGGAGCCGGACATCGGTCACTTCTTCAAGAACACCGATCCGCGATGGCGAAATGCCCCCAGCCGTGTGTTCCTCCAGGAAGTCGCGAGGCAGATCGAGTTCCATCAGGGCCGGCTCGTCAACGTGGATGCCACCGTGATCGCCGAAACGCCCAAGCTCGCTCCGTATGTGCAGCAGATGAAGTTCAACATCGCGTCGGCGCTCGGCGCGAACGTCAAGCGCATCGGCGTGAAGGCGACGACGAACGAGACGCTCGGCGCCATCGGCCGGGGCGAGGGCATCGCGGCCATGGCCGTCGCGAGCGTGGACCTTCCCTGAGAGGAAGCCATGCGACCCGGCATTTCGTGGACCCGACGGGCCGAGGACGGCTCGAAGCTTCAGGTCAATGCGCGTCGCGTGGGAGGCACATGGCAGTTCTTCTGGCGCACGGCGCGGTTCGAGACATGGCAGCCCATGCCGGAACCGCCGCTCGAGGACTGGGAGCATCTGCTGGACGGCGTGCGGAGGCGAGTGCCCCGCCGGCTGTTCCCTCCCGACGAGATCGACCGCGTCCTGAAGGCGATGCGCGAGCGGTTCCCCGACGCCGGGTGAGCCCGGCCCTAGCTGCTGAGGCCTTCGTATTCGCGGATTCTCCCGGAGAGGAAGGTCCTCTCCGCGGCGGTATCCGTGAGTTCGAGGGCCTTTCGGAGGTGACAGACCGCCGACGGGTAGTGACCCAGGCGCGCCTCGAGCTCGCCGGTCACGACGTGCAGCAGGTAATAGGACTCGATCGTCTGCCGGTTGCGGATCGAGCGGATCGCCTCCAGTCCTGCGGCCGGGCCGTCCACTTCGGCCACGGCCACGGCGCGGTTCAGGGCCACCACCGGTGACGGGTCGATCCGGACCAGGTGGTCGTAAAGCGAGAGAATGCGCCTCCAGTCGGTGGACTTGTAGTCCGGCGCGGCGCAGTGACACGCCGCAATCCCGGCCTGAAGATGGAACTCGCTGAGGTCCTCCCCGGAGGCGGACCGCGCGAGGTGATACATCCCGCGCGCAATCAGCGTGCGGTCCCAGCGGGAACGATCCTGATCGCGGAGAAGCAGGATGTTTCCCGACGCATCGACCCGCGCGGGGAGCCGGGCCCCGTTCAGGTACATGAGCGCCGTGAGCGCGTGCACGCGGGGCTTGTCTCCGGCCGGGTTGTCCGCGAGCAGCGTGGCGAGGCGGATCGCTTCCCGGCAGAGGTCCTCTCGAATCAGGCGATCGCCGCTCGACGCCTTGTATCCCTCGTTGAACAGGAGATAGATCGTCTGCAACACCCCCTCGAGACGCGGCCCCAGTTCCGGTCCCGAGGGAATCTCGAAGGGAACGCGCAGCTCGCGGATGCGCTGGCGCGCACGGGTCAGGCGCTTGTTGATCGCCGCCTCGGTCGTGAGAAACGCCCTCGCGATCTCCGCGGGGCTGAAGCCGCAAAGCGTCTTGAGCGCGAGCGCCGCCTGCGCCTCGAGCGGGATCAGCGGGTGGCAGCAGGCGAACATCAGGCGAAGTGGATTGTCACGGATCTCCCCCTCAAAGGCCTGCGTCCCGGAGGGATCCCCGTTGCCCGCGCCGAGCTCGATCAGGGTCTGAATCTGGGGCTGCTTGGCCTGGAACACGCGTTCACGCCGGATCCAGTCGAGGGCGAGGTTCTTGGCGGACTGCGTCAGCCACGCGGCCGGGTTCTTGGGCACCCCGTAATACGGCCAGGTTTGCAGGGCCCGCACCATCGCCTCCTGGACGACGTCCTCGACCCACTGGAGGCGTTCAATCCCGAAGATCCCCGTCAGAATCGACACGATCTTCCCGGCCTCATGACGGAAGAGATGCTCCGTCAGGCCCGTCACGTCGCCGGCCGTGGCTTGTGCTCCCACGCCGGCGATCGGCCTGTCCGCGGATTCCGGGATTTCGGGGCTCGACGCCATCGGCGACCGCGCTCCGGGGCCGGGCGCTCAGGAAAGCGCAGGCTGCATCTCCGGGACTTCCATCCCGGCGCCCGCGAGGCGGGCACGCACACTGCACTGCTCGGCGACCGGTCGGACCTCCACCGTGACACCGAAATCGAGCCCGGGACACTGCCGCGCGATCGCAACGGCTTCATCCATACCCGAGACGCGCAGGTAGAAGTAGCCGCCGATCGCCTCCTTGGACTCCGCGAAGGGGCCGTCCGCGACATTGCGCCCGCCGGCGCCGGAGACCGTCTTTCCCTCGGGTGCGAGGGGATGTCCGCCGATCGCCTTGCCTTCCCGGGTGAGGCGCTCGAACCACGCCGCCCAGTCGGCAACAACCTTCTGGATTTGCTCCGGCGAGAGAGCGCGGTCCCACTCGGTGCCGCGGAACAGGAGCATGTAGTCGGATTTCTGGTCGTTCATATCGGGATGCGGTTGCGGCGCGGCGCGCCGTTCATCCCTACGACGAACGGCGGCGATGCGACAGGACACAATCTTTGTCCCGGTTCCCAATCCCGCATCCCCGCGGCCGGCCGCGGAAGCGAGATGCGGAAACGCGGCCGCGGGTCTGGAAGACGTGGGCCGGTCAGCTGACGCGTGTCCAGCGGAGGTTCCGGGCGGAGCGGTACATGGCTTCCATCACGGCAACCCGGGACGCTGCCTCGCCCGGCGAGACCAAGGGCTGGCCGTCGGAACCGCCGATGGCATCGACGAACTGGTGGAGCGGGGCGCGCGGCGCCTGGGGCAGATCGGTCCACACCCGGTCCATGCTCGAGCCCGGGACCTTCTCGCTCCGGAAATAGAGCTTGTTCTCGATGATGGCCGCGTGTCCCTCGGTGCCGCTGAGCATCAGGGTGACCGGGTTGGCAACCGAGAGCCAGCCGGCGGTGAGCGCGCCCATCGTGCCGTTGGCGAACTTGATGAGCGCCTGCCCCGTTTCGTCGGTCTTCGGACCGTAGCGTTCCGTGATGTTGCGGATGTCGGCGCTCACCGAGTCCACGTCACCGAGCATCCACATCAGGATGTCGAGCGAGTGGGTGCCGAGATCGCCGAAGCCGCCGACGCCCGCCTGGTCGACGTCCGCCATCCAGCGCCATGAGTTCGCCGGGTCGTCAGCCTTCTCGTCGAACCAGCCGCCGAGGGCGCCGCTGTGGCAGTTCCAGGCCGACGCCCGCACGAGCGTGCCGAAATTGCCGCGCGCCACCTGTTCCCGGAGGAAGAGGTGCTTCGGATCGGTGCGCATGAAGTAGCCGGTCGTGAAAATCACGCCGGCGTCTTCGATCGCGCGCGCCATCGAGGCGCTCTCGGCCGCGGTGGTGCCGAGCGGCTTCTCGACGAACATGTGCTTCTTCGCGCGGGCTGCCGCCTTCACGAGGCCCTCGTGACGATTCGTTTCCGAGCAGATCACCACGCCCCGGATCTCGGGATCCTCCCAGATCCGATCCACGTCCTCGACCACTTCGGCGCCGAGTTCGCGGGCGCGTACCTCCGCGCGAGTGGCGAGGTGATCCCAGACGTACTTCACCGTGACGTCGTCGCGTCCCTTCAGCAGGTTCACGAAGCCGGGCGTGTGGATGTGTGCGGCACCAACGATGGCGAGGGGGATGTTTCCTCCGGCAGCCAGCGTACGCGCGGGACTTGTCGCGAAGGCGACGCCCGCTGCCGTGGTCGCTTTGAGAAACGAGCGGCGGTCGATGTTTTCGTTCATAGAACAGGCGATAGATAGCGCGGGTCCGGCGTGGGTCACAGCACGGATCCGTGAATCGCAGGGATTGCGACGGCGGCGACCCGCCCCCGTTCACCAGTTGACCGGGACGGTGAATCGCTGCCCGCGGCGATCCGTGTAGAAGACGGCTCCCCACTCGCGCCCGAACTCATGCAGAAGCCGCGTGATCTTGACGTCGTAGCAGCAGTACTCGGCGATCTCCATCAGCCGGCCCTGGCGAAACCATCGAAGAGCCTCGAGTCCGTCCGCCGTTTTCTCGGTTCCGAGCGTCGCCGACGCCACCGCGTCGAGGGTGAGCCGATGGTTCAGGGCCTTGTGCAGGTCCCAGAGCAGATCCAGCGCCGGGATCTGGGTGAGGTCCAGAACCGTGTACCCATGGAGGACCTCGTAGTCGAAGCGGACATGATTGAACCCGACGACGAGATCCGCCCGGCAAAGCTCGTCGATCAGCTGGTTGACCTGTTCCTCCCCGTAGATCCGGTAACCACCCCGATGGGTGCTGTAGGTGACGCCCACGCTCATCCGCATGTCGCGAATGCGGTGCCAGCCACCCACTTCCTCTGCCGACTTCTGCGTTTCGAGATCGAAATAGACGATGTTCTTCACGGGCCCGGAGGACACGGATTCTGGGAGCCATGCGCGGCCGAGGGCAAGGCGCCCGACCGCGATTTCGCACCTGCCGCCCAGCGCTCAGAGCTGCGCCCTCAGCGGCATGATACATTGTCTGACCCCATTTCAGCTGCCTACAAACGGTTGGAGGCCAACGCGATAGGCAACCACGTGTGCGTCCCGCGGATCAGGAGGGCGGCCGCGCGGCCGCGTGGGATCAACATGAGCGGCGTTTCTGGAGCAAATGCATTGTCTGACCCCATCCCAGGTTCAGGCAACTTGTTCATAGAGAGCCGGTTGTGTGGCCTCGATCCGCTCGCGTCCGAACCGAGCAAGTGGTGGGACAGGCGTCCCCTGCGGCTCAACCCGCTGCGGACCTCGGAGGCTTCGCTATGCACCGGCTGCGCGCCAATTCGGGGGCGCCCGGAAACTCCGGGGAGCGGAATGGCGCGGCTGGGCAGAAGTCTGAGATCCTGGGCACGCTCGGAACGCGGCTCTACGACGGGTGGGAATCCACAGCCGAGGGATGTGAATGCATTGTCTGACCCCATTAATCCCGCACGTAACGGATTGGTCTTGAATAGGATATGCTTATGCGGGCGGGCTGGAGACAAGCGGCTTCCGGACGTTTCTACTCCGGGAGGACCGTAAGCAGCCGGAAGGGGATACATTGCCTGACCCCACCTCCAGCGGTGTTAACTGTCTGGCGGGCAGCGGGTTCCGCGCCCAATCGCCGATTGCGTCCTGACTGCTCCTTGTGGAACGGGCTTCACCACGACCAGCTCGGCCCGACGGTCCTTGATCGGGCCGGATCCGTCCGTTCGGGGAACGCCGCAGCCTGGGGCGAAGGCTGAAGTCCTGGGGGGAACCGTTGGGCTGGACGGTGGCCCGGAGCGACGGCCCGGATGTGGATACATGGTCTGACCCCTCTTCCTGGAACTGTAACTCATTGAAGGGGAAGTGGATAACCTGCTGGATACCGCCTCCGGTTCCCAGCATGGGCGGAGGGACGGATCACAAGCTGAACGCAAGGGGGAATACATTGTCTGGCCCCGTTTCAGCCCCGTTTCAGATGGTTGCAAGTGACTGTGGGTAAACAAGTTGTGGAGAGGGTTGAAGCGCGGACTGCGCGAGGATGTGAACCGGCCGGTTCGGTCGTCTCCCGCCGAGATGCAGGAGGTCCTGCGGATCCGCGTTGAATTGCCCGGTGGGATCCGCAACGTTGCCGCACAATGCCCCTGCCCGCCATGAATGCACCCCACCAGAACCGCCGGACCTTCCTTAAGACGGCCACGACCGCCGCACTGGGTGCCTCGGCACTCGGCATGCCCAGGGCCCGGGCCGCCGTCCCCAGCGCCAACGGACGCCTCCACCATGCATGCATCGGGGTCGGGGGAATGGGCGCCGTGGACCTCGAGAATTTCCTGCGTCATCCCCGTCTGGAAATCGTCGCCCTCTGCGATGTGGACCAGAACCACCTCCGCGCCGCGGCCACGAAGATCCCGGGCGCGCGCCTGTACCGCGACTGGAGGGAACTCCTCGAAAAGGAAGGCGATCGGGTGGACTCCGTGAATGTCACTGTCCCGGATCACATGCACTACCCGATCGCCTACGAGGCAATCCGGCGCGGCAAACATGTGTACTGCCAGAAGCCGATGTGCCACGACGTCGCGGAGGTCCGCCTGCTCACGGAGGCCGCGTTGAAACGGGAGGTGATCACCCAGCTTGGCACGCAGATGGCCTCAGGCCACGGCGACCGCACGACCGTGCAATGGCTGCGGGACGGTGTGATCGGCAAGGTGCGCCATGTCTACCTCAGCGCCAACCGCCCGGGCGCGGTTGAAGCCTACCGACCCCTGGGTCCGCGCCCCGAGAAGGGCGCGGCGGTGCCGCAGACCCTCGACTGGGACTTGTGGATCGGATGCGCGCCCATGCGTCCGTTCGCGCCGGACATGTATCATCCGGTGAAGTGGCGCGGCTGGCTCGATTTCGGCACCGGCTGGTCGGGGGACATCGGCTGCCACATCGTTGATGCCGTCTGGAAAGGTTTGAAGCTCGGTCCGCCCAGGTCCGTTCAGGCGCGCGTGCAGGAGTCGTGGAGGAACTCGCCGGCGCGCCGCGCGGACACATGGCCCCAGGCCAACCACATCACGTGGGTTTTTCCGGGAAACGAGTTCACGGAGGGCGATGAACTCACGGTCGAATGGTTCGATGGCGAGTTTCACGCGCCGGACGAGATCCGGGCGCTGTATTCGGTCCAGGACTACCCTGGCGAGTCCGCCATGATCGTCGGAACGCGCGGCGCCCTGCTGAATCCGCTGGGGCGTTCCCCGATCCTGCTGCCCGAGGATCGATTTGAAGACGTCACGCGTCCGCGGCTTGATGAGCGAAACCACTATCATCATTTCGTGGATGCATGCCTTGGCGGGACCATGTGCGAATCGCACTTCGGGCGGACGGGGCCGATGACGGAGGCCATTCTGCTCGGCACCGTGGCGGTGCGGGTGCCGGGCACGGTCCTTGAGTGGGATGCGTCGTCCATGACCATCCGGAATCACAAGGCCGCCAGCGGGATGCTCCGGCGCGGGTATCGTGAGGGTTGGGAGGTGCCGCCTCTGGAATCGGCCGCGTGACTGCGCCTCGTGAGGCGAGCGTGGCGTCGGACGTTCAGGACGCGCGCCCGTGGTTTTCGTCGCTCGCCGGCCGGAGGCGCACGAACGTGGCGCCTTCGCCGCCGAAGGCGGGCGTGGCGAGGCTGAAGCGCTCCACTTCGGGGAGTCGGGAGAGGATGGCATGCACGGAGCGCATGACCTGGCCGCGTCCCTTGCCGTGCACCACGCGGACTTCGAGGATTCCTCGGGCCTGACATTCGCGGAGGTACTCCGGTACGAGCTCCTTGAGGTCCTGCGGGCGGAACGTGTGCAGATCGAGTTCGGAGGTGATGGGGAGCGGGTGCGGTTCAGGGTGCGGTTCACCTGGCGGGTCGGGTGTCATGGGCGGTTTGAGGATGGCTGGGGGATTTTGCGCAACTCCTTCGCGCGCGGCATGGTCGGCGGCGGCCGGTTGGAACTCCTGCCTTGCTAAGCCGGCGGGCGTTCTGTTTCCCTCCGTCATCGAGCTTGTTGAGCGCACCGACTGCCATCAATCGTCAGCGCCTCGATGCTGGGAGCAATCCGGTAGCCCACCCTGTCCGGGGCACCGACTCGCTCGACCAGGGGGCCGAGCCGTGGGCGGCTCCAGGGATGGCTCCGGCTCACCCTGCGCCCTCCGGGGAGCCATGGCGCATGCCGCCGCCCTCGCAGATCTGGAGGGCGAATGTTCCCCACCTGCGACACTTTCGGCAACGGCTCATCCTGAAGGCGGTGCTGAGCCGGTATGGGAAGGACCTGATCGGGATCCATGGCGTGGAACGCCTGGCGCCCGAGGCGGATCCGTTCATCATGGTGCTGAATCACACCACGTGGCTGGAGGCGCTGCTGCTCCCCATCACATTCGGTTACATTCGGGGCGGGAAGCTGATCCGGTTCCTCGCGGACTGGAATTTTGCCCTGATTCCGGGCATCGCGATGATTCTGCGGGCCGGGGAGACGATTCTGCTGGTGCGCAAGCCGGCTCGCCCGGCGTTTCTGAACGTGTTCAGGCCGTTGTTCCAGCGCAGCGGGCCCGCGTTCCAGCGGGCGGCCGAGGCGCTGAAGTCCGGACGGTCGGTAGGGATTTTTCCCGAGGGCACTACGAATCGTCATCCGGCACGGCTCTTGCGAGGCTTCGATGGTGCCGCGCGGCTTTCCCTTTCGACGGGATGCGCCGTGCTTCCGGTCGGCGTTCGCTTTCCGGGGCAGCCTCCGGATCGTCCCGTGAGCGACCGGGCGCCGATGGAGGTCTTCATCGGGGAACCGCTTCGCCCCGGGGAACCTGTCGCGTTTCCGGCGCGCGATCAGGTGCGCGACTGGCACGCCCGCATCATGACCGAAATCGGTCGCCTGAGCGGGAAGCAATGGGATGCCGGTGCCACGAGAAAGAAACACCATGGCTTTGACTGATCGTCTGAGGGTCATCCGCGTCGAATCCGCCGCCGCCCGCGACCTCGCCATTGAGGTGATGCGAGCGACTTACAAACAGGAGAAGAACTGGATCACCCGTGACGAGAAACTCTTCCCGGAAAGCGAACTGGGGGACCCGAACATCTCCTGGTTCGTGGTGCTCGAGTCCGATCGCCCCGTGGGCACGCTGCGAGTCCTCTATAACCTGCCGCTCGATCTCTACAAGGAGTACGGATTCAAGACCATCAGCGGCCTGGATCTCGACGAGTTCATTCGCAAGAACCGGATCGCGGAGATCGGGCGTTTTGCAGTGCTCCCCGAATTCCGTCGGCACATGGTGGTGGTCGGGGCCCTGATGCGGGAGGCCAGCCGGGAGACCGTGGAGCGGGGATACACGCACTACGTCACCGACATCTTCGAGGGGGAAGCCCACAGCCCGTACAACTTCCACACGCGCGTCCTCGGGTTTCAGCCGGTCGCGACGCACGACACCGGCGAGCTCAACTGCCCGAACCGCCGGATCACGCTGATCCTGGATCTCGCGGCGGCCTATGTGCGCCTGCGGAAGCAGGGCGGATGGCTCTTCCGGTTCTTCACGGACGCGTGGCCGGCGCACATCCACGAGAAGCTTCAGCGCGCCGCGGGGCTTCCGCCGACCCCGGAGAACCGATCCCGTCCGACGCGGCCGGTTCCCGCGCCCGCCTGAGGCGAGGCGCGCGGAATCTTTTGATCGGGAGGCTCCTGAAGGCCTCTCGCACTCGGTTCTCAGTTGATTCCTCAGAGGCCCTTCGCCGCCTGGACGAAGGCTCGAAGCTTGGCCACGTCCTTCCGCCCGGGGGCGACTTCCACTCCGCTCGAGACGTCCACGGCGTAGGGCCGAACCGCCGCCACGGCGCGGCTGACATTCTCGGGTGTCAGGCCTCCGGCGAGGATCACCCGGCCGCCAAGGCGCACCGCTTCGCAGGCGAGATCCCAGTTGAACGTCTGGCCGGTTCCGCCGAAGGCGCCTTTCACATAGCTGTCGAGCAGCCAGGTCTGTTCGCGGAATTCGCCCAGCCGCTGCAGCGCGCCGGGACCATCCATTCGGAAGGCCTTGATGACATCGACGTCCGTGAACCGGCGGCAGAACGAGGCGGTTTCCCTGCCATGGAGCTGCACGGCGTGCAGGCCAACCATGCGGGTCACTTCGGCCACCCGTTCCTCGCTGGCGTCCACGAACACGCCGACTCGCGTCACGAACGGCGGCAGGAACCGCGTGATCTCGCGGGCGGTCTCGGGCCGGACGTAGCGCGGGCTCGGCGCGTAGAACATGAATCCCAGGGCGTCGGCCCCCGCTTCCACGGCCGAGAGGGCGTCCGGGAGGTTTGTGACGCCGCAGATTTTGACGCGAACAGCCATCAGACTGCCACATTCGGAGCACCCGCTCGAAAGCACAAGGGAAACCTCAGGCGTGCCGTGGCGCATGCCGACGGCGCTGCCGGGGAGGCCCGCGGAGCGGGATCGGATCCGCCGGCACGGAGGCACGCTGCGCCGCGTCCGTCGCCGCGGCTACTTCAGGCCGAGCACGTCCTGCATGTCATAGATGCCGGGCGGCTTCCCGGCGACCCAGGACGCGGCGCGCAGTGCACCATTGGCGAAGGTCTCCCGGCTGCTTGCCTTGTGGGTGAGTTCCACCCGTTCCCCGTTTGCGGCGAAGATGATCGTGTGATCGCCGACGACATCGCCTCCCCGGAGGGCATGCACCCCGATCTCCTCGCGGGAACGTTCGCCGGTGATTCCGAAGCGGCCATGCCGGAGGGCGTCCTGCATGGAAAGCCTCCGGGCCTCGGTAAGGATCTCGAGCAGGGTGGTTGCGGTGCCGCTCGGAGCATCCTTCTTCATGCGGTGGTGCATCTCGACCACCTCGATGTCGAAGTCGGGGCCGAGGATTTCCGCGGCGCGCCTTGCGAGCCAGAAGAGGGCGTTCACGCCCGTGGAGTAGTTGGCCGCCCAGACGATCGGGATGGATTGGGCCGCCTCCCGAATGACGGCCTTCTCCGTCTCGGTGTGCGCCGTGGTGCCGATGACCATGGCCTTGCCGTGCTCCGCGCAGAGTCGGGCGGCCTTGGGCGTCACGGTGTGGAAGCTGAAGTCGATCACGACGTCGCAGCCGCCGATGGCGGCGGAGAGGTCTTCACCGAGGTCAATGCCCGCGATGACCTGGAGTTCGGGAATGCGCGCGGCACAGGCGAGCAGGGCCTGGCCCATGCGGCCTTTCGAGCCGTTGATCAGAATGCGTGTCATGGAAGAGCCGGGACGAAACCGGGAGGGGGTCAGGCGGCGACGACGCCCGGACGAGCGGGCGCGGGGCCGCGGCCGGCGGCCCTTGCGTCTGCATCCCGCGGCAAGCCCTGCGCCCGCAGGGTCGCCTCCAGCGTCTCGCGATTGGCGGGCGACATCCCGCAAAGGGGCAGGCGGAATTCCTCCTCCACCATGCCCATGATCGCGAGCGCCGTCTTCACCGGAACAGGATTCGTTTCGATGAACAGGTCCTTGAAGAGGGGATACAGCCGGGCATGCAACTCGAGGGCGCCGCGCACGTCGCCCTCCCGGAACGCGCGCACCATCCGGGCGACCTCGCCCGGCACGATGTTCGACGCGACGCTCACGACCCCCTGCGCGCCGACGCTCATGAACGGGAGGGTCAGGGAATCATCACCACTCAGGATGATGAACTCCGGCGGACACGCCGCACGAAGCTGGGAGACGCGATCCGCACTGCCGCCGGCCTCCTTGATCCCGATCACGTTAGGACAATCGTTCGCGAGGCGGCGCACGGTTTCCACCCCGATTTCCACGCCGCACCGGCCCGGAATGCTGTACAGGAGCATCGGCAGTTCGGCGGCGCGCGCGATCTCCCGGAAATGCTGATAGAGGCCTTCCTGCGACGGCTTGTTGTAGTACGGCGCCACCTGGAGCGAGGCGTCCGCGCCGACACGCGCCGCTTCGCGTGTGAGGTAGACGGCTTCCCTGGTCGAGTTGCCCCCCGTGCCCGCCGTCACCCGCACGCGGCCGCGCGCGAATTTCACGGCCAGCTCAATGACGCGAATGTGCTCGTCGTAATCGAGGGTCGGCGACTCGCCGGTGGTGCCGACCGGCACGATGCCATCCACTCCGCCCTCCACCTGGAACTCGATGAGCCGCTCGAGCGCGGCCTCGTCCAGCTTCCCGTCGCGGAACGGCGTGACTATTGCAGTGTGTGTCCCAATCAGCATGGGACGGGGAGCATGCGACAACGCGCGTGCGCAGCAACGGCTTTTTCGCGCGGTGCGGCTCGCGAAAGTGGTTCCGGGGCCGTGACGCGACGCGCGGAGCCGCCCTTCCTCGCGCGGTTGAACCCCGCGCCCCGACCGTGGACTCTCAGGAAACTCCCCGCCCTCCCTCCTGCGAACGAGATCCAATCCCCTCCCCGCCATGATCACCGTCGCCGTATACGACACCAAGGCCTACGACCGAACGCACCTGCTCGCCGCCTCGGGGGGGCAACCGTTCGAGTGGCGATTCCTTGATTTCAGGCTGAGCCGCGACACCGTTTCGGCAGCGCGCGACGCCGTGGCGGTCTGCGCGTTCGTCAATGACCAACCGGATCGTGGCTGCCTCGAGGCGCTGGCGGAGCGCGGCGTGAAGATGATCGCGCTGCGAAGCGCAGGCTTCAACAACGTGGACCTTGCCGCCGCGCGCGAGCTCGGGTTGCGGGTGACGCGGGTCACGGATTACTCGCCGCACGCGGTGGCGGAACACGCGGTCGCACTCCTGCTGACCCTGAATCGCAAGATTCACCGGGCCTTCAACAGGGTCCGTGAACTGAATTTCTCGCTGAACGGCCTTGTCGGTTTTGATCTGCACGGGAAGACCGCGGGCCTCATCGGCACGGGCAGGATCGGCCGCGCGGCGGCGCGAATCCTCCACGGGTTCGGGATGCGGATTCTCGCGTACGACGTGTTCCCGTCGGAAGACTGGGCCGCCACGCTGGGCCTGGAGTACGTCGCGCTCGAGTCACTGCTGCGCGAGAGCGATGTCGTTTCGATCCACCTTCCGCTGACGCCGGAGACAGTTCACCTGATGCGGCGCGACACCTTCGCCCTGATGAAGCCCGGCGCGTACCTCATCAATGTGAGTCGCGGCGGACTCATCGAGACGACGGACTTGATCGCCGCGCTGAAGTCGGGTCACCTCGGCGGAGTCGGCCTCGATGTGTACGAGGAGGAGGAAGGCATCTTTTTCGAGGATCTGTCCGGCCAGGTGCTGCAGGACGACGAGCTCGCGCGCCTGCTCACCTTTCCCAACGTGCTGATCACCTCCCACCAGGGATTCCTCACGAACGAGGCGCTCGCCGAGATCGCCCGCGTGACAGTCTCCAATCTGCGGGCATTCGCCCGTGGTGAACCATTCGTGGAGGGAACGGTACTCGTCTGATGACAGGTTCTGAATCGCACCCGCCCCCCGCATGATGCTCCCATCCCACAAGACCAAGATCGTCGCCACGATCGGACCGGCCTCCCGCTCGCCCGAGATGCTCGAGCGTCTGATCCGGGCGGGCATGAACGTCGCCCGGCTGAACTTCTCGCATGGTGAACTCGAGGGACATGCGGAAACCATCCGGCGGATTCGCGCGGCGGAGGAAGTCACCGGACGACGCATCGCGATCATGGCCGACCTGCCCGGGCCGAAGCTGCGGGTCGGTGAGATTCGTCCGGAGCCGGTCGAGCTGCGTCCGGGGGACGAATTCACCCTGACAACCGAGGAGATCATCGGGGACTCACGCCGGGTCTCGGTGAGTGTGGAGGTGCTGCCATCGGTCACCCGCCCGGGCGATCACATTTTTCTGAACGACGGCCTCATTCATGTCCAGGTGCGTGAAGTCGCGGGCACGGAGGTCCGCTGCCGCGTTCTCATCGGCGGAGAGCTGCGGTCGCGCAAGGGGCTCAACCTGCCCGGCATCGACCTCGGCATCAGCGCCTTCACGGAGCACGACCGGGAATGCCTCGAGTTTGCGCTGGCACACGGCGTCGATGCGATCGGCCAGTCGTTCGTCGAGAGCGTGGCGGACGTCGAGGCGCTGCGCGCGGCGATCCGGCATGCGTCGCGGCCACCGATGATCCTCGCGAAGATCGAACGCGCGGGCGCGCTGCGGAAGCTGAGCGAGATCCTTGATGCCGCGGATGGCCTCATGGTGGCGCGCGGCGACCTGGGCGTGGAGGTGCCGATCGAGCAGATGGCGGTGCTGCAGAAGGTCCTGATCGCGCGGGCGAACGCGGCGGCGAAGCCCGTGATCACGGCGACGCAGATGCTCGAATCGATGGTGACGAGCCGGCTGCCGACACGAGCGGAAGCGACCGATGTGGCCAATGCGATCCTCGACGGCACGGATGCGGTCATGCTCTCCGGGGAATCGGCCGTCGGCCGCTATCCGGAGGAGGCCGTCACCATGCTGGCGCGCATCGCCGCGGCGACTGAACCGCATCGCGTCGCGCCGCACGTGGACTGGTCGGCAGGCAGCATTCAGGGGGATCTCGACCGCAGTTTTGCGGGCCTCGTCGAGCTCGCGCTCAAGACGACGCCGTGCGCGGCGGTCTTCGTCCCCACGCGGACCGGATCGACCGCGCGCATGATGTCCCGGTTCAAGCCCGGCGTCTGGGTGCTCGCGACGAGCGCGGATCCGCAGGTGTGCCAGTCCCTGCACTTCACCTACGGCGTGCACCCGATCCAGATCGATGAGGAACCGGACTCATGGGCGCCCACCGCGATCGAGTGGGTGCGGCAGCAGAAGCTCCAGGGCGATTACGTGCTGCTGGTTGCGGGCCCGTCGCAGCGGCACCCCGACGCGAACCACCGGCTGGAACTCATCCCCGTCCGGGACGGGACGCAGCAGGAACGTCCGGCCTGAGTCCCGCGCTCATTCGCGGCCTCCGGGAGGAGCGGATTCAGGAGAGGGTCCGAGCCTGGAGGCCCCCGGAATCCTCCAACAGCAGGACGAAGGCCGTCGTCCGCACGCATCGCGCGCCCTCGCGCTGGGCGTCGTCGCGCAGGCGCCGATCGTCCGTGACGAGGTAACAGGGGCGGGACACGTCGGACATCGTGAGATGCCTCAGGCGACCGAGGATCACCGAGTCGGCGCGTTGCGCACCGGTGCCGCCGGAGTATTCGATGCGCACGTTCCGGCGGGCGGATTCCGCGCGTCCCACCGGCCCGTCGAGGTGCAGTTCGATCTCGAGGCTCGGATGCCGCTCTCCGAGTGCGATGATCGCCGAGGCGAGCTGCTCCCGCGCCCGTTTCTCGGCCTGGGGCGACTGGCCCGCTTCGCCGAAAATCGCGGGAAGGCTGAGGATCACGTTGTGTCCATCCACGAGCAGCCGTGACGGAATCCTTCGAGCCAGCACGGTGCGCAGCGACCAGCTCTGCTCCTGCGAGAGGGGCGCGTCCACCGGGCGCGACTCGGCGAGGACACTGACGCGGTTCAGGAGGGTGCGCTCGAGCGCCATCAGTTCGGAAGGCGCGGCCAGCCGATGCTCCTGCAGTGCGTCGAGGGCGGGGCGGATGGCCCAGAGCTGTTCGGCCGTGCGGGCGTCGGCGATCCGCTGCCGGAGCTGGCGCACGATTTCGGAGTCCGCGGCGCCACGCCCGAGCGCGCGCTCGAGGCGTTGGATCTCCGCCTCCACCCTGCCCCGCAGCGAGGTCAGCTCCGTGAGTGGATTCAGTGAGTTCGAGCCCGCGTCCACGAGCTGCGAGTGCGCGGCGCGCAGCTTCGCCAGTTTTTCCTCGAGCTCACGCCGCGTGCCCACGACACGATCCGCCTTGCGCTGCGCCTCGAGCACCGCCTGCACGCGCGCCATGAGGTCATCCGTCGATGAGGACTGCGCGGCGGCGAGGATCGACTCCGCCTCTCGAAGCCATGGACGCAGGAGGGACTTCTTTTCGTTCTCGATCGCCGTCTGGATGACGGCCTCCCGCGCGGCGCGCTCCGCCTGCAGCGCGCCCTCGGCGCGCGCGCATGCCTCGACGGCGCGGCGGTGTTCCTCCTCCAGCTCCCTGCGAGCCGCCTCGGAAGCGGCCCGCTCCGCTTGAAGCCGCTCCCGGAGCGCCCGGATCTCCTCCTTGTGGCGGCGCTTCTGGTCCTCGAGGATCTTTTCGAGACGCTCGATCCTGCCGGCGCTGCCGGGCGCCTCCGCGGCGGCAGGCGTCGCTTGCTCCGGGACGGCGGGCCGAGGCTCGCCGGGCGCCGCGGATTCGGATGCGGACCGGAACTCCGCGTGAATCTGGAGTTCCTCCAGCCAGTCACGGACCTGCCCGCTCCAGTAGTGAAAAGCCTCCTCCTTCGAGATCTCCGCGGCGGGGTAATCAGGATTGGCAAGCAGGCGTGTTCCCAGGTGCCGGGCATCCTGCCGGTGGTCGGTGAGCAGGAGGAGCGTGAGCGTTTCGCGACCGACGAGGGCGATCAGGGCGGGAATCGCCGTGGCGAGGGCGGCGGGATCAAGGGCCAGCACGAGGTTCGACCCCGGGAGCGCCCGCCGCAGGAGGGCTGCCTGCCCGGCCGTAAGCTCCTTCTGCAGGCCAAGTTGCTGCTGCAGGTGCTGCCGGACGAGCGCGGGCTTGGTAAAGCTCCCGCGCAGGTGCTCCCGCGCGTAGCGCAGGAGATCCTCGCCTGGAGTCCGCTCCAACGCCCGGCTCAGTGCCTCCCGGGCCTGCGGCGGGATCGGAATGGGATCGAACATCGATCCAGATTCCTCGCGTACCGCGGCCGGGTCAAACGCACTCCGGCGCGGACTTCGCTTGATCTTGCCCGCACCCGCCTGTGGCGAGCACGATCGGACCACGCATGAAGATTCTGCCAGCCGTCCTCGTGTTGATGGCCGCCCCGCTGATGGCCGGGGCCGCGGAGAACGCCGGCGATCAGGCCGCCGGGAACCCGGTCGTCGAGATGAAGACTTCGATGGGCACCATCCTCCTCGAGCTCGCGCGTGACAAGGCGCCCATCACGGTCTCGAACTTCGTCCGGTATGTGGAGCAGAAGCACTATGACAATACCGTGTTCCACCGCGTGATTCGCGGCTTCATGAACCAGGGCGGCGGATTCGAGCTGAAGGATTCGGACCTCGTGGAGAAGCAGACTGCCTTTCCGCCGATCCGCAACGAGGCGCGCGCGAGCGGTCTGCGGAACGAGCCCGGCACCATCGCCATGGCGCGCACGGGCGATCCCCACAGCGCCACAGCCCAGTTCTTCATCAACGTGCGCAATCCCGGAACGCCGTCGGGCAGCAACGATTTCCTCGATTTCGACAAGGCCCGCGACGGCTTCGGCTACGTGGTGTTCGGGCGGGTGACATCCGGAATGGACGTGGTGGAGAAGATCAACGCGGTGCCGACCGGCCGGCGGACGCTCAAGGCGCGCGACCGCTCGGGCGCGGTGCGCGAGATGCCGGCGGCCGACGTGCCCACTACACCTGTAATCATCGAGTCGATCCGCCTTCGTCCTCCCGCAGCCCCCAGCCCCGTCTCCCCGGGTTCCGAACCCGCCGATCGCTGATTCCCCTGCCCCCGCTCACCGGGCACACCCATCGTTCCCAACCCATCCTTCATCCCAGCCATGCCCTTCCCCGATCAACTCACGGACGGTCTCTACGCGCTCATCGAAACCTCACGCGGTGACATCACCATTCAGCTCGAGCACGAAAGGGCGCCCAGGACGGTCGCGAACTTTGTCGGTCTGGCGGAGGGCACACGCCCGTACTCCATCGACGAGAGCCAGCCGAAACCCCAGAACGGGCGACCGTTCTACGATGGCATCGTGTTTCATCGTGTGATTCGCGATTTCATGGTGCAGACCGGCGATCCCACAGGGACAGGCCGGGGAGGGCCAGGGTACCGATTCGCGGATGAAATCCATCCCGAGCTCCGGCACGACCGGCCCGGCATCGTGTCCATGGCCAACGCGGGTCCGAACACGAATGGGAGCCAGTTCTTCATCACGCACGTGCCCACTCCCTGGCTCGACGGAAAGCATGCCGTGTTTGGCCATGTCGTTGCGGGGCAGGAGGTTGTGGATGCAATCCAGCAGGGCGACACCATCCGCCACGTGACCGTCAAACGGGTGGGCCCGAAGGCTGAGGCCTTCGGGAGCTGAACGCCTGCGTCCGGGGACGCCCGCGCCGGGGTGACGGGTCTGTCCCTCCGGCGGATCCCCCGTTTCCGAGAGCCCGACGGGCTGCGGGAAGCGAACGCACACTGCGCCTCGGAGCCTCCTGTGTCCGCCACCGTCCCCGACGGGGCGGTGTGCCGTCTCATGGATCGCCTCTGGCAGTCGCTGCGCCCGCGCCTGCTCGCGTTGAATGAGGACGGGATGCCGGTTGTGGTGCAGCCAGGCGCGGAAAGCAGCCCTGGCGTGCAAGGGCGCTATGGAGATCTGCGCTGGCTGGTTTTCGCGGGTCTCCACCGCAGGATTCGAGTGCATCGGCTGGAGTTGAACCTGGACGCGGCGGACCGCACCGTGCGCGTTCGCGAGTACTGGGTGCGGTGGCCGGCTCCGCGGGTTGGGGAAGGGCCGAGGTGCGCTGGCGGCGGGCCACCGGGATTCCGTTCTTCGAGAGGAGCCACCAGCGTACGGTGGGGCTTCACCCCTGGACCAGGAGGAGGGGCCCACCGGCTCGCCGGGCGCGACGTGGACGTTTGACGTGCAGGAGCTCCGGCGACCGCTGTTCGAGACCGTGATCGGCTCCGGCTGGGTCTGGCAGCGCGTGGTGTGGGACGCGCCGCCCGGCCTTCGATGGCTGGCGGAGGAATCCCGAACCTGAGGTGGCGGCGGGGCCGGGCGGGCCGGGCGGGGCCCGCCGGCGGGGGGCCCCGGGCCGGCGGGCTCGCGGCCGGGTCAGGATTCCTTGTCGGAGTCGGCGGCGAGGGTGGACAGATTCCGCGGGGTGTTGACCTGGGAGTTCACGCGGAGCCGGAGGCCATGGAGGCGGATGAAGCCGGTGGCGTGATCCTGGTTGTAGGCCTGGGTCGGATCGGCCTCCATGGTGGCGATCTGCGGATGGTAGAGGCTGACCGGGCTGCGGCGGCCGGCCGCATGGATGCCACCCTTGTAAAGCTTCACGCGGACCGTCCCGGTCACGTTCTTCTGGGATTCCTCGACGAGCGCCTGGAGGGCGAGCCGCTCGGGGCTGAACCAGAAGCCGTAGTACACGAGCTCGGCGTATCGGGGGATCAGGGAGTCGCGGAGATGCATCACCTCACGATCCATCGTGAGGCTTTCGATCTGGCGGTGGGCGAAGTGGAGGATGCTGCCGCCGGGAGTCTCATAGACGCCGCGGCTTTTCATGCCGACGAACCGGTTCTCGACCATGTCGACGCGGCCGACGCCGTGTTTTCCGCCGATGCGGTTCAGGGTTTTCATGACGCCGAGCGGGTTCAGCTTCCTGCCGTTCACCGCGACGCAATCGCCGCGCTCGAAGTCGAGGGTGACGTATTCGGGCTTGTCGGGGGCGTCCTCGGGCAGGACGGAGAGGGTGGTGAACTTGTCGCGGTTCGAGACATCGCCGGCGTCGAACCACGGATCCTCGAGGATGCCGGCCTCGTAGGAGATGTGGAGGAGGTTGCGGTCCATGGAGTAGGGCTTCTTGGCACTGGCCTGGACCGGGATGCGACGTTCGGCGCAGTACTGGATCATCTCCTGCCGGCCGGGGAAGCGGGAGCGGAAGCGCTCGTCGCGCCACGGGGCGATGACCTCGATGTCGGGTGCGAGGGCGGCGGCGGTGAGCTCGAAGCGCACCTGGTCGTTGCCCTTGCCGGTGGCGCCGTGGGCGATGGCGGAGGCGCCGCTCGCGCGGGCGATCTCGATCATGCGCTTCGCGATCAGGGGACGGGCAATGGAGGTGCCGAGGAAGTACTGTCCCTCGTAGATCGCGCCGGCGCGGATCATGGGGAAGATGAAATCGCGGGCGAACTCCTCCTGGAGATCATCGATGTGGACTTCGGAGGCGCCCGTCTTGCGGGCCTTGCGGTCGAGGCCGCGGAGTTCCTCCTCCTGGCCGATGTTGGCGCAGAAGGCGATCATTTCGGCCTGGTAGGTTTCCTGGAGCCAGGAGAGCAGGACGGAGGTGTCGAGTCCGCCGGAGTACGCAAGAACGATCTTCATGTTGTCGCGAGTTCGCGCGAGCAGTGAACGGCGAGGGCGGACCGGAGGCAAAGAGAATCTGGCCCTGTTCCACGTGGAACGTGGAAGAGCGTTGCGATGTTCCACGTGGAACATTCCCGGACCTTCGGGGGAACGATCCGGGAGAGTCCGCGACTCGGTTCACCGGGAATCCGCCGCGGCGAATGGCGCCCCGTGGCGGAAACCTCACGGTGCGTTCCACGTGGAACACCCGCACACCCTCAACCCACGCCGGATCGCTTCAGCCAGACCAGCAGGATGCTGATGTCGCTGGGGTTGACCCCGGAGATCCGGCTGGCCTGCCCGACGGTCCCCGGCCTCAGCGTCGCCAGCTTGGTCCGCGCTTCGTTGCGGAGGCTCGGCACCGCGGCATAGTCAAAATCCGGCGGGATCACCCGGTCCTCCAGGGCGCGGAACTTCGCGACCTCGGCCAGCTCCCGCTCGATGTACCCGGCGTATTTGATCGCGATCTCGACCTGCAGGGCGACGTCCTCGGGCAGCGAGGGGTCGGCGCCGGGGAGATCCCGGTACGTGACCTCCGGGCGCTTCAGCGACTGCGCCAGGGTCGCGTTCCCCGCGCGAATCCGGTGCAGGCGGTCCATTTCCCTCGCGATCGCGTCCCGCCGCGCCGTGAAGTGCCTGTAGTGTGCCTCCGGCAGCAGGCCGAGATCGTACCCGAGCTGGCTCAGCCGAAGGTCCGCGTTGTCCTGTCGCAGCAGCAGGCGATACTCCGCACGGCTGGTGAACATCCGGTACGGTTCCGAGGTGCCCTTCGTGACGAGGTCGTCGATCAGCACCCCGATGTAAGCCTGGTCGCGACGCAGCACGATGGCGTCCTTGCCCTGCACGCGCCGCGCCGCGTTGATCCCCGCCATGAGTCCCTGGGCGGCCGCCTCCTCGTAACCGGACGTGCCGTTGATCTGGCCCGCGAGAAACAGGTTCCGACACAGCTTCGTCTCGAGACTCGCGTAAAGCTGGGTGGGTGGCGCGAAGTCGTACTCAACCGCGTACGCCGGCCGGAGAATCTCGGCGTTCTCGCACCCCTCGATGGTGCGGACCATCTCGAGCTGCAGGTCGTACGGCAGCGAGGTCGAGAACCCGTTGACGTAGATCTCGTCCGTCGCGATGCCCTCGGGCTCGAGGAAGATCTGGTGACGTTCCTTGTCGGCGAAGCGGATGATCTTGTCCTCGATCGACGGACAGTACCGCGGGCCGATCCCCTCGATGATCCCGGAGTACAGGGGTGACCGATGGACGTTCGCGCGAATGAGTTCTGCCGTGCGCGCGGTGGTCCAGGTGATGTGGCACGGCAGCTGTCCGCCGAGCTGCGCGAGGATCGACCCCGGCGGATACCGGTGGTCGCCGCCCGATCCGATGCCGGGAAACCGGCTCGATCGGAAATGCTCGTCGTGCGGCAGCGGCCGGAGAAGCGGCAGATTCCACCCGCCGCCGGCCAGCAGGGACTCGTCCACCCTGCGCCAGAACGAGAAGAACGGCGGCGGTTCGTCGCCCGCCTGCACCTCCGTGCGGGAGAAGTCGATGGAGCGCTTCAGGAGCCGCGGCGGCGTCCCGGTTTTCAGGCGCTGGAGTTCGAGTCCCAGTTCACGCAGCGAATCCGAAAGGGTGACGGCCGCGGTTTCGCCCGCCCGGCCTCCGCGCTGCTGGTTCGAGCCGATGTGCATCAGGCCCCGCAGAAACGTCCCGGTGGTGACCACCACGCACCTGCCGCGGAACGTCACGTCGAGCGCCGTCGAGACGCCCTGCACCTGGCCGCCTTCATGGAGGATCGCGGTGGTGTTCGCCTGTCGAACGTCGAGGTTGGGCTCCCGCTCGCAGACCCACTTCATGCGGAACTGATACGCCTTCTTGTCGCACTGCGCGCGCGGCGCCCAGACACTCGGCCCCTTCCGCGTGTTCAGCATCCGGAACTGCAGGCCCGTCAGATCCGTCGCCCTGCCCATCTCGCCGCCCAGCGCATCGATCTCCCGGACCAGATGCCCCTTGCCGAGGCCGCCGATCGCGGGGTTGCACGACATCTGCCCGATCGTGTCGCAGTTCATCGTGAGCAGGAGGGTCTGGCAGCCCATGCGCGCCGCGGCCAGGGCAGCCTCGATGCCGGCGTGTCCGCCGCCCACCACGATGACGTCGTACGACTTGGGATGAACAAACATGCGAATCCCCGGGGAGAATGGGGATCCTGCTCATAACGAATGCCCGCCGGGAGTCAAACGGGAACCTGCATGAAACCGAGGCGGCCTGTTGCCTCAAAAGTTTTGACACTGGGGAGGGTTGGCTTGGGAGGGGTGG
>CAYMDA010000003.1:101457-266971 GCA_964389135.1 uncultured Verrucomicrobiota bacterium | reverse complement strand
CCCCGGATCGCGGGGCGATGAATACGCCCCGCGGCCGGCCCTCGCGTCTTGCGGGTGCGGGCGCACGCGATCCCGGGCTTGAGATCAGGATCCGGATCTGTCGCGATGAGGCGTCTTGTCACGAGGCACAACGAGTCATGGGCGCGGTTCGCGCGCGAGGCGCGGGCGGGGAACCGCGGTTGGCTTCTGGATCCTTGCCGCGATGATCCTGTTTGCGCCGCCCTTCTACGCACTCACCCGGGTCTGGACCGCGCTGCATCCCGGCCTTGTCGCTGCGGCGGCGCTTGTCATGAGTTGCGTGACCTTTGCGGTCTATGGGATCGACAAGCGGCGCGCGCAGGCGGGCGGATGGAGGATCCCGGAGACGAACCTGCACGTCCTCGATCTGTTGGGAGGCTGGCCGGGGGGACTGATCGCGCAGCGCTATTTCCGTCACAAGACGGGCAAGTGGACCTTTCAGGCCGTGTTCTGGCTCACGGTCCTGGTCCACGAGGCCGTGGCGCTGGACGCGATCCTCGGCTGGAGAATCGCGAGGATGTTCGGGGGCGGGTGGTGAGGGGTGCGTTTCAGGTGCGCGGGATCGCGGAGGACGCCGCGGCGTGGTATTGCTCGTCGGTGACTTGTTCCAGCCAGTCGGCGGTTGCGCCGCCAAGGTGTTCCTGGATGGCGATGTGAGTCATGCCGGCGGTGGGCATGGCGCCGTGCCAGTGCTTTTCGCCGGGCGGAAACCAGACCACGTCACCGGGTCGGATGACCTCGACGGGCCCGCCCCAGTGCTGCGCTAGTCCGCAACCCGAAGTGATGATCAGTGTCTGACCGAGCGGATGCGTATGCCACGCGGTGCGCGCCGCGGGTTCGAAGGTGACATGCATCGCGACCACGCGGGCGGGGTCGGTGGCATGGATCAGCGGGTCCAGTCGCACGGTCCCGGTGAAGTAGTCGGCAGGTCCCCTGCGGGAGGGCTGCGACCCGGCGCGCTGGATTTTCATGGCCCGATGATTCGGGCTGTGGCGAGGGGCTGTCGATGCGCATGTGCGCTGACCCCGGTGGCCGTGGGGCCTGGGCAGGGGCCAGTGCCCGCGCTGGTTCGGGCGGCCGGGTGGCCAACGCATGGCGCCGGTCGCGGATGGTGACCCTCGGAAGATGGAGTTGGAGTTGGACCATTCCGCTGGGAACGGTGCGAGCAGAGGCACCGGCGCCTTGGGCCACCGCTCTCAACGGAGCGGAGAGACTCAGCCGAGGAGGCGGTATCCGCCCGGATCGGCCCGCAGGACGTGAACGTCCGAACCGGGGAGGGCGCGCTTCATCGCTCGCGCCACCGCGTCCGGGTTCGCAAGGGTCAGGCAGATGATCGTGGAACCGGAACCGCTGAGCCAGCCGCCGACGGCGCCGGCACGTTCGCCGGCGCGGATGACGCTGCTGAGTTGAGGGATCAGCGGCTCGCGGTACGGCTGATGCACGCGATCCTCGAACAGACCGCGGAGCGCGTTGCCGTCGCGGCGGGCGAACGCGGCGGTGATCAGGCTGACCCGGGTGAGATTATGGACGACGTCCGCCCGCGAATAGGACGCGGGCAGAAGGCTCCGCGCCTTTTCCGTCGAGACCTCGAACGGCGGCACCAGCGTGACGAAGTGGAAGGACGGACTGACCGCGAATCGAAGGCAGCGCGCCCTTCCGTCGATGACCGCCGAGGCGGTGAACCCGCCGAACGCCGCGGGGGCGGCGTTATCGGGGTGCCCCTCGAGTTCCGCCACGAGCTCGAACAGGGCCTGGCGTTCGAGCGGCGATCCGGCCAGCGCGTTCAACGCCGCGATCACCCCCAGCCGGACCGTGACGGAGGAGCCGAGTCCGCGGGCGATGGGGACGTCGCCGGAGAGGTGAACCTCGAACGGGAACGCCTTCCGGCGGGCGGCCTTGAAGAAGGCGGAAGCCGCCCCGCCCACAAGCCGGGTGGCGCCCGGGCGGGCATCGTCGGCGATGGGCGACGTGATGACGGGCTCGAGGTTCCGCGAGGCGACCTGCGTGACGCGCACGCGATTGTACAGTCGAAGCGCGATGCCGAACGTGTCGAAACCCGGGCCGAGATTGGAGGTGCTGGCCGGAACGCGGACGGTGACGGGGCTGGCGGGCATGGAATCAGTCTTCCTCCTTGAGATCCCGTTGCAGGAGATCGCGGACCCCCTGGTGAATGTCCTTCCGCTCGTAGAGCATGGCGTGGACCTGTTCGATGATGGGAATGTCCACGCCCATCCTGCGGGCGAGGTGAAAGGCGGAAAGCGCGGTGGGCACCCCCTCGGCCGTGGCTCCTCCGGAGGCGACGGCCTCGATTGTCTCCCCACGGCCAAGGCGTTCGCCGAGCGCGCGATTCCGGCTGTGGCGGGAGAAGCAGGTGAGCGTGAGGTCCCCGAGGCCGCTCAGGCCGGCGAACGTCTCGGGGCGCGCGCCGCAGGCGACGCCGAGACGGCGCACCTCGGCCTGCCCGCGGGTGACGAGCGCCGCCTTCGAGTTGTCGCCGAGGCCGAGCCCGTCGCACACGCCGGCCGCGATGGCGATGACATTCTTGAGCGCGCCGCCGAACTCGACACCGAGGCGATCCGTCGAACGGTACACGCGGAACTCGGGGCGGTGAAAGACCGTCTGCACGAACTCCGCGGTGGCCGCATCGGTGGAGGCGGCGACGACCGCCGTGGGCGCGCCGCGGGCTACTTCAATCGCGAAGCTCGGGCCGGAGAGCGCGGTGGGCGCGCCGTGGGGAAGCAGTTCCGCGAGCACGCCGCCCATCGTCAGCCCGGTGGCGTCCTCGATGCCCTTCGTGGCAGTGACCACCGGGCAGCGAAGGTGTGTCACCCGGGAGGCGACCCCGCGAAACGCACGGGAGGGAACGGCGATCAGGACGAGGTCCGCGCCGGCGACCGACGCATGGAGGTCGGGTTCGAGGCGCCAGTCGCGCGGGATGTCGATTCCGGGAAGCGCGGGATCGTTCCGCCCGGTCTCGGCGATGCGGCGCAGGCGTTCCGGATCGTGTCCCCAGAGGGTGACCCCGTGGCGGTTGTGGTGCAGGACCAGGGCAAGGGCGGTGCCCCACGCCCCGGCGCCGAGGACGGTGACGTTCATGCGCGCGGTGTGAGGTCGGGCCCTGGCGCGCCGATTCGCGGTTCGGTTCCGGCGAGGAGCCGGCGGATGTTGGCTCGGTGGCGGACGAACGCGAGCGCGGCCAGCGCGATGCTGAATCCGATGAGAACGGGGTCGGGATTCCAGACGAGCGTGGCGACGGGCAGTGCGGCCGCCGCGACCAGCGAACTCAGGGAGACGATCCGCGTCACCGCGAGCACGAGCAGGAACACCCCCAGAACCGTCACGAACGGCAGCGGCAGGATCCCGAGCAGGACCCCGGCCGAAGTGGCCACCCCCTTGCCCCCGCGGAAGCGGAGCCAGCACGTGAAGTTATGGCCGAGCACGCCCGCGATTCCCCCGAGGATGGGCAGCCACACCGGCATCGCGGCCCCGGCGGCGGGCGCCGCAAGCCATCGGAAGAACGCCTGGGGGACCACGGTCGCCGCGAGCAGGCCCTTCAGCATGTCGATCGCGAGGACAAGGCCCCCGATCCTCCTGCCGAGGACGCGCAGGGCATTCGTCGCACCGATGTTGCCGCTGCCGGTCGTGCGGAGGTCGATGCCGCGGGCGCGCCCGGCGAGGTAGCCGGTCGGGATCGACCCGAGAAGATAGGCGACGAGGGCGGTGGCGATGGAAACGGCGGCCACGTGGGTCAGTGGGATTCCTCGTAGTGCTTCGAGAGGAGGTCCTCGCCGAAGTCACCGTCGAAGTCGCGCCAGACCGCGTGAATGTGGTTCGCGTCGTTCTGGGTATTGTCGTACTCGAGAAGGAACGTGGGCCCCTGGATGCGGTAGTAGTGACCCTTGCGCGGTTCGGCGGAGCCTGCCCAGGCGAAGTGGATCTTGTCGCGGCCGGCCTCGTCGATCTGCCTGAGGTCGGCGTCGGCCAGCTCGGGCCGGACGCGCCGGACGTACTCCTCGATCAGGCGATGGAGGAGTTCCTTCTGCGAATCATTCATTTCGGCGGCGGCGAGACCGGCCGGGGACAGGGGGGAGACCTTGCGCTCGGCGCCGGTCAGGATGTCGCGGGGCGCGGTCTCGGAGATCACGGCCTTGCGGCGCTGCTCGTCGTTCAGCGACTTGAGGAGCTCGCGCCCGAGATCCTCCTCGGCGGCGAGGACACGGAGGCCCTTGCGGGGACCGGAGGGCACCTCGGCCGGGTTCGTCCCGAGGAACGAGGGCGTGACGGCGACGCCCCTGCCTTTCACGAGCGTGAAATTCAGCGAGAGATGATGGCCCTCCACGCGCCAGCCCCATGTGGCGTCCGCGGCGGGCTCGCCGAACACGGTCCAGTGATAGCGGCCGGTGTCGCGGACCGGACCCCGGCCCTGCTCGAGGTCGCGGAGAATGTCCTCGAGCGACATGATCGTCGTGCTCTTGAGGAAGCCGCGGTGGCTCAGGCCCGAGGCGAGCAGGCCCATGGCGAGCTGGCGCTGGGCGTCGCTCATGTCCTTCCACGCGAGGCCGCGGCGGTCGCGCGGGATGAAGTGCCAGTTCAGGCGTTCCTCGTCTGCCCACGGGATCAGCGCCGTCTCGCGCTGCTCGGCCGACAGGGAGTCGAGCCAGCGGCGCGCGGCCTCGGCCATCTCGGCGGCCGGTTCGTGGGCGAGGCCTTTCGGGATGAGGAGCCCGGCGGCGAGGATGGCCAGGGCGTGGCGGAGGCGGGTCAGCATGTGGCCAAAATCAGCGGGGGAGCCGCGGGCAGGCAATGGGAAAATGCGTTGGCTCCGGGACGCACCCGGGGCGAGGCGTCACCCCCCTCCGGGCGCCGGGCTCGCAGGAACGCGCTCGCGAGGGTGAGACGGGACCGATAGGTTGCGTCGCATGACGCTGTTGTTTGTCGGGGACGTCGTCGGCGCGCCGGGTAGGAAGGCGCTGCGCGTCCTCCTGCCGAGAATCCGGGCGAGGTGCGCCGTGGATGTGGTGATCGCGAACGGCGAAAACTCCGCCGGCGGTTCCGGCATCACCCCGGACACCGCGGCGGAAATGTTCGCCGCCGGTGTGGACGTGATCACGTCCGGGGATCACCTGTGGGACCAGAAGGAAGTGACGGAACTCCTCCTGAAGGAGACGCGGTTCCTGCGGCCGATCAACTATCCGCCGGGCACGCTCGGGCAGGGGAGCACCGTCTGGCAGCGCGAGGGGCATCCGGCGGTGGGCGTGGTGAACGCCCAGGGACGCAGCTTCATGCAGCCGCTGGAGAACCCGTTCGTCCTCGTGCCGGCGGAGGTGAACCGCCTGCGGCACATCACCCCGGTCATCCTCGTGGACATGCACGCGGAGGCGACGTCCGAGAAGATCGCGATGGGCCGCATGCTCGACGGCATGGTGAGCGCCGTCGTGGGCACGCACACCCACGTGCAGACCGCGGACGAACAGATCTTTCCCGGCGGGACCGCGTTCCTGTGCGACGCCGGCTTCACCGGCCCGCACGAGAGCGTGCTCGGGCGCGAGATCGAACCCGTCGTGCGGCGGTTCACGACCTGCACACCGCAGAGGTTCTCCGTGGCGAAGGGGCGCCTCCTGCTGCAGGGCGTGCTCATCCGCGTGGACGGCGAGACCGGGCGCGCGCTGTCGATCGAACGCATCTCCGAGGCGGTGCCTGAACCCGGGTCCGCGGATTCCGGCGAGGGATCCTGATGCCGCGAAAGGTCACGACCCAGTGGGAGTTCGGGGAGCTGTTCTCCCCGGCGGCGACGCGCCGGATCTACTCGGTGACCGAGATCACCGGGCGCATCCGCCGGCTCGTGGAGGGCCTCGGCGAGGTCTGGGTGAGCGGCGAGGTTTCCAACCTGCGCGCCCAGGCGTCGGGCCACCTGTACTTCACGCTCAAGGACGCGAACGCGCAGTTGAATTGCGTGCTGTTCCGCGGCACGCCCGTCGCGGATCGAAGCATGATCCGCGACGGGCAGCGCCTTGCCGTCCACGGCACGGTCACCGTTTACGAGCCGCGCGGGCAGCATCAGCTCATCGTGCGCGAGGTGGAGCTGCAGGGGGTCGGCGCGCTGCAGGCGGCCTTCGAGGCGCTCAAGCGCAGGCTCCAGGCCGAGGGATTGTTCGATCCCGCGCGCAAGCGGCCGATCCCCCGGTTCCCGCGGCGCATCGGCCTGGTGACCTCCCCGACCGGCGCCGCCATCCGTGACGTGGCCCACGTGCTGGAGCGACGGTATCCCGCGCTGGAGGTGGTTCTCGCCGGATGCCGCGTGCAGGGGCAGGGGGCGGCCGCCGAGATCGCCGCGGCGATCCGCGCCCTGAACGCGTGGTCCACCGCGGGCGCGGATCGGCGCCTCGACCTGATTCTCGTCACGCGTGGTGGCGGGAGCCTCGAGGACCTGTGGGCGTTCAACGAGGAGATCGTCGCGCGCGCGATCGCGGGCTCCGAGGTGCCGGTCATCTCGGCCGTCGGCCACGAGATCGATTTCACGATCGCGGACTTCGCGGCGGACCTTCGGGCGGCGACGCCGAGCGCCGCGGCGGAGATCATCACGGCCGGCTACGTCGAGGCGTGCGAATGGATCGCGCGCCAGGTCGACCGGCTGCGGCGGCTCGCGCGCAACGCGGTGGCGGCGGAGGCCGAGGCCCTCGCGTCCCTGGCTCGGAGGCTGCAGCGCGCGCATCCCCGGCGTCGCCTCCAGGAACGCATGCAGCGCCTCGATGAGGCACAGGCCGCGCTCTCGGCGCGCGTGCGCGATTGCATGCGGTGGCACCGGGAACGGCTGAACTCCCTGGCGACGCGCCTCGCGCGCCTGCGCCCGGAACGCCGGCTCGCCGTGGAACGCCAGAGGGTGGAGGGGCTCGAGCGGGAGCTGGGCCACGCGTTCGCGGGAGCGCTGCGCCGGAAACGGGAGCAGTTGGAACGTCTCGGGATGCGACTTGAACTGCTCTCTCCGGAACGGGTCCTCGCGCGCGGCTACTCGATCACGCGGGAGCAGGGGACCGGGCGCGTGCTCCGGCGGGCGGAGGACGTCGCGGAGGGTGTCGTTCTGCAGACTCGACTGGCGGCGGGTGAGGTGACTAGCGTGGTGATCCCTGCGCCCCGGGTTCCACGGGGTCGTAAACGAGCGGCAGGGGGCAAAGAATGAGACGCACGGAGAATCTGCGGGTGGCCGACGTGAAGCGGCTGATCACGCCCGCACAACTGAAGAACAGGCTCCCGATCCGCGAGGCGGCCAACCAGACGGTGGTGCAGGGACGCGAGCGTGTGGAGGCGATCCTCGACGGAACGGATCCCCGCATGCTCGTCGTGGTGGGGCCCTGCTCGATCCACGACGAGAAGAGCGCCCTCGAGTACGCGCTCCGGCTGAACGAACTCCGCAAGGAACTCGCCGACCGCCTATTCATCGTGATGCGCGTGTACTTCGAGAAGCCGCGCACCACGGTCGGATGGAAGGGACTGATCTACGATCCGCACCTCGACGGCTCGGACGACATGGAGACCGGCCTGCGCTGGGCGCGCGAGCTCCTGCTGCGCATCAACGAGATTGGCCTGCCGGCCGGGACCGAGTTCCTCGATCCCATCGTCCCGCAGTACATCGACGACCTGGTCACGTGGGCCGCGGTCGGCGCGCGCACGACGGAATCCCAGACGCACCGGCAAATGGCCAGCGGCCTGTCCATGCCGGTCGGTTTCAAGAACGGCACCGACGGCGCGCTCCAGGTCGCCCTCGACGCGATGCTCTCGGCGCGGCAGCCGCACTCGTTCATCGGCATCGACTCGGCGGGCATCACCAGTGTGATCCGCACCACGGGCAACCCGTACGGGCACGTGGTGCTGCGCGGGGGAAAGGCCGGCACCAATTACGATCCGGAGAGCATCGCCGCCGCGGTGTCCGCCCTGCGGAAGGCGGGGCTGCGTGACGTGCTCATGGTGGATTGCAGCCACGCCAACTCGGCCAAGGTGTTCGCCCGACAGGAGGAGGTCTGGGCGAACGTCATCGAGCAGCGGGCGCGGGGGAACCGCGCGCTGGTCGCCATGATGGTCGAGAGCCACCTGTTCGAGGGCAACCAGCCCCTGAAGGACCGCGCGGCGCTCCGGTACGGCGTGTCCATCACCGACGCATGCGTCGGCTGGGAAACGACGGAGCGCATGCTCCGCCGCGCCTGGGAGCGCCTCGGCCGGGCCGAGTGAACGACGGCGGCCGGGCCACGGGCGCAATCACCCGAAGCCCGGCCGGGAGGGAATCGGGAGTCCGCGGGTGCTCGTTCAGCGCTTGAGCAGGGCGAGCGCGGCGTCGGCGACGCCCGCCGCGGTCAGGCCGTGTTTCTCGTACAGGTGTTCCGCGACGTAGGCGCTCTGCCCGAATCCGCCCCGGATCCCGAGTGACCGGACCTGGTGCGGGATGCCGGCCTGGCTGAGCGCGTGGGAGAGCTGGGCGCCCATGCCGCAGGCGACCTGGTGATCCTCGAGGGTCACGAGCCGGCCGTTGCAGCGGCGCACCGCGGCGCCGATCGTCTCGACGTCCGGGCGGTTGACGAACGGATTGTGAATCACGGTCGCGCGGACCCCGCGTTCGGCGAGCATGCGCCCGGCCTCGATCACCTTCCCGAGCAGGACGCCGGTGCCCACGAGCACGACTTCATCGCCTTCCTCGAGCACCTGCGCCCGGCCCCACGGATACGAGGGATTCGCGGTCCAGCGGACGGGATAATTTTCGCGTCCGACGAAGAAGACGTAGGACTCGCCGTCCCGGCCCGCGGTGCGATCCGCCGCGTAACGGCGGATGGCCTCGTACATCAGCGCCTCGGCTTCCTCGGCGGAGGCGGGGGCGATGGCCACGAGGTGCGGGATGGCGCTCACGGCCGCGAAGTAGGTGGTCGCCTGGTGGCTCGCGCCGTCGGCGGCGTCCTGGAAACCGACGTGGGAGAAGATCGCGATCACGGGCGCCTGCGAGAGGGCGGCCATGGTGAGGGGAAGATTGCCCTTCGTGACACCGAACTGGCCGAACGTGTCCACGATCGGGATGAAACCCATCTTCGCGTAGCCGGCGCCGACACTCACCATGTTGGCCTCCGCGATGCCGACCTCGACGAAGCGGTCGGGGAACGTCTTCTGGAACGGGCTGATTCCGGTGGACCCCTGGACGTCGGAGCTGATGGAGAAGACGGGGAAGCCGTCCACGGCGGCGCGGATCGCGGCGCGGGCGAGGCCGGACTGGACCTTGTCCTTCGGCACGGCGGACGGGGCGGGGGCGGACCGGGCGGCGGCGGCCTTCTTCTCCTCCTCACGTCGCTGCCAGTCGGCATGGAGGGACTCGGCCCACTGCAACAGTTCGGCAGGCGGCTCCGCGTCACGGTAGATCTCGCGGATCCAGTCCACGATCTTCGCGGCGTTCGCGAGGGGAAAGCCGTGTCCGCCCGCGCTGTTCTCCTCGGTGGCCTTGATGCCGTAACCCTTGATCGTCTTGACCCAGAGACAGATCGGACGCGAGGGATCGGTGCGCGCGTCGGCCACGGCCTGTTCGAAGGCGGTGAAGACCGCCTGAAGATCGTGTCCGTTGGGCACGCGGACGACGCGCCAGCCGAGGTCGTCCATGGCCTCGAGCGACGGCTGCATCGAGAACGCGTCCTTCGAGATGCGCCCGGAGAGCTTGGTGTCGTTGTCCGACAGGATCAGGACAAAGGGATTGACCCGGCCGCGCGCGGCGAGTCCCGGGATCGCCGCGAAGGCCTCGCGCGCCTCGCCTTCCATGGCGGCGCCGTCGGACATGACCAGCACCGTGACGCGGTCACGGCCGGCGGACCGGTCCGCGAGTGCGAGGCCCTGCGCCTGTCCGACCGCCGAGCTGAGCGGCCCGTTGGAAAGCAGGACGCCCTCCGGATTCAGATGGGATTCGCCGTGCCCGGTCAGCTTGCTGTGGATCCCGCGGAAGCCCTTCAGGTCCTCGAAGGTGAGGTTGTCGAAGCCGTAGTTGGCGCGCAGCGCGTAGATGCCGTTCTCCGCGTGGCCGGCGTCATTGACGTAATTGAACGCCTCGTGCCACGGGCGGTCCCGCGTCGCGAACATCAGCGCGTGCACGGCGGAGTTGATCTCCGCGAATGCGGCGGGTCCGCCCCAGTGGCAGGCGGCGCCGCCATTCACCGCGTGCACATCCATGAGCGCGACCAGCGCGCGGGTGGCGCGGGGATCGCCGGCGGGAATCGTGCCGCCGGCCGCGGTGCGAACCTCGACGGCGAATCTGGGCGGCCCCGAGGGCGTGGGCGCAAGACGCGTGGGAACGGCCAGCGGCTGAAGCGGCGGCGCGGAAACGGATTGAGCGGAAGCGGAGTCGGCACCCATGTCTGTATGGCTTTCCTCCCGGCACAGTCTGCCGGGCGCGCCAATGTAGAAGGCGGCGGGAGGAGGGGGAAAGCGGATTCGGGCGCGGAAGGTCCTGCACGCGCCGTTTGCCGCCGGGGCCGGGCCGTTCATGATTGACTTGAGTCGGGCCGCCGCCTGGCGGACAGACTGCCACACCGGATCGGCAAGGACATGGCACCCATCTACGACGCGGCGGTGATCGGCGGCGGGCCCGGCGGCAGTTGTGCCGCGGGGTTCCTCGCGCGCGCCGGCCGGCGCGTCCTCGTTCTCGAGCGCGAGCGCTTCCCGCGCTTTCGCATCGGGGAATCGCTGCTGCCGTACAACCGCCGGATCTTTGAGGAACTGGGGGTGCTCCCGAAGCTCGAGGCGGCGGGTTTCATGCGGAAGCTCGGGGCGCAGTTCCATCTCGCGAACGGGTCCAGGGGAACCGCCTTCGTCTTTCGAGACGGCGTGTTCAACCGCGAGACCGAGGCCTTCCAGGTGGAGAGGGCGCGCTTCGACGAGGTGCTGCTTCGCCACGCGGAAAGCTGCGGCGCCGAGGTTCGCGAGGGATGGACCGTGTCGAGGTTCTCCATGGACCCCGAGGGCGTGCTGCTCGAGGCGGCGCCCGAATCGGGAGAGCGCGAGCGGTTCCGCGCGCGCTGGCTGATCGATGCGTCGGGCAGGGCGAACCTCACCGGCAACCAGGAGGGCCTGCGCCGTCCGCACCCGCGCCTGCAGAAGATCGCCGTGTTCAGCCACTTCGCGGGGGTCCGTCTCGACGAGGGAACGGCCGCGGGCGACACGATCATCGTGCGGCAGGCCGCGAACTGGTTCTGGATCATTCCGCTCGGGCCGGAGCGCGTCAGCGTGGGGCTCGTCATGGATCGCCGCGACTTCCAGCGCGCCGGGCTCGCGCCGAACGAGCTGTTCGAGCGCGAGGTGCGCGCATCGAAGGTGATGCGCGCGCGGATGGAGCACGCGCGCTGGCTGATGCCGGTCCAGACCACGACGGATTTCTCCTACCGGAATGAACGGATCACGGGCGACCGGCTGCTGCGGGTCGGCGACGCCGCGGGGTTCATGGACCCGATCTTCTCGGCGGGCGTTTACCTCGCGATGCTGTCCGCCCGGTGGGCGGCGGGCGTGGTGGACGACGCGCTCCGCGACGCGGCGCGCGCGGCCCCGGGGCGGCGCGCGTACGAGCGAAAGGTGCTCGGGGCGATGTCGTTCTACTGGGAGATGGTGGAGGCGTTCTATACGGGTTCCTTCATGGAGGTGTTTCTCCAGCCGGTTCATCGCTTCCACCTTCCGGCGGCGGTGAACGCGGTGCTGGCGGGAGAACTGGAGGGCGGCTGGGCGCTGCGGTGGCGGCTGCGGTTGTTCTTCTGGATCGTGAAGCTGCAGACGCGCTTCGCGCTGCTTCCCCGATTGCAGGTCACATGAGGCGATTTCAAATCCCTGGCAGGCATGTCGCCGCGCTTGCGGCGCTCCTCGTGGCGGTGGTCGCGGCCGGCGGGTGCCGGACTCCGCAGGCCCCCTTGCTGGCGGATCCGTCCTGGCCCGTCCGCCACGGACAGGCCGTGTGGCAGGCGTCCGCCGGCGCGGAGGAGGTCGCGGGCGAGCTGGTCTTCGCGGGATACCCGGGATCGGACGGATACGTGGTGGAGTTCTCCAAGCCCGCGGTAACCCTGTTCCGCGTCGTTCGCAATGCGGATGCGTGGGAGCTGGGTGTCCCGGGCGAGGGTGCGCACGGCGGGCGCGGTGAGCCTCCGCCGATGATCTGGTTCCAGCTCGGGGACCTGCTCACCGGGCGGCGCCTGCGCGAAGGCTGGGAGGGCCTCGTGGCCAATGATGGCGCGCGCTGGTGGATCCGGAACCTCGTCACGGGCGAACGGCTCGAGGGTTATCTCGCGCCATGACCCGCTGGAGGCTCGCATGGCTTCTCGCGGCGCTCGTCATCGCCGCAACGGGTCTGGCGCGAATCCGGTTCTCCACGGACATCCTGAATCTCCTGCCCGCGGACGCCCCCGGACTGCAGGCGCTCCGGTTGTGGGAGGCGCACTTCTCGAGCGCCCATGAACTCCGGGTCACCCTTTCCGGCGACGATCCCTCCGCGGTCGAGGACGCGGCGCGGCGGGTCGCGGAGGGTCTTCTGCGGCACACGAACCTTGTCACGCGCGCCCTGTGGCGGCCCGTCTGGCTCGACGACGCCAACCGCGGCGCGGAACTGCTCGCGTGGCGGTGGATGAACGCCCCGCCGGAGGCGGTCCGCGGCCTTGCCGCCCGGCTTTCGGGAGACGAACTCGAGACCGCCCTCGAGGCGGCGCGCGACCGCCTGCAGTTCACGATGTCGCCCGACGAACTCGCGGTGCTCGGGCACGATCCGCTCGGGCTGACCCGTCTCCCTGGCGACGACGGCGGGTTCGCCGAGGAATATGCGCGCGGCGAGCGACTGTTCTCGTCGGAGGATGGCCGCTTCCGGGTGGTGGTCGTTGAACCCGCCGTGGAGCTGCGCGGATACGCGGAGGCGGGACGCTGGGTGGAATCGATCCGTGAAATCACCGGGGCGTCGCTCGGAGGTGCCGACAACGTGCGCGCGCGGTTCACGGGTGGCCCGGCCATCGCGTCGGAGACCGCCGCGGACATGGAGGCCGACCTCCGTTCGTCCGCGCTCGGGACGGCGGTCTTCGTGCTGGCGCTCTTCGGTTTCGTGCACCGGCGGTGGCTCCCGCTCGCGTGGCTGGGGGCACTGCTCGCGCTGGTCCTCGTGCTGACGCTCGGCATCGCGGGGTGGGTGCTGCGCGATCTGCACCTCGTGAGCCTCGGGTTTGCCTCGATCCTCCTCGGCATGGCCGCGGACTACGGGCTCGTGCTCCACCAGGAAGCCGTTTCCTCCGGCGCCGCGGACCTTCGCGCGGTGAGCCGCATCCAGGTCCGGCCGATCGGCTTCTCCGCCGGAACGACGGCGGGCGCCTTTCTCCTCCTGAACCTCGTGGGCGTGCCGGGGCTCGGGCAGCTCGCGACCCTCGTGGCGATCGGAATGCTCACGGCGGCCGTGGTGATGCTCACGTTGTACGTGCAACCGTTCGTGGTTCGCGGGGCGCACCCGGGGCCATCGCCGGACGATCCGGCGGCGTCGCGCTCCCGTCCGCGGCCGGGGAGGTCGCTGCTGTTCAGCGTCGCGGTCGGCGCGGCCGCGGTTGCCGCGGTGGCATGGCGGCCTCCTGCCTTCGAAGGCGGCGCGGAGACACTGCGCCCCGGCCGAAGCGAGAGCTACGCGGCCATGGACGAGCTCGAAGCCAGGATGGACCACGAGCGCTCGGGCGTCATGGTGATCGTCTCCGGCGCGGACGATTCCGAGGTGGCCCGACGGATCGAGGCGGTCCGGGAGGCTGCCGAGTCCCTGCGGCGCGCGGGAACGGTGGAGAGAATCGAACTGCCCGACGCCCTCTGGCCGCAGCCCGCGCGCTGGCGTGAGAATCTTCCCGTGATCGCGTCGCTCGCCACACGGCTCGACGAGATCAGCGATGCGCTCGACCGCGCGGGTTTCACGGACGAGGCCGCGGGGCTGGCGCGCGGCGTGTTCCGCGCATGGACCGGCCTCGCGCGGCATCCGGAGCCGCCGCCTCCGCCGGGCGCGACCGGCTCGTGGGCGTGGAACCAGGTCGCCGCGCGGGACGGGGAGCGCAGGCTGGCGTTGGGCAGGCTGCGGCTGGCGGAGGGCGCGTCGGCGTGGGACGTGGTGCGCACGCTCGAGGCGCAGGGTTCCCGCGGTGTCGCGGCCGGCGCGTGGGAGGCCCTCGGTCCCATGATGCGCGAAGTCACGCTGCACCGCGTGGTTCCGGTGATCCTCGTGGTCGCGGCCGGAATCGTGCTCGCGATGGCGAGCGCCTTTCGCAACTGGAAGGCCACGCTGCTCGGGGCGATCGCGCTGGCATGGGCCGGCTGCCTGACGTGCGGGGTGATGGCGCTCGCGGGCTGGTCATGGGACCTCATGAACATGATGGCGGTCGCGCTGTTGTTCGGCACGGGGGTGGACTACTCGATCCATCAGACGCTCTCCCTGATGCGGCACCGGGGCCGCCTCGCGGAAGTGCGGCACACGACCGGGCGCGCCCTCTGGCTGTGCGGCCTGACGACCGTCGCGGGGTTCACCTCGCTGGCGCTCTCGAGCAGTGGCGGCCTGGCGAGTCTCGGGCGGGTGTGCGCCTTGGGGGTCGGCTCGGCATTGATCACCGCGCAGTGGTTCCTGCCCGCGTGGTGGATCGCGATCGGGTCGCCGGGAGCGGGAGAACGCGCGGCCCGCCGTCCGTCGCGGCTGTACGGCGGAGCCGGTTGGCGGTTCGCGGTGGCGGCCGCAGGGGTGCTGCCGGAATTCCTGCTGGCGGGCGTGACGCGCGCGGGCGTGCGGCTGTACGCGGGGTTGCGGCCCGCGCGGCGCGGGATCGTGGAGCGCAATCTTGAGCCGATCGCCGGCTCCCCCGTCCGTGCCCGGGCGATGGCGCACGAGGTCTTCGGCGCCTTCGCGCGAAAGCTCGTGGACACCTGGAGGCACGAGGCAGGGCGGCAGCCGGACCTCGTGGAACTCCAGGGCGGCGAGCGCCTCCGCCGCGCGATCGACGCCGGGCGCGGCGCCCTCCTCGTGACGCTGCACCTCGGCAACTGGGAGCTCGGCACGCGGGCGCTGGGAGGATTCGGGCGACGCGTCGCGGTGGTGACCGGAGCCGAACCCGACGGCGGTCTGACCCGGGCGCGGAAGGAGGCGCGCCGGGCGCAGGGGGTGGACACGATCGTCGTGGGGGCCGGTCCGTTCGCCGGGGTCGAGATCGTCCGTAGGCTGGCGGCGGGTGACCTGGTCGCGGTGCTGATCGACCGGCCGGGAGAGGAGTCCTCGATGGAATCGGAGTTCTTCGGGCGCACCTTTCGGGTTTCGCGCGCGCCGCTCGAACTGGCGCGCGCCACGGGCTGCGCCGTGGTGCCCGTGTACGTGGTGCGCGCGGTCGCCGGGTACAGGGCGGAAGTGCTGGAGCCCGTGGAGTATGAGCGCGGCGCGCTCCGGGACCCCGCCCGCGGCCGGGAGTTTCTCCGGGAGATCCTGCGTGCGTTCGAGCCCGTCGTGCGACAGCATGCGACCCAATGGTTCCATTTCGTCGATGTGTGGGGATCGGTGGATGGCCATGGTTGATCGCATGGCTGGTGTTCGCCTTCCCGGCGCGTGCCGCGGATCGAGGCACGGAGGCGCTCGAGACATGGCTTGCCGGCCAGCAGGATCTGCAAACGTGGAGCGCGGAGTTTGTCCAGGTGCGCCGAATGCGGACGCTGCGTGAACCGCTCGAGGCCCGTGGCCGGGTGTGGTTCGGCGCCCCGAACCTGTTCCGCTGGGAACTCGGCGACCCGGTGAGGACCCTCGCCATTCGCGGCCGGAGCGAGATGGCGATTCTGTATCCCCGGCTCGAACGCGCGGAGATCTACGGGCTGGATGCCATCGAGCAGGGCCCCCTCGGCCACGCGCTCTCGCTGCTCGAGGCCGGGTTCCCGCGCACCCGTGCGCAGATCGAGGAGCGCTTCGTCATCCGAGGCATGGAACCCGTGGAGGAAGGCCGGTGGCGCATGGAACTGCAGCCGCGGTCGACCGCCGCGCGCAAGCTTGTGACTTCGGTCCTCATCGAGTTCATCGAGGATGCGAAGGGGCCGGCAGCGACGGAACTCCGCTTCGCGGATGGCTCCGCGATGCGCAACGAGTTCGAGCACGCCGCCGTGAACCCGGAGCTCGAGGAGGGCTGGTTCGATCCGCGGGTGCCCGATCATTACAAGGTGAGTCGTCCCCATGGAGGAGCATCCACCGCCGGCGGGCGGAATTGACGGCGCCGAGGCGCTGGCGCGATTGCCGCACGGACCGGAGTTCCGGTTCCTCGATCGGGTCGCCTCGATCGAGCCGGGGCTGCGTGGAGTCGGCGAGTACACCGTTCGCGGGGATGAACCGTTTCTCGCGGGGCATTTTCCCGGGGAGCCGATCATGCCGGGGGTTCTGCTGCTTGAGGCGTGCGCCCAGCTCGCGGGAGTGGTCGCGCAGACGGACCCGATGGAGCCTCCGCTCGAGCGGCTTCGCCTCGCGTCGGTGAGGCACGCGAGGTTCAAGGGCACGGTCGGCGTGCGCGACACGGTGCGCATCGAGGCGGAGGTCGTGGGGCGGCTCGGGGGCGTGGTGCAGGCGCGAACCCGCGCGCACGTGGGGGCGATCCTTGTCCTCGATGCCGAGGTGTCCCTCGCCGGGACGCCTCGCGGGGCCCGGGGCGCGCAAGGCGAGTGATGCGCGGGCCCCCCGGGCCGATTCACGCTTCAGTGAACTGGCGCCGGAGCGCGGCGCGCGAAGCCTTTCCGCGCTCGTTGACGGGGAGGGCATCCCGGATGAGCCAGCGATGCGGTTGCTGCCATGGCGCCAGCCGCTCCTGCGCGAACCATCGAAGGTCCGCTTCCGACACGCGCCCTTCCGGAACCACCCACGCGAGGATGATGTCCCCGCGGCGGCCGCTCGGGTCCGGCGCGCCGAAGACGATGCAATCGCGGACTCGCTCCCAGCTTCGCAGGACCGTTTCGATCTCGGCCGGCTGCACCTTGCGCCCGGCGAGGTTGATCGTGTCGGTGGCGCGCCCGAGCAGGTGCACGCCCTCGGGGGTGAGGGCGGCGTAGTCGGACGTCAGGAAATGCGGATGCCTCAGGCTCGGATCTTCCTCCGGCCAGTATCCCGAGCCGGTGGCCCGCGAGCGAACGAGGAGGCAGCCGTCCGGGTCGAGGGTGAGCTCCACGTTCCGGACGGGCGCGCCGGCGTACGTCTCGCTCGACCGGGGAGGGTCGTTCGAGTCGAAGGCGATCGCTCCGCATTCGGAGGCGCCGTAGAAGTTCCGGATCCGGATGCCGCGTCGCTCGAACACCGTGCGCTCGAGCGCGACGGGGAGCGGGGCTCCCGCGGAAATGGCGAGGCGCGTGCCGGGAGGAATCGCGTCGGCCTCGTGCCAGGAGCGCCACAGCGCGGGCACACCGGGCAGGGTGAGGTGGTTCATCTCGCGGCCGGCCTTGCGCACGGGCTCGGGCAGGGGCGCGGCGGCGAGGCAGAGCGGAATGCCGTGCAGCAGGAGCGGCAGGACGAGGTTGGAGAAGCCGTAGGAGTGCGCGAGGGAGATGGCGGCGAGATTGGGCCACTCGGGACGGAGGCCCATCGTCGCGACGATGTTGTCGGCGTCCGCCGCGAGTTGCCCGGCGGTGAACCAGATGCCCCGGCTGCCCCCGGTCGTCCCGCTGGTGAGCTTGTAATGCACGGCCGAGCGGGGCGGCGGAGGAACCTCGGGGGCGGCCTGGTCCGCGTCGAGCGGCACGACCACGCGGCCCTCGCGCCAGCCCGCAAGGACGCCGAGGATGAATTCGGCTCGGGCCCCGCGCGGGCGGCACCACGGTTCCGGATCCGGGCACGGCGTGGTTTCGGCGGCGCGCGCAAGCTGCCGGAAGGTCCATGAGCGATTGTCGGCGAGATCGCGCAGGGCCGTTTCATCACCGCCCGCGCTGGCGATCGCGCGCCACCTCTCGTAGAGCATCGTGAGGATGCAGTACCGTGGCCGGACGCGGCCGCGCAAGCCCCCGCGCCACGGCACCCATCCGCCCGACGAGAAGGATGGCGCGGCGCATGGTGCGCGCGCCAGGCTGTCCGCGAACATGCGTTTGGACGGCGGCAGGATCGTGACAGGCGGAACGGACAGTGCAGGGACCCCAGGGCCGTGGGCGGCGTGCGTCACGGCCGTGTGGCTGGTGGCGCTCACGGCGGCGGCCGCCGGCTGCGCGTGCGACGGCGACCGTCCCGCGGCCCCCGCCGCCGCGATCACGCGGCGCGCCGAGTTCGTGTTTCAACGCGACGCGGTTGCGTTCACGAACGAGACCCGGTGGGTTTACGAGCTGGATCCGGAGGGGCGAATGGGCGCCCGCAGGCGCGAGCCTGCGCCGGAGTACAGCCTGCGCTGCTTCGCGCTGAGCCGGCTCATGCGCCAGTTCCATGATCACGCGCGGTTCGAGCCGGGCCTCGGGCGCCCGGGGGCGGAAGAAGTGCGCCGCATCGTCCGTGAGGTGGTTTCGAGGAGCGCGCGCCGTCCGTCGCCGGCCGACGAGCGGGTCGTCGTCCCGGGTTTCGCGGGGCTCCGCGAGCTGAGCGAGGCGCACGAGGAGATTCTGAAGGACGAAGGGGGCGGGGCGGCCGAGAGCTATCTGCAGCGCGGCAACTGGCGGATGATCCTCCCGTTTGGCAGGCGACACCAGGCTCGCACGGCGGGGCGCTTGGCCCATCAACTGCGGGACGGCCGGCCGCGTGTCGTGCACCTCGTGCGGTTCCCCCGGATGTCGATCAATCACGCGGTGCTGCTGTACGCGGCGCGGCGCACGCCGTCCGGATGGGAATTCGAGGCGGCCGACCCGAACGATCCCGGGGCACCGCGGATCCTGCGATTCGACGAGGCGACCGGACGCTTTCACTGGCCGCGCACGCCCTACTTCGCGGGCGGCCGGGTCGATGTGTACGAGGTGTATCGCGGAACCTGGTACTGAGTCCGCGCCGGGCGGCCGCCGTTTCGGCGGGCGGCGTGGAAAAGGGGAGTGCGGCGTGGCGATGATTTCGCGCGACCGGATTGCGTTGCGGCCCGGGGAGGGGCTTCAATCCAGCCGTTGCAGGGGCCCGAGGAACTCGAGGTGGATGTCGCGGTGATCGGCGGCGCGCTGGCGGGCGCGGCGGCCGCGCTGCTGCTTCGTCGCGAGCACCCGGAGGCGCGTGTCGCCATCTTCGAGCGCACGGAGGCGCACGGACGGAAGGTCGGGGAGGCGACGGTCGAGGTCAGTGCGTACTTCCTCATGCGCGTGCTCGGCCTGACCGACCACCTGCAGCATGAGCATCTCCTGAAGCAGGGGCTCCGTTTCTGGTTTGCCAATGAGCGAGCCGCCACGGCGGTGGACTGCAGCGAGATCGGCGGCCGGTATCTCGTTCGCGTTCCGAGCTTCCAGCTCGATCGGGCGCGTCTCGACGAGGAGGTGCTCCGGCGCGCCGGGCAGGCAGGGGCGACGGTGCGGCGCGGGACGGTCGTCCGGGAGGTCGAGCTCGCTCCCGGCAGACTCCAGCGCCTTCGGATCGCCTCGGAGGCGGGGGAGCAGCAGGTGCGGGCGCGATGGGTGATCGACGCGTCCGGCGTGGCCTCGGTGCTTGCGCGCAAGTGCGGATGGAGGCGGACGAACACCGCGCACCCGACCTCCGCGGCATGGGCCCGGTGGCGCGGGGTCGCGGACTGGGACGCCCCCGAGCGCGCCCGGGATCCCGGCTGGTCCCGCGGCTTCGCGGGATTGCGCGGCACCGCCACCAACCACCTGATGGGCAGGGGGTGGTGGGCATGGATGATCCCGCTGCGCGGCGGCGACACGAGCATCGGCGTCGTGTTCGACGAGCGGCTCGTGGAATTCCCGCACGAGGGTCCCCTCGCCGGGCGCATCCGGAAGTTTCTCGAGGGACATCCCGTGGCCGGCGAGATGCTCAAGCACGCCGAGCCCGTGGAGAACGACGTCCACTGGCGGCGGCATCTCGCGTACCGCAGCGAGGTGCTGGCCGGCGATGGATTCGTCCTCGTCGGTGATGCGGCCGCGTTCATGGACCCGTTCTACAGCCCGGGAATGGACTGGGTGTCGTTCACCGTGTCGCGCGCGGTCGATCTCGTCGGGCGCGCCCTGCGCGGCGAGGCCGCCGCCACGCTCGCCGCCCGGTACCATGCGGACTTCACCCGCAGCCATGACCGCTGGTTCGAGGCCGTGTACCGCGACAAGTACGAGTACCTCGGCGATTACGAGCTGATGCGGCTGGGCTTCGTGCTGGACCTGGGATGCTATTATCTCGGCGTCGCCTCCCAACCGTACCGCCGCGGAGACGCGGCGCTCCTGGAACCGCCCTTCGTGCCGGGACCCTCGGTCCCCGTGTTCCACCTGATGCGCACCTACAACCGGCGGCTCGCCGCGATCGCGCGGGCGCGCCGCGCACGCGGCACGTACGGCAGGGAGAATGCCGGGCGCCGCTGCCTCGTGCCGGGATTCACGTTCTCGCCGACGAGCGGCTGGCCGATCGTCCGGGCATTGCTCGGGTGGGCGGCTCTCGAGCTGCGGGAGGGATGGAGGACATGGCTCCCTCCGTCGCGCGCCACGGCATGACGCGGGCGCGCGCGACGGAGACGGGAGACGACTCCCCCCGTGGCGTCGCCGGGGGCGCGGTTGGGATCGTGCCCGGCGCCGGGGATCGATACCCTGCCCGGGTGCCCGCGCCGGACGAGTGCATCGTGGTGATTCCGTGTCTGAACGAAGCGGCGACCATCGCCGGTGTGGTCTCCGGCGCCCGCCGGCATGTCCCCCGCGTGATCGTTGTGGACGATGGCTCGACCGACGATACCGCCGGGCGCGCGCGGGAGGCCGGGGCGACGATTCGCCGGCACGCGCGCCCCATGGGCAAGGCATCCGCGATCCGAACAGGGATGCACGCCGCGCGCGAGGCCGGCGCCGGTTGGGCCGTGCTCATGGACGGCGACGGGCAGCACGATCCCGCTGACATCCCGGCGTTGCTGGAGGCGGTCGATCGCACCGGGGCCGACATGGTCATCGGCAATCGAATGGACGAGGCGGGGAAGATCCCGTGGATCCGCCGGCTGGTGAACCGCTGGATGAGCCGCGACCTGAGCCGGTGGACCGGCATGACGATTCCCGACACGCAGTGCGGCTTCCGGGTGGTGCGCCTCGCCACATGGGAATCCATCCAGCCGCGGGCCGATGGATTCCTGATGGAATCGGCCATGATCGTGGCGGCGGCCCGGGCGGGCGCGTCGATCGCGCACGCCCCCGTGGGGGTGCTTCCCCGATCGGCCGGCGCGAGCCGGATCCGGGTGCTGCGCGACGTCGCGCGATGGGCGGCGTGGCGCGCAAGGCTCGGGCGGCGTCCCATGCGGCGGCGCGGTGACGCCGCGAATTGACGCGAGGCGAAGCGGCTCCACAGATCACGGCCATGCAGCGAGTCGTAGTCACCGGCGCGGGATTCGTGACGCCGCTCGGCATCGGCTGGACGGAGAACGCGGCGGCGTTCCGCGAGGGGCGGTCCGCGTTCCGGGAGATCACGCTCTTCGACGCGTCCCGGCAGCGCGTGCGGATCGCGGCGGAGGTGACCCTGCCCGAGGCGCTCCCGCGAACCCGTCTTGGAAGGTCCGCCGCGCGGAGGGTCACGCGCGCCGGACGGCTGCTCCTGCACGCGGCCGCGGAGGCCCTCGAGTCGGCGCGATGGAACGGCCCGCTGCTGCCCATGGTCCTTGGCACCACGAGCGGGGGAATGGCGCTCGGGGAGGAGTTTCACCGGCGGGCCATGGACGCGGGCGCGTCGCGCCGCGGCCAGGTCAGTCGCTGCGTGGGCTACCAGCCGCAGCGGCAGGCGCTCGAGGCACAGGAGGCATTCGGATTCCGGGGGCCGGTCACGCTGATCGCCAACGCCTGTTCCTCCGGCGCCAATGCCATCGGGCACGGGTGGGCTCTGATTCGCGGGGGACGCGCCGAGCGCGTGCTCGCGGGCGGGTATGAGGCCCTTTGCCACATGGTTTTCGCGGGGTTCGACTCGCTGCAGGCGCTCTCGCCTCGGCCCTGCAGGCCGTTCGACGCGGCGCGCGACGGCCTGTCGCTGGGCGAGGGTGCGGCCGTGTTCATGCTGGAATCGCTGTCGGCGGCCGAGCGGCGGGGCGCGTCGATCCTGGGCGAGGTGATCGGGTACGGCACCCGTGCCGACCCGCACCACCTGACCCAGCCGCACCCGGAGGGCAGGGCGATCCTCCAGTCCATGCGGGACGCGTGCGACGTGGCGGGGATCGGTCCGGAGGACGTGGGGTACGTCAATGCGCACGGCACGGGTACCGTGGCGAACGACAGCTCGGAGGCGGCGGCGATCTCCGCATGGGCCGGCAGTCACGCGGGGCGCCTTCCGGTGAGCTCGACCAAGGCTTCGGTCGGCCACCTGCTGGGCGCCGCGGGGGCCGTCGAGTTCGGGATCTGCCTCATGGCGCTGGCGGGCGGGTGGCTGCCGCCGATGCGCGGGACGGGGGAGCCCGACCCGGGGTGCCGCTTCCGCCTTGTGCGCGAGCCCGAGGCCGCGCCGGCGAGGTGCGCGCTGAGCAACTCGATCGGATTCGGCGGCGCGAACGCGTCCCTCGTCGTGCGGAGGTGGTCGTGACCGGAATCCGGGTGACCGGGCTCGGCGCGGTGTCTCCCGCGGGGTGGGGGGTGCCGGAACTCTTCGCGGCGGTCAGGGAGGGGCGCATGTTCGAGAAGCGTCGGTCCGACGCGCCCGGGTGCCGCGGTGCATGGCACGAGACGCCTCCATGGCGCGAACGGCCGCCGTGGGCTGCCCATCCGCGGCTGCGCCGCGCCAGCCCGATCTCGCACTACGCGACCGCAGCCGCGCTCGAGGCTCTCGGCGGCCGGACGATCCCGGGCGGGGCGCGTGCGGGGATCGTGGTGTGCGTCATGAGCGGCGGCGTGCAGTACTCGAGGCGATTCCACGACGAGGTGCTGCGCAATCCGCGCGAGGCGAGTCCGCTGCTGTTTCCCGAGACGGTGTACAATGCGGCGGCGAGCCACGTCGGGACCGTGCTCGGCCTCGAGGGCATGAATTACACGCTGGTTGGGGATCCGTCCGTGTTCGTGGACGGTCTCGCGACGGCCGCCGCATGGATCGCGTCCGGCGTCGCCAGGGGCGTGCTCGTGCTCGGGGCGGAGGAACCCGACTGGCTCAGTCTCGAGGCGTGGGCGCTGCTCGAGGATCGAGTTCCGGCCAGCGCGGGGGCGGGGGCGGTGTGGCTCGAGGCGTCGGAGGATGCGAGCGCGGCCGCCGTGGTGGAGGCGCTCGTCGAACCCGTCCCGTACGGGAGCCTTGCCGCGCGTGAAGAGGCGGTCCTGACGGTGGCGCGGGAACTCGGTCCGGGCGCACCGGGGGAGTGGCTGGTCGATGCGCGGTCCGGGGCGTGCCGGTACGACCGCGCCGAGGACTCCGCATGGGCGGACTGGCGCGGACGGCGGATTTCCCCGAAGCGCTGCCTCGGCGAGGGGTTTGCGGCGGGCTCCGCGTGGCAATGCGTCGTCGCGTGCGAGCTGATCCGAAGGGAAATCGCCACGGCGGCGGTCGTGAGCGCCGCGGGCTTGAACATGGGGGCTGCGGGCGTGCGCTTCTCGCGCGCGGCCGGCGAGCCTCCGGCATCAGCCCGCTGAACGAATCGGGATGGCGGCTCGGACCGACCTCGGGAAGGATGGGCCGGTTGCTGGCGGATGTCTGAACCTATGAACGATGCGACGGCGGCCCTGCGGGCCGAGGTGAAGCAGTGGATGCTCGAGGAACTCATGCTGCAGGTGACGGAGATTGGGGACGACCAGCCCCTCTTCGGCCCGGGCGGCCTCGGGCTTGATTCCGTGGACGCGCTTCAGCTGGTCGTCGCCCTCGAGAAGAGGTACGGGCTCAAGATCCCTGACGCTGCGGCGGCTCGCGCGGTGCTTGGAACGGTGCGATCCATCGCTGAAACCGTGGCGGCGCACCAGGCGGGACGCGCGGTTTTCGGGCCGGATTCCGGGAAAATGCCGGGAGGGGGCGAAAAGCATTGACGCCACAATTCCTTGTGTAACGCTGCGAGCCGCGCCGCAATCGGCGGTGCTTGCCCGCGGATCGCACGACTCCCAACGCACGGTTTACACGTCCACCAGAATCGCCTGAAACCGCCAACCAGAACCCTTTCATGATCGATTCCACCAGCCCCATGTCGTCCGGTACCACACGTTCCCGAAGCAGTGCCCGGATCGCCGCCGCCCTGCGGCCGATGCGCAGGCCGGGCCGCAAGAAGCTCGGGATCGAACGGGTGTTCAGCCAGCCGCATGTCCGGCCGTTCGACGAGGTGGAATGGGAGCGTCGGACGGCGGAGATCACGGATGACACCGGCAAGGTGATCTTCCGCCAGACGGACGTGGAGGTGCCGCGGTTCTGGTCCCAACTGGCGACCAAGGTTGTCTGCTCGAAGTACTTCTACGGCGACCCGACGAAGTCCGAGCGCGAGTACTCCGTGCGGCAGCTCATCCACCGGGTGACGCGAACGATCGCGGACTGGGGCGTGCGCGACGGTTACTTCTCGAAGGAGGACGGGGAGGTCTTCTACGACGAGCTTTCGTGGCTGTGCCTGAACCAGTACGGGGCGTTCAACTCGCCGGTCTGGTTCAACGTCGGGCTGTACCACCAGTACGGCATCGGCAAGGCGAGCGACCGCGGCAACTGGTACTTCGACCGGAAGAAGCTGCGGCCGGAACGGGCGGCCACACAGTACGAGTACCCGCAGTCGTCGGCGTGCTTCATCCAGTCCGTCGAGGACAACATGGAGAGCATCATGCAGCTCGCGTACAGCGAGGCGATGCTCTTCAAGTTCGGGTCGGGAACGGGCACGGACCTCACGCCGATCCGGAGCTCGCGGGAGAAGCTCTCGGGCGGCGGTCGTCCGAGCGGGCCCCTCAGCTTCCTGAAGGTGTACGACCAGGTCGCGAACGTCGTGAAGTCGGGCGGCAAGACCCGGCGCGCGGCCAAGATGAACACCCTGCGCGACTGGCACCCGGACGTGGAGGACTTCATCACCGCCAAGATGCGGGAGGAGAAGAAGGCATGGGCGCTCATCGAGCAGGGGTATGACGGCTCGTTCAACGGCGAGGCCTACGGCTCCGTCATGTACCAGAACGAGAACCTGTCCGTCCGCGTGAGCGACGAGTTCATGGAGGCCGCCATCGCGGGCCGGGAATGGTGGACGCGCTCGGTCACGACCGGCGAGCCGGTCGAGAGGAAGGACGCCTCGAAGCTGCTCGACCTCATCGCCGAGGGCACGTGGATCTGCGGCGATCCCGGCCTGCAGTACGACGGCGCCATCCAGAAGTGGCACACCTGCAAGGGAACCGAGCCGATTCACTCCACGAATCCCTGCAGCGAGTACGTCTTCCTGAACAACACGGCATGCAACCTCGCCTCCCTGAACCTCATGCGCTTCAAGCGCGAGGACGGCGTCTTCGACGTCGAGCGATTCAAGGCGGCCGTGAGGATCTTCATCACCGCCCAGGAGATCATCGTCGACAACGCGAGCTATCCCACCGGGCCCATCGCCGAGAACTCGCACATCTTCCGCACCCTCGGCCTCGGCTACGCCAACCTCGGATCACTCATCATGAGCTACGGGCTGCCGTATGACTCGGACGAGGCCCGCGCCCTCGCCGGCGCCATCTCCGCCATCATGACGGGGCACGCGTACGAGCAGAGCGCCGAGATCGCGAGCATCCTCGGGCCGTTCCCCGGTTATCGCGACGCGCGCTGCGCCGGGGTCGATCGCCCGGCCGCCAAGGACAATGTCGCGTCGATGCTCGAGGTGATCCGGCTGCACCGGGCCGCCGTGGAGGACATCCATCCGGCTCCCGAGTTCCAGTACCTCCAGGACGAGGCGCGCCGCTGCTGGGATCGCGCGCTGCACCGCGGCGAGGAGTGCGGCTTCCGCAATGCGCAGGTCACGGTCATCGCGCCGACGGGCACCATCGCCTTCCTGATGGACTGCGACACCACCGGCATCGAGCCGGACATCGCCCTGGTGAAGTACAAGGTCCTCGCCGGCGGCGGCAACCTGAAGATCGTCAACCGCACGGTCCCGGAGGCGCTGCGCCGCCTCGGCTACAGCCCGGACGAGGTCAACCGCATCGTGGAGCATGTCGAACGCCACGACACGATCGAGGACGCGCTGCAGGATGACGGCACCGTCGTCGCCACGCCACTCAAGCCCGAACACCTCCCGGTCTTCGACTGCGCCTTCAAGCCGCACCGCGGCACCCGCAGCATCTCGTACAAGGCGCACCTCGCGATGATGGCCGCCGCGCAGCCGTTCATCTCCGGCGCCATCTCCAAGACGGTCAATCTTCCCAACGACGCAACGATCGCGGACATCCGCGACGCCTACATCCAGGCGTGGAAGATGGGCCTCAAGTGCGTGGCGATCTACCGCGACGGCTCCAAGCGCTCCCAGCCGCTCAACACCCGCAAGGGCGCCGACTCGTCCGATCGTTCCGCCGCCGAGGCCGCCGCCAGCGAGCTCCTCGCGCGCGTCAAGGAGCTCGAGGCCGAGGTCGCGCACCTCCGGAACGAGGCCGGCAAACCCATCCGCCGCCGTCTTCCCGAGACCCGCAAGGCGGTCACCCACAAGTTCGGGATCGCCGATCACGAGGGCTACCTCACGGTCGGCCTCTACGAGAACGGCCAGCCCGGCGAGCTCTTCGTCACCATGGCGAAGGAGGGCAGCACGATCGGTGGCCTCATGGACACGATCGGCGCGCTCACCTCCATGGCGCTGCAGTACGGCGTGCCGCTGGAGACGCTCGTCCGCAAGTTCAGCTACCAGCGCTTCGAGCCGAGCGGCTACACGCGCAACCCGGATATCCGCCACGCGGCGTCGATCATCGATTACGTGTTCCGCTGGATGGCGCTGAACTTCATCCCCGGCTACAAGAGCGGATCCCCCGACGCGGAGACCCAGCCTGAGCTCGACATGCCCGGCCTCGACGAGGAGCTCAAAAAAAAAGTGAACCGGCCCGTCCCTGACCTGCCCCGCATCCCGGAGGCGGCGCCCACGGATCCCGCGAACGGGCAGAGTCATCCGGCACCGCGGCGGGGCACGCTCGTGACGGCGACCTTCCAGAACCAGGGCGACGCGCCGAGCTGTCCGAACTGCGGGCACATCGCGGTGCGCAACGGCGCCTGCTTCAAGTGCCTCAACTGCGGCGAGAGCCTCGGGTGCTCCTGACCGCGTCGCGTGACCGGGGCTTGCCCCGGGGCGCCCGCCAAGCTATGTACGGGCGCGCGGCGTCATCCGATCCGCGCGCCCGCTCTCCCGACCGAGGACGGAACGCGAACGAAAACGGTTTGACGCCATTCGCGCGGGCGATAAAGTTCCCGGCCCTTCGAGCGACAGGGTTCCAGAGTAGCTCAATGGTAGAGCACGCGGCTGTTAACCGTGTGGTTGCAGGTTCGAGTCCTGCCTCTGGAGCCAACTCGTAAGTCAACGGTCTCTTCCTGTCGGACGTCGCCCCAACACCCTCAGCGGCCAGTGAATGTGTCGGTGCGGCTCTCGAGGGAGCCGCCACTCCCCGGGGATCTGCCGAGGCACCGGCACAACACCGTCATGCGAGGGTAACCCGCTCCGGCATCCTGAAAATCCAGGACCGGGGATGAAGAATCGGTACAGACTGTTTCGACGAGGCAGGCGCTCTTGCATCGGGGACAAGGAGTCAGGCCGAAAGACCAGCCTCCACACCACGAATCGGGCAGAAGCTCAGCGACTGCGCGCCGCCCGCCATGAGGCAGCCGCGCGTGCCTCATAGGCGAGGCCCCTCTTCACGGCCGCGGCATCGCGAAGCGCCGCGCACGCCCCGGAAGAGATCAGTGCGGTACCTTGGCCGGATTGGGACCGATCACCATGTTGAGGTACTGGGAGGTGGCAAGGCAGTACGTCCTGCCGCCGTCGGACTCGATGGCGTGGCGTTCATCCATCGGCCCGTCGCCTTTGAGACCGCGGTCCCGAAGCTCCCCTGGAAGCCTTCCCACCAGCGTCGAGTTCTCCGTGGCGCCATGCCACAGGCCGGGAACGTGCCTGGCCCCGGAGCCGATCTCGGACGCCGACTTGTATCACATCTGAACGTCTGGCCCAGCTCGACCGTTTCGGGCTCGAACGTCACGACTAGTAAAGGCCGGCGGGCAGACCGTAATCGGGTTCCGGCAGGTGGATGAACTTCGCCGGAACCCCGTTCTGCACACCGAGGCCGAAGAACGGGTTCTTGTTGTTGACGAGGTTGAAGGTTACGTCCGCGAGGACCTCACCCACGGAGTTTCCGGAGGCGTCCCAGGCCACTCCGTAGGCATGGCTCGGGAAGAAGACTCCGGTCTCTCCCGCCCGGAGTAGCTTCCCGCGACCATTCCGTGGTTGGTTGGGGTCCGTGAAACGGTAGCTTGAATCCCTGCCGACCAGGCCGAAGTGGGGCAGGACCTCCACCGCGTCCACGTTCGGTCCTCCCGGGGTGGCCGGAAAGATCGTGCTTCCGAGGTAGGAACTGCCGGGAATCTGGCAGGCGCGCAGGGCGACGACCTGCGCGGAATTGTTGAATGCGTAGGCGGTGCCCTCGACGGGGTGCAGGGCGCCGTCCTTGAGCACGGCCGAGGCCGCGCCCTGAGGTCTCAGGAGGATGCTTCCGTGTTGTTCAGCTCCTGGAGCTCGACCACGGAGAACGCGCCGAGATTGTGGACGCCCGCGGGCCGGCCATAGTCCGGCTGCGGCTGGTACATGAGGATGGACCTGCATCGGAGACGACCACCTGTCCCTTGTCATGGAGCAGGGGCCGGCCCCGGGCGGGGAGCGGGATTTCCCTGTAGCCTATTCCGCTCTGCCGCGGGCGCCAGCGCAGGCGGCAGGAGCAGGACCGGCAGGACGAAGCGAGGACCAGGCTTTCGTTCACGGTAGGGTCGGGTGGGTGGAACGACCCCAGCGCGGCGCACCCTGGTCGCTCCTCGCGAGCAGCGCCAGGTTCACCCTGACGCCGCCGCAGATGCGCGCGATCGGCATGGCGCTCGACATTCCGCGCGCCCGTGCAAGGTTCGATTCCGCGAATGAGCGATGCCGCAATCCCATCGAACCGCAATGAACCTGAACCGCGGACGGCGTCCCCTGGCTGCCGCACGGATGCCGATCACGATCGCGAGGTTCCGGAGATCGACCTGCTGAGTCCGCTCGTGATCCGCGGTGTCACCCTTCGCAATCGCATCGTGCTCTCCCCGATGTGCCAGTACTCCGCGCGCGACGGTCTTGCGAACGACTGGCACCTTGTTCACCTGGGGAGCCGGGCCGCGGGCGGCGCGGCGTTGATCTTCGTCGAGGCCACCGCCGTGACGCCCGAGGGGCGGATCTCGCCCGGCGACCTCGGGATCTGGAGCGAGGAGCACGTCGAGCCGCTGGCGCGCATCGCCCGGTTCGTTCACGGCCACGGTGCCGTGGCGGCCATTCAACTCGCGCACGCGGGCCGCAAGGCGAGCTGCGATGTCCCATGGAAGGGTGGCGGCCGACTCACTCCGGAGCAGGGTGGATGGCCCGTCGTCGCGCCGAGTCCCGTACCGTTCCGTGAAGACGATCCACCGCCCACCGCCCTGGACGCCGCCGGGATCGATGAAATCGTCGCCGCCTTCGAGGCCGCCGCGCGTCGCGCGCTGGCCGCTGGATTCAAGGTGATCGAGATCCACGCGGCCCACGGGTACCTCCTGCACGAATTCCTCTCGCCGATCAGCAATCGCCGGACCGATGAATACGGCGGAACCGTCGAGAACAGGATGCGCCTCCTGGTGCGGGTGGCCGAGCGCACGCGCGCGGTGATGCCCGACGATCTGCCGCTGTTCACGCGCATCTCCGCCACGGACTGGGTGGATGGCGGATGGGACATCGAGGATTCGGTCGAGCTGGCGAAACGGTTGAAGGCCGTCGGCGTGGATCTCATCGACGTCTCATCCGGTGGGATGGTTCCGACCGCCCGCATCCCGGTCGCGAAGGGGTACCAGGTGCCGTTCGCGCGACGCATCCGCGAGCAGGCGGGGATTCGGACCGGGGCCGTGGGCTTGATCACGGAGCCCGGCCACGCCAACGAGATCATCACGGGCGGCGACGCGGACCTTGTATTCATCGGGCGGGAGCTGCTGCGGGAACCGTACTGGGCCCTGAAGGCGCAGCTTGCGCTGGGCCAGGAACCGGGCTGGCCGGTTCCCTACGGTTATGCGGTGAGGCGCCGCCCCAAGTGAGTGAGGAATCCATGTCCATGTCCCGGAACAACCTGAAGGACCGCGCGGCCGGCGCCGTCATGGGCGCCTTGATCGGGGACGCGCTCGGCGTCGGGCCCCACTGGTACTATGACCTCGCCGAGATGCGGCGCGACTACGGCGACTGGATCAGCGGTTACACCGAGCCGCGGCCGGGCCGCTATCACGCCGGTCTGAAGGCGGGCCAGCTTTCCCAGGCGGGGATCATCACCACCATGCTGCTGCGATCGGTCGTCGAGAGGAACGGATACGACGAAGTCGATTTCTGCCGGCGGCTCGACGAGGAACTGTTCCCGAGGCTGGATGGAACCCCGATGAACGGACCTGGCGGCTACACCAGTCAGTCCATCCGGGAGGCATGGCGTCTTCGCGTGGTGGAGAAGAGGCCGTGGGGGCAGACGGGCGGGCATGCCGACACCACCGAGGCGGCGGAGCGCGCGCTCGTGCTGTCCGCACGGTACGCGGCCGCGCCGGCGAAGGTGGCCGAGACGGTCAGTTCCAACTGTCTCCTGACACAGTCGGATGAGGCGATCGTCGCCATGACCACGGCCTACTGTTGTGTGCTGGCGCTGCTCGTGGCCGGGGAACGACTGGATCCACTGCTCTCCGACAAGCTCATGGACATGGTGCGCGCCGGCGACCTTCCGTTTCACGCCGTCACGGAGGATCGCGCCGGTCCGCCGGCGCCGGGCGCCCCGCATCGGCCCCGGGCCGGACAATTCTCGTCGCCGGATGCCCTGCTCACGCCCTCCTACATGGCGGAGGCCGCTCTCGACCCCGAAATACGGATCGAGCCGGCGTGGAAGGTATCGATCGTGTACGGAATGCCCTGCGCGATCTATCACCAGCTTCCCGCCGCCTATTATCTGGCCGCGCGCTTCCCGACTGACTTCGAGTCCGCCGTTCTCCACGCGCTGAACGGCGGCGGCCAGAACCAGGCTCGCTGCATCCTGACGGGCGCCCTCGTGGGCGCGCAGGTCGGTCTCTCGGGGATACCCACGCGTTTCGTGGAAGGACTGGAGCATGGCGGGGAACTGACCGGGCTCGCGCTCCGGCTCGGGGAGCAGGCCGGGGCTGAGTGAGATCGCGACGGTTGCGAAGCGCGCGGAGGCAGGGAAGGGGGCGCGCCCGGGAGGGCCATGCCGCCGGCAGGCCGGGAAAGTGATTCACGCGGGGTTCGCCGCGCGGGGACATGGCCTTCCAGGCGTGACATGGCACTCCGTCCTTGACCTTGCTCCTCCCGCGATGAGGCATTGCCGCAAGCACGGGGAACGGATTCCACACGGGGGATTGATTTCATTCCTGCCGCCCTCGCGGCGACCCTTCGGCCCGCGTGGAGCAGACCGGGCGCCCTGAGCGCCCGTTCGACGACATCAACCGGGTCACCGAAGACGGAAGGGACGACGATGAAGCCCCACGACGGGGCGGGCGAGGCGGTCTGGCTGTCCTTGGACGGGTGCTGGCGCTCGCGAGCATGTTCACGAGGAGACGACGTCCTGCCGGTTCGCGTGCCTGCTCCGGTTCGCGTGCGTCTGGCTGGCGCGAAGGGAAGGGAGGAAACCGGCGGCCGGGTCCTGAGCGCGGCGCGCGCTCAGGGGCGGAGCACGGAGACTCCTTCAGCCACGAGCGCCGCCAGCAGCGCCGGGTCGTCCCATGCCGGGCGCAACGGGCGCGGCGGACGCGGCAGCAGCGCGACCGCTGCGGGGGTGTCGAACAGCGCGAGGCACAGGGTCGAGGTCTGTCGCGATGACTCGTACAGGATCCCGTCGAGGCCCAGCGCCGGGTTCATGAGGGCCTGCGCCCACGCCCGCGACATCGTGTGTTCGGCCATGAAACACGCGATCGTCTGCGCGCCGATCGCCCGTCGCGCGGAGGAATCGCGCGAATCAAAGATCCGCAGCCCCGACAGGTCGAGCCGCACGCGGTATTCGAGGCGCTCCTCCAGTTCGTGCTGCCGCACGGAGCGGTCCGCAAAGAGGCGCTTGAGCAGGTCGCGCCCGAGGCCGCACTCCCAGAAGCAGCCGATCGGATCGGCGCCGAGGTAAAGGACCCTGCGGGGAAGTCCCGGACCGCTGAACCGCCCCAGGGATCCCGAGAACTGCAGGGGCGCCGGGGCCAGCGCGTGCGCGTTGTGCCACCATTCGGCGGGTGATTCCCCGCGGAGGACCGGCACGGTCCGCGGAAACGGGTCGGGCGGCGGGTTGGCCGCGCCCGGATCAGCTCCGGTAGGCATCCGCGTCGGCCAGCATCGCCTCGACCGCGCCCGGAACGTTCTTCAGCAGCCGGTCGAGGTGGGACTCGCCCCCGAGGTCCTCCCGCGCCGCCGTGAGGAACGCGAGCGCGGACCAGCCATCGGGAATGCGCGCCATCAACCCCGGGATCCACGGGCGCACAGCCGCGCCGTCCAGCTGGAACTCCGGGAAGAAATCACCCCGGCGATTCGAGAACCGGACGGCGAGCAGCCTTCGGTTCTCCTTGCGCTCGTGCACGGCCTGCCGGGTGATGTTCCCGAGCCGGGCGCCCATTTCCTCGGACGTCAGAAGTCGCCCGGCGCGCTGCAGGAGCGCCTGCTGCGCCGCGGTTCCGCGCTCGAGAAGCGCCCTCTGGAGCTCGGGGCGGTCCGACTCCGCCACCGGATGCGCGCTGGAATAGGACGCGAAGATCCGGGCCAGGGCACCGACGGGCGGGTTGAACCGCCGGATGACCCGGGCGAGCGCCTCCATGTCCGGCGCGGTCCACTCGGTTTCCGTGGTCCTTGACATGCTTAACAAGGTGGCAGCCGGTTGTCAGGGAGTCAAATCCGGCCGCGGGCGGGCGGCGGCGGTTTCGATCCCCGGACCGCCCTGACTTGGGTAGCCAACACGAGCCCGCGCGCATAGCATCCGCGCGCTTTATGGCTCGACGCCCGACTACGACCGCGCCCGAACCGCAGGCCTCCGCACGGCCTGGGGAGATCCGTCCCATTCGCAAGATGATGGCCGCGAACCGGTCGGAGATCGCGATTCGCATCTTTCGGGCGGGAAGCGAGATGGGGATTCGCACGGTGGCCATCTACGCGCAGGAGGACCGCTTCTGCATGCACCGCTTCAAGGCCGACGAGGCCTACCTTGTCGGGCAGGGCAAGGGGCCTGTGGCGGCGTACCTCGACATCGAGAGCATCATCGGCGTGGCGAAGGAGAAGGGCGTCGACGCCATTCATCCCGGGTACGGCTTCCTCAGCGAGAACCCGGAATTCGCCCGGGCGTGTGATCGGGCGGGCATCGCGTTCATTGGTCCCCGGGCCGAGCTGCTCGAGAAGATGGGCGACAAGACGGCTGCGCGCGCGCTGGCGGCGCGCGTCGGCGTGCCGACACTCCCGGGCACGGAGGAGCCCATCACGAACCGCGACGAGGCGGTGAAGGCGGCGCGGGCCATCGGCTTCCCGCTGATCATCAAGGCGGCCTTTGGAGGGGGCGGCCGCGGCATGCGGGTGGTATCGAAGCCTGGGGAGCTGGCGGCGCTGGTGGAGGAGGCGCAGACGGAGGCCGAGCGGGCCTTCGGCAACCCGGCGGTGTTCCTCGAGCGCTACATCCCGCGGGCGAAGCACCTCGAGGTGCAGGTGCTGGGTGACCGCCACGGCAACGTGATCCACCTGCACGAGCGCGACTGCTCGGTGCAGCGCCGCCACCAGAAGGTGATCGAGTCGGCGCCGAGCTTCGGGCTGCCGGCCGGGGTGATCTCGGACCTGTGCGAAGCCGCGGCGCGCATCGCGCGCCAGATCCGCTACGACAGCGCGGGCACGATCGAGTTCCTCTACGACCTCGACCGGCACGAGTGGTTCTTCATCGAGATGAACCCCCGCATCCAGGTCGAGCACACCGTGACCGAGGTGATCACCGGCGTGGACCTGGTCGCGGCGCAGATCCTGATCGCGCAGGGATACAGGCTGTGGGATCCGCCGCTCGAACTTCCGCCGCAGGACCAGGTGCCGCGGAACGGGTTCGCCGTGCAGTGCCGCGTCACCACGGAGGATCCCGAGAATCGCTTCACGCCGGACTACGGCCGGATCCTCGCGTACCGGTCGCCGGGCGGCTTCGGCCTGCGTCTCGACGGCGGCATGGGCTACTCGGGCGCGGTGATCACGCCCTTCTACGATTCGCTGCTCGTGAAGGTGATCGCCAGCGCGCGCACCTTCGAGCAGGCCTGCCAGCGCATGGACCGCGCCCTGCGGGAATTCCGCATCCGCGGCCTGAAGACGAACATTCCGTTTCTCGAGAACGTCATTGCGCACCCCCAGTTTCGATCGGGGCAGGCGACGACGACGCTGATCGACACGACCCCGGAGCTGTTCTCCTTCCGCCCCAAGCGCGACCGCGCGACCAAGCTCCTGAACTACCTCGGGAACGTCATCGTCAACGGCAATCCCCACGCGAAGGGATACGTGCCCGCGAAGCCGTTCCTGGCGCCGCGGGTTCCGGAGTACCCGCATCCGTCGCAGCCGCCGGCCGGCACGCGGACGCTCCTGCTCCAGAAGGGCCGCAAGGCGTTCATCGAGTGGACGCGGAAGCAGAAGAGGCTGCTGCTCACGGACACGACCTTCCGCGACGCGCACCAGTCGCTGCTCGCGACGCGCGTGCGCACCTACGACCTGCTCCTGACGGCGGACGCCCTCGCCCGGCGCGCAGCCGGTCTGTTCTCCCTCGAGATGTGGGGCGGGGCCACCTTCGACACCGCGATGCGGTTCCTGAAGGAGGATCCATGGGCCCGCCTGCGGCAGCTCCGTGAGCGCATTCCGAACATCTGCTTTCAGATGCTGCTGCGCGGCTCCAACGCCGTGGGGTATTCGAACTACCCGAACAACGTGGTGTCCGGATTCGTCCGCCACGCCGCCGACTCCGGCATCGACATCTTCCGGATCTTCGACTCGCTGAACTACCTGCCGAACATCCGGGTGGCGCTGGAGGCGGTGCAGGAGACCCACGCCATCGCCGAGGCGGCGATCTGCTACACGGGCGACATCCTCGATCCGCGTCGCGACAAGTTCCCGTTGTCGTACTACGTGCGTCTCGCGAAGGAGGTGGAGCGGATGGGCGCGCACTTCCTCGGCATCAAGGACATGGCGGGCCTGCTGCGGCCGTACGCGGCGCGGAAGCTCATCAAGGCGCTGCGCGAGGAGGTGGGGCTGCCGATCCACCTGCACACGCACGACAGCAGCGGCGCCAACGCCGCGACCATCCTCGCGGCGTGCGATTCGGGCGTGCACATCGCGGACGCCGCCCTCGCGTCGATGAGCGGCAGCACGAGCCAGCCGAACCTGAACTCGATCGTCGCGGCCCTGCAGCATCACCCGCGGGACACGGGCCTGGACCTCATGGCGCTCAACGAGTTCTCGGACTACTGGGAGTTCGTCCGCGAGTACTACGCGCCGTTTGACACCGCACCGAAGGCGGGCAGCGCGGAGGTGTACCTGCACGAGATGCCGGGCGGACAGTACACCAACCTCAAGGAGCAGGCGGCGAGCATGGGCCTGCTGCATCACTGGCCCGAGATCGCCCGGACGTACGCGGAGGTGAACGCCCTGTTCGGCGACATCGTCAAGGTCACGCCGTCCAGCAAGGTGGTCGGGGACATGACCATGTTCCTCGTGACCCGCGGCATCCGGTGCGCCGACGTCCTCAATCTCGAGCCGGGCGTCACGCCCTTCCCCGAGAGCGTCGTGGACATGCTGAGCGGCGGCCTCGGCTGGCCCGAGGGCGGATGGCCCCCCGAGCTGCAGCGCGTGGTGCTCGGTGAGGAACGCGCGGCGGAGGCGCGGCGCAACCAGGAGCGCGGGGTGCTCCCCGGCGAGCTCGCCCCGCCCGTGGATTTCGACAAGGTCCGCGCGGAACTCGCGGAGAAGCTGCGGCGCGACCCGACGGACGACGACGTCTTCAGCTACCTGATGTACCCCGAGGTGTTCCTCGACTACGCCCGGCACGAGCGCGAGTTCAGCGACGTCAGCGTGCTGCCGACCCCGGCCTTCTTCTACGGCCTCAAGCGCGGCGAGGAGATCAGCGTGCACATCGAGGAGGGCAAGACCCTCATCATCCGCCTCGTCAACGTGGGGGAACCCGACAAGGACGGACGCCGCACCGTGACCTACGAGCTGAACGGCATCACCCGCGAGGCGTTCATCCAGGATCGGAGCGTCGCCCCGAAGGGCAAGTCACGGCCCAAGGCGGATCTGTCGGATCCCTGCCAGGTGGCGGCGCCGATTCCCGGGCTCGTCGCGAACCTCGCGGTGAGCGTCGGCCACAAGGTCGCCAAGGGCACCAAGCTGCTGATGCTCGAGGCGATGAAGATGCAGACCACGGTCACGGCCCCGGTCGATGGCGTCGTCGAGTCGATCCACGTGCAGCTCGGGGAGACGGTCGAGAGCAAGGACCTCCTCGTGAAGCTGCGGACCTGATCCGCCCCGGCGGGATCGGCCCGCCCGGGCGAGGCGCATGCCTTCCTTCAATCGCCGGGCGCCTGTGGAGACTCGGCCTCGAGCCGGCGCGGCGCCATGACCCGAAGCGCGCGGGGCCGGAGTTCCACCCGGAAGGGTACGGCGATCCGCTCGGTCTCGCCGTCCCGCATGACCGCGATGCGGCGGCGGCGCGGGACCTCGATCTCGAGGCGTGTGGCCTGGAGCACGCTCAGCTCGTGATCGGCCTTCCATCGGCCGAGGACCCATGCGGCGAGGGATCGGAAGAGTCCCCAGCGGGTCCGGTGGCGCGAGATGTACACCGTGAAGTAGCCCGCATCGAGGCTGCGCCGCTTCGGGAGAAGCCCGAAGACGTCCTCGTAGTCATTGTTGGTGATCAGGGCGAGGCGCGTGTGGAAGTGGCGCTCGCTCGAGTCGCGGCTCAGGACGAGGTGAAGCGGGGGGAACGTCGCCGCGTTGGCGAACACCTGGCGCGCCGTGCGCCATGCCTTGACGATCCAGCGTCCGTGGTACTCCGGGCGCCCGAGCGCGAGGGAGGGATAGAATCCGAGCACGACTACGCACAGTGCGAGGCGCCCCGAGACGTCGATCAGGTCCATTTCGGCGACGGGCGCCGTCGCGATCGCGCGTGCGGCCTCCTCCCAGTCCATGGGCATGCCGAGGTCGCGGGCGGCGAGGTTGTAGGTGCCGAGCGGGATGATGCCGAGGGGCTTCGATCCGCCCGCGAGGAGGGTCGCGGCGGTGTTCACCGTCCCGTCGCCGCCCCCGACGACGATGGCGTCGGCCGATCCCTCGCAGGCGCGACGCAGGGCCTCGTTCACTGCCCGCGACTCGACGATCTCCACCTCGGCGGAGGCTCCGAGCTCGCGGAAGATCTCGAGCAGGCGCTCGCTGATTTTCGCGGCACCGGTGCCCGCGACCGTCCCGGCGTTCGCGTTGAGGACGACCGCGAACCGCGTGGGGCGCCCGGGGCCCGGTTCCGGACCCGGGGAGGGAAGGGCGTTCGCGTTCGGGTCGCTTTCCGAGGCGGCGGTTTCCGGTGTGCTCATGAGTTCCGGCGCGGGTCGCCCGATGCGGGGAGTCCTTCGGGGTCGTCGGGCTTCTCGACGGCGCCGCGCCGCTGCAGCCAGCCGGCGACCGACCAGCAGAGCACGGCCCAGAGCAGGCCCGCGGTCCAGCCCGAGAGCACGTCAGTGGGCCAGTGCACTCCGAGGTACACGCGGCTGACACCCACGAGGAGGGTGATCAGGGCCGCCCATGCCAGCAGATAAATGCGGATCCGCATGGCGGTCTCGAAACGCCCCAGCAGGGCGGCGAGCGTGAAGTACACCGCCGCGGAGAGCATGGAATGGCCGCTCGGGAAACTGCTGGTGTAAACGTACGAGTGATGCGGGACGAGGTCGGGGCGCGGGCGGTCGTAGAACTCCTTCAGCGCGATGCTGACCACGGCGGCGCCGCCGGTCGCGGCAATGACAAGGAGGGCTGCGCCCGGCTTCTTCTTGAGCAGCAGGTATCCCGAGACCGCGAGGCAAAGACCCGCGAGGACGCCGGATCCCCCGAGCGCGGTGAGGTCGCGTCCGAGCTCCTCGACCCAGTGCGGGCCTGCGGGGTCCGCGGGATCCTCCGGATGGCGGAGCGCGAGCACCAGGGAGCGGTCGAGCTCCATCGTCTCCCCGGCGGCGACCCTGCGCGCGACCTCGACGAACAACCCGGTTCCGCCCGCGAACAGGCTGATCGTGAGAAGCATCACGGCGTGCGAACGGCGAAGGCGCCGGGGCCATGCGGGCCGGTCCATCCGGTCCGTCCCGCGCCGGCCGGGTGCGCTGGTGGAATCCATCATGCGGGCGGGTTCGGAGTGGGATCGGCTGGGTTGGTCATCGTCGGACGGCGCGGCGCAGAGCACGCTGCGTTCCGGATCGGGCGAAGGGGCGCGGGGGCGGTGAGCGTCGCCGGGGGGCGAGGCCTGCTTGCGGCGGATTGGGAAGGATCGGTGTCTCCGGAGGCGGGTTCGCGCGCGGGAAATGAGTTTTCCCGCGCGCGCGGGTTGCCCGTGCACTCTGCAAGTGGGATGCTCACGGCTCTCGCAGGATGCAGCTGCGGTCTCGCGTGACAAGTCGTGAAGGTGTCGGTGTGTCGCGGGCGCGCGTCTGCCTTGGTCGCGTCGCGGGCGTGGCACAGGTCACGCTAGAGTGCCGCGGGGCTGGTCCTGGGCGGGAAACCGAAGAGATCCGGTCGCAGCCTTCGGCGCGGACCGCGGGCGTCCCTTTGTTGATGCCCCGCCGTTCCGAAGCGCAACGCGGCATCAGGCCGTACATGTCCGCAATTCATCATCGAATGGAAGCAAAGAAGGCGTTGCTCGACGCGGCGTCCGCTCCCGAACGCAACGGGGTTCACCGCCTCAACGGGCACTCGGCGCTCAGGGAGTTTGGATTGTTCGCGCGTAATTTTCTGCGTCACCCGTTCATGCTCGGCACCGTGTTCCCGAGCTCGCGGTTCCTCGTGAGACGGGCGTTGAGTCATGTGCCATGGGACGAGTGCCGGGTGATCGTGGAGTACGGGCCCGGCGTGGGCCAGTTCACCCGCGAGATCCTGCACGAGATGCGCCTCGACGCGGTCCTGGTCTCCATCGAGATCAACGGGGAGTTTGTCCGCTTTCTGCAGCGTGAGCTTCCGGATCGGCGGATGCGCGTGGTGGAAGGTTCCGCAGCCGACGTGCGCGCGATTCTCCAACGCGAGGGGTTGAGCGCCGCGGATTGCGTGGTGGCCGGGATACCGTTCCGGGCGTTGTCGGGCGAGCTGACGCGGGAGATCGTCCGGGAGACCCACGGCGTGCTGAGGCCGGGAGGCACTCTCGTCGTCTATCAATACTCGAAGGCGGTCCTGCCGTACCTCGAATCCACCTTCGGCAGGGTCGAATCGGATTTCGAGCCGCGGAACTACGTGCCGGCACGGGTCTTCCGATGTCGCAAACACGAGACGCCGGCGCGGGAGGCGGGCGTCGGCGCGAACGGCTGAATCGAGTCGAGGCCGCGTTCGGATGGAGCCGAATGCGGGTGGGGCCCGCACGGGCGGTTCCGGAGGGCACGCCCCGAAGGGGGCGGGAGAGCGCGCGACGCACGAGGTTCGTTTCGACTGCGAAGCTTGACCGCGCGGTACCGGGGCCCTACGGTCGTCGTCGGCCGGTGGCTGTAGCTCAGTTGGTTAGAGCCCCAGATTGTGGATCTGGTTGTCGCGGGTTCAAGTCCCGTCAGCCACCCCACCTGACATTCAGGTTGTGACCCCTCGCCGACCGGCGTCTTGCAAGCCGCCGCGGGAGCGCATGCATCGCACGGGTGGCGACGCGCAGTGATCTCGTTCCTCTCGTCGCGGCCGCCGCGACCGCGACACCAGGGGGCTTCCTCATTCCTTCATCCCCGATCCCCTTGAGAGGCGCGCACAAGCGCGTGGGCGCGCCCGCGAATACGCCGGACCATCGGTCGCGTACCGCCCGAGGCCGCACCTGCATGGCGCGCTGGAGCAGGGGGCGTCAATGCCGCGCGCGCGAGAAGACGTCCCGCAGGATCTCCGTCGTTCGCGCGGCGGGGTCTTTGCGGATGCGTTCCTCCTCCTCGGCGATCTTCACGAAAAGGCCGTCGAGCGTCTTCCCCGTGATGTACTCGTCGAGGTCGATCTCGAAGTCCTTCACCTTAGGGATGGCGGCGCGAAGTCGGCCGAAGAATCCGAGGCGATCCTCCGGGATCTGCCCGACGAGGCGCTGGTAAGCCGCGGTGACGCTGGTGCTCTCCGTCGCCTGGCGCACGAGCGGTAGCAGGCGCGCGTGCAGGTTCGTGCGGCTCACGCGCTCAAAGTATTCCGTGAGCGCCGAATCGTTCCTCGACTGGAGCAGGCTGCGCGCGTCCTCGATCGTGAGCTGGCGGACGGCATCGCCCAGCACGGCTCCCGCGTGCGGGACGGCGGTTTCCGCGGCGCGATTCATCGCGGCGACAAACTGTTCGGTGACATCCTCCCGGCCGGCGACGCGCAGGGCGCGTTCCGCCCACGAGAGCTGGTCGGGCATGGGGATTCGCACGTCGGGATCGGAGAGGAACCCGTTCATGCGACCGAGGTTCGTCACGGCGTTCTCGACGCCGCGTGCAAGCGCCTCGCGCAGGCCGGAAAGGAGCTTGTCCTCCGCCAGTTCGATCCCCGGCAGGTCGCGCTTGCGCAGTCCGAGAAAGTCGAGCACGTCCGCGCGCGCCGCGGCCGGTGAAAGGGCGACGAGGAGTGCGAGCACCAGGGGCGCCCGCCGCGGGGTGGGCGCGGGGGGCGCGATCGCGGGGCGATCCGCGTCCGACCCGGGTTCAGCCGCGCGCATCCGCGGTCCGGTTCCGTCGGGGCGCGCGATGCGGTGGATTGGCAAAGGCATGGCGTGGAAAGTGGAAGGGCGCGGGGAGAACGTCAACGACGGCAGGGGCTGCTGCCCGGCGGCGCGGCTCGATTCCCGAAGAGCAGCTGTTTGCGGCGGTGGCGCGTTTGGCAAGTGGATTGGCGCGTCCTGCTAGTGACCCCCGGCGCAATCGGCCTACTCTCACGCACATGGCTGCAAAATCTGTCCAGGCATACGCGGCGCAGAACGCGACCGCTGCGCTCGCTCCGTTCAGCATCCAGCGCCGGGAACCCGGACCGCTCGACGTGGAGATCGACATCCTCTACTGCGGCGTCTGTCACTCCGACCTCCACCAGGCGCGCGATGAATGGCACAACACGGTCTATCCCTGTGTGCCGGGCCACGAAATCGTCGGGCGCGTCACCCGGGTGGGGTCGCAGGTCACGAGGTTCAAGCCCGGCGACATCAGCGCCGTCGGGTGCATGGTCGATTCCTGCCGCACGTGCTCGAGCTGCAAGGCGGGCCACGAACAGTACTGTCTGTCCTTCCCGACGTTCACCTACAACAGCCCGGACAAGCACCTGGGCGGGCACACGTTCGGCGGTTACTCGACCCGCATCGTCGTGGACGAAGCCTTTGTGCTCCGGGTGCCGCCCGGGATGGACCTCGCGGCCACCGCGCCGCTGCTCTGCGCCGGCATCACGACCTATTCGCCGCTGCGCCACTGGAAGGTCGGTCCCGACCAGAAGGTCGGCATCGTGGGGCTCGGCGGGCTCGGTCACATGGCGGTGAAGTTCGCGCGCGCGTTCGGGGCGCACGTGGTTCTCTTCACGACGTCCCCGGGCAAGGTCGAGGACGGGCTCCGCCTCGGGGCGCACGAGGTCGTGATCTCGAGGGACGCCGACGCGATGAAGAAGCACCAGGGAAGCTTCCACTTCATCCTCGACGCCGTCTCGGCCCAGCACGACATCAACGCCTACCTGAGCCTGCTCCAGCTCGATGGAACCCTCGCGCTGGTCGGCGCGCCGGAGCATCCGCTGCCGGTGAACGCATTCAATCTTCTGCTGCCCCGCCGGCAGTTCGCGGGATCCGCCATCGGCGGGATCGCGGAGACCCAGGAGATGCTGGACTTCTGCGCCGCGCACGGGATCGCATCGGACATCGAGATGATCCCGATGCAGAAGATCAACGAGGCATGGGACAGGCTGCTGCGCCAGGACGTCCGCTACCGCTTCGTGATCGACATGGCTTCCCTCAGGGAATGACCGGACGGTTCCGCATCTCGAGCCTGCTGCCGGAGCAGCTCCGCGAACACGGGCTGGCCCTGCCCGCGGTCCTGCGCGAGGCGGGGCTGCCCTCCTCCTTCTTCGAGCAGGAGAAGGTGTACGCCGACACCGCGGAGCTCTTCGCGCTGTGGCGCGCGATCGGCCGGTTGAGCGACGACCCCGCGATCGGCCTGAAGCTGGGAGCGGAACCGCGGCTCGAACGGAACCATCCGGCCGCCATCGCCGCGATCTGCAGCCGGACATTCCGCGACGCCCTGCAGCGCATCGCCCGCTACAAGCAACTGACCTGTCCCGAGGAGGTGCGCGTGCACACCCTCCGGGAGGAGGTGTCCGTGGAGTTCGTCTTCGTGGACGCCGAGGGGGTCGAGCCCGACGTGCTCGTGGACCTCGTCCTGTCCTGGGTGCTGTCCATCGGCCGTCGCGGCAGCGACGGCCGAATCGCTCCCGTGCGCCTCGAGCTCACGAGGCCCGCGCGGCAGCGCGAACTGCTGGAGCGCTACTTCGGCTGCCCCGTCCGGTTCAGGCGGCCTCGGAACGCGATCGTATTCCGGAAGAGCGATCTCGACCGGCCGTTCGTCACCAGCAACGCGGACCTGCTCGCCGTGGTCGGCGCCCAGCTGGACATGGAACTCGAGGCGGGGAACGGGAACACCGGCATCCGCGACCGGGTCAGGAACGCGGTCCGGCGCTCGCTCGCCGGAAGGCGGCCCACGCTCGCGAACATCGCGAGGGAGCTCGGCCTGAGTCCCCGCACGCTCCAGCGCCGCCTGAACGAGGAGCAGGTCACCTTCCAGAAGGTGGTGGAGGACACGCGCCGCGAAATGGCGCGCCACTACCTGGGCCGCAGCGACGTTGAGCTCAACGAGGCGGCGTTCCTGCTCGGTTTCGAGGATGCCAATTCGTTCTTCCGCGCCTTTCACGCGTGGGAAAGCGCAACTCCCGGGGAATGGCGCGCCCGGCACCGGGAGATGAACGGCCCGCCGGGAGGCAGGCGCATCACTCGACCTGGGGCGGGCCTGATGCGGCTGCGGACCTGAGCCCTGCCGAAGACGTTCTCCGCCGGACGTTCAGGAGATCCTCGCCGGACTTCAAGGCCTTCGCCGCGCCGTGCCGGGTGAGAACGCCCGCCGAGGCACGGTGATGTGGCGAGGGGGGACTGCGCGCGCCATGGCGCCGGATCAGCGGCCCGTTCCGGTTGGCGTCAGCGCGGCTCGTTGGCGTTCCCGATGCGTTCCAGAAGAAACCAGCGCGCCCAGCGATCGTGGAAACCGCCGCTTGCGTCGGTCGAGAGGATCCGGCGCCTGATTTCCTGGAGGCGCGAGAGCGGCACGGGTTCGAGTTCGCCGAAATCATTCAGGCGTTTGCCGCCGATGGCCTCGGCGAGTTCGGCGAGCCACGCGGGCGCGTCATCCCGGATGTCGGGAACATCGAAAAAGCGGATGATGTCGTCCGTGGCGGTGGTCAGGAGCCGGCTGCCATCCGGGCTGAGCACCGTTCGCACGACGTGGCCTCCGTGGCGCAGGGGATCCGTCAGCGCGTAGCCCGTTTCGGCGTCCCAGATCCGCGCGACGCCGCCTGCGCAGCCGGCGACGATGCGCCGGCCGTCGGCGCTGAACGAGGCGAGCCATACCGCGCCCGCATGCAGCATCGGCTGGGAGAGCGGCCGTTGAGTGCGGACGTCCCAGACCCGGATCACGCCGTCCTCGGTGGCGGTGACAATGCGGCCGCCGTCGGCGTCGAACTCGACCGAAAGAACGCCGCGTTCGTGGCGAATGGGGCGGCCGATCGGGGTGCCGGTCGAGGCGTCCCAGAGCCGGACGGTGCGGTCGGATGAAGCCGAGGCGATGATTCCGCCGCGCGCGCGGACCGCCCAGACCCGTCCCTGATGGCCTTCTGTCTGGAACGCGTGCCGGCCCTCGGGCACGGAGAAGGCGCGTACGCCGCCATCGAAGCAACCGGTCACGAGGAGGCTGCCGTCCGGGGTGAAGTCGCAGGTCACCAGGTTGTCCGGATGGACGATGGGATCCGTGAGCGGCTCTCCGGAGGCGGGGTTCCAGAGTCGGGCGGAGAAGTCCGAGCACGTGGTGGCGAGCCGCCGTCCGCCGGGCGAGAAGCGAAGGAACGTGACCTGGTGATGATGTCTCAGGGGCGGGGTGCGCTCGGCACCGGTGAGGGGATCCCACAGGCGGGCCGTGGCGTCCCAGGGAGCGGCCGCGATGGTCCGCCCGTCGGGGGAAAGGACGGCCATGAACACCTGTTTTCCGTGCTCCATTCGGGTTTCGTCGCGGGCGCCGGTGGCGGCATCGTGGCGTTCGAGGAGGGGGCCGCGGCTCGTGAACACCCACCGGCCGTCCCGCGAGTAGAATCCCTCACGCAGCTCGCCCGGTGCTTCGATCCGGACGATTCGCGGGGGCGCCATGCGGATGTCCCAGAGACGAACGCTGCCGTCCTCGGAGCCGGTGGCCACCGTGCCGCCGTCGGGACTCATGCCCAGGGCGGTGATCGGGCCGTCATGCTGCATGGGCTGGAGCAGGGCGGCTCCTGTCGCTGCGTCCCACACGTGGGCCTGGCCCTCGACGGAGGCTGTGACGAACTTCGCTCCATCGGGGCTGAAGGTGCCGGCGGACCACTGGATGCCCCGCCCGATCGCGGGCGTCACGGGATCGCCGGTCTCCAGGTCCCAGGTGCCCGCGGGTTCGAAGTAGGGCAGCGCAAGCAGCTGTTTCCCGTCGGGACTGATCTCGATCCGGATCACCTCGTGGTCGCCCACCGGGATCTCGCGCTCGATGGCGCCGGCGACACGATCCCAGACGACCATCCGGCGCATTTCGCCCCAGATCATCCGCCTCCCGTCGGTTGTGAAGCGGATCGTCGCGATGGGGTTGCTGCGCTGGAGCTTGAAGGATGTGACCCCGGTCTCGAGATCGATCGCGGCCAGTTCGCCGTCCCAGGTCCCATGCATCATCTCGCGTCCGTCCGGTGTGAACGCCACCACGCGGAGGCCGTCCCTGAATGCGAACGGGCCGAGGCGCATCTCGCCGGTTTGCGTGTCGAACACGGCGTACTGGTTGTCCGCCAGTCTCAAGGCAAGAAGGGAGCCGTCGGGGCTGAACTCGGCGACGATGTTGGGGCGAATGGAGGGGAACTCGCGGATCACACGAAGGTCGCCGAGGTGCCAGAGACGCGCGATTCCATCCTGGCAGAGGGTGAGGAGGGCATCGTCGCGCGGGTGGACACGGATGGCGCTGACGGGCGCCGGGTGTTCGAGGCGCGCCAGCAGTCGCTGGCTGCCGACATCCCAGATCCGGAGGGATCGGTCCTGCGAGGCCGAAGCGATGCGGCGGCCGGTGCGATCGAACGCCACGTCGGTGATGCCGCCTTCGTGCGCCAGCGGTTCGCCGCGAAGGAGCGGGAAGGTCCCCATGCTGAGCATGGATCGCAGGCGCGCCGCCGGAACCGAGCGGTCCGGGAAAGTCCGCAGGAAATGGCCGAAGTACGCGAGCGCCTCTGCCACGTTCCCGGAGGCGGCGAGATCCTCGGCCTTCTGCCACTCGAGGTCGCGGTTGTGACGGGCGAGCAGGGCGTGGGACCTCTCGGTGATCTCGTTCAACTGGTGCAGCCGGTACGCCGCCGCGCTCGCGACGATGGCGACCACGCAGACGGCCACCGCCGCGCTGAGGATCACCGTGCTGAGGACCGGATGACGCCGGACGGTCTTCCGGAGCTGTTCATGCCATGCCGCCGGTCGGGCGAGGATGGGTTCGCCGCGCCCCCAGCGATCGAGGTCCCGGGCGAGTTCCTCGGCGGAGGAGTAGCGCCGGGCCGGGTCCTTCTCCAGGCACTTGAGGCAGATGAGTTCCAGGTCCGGGTCGATCTCGGGATGGAGGCGTCGGGGCGGGACGGGGTCCTCCTCGAGCACCCTCCGAAGCGTCTCGACGGCGGTGCCCGCCTGGAACGGGGGCCGTCCGGCAAGCATCTCGTAGAGGATTGCCCCGAGTCCGTACACGTCCGCCGCCGTGGTGAGGCATTTCGAGTCGCCCCGGGCCTGTTCCGGGGACATGTAGGCCGGCGTGCCCATCACGGCGGCGGTCCGGGTGAGTGAACTGTCCCGCTCGACCAGCTTCGCGAGGCCGAAGTCCGTGAGGTGCGGGGTCCCGTCCGGGGTGAGCAGGATGTTGTTGGGCTTGAGGTCGCGATGGAGAACGCCGCGCTGGTGCGCGTAGTGGACCGTGTGCGCCAGCCTGCTGATCATTCGCGCGGCATGGCCCGCCAGCCCCCCGGGCGGCAGCGATGGCATGGCGGACCATGTCCGCGCCACCCACTGCGCCAGCGTCTCCCCCTCGATGAGGCGCATGCTGAAGTAGGGCGCGCCCTCGTGCTCTCCGATCTCGTGAATCGGAACGATGTTCGGGTGATCAAGGCTCGCGACCGTTTCGGCCTCGGTGAGGAACCGCTCGATGAAGTCGGCCGACGTCACCGCGGAGGGATGGATCACCTTCACGGCCACCATCCGGTTCAACCGGAGCTGTCTCGCCCGGTACACGACACCCATGCCGCCCCGGGCGATCTCCTCGACCAGCTCGTAGTCACCGAGGAAACGGGGATGTTCCGAGTCGTGGGGTCGGCTTCCCGCGGGGGGCCTTGGGGGCGCCAGCGGGGTGAGCAGGCCCTGGAACGCGCACCGCGCGCAGACGCCTCCCGGAATCGCTCGGGCGATCGGGGCTCCGCATGCCCGGCAGGCCGTGGCGGACTCCAGGTTCGGATCGGAGGGGTTACTGGTCATCCACCGGGTTTCAGAGGGATTTTCCGGCAGACCTTTCGCACTTTTCGCGGTTCCGCCGCCATGCGCCGCGCGATCGATTCCGGTCTCAGCCCTCCGCGAGGGCGCTGGCGAGGCGCCGGATCTCGTCGTCCACCTCCCCGGGATCCTCGACCGTCTGGGCGATCTCCTCGCGGAAGAACGCGCGATAGCGCACCCGCATGCGGTGGATTGCGGACGTGACGGCGCTGACGCTGATGCCGAGGCGCGCGGCGGCCTCGGCGTAGGAACCGTCCGTCCCGTCGAGGTAGAGAAAGTCCTTCAGGACCTCGAAGCGCGCCTCCTGTCCTCCGGAAGCGAAGTCCGCCCGAAGGCGGTCCACGGCCCGTTCGAGGACGACCTGCGCCCAGCGGCGCTCGTAGATCCGTTCGGGAGTGACTTCACTCACCGGCTCCAGCCGGTATCGGTCCTCCTCGGAGGCGGCGTCGAGTGACAGGTGTTCACGGCCGCCGCCGCGTTTCTGGCGCCGCCTTCGATCGTGGTCATTGGCGAGGTAGTTCCGGATGGCGCCGAGAAGCCACGATCGAAAACGCCCCTTCGACCGGTCCACCCGGTGGATTCCGTTGGACGCGATCAGGCTCGCGAAGAAGCCCTGCACCAGGTCCTGCGCCTCGTGAGGGTCGTGTCCTCGTCGGCGCACGTAGGCGTAGATCGGCGTCCAGTAGGCGGTGCAGAGGCTGTTCAGGGCCTCGAGCGAACCGGGGTCCTCCGTCCGGGCCGCCTGAAGGACCATGGACCAGTGGGTCGTTCGAAACGTCGCCCCGCTGAGAGCTCGCGCGCCGTCGGGATCGTGTTGCATCCAGGTGGCGGGAATCTGCACCAGGTGGGGCATCCTGAAAACGAGGGACTTGCGCAGAAGTTGAGGAGGCCCCGGGCGGCGTCGGGGGAGGCGGCCGCGGATCACGGGGCCGGGACTTTCCGAAGATTCTTCGGTTCCCGCGAAAGGATCGGTGGCGAATGCCTAATCCCTGGTTCAGGGAACGATGAATCCATCGGGCCGACTCATGATGACACTCACGGCATTCGCCAGGTTCTGCGTGGCCTGGATGACCACGGCTCGACGGTCCGCGCGCTCCCTGCAACGATCTTCCGGGGGCCGTCGCCGCCTTCGGGCGCTGGTACCGGAGGAGACGGATTTCGATCCGTACCATGGGAGGACCGGCGTGGGTGATCGACTTCAGGATCGTCACCTCGCCCAGGTCGGCAATTTCATCTCCATCGCGCCCTCGGGCTTCGCGACCTCCACGCACGACATCGTCGGCAGCGCGGCGAATCCACGGGTCGCGTTCGTCTCCTCCACGGTTGGAAACCACGGCGGGTACGTTCCAACCCTCAAGCTCCTGCCGGGAAGCCCCGCCCGCGGCGCGATCCCGGCCGGCTTCGGGGCTTCCACATCCCAGAACGGATTCGCATGGTCGGGCGGCCCGCCCAACCGTCCGCCGGTGGTCAGGGACCACGTCATCCGGGTCGCCCGGGAGACGAGCGAGGTGTCCTTCTCGACGATCACCCTGCGGGAACTGCATACCGATCCGGATGGCGACGACGTGTCCTTCATCCTGGAGCATGCCATCGCCACGTCGCCCAACGCGTGGACCGTCCTCCACCCGCTCGGGGAGGACGAGCGGCACTACACGTACAGGCCCCCGGCCGGCTTCGTCGGCGTCATGGAACTCCTCCAGTTCGCCTTCACCGACGGGGAGCTGGAGTCCAACGTCGGACGCGTCCTTCTCCACGTCGTGGCATCCGAGTCCGACGTCGAGTGCCCGCCGTCCGTTTCCGGCCGGGCGATGTTGATCTCCAGCACGCCCGCGGCCGGTGGCATCATCCCCGTGCGCCAGGTGGAGTTGCCGAAGTCCGCGCGATCGGACCACAACTTCACCGGCCCCTTCACGATCGAGTTCCGGATGCACCTGAACCGTCCGTGGTCGCACCAGCACGAACCGCTGATCACGAAGGGCGACAGCGCGTGGCGGGTCCAGCACGGAGGAGGCACGGAGCAGGTGAATTTCGCCACGACCGGCCTTGCGCGGTCCTCGCTCTACAGCACGCGCGAGATCACGGACGGAAGCTGGCACCACGTCGCCGCCGTGTACGACGGCGCGTACACGCTTCTCTACATCGACGGCGAACTCGATTCCTGGATCGAGGTGACGGGCACCCCGGCCGTGAATGATCACCTCGTCTGGATCGGCGGCAACAGCCAGTTCCCCGACCGGAGGTTCGGCGGAAGCATCGATGAGGTGCGCATCTGGAATCATGCCCGTTTCGCGCCCGAGATCGTCTCCGCGCAGGACGCACTGATCGCGCTGGCCAACTCATGGACCTCGTTCCATCTTCTCGATCTGCGCATGGGACCCTACCGCGAAGCAGGCGCGGCCGACGCGGCTTCGGCGCTCACGATGCACGACACGGCCGACGGCCAGCACCCCGGCCAGGAGTTGTCCATCGAGCGCGCCGGCAATCGAATCCGGCTCGCGGTCCCGCTGCTTTCCGGCCGCCGCGGTGAGATGTCGGGCCGGGTCCTGAGCGCGCCCACTCCGTCCGGACCGTGGCCGCCCGTGGCCGACGGGCGAATCTCACTCGCCGACGATCACCGGATCAGTCTCGAGATCATTCCGGACCCAGCCACCTTCTACCGCCTGGAACTCCTCTCGACTGCCGAGTAACCTCCACCGAACACAAGCAAATGGGAAACTACAGGGATATCAACGTCGGATCCGCAACCTCGCCCGCCGGGCATTCCCGGACTGCACGCCGCGGCCTGCCTCGCTTCTGGCTGACCGCGGCGTGCCTAATCCTGGGCCTGACGGGTTCATCGGCTGGCGCCGCGCTCTTCATCGACGTGGGCAGCCCGACCCTCCTGCCCGGAGCACCCGGCCAGGAGGTCGCCATCAGGATCAGCAACGATGGTCCCCCCGTGGATCTCGGGGGCTTTGAGCTCCTGATCCAGGTGGCGGACGGCGGTCCGGGTGCCGGCGGATCAATCGTGGGTCCCCGCATCGACGGGGTGGACCTGCTCACGGGAACACCCTTCGAGGGGCATGCTCTCGGCGGGCAGTTCCCCGCGCTCGACAACTCACCGCAGCGGCAGTTCTGGAACGTCGTCAGCCTGAGCGCGACCCTGGGCACAGGGTCCGACCTGCTCCTCGCCACGGTCAGCTTCGACTCCACGGGCCTTTCGCCGGGCACGTGGGATCTGTCCCTCTCGGGTTTCGAGGGCGCCAACACCCGCCTGCTGGACCGGCAGGGGACTGCGCTGGATGTCAGCATCGCGAACGGAACCCTCACCGTGGTGCCGGAGCCCGCCGCAAGCGCGGCGATCGCCGGGTGCCTCCTGGTCGGAGGCGTGTTCCTGCACCGGGCGCGGCGCAGGTCACGCGCCTGAAGAGGATCCCAGCGCAAGGAACAGGGAAGGAAGTCCCTTCTCTCCGCAGGCCCGGTGTGACCCACCGGGCCTTCCCTTTTCCAGGCTCACTGCGGCAAGGGCTTGAATCCGTTCCGGACGGGCGCAAGGAGATCATGACAGGAACATTCCCTTCCTCCCTCCGACAGGACCGAGGGGACTCGCGGCCGAGATGCGGACCAAGAGTCCGCTCCTTTTCATCGTGCTCTCGGGATCCTCGCCTGACATCGCCTGTATTCCCGGCGGACGGACGCCGCGCGTGAAGAATCCCGTGGAAGCGACCTTCAGCCCGGAGGAGGCACGGAAAGCGCTGCCATCGTGCCGGGCAATCAAGACATCTGATTCGCGAGACCGGCGGAGGCAGGACATGCGCGGCGAGCCTCAACGACACGCTCGAGGCACAATCTCGAGGGAGCGCCCGGAGATGGATCACTGCCCGCACTACCTTGCGGCTGAGCTCGCGTTCCCCGCGTCTGGGATCTTCCCGTAGTCGAGAACCCGGACCGTCTTCGTTGTGCCGGACGTTGCCGTGTAGCTGTATGTGCGGTCCGTTTCGAAGAACCAGTCATGGATTCGATCATTGTCCACGCACTGGAACGGGTAGTTCTCGATCTTGAACACAGTGCCGTATGTGGTGACCAGAAGGCCTCGATTCCCGAGAACATTCAGGACTTGGAACGAGCGCTCGCTCCAGCCGGGCAGTGCCCTGGGGTCCCGAAGCTTGTACGGCAGATTGTAAGTCTGCCTGTTGATGATGCGTATGGGGTATTTGATCACCTGGCTGCCCCGTCGGAAGATGGGCACATCCCCCTGCATGGCGAAGCCGTCGCCGGGGGCCTGTGTCGCGGTGAGGGAGCCGCGCTCCCGCAGGAGACGAGTCGCGTCAGGCGGAGTGGGGCGCCGGGTCCCTGGCAAGCGATCAGGCCATGTGGCGGCGTAGGTTGTTGAGCCCGCGAGGAGAAGAATCAGGAAGGTGGATCTCATGATGGACAGGAGGACTCGGGTGCGACTGTTGCCAGGAGATGTCCATCGGCACGATCCTCGCGGAGTTTAAATCTGGCCTGCGCTCCAGGGGCTTGCCTCCACCGGCTTTCACGTTCGGATGACCTGCGTCAACCGGCGATATCGAGTCCGCCGCCTGCCGCGCAAGGGGAGTCGTGACCTTCGGGAAGCCCTGCCTGAAATGAGCGAACGACGAGGCGGGAAGTGATGGCTTGGCGAGGGGTGGTATGCGACGGCGATTCGGACTTCGGCCCGGCGGAGCGGATGGCCGGGCATCGGGGCCCTCCCGGCACGCGGTGGCGACGGCGGATGATGAGGCCAGAGGGCGGCTCGATGGGACGCCGACTGGAACGGCAGCAGAAGGCCGACACGCCTTCGCTCAGGCGCGCCGGAGGAAGCGTGCCAGGGGGGCGGAGCGAAATGGTCCGGGGGGCCGACGGATCGAACCGACGGAGGCGTGTGCTCCAGGACAAGGAGGTCCGGAATCGGGGTGCCTTGGGTCGCATCGCGGTTCCTTCGATCCAGGGGGCAGCCTGCTCGGAGGAGGCATTGGGCCGTCGACTGGATGGATCGGTGTCCCGCCGCGACCGGCGCTGCCGGAGCGTGCCGGAGTCGCCTCGAGCCTATCCGCCCGATGAGACGGTCGCCGCGCTGATAGCCATACTGATAACGGCCGAGGCCCTCGAAGGCGGTCGCGGACGGGAGAACGCCTTATTTTTCGGGGTTCTCAGGGTGGAAGGTGGTGGTAGGAGAAGGATTCGAACCTTCGTAGGGCGTTAGCCCGGCAGATTTACAGTCTGCTCCGATTGACCACTCCGGCATCCTACCAACGGCGGTCCCCGCCGAACGGGACGCGCACTATAGCCCGGCCGTGGTGCGCCTTGTCAATCCACAGACCTGCTCCTACGGTGGATCCGTGTTCGACTCGCTGAGCAAACGACTGCAGAACGTCTTCCGCGACCTCCGCGGCCTCGGCCGCATCTCCGAGGCCAATGTGGCTGATTCGCTCCGCGAGGTGCGGCTCGCGCTCCTCGACGCGGACGTGAACTTCAAGGTGGCCCGCGACTTCGTGGAGCGGGTGAAGCAGAAGTCCATCGGCCAGGAGGTCATACAGAGCATCAAGCCGGGCGAGCAGATCGTGAAGATCATCCACGACGAGCTCGTGGACCTGCTCGGCTCGGAGAACGCAGCCCTCCAGACGACGCGGACCCCGTCCTGTCTGCTGATGGTGGGGCTCCATGGCTCCGGCAAGACGACTTCCAGCGCCAAGCTCGCGCGCCTGCTTTCGCGCCAGGGCAGGAAGGTGCTGCTGGTCGCCGCCGACGTGTACCGCCCGGCGGCCATGGACCAGCTCGAGACCCTCGGCCGCCAGATCGGCGTGTCCGTCCACGTGCAGCGCGGCGAGACGGACGTCCTGAAGATCGCGCGCGCGGCCCTCAAGGAGGCGCAGGCGCAGGGGGCGCAGATCATCCTTTTCGACACGGCCGGACGCCTGCAGATCGACGAGGCCCTCGTGCAGGAACTGATCCGCCTGAAGGACGAGGTCCGCCCGGAGGAGGTGCTGCTCGTGCTCGACGCGGCCACGGGCCAGGAGGCGGTGAACGTGGCCACCCACTTCGACCAGGCGCTCGGCGTGACGGGAGCCATCCTGACGAAGCTCGACGGCGACGCCCGCGGCGGCGCGGCCCTGAGCTTCAAATCGGTCACGGGCAAGCCCATCAAGTTCGTGGGCGTCGGCGAGAAGGTGGATGATTTCGAGCCGTTCCACCCGGAGCGCATGGCCTCGCGGATCCTCGGCATGGGCGACGTGGTGAGCCTCGTCGAGCGGGCGGCCGAGGCCGTGAACCTCGATGAGGCCGCGAAGCTCGAGGAGAAGATGCGCCGCGGCCAGTTCACGCTGGAGGACATGCTCCAGCAGATGCGCGCCGTGAAGAAGATGGGGCCGCTCGAGACCCTCGTTCAGATGCTCCCGGGCGCCTCGGAGGCCATGCAGGGCGACGCGGTGTCCAAGGGCGAACGCGAGATGCGGCGCATGGAGGGAATCATCTGCTCGATGACGCCCCAGGAGCGCCGCAATCCGAACATCCTGAACGCGCGCCGGCGCCAGCGCATCGCCCAGGGCAGCGGGACGCGCGTGGCCGAGGTGAACAACCTGCTGAATCGCTTCGCGCAGATGCAGCAGATGATGAAGAAGATGGGCAAGTTCCAGAAGATGATGGCGAAGATGGGCGGGGGCCTGCCCAAGGGGTTTCCGGGCCTGGGCGGAGGCATGAAGCTGCCCTTCTGAGCGGAACGCCGCCGGTCCCACACCGTGGATCACCGCGGCGCGTAGAGGTTCTCGGAGCGGATCAGCTCCGCGACCGCCGGGGGGACAAGCGGGTCGATCGCCGCGCCGCGCGCCGCGCGTTCCCGGATCTCGGAGGAGGAGACGGCGAGCGGAAACCCGCGAAGCCGCAGCAGCCGGAACGGGGGCGGCAGTTCGACCTCCCCGGCGCCGGGACGGGGTATCACGACGAACGTGACCAGCCGTGCGAGGGTTTTGGCGTCGCGCCAGCGCGGCAGGAGCGGCACGTGATCGGTGCCGATCAGCCAGAACAGCGTGGCGCCGGGGTGGCGCTCCGCGTAGGCCCGCGCGGTGTCCACCGAGTAGGAGATCCCGCCGCGCTCGAGTTCCTGGGTGTCCACCTCCACGCGCGTCATGCCGGCGAGCGCCATGCGGAGCATGCGCAGCCGGGCCGATGCGGACGCGGGCCTGGAACCGGGCTTGAACGGGGACTGCGCCGCCGGAATGAAGAACAGGCGGTCCACGTCCAGCTCCTCGAGGGCCGCGCGCGCCACGAGCAGGTGCCCCAGGTGAACAGGATCGAACGACCCCCCATACAGGGCCATGCGCGGCCCCGTCGGGACACCGGCCGGGACGGCGGACGGATGGGACGACGCGGCGTGCGACGGTTCGGCCATGGTCCGGTCAGGGTTCCGAGGGCGACCTGCGCACGACGACGCGCGGGTAGCGGCGGCGCTTCGGCCCCTTGCCCGGGCGCGGTTCGGGCTCGCGGTCGGGGCACGCCGCGGCCTCGGCGGTGCGGAGCGCGATCTCGAGCAGCTCGGTCTGGCAGCGGTGCGGGGGCTCGCCGGGCGCCGGGGTCGCGCGTCGGTACTGGCCGTCGGCCTGGAGGAGGCGGGCCTTGGTGTTGTCGCGAAGGTTCGCGGCAAGGATCTCGTGGATGATCCGGTCGCGCAGAACGCCGTCCTCGATCGGGAACATCACCTCGATTCGTTTGAAGAAGTTCCGCGGCATCCAATCGGCGCTTCCGATGAACACGCGCGGGCTGGACGCGTTCTCGAAATAGAGGATGCGGCTGTGCTCGAGGAAGCGGTCCACGATGCTGCGCACGCGGATGTTGTCGCTGAGGCCGGGGACCCCGGGGCGCAGGCAGCAGATGCCGCGGACGATGAGGTCGATCTCGACGCCCGCCTGCGAGGCGGCGTAGAGGGCCATGATGACCTCGGGGTCCACGAGCGAGTTCATTTTCGCGATGATGCGCGCGGGCAGGCCGCGGAGGGCGTTCTCCCGTTCCGTGTCGATGAGCTCGAGAACGCGCGCATGCAGCTCGAAGGGCGCGACGAGGAAGCGACGCATCGGCTGGAACTGGCAGATGCCCGTCAGGAGGTTGAAGAGGGTCGTGGCGTCCTCGCCGAAGTCGGGCCGGCAGGTGAAGAGGCAGAGGTCGGTGTAGATCCGGGCGGTGGTGGCGTTGTAGTTGCCGGTGCTCAGGTGGATGTAGCGGCGGAGGCCATCGGCCTCGGCGCGCACCACCAGCGTGAGCTTCGCGTGAATCTTGAACCCGAGCAGGCCATAGACGACGTGGACCCCCGCCTGCTCGAGGGTGCGGGCCCACTCGATGTTGTTGGCCTCGTCGAAGCGCGCCTTGAGTTCGACGATGGCGGTGACCTGCTTGCCGTTGCGCGCGGCCTGGGTGAGGGCCTGGATGATGCGCTGATCGCCGCCCGTGCGGTAGAGCGTCACCTTGATCGCGAGCACGCCGGGGTCGGTCGAGGCCTGCTGGAGGAACTCGATCGTCGAGTTGAAGCTCTCGTACGGGTGGTGCACGAGGATGTCGCGCTCGCGAATGGCGGAGAAGATGTCGGGCTGGCGCCGAAACGCCTCGACCACGGGCGCGACGTACGGCGTGTCGCGGAGTTCCGGCCGCGGGTTCGCCTCCGCGACGCCGAGGATGCGCCCCGGATGGAGGGGACCGTCGATGCGGTAGAGGTCGTCGGGCGTGAGCTCGAGGTGCTTGAGCAGCAGTTCGCAGACGTCATCCGGGCAATGCTCCGCGACCTCGAGGCGCACGGCCTCGCCCTTCAGCCGGTTGTGGATCTCCTGCTCGACCGCCCGCAGCAGGTTCTCCGTGTCCTCGGTGTCGATGTAGAGCTCGCCGTTGCGCGTCACGCGGATCTCCCAGTGGCCGATGATCCGCATGCCGGTGAACAGGCGGTTCAGGAAATGACCGATGACCCTCCCGAGGAAGAGGAACTCGTTGCGGTCGTCGTTGCGCGGGACGCGGATGAGGCGGGGCAGGTTCAGGGGAACCTGGACCACGCCCATCTTTTCCACCGGCGTTCCCGAGGAGCTGTCAATCAGCTTGACCGCCAGGTTGAGCATCCGGTTGAGCAGGAGCGGGAAGGGGTGCGCGAGGTCGATCGCGAGCGGGGTCAGGACGGGATGCACGCGCTCGAGGTAGAACGCCTCGAGCCATTCCAGCTGCGCCGGGGTGAGGTCATCGACCCGGACGAAATGGATGTTGTGACGCGCCAGCGCGGGCACGAGCTCGTGGCGCCAGCACTCGTAGAGTTCACGGGTCTGGCGGCGGATGCGCTGTCGGACGAGGTCGAGCGCCTGGTGCGGCAGCAGCCCGTCCGGGCTCGGCTCGGCGAAGCCGCCCGCAACCTGCTGGCGCAGCCCCGCCACGCGGACCTCGAGGAACTCATCGAGGTTCGAGCTGGTGATGACGAAGAACTTCAGCCGCTCGAACAGCGGGTTGGTGGTGTCGCGGGCCTCCTCGAGAACGCGCTGATTGAACTCGAGCCAGCTGATTTCACGATTCAGGAACGGCTTGGTCGGCTCGATCGTGTGTTCTCGAATCATGTCGCGCCGAGGATAGCGCGCGATGCGGGCCCGGGGCACCAGAAAGCACGCGGAGGGAGGCGGCATGCGCGGCGGGGGCGGTCGTGCCCCGCCGCGCACGAGGCGCCGCTCCTCACTCGGAGGCGGCGCGCGGCGCCGGCTCGACGGAAACCGTTCCCGGGCGGAACCACTCGCCGCGGAGCCAGTCCGCGATCAACCCGATCTCGTCGTCGCTGATCGATCCGGTCTCGCCGTACGAGGGCATGCGATCATTGCGGCGCCCGTAGAACTTCTCGTGCGCCGGATCATGGATGAAGCGCACGAGCCAGTCGCGGGAGCCGTAGCCGGTGAGCATCGGGCCGGTGGCCGAGTCATCCGGTTGATGGAACTCGTGGCACTCGGTGCAGCGCAGGTCCTCGGACCGCAGTTCCTCGCGGCCCGCGACAATGTCGGCCTCCTCGCGGGCATCGAGCTCGCGCTGTGCCGGGAGCTGCGCCTCGGCGGAGAGCGCCTTCACGACGAGGGCGAGCCGCGCCTTCTGGTCGTCGTCGAAGCGGGGGATCGAACGCTTCACGAACCGGGCCATGCGCCCGTTCTCGAACTCGGTTCCGCCGAAGTAGCGGGGCGAGGCGACAAGCTCCGGATCGAGCAGGCCCGCGATCCATTCACGCGAGGCGAATCCCTTCAGGTCGGGTGCCGTTGGCGGGTCCGCGGGGACGCCGCCCAGTCCGTCATGGCCGTCGAAGCGATGGCAGCTCGCGCAGTGCTGCGCGAAAAGCCGCGGCCCGCGCGTGAGCGGGTCGGAGTGGAGCAGGGCGGTGGCGCCGCCCGCCGGGATTCCGAGCGGTGAGGCGGCGAGCTCGCGGGCGCGTTCGGCGTCGCGGCGAGCCTGTTCGACGGCGCGGACGTAGGCCGGGTCGTTCAGGTCCTGGACCTTGGCCTCCCACGTGAGCCATGCCGCGCCGCCAATCAGCCCGGCAAGCACGAGCAGGTTCAGGTAGTGCCCGATGCGGATCCGGCCGATGAGCGGCATCACGAAGAGGAACAGCACGATGGCCGCCGGGATGACGATCGCGCCGATCACCTCCGTCTCCCCGGGGAAATACTTGAGGAACTGGAACAGGAACAGGAAGTACCATTCCGGCCGCGCCGCGCTGAAGGGCTCCGACGGATCGGCCGGCGCGTCCAGCGGCGTGCGGAGCCAGAGCGTCAGGCCCAGCACCGCGATCATCACCGCGAGGCAGGCGACGGCGTCCCGGAGGAGCTGGTCCGGCCAGAAGTAGGCGTCCGGCTTGCGGAAGGGTTCGCGAGCCTTGAGGCCGTGACGCCGGAACAGGTACACGTGCGCGACAGTGAGGAGGATCAGCATGCCGGGCAGCACGCCCGCGTGCAGCGCGAAGAACCGCGTGAGCGTGTGGTGCCCGTAGTCGATGCCGCCGATGAGGATCTGCTGGATGTACGGCCCGACCCACGGCGTGACGCCCACGATGTTCGTCGCCACGCGCGTCGCCCAGTAGCCCTTCTGGTCCCATGGCAGCAGGTAGCCCGTCAGCGAGAGCGCGAGGACGACCATCAGCATCACGAGGCCGAACCAGAAGTTCACCTCGCGGGGGGCGCGGTAGGCGCCGTCAATCACCACCTGGAGAAGGTGCAGGACGAGGAGGATGTTCATCGCCTGCGCCGTGTAGTGATGGATCCCGCGGATGAGCCAGCCGCCCCACATGACGTGCTCGATGTAGAACACGCTCGCCCATGCGGTCTGGGAACTCGGGCTGTAGGCCGCCCAGAGGATGACGCCCGTCACGACCTGGATGAGGAACGTGAACGTGAGCGTGCTGCCCCAGACGTACCGCCAGCGCGCACCCCCGGGCACGCGCTCGAACAGAATCTCATGCAGGAGGCTCCTGCACCCGGTCCGGTGGTCCAGCCATGCAAGAAGGGATCGCGTCATGGGAGGGGTGGTCTCAGACGGGGATCTTCTCGGGGGTGCCCATGCGAAAGTTCTGGAACCGCACCCAGACCTCCCGTTCGTTGCGGATCTCGACGTCGAGCGAGTCGAGGGGTCGCGCCGCCGGGCTGGTGCGCGTCTCGATCTCGCCGTTCACGCCGAAGGCGCTGTTGTGGCACGGACACCAGAAGTGGCTCCTGTCCGGCACATAATCGACGAAGCAGCCCGCGTGGGGGCAGCTGCTGTTGAAGGCGGTCACCTCGGTCTCGCCCGTGCGACGCAGATAAATCGCGCCCACGGGCGCGCTCGGGTGCCGGTTCCATGCGTCCACCTTGTCCGCGAGCACCGTGAACTTGCGGGGAACGCCGTCCGCCGGCAGCGCATCGAGGGTGGTGATCCGCACGAACCCGGCCTGCGAGGCGCCTGCGCGGCGCAGCGGGTCGATCGCCACGGCGATACCCCCGATCACCGGCGGAAGCATGGCGAGTCCCCCCACCGCGACCGTGCAGGCCTTGGCCAGGAAATCGCGGCGGGCCGGCTGCGTCGGGTCCGTGGGAGGCGACGGCGGTGGGGGCGGAGGATTGGCCTGGTGCATGATGCGTGGGCGGAAGGTACGATTCGGAAGATCAATGAGCAACGCTAAAGCTGACGGGGCTCTGAATTAGCTCAACTGGTTGATCGCGGGCGCGGCGCCCTCCCCCGTGGGAGGAGTCACGCCAGGGGTTGGTTCCGCGATGTCCCGCGGGGAAGCCCGCACTGCGGGCTGGCTCGGGACGGGGTGAACTGTTCAACCTTCCGCGGTCTCAAGCGCTGCATGAAGAAAGTCCTATCGGTCATGATCTGGGCGGGCGTCGTGCTGCTCGGCGTGTGGGCGTACATCACGCTGGCGACCACGCGATCCGAGCCGATCAACTCCGCGACGATCCTGACGGCCGCCGTGTGCACGTACGCGATCGGGTACCGGTTCTACTCGAAATGGATGGCGGCGCGGCTGCTCGTGCTGGATGACCGGCGGGCGACGCCGTGCGAGGTGCACGAGGACGGGCGGGATTTCGTCCGGACGAACCGCTGGATCGTGTTCGGCCATCATTTCGCGGCGATCTCCGGGCCGGGGCCGCTGGTGGGACCGGTGCTGGCGGCGCAGTTCGGCTACCTGCCGGGGACGCTCTGGATCCTGATCGGCGTGGTCCTTGGCGGCGCCGTGCAGGACATGGTGATCCTGTTCGCGTCGATGCGGCGCGACGGCCGGTCGCTGGCGGAGATGGTGAAGGAGGAGCTGAGCCGCGGGGCGGGGCTGGTGGCGCTGGCGGCGATCCTCGCGATCATGGTGATCCTGCTGGCGGTGCTCGCGCTGGTGGTGGTGAACGCGCTGGCGGAGAGCCCGTGGGGCGTGTTCACGGTCGGGGCCACGATCCCGATCGCGATGTTCATGGGCGGGTACCTGCGGTTCTGGCGGGTGGGCAGGGTGCTGGAGGTCTCGGTCCTGGGGGTGATCCTTCTCCTGCTCGCGGTGTGGGGCGGGCAGTTCATCCATTCGGACGCGCGCCTCTCGCAGTGGTTCCGGGTGGGGGCGGAACCGCTGGCGTGGGCCGTGATCGCGTACGGGTTCGCGGCGAGCGTGCTCCCGGTGTGGCTGCTGCTCGCGCCGCGGGATTACCTCAGCACGTTCATGAAGCTGGGGACGATCCTGGCCCTGGCGCTCGGCACGTTCCTCGTGCTGCCGGACCTGAACATGCCAGCGGTGAGCCGGTTCGTGGACGGCTCCGGTCTCGTGGTCCCCGGCTCGGTGTTTCCGTTCTGCTTCATCACGATCGCGTGCGGCGCGGTGTCCGGCTTCCATTCCCTGATCGCGAGCGGCACGACGCCCAAGATCATCACGCGGGAGAGCCACGTGCGATCGATCGGCTACGGGGCGATGCTGCTCGAGTCGCTGGTTGCGATCATGGCGATGATCGCGGCGTGCACGCTCGATCCCGGGGTGTACCTCGCGATGAACGTGCGCGGGACGGGAGCGACCCAGGAGGCGATCGAGGCGGACACCATCGCGCGCGTGGAGAACAGCGGGTTCACGACGCTTCGGCCGGATCCGGAGCGTCCGGGCGCATGGGTGGAGGCGCCGGTCACCCTCGCCGCCGCGGACATGCACCGTCTTGCGGAGCAGATGGGCGAGCACACCCTGTTCGGCCGCACCGGGGGCGCCGCGACGCTGGCCGTCGGCATGGCCGGGATCTTCTCCAGGCTCACCGCCGGGAAGTGGCTCGACCTCTGGTACCACTTCGCGCTGATGTTCGAGGCGCTGTTCATCCTGACGACGCTCGATGCCGGGACGCGGGTGGGACGCTACCTGATCCAGGGCGCGATGCGGCAGGCGTCCCCGCGGTGGGGCGACCTGCAGAGCCTCCCGGCGAACCTCGTCGCCAGCGGGCTGATCGTGGCCGGCTGGGGATGGTTCCTGATCATGGGCGTCCGCGACCCGCAGGGCGGCGTCAAGGCGCTGTGGCCGATCTTCGGCATCGCGAACCAGCTCCTCGCCGCGATCGCGCTCTGCCTGGCGACGACCATCCTGCTGAAGATGCAGCTCGCCCGGGGGCGGGGCGGACGGCCGGTGATGGCCCTTGTCACCCTGGTTCCGCTCGGCTGGCTGGTGGCGGTCACGGTGACCGCGGGCGTGCAGAAGGTCTTCCATGAGAGCCCGCGCATCGGCTTCCTCGCGGCGGCCCGGGCGGCGCAGGCCATGAAGCCCGAGGTCGAGGCGCGGCTCGACGCCGCGGTCCGCGCGGCGGCGGGCGAGGAGGAGATTCTCGCGGCGCGCAGGGCGGTCCGCGAGAACGCGATCACCATCTTCAACAACCGCGTGGACGCGGCGGTCACCCTGCTGTTCCTCGTGCTGGTCGCGATCATCGTGGCGATGAGCGTGCGGGAGTGGGTGCTCCTGCTCGCCCGTCGCAAGCTGGCGACCCTGCGCGAGACCGAGCCCGTATGGCTTCCCAACTATGCCGTCGCCGAGGCGAACCCGCTGCGGTTCGTCTCGCTGCTCGCGCTCGCGATCGGGCTGCTGCGCGAACTGACGGGCGAAGCCGGCTTCGAGCGGGAACGGCAGATGGCGTCCTGCCCCCATCATCTCACGGAGAGCGAGCGCCAGGCGGAGGGCGGCCGCTGGGCGGCATCGCTCGAGGACCGATACCGGGGGATCCGCCGCTGCTGCTGAAGCGAACGGACCCCGGGACAGCGCCCTCGTCCAGGGCGCGCGGGGGCCGTTCGACCTTGGCGGAAGCGTGCCGGGGCACGTTTACTCCGGGCATGCAGACGGTCCAAATCGGGGGGAGCCCGCTGGTCGGCAGCCGCCTGGCCTACGGATGCTGGCGGCTCGCGGGAACGTGGGATCCGTGTGAGGTCGGCCCGGAACGGGAGGCGGCGGGACGCAGGGCGATCCGCGCCGCGATCGACGCGGGCTTCACGGTCTTCGATCACGCGGACATCTACTGCGGCGGCGTGTGCGAGAAGATTTTCGGGGACGCGCTCCGCGAGGCGCCGGGCCTGCGGGACCGCCTGATCCTCGTGACGAAGTGCGGGATCCGCCGGGCGGAAGGCGGGGCGGGCGCCCCGTATCGCTATGACTTCTCCGCGGATCACATCGTGGCGTCGTGCGAGGCGTCCCTTCGCCGGCTCGGGGTGGAGACGATCGACCTGTTCCTGCTCCACCGGCCGGATTACCTGATGGATCCCGCGGAGGTCGCCGAGGCGTTCGACGGCCTGCGGCACTCGGGCAAGGTGCGCGAGTTCGGCGTGAGCAACTTCACGCCCTCGCGCCTCGCGGCGCTGCAGAAGGCCTGCCCGATGCGGCTGGTGGCCCACCAGGTCGAGCTGAGTCTCGCCCGGCTCGGGCCGCTGCAGGACGGAACCCTGGACCAGTGCATGCTCGAGGGCATGACCCCGATGGCGTGGAGTCCGCTCGCGGGAGGCAAGCTCGCGGACGGCGCGCGACGCCTGCTGCCGTCCCAGGAGCAGTACCAGACAGACCTCGTCAATCGCGAGCTGGACTCCATCGCGCTGGAACGCGGCACGAGCCGGACCGTGATCGCGCTGGCGTGGCTGCTGCGTCACCCGGCGCGGATCATGCCGGTCGTGGGCACCTCCGACCCGGGGCGGATCGCCCAGGCGGCGGAGGCCGATGGCGTCATCCTGACGCGCGAGGAATGGTACCGGCTCTTCACCGTCGCGCGCGGTGAGGCGCTCCCCTGATTCTCACGTTCACATGACGACTTCATTCACTCCGGGATCACCAGGCGCGGAAGGCTGGCGGATGCCCGCCGAGTGGGAACCGCACCGCTCCACATGGCTTTCGTGGCCGCGTCCCGAGGGAATCAGCTTTCCCGGGAGCTACGAGGCCATCCTTCCCGCCTACGCCGAAATGGTGCGCCGCCTCGCCGCGCACGAGGAGGTGAACATCAATGTGTGGGACGCCGACATGGAAGCCGCGGCGCGCGGCGTGCTCACCCGGCACGGCTGCCCGCTCGACGCGGTTCGGTTCCATCCGTTCCCCGCATATGAACCCTGGTGCCGCGACCACGGGCCGATATTCCTCGTGCGCGACCGGGCCGGACGCCGCGAACACGCGGTCGTGGACTGGGACTACAACGCGTGGGGCAACAAGTATCCGCCCTGCGACCTGGACGACGCCGTGCCGCGTCACGTCGCAAGGCTCCGCGGGCTGCCGCTGTTCACGCCCGGCATCATCATGGAGGGCGGCGCCATCGACGTGAACGGGTCCGGAACCCTGCTCACGACCGAGGGCTGCGTGCTGAACCCGAACCGCAATCCGCACCTGTCGAAGGCCGACATCGAACGCATGCTCCGCGACCACCTCGGCGTGCGAAACATCCTCTGGCTCGGGGAGGGCATCGAGGGCGACGACACGGACGGCCACGTGGATGACCTCACCCGGTTCGTCGCGCCGGACACCGTCGTGACCGTCGTGGAGAAGGACCCGGCTGATCCGAACCACGGGCCGCTCCAGGAGAACCTCCGGCGGTTGCGATCCATGAAGAACGAGGAGGGAAAACCCCTTCGCATTGTCGAACTGCCCATGCCCCGCCGGATCGAGCGCGAGGGACAGCGCCTGCCGGCGAGTTACGCCAACTTCTACATCGCCAACGCGCAGGTGCTGGTGCCCACGTTTCACGACCCGAACGACCGCGTGGCCATCGAGATCCTCCAACGCGAGTTCCGGGACCGGGAGGTCGTGGGGGTGGACTCGAGCGAACTGATCTGGGGCCTCGGCTCCTTCCACTGCCTCACCCAGCAGGAACCCGCGTGAGCCCGGGCGCGGGGAACGCGCCGGACCGCCCGCCCTGATGAAGCCGTACACCACGGTCCTCGGGATCATGTCGGGCACGAGCCTTGACGGCGTGGATCTCGTGCTGACCGATTTCTCCGGCGACCGCCCCGTTCTGATGCGGCACGGCGCGCGGCGGTTTCCGCCGGACCTCCGCCGGCGGCTGATGGCGTGCGCGTCGGACAAGTGCGGCTCGTGGGAAACGGCGCGGCTGCATCACGACCTCGGCCGCTTCTACGCGCGCAGTGCCCGCGCATGGCTCGGGGGAACCCCGATCGACGCGGTCGGCGTGCACGGCCAGACGGTCTTCCACGCGGGGGGAGGGCCGCGCGCGGCCACGCTGCAGATCGGGGAGCCGGCCCATCTCGCGGAGGCCCTGGGGGTGCCCGTGGTCTCGAACTTTCGCGCGGCGGATCTCGCCGCGGGCGGACAGGGCGCTCCGCTCGCCCCGCGGTTTCACGTGGAAGCCTTCGCGGCGCCGGGCCGGTGCGTGTGCGTGCAGAACCTCGGCGGCATCGGCAATGTCACCTGGATCGACTGGCGGGGCCGCGGGGCCGCCGCCGGCGGCCCCGCGCCCGACGTGCGGGCCTTCGATACAGGGCCCGCGAACATGCTGCTGGACGGCGCCATGGCCCTCCTCACGCGGGGGCGCCATCGATTCGATCGCGACGGCGCGCTGGCGGCGCGCGGCGTTCCGGACATGGCGCTCGTCCGGCGGTGGCTGCAGCATCCGTTCCTCCGCAGGCGTCCCCCCAAGAGCACCGGGCGCGAGGAATTCGGCGGGCCGTGCCTGGAGCGCCTCTGGAAGGACCTCGACCGCGCGAACGCGGATGACGCGGATCGAATGGCGACCCTCACGGCGTTCACGGCGGAGACGATCGCCCTGAACTACCGTGTGCACCTCGATGCGCCGCCGGATCGCGTCGTGCTCTGCGGCGGAGGGGCGCGCAACGGCGCGCTGACGCGCGCGATCCGGCGGGCCCTGGAATCCGCCGGGATCGCCGCCGAGGTCACCGACAGCGCCGCGTTCGGGTGGCCGCCCGAGACGGTCGAAGGCGCCGCGTTCGCGCTGCTCGCGCGCGAGCGGCTGCTGGGTCGGCCGGCAAACATCGCCACCGGCGCCCGGCGCCCGGCGCTCTGCGGCCAGGTCACGGATGTCTCCGCGAACGGCGCGTCTCAGCGGGGGGTGCGGATCGTCAGGCCGGGGGGACGGCGGGGCAACGCGAGGGCGACGACGGTTGCGCACACGCAGGTCCAGCCGAAGACGTCACCCACCCGGTTGTAGAGGGTGCGCGGCGTCCCCGCGAAACGCACCGTGGCGATCTCGACGCCGGCGTCGTACACGTCGCGTCCCTCGGCGATGCGCTGCGAATGAATCCGTCCGCGGGGATCGATCCACGCGCTCACGCCGTTGTTCGCGCAGCGCACCAGCGGGATGCCGTTCTCGATCGCCCGGAAAACCGAGTTGGCGGTGTGCTGCCACTGGGCCGCGCTTCGTCCGAACCATGCGTCGTTGGTGAGGTTCAGGAGGAAGTCGGTTCCGGGCGGTGCGTGCTCGCGGGCCTGCTGCGGGAAGTTGTCCTCGAAACAGATGAGGACGGAGGTCGTCACGCCCAGCGATTCCATGTGGAAAGGCGTCGCCTCGCGGCCTGCATGGAAACCTTCTCCGATCGGGGCGAGGTGATGCAGGAACGGCAGCCAGTCGGCGAAGGGAATGTATTCGCCGAAGATGACGAGGCGCCGCTTGCGGTAGGAGGCGACGATCTCTCCGCCCGGGTTCAGCAGGAACGCCGCGTTGTAGGCCACGAGGTCCGAGTCCGGATCCGAAGGGGTGCGGGCCACGACCTCGTCCGCGCCGAACACCATCCATGCCCCGGCGTTCCGGACTGCGTTGGTGAGGCGCGCGAGATCGGACGGATGCAGTCCGCCGGGCAGCGACGCCTCCGGCCACAGCACCAGGTCCGGATCGCTCGCGAGCGCCTCTTCCGTCAGGTCGAACAACGTCTCGAAGCGCCGCCCGCCCGAGTCCGGATCGAAGATCACCATCTGCGGGATCGCCGGCTGGATCAGCGCGACGCGGAGGCTGCGTTGCGCGGGAGGCGCGGTGGAAAGGGTGAGCGCGCCGCTGGCGGCGACCGCGGCCGTGAGGATCGCGGGCGGCACGATGGCGCCGCGCCAGAGGCTTGAACGCCGCGGGTCGTGCGCCATCAGCAGGCCCGCCGCCGCGAGACCCGTCGAGAACCAGACGATCAGGAAGGAGACGCCGTACACGCCCGTCACCGACGTGATCTGGATCAACGGCAGCATGCGGTACTGCGAGGCGCCCAGGAGGTTCCACGGGAACCCCCCGAAGAGCCGGGCGATGATCATCTCCCATGCGACCCAGGCCGCGGCGAACATCACCAGGCCGATCTGCAGTCGCCACCATGGCCGGGAGGCCGCGTGCCTCGCGAGCTCACGCCGGCCGGAGGCGCGGGCGGGGGCCAGATCGACCGCGCGGGCGATGCGCCAGCAGCCCACCGCCCAGAGCGCGGGGAGGAGCGCGAGGAAGAAGCTCAGCGCGAGCCACCCGGCGTACGCCCCCGCCGGAAACGGAATGTGGCGAAGCCACGAGAGGCTCACCAGGTAATGGGCCGCCCCGGCGATGTACGCCGTGCGAAAGGCGGCGCCCGTCCCCGGACCCGCCGTGATCGCAAGCAGCAGCCCCGGCGCGAGCCATGCAAGGCCCGCGATGCCGGGCAGGGGAAACGAGGCGGCCCACGCCACGCCGGTGGCGAGCGCAGCCAGAAGTCGCAGCCAGTTGATGGATGAAGACACGGGCGCGGCGAGCTTGGCCCGGAATCGGCCGAAAGGAAAACTCGGGGATCCCGCCACCGGCCGATCCGGCGGGCGGTGCGTGGTGCGCGGCCGCGCTGCGCGCTTGCCCGCCGCGTGCGGGCTCGCGGATAACCCCGCCATGAGGTACCGGCGCTTTGGCAGGACGAATCTCCGGATGCCTGTCTTCTCGTGCGGCGGGATGCGCTATCAGCACAAGTGGCAGGACGTCGCGTGGTCCGAGGTTCCCCGGGAGAACCAGGCGAACGTGGAGGCGGTGATCCGCCGCGCGATCGAGCTGGGCATCCATCACATCGAGACGGCGCGCGGCTACGGTTCGAGCGAGATGCAGCTCGGACCGATCCTCCGGCAGTGGCCGCGGGAACAGCTCATCGTCCAGACGAAGGTGGCGCCGACGGCGAATCCGGATGACTTCCTCAAGGCGTTCGACCGGTCGATGGACTACCTCGGGGTGGGGTATGTGGACCTGCTGGCGCTGCACGGGGTGAACAATCGTCAGCTCCTCGACTGGTCGCTGCGGCGCAACGGCTGCCTCGAGGCCGCGCGGCGCCTGCAGGAGACGGGCCGGGCGCGCCATGTCGGCTTCAGCACGCACGCCACCACGGACATCATCCTCGAGGCGATCCGCAGCGACGGCTTCGACTACGTCAACCTCCACTGGTACTTCGTCAACGACCTCAACTGGCCCGCGATCCGCGAGGCGCGCCGTCGCGACATGGGCGTCTTCATCATCAGCCCGACGGACAAGGGCGGGAAACTGCATGAACCTCCGCCGCGGCTCGTCGAGCTGTGCAGGCCGCTCACCCCGATGCAGTTCAACGATCTCTACTGCCTGAGTCACCCGGAGGTGCACACCCTGAGCATCGGCCCCGCGCGGCCCGCGGATTTCGACGAGCACGTCGCGGCGCTCGCCCACTACGACTCGATGCACGAGATCCTGCCGGAGATCGAGGCGCGCCTCCGCGCCGAGCTCGAGCGCGTTCACGGGCGGGACTGGATGCTTCGCTGGCGGGAGGGGCTGCCCGAGTACGTCGATGTCCCCGGCGAGATCAACCTGGTCGAGATCCTGCGGCTCTGGACGTATGCCCGCGGACTCGGCCTCGTGGACTGGGCGCGGACCCGCTACAACATGCTCGGGAACGCGGACCACTGGTTCCCGGGCGAACACGGCGGCCGCCTCGACGAAATCGATCTCACGCCTGCGCTCGCTTCCAGCCCCTTCCGGGACCGCATCCCCGGCATCCTCCGGGAGGCGCACGCGGCCCTCTTTGATCGTCCGGTCCGGCGGCTCAGCCAGCAGGATTCGGCGGGGCAGGGTGATGCCGGCCCCTGAGACCGGCGCACGCGGCGATCAGGACGACGGATGGCGTTCGCGCGCGGCGGCGAGAATCGCGGCGGGATCCTCGATGAAGTCGCGGCGGAACTCGTCGCTCAGCTCGTGCGGAACCGGGATGTACTTGCCCGTGCTCTCGGCGAGCAGCCGCCCGCCGTCGGCCTCGCGCAGGGAACCCCTGGCGATGTAGAGACGGTTCCTCCGGTTCTCGGCGAGCTCCGCCTCGCCGATGATCGGGATGAGCGGGCGCACCGGGTGCCGGTAGCGCACCGTGATCTCCGCCGAGTAGGCGAACTGCCCCGCGGCGACGCCGCAGGCCCAGACCATGAGCTCGTCGAGAATGGTGCCCACGAGTCCGCCGTGAACCGTCTCCCGGAAGCCGACGTGCTCGGTGCGGAACTGAAAGTGGGCGTGCACCAGCCTGCCGTCCGCATGCATGTCGAGACGGAATCCCACCGGGTTGGCCGTCCCGCAGACGAAGCACGAGCGCGACTTCGGAAGCGTTTGCATGGGCGCAGCCTGACGCGGGGTGCCGCCTTGGAAAAGGACGCGATGGGGGCGGGGGTGAATCGCGTGCGGGAACGCACGTTTGACTTCCGCAGCATGGGGATTCGGGGCATGCTACCACCCGTGGATTCCGCGCCAGTCGCACAGCGGGAGGTCAGCGTGGGCAACGGCACCCAGCCGGGGCCTGGCGCTCGCGTAGATCTCAACCGGGCTCTCCGGCTGTACCGCTTCATGTTGATGTCCCGAATGGTGGATCGCCTCGAAATGGAGCTGGTCAATCGAGGCGAGGCGTTCTTTCACGTGGGGGGGGCCGGCCACGAGGCGTCCGTCGCGCTCGAGCCGCACCTGTCCCCTCTGGATTGGATTCACCCGCACTACCGGGACAAGGCGCTGCTGCTCGCGCGCGGCCTGCCCGCGGAGGAATTCTTCAACGGCCTGCTCGGCAATGCGGCGTCGAGTTCCGCCGGCCGCCAGATGTGCGCCCACCTGAGCGCGCCCGAGCTCCGCGTGCTCACCATGGCGGGTCCGGTCGGAAACAACGCCCTGCCCGCGGTTGGCGTCGCCCACGAGATCGTGAGCCAGGCGCGCCGCGCGAACCCCTCCGGGAACGGGGATCCCGACGACGGCAACAGCCCGATCGTGGTCTGTGCGAACGGCGACAGCACGACGCAGCAGGGCGAGTTCCTCGAGGCCGTCGCCGAGGCGGTCCGCGCGCGGCTTCCGGTGCTGTTCCTCATCGAGGACAACGGCTACGGCATCTCGACGCGGACCGAGGGCGCCACCTTCTACAGCCTGCCGGACGGACCGGCGGATACGTTCTACGGCCTGCCGGTCCACCGGATGAACGGCCATGACGTGCTCGAGTGCGACGCGGCCTTCGGCCCGATCGTCGCGTCCGTTCGCCGGCGGAAGCCCGCGCTCGTCGTCATGGAGATGGAGCGCCTGACGCACCACACCAATGCGGACGACGAACGCATCTACCGGGACGAGCTCGAGCTGAGCCGGATCCGCACCCTCGCCGATCCCATCGAGCGGCTGCGCCAGCGGCTGCTCGCGCTCAACGTCCCGGAGACGCAGCTCACCGCGCTTGCCGACCAGATCGAGCGGGAGGTTCGCGCCGCGGCCGAGCGCGCGCTGCGCGTCCCCAACCCGAAGGCCGACCTCGACGCGCGTCCGCCGGCCGCGTCCGACTCGCGCGCCCCCGCCGGCGAGGGCCGGCCGCTCAACAAGCCGGGCTCGCCCTGGACCATGCTCGAGGTGATGCGTGAGGTCCTGCGACGCCATCTCTCGCACGATCCGCGGGTGTCCCTCTTCGGCGAGGACATCGAGGACCCCAAGGGCGACGTGTTCGGCCTCACGCGCGGCCTCACGCGCGCCTTCCCGAACCAGGTGAAGAACTCGGCCCTCACCGAATCGACGATCGTCGGCGTGAGTGTCGGCCGGGCGCTCGCGGGCGGACGCCCCGTCGCGTGCATCCAGTTCTCCGATTTCCTCCCGCTGGCGTTCAACCAGATCGCGTGCGAGCTGGGGACGATCTACTGGCGCAGCGCCGGGCGCTGGAAGGCGCCCGTGGTGATGCTCGCCCCGTGCGGCGGGTACCGCCCCGGCCTGGGGCCGTTCCACGCCCAGACGTTCGAGAGCGTGATCGCGCACATGCCCGGGATCGACGTGCTCGTGCCGAGCACCGCGGCCGATGCGGCCGGGCTGCTCAACGCCGCGCTCGCCAACCAGGCCACCGGCAGACCCGCGCTCTTCCTGTATCCCAAGACCTGCCTCAACGATCCCGCCGTCGCGGCGAACGAGGCCGATCTCGACGTGATCATCCAGCCCGGCACCGCCCGGCGCGTGCGGGAGGGCGGCGATCTCACCATCGTGACGTGGGGCAGCACCGTGGCGATCTGCCAGGAGGCGGCGCGCCACCTCGAGACCGTCGGCGTCCAGGTGGACCTGCTCGACCTGCGTTCCCTCAGCCCGTGGGACCGCAAGGCGGTCAGCGCGAGCGTGCGCCAGACCGGCCGCCTGATCGTCATGCACGAGGACAACCTCACGTGCGGTTTCGGGGCCGAGGTCGTGGCCGCGGTGGCCGAGGACGTCCAGACCCCGTTCCGCGCGCGGCGCGTCGCCCGGCCGGACACCTATCCTCCGTTCAATTACATCAACCAGCTCGAGGTTCTGCCCGGGCTCAAGCACCTGCTCGAGGCGGCTGCGGACCTCTGCCAGCTCCATCTCCGCTGGGAGGGCGAGAAGCCGGCCAACGCGGGCGTCTTCGTGCTCGAGGCCGTGGGCTCCAGCCCCGCCGACCAGACCGTCTCCGTGGTGGAATGGAAGGTGGCCGAGGGCGACACGATCGCCGCCGGCGACCTGATCGCCGACTGCGAGGCGGACAAGGCCACCTTCGAGCTGCGCGCCCCGGTGGGCGGCGTCGTTCGTGACCTGCTTCCACTCGACCAGAAGGTGCCGGTGGGCACACCCATCGCCCGGATCGAGATCGACCAGCAGGCGCAGGCCCTTCCGCGCCGGATCCCGGAGCCGCTGAAGCCGGTGCTGGAACGCCGCACCGAGGTCGCGCGTCATCGCATCGCGGCCATCGGCGCCTCCCCGTCGCTCGGACGGCGCGCCGTCGTGGGCGTGAGCACCGTCGCGAGCGCGCCCGCGGGCCGGATCGTCACGAACGAGGAAATGGCGCGGCGCTTCCCCGGCCGCACCCCGCACGACATCTTCCAGCGCACCGGCATCGAGTCGCGCCGGCTGCTGGCTCCCGGTGAGTCCGCCCTCACGCTGGCCACGAAGGCGGCGCGCGAGGCGCTGCGGGAGGCGGGACTGACGCTGCATGACCTCGACGCGATCTACGTCAGCACGAGCACGCCGATCTCGATCAGCCCGAGCATGGCGTGCCTGCTGCATCATCAGCTCGGAGGGCAGGGCGAGACCAAGGACATCGCGGCCAGCGACATCCTCGCGGCCTGCACCGGGTATCTCTACGCGCTGCAGACCGCGTTCGATTTCTGCCATTCCCAGCCGGATGCCACGATCCTCGTCGTCACCGCGGAGGCGATGAGTGAATACACGAACCCGAACGACTTCGACACGGCGATCGTGTTCGCGGACGCCGCCACGGCCACGCTCGTGCACGGTCCGGCCTCCGAGGGCTTCCGCAAGGCGAGGGCGCACCTGCACCGTCCGGTCCTGAGCGCCCGCGGCGAGGACGGAAGCATCCTGCATCACGGCCGGCGAACCGATCCGAACGTGAACATGGACGGCCTGAAGGTCTTCCCCATGGCCGTGCGCCAGCTCATCGCGCTGCTCAAGGAAGCCTGCGCCGAGAGCGAGATCGCAGTGGAGGACCTCGACTACATCGTGCCGCACCAGGCCAACGGCCGGATCCTCGAGGCCGTGGACCAGCGCCTCAAGCTGCCCAAGGGCCGCCTCGTGAACCGGGTTCGGGAATCCGGCAACACCAGCAGCAGCACGATTCCGCTCGTGCTGTCGGAACTGCTCGCCGAGAAGGCGCGTGGCAAGGTGGGCATGTGCGCCTTTGGCGGCGGCTTCACGTTCGGTGCCGCGGTGATGGAGCTGCTGTGAGGTGACGTGACGCGCCGGGCGCCGGCGCGATGACGTTTCCGCGCGAGGCATGGTTGCGATCGAACTGCGGCTCTGATACAGGCCCCGCATGCAACCCGCCGATCCGCGCCTCCACGAGGACGCGCACTCCGAGCGTTTCCTGAAATCCCTGATGCGACGGCAGCTCCGGCTGTCGATCGCCTGCGCGGCGGCGTTTCTCGTGCTGCTGCTCGGCCTGCCCCTCGCGAACTACTTCCTCCCCGAGCTGATGTCGCGGCGGGTGCTCGGCGGGTTCACGCTCACGTGGTTCCTCCTGGGCGTCGGTTTCTTCCCCGCGGTCTGGCTCATCTCGTGGATCTTCATCCGCCGGTCGATCGCCATGGAGGAGGAGGAGGTGCGGGAGGCGCGGGCGATGGCGCCCGGCCCCGAGGCCGCGGCCGCCGCCGGGGTGATCCGGCCGGCCGCGCAGACGGGTGAATGACGGCTGTCCCGGCGCCGGGCGTCTCCCTCGCCCGGGATGACGCGCGCCGGGGTCAAATCTTCCAACGAGCTGAGATCATGCTGCAACGTGTGGACTGGTGGATTGTCGGGTTCAGCGTCCTGACCGTCGTGCTGACGATCTGGATGGGTTTCTGGGCCGCGCGACGCTCGAGGACGGCTTCCGACTTCTTCGTCGCGGGTCGTTCGGTGTCCGTCGGCTGGAACGCCTCCGCGATTTCCGGAGAGTACCTGAGCGCCGCGAGCTTCATGGGCATCGCGGGCATGGTGATGTCGAGCGGCTATGACGCGCTCTGGTACCCGGTGTGTTACGCGTGCGGGTACCTGTTCCTGCTGCTGTTCATCGCGGGTCCGCTGCGCAGGTTTGGCGCCTACACGATCCCGGACTTCGCCGAGGGCCGCTACGATTCGCCGGTGTTCCGGAAGATCGCGGTGGTCTTCGTCCTCTTCATCGGATTCTTCTACACGATGCCGCAGATGAAGGGCGCGGGCACGACGCTGGCCTACATCTTCCCCGGGCTGCCGTACTGGGTGGGCGTGGTGATCGTGGGCGGCGTCATCACGCTGAACGTGGCGCTGGGCGGCATGAAGGGCATCACCCTCGTGCAGGCGTTCCAGTACTGGCTCAAGATGTTCGCGATCTCGGTGCCGATCTTCGTGCTGATGGCGGTGCACGGGCATTACGGGGCCCAGGTCGGGATCAACGCTCCGCAGTCGCCGGCCGCCGCGTCGGCGGTGGTCGTCCCGGGCCCGGCCGCGGATCGCGCGCGCGCGCCGCTGCCGGACCGGGCGCCCACGGACGAGCGCTGGCTCAATCCGTTCGGACCGCTCACGACGAAGGCGGCCATGGCGGCCGGAATGTCCGCCGAGGAGGCCCGACCCTACGCGCTCCTGTACACCTACTCGCTGATCATCGCGCTCGTGTGCGGAACGGCGGGACTGCCGCACATCCTCGTGCGTTTCTATACGAATCCGGACGGTGTCGCCGCCAAGCGCACCACCATGTGGGTCATGATCCTGATCGGGATCTTCTACGTGTTCCCCCCGGTGTTCGGGGTCATGGGACGCAACCTCACCCCGGAACTGTACGCCGGCGCGGGCGCGAAGGGGACGGACAAGGTCGTGCTCGAGCTTCCGCGCGAGGTGCGCCCGCGCCCGGCGGTGCCGCCGGCGGATCCCGCGCAGGCTGCCGGAACCGGGGCCGCCGTCGCCGCGGTCGGAGGGGATGGGGGTGCGACGGACCGCCCTTCGGCGTGGGGCAGCATCCTGAGCGGCGTGACCTGCGCCGGCGCGTTCGCGGCGTTCATGTCCACGTTCTCCGGGCTCCTCGTGTCCATGACCGGTGCGCTGGCGCACGACATCTACGGGAGGGTTCTGCGTCCCCGAAGCACTCCGGGCGAACGCATGCGGATGTTCAAGGCGTCGGCATGGCTCGTGGGCGGGGTGGCGACGCTGCTGGGATGCTTCGTCGAGCCCCTGCAGATCAACTTCATGGTCGGCCAGGCCTTCGCCATCGCCGCGGCGAGTTATTTCCCGCTCCTGTTCATGAGCGTCTGGTGGCGCGGCATGACCATGCGCGGCGCCGCCGCGGGCATGCTGGCGGGCGGCATCTCCGCGGTGATCGCCGTCACGATCACCAACTTCAGCGATCTCGGGTGGCTCCCGCTCGGAGCGTTCTGGGCGGAGCATCCGCTGCTCCGGATCCTGTGCGAGCAGCCTGCGATCTGGGCGGTGCCGGGCGCGATCCTCGTGATGGTCGGCCTGTCGCGGGCTGCACGGCACGAGGTGCCGCAGGATATCCGCATGAAGATGCTCGTGCTGCATGCGCCCGAGAGCCTCGGGCTGAAGCAGGAGTACATCCGCGAGCACGAGGCGCGGGCGTGATGCGCGCGCCGTCCGCGTGTCCCTCCCGCGGGGGGAGGGATTCGCGGCGGGGCGGCGGATGCCGCCCGTCGGGCCCGGGATCAGAACGTTCCCACGAGCGACAGGACGTAGGCATCCGGCGTGAGATAGCGCCGGGCGGCCTCGCGGACCTCCTCCAGGGTGACGGCCTCGAACAGCGCGTCCTCGGTGTCGCTGTAGGCGTACCCGAGGCCGTAGAGCTCGTCGAGGGCCGAGGTCATGGCGTGCGTTCCGAGGTCCTGGCGCGAGATCTTCCGGTGGCCGATGACCTTCGCCTTGGCACGCTGGAGTTCCTCGGCGGAGAGACCGTGCGTCCGGAGGTTCTCGATCTCGGCGAGAAACTCGCCGTGCACCTTCTCGGCCCTGGAAGGCTCGGTGCCCGCGTAGAACGCGAAGTATCCCGGCATGAGCCCGACGAAGTTCTGCGCGCCGACGTAGTACGCGAGGCCGAGTTCGTCCCGCACGCGCATGAAGAGGCGCGAGCCGAGATCGCTGCAGGCCTCCTGCAGGAGCTCGAGCGCGTGGCGGTCGCGGCTCTGCATCGTGAGCCCCCGGAATCCCATCACGAGCACGGCCTGCTTCTTGTCCAGCGACTGCTCGACGCGCCGCACACCGCTCAGCGGCCGCTCGGAGGGCACCCGGAGGGCGGCCCCGGCCCCGCCAGCCCATTGCCCGAAGGCCCGCTCGACCGCCTCCCGGACCTCGTCGGCCCGGACGTGGCCATAGATCGCGAGCACGCAGTTGCCGGGCACCGCGAGGCGCGCATGGAAGTCGGCGACCTGCCGCAGATCAATGGCCGCGACCGATTCCTCGGTGCCGCTGGCGTCGAGGCCGTACCCCTCGTCGCCGAAGAGCGCGCGGCGCATCGCGCGGCTGGCGAGCTGCAGCAGGTGATCCTTCTGCGAGCGGATCGCGGCGAGCTGGTACTCGCGTTCGCGCTCGAGCTCGGCGGCCGGAAAGGACGGGTTCAGGACGACTTCGGCCAGCATCTCGAGTCCCAGGGCGAAGTCAGCCTCGAGCACCTCGAGCGTGACGCCGAAGCTGTTGTTGCCCGCGTACACGTCGATCGATCCGCCGACGGACTCGATCGCGGAGGCGATCTCCTCCGCGCTGCGCGTGCGCGTGCCCTTGAGCAGCAGCTTCGTCATCAGCCCGGTGATGCCATTGTCCGCGAGCGACTCGGCGAGCACGCCGCCCTGGAACACCATGCGGAACTCGACGAAGGGCAGCCGGTGGTCCTCCTTCACGAGCAGCCGCAGGCCGTTGCCGAGCGTGAACAGGGTCACGGGCGACTGCCGTGCCCGGGTGGAGACGGACACCGCCGGCGGCCTTGCGCCCGCGGGAAGCAGGGCCGAGCACGTGCGGTTGTTCGTCAGGAGGTAGGTGCGCGCCACGCGCCGGACGTCCTCGCAGGTCACCCGGCGCACGGCCTCGAGGTAACGGGCCGAGAACCCGAGGTCACCCACCGTGAGCCAGCTTCCGCCAAGGTCCTGGGCCTGGCCCTGCATCGTCTTGCGCGAGGCAAGGGTGGATGCCGTGATCTGCTTCACCGCCTTCACGAGCTCGGCCTCGTCGGGAGCGGACTCCTGCAGGCGCTCGATCTCGCGCTGCACGGCCTCGGATGAGGCGGCGAACTTGTCCCCGTCAATGAGGGCGCTCACACCAAACAGGCCGGGGCTTCCCGGGTTGTAGGTCCACGCGTCCACGCTGTGGACGAGACCCGCGCGCTCCCTGACTTCACGGTGCAGGCGCGAACTGCGTCCGCTGCCGAGGATGACGCTGAGCACGTCGAGCGGCGCGACATCCGGATGGCGGATCTCCGGGATGTGCCATGAGTAATGGACGTGTCCGATCTCGATTGGCGCCTCCTCGATGAGCTCGCGCGGCGCAGTCTGGGCCGGTTCCTCCGGGATCGGGACGGCCGGGATCGGCTTGGCGCGCGCGCCGGCGAACGCCTCGGACAGCTGGCTGACCACGTCCGCGGTGACGACGTCACCCACGACCACGAAGAACAGGTTGTTGGGCGCATACTTCTGCCGGTAGTACGCCTGCACGTCGTCGCGCGTGATCGTGTTGAAGATGTCGGGGATGCCGATGATGGGATAGCGATAGGGACTCCGCGTGTAGGCGGTCTCGAAGAGGCGCCGGCTCGAGCGGCGGCCGGGGTCGTCCTGGCCCATGTCCATCTCGCGGCGGATCACGTCGAGTTCCTTCACCAGCTCGTCCTCCGGCAGCGTGGCGTTCTGGACGATGTCCGCGAGAATGTCGATTGCCACGCGGGCGCCGGTGTTGGGCACATTGATCCAGTACACCGTGCGGTCGAACGACGTGTAGGCGTTCATGTATCCGCCGGCGTCGTGCACCTCCTGGTCAATGCGGCCGGTGCCGCGGGTCGTCGTACCCTTGAAGAGCATGTGTTCCAGAACGTGCGAGAGACCGGCGCCGAGCCACGGGCCCTCGTCGATGCTGCCGGCGCGGCACCATGCCTGCGCGGAGACGACCGGCGCGCTGTGATCCTCGCGCACGATGATGACAAGGCCGTTGTCCAGGGCCGTCACGTGCGCATCCGTATCCGGCGATTCCATCGCATCCTTCGACGACATGAGCCGCCGATAGTGCCGCGGCGGTTGCGGGAGCGGAAGGGGCAATGCACGCGCACGGCCGAAGTTCCGCACGGGCGGGATGCCCCTCCGCGGGAAGAGCGGGGGGCCGGCGGACGTAGGCGGGATTGACAGCGGGCGGTGTTTCGCCGGAAGTCCTTCGGGCGCAATTGGTTCCATCTGTGATTCGCGTTCTCCGGCGGACGTCGGTGTCGCCTTTCCAGACACAATGGCGTGATCCCCGGCAGGGCCCGCGACACCGAGAGAAGACTTCGGACGATTCCTCGTTGCGCAATCCGCACGGGAACAAGGGGTTGGACAAACGGCCCGCATGGATGAGTGGGGCGGCGCATGGTCCTGGCCCGGGGGCTGCTTCCCGGCGGGCGTTCGAGGTGTGGCACCACCGCCTGGTCGGGCATGGCTGCTCGTTCAGAGCCGAGCTCAAAGGTAGCTCCGCGGAGTCCGTGGCTTCCCCTCCTACCCTCAGAAGACTCATGACGACCATTGGCAAACTGGCGGCCGCAGCTGCCCTCGCGCTGGGAATGACCGCCTCCACCCAGGCCGCGCTTCACTTCGACATTGACGTGATCGGCGTCGAGCTGAACGCCGGCAATCCAAGCTACACGGGCACGTTCAACATCACGGGTCCCGGGCTCGGCAAGGGCTTCGATCCCTCCACCATGACCATCGTTTCCGCCTACGCGACGTTCGCGCTGTGGGACTCGGCGCTCTTCGGCGGAACCGAGAACGTCACCGTGGATCTCGGCGGCGAGGCGTTCGACCAATCCGGGCCGTTCCTTGGCGCGATCCTGCTCGGGGACCAGGTGCTCGGCGACGTGCTGCTCGATCTGCAGGAGGACGGGGAACTTGCATACACCGTCACCCGCGTCGCGGGCTCGTTCCAGCTGGTCGGCGCGGAACTCCACGCGAAGTCGGTTCACTCCCATGAAGTGCCCGACAGCGGCTGGACGCTGGGACTTCTCGGCGCGGGCTTGATCGGCGTGGCGGCGATCCGTCGCAGGTAATCGGCATTCTTCCCTCGTCGCGGACGTCCTGGTCCGCACCCGCGCTCCGGCAGCCGAAAGGCTGGCGGAGCGTTGTCTTGTCAGGGGGCTGCGAACGGACACGACGCGAATCGCAGCGCGGCACCGTGGGTGTCGATCCGCGGATGGGGTTTGCGCACTGGCGATGCGGAGCGGGTGGTGCTAAGAGCACGTCAATCGTTCCCCGTTCCGCATGCAAACGACAATCTCCCTCAGGATCAATGGTCGGGCGTACTCGGTGACGACGGAGGCAGAGCGTCCCCTGCTCGATGTGCTCCGGGAGGATCTCCACCTGACCGGGACCAAATATGGCTGCGGCGAGGGCCAGTGCGGCGCCTGTACGGTGCTGGTGAACGGACGCCGCGAGCGGTCGTGCCTCCTTCCCGTCGCGGAGGCGGGCGGACGTGAGATCACCACCATCGAGGGACTCGCCCGCGGCGGGGAGCTGCATCCGGTGCAGCGCGCGTTCATGGAGGAGAACGCCGCCCAGTGCGGGTACTGCACGCCGGGGATGATCCTCTCGGCGGTGGCGTTGCTTCGGGAGAAGCCCGCGGCGGCGGATGCCGACATCATCACATGGATGCATGGCCAGATCTGTCGCTGCTGCGGCTATCCCGCGATCCTGCGGGCAGTGCGGCGGTCGATGGCGGCCGGGGAGGTGCGGCCATGAGCGGGATCCTCCGGCACGTGCCCGAGCCGATGGATCCGTCGTCGTGGGCGGATCCCCTGGAGTACTCGTTCGGGCTCACCCGTCGGGGATTCGTGCAGGTGCTCGGCGCGGGCCTGATGATTGCCGCGACGGTGCCCCTGGCGGTGGCGCAGAGCCGGCGCGGTCAGGGAGGCGACGAGAACCCCGCCGCGCGCCTGCATATCGGCGAGGACGGCGTGGTCACCGTCCTGACGGGCAAGGTGGAGGGAGGGCAGGGCGCACGGGGGCAGCTTGCGCAGGCGGCCGCGGAGGAGCTGCGCGTCCCGATCGACCATGTTCGTCTCGTGATGGGCGACACCGGGATGGTGCCGGACGACGGCATCACCGCCGGGAGTCGCACCACGCCCTCGACCATGCCCGCGGTTCGCCGTGCGGCCGCCGCGGCGCGGCACGTGCTTGTCCGGGTGGCGGCCGGAAAGTGGGGCGTGGATCCGGAGCGGGTGGAGATCCGGGAGGGCGCCCTGCGTGAGAAGGACGGCGTCCGCTCGATTCCGATCGCGGAGCTGGTGCGTGAACGGGATGCGGAGCTGCGGCAGGCCCTGTCGGAGCCGGTCCCGGAGGGGATCGAAATCACGCGCGTGGAGGACTGGAAGGTGCTCGGCGCGGCGGTGTCCCGCCGAAACACGCGCGATGTCGTCACGGGCGCGCACAAGTTTCCGTCCGACCTGCGGCGTCCGGGCATGCTTTACGGGCGCGTGCTGCGTCCCGAGTCCTACGGCGCCCGGCTGGTGGAGATCGACCTTGCGCCGGCACGCGCGATGGAGGGAGTCGTCGTCGTGCGCGACGGCGATTTCGTCGGGGTGGCTGCTGCCACGAGTTACCGGGCGGACAAGGCGCTGGAGGCGCTTCGCGAGACGGCCCGCTGGGAGTCCGCCCCGCATCCGTCGAGCCGCGAGGTGTACGACTACCTGCGCGAGCACGCGGAAGGCGGAGTGCCGGAGAACCCTTTCGCGGAGGCATGGGAAAAGGCCGCGACCCGGCTGCGCGCCACCTACCGGGTCGCGTACGTCCAGCACGCGCCGATGGAGACCCGCAGCGCCCTGGCGGAATGGAACGACGGCAGCCTGACCGTCTGGACGGGGACCCAGAACCCATTCGGCCACCGCCGGGAGCTGGCGCGCGCCTTCCGTCTCGCGGAGGAGCGTGTCCGGGTGATCGTGCCGGATTTCGGCGGCGGCTTCGGCGGCAAGCACTCGGGGGAGGCGGCGGTCGAGGCCGCGCGGCTCGCGCTGGCGGCGGAGGCGCCCGTGCTGTTGCAGTGGACGCGCGCCGAGGAGTTCACATGGGCCTACTTTCGTCCGGCCGGGGTGATCGAGTGCGCGGCGAGTCTCGATCCGGAGGGGCGGCTCGCGACGTGGTACTTCGTGAACGTGAACTCCGGGCGATCGGCGGTGGACACTCCATACCGGGTCCCGAGGGTGTTCGCGCGGCACGTCGGTTCCGCGGCGCCGCTGCGGCAGGGCAGCTATCGCGCGCTGGCGTCCACCGCCAACACGTTTGCGCGGGAGTCGTTCATGGACGAGATCGCGGCCGAGGCGGGCGTTGATCCGCTCGAGTTCCGCCTGGCGCACCTCGAGCATCCGCGGCTGCGGCCCGTGCTGGAGGAGGCGGCCGCGCGCTTCGGCTGGGCGAAGAGAAACGATCACCGGGAGCCGGGGATCGGCTTCGGCATGGCCTGCGGGACGGAGAAGGGATCCTACGTCGCGGCATGCGCGGAGGTCTCGGCCGACGCCGTCACGGGCGCGATCCGCGTGCGGCGCGTCACCCAGGTGTTCGAGTGCGGTCCGATCGTGAACCCGGCCAACCTGCGTGCCCAGGTGGAGGGCTGCATCCTCATGGGACTCGGCCCCACCCTGCGGGAGGAGATGGTTTTCAGCGAGGGCCGCATGCGAAACCCGCGCTTCAGCCGGTACCATGTCCCGCGCATGAGCGACGTTCCGGAGCTGGACATCCACCTGATGAACCGGCCGGACCAGGAGATCGCGGGCGCGGGAGAGACTCCCATCATCGCGATCGCCCCGGCGATCGCCAACGCGGTGTTCGACGCGACCGGCAGGCGGATCCGTCAGATGCCGATCCGGTTCGAGAACGCCTGATGGGTGCCCCGGGAGATCGCGTGGCGGCGGCGATTCTCGCGGCGGGGCGCTCGAGGCGGATGGGATGCCAGAAACTCCTGCTGCCGTTCGGTGACAAGCCGCTGATCGTCCGTGTCGCGGATGAGGTTCTGCGGGCGGGGGCCACTCCGGTGATCGTCGTCACGGGCGCGGACCACGGCCGCATGGCGGAGGTGCTGGCCGATCGCGCCGTGCGACTCGTGCGGAACCCGGACCCCGACCGCGGCATGCTCGAATCCGTGCGACACGGGATGCGGAGCGTCCGGGGTGAGTGCGACTGGCTGCTGGTCGTTCCGGCGGATCATCCCGGATTGCACGCGGAGGTCGCCATGCGGCTGCTGGAGGCCCGGCGGAACACGGACCGGACCATCCTCGTGCCCGTCCACGAGGGACGACGCGGGCATCCGCTCCTCGTCCACGCGCGGCACTTCGAGGAGGTGCTGGGCTGGGAGGATGTCGGGGCCTCCGGGCTGAACCGCCTGCTGCGGACGCACCCGGGGGAGGTGCGGGAGGTCCCCCTCGCCGATCCCTGCGTCACCGCGGACATGGACGTGCCGGAGGACTACGACACATGGCGGCGCGCGCTGGGCGGATAGGGGCCGGGCGGCGCCCGTTCCGTGCCGCCGGCGGATGGTCCCTTCTGAATTCAGCGTTGCGCGCGCGGATCCGCGTCGGGCAGGGTGCGCCTCCCCTTCGAGCAGGGGCGTACCCGGCGCATGTTCGCGGCTTTTCTCACGACGATTCTCTTCTCGATCTCGGGTGTCTCGGCGACGCGCTCCACCCGGATTCTGCCGAGCCTCGAAGCGAACTTCTGGCGCCTGCTGCTCGCGACGCTGCTCCTCGCGCTGTACGCGCATACGGCCGGCGCCGGCTTCGGGGGCGCTGCGCTTCCGTGGTTTCTCGTCAGCGGCATCATCGGGTTCGGCTTCGGGGATATCGCGCTGTACCTCGCGTATCCGCGGCTGGGTTCGCGCCTCGTGATTCTCATCGTGCACTGTGTCGCGGCGCCGCTCGCCGCCATCGTGGAGTGGACATGGCTCGGCACGCCGATGAGCGGCAGCGAGATCTTCGCGAGCGCGCTCATTCTCGGCGGCGTCGCGACGGCGCTCCTGCCCGAGCGCGGGGCGGCGGAAGGCCGGGTGATCGGCTGGGCGGGGATCGCGTTCGCGCTCGTGGCGGCGGCGGGGCAGGGCCTTGGCGCGGTTCTGAGCCGGCAGGCGTTCGATGTGGCGCGGAACGCGGGCGAGGCGATCGACGGCATCACGGCGGCGTATCAGCGCATCCTGCCGGGCCTCGCGCTGAGCGCGATCACCTTCCTGTGGCTTCTCTGGTCCCGGCGGCTGGCGGGCGGCGCCACGCGCGGGAGCGCCCTGCGCAAGGCCGCGCCGTGGATCGTGGTGAATGCCTTCGCCGGCCCGGCGCTCGGGGTCAGTTGTTTTCAGTGGGCGCTGGCGCAGCGCGGGACCGGTGTCGTGCTTCCGATCGTCGCCCTGACACCGTTGATGATCATTCCGTTCTCGATGCGCATGGAGGGCGAACGGCCGTCCGGGCGCTCGCTGCTGGGCGCGGTCGCCGCCGTCGCGGGCGCGGTGGTTCACGCGATCGAACATGGGCGAGGCTGAGGAAACGGGCGACATCCGCAGGGGCTCATGCTAGGTGAACCTCCGATGACGTTGCCCGACGCAAGGTCCGCGGCGGTCCCTGCGCGCGCCGCGGATCCGCCCGGCGCGCCGCGTCCGACGCTGCCCGCCGTGCTCGTGGATCGGCCGGGAACGGGCGGCCTGCGGCTCGCGGGTGTGTCCCTGCTGGACCGTCTTGTCGTGGCGGCGCATCGGGCGGGCTGTGCGCCGATCATCGTGGTGAGCGGGGAGCGGCCGTCGCTTCCGCGAAGCGCGGCCTGGAACATCCCCGTCGAGGTGCGGGGTGAAACGCCTTCGATGGAAGGGCCCGTCCTTGCGGCGACGACGGACCAGTGGGTGCAGGCATCGGACCTTCGCCGCGTGGCACAGGCGGGCGGACGCCTCGTGACGCCGGAAGGCCGGTCCCTGCCGGCAGGTGTGCTGCCGCGCCTGGACGCGTTGACAGGCATGACGGACCAGCTCGAGCGCCTTCCCGCGGTCGTGGCCCTTTCAGCATGCGCCCGCGTGGGCGGGCGCGACGACCTGCTCGATGCCGAGCGCGCGCTCTGGAGATCGCTGACGAGCAGCTCGGACGGCCTGGTCGATCGCTTCTTCAATCGTCCGTGCGGCCGGCTCCTGGGGCGCTGGCTCGTCCGAACGCCCGTCACTCCGAACGCCGTCTCGATCGCCTCCATCCTGATCGGGGTGGCCGGGGCGTGGCTGTTGTCGCTCGGCGACCGGGCCGCGGCGCTGTGGGGTGCGGTGGTCTTTCAGGTTTCCGCGATCGTGGACTGCGTGGACGGCGACATCGCCCGCGCGAAGTTCCGCGAAAGCCCCATGGGCAAGTGGCTGGACCTGGTGGGGGACCAGGTGGTGCACGCGGCGGTGTTCCTCGGCGTGGCGGCGGGATTGAACCGGGCGGGATACGGGGACGTGGTCCTCTGGCTAGGAGGGATAGCCGTGGCGGGGGCGCTCCTTGCCTTCGCGGTGATCCTGCGCGGCCTTCGCGGAACGACGGGCGGTTCGGGCGGGGGAATGCAGCGGCTGATCGACGCCATGACGAACCGCGACTTTTCGGTCGTCCTCCTGGTGCTCGCCGTGTTCGGGCGCCTCGACTGGTTCCTGTGGATGGCGGCGGTGGGTTCGCATCTGTTCTGGATGACGGCGCTGGCGCTGCAGTCGGTGTCCGGGCGGGGGAGAGCCGGCGCATGAAGCCGTGGGTGCGCATCCTGCTGCTGCTCGTGGCGGTGGCGTTGTTCGGGTGGTACGCGGGCAGCCTCGACACCGGCGGGCTCGCAGCCGTGTTTCGGGAGCTTGGATGGTGGATTCCCGCGCTGCTGCTTCCGTTCTCCCTGGTGTATGTCGTGGACACGGTGGCGTGGGGGCAGGCGTTCGCCGACGGACGCCCCGTCTCGTTCGGCCGGATGTTCCGGATCCGGTGGGCGGGGGAGTCCGTGAACAACGTGGTGCCTTCCGCCTACGTGGGGGGGGAGGTCGTGAAGGCTCATCTGCTCTGCCGAAGGGGGGTGCCCGTGAAGACCGCGACCGCGAGCACGGTCCTGTCCAAGACCGCGCAATCGGTGGCGCAGGTGGCGTTCATCGCGGCGGCATCGCTGACGTTTCTCCAGCTCGCGCCCGACGAGCCCGGGATGCGGATGGGAATGACGGTGGTGGTTGCGGGCGCGACGGCGGTGGTTGCGGGCTTCTTCCTTTTGCAGCGTCGCGGATTGTTCACGACGCTGCTCGGATGGGCGCGGCGCCTGCGGTTCTCGCCTCGATGGATCGAGAGGATGCGCCCGGGGGCCGAGGCGTCGGACGCGGTCACGCGCCAGTTCTACGCGCGGCACCCGCGTCGATTTGTGGCGTCCACCGGACTCTACTTCGCCGGATGGCTCCTCGACACCGTGGAGGTGTTCGCATTCGTGTGGCTTTCGGGCGTGCCGATCTCATGGCCGCAGGCCCTGGCGGTGGAGGCTTTCACCGGGATCGCCAAGGCCCTTGGCTGGTTCGTGCCCGGGAGCGCCGGGATCCAGGAATCGGGCGTGCTGTTCTTCGGGCGCCTGGCGGGAATCCCCGACCCGGTGTGCCTGGCGTACGCGCTCTTCCGGCGCATGCGCGAGGTGGCCTACACCCTCGTGGGCGGCGGACTGCTCGCCTCGGAAAACGGCGGATGGGGGCTGGTCCGACCGGGCGGAGGCGTGGCAGGGTGCGGCTCCATCGACACAGCGCGATGAATTGAAACGCATGGACGCAATCATTTTTGCTGCGGGCGTGGGCGGCCGGATGGGGCCTGACTGCGCCGACGTTCCGAAGGTGCTCCTGGAGGTGGGCGGCCGCACCCTGCTCGAGTGGCATGTGATGCGTCTGCAGGCGTTGCGGGTGGCACGCGCCCACGTGGTGACCGGTCACGGACGGGAGCACGTCGCGCGCGAGATCGCGAGGCTCGGCAAGAGCCACGACCTGCCGCTCTCCGAAATCGTGAATCCCACCTTCACGGAGGGGAGCGTGGTGAGCTTGCTGCACGCCCTTCCGGTTCTGGAGTCCGCGGACGGGAACGTCCTGATCATGGACGGCGACGTGTTCTACGGCCCGGAGATGCTCGAGCGCCTCGCGGCGAGCAGTCATCCGTCGGCGATGCTCGTCGATTTCAGCTATCGCGCGGTGGACGACGATCCCGTGCTGGTTCCCGTGCGCGACGGCCGGCCGTTCGAGATGGTGAAAGGCTGGCGTGGAGAGGCCGATCGAGTGGGTGAGTCGGTCGGGTTCTTCCGCGTCGCGCCTGCGGACATCCCGTTCCTCGTTCGCGAAACGCTCGCGCGCACCGAGGGGGGCCGAAGGCTGGAGTCGCTGGATGAAGTGCTCCGCGCCGCGGTGAAGGCCGGCCGCTTCGGATTCGAGGACGTTTCCGACCTCCCATGGACCGAGATCGATTTCCCCTACGACCTCGAATACGCTCGGGAGCAGGTGCTCCCCGAGGTGGAAGGCGGAGTGCGCGGCGCGCCGGGCGGCCGCGAGGCGGGCACCGCGATCGCCTGAGGCGGCCATGAAATCGCTGCTTCGCCGGGTGCGGGGCGCACTAGCCGTGATGGCATGGGGATTGGCGGTCGCCCGCGCGGCCCCGGTGATCAACGAGATCCATTACGATCCCCCCGAGAAAACGGAGCCTGCCGAGTTCATCGAGCTCTTCAACCCGGACGACGCGGAGATCGACCTCGGAGGATGGCGCATCACCGACGCGGTGGAGTTCGTCTTTCCGCCGGGGGCGAAGCTCGCGGCGCGAGGATACGCGGTGGTGGCCCAGGACCCGGAGTTCATCCGCGCGCGGTGGGGCGTGGATGCCGTCGGTCCGTGGACGGGACGGCTGGCGAACCGGGATGATGTCATCGAACTGCGCGACTCGTCGGGCGCGATCGTCGATCGCGTGGATTATCGCCTCGGGTTTCCATGGCCTACCGTGGGGGAGCCGCCCGGGCTCTCGATCGAGCTGCTGCATCCGGCCCTGGACAATGAACTGGGCGGAAACTGGCGCGCCTCGGCCGCCGACCGCGGGTCGGGTGAGACGCGCTCCACGCTCGTGGAGGCGGCGAGCGAATGGCGCTTTCACCCCGGGCGCAGCGTGCCCTCCTCTCCGTTCACGGCATGGCGCGAGCCGGCCTTCGATGATTCGACATGGCGGCAGGGCGTCCTCCCGATCGGGTATGATCCGGGGCTGCCCCTCGGGACGGAGCTGGACGACATGCGCGGACAGTACACCTCGGTGTACCTGCGCCGCCGCTTCGAGGCCGCCGACCCGGCGGAGGTCTCTGCCCTCGAGATCCACGCGCTGTACGACGACGGATTCCGCGTGTGGCTGAACGGACGGCTTCTCCTGAGCGTGAACGTCGCCGATGGCGAGCTGGCCCACAATTCCACGGCCTCCGCGGCTCTCGAATCGGAGCAGTATGAGGCGTTCGTGGTTCCGCTGCCGGCGGGATGGCTCGCCCACGAGAACGTCGTGGCCGTGCACGCGCTCAACGCGTCGCTGAATTCGAGCACTGATTTCTACTTCGACGCGCGGATCCTGGGGGTGAAGGGGCCGATCGGACTCGGGCCCACGCCGGGAAGGCTCAACATCGTCACGACGACGAACGCGCCGCCGGCGGTGCGCCAGGTGAACCACGAACCTCTGCAACCGGTCACGGGCGACACCGTTCGGATCACGGCGCGCATCACGGACCCGGACGGGGTCCAGTCCGTGCAGCTGGAATGGCAGGTTGTCGAGCCGGGGGATTACATCGCGATCACGGATCCCCGGTTCGCGACGGAATGGAACGCGGCACCCATGCACGACGACGGAGGGGGCGGCGACGCGATCGCGGGTGATTCCGTGTTCACCGCGCTCCTGCCGCCCGACGTACAGGTGCATCGCCGCCTCGTCCGCTACCGGATCACGGCCGGCGACACGCACGGCGCGAAGGTCCGCGTGCCGTATGCCGACGATCCGCAGCCCAACTTCGCGTACTTCGTCTACGACGGCGTGCCGGAGTGGCGTGGATCGGTGCGGCCCGGGATCGACCCGGAGTTCACGGTCTCGCGCGAGGAAATGAACCGCCTTCCCGTGATTCATCTCCTCTCGACCCGGGAGTCGGTGGAGGACGCCACGTGGTTCAGCCGCTACGGGGGGGAGGCCTACCCCTGGAACGGCACCCTGGTGTTCAACGGGCGCGTGTACGACCACATCCGCTATCGGGCCCGCGGTGGTGTCTGGCGCTACGCCATGACCAAGAACATGTGGAAGTTCGACTTCAACCGCGGCCACGACTTCATCGCGCAGGACGACTGGGGGCGGGAGTTCGAGCACGGCTGGACCAAGCTGAACCTCGGCGCCTCCATCCAGCAGGGGGAGTACAACCACCGCGGCGAGCAGGGGATGTTCGAATCCACGGGCTTCCGCATCTTCCGGCTCGCGGGCGTGCCCGCCATGCACTCGGCGTTCGCCCAGTTCCGGATCATTGACGAGGCCGCGGAGACATCGCCGGAGGATCCCTACACGGGTGATTTCTGGGGACTCTACCTCATGCTGGAACAGCCGAACGGACGGTTCCTCGATCAGCACGGGCTGCCGGACGGCAATCTCTACAAGATGGAAGGAGGCGGCGGGGAGGCGAACAACATCGGGCCCGCGGGCCCGGCCGATGGCAGTGACCTGCGTGAGTTTCTGACCGAGTACAACGACGCGACCGAGGAATGGTGGCGGCGGAACTTCGAGATCGAGAACTATCTGAGCTACCAGACCGTCGTGCAGGCGATCCATCACTACGACATCTGCCACGACAAGAACTTCTTCTACTACCACAACCCGGAGACCGACCGATGGCAGGTCATCCCATGGGATCTCGACCTCACATGGGCCGAGAACATGTACGACGCGGGGTGCGGCGGCGTGGATCGCATCCGGGAACGGCTGCTGCCGGGGCCATGGAGGCATCCCTCCGTCTGGCGCGCCTGGCAGAACCGGATCCGCGAGTTTCGAGACCTGTTCTGGAACACGGACGAGGCATGGCGGCTGATCGATGAGCAGGCCTCGCTTCTCCGCGGGCCCGGCGCGGGTCCCACGATCCTCGACGCCGACCGGGCGCAGTGGGACTTCAACCCGCGCATGGATGATCCGCGCTACTCGACCGCTCCGTCGTCCAAGGCGGGCACGGGACGGTTCTACCGCTGGTCCAATTACCCCGCCGCGGAAGTGAGCCGCGACTTCAACGGGGCGATCCAGGTCATGAAGCGGTACGTGGTCTTCCGCGCATCGAACCCGGGCGCCAATCCCCGGCCGCTGGACGACCTCGCGGAGGATCCGGACATCCCCGAGACACCCGCGATCGCCTACGCGGGACCCGAGGGCTTTCCGGTGAACGGTCTGCGTTTCACCTGTTCCGGTTACTCCGGCGCGGCGCCGTTCGCCGCGGTCCGCTGGCGGATCGGCGAGATCACACGGACGAACGCGCCGGCAGGGGCCGCCCGGGAACCATGGAAGTACGAGATTGTCCCGGTGTGGGAGAGCGGCCCCATCCCCGCGCCCGTGCGGGAAATCCTCGTGCCCCCCGGCGCGCTCCGCGTCGGTTCGGTGTACCGTGCGCGCGTGCAGTTCCAGGACGCGGAGGGACGCACGAGTCACTGGTCCGATCCCGTGGAATTCGTCGCCGGTCCGGCGAGCGGCGCGCAGGGCATCGCCGAGAGCCTTCGCGTCACCGAGATCATGTACAACTCCGCCGACGGCGCGGAGTTCGATTTCCTCGAGATTCACAATGCCGGCGCGGAACCCCTGGATCTGGCGGGTGTCGAGATCAGCGATGGCATCCGCTTCATCTTTCCGCCCGGTTCAACGATCGCGCCGTCGGCCTACGCGCTCGTCGTGCGCGCAGATCCGCTGAATGACTTCGCGGCGTTTCGCGCCCTGTACGGGCTTTCCGCCGATGTCCCGATCTTCGGTCCGTACGACGGCAACCTCGCCGACGGCGGCGAACGCATCGTCCTGTCGAGTCCGGGTGACGACGAGGACCTGATCTCGGTGGAGTACTCGGACGGGCGCGGATGGCCGCAGGCGGCCGATGGCGCGGGACATTCACTCGTGCCGGTGCACCCCGACCGCGCCGACGCCCCGCTCGACTACGGAGGCGCGTGGCGCGCCAGCGCCTTTCGCAGGGGATCGCCCGGCGCGCAGGATCCGTCGCCGGATACCCGGGTCGTGCTCAACGAGATCGTCTCCACCACGGGTTCCGGGGACGACGGCGAGACGGATGCCGGCGACTGGATCGAGATCCATCTGCGCGCGGATGAGCCTTTCGAGTTCGGCCCCGGTTGGCACCTCAGCGACGACGATCGCAACCTGTGGAAGTGGGAGATCCCGCCCGGCACGACGCTGCCGCCGCGCGGGTTCGTCGTCTTCGACGAGGCCACCGGCTTCAACAATCCGCCGGGCTCCGGCTTCGGCATCAGCAGGTCCGGAGAGACCGTGTACCTGAGCCAGCGCCTGGCCGACGGCCGCGAGCGCGTCGTGGATGCGGTCCGACTCGAGGCGCAGGAGAATGGCCGGGCCGCCGCCCGCGTTCCCGACGGAGGAGACCACTGGGACTACGTCACGCCGCGATCCCGCGCCGCGCGGAATCCCGTGGCACCCGCCCGGGTGTACGTGAGCGAGGTGCTCTACCATGCGCCGGCCGAACTGGCGGAGGGGATGGAGGAGTGGATGGAGTTCGTGGAGCTCCACAATGGAACCGGAGCCTCCATCGCGCTGTTCAGCACGAACGGCGCGTGGCGCCTGGAGGGCGGTGTGGATTACACGTTTCCGACGGGCGTCACGCTCGCGGCGGACGAACGCATCCTGCTGGTTCCCTTCGATCCGCAGTTCCGTGAGTCACTCGCGACCGAGTTCCGCGACCGACTTCGTGTTCCGGAATCGACACGCCTGTTCGGACCCTTCTCCGGGCGGCTGGACAACGCGTCCGATCGTTTCTCGCTTCAACGGCCGGTCGCGCCGGACCTGCCCGGGACACCCGTCCCATGGGCGGTCGTGGACGAGGTCCACTACGCCGATCGAGGCGCCTGGCCCGCCGCCGCGGACGGCGCGGGTTCGAGCCTGCAGCGAATCAACGGGCGCGCGCCCGGCACGGATCCCGCCCAGTGGTTCGCCGCGCCACCGACCCCGGGTACCGGAACGGTGCCGTCGGAAACCGACCAGGATCAGGACGGCCTCCCGGACGCATGGGAATTCGCCCACGGGCTGAATCCCTCCGATCCATCCGACGCAACCCAGGATCCGGACGGAGACGGACTTTCGAACCTCCAGGAATTCCTTGCGGGAACTCACCCGCGCGACGCGGAGAGCGTGCTGCGGATTCACTCCGTTCGCGGACTGGAATCGGGCGAACTGGAGATCGCCTTCACCGCGATGCCCGGCGTCGGGTACCGGGTCGAGTCGAACGTGTATCCGGAGGGAGGCGCGTGGGGCGTGGTGAAGTCGATCGAGCCGCGCCTCGTTGCGGAGACGGTGCGCGTGGCGGTGCGGATTTCGGAATCGTCCGGATTTTATAGAATTCGCGTAGCTGACCAGGAATAGGAATCCGGGCCCGGCGTCGCGTCGGCGCCCAACTCTGACTTTTCAGGCGCGCCGCGGCGCAGCATCCTCGGGCGTGGCCACGCTCGCGTCTCTGATAGGACTCTGCTCGTCGCGGCCGCTGCGTGTGTTCAAACCGGGAGAGGTTGTGCTCGAGGAGGGCCGCCGCACGGGCCTCCTGTATGTGCTTGAGTCAGGGACCGTGGAGATCATTCGCAGCGGTGTGCCCGTGAACACCGTCTCACAGCCCGGCGCCGTGTTCGGGGAGCTGTCGGTCCTCCTGGACCAGGCTCATATCGCGACGGTCCGCGCGACCGCGGAGTCGCGAATCCGAATCGTCGACGACCCGATGGACTTTCTCCGGGCGAACCCGGACGCCGCGATGCACATCGCGATCCTTCTCGCGCAACGACTGAGTGTCGCGACCTCGTACCTCGTGGAGGAGCGACGGAGATACAATGAGCGCCAGGATCATTTCGCGCGGGTGGACGAGGTTCTCGCGAGCGTGCTGCATCTGAACGCGCGACCGCACCGGGCCGCGGGTTCCGACGCCTGGCGCCGGGCCGGCTGACCGGTTCCCCGCACCGCGTGGACGGCCATGGTCTTGCCCTCCGGCAGCCTCCCTTTAGGCTGGAGGCGTGAAACGCGGCATTGTGATTGCGGCTGCATGCGTCGTCCTGGTGAACATCACGCTGTTCCTGTACATCATCCTGCGGCCTGTCGCGCCCGCGACGGCTCCGCGCGCGGCCGGCGTGGCGACACAGGAATCCGCGACGGTGCGAGCGCCGGCGGGCGGCGGAACGGAACCCCGGACTTACTTCGCCACGGGTTTCGTTCGTGAGGTTCGAGCCGACGGCAGCAATGTCGTCATCCGCCACGACGAGATCCCGGGCTTCATGATGGCGATGTCCATGCCTTTCACCGTGCGGGATCCAAGGGAGCTTTCCGGGATCAACCCCGGCGACCGGGTGACCTTCCGCCTCCTGGTGACGGAGGAGGACAGCTGGATCGATTCGGTCCAGCGCATCAGCGCAGGCGCGGAACCGGAGCCGCCCGCCTTCCAGCATGCGAGGATCGTACGCGACGTGGAACCGCTCGAGATCGGCGACGTGATGCCCGACTACACGTTCACCAACGAGCTGGGACGGCCGGTGCAGTTGTCCGACTACCGGGGCAAGGTCGTCGCCCTCACGTTCATCTTCACGCGGTGTCCGCTGCCGGATTACTGCCCGCGCATCATCAACAACTTCTCGACCGTCACCGAACTGCTCAGCGCCGACGCGACGGCGCCCACGAACTGGCACCTCGTCACGATGACGATCGATCCCGCGTTCGACACCCCGGAGGTCCTGCGGCGGTACGCGAGGGCGCACAACTACGATCCGTCCCGATGGACGTTCCTGACCGGCGCGATGATCGACATCGACGCCATCACGGAGCAGGTCGGCATGGTGTACCGGAGGGCGACACCCACGGCGCTGCCGGACCACAATCTCCGGACGGTCGTGATCGATCCCGAGGGACGTCTGCGCACCATCATCGTCGGCAACACGTGGGATCCGGCGGAGGTGGTCGCGCACATGAAGGAAGCCGTCGAGGCGAAGCCCGTGGAATGACGCGCCCCATCTGACGGACGGCGGGCGGCGGGCGCCGATCGTGTCTTTGCTTCCACCGGCCCGCCGGAGCAACATCGCCCGAGCCATGGGCACGTTGAACATCGCGGTGATCGGCTGCGGCGGCATCACGCTCCAGAACCATCTCCCGGGCCTGCGCCTTTGCGGCGGCGTGCGGGTTCATGCCGTCTGCGATCCGGACGAGGCGACCCTCGAGCGCGCGGGAAAGGAATGCGACGCCGAGGTCCGCGCGCGGGACTACGAGGAGATCGTCCGGAGGGACGACGTTCACGCGGTCATCATCGCGACGCCGAACGTGTTTCATCTGCCCATCGCGATGGCCGCGATCGAGCACGGGAAGCACGTGCTCTGCGAGAAGCCGCTGGCGATGAACGCGGCCGACGCGCGGCGGATGGCGGAGGCGGCCGACCGCGCAGGGGTCCGGCACATGACCGCGTTCACGTATCGTTTCGTGCCGGCGATGCGCTACCTGCATCACCTGGTGCAGCGGGGCGACCTGGGTGTCCCGCATCACTTCCGTTCGTGCCGGCTGCAGGACTGGGGCACGCGCAGCCTTGGCTGGCGCCAGCGGCGATCGATGGCGGGAACCGGGGAGCTCGGCGACATGCTCAGCCACCGCATCGATTTCGCGCACCATCTCGTCGGGCCGATGCGCCGGCTGGTCGCCAGCATGAGGACGCTCGCGCCCGAGCGTGGAGGAGAGGTGAACGACACGGATGACTGGGTCGCGATCCTCGCCGAGTTCGAGGCCGGCGCGACGGGCGTGCTCGAGAGCTCCAAGATGGCGAGCGGGCGCAACGAGAGCTGGCGCAGTCTCGACTGGGTGGAGATCAACGGAAGCGAGGCGTCGGCGGAGTTCACGACCGGACGGTGGGATCAGCTTCAGTTCGGGCGGCGCGGCGGCGAAGGCTATCAGGCGCTCGACGTGCCCCGGGAGTTCTGGACGTGGCCCGGCTCGCCCCGCGATCCGGCGGCGGGCAATCCGCTCATCGCCTTCCGCTACGACCAGGCCATTGAGTTCGTGAACGCCATCCGCGAACAGCGGCCGTGCGCGGTGACGTTCCACGACGGCGCGCGCGCGCAGGAGGTCATGGACGCGGCGGTGGCGTCGGCCGTGTCGGGGCAGTGGGTGAGGCCTGGCGAATCGGCGCCCGCCTGAATTCCCCGGCCGGACCAGGACCGGGCGTGAACGCGAGGGACCGGAGGGCGCCGATGGAGGGTGGATCCGTGGCTTCGCGGTGGGGGGATCCGCTGTCACCACGGACTTCGGCGCCCGTCCGGTCCTAGGGCGCCGCGCGGAGAGCGTGGGGGGGTTGCTGCCCGTCCGCAGCGGCATTGCCCTACGACATCATCAACGGCTTATTCGCCCAGTTCCTTGAGGAAGATGTTCCTGAACTGCACGAGGCTCGGCGGGCTGTTCCACTCTCCTCCGCGTTTCCCGCCATGATGCTGGAGGCCGATGCGGCCCCGGGCCGGGATGCCCGGGATCGTGGCGCCGGGCAGGACCTCCTTGCCGTTGAGCACCACCCGAACGGTCTCCCCGCGAACGGTGATCTCGAACCGGTTCCATTCACCCACCGGCTTGTCCGCCTGCGTGCGCGGCGTGACGGCGGCGCGAAGCTCGGGGGACGTGGACCGGTCCGTGCGAATGCCGTACATCTCGCCTGAGCCGATGGGCCAGCACCAGATGTTGACCTGGTAGCGCAGATCCCCGCGCAGGCCGATCCCCGAATCCGAATCGGGCAGGGAGAGGCGAAGCTCGCGTCCGGTCACGTCGCGGGCGTGCGTTCCGTCGGGGAGGATGTAGGGGACGTTCGGGTTGATGTAGGGCGTCTCCTTGATCCGCCAGTCCACCAGGAGGACGAAGTCGCCGAACTCCCGTTCGGTCCAGAGGCTCTTGTCTCCGGGCGCCTCGCTTTCCGCGTCGTAGTCGATGACGCCGTCCACGACCTTCCAGTGGCCTCCGTCGCCCTCGGGAACCTTCCAGCCCGAGAGATCGCGCCCGTTGAACAGCGCGATGAAGCCCTCGGGCGGCTGGTTCTGGGCGGCGGCGAGCGGCAGCCCGGAAAGGAGCAGCATGGCCGCGCAACGGAGAGAGTTCAGGGGATGAGTTCGCATGGCTGCGGGCCGAGAATGCGCCGGGCCCGCGGCACGCGCAACGAGTTGGCGCGGCCGCGGCCGGCCGGGTCCGCCCGCCGCGGGCCGGTCACTTCACGAGCGGCGCGACCTCGCGATGCCACGGGGTGGACTGCTCGTATGCGTGGGCGATCCGGAACAGCATGGATTCGCCGAGCGGACGGCCGAGGAGCTGAAGCCCGATGGGCAGCTTCGGCGAACGCGTGAAACCGCAGGGGATCGTGATGCCGCAGCCCCCGGCGAGGTTGCAGGAGATCGTGAAGATGTCGCTCAGGTACATCTGGAGCGGGTCCCCGGATTTCTCGCCGATGCGGAACGCGGCGGTCGGGGTGGTGGGCGAGACGATGGCGTCCACGTGCTCGAAGGCCTTCGTGAAGTCATCGCGGATGAGCGTCCGGACCTTCTGGGCGCGCAGGTAATAGGCGTCGTGGTAACCGCTGCTCAGGACGTACGTGCCGAGAATGATGCGTCGCTTGACCTCGGCGCCGAACCCGGCTCCGCGCGTGCGCTCGTACATCTCGGCGGGGTCCGCGCCGGGGACGCGCATGCCGTAGCGCACCCCGTCGAAGCGGGCGAGGTTGGCCGACGCCTCGGCGGTCGCGATGATGTAATACGTCGCGACCGCATACTGGCTGTGCGGGAGCGAGATCTCCTGAACCTCGGCGCCGAGGGACTGCAGGTGCTGGACCGCGGCGGCCACGGCGTCGCGAACCTCCGGGTCGAGGCCGCCCACCATGAACTCGCGCGCGAGGCCGAGCCGCACGCCCCGGAGGTCGCCGTTGAGGGCCGCGCCGTAATCGGGCACGGGATCCCGCAGGCTGGTCGAGTCGCGGGGATCATGGCCGCTGATCACCCCGGTGATCCGTGCGGCGTCGGCAACGGTCTTCGCGAAGGGACCGATCTGGTCCAGGGAGGAGGCGAACGCGACGAGTCCGTACCGCGAGACGCGCCCGTAGGTGGGCTTGACTCCGACGCAGCCGCAGAGGGCCGCCGGCTGGCGGATGGACCCGCCCGTGTCCGAGCCGAGGCTTGCGACGCACTCATGGGCCGCGACGGCGGCGGCCGATCCACCCGATGACCCGCCCGGGATGCGGGTGGTGTCCCACGGGTTGCGCGTCGTGAAGAAGGCGGAGTTCTCGGTCGAGCTGCCCATGGCGAACTCGTCCATGTTCAACCGGCCGAACACGATGGCCCCGGCTTCCTTGAGCCGCTCGACCACGGTGGCGTCGTAGGGTGAGACGAAGTTCGAGAGGATGCGGGAACCGCAGTTGCACGGCTGATTGCGGTGGACGATGACGTCCTTCAGCGCGATGGGGACGCCGAGAAGGGGCTTCCGGGCGTGGGTGGTTCCGGCGGCGAGCTCGCGATCCGCGGCGTCCGCCTGGGCGAGGGCGTCGTCGGCATCGAGGCTGATGAAGGCCTTGATCTCGCCATCCACGCGCTGGATCTGGTCGAGGCACGCCTGGGTGGCTTCGCGGGCGGAGCATTCGCGCGCGGCGAGGCGCCGCGTGAGTTCGGAGACGGTGAGCTGGTTCAGCACGGGGGAGGCGAGGGATGACGGACCTGCTCGACGGCACCTATTCGACGATCTTCGGCACCATGAAAAGGCTGTTGGCCCTGGCCGGCGCGTTTCTCATGGCGTCCTCGTGTCCAAGGCCGGGCCGCGGTTCGTCCGGGCGGGTCACGTTCGTCAGGGGAAAGGGGTGGGACATCGGCTCGACGCCGCGGACGTCCACCGCGGAGAGCTGCTCGACGTAGGCGAGAATCTGGCTCAGTTGCGCGCCCAGTTGCTGCTCCTCCTCGGGCGTCAGGGCGATCCGCGCGAGGTCGGCGACGTAGTGAATGTCGAAGGCGTTGTCGGCCACGCGCGCAGGGTAGGGAACCGCGTCGTTCGCGTCCATTCCGCTGACAGTCCGCGGTTCTGGCGCGGGCACTCCACGGGGTGAGACCAGGCCCGCGTCAGCCGGGCGCGGGCACCGGCTCCTCGAAGAGCCTGCGCGTGTACTCGGCAAGCGTCTCGATCCACTCCGGACGATCGTTCACGCACGGGATCAGGTCGAAGCTTGTGCCGCCGGCCTCGAGGAAGAGCTCGCGGCCCCGCATGCCGATCTCCTCGAGCGTCTCGAGGCAATCCGCCACGAACGCCGGGCAGATCACGAGCAGCCGGCGCGCCCCCTCCCGGGCGAGCCTCGGAATCTCGTGGTCGGTATACGGCCTGAGCCACGGATCGCGCCCGAGGCGCGACTGGAACGAGACGGAATAGTTTCGGACACCGGTCTCCCGCACGAATGCCTCGACGGTGCGGAAGCACTGGGCCCGATAGCAGGTCGCGTGTGCGGGGGAGGTCCGCTGGCAGCAGTCGGCGGTGGCCAGACAATGCGATCCCGTGGGATCGCTCTTGCGCAGGTGGCGTTCCGGGATGCCGTGAAAGCTGAACAGGAGATGATCGAAGCCGGTGGCGAGGTGGGGTTCGGCGGTCCTGACCAGGGCGCGGATGAAGCCCGGATCGTCGAAGTACGGCGGCATCGTCCGGAGCTTCAGGCCGGGTGCGACACGATCCCGCGTCCCGGTCACGTGCACGACGGCGGTCTCGTAGCTGGACATCGCGTAGTGCGGAAACTGGGGGATGAACGCAACATCGGTGACCCCGCGGTCCATGAGGCGGCGCAGGGCGTCGGCGGGTCTCGGGTGGCGGTAGCGCATCGCGAGTTCCACCGGCATGTTGATCCGCTGCTCGAGCGCCGCCTGGACCCGGCGGCTGATGACGATGAGCGGCGAGCCCTCGGGCGTCCAGATGGTCTCGTAGGCCTCGGCCGACTTCCTGGGACGAAAGGGCAGGATCATGCCATACACCACCCCGGCGCGGATCGGCCACGGCGAGTCGATGACGCGCGGGTCCATGAGGAACTCGCGCAGGTATTCGCGGACGTCGGGCACCGCCGTGGAATCGGGCGAGCCGAGATTGAACAGGAGGACGCCTTTCATGAAGTTGCCGCCGCGGGCCGGGCCGCAACGGAAGCGTCGAGATGTTTCACGACGCGCCCGGCGACGCCAAGCCCCGCGAGGATCGAGTCGCTCAGGGCGACGCCATTGCGGAAGTTGCCGGCCACGAAGAATCCGGGTGCGGCGGCCTCGAGGCGGTCCAGCAGGTTCTTGTGGCGTTCGTAGCCCAGGGTGTACTGCGGGATGGCCCGGCGCCAGCGCGTGATCCGGGAGTAGACGGGCGCGCCGGACACCCCGAGGAGGCGGTCCAGCTCGCGCACCACCAGCTCGCGCAGCGCGTCGTCCTCCATGGCGGCAATTTCCGGGTGACGCGCCCCGCCCACGTAGGTGGTGAGGGTGAGATGCCCCGCGGGCGCGCGATTCGGGAAGAGCGCCGACGAGAAGATCGTGCCGAGGATCCGGAAACCCTCGGAGTCGGGGATGAGCATGCCGAACCCCTCGCACGGATGCCGCACGTCAGCGCGCCGGAAACCGAGAACGACGCTGGTGACGGGCGGGTATTCGATTTCGGCGAGCGCCGAGACGTCCGGAACGCCGTGGGCATCGATATGCATTGCGGCGAGCGTATGCGCCGTGCCGCAGAAGAGGACGCAGGCGTGGCGTTCCATGGAGCCGGAATCGGCCTCTGTGCAGCGGCTCGCGACGTGCCAGCCGTCCGGCGTGCGGCTCACGCGCTCCACGCGGGTGCGCAGGCGCAGGGCGTCCCTGGCGCGCGCGGCCAGGGTGTCGGTCAGCACCTGCAGGCCATCGTCGAACGAGAGCTTGGGTGCATGGGCCTTGGAGATCTCCCCGCGCCTGCGGCGCGCGCGGGCTCCGAGGATCTGTCCGCGGATGAGGGAGCCGTACTCGGCCTCCAATGCGTGGATCTTCGCGAAGGCGTGCCGGATCGAGAGCCGCGCCGGGTCCCCGGCATAGATGCCGGTCACGAGGGGATCGATGGCGTATTCGAGGAACTCGGCGCCGAGCCGCCGGCGCACGAACTCCGCGACGGACTCGTCCCCTTCGCCGCGCCCGATGAATGGCTCGCGCAGCAGCCTGAGCTTCGCCCCCGGGGAGAACAGGGGGGAGACGAGGAACTGAACGGGCGAGGTGGGAAGGGGGACGGGCCGGCGGTTGCGCACGACGAAGCGGGCGGTGGCGCGCGGGCTGGACTCGAGCCGGCGTCCGGACAGACCGAGTTCCTCGAGGAACGCGGTGATGCGCGGGGATGTTTCCAGGAGCGTGTTCGGGCCGCCCTCGGCGAGCCACGGGCCGTCGCGATGGCTGACGATCACGCCGCCTGCGCGATCCGCCGCCTCGTAGAGCGTGACGGAGACGCCCGCGCGCAGCAGGGCGTGGGCGGCGGTCAGGCCGGTGATGCCCGCTCCGATGATGGCAACCTGGGTCATGCCCTCTCAGATGGTCCTCGAGAACCGCCGTTCCTGCGTCTTCGGGAGATAGGCGTCGAAGCGCATGGCGATGTTGCGGACGAGCAGGCGCCCGAGCTCGGTCACCTGCAGGCCGTGTTCATCGATCCGGACGAGTCCGTCCTGCTCCATGTCCTCGAAGCTGGCGAGTTCACCGCGGAAGTACTCCCGGAACGGGATGGAGAGTCGGCGGGACATCTGTTCGAAGTCGAGGCCGAGGTTGCACATGACCTCCATGATGGTCGCGCGCCGGACATGGTCATCCGGGGTGAGTCGGCATCCGCGCGCCACGGGGAGCGTGCCGCCGTCCACTGCGAGCTGGTATTCGTCGAGCTTCTTGAGGTTCTGCCAGTAGGCATTGGCGGTCTGTGAGATCGCGGACATGCCGAAGGAGCAGATGTCCACGCCTCCGCGCGTGCTGTAGCCCTGGAAGTTGCGCTGCAGCGTGCGCGACTGCTGGGCGCGCGCGAGCTCGTCGCCCGGGCGGGCGAAGTGGTCCATGCCGATGTACACGTAGCCGGCGTCGCCCGTGAGCGTCTCGATGACGAGCTTCAGGATCTGGAGCTTCACCTCCGGCGCGGGGAGATTGAGCCGCTTGTCGAAGATGCGCTGGGAAGGCTTCAGCCACGGGACGTGCGCGTAGCTGAAGATCGCGAGGCGGTCCGGGCGCAGGGCGATCACCTCGTCGAGGGTGCTCCGGAAGGAATCCACCGTCTGATGGGGAAGTCCGTAGATCAGGTCGATGTTGATCGACTTGAAGCCGGCCTCGCGCAGCCAGCCGATCACCTCCGCGGTGAGGTCGCGCGGCTGGATGCGGTGGATCGCCTCCTGCACCACCGGGTTGAAGTCCTGGACCCCGAGGGAGGCGCGGTTGAAGCCGGCCTCGCGCAGCGCGGCGACATGATCCGGGGTCAGGCGCCGCGGATCGATCTCGACGGACGCCTCCATGTCCGGGGCCATCCGGAACCGGTCGCGGATCATCGTGCCGAGCGCCCGGATCTCGCGCGGGGCGAGGAAGGTGGGCGTGCCGCCGCCCCAGTGAAGCTGGACGACGCGGTCCGCGGCGTTGAGCAGGGGCCCGGCGAGCGTCATCTCGCGCCCGAGGTACTCGATGTACCGGGTGCCGTGATTGTGGTTCAGGGTGATGACCGTGGTGCAGCCGCAGAACCAGCAGAGCGACTCGCAGAACGGAATGTGGAAGTAGAGGGAGAGATCGCGCGGGGTGCCGCGCCCCTCCGTCCATTCCGCGCGCGCGTCCGCCTCCCCGAAGTCCTCCGTGAACCGGGTGGCGGGCGGATACGAGGTGTATCTCGGCCCGGGGACGTTGTACTTCTGGATCAGGTCCAGGTCGACGTGGAGGCCGCTCATGCGAAGCTGCGAACCGTTTGGATCATGGTCTCGATGTTCTCGAGCGCGGCGGCGGGGGGAACTCCGTGACCGAGGTTGAAGATGTGACCGGCCCGCCCGCGCATCGATTCTAGAATGGCCCGTGTCCGGCTTCTGACAACCGCGGGCTCGCTCGTGAGCACCTCCGGGTCGAGGTTTCCCTGGATCCCGACGCGGGCGGGGAGGCGTTCCCGCAGCACGGCGAGATCGGCGGACGCATCCACGCTCAGGACCTGGGCCCCGGTCTCGACGAGCGTCTGCAGACAGTCATGGCGGCCTTTCGCGAACAGGATCACCGGGACCCGCGACCGCAGGGCGCCCACGATGTCCCGCAGCCATCGGCCGGAAGCCTCCTCGAACTGCTCCGGCGGCAGCAGGCCCGCGAGGGTGTCGAACACCTGGATCACCTCCGCGCCTGCGTCGCACTGCAGGTTGAGGTAGCGGATGATCGCGTCGGTCAGGCGGGAGGCGAGGGCGTCGTAGGTCGCGCGATCCGATTCAAACACCGCCCGCGCGCGCGTGAACTCCGGCGCGCTTCCGCCCTCGAACATGAAGTTCGCGAGGGTCCACGGCGAGCCGCTGAACCCGATGAGGGCGGTGCGTCCGGCCAGCTCCGCGCGGACGAGGCGGAGCGCCTGGGCCACGTACGCGAGGCGCTCCTCGACCGCGCTGGTGTCGAGGCGCTCGATGTCCCCGCTATCGCGCAGGGCGAACTCCATGCGGATCCCGCCGGTGTCCGCGAAGTGGTAGGCCTGTCCCATGGCCTCCGGGATGACGAGGATGTCGCTGAAGATGATGGCGGCGTCGAAATCGAACCGTCGGATCGGCTGCAGGGTCACCTCGGCCGCGAGCTCGGGCGTGCGGACCATTTCCACGAACGAATGGCGCTCCTTCAGGTGGCGGTACTCCGGAAGGACGCGGCCCGCCTGGCGCATCAGCCAGATGGGGGGGAAATCGACCGGTTCGCACGCGCAGGCGCGCAGGAAACGGGCGCGGTTGTCCTTGGGGGGCGGCAGGTTCGGGGGCACTCGATGGGCAGGTTCGGGGTTGGCGGCGTTGGCGAACATCCAGAGGGGGGCGGCGTGCGCGGGGGGGCGCCGCCGCGAAGGGGCTACTTTTCCTTCTCCGCAACGGCTGCGGTGGCGTAGGGTGCTGGCGTGGATGGCATGTCGGAACGATGGCTGTTCGCGCTGGCCGTCGGATTCTACGCGGCCGCGAGCATTTATGCGATCTTCCTCTGGCGGCGCGGCTTCACACGCGACGACTGGTGGTGCTACGGGCTGCTCGCGTGCGCCTTCGTGGCGAACACGGCGGCCCTCGTGGCGCGCGGCTTTACGCTGAATCAGTGCCCGGTGACGAATCTTTTCGAGGCGGTGATGTTCGTCTCGTGGGGCGTCACGGCGAGTCACCTGGTGGCGGGCCTGTGGTCGCGCCTGCGGTTTCTCGGCGCGCTGGCATCGCCGCTTCTCCTCGCGCTGGGCGTGTTCGGGCTTCAACCCGGGCTGGACCGGCCGGGCCCGGTGTTCGACAACATGCGGGGGCTGATCAGCATGCACGCGGCACTGGTGCTGCTGGCGTACGCGACGTTCGCGCTGAGCGCCGTCGCCGCGATGCTCTTCCTGATGCAGGGATACAATCTGAAGTTCGACAAGGTCCGCGCCGTCCGGTCGCGGCTGCCGTCCATGGAGCGGCTGGAGGCCGTCGTGACGCGGTCGCTCGGCGTCGGGTTCATCCTCCTGTCCCTCGGGCTGCTCCTCAGCCTGGTGCTGGTGCGCGGGCGGGGCGAGTCGGGCGTCACGATGGATCCGAAGGTGGCATGGTCGCTGGTCGTCTGGGTCGGCTACATGATCCTGCTGATCCTGCGTTTCACGCGGGGGTGGGGAGCGCGTCCGCTCGCGTGGGGTGCCCTCGGCAGTTTCGCGTTCGTCATGCTGACGTTCTGGGGCACGAATCTGCTCTCGCCGCTGCACCAGTAGGATCGCCATGCCCCTGTACTGCGTCGGATTGAGTCACAAGACGGCCCCGGTGGCGCTGCGGGAGCGCTTCGCCGTGGCCGAGGCCGATCTGCCTTCGGCGATGGCGCGGGTCCGCGCCGCAGCCGGGCTCGACGAGATCGTCTGGCTGTCCACCTGCAACCGCGTCGAGCTGTACCTCGTCGGCGAGCCGGCCCGCGCCGAGGCGGCGCGCCACTGGCTGTTCCAGAACTGTCATGTGGATGACGAGACCGCCGGCGGCGCCGTGTACTCGCTCGGCGAGCCGGAGAGCGTCGCGCACCTGTTCCGCGTCGCGAGCGGCCTCGACTCGATGGTGCTCGGCGAGACGGAGATCCTCGGCCAGTTGAAGAAGGCGTACGAGACCGCGCGCCAGCACGGTCACACCGCCGCCCGCCTGAACCGCGCGTTCCAGCGCGCCTTCCACATCGCCAAGCAGATCCGGTCGCAGACGAACATCCAGCGCGGGGGGATTTCCGTGGCGTCGGTGGCGGTGGAGCTTGCCGAGCACATCTTCGAGAGCGTCGAGGGGCGCCATGTCCTCGTCCTCGGCGCGGGCGACACGGGCGAGAAGGTCGCGCGCGCGCTCCTGTCGCGCGGCGCGGCCGCCGTGCAGATCTGGAATCGCTCGGTCGAGCGCGGGCGCGCCCTTGCCGAGACGCTCGGCCCCCGGGCCGCCTCGATCCCCGACTGGCCGACCGCGGCAACCTCGGTGGACATCATCATCACGAGCACGGCCGCGCAGGGCGTCATTCTCGATTTCGCCCGCGTCTCGGACCTGATGATCGCGCGCCGCCACCGGCCGCTCCTGCTCATCGACCTCGCCGTGCCGCGCGACGTGGAGCCCTCGGTGATCTCCCTTTCGGACGTGTACCTCTTCAACGTGGACGATCTCCAGGCGATCGCGGACTCGCACCTGCGCAAGCGCCAGGCCGAGATGGAACGCTGCGAATCCATCATCCAGGAGAAGGTGGCCGCGCTGCTGAACGGCGGCGCGGGACCCCGCCTCGTGGTGCCGGGATCCTCCGAACCCATGCTGGAGGTGTCGTGAGCGGCCGCGCGCCGGTGCGCATCGCCACGCGCGGAAGCGCGCTCGCCCTCGCGCAGGCGAGGGGCGTGAAGGCCGCGTGCGAGCGCCTCTTCCCCGGGATCGAGTTCGAACTGGCCATCATCAAGACGACGGGCGACCGCCTGCAGACCCTCTCGCTCCGCGGGCCGCCGCCCGCGCTGCCGAAGGGCCTCTTCACCAAGGAGCTCGAGGTGGCGCTCCTGGACGGGTCCGCAGACCTCGCGGTGCACAGTCTCAAGGACCTTCCCACGCAACTGCCCGACGGCCTCTGCCTCGGCGCGGTGCTTCCGCGCGCGGACCCCCGCGACGTGCTGGTCGTGAGGCGCGAAAGCGGCGCGGCCCGGCTCGAGGACCTTCCCGCCGGCGCGGTGGTCGCGACGAGCAGCACGCGCCGCGCGGCGCAGATCCGCGTCCGGCGTCCGGATCTCGCGCTCGTCGAGATCCGCGGCAACGTGCCCACGCGGCTCCGCAAGCTCGCCCTGCGCGAGACCTGCGACGCGACGCTGCTCGCCGCGGCCGGCCTCGAGCGCCTCGGGATCCGCATCGGCCCCGATGGCGAGCTCGAGGCGCCGCCCGGGCTGGCGCCGGAGGGCTGGGGGGCGCCCCTCGTCGCCGGCATTCTTCCCGAGGACGTCATGCTGCCGGCCCCGGGGCAGGCGGCGATCGGGATCGAGTGCCGCCGGGGCGACCGGCGCGTCCTGCGATTCTGTCGCGCGCTCGAGGACCCCGACACCCGGAGCTGCGTGGACGCGGAACGCGCCTTCCTTGCGGGGATGGGAGGAGGCTGCCGGAGTCCGGTCGCGGCCCTGGCGCGCATCACACCGGACGGCGGTCTGCGACTGTCCGCGATGGCGTTCGACGGCGGCGGCTCGTGGCGGGGCGAGACCACGGGCAGCCGGACCCGCCCGCGCGCGCTGGGGCGTTCCCTAGTTCCGCAGGCGCGCAGGGCATTGCCGGGCGTCGGAAGCGTCGCCCGTCAGGACACGTGGTGACCGCGGCCGGCGCCCGGCCGGCCCGGAGAGGCGGGGGGCGACCCGCGCCGCGGCGCGGCCGGGGTCATGCTTTCGCCTCGGATTCGCCGGTCACGGCATCGAGCACCGCCTGGACCAGGCCCGGCACGGTGTACGTCTTCGCCTGGACGGCGGGGAGCCCGAGCGCGGACACCGCCTTCGTCGTCTCCGGACCGATGGTGGCCAGGCGGATGCGCGGGTGCCTTGCGACCAGCGCGGTGAGGTTGAACTGCGCGTGGAAGCTCTCCACGGTCGATCCGCTGGTGAACGTGATCCAGTCGGCGCCGCTCTCCAGCAGCGCGGAGCTGGTTGCGTCGGCCGGTTCCGGCGAGGTCTGGTAGAACGCCACGTCATCCACGATGGCTCCGCGGCTCTCGAGCTCGGCGCAGAGTTCGGGATTCGCCGTCTGGGCGCGGGCGACGAGCACGCGCAGGTTCTCGAGGGTCTCCTTCTCGGCGATCGCCTCGGCGATCCTGCGGCCGAGGAACTCGGACGGCTGCGCGTCCACGCGCAGGTGCAGCTCCCGCAGGCGCATGGCCGTGGCGGGCCCGACCGCGGCGATGCGCAGGTTGCCCACCGCGCGGATGTCCTCGTACGCGGCGAAGAGCGCATCGAAGAACGCGTTCACCCCGTTCGGACTGCTGAACACGATCCAGTCGTACTCACCGAGCCCGGCGAGCGCCTCGATCATCGGCGTGCGGGACGACGGCGGCCCGAACCGGATCGTCGGGATCTCGAGCACCTCCGCCCCGAGTTCGAGGAACCTCGAGGCCAGCTCGCGCGACTGCTCGCGGGATCGCGTGACGACCACCTTCCTTCCGAACAGGGGACGCCCCTCGAACCAGTTCAGCTTCGAACGCAGGCGCACGACGTCCCCGATCACGGCGATGACCGGCGCGGCGAGCTTCACGGCCTCGGCGCGGGTGGCGATGTCGCCGAGGGTGCCCACCACGCATTGCTGCTGCGGCGTCGTTCCCCAGCGGATCAGCGCGATCGGCGTGGACGCAGGCATGCCCCCCTCGGTCAGGCGCGCGACGATCGCGGCCAGCCGGTCCATCCCCATGAGGATCACCTTCGTTCCGTGGAACCTCGCAACGTCGTCCCAGTCCACGGAGCTCGATTCCTTCGAGGGATCCTCGTGCCCCGTCACCACCGTGAAGGCCGAGGCGATCCCCCGGTGGGTCAGGGGGATTCCCGCCGCGGACGGCACCGCCCCGAACGAGGACACGCCCGGGACGACCTCGAACGGAATCCCGGCATCGACCAGTTCCGCGGCCTCCTCGGCGCCGCGTCCGAAGACGTAGGGATCACCGCCCTTCAGCCGCACGACCATCTTCCCCGCACGCGCCTTGGCGATGAGGAGCCGGTTCAGTTCCTCCTGTGAAATGGAGCGGTCGGCGCCGCGCTTTCCGGCGGCAATGATCTCCGCGTCCGGGCGCGCGTGACGCAGCAGGCCCGGGTTCACCAGCGCGTCATGCACCACGACGTCCGCGCGGGCGATGAGTTCGGCACCGCGCAGCGTGAGCAGGCCGGGGTCACCCGGCCCGGCGCCCACAAGGTACACAGTCCCGACATTTCCCTTCGTCATGTGCGAAGGCTAAGTGCGGCGGGGAAAATTCCAAGGCCACGGACCCTTCAAACGCCCGGGACGGGCATGGCCGCCGCGGCAGGAAGGCGGGAGGCCCGTCGCCGAATCCCGGACGGCGGCCGCGCAAACCGGGATGGACGTCCCCCCGGCGCGGCGGGTTTCATCCGCGGCGATGTTCACGGCTGTGATGTCCCCTCCGGCGCGGCTGCGCCCATGGCTCGTGCTCGGACGCATCTCGAACCTCCCGACCGTCTGGTCCAACTGTCTCGCGGCGTGGCTGCTGGCGGGAGGCGGCCCCGCGTGGCGGTTCATCCTTCTCGCGATCGGCGCGAGCGCGATCTACGTGGCGGGGATGCTGCTGAACGACGCGTTCGACGCGGAGTTCGACCGGCGTCATCGCCGGGAGCGGCCGATCCCGGCCGGCGCGGTTTCGGAGAGCGCAGTCTGGCGGGCCGGCCTCGGGCTGAGCGCGGCGGGTCTCGGGCTGCTCGGCATCCTCGGATGGGCGCCGCTCTCCCTGGGGTCGCTGCTGGTGATGGCGGTGGTCGTGTACAACGCCACGCACAAGTACATCGCCTTCTCGCCGGTGCTGATGGCGCTCTGCAGATACCTGCTCTTCATCACCGGCGGATCGGCCGCGGAACGGGGGGTGACCGGCCTCGTGGTGTGGACCGCGCTCGTGCTCGGCGTGTACATCGTCGGCCTGAGCCACGTGGCGAAGGGCGAAATCACCGGCGGGGTGCAGCGCTGGTGGCCGCTGGCGGGCCTCGCCGCGCCGGTCGTCCTTGCCGGGTTCGTCAATCCTCCGGGCGACTGGTTCGAACCGACGGTGGCCGCGCCCGTGCTGGTGTATGTGCTCTGGACGGTTCGCTCGGTGTCGCAACTGTTCCGCCGCGATCCGGCAGGGCCGGTGAGGACCGTGTCGGGATTGCTCGCCGGCATCGCGCTCGTGGACCTCGCGTCGCTCGCGCCGCCGTTACTGCCGTGGGGCGTCGTCTTCCTCGCCTTCTTCGCCGCGGCCCTTCTGCTCCAGCGCAGCGTGCCGGCGACCTGAGCGCCGGGCCGGGAGGCGAAAAACCGCTTGGCCCAGTCGGCGGCGGATTCGCTAGGCTGTGAGGCACATGGTCGAACACAAGGATCCGCGCCTGGGCAAGTGGCCGTTCTTCTTTGCCGACGTGGTTCTGCTGGGGACCGCCGCAACGCTGGTGGCGCTCGGGCAGCGCCCGCTGGAGCTCTGGCCCATGCTGGCGGTTGTCGGCTGCGCCGGCCTCGGCGCATGGCTCGCGGTGCTCCCGTACCTGAAGGAGTATGACGGGGCGCTCAAGCTGGCGGAGACCGGCCGGCTGGCCGACACCGCGGCGCGCATCGGGCAGCTCGAGGACGTCGCCGACCGGATCGCCGCGGCCACGAGCCAGTGGCAGGCGGTGCACGAAAGCGCCCGCAGCACCGCCGAGACGGCCCGCGGCATCGCGGAGAAGCTCGGGCGCGATTCGAGGGAACTCGCCGCCACCGTCGCCCGAACCTCGGACGAGGAGAAACAGAACCTGCGCCTCGAGGTGGACAAGCTGCGGCGCGGAGAGGGCGACTGGCTCCAGGCCGTGAGCCGTGTCATGGATCATGTGTTCGCGCTGCACGTCGCGGCGGTCCGTTCCGGGCAGCCCGCCGTGGTCCAGCAGATCGAGAAGTTTCATGCGGCCTGCCGCGACGCCCTCCGGCGGGTGGGATTCAGCACCCAGGTGGCCGCGCCGGACGAGCGGTTTGATCCGCGGCGCCACCAGTGCATCGACGGCGCCGCGCCGGGTCCGGACGCCCGCGTGGACGAGACGGTCGCGCCGGGGCTGATCTATCAGGGCCAGATGCTGCGCCCCATCATCGTGCGGGTCCTTCGGGAACCCGCCACGCCGCCGTCCCCGGGTGCTCCGGTGCCGCAGGCCCCGGCGGGGTCGCCCGCGGCGGAGACGGGCATCACCCTGTCGCAAACGATGTCTCCCGAGGTACGGGAAACCTGATCATGGCAAAACTGATCGCGGAAATGGTGATCGAGAAGGTCACCACGGAGGCGGCCGACGTGAAGACCCTGCGGCTTCGCTGGCCGGAAGGATACGATGTGGACTTCAAGACCGGGCAGTTCATCACGCTCTACTGGCCGGACACTCCGCTCTACAAGCGGGCCTACTCCCTGTCCTCGTGCAGTCTCGACCGTGGCTTCTACGAGGTGACCGTGAAGCGCGACGGCAAGATGGGAACGCGCATCGTGGACTGGGCCCGCGAGGGCGATCGTCTCGGCGTGTATCCGCCCACGGGCCGATTCCTCCCGGTCCTCGAGCCGGACCGCCACCTGATCTGCATCGCGGGCGGCTCCGGGGTCACGCCGTTCCGCGGCTTCGCCCGCGAGGCCACGCGGCGCCAGCTCCCGACACGGATCACGATCCTGTACAGCGTGCGTCGTCCGCCGGACATCATCTTCCGGACGGAGTTCGAGGAGCTTGCGAGCCAGAACCCGAACCTGTCGTTCCACGTCACCTGCACGCGGCTGACGGAGTCGGACGCGTGGGCGGGGCATCACGGCCGCATCACCGCGCACTGGGTGCGCGAGCATGTGACCGACCCGGCGAAGACGGTGTTCTACGCCTGCGGGCCCAACGCGCTGGTCGAGTTCGCCGAGCAGATCGTGCTCCGCGACCTGAACATCCCGAAGGAGCAGATGCGCGTGGAGAAGTGGGGCTAGGCCCGCGGCAGCGCCTCCGTGGGAGGTCTCGGGCGAGGTCTCACGCCACGCCCGGCTCCCGGGGACTCCGGCGAGCCCCGATCCTTCAGCGGCGCCCCTCCGCCGTGGCGCGGGGCGGGCTGGGCAGGTCCCAGAAACGCGCGACGAACGTCTTCCGGCGCAGTCGGTCCAGCCACTGCTGCTCGAGGCGCGCCCTCTCCTGGAGGGTGAGGGTGCGCTCGATCTCGTCGCGCACCTCGGAAAGTGGGCGCACATGGGCGGCGCGGACATCGTCCACCTGCATCAGATAAACGGCTTCCGGCTTGTCGATGAGGTCGCTCCGCGTGTCCGGCTGCATGGAGAACGCGATCTCCGCGAGGTCCTCGCGCAGGACGCTTCTCTCGACCCACCCCCACGAGCCGCCCTCGCGCGCCTGGGAACCGTCGGAGTAGACCGCGGCCATTTCGGCGAAGCTCGCGCCCTCGTCGAGCTTGGCCTGGATCTCGCGGGCCAGCCGGAGGGGATCGACAAGGCTCCGGGACTTGTCGATGACGATCATGCTGAGCTTGACCTGGTCGGCGATGCGGAAGCGATCCTGGTTGTCGAGGTAGTAGCGCTCGATGCGGCCGGGTGAGATGAGGATGTCGCGCTCTCGCGGCACGTTGCGCTGCCGCATGATGATCTCGATGAACTGTTCGCGGATCTCGCGGCGAAGCCCTTCGGACGTGGACCCCTCCTCCTGCAGGGTCTTGGTGAGGAGCGCGCGATCCGAGCCGAAGCGGCGGCGGATCTGTTCGTCGATGTGGTCGTCGATGATCGACTCGGGGATCGCGACGTTCATGTCCTCGAACTCCTGGAGGATCAGGCGCCGTTCCACGAGGCGCTCGAGCACCTCCGAGAGCGAGAGTTCGATCTGGCGCCGAAGCACGTCGGGCCGGTCGCCGTAGCGCTCGAGGTGCGCCGAGATCAGCGGCGCCGCCACGCGCTGGACCTGCTCGCGCGTGATGACCGACTTGCCCACCAGGGCCGCGATCCCGTTGACGACCATGGGATCAGCCCTCTCCGCTCCGCGCGCGAGGTGGACCGCAGCCGCCAGGATCAGCGCCGTCAAAAATGGTTTCATTCTGCTCCACGCATGTTCTGAACCCCGACCGCACCGGGTCAAGTTCGCGCCCGGATCCATCGCGGCCGCCGCGGGGCGTTTCGCCATTCGCCAATCGCGCGCCTCCCTCCCATCCTTTCCGCATGCGCATCATTGGCGGGTTCGCCGGCGGACAACTGCTCGATGTGCCCGCCGGGCTTTCCGTTCGACCGACGCCGGATCGTGTTCGGCAGGCGGTCTTCAACAGCCTCGGGAGCATCGTGGAGGGCGCCGAGGTCCTCGATCTGTTCTCCGGATCGGGCGCGCTCGGGCTGGAATGCCTGAGCCGTGGAGCGCGCCGGGTGGTGAGCGTGGAACTGTCCCCGCGCCACGCGGTGTTCATTCGCGAGAACGCGCGGCGGCTGCAGCTTCCTCCCGACCGCCATCAGCTCCGGGTGCAGGATGTCCTGCCCGCCATGCGCCAGCTCCATGCCGAGGGCGCGCGCTTCGACCTGATCATGGCGGACCCGCCGTTCGGGGCGAAGACCGCCCGGGGCGGGCGCTCCCGCTCCTGGTCCCAGCGGCTGATGGAGATCCCGGAGACGGCACGGCTGCTGCGCGGGGGCGGGCGGCTCGTGCTGGGCCACGCCCGGCGCGACCAGGTCTCCGTCCCCCCGGGCTGGGTCGAGCTGCGGATGCTGTCCCATGGCGATTCCATCTTCCGGATGCTCCGCTGGGAGGGAGGCGAGCCGCCCGGGGCGGCGTCCGATTTGCCCTGAACGTGTTTTGCGCCGCTTCAGGGTTGGCAGTGGCGTCCGCGCCCGGCAGCCTCTGCCCGGCATTGGAACGATGAACAAGGTGGAGTTCACAGGTCCGGACATTCCCGCGAACATCCTCGACCGCACGTTCAGGCTGAAGCCGCCCCGCACGCCCGCGCGGAAGCTGCTTGCCCGCCTGACCGACGCGTTCGAGGCGCGTCTCGCGCGCGCGTCGATCGTGCCGGACACGCCCGTGTATTCGAACGAGCAGTTCCCGTGGGTCCGCGAGATCGAGGCGGAATGGCGCGCCGTCCGCGCCGAGCTGGACGCGGTCATGCAGTATCGCGACCGGATGCCGTCGTTTCAGGACATCGTGAAGGAGGTCGGTCTGATCCAGAAGGACGACAACTGGAAGACGTTCTTCCTCACGGGCATCGGCATGGACTGCGAGGGGAACGCGCGCCGCTGCCCGGAGACGATGCGGATCCTCCGGAAGATTCCGGGGCTCAAGACCGCGTTCTTCTCGATTCTGTCGCCCGGCAAGCACATCCCGCCGCATCGCGGTCCCTACGTGGGCGTGTTGCGCCTGCACCTCGGGCTGATCGTGCCCGAGCCGCGCGAGCGCGTGCGCATCCGCATCGCCGACCAGATCCACCACTGGGAGGAGGGGAAGTGCCTGATCTTCGACGACACGTACAACCACGAGGTGTGGAACGACACCGACGGCTGGCGGGTCGTGCTGTTCGTGGATTTCGCGCGCCCCATGCGCCAGCCCTACGCGTGGATCAACGAACGGGTGCTCAACATGGCGACGCTCGCACCGTTCATCCGCGAGGCGAAGGGCAAGCAGTCCAGGTGGGAGAAGAAGATGTTCCAGGGATGACCGCGCCCGCGGGCGCGGGCGCGTCACGAGTCCCTCGCGTCGGTCCCGGTCGGCCCATCGGCCGGTGAATCGCTCCGCCCCGCCTTCCATGGCCGGGGGCGGCGGCGCATCCCGTTCTGAATCCAGAGCCGCCACACCATCAGCAGGGCCTCCCGCACGATGCGCCCGGACATCTTCGATTTGCCGAAGAAACGGTCCGTGAAGATGATGGGCACCTCGGTGACCCGGAGTCCCTGCCGCCAGACCCGATGGGTGAGCTCGATCTGGAAGCTGTAGCCGTTGGAGCGCACCGTCTCGAGGTCCAGCTTCCGCAGTGTCTCGCGCCGGAAGCACTTGAAGCCGCCGGTGGGATCCGAGAATGGCATGCCCGTGATCAGTCGCACGTAAAGGGCGGCGCCGAGGCTCAGCATCAGCCGGTTCAGCGGCCAGTTGATCACGCGGATGCCGTCGCGGTAGCGCGAGCCCAGCACGAGGTCGGCGTCGGCCGCAGCCTCGAGCAGCCTCGGGACGTCCGCCGGGTTGTGGGAAAGATCCGCGTCCATCTCCAGCACGAACGGGTACTCCCGCTCCAGGGCCCACTGGAATCCGGCGATGTACGCCCGTCCGAGGCCGTCCTTCTCCGCACGGTGCAGGACATGCACCCGCGGTTCGCGTGCGGCGATCTCATCGGCGAGTTGTCCCGTGCCGTCGGGTGAATTGTCATCGACGATCAGCAGGTGAATCTCGTCGGGAAGGGCGAGGAAACGATCGACCAGCTCCCCGAGATTGCCGCGCTCGTTGTAGGTGGGTGAGACAACTAGGGCGCGCGGTGTCATGAACGGCGGGCAGACCTAATCCCCATCCCGGGTTCGGCGCAAGTCCGCCGCCGCGGCGATCCCATGGGGAGCGGGCACGCCGGGACACGCGATCTTGAACGCGCGCCGCCCCGCGCGCAGGGTGCCGGCTCGCATGATCCTTCGACGCCTCCTCCTCGCGGGCCTCCTCATGCAGGCCGCCGCGGGCAAGGCCGGCCCGGAACCGGCCTTCCCGGTCCCGCGGCAGATCGTCACCGACGGAATCCCGGAAATCCCGGAGTCCCTCGCGCGGGAGGTCGGTCCGTTCCTCGAGTTTCGCGCCTCGACGTTCCTGGACTGGCATCCCGGGCGGCGCGACATCCTGATCACCACGCGGCGCGGCGACACGGAACAGCTCCACGTCGTGAGGCGTCCCGGCGCCTTTCCGCGGCCGCTCACGTCGCTCGAGGATCGCGTCACCGGCGGCTCGTACCAGCCGGCCGACCCCTCGCGCATCGTCTTCTCGAGCGACCGTGGGGGCAGCGAATTCCACCAGCTCTACCGGCTCGCGGTGGGGACCGGTGAAATCGAGCTGCTGACGGACGGCCGCTCGAGGAACTTCGGCCCGCGCTGGGCGCACGATGGCAGGCTGCTCGCCTACGCGTCCACGCGGCGCAACGGGCGCGACGCGGACTTCCATGTCATCGACCCGGCCGATCCGTCCTCGGACCGGCGTGTCGCGGAACTCACCGGCAACGGGTGGCGCATCGCCGACTGGTCGCCCGACGGGAGCCGGATCCTCGCGGTACTGTACCTCTCCATCAACGAGAGCTCGCTTCACCTGATCGATCGCGAGACGGGGCGGCCCGCGCGGATCACGCCCGAACACGGCGAACGGGTCGCCTACCCGGGCGGGCGCTTCCTTCCCGACGGGCGCCGGATTCTCATCGCCACCGATCTCGACAGCGAGTTCCTCCGACTCGCCCGGATCGACCTCGAGACGGGGGAGTTGACGGCGTTCGGGCCCGCGGTGGAGGGGGATGTCGAGGCCATGGAGATCTCCCCGGCGGCGGGCGCCGTCGCCGTGGTGCACAACGTGGGCGGCCGCAGCGAACTGCGCGTTCTCGACCTCGAGACCGCCCGCGAGCTGCCCGTTCCCGAGCTGCCCATGGGTGTCGCCTCGGATCTCGCATGGCGTCCCGACGGGAGCGAGGTCGCCTTCACGCTCAGCTCGACCACGTCTCCGGGCGAGGCGTGGTCCGCGCGCATCGGAGGCCGGAAGCTCACGCGCTGGACTCGAAGCCAGACCGGCGGACTGCGGCCCTCGCGGTTCGTCGAGCCGGAACTGGTGCGGGTCAGGAGCTTTGACGGGCTTGAGATCAGCGGTTTTCTGCACCGCCCGGATCCCCGAAGATTTCCCGGGCCGCGGCCGCTGGTGATCAGCATCCATGGCGGCCCGGAGTCGCAGTCGAGGCCGAGGTTTCTCGGGCGTTGGAACTACCTTGTGGAACGCATGGGCCTCGCGCTGCTGTATCCGAACGTCCGCGGCTCCTCGGGCTACGGAAAGTCGTTCCTGCTGCTCGACAACGGAATGCGGCGGGAGGACGCCGTGCGGGACATCGGCGCGTTTCTCGACCTGATGGCCGCGGACCCCGGCATCGACGGGGAGCGCATCGCGGTGTACGGCGGCAGCTACGGAGGCTATATGACACTCGCCTCGATGCTCCGCTTCGGCGACCGCCTCCGCTGCGGCATCGATGTCGTGGGCATCTCGAGCTTCACGACGTTCCTCCGGAACACGCAGGATTACCGGCGCGACCTCCGCCGCGCCGAGTACGGCGACGAGACCGACCCGGAAATGGCCGCCTTCCTGGACCGCATCTCGCCGCTGAACCAGGCCTCCCGCATCCGGCGGCCCCTGTTCGTGGCGCAGGGCCTGAATGATCCGCGCGTCCCGGTCTCCGAATCCGAACAGATGGTGAAGGCGGTCCGCGACGCGGGGGGAGATGTCTGGTACCTGCTGGCGCGGGATGAGGGACACGGGTTCGCCAGGAAATCGAATGCCGACTTCCTTTTTCTGGCGATCGTGCGATTCCTCGAGGAACACCTGCTCCCGGCGGGGCAGGGGGAGCCGGGCCGGCCGCGGGCCGAGGACGGCCGGGATCCTTCCCGCCCGCGCGCGGCGGTACTGAGCGTTCCGTGACGACTGGCGCCGCAGGGCCGGGTTCCGATAGTTTCCCCGCATGACGGATCCGCGTTACGCCAAGCTCGCGCACCTGCTCGTGGACTACTCCACCCGGATCACCCCCGGCGACGTCGTCCTTCTCGACATGATCGATGTGCCGGACGAGTTCACGGTGGAGCTCATGCGCGCGGTGCGCAAGGCAGGCGGCATCCCGCTCGTGGAGGTGCGGCACACGCGGATCAGCCGCGAGATCATGCGGTGCACGGACGAGAAGCACGCGCGCCTGATCAAGGACCTCGAGATGCACCGCATGAAGCGCGTCCAGTCCTACATCGCGGTGCGCGGCAGCATGAACGCGAACGAGGCGTCCGACGTCCCGGCCGCGAAGCTGCAACTCTACTCGAAGACCCTGCGGCCGGTCATCGATCACCGCGTCAAGAAGACCCGCTGGTGCGTCCTGCGCTGGCCCACGCCGAGCATGGCGCAGGCCGCCGGCATGAGCACCGAGGCGTTCGAGGACCTCTATTTCAACGTCTGCACCATGGACTACCGCCGCATGGCCAAGGCCATGGAGCCCCTCGCGCGCCGGATGCAGCAGGCCGACCGCGTCGAGATTCGCGGACCGGGCACCGACCTGTCGTTCAGCATCCGCGGCATCGGCGCGAAGATGTGCCGCGGCGACCGCAACATTCCCGACGGCGAGGTCTTCAGCTGCCCGGTGAAGAACTCCGTCAACGGTACGATCCAGTTCAACACGCCCACCCTTTACGCGGGCACGCGCTTCGACCAGGTCCGCCTCGTGTTCAGGAACGGGAAGATCGTCGAGGCCAGCTCCAGCAACACGGCGCGCCTGAACGAGATCCTCGATACCGACGCGGGAGCCCGGTACACGGGCGAGTTCAGCCTCGGCTTCAACCCGTACATCGAGAACCCGATGTGCGACATTCTCTTCGACGAGAAGATCGCGGGTTCCCTCCATCTCACTCCGGGGCAGGCGTACGAGGAATGTGACAACGGCAATCGCTCGGCCGTGCACTGGGACATGGTGCTCATCCAGCGCCCGGAATGGGGCGGCGGCGAGATCCTGTTCGACGGCGAGCTGATCCGGAAGGACGGCCTCTTCGTGCCGTCGGACCTCCGAGGACTGAATCCGGACCGCCTCCGCTGAGCCTCACGTGACGCGGCCGCGGTCCCGATCGTGAGTTCCAGGGGTTTCCCGGGACGGGCGGGCATGCGCGCGGCCGCCCCGGCCATGGTGGCTTGACTCGTCCGGGCACGACCCATAGAACCCGGTTCAGGCATGGCGTGGCGGAACCGGGACGATGATTCCATGCTGCCCGAAAGGAGCGGGCAGTGAGTTCACGTCATCGGGCGAACACTGCGGCGCGGCGTTCCCGGCGGATTTCACCGGGAGTCCTGCGGCGCATCGCGGACGTGTTCACCCACTCGCGTTCCCTCAAACTCACCGCCGCGCTCGCGGTGCTTGCGCCCGTTCTCGCCCCGTCGGCATCCGCCGGCGCGGCAAACGTGACTCCCGGGCCGGACGGCAGGCAAGCCTTCCCGACTCCGGATGAGGTCACGGAGCTTCCCCCGATCGAAGTCACTGGAACCTACATCGCTCCGACGCCCGGCCTGCGGGCCGGAATGGCGCCGCTGGACTCCGCCACCGCCGCGCGCATCCGGGAGCTCGGCACGACGGACCTGCTTCAGACGCTCGAACGCATCACCCCGGCGCTCACCGGCAACTTCAACACCGGCCATGAGGTCAATGACGGCGGTTTCGGGGAATCCTACGCCGGTATCCGCAACCTCAGGTCACTGGTCCTCCTGAATGGCCGGAGGCTGGGCAACTCCTCCTTCAGCAACGGCCAGCTGGTGGACCTGAACACGATCCCGCTGGCGGCGATCGAGCGCGTCGAGATCCTGAAGGACGGCGCCTCGGCGCTCTACGGCTCGGAGGCGGTCGGAGGCGTCATCAACATCATCACGAAAAGGGAGTTCTCCGGGCTGGAGATCGGCGGCCGGTACGGCGTCGCCACGGGGGAGGGCAGCGCGGCCGAGCACGGCGCCTCCATGGTCGCCGGCTGGCCCACCGACAGGGGCTGGTTCATGGCGGCCGCGCAGTATCATCACCGCGATCCCGTGCTCAGCACGGAACGCGACATCGCCCACCTGGGCGTCGCGGAACTCGACGCGCGGAATATCTACCCGAACGGAGTGAGTTATCTGAGCCCCTCCTTCGCGGGCAGGATCCAGGACAGCACCGGGACGTACGAATTGAATCGAGCCGCCTACACGACGCCCCCGGTGCTTCCCGGCATGACCTTCTCCGGGCCGACCGCCATCGCGGACTATCTCGAGGCCTTTCGCGCGGCCAACCCGGGCGCGCCTGATCCCTACATCCGCGAGGGAGACAGCACGCCTCTCAACACGGCGCTGTTCGGCACCCACGTCCTTCAGGAGCAGGATCGCGCGCAGTTCTTCGCGGCGGCCGAGCACCAGATCCTCGAGGACCGCATGAAGGTCTTCGCGGACTTTCTCTACGCGGGAATCCGCAGTGAAGGGTCCCTCGCCCCGTCGCCCGTGAGCGGACTCGGCGCGGCGCAGGCGAACATCCGGCTGCCCGCGGACAATCCCTACAATCCGTTCGGCATCGATCTCGGCGCCGACGGCGCGGCGTCGCCGCGCGTGCGCAGCCGCTTCGTCGATCTCGGCAAGCGTGTGTTCAAGTCGGACACGGACTATTTCCACGTCGCGGGCGGCCTTCGCGGCGAGCTGGAGGGGGACTACGGCTACGAGGTCGCGGGCACGTACAATCGCTATGACCAGGTCCAGCGCACCCGCAACGCGCTCAACGGGGAGGCGCTCGACCTCTCGCTGCGGCCGCTGCTCGACGCCGCGGGACAACCGGTCATCGACCCTGTCAGCGGCAGGCCGCTCAGCCAGCTCTCCGACCGGCACGGACCGGTTCCCGTCTACAACCTCTTCTCCGGCGGCCGCCTTTCCGACGGCTTCAATGATCCCCGGACGCTGGACGCGATCCGGTCCACGCTGCGGCGCACCGGGACCTCCGACGAATGGAACCTCACGGCCGTCGTCGCGGGCGCTCCGTTCGAGCTTCCGGCGGGGGATTTCCGCTTCGCGTCCGGCGTGAGCGTCGGTTCTGAGTCGCTCTCCGTCGATTTCGACCCCCTCACGCTGCGGGGGAGGACCCCGGGAATCACCGCGCGCTCGCCGACCTCCGGGGAGCGGGACAACTGGGCCGTCTTCGTCGAGACACGGATTCCGCTCGCCGCGCCGCAGATGGGGATCCCGGGCCTCCACCGCCTCGAGGTGAGCGCCTCCGGCCGGCACGAACAGTTTGACCCGGGCGGCGAGGCCACGGTCCCGAAGGTGTCGGTGCGCTGGCAGCCGGTCGACGAGCAATGGACCCTTCGCGCCACGTACTCCAGGAGCTTCGTCGCGCCCACCACGTGGGAACTCTTCGGCGGGACATCCCAGAGCGCGCCCGTGCTCGCCCTCCCGCAATCGCCGGGCGGTCCGATCGACTTCCGTCAGGAGTACACGTCGAACCTGTCCAACGACGACCTCGACGCGGTGGACGCGGAGAACTGGGGCTTCGGCATCGTGATCTCGCCCCGGGCCGTGCGCGGGCTGACCCTGAGCGTCGACTATTATCGGATCACGACGCGCAACGACATCTTCCGCATGTCCCCCCAGATCATGGTGGACAGCATCAACGCCCTCGGCGCGGCGTCGCCATGGGCGCGGTACTTCACGCGATCCGACGGTTCCCGCATCACCACCGGCGAGCCGGACCAGGCGAACGACGCGGACTGGGGCGACCTCGGCGTGCCGCTTCTCAACGGCGCCCGCGTCCAGACACACGGGATCGATTTCGGACTCGAGTATGTCGTCCCCACCGGGGCGGCGGGCACGTTCACCCTCTTTGCCAATGCCAGCCTGCTGCTTGGCTTCGAGTACAGCGACCCGGCGATCGGCGGCCCCTACTCCTACGACGGACTGTACACCGACGCGTCGCTCGGCACGGCGGGCGCCCAGGGCACGCTGCCGGACTACATCGTCAATTCGGGCGTCCACTGGGAGATGCCGCTCGGCGCGCACTCGCTCGACGTCACCCTGTTCGCCCAGTACATCCCCAGCGTGGAGTCGCCGGGCACGGCCCATCCCGCCAACGGCTCCTTCAGCCCCGGGTTCAACGGCTACACGTGGGACGGCTCCGTCTGGACGGTGGACGACTGGTACCGGCTCGATGTCCAGGTCAGTTTCGAGCTCGGGCGCCACCGACGGTCCTCCCGGCAGTGGTACGACGGCACGCGGCTCACCGTGGGATGCCTGAACTTCACGGACTCCGATCCGCCCCTGATCGCGGCCGCCTACGAGGACAACACGGACAAGTCCACGTACGACATCCTCGGCCGGTTCGTGTACTTCGAGATCAGCCGCAGCTTCTGAGCGAGGCAAGGGCGGGGGAACGCCGCCGGTCCCCCGCGGACCGCGCCGCCGCCTTGACCCGTGACCCGCGGCCATCGAAGGTGATCCGGTCCGAACCGTCATGCCGCTCAGCACCGCGCTCCTCGGCTCTCTTCGCGAGATTCTCGGCCAGGGTGGTCTTCTGACCGCCCCCGAGGATCTCATCCCGTATTCCTTCGACGGCACCGCCGCGCTCCGCCAGATGCCCGGGGCCGTCGCGTTCGCCCGCAGCGCGGAGGACGTCTCGCGGGTGCTCCGGCTCGCGAACGAACACCGCATCCCCGTGGTCACCCGCGGATCGGGCACGGGCCTCAGCGGCGGCAGCCTGCCGAGCGCGGACTGCCTCGTGCTCTGCCTCGTGCAGATGAACCGCATCCTCGAGGTGGACGCCGCCAACCTGACGCTGCTTGCCGAGGCGGGCGCCACCACCCTCGCGATCGCCGAGGCCGCGGCGGCGGCCGGCCTGTTCTATCCGCCCGACCCGGGGTCCATGAAGATCTCCACGATCGGGGGGAACGTCGCGGAGAACTCGGGCGGCCTGCGCGGCCTCAAGTACGGCATCACGCGCAACTACGTGATGGGGCTCGAGGTCGTCCTGCCCGACGGCGAGATCCTCTGGACGGGCAACAAGTGCGTGAAGGATGTCGCCGGCTACTCCCTCCGGGACCTGTTCATCGGCTCGGAAGGAACCCTCGGCGTCATCACGCGGGTGCTGCTGCGCCTTGTCCCGAAGCCTGCCGCCAAGAAGACGCTCGTCGCCACCTACGACCGCATGGATCGCGCCGCCCAGACGGTCGCCGACATCATCGCGGCGCGCGTCATTCCGTGCACACTCGAGTTCCTCGACCGCACGACCATCCGCTGCGTGGAGGAGTACGCGAAGATCGGGCTGCCGCTGGATTGCGAGGCGCTCCTCCTCATGGAAACCGACGGACACCCCGCAGCGGTCGCGGAGGAGGCGGAGCTGATGGATTCGCTGGCGCGCCGCAACGGGGCGCTCGAGGTCCGGATCGCCGCCGACGAGGCCGAGGCGACGCGCCTCGCGAGCGCCCGGCGTGCCGCGTTCTCCGCCCTCGCGCGTGTGGCGCCGACGACCATCCTCGAGGACGCCACGGTTCCCCGCAGCGCGCTCCCCGAGATGATCCGGTTCGTCGAGGACGTCGCCCGACGGTACCAGCTTCGCATCGGGACGTTCGGCCACATGGGCGACGGCAACCTGCACCCGACTTTCCTCACCGACGAACGGAACGAGGACGAGATGCGGCGCGTTCACCTCGCGTTCCGCGAGATCTTCGACGAAGCCATCCGGCTCGGCGGCACCATCACCGGCGAGCATGGTGTCGGCGTTGCCAAGAAGGAGTTCCTCCCCAGGTTTGCAGGCAACGCCGCCATGCGTGTCATGCGCGAGTTCCGCGCCGCGCTGGATCCCAATGGCATTCTGAATCCTGGAAAGATGTTCGACGTGACCCGATGAACCGTGGATTGAAGTCTCACCCGGGCCCGACGCCCGCCGGCCGGTCCGCCGCCCGCACCGCGCGGGTTCTCTCATGAATGCCGCCGCCGGACTCGTGGCCGGCTCGCACCTCAAGAGCCTCGATTACTCGGTGGTGCAGCAGTGCATGCACTGCGGCATGTGCCTGCCCACGTGTCCGACCTACGACGCGACACGGCTCGAGCGCAGCAGCCCGCGCGGCCGCATCGCGCTGATGCGCGCCATCGCCGACGACGAGATCGAACCCGGCCGGAGTTTCGCCGAGGAGATGTACTTCTGCCTCGGGTGCCTTGCGTGCATGACCGCCTGCCCGGCGGGGGTCAACTACGCCGAGCTGTTCGAGCGCGCCCGGGCGGAGGTCGAGGCGCGCGGCCTGCTCGACTCGCCGAGTCGCAGCCTGATCCGCGCGTTCACGCTTCGCTGGCTGTTCATGGACCACCGCCGGCTGACGGCGTTCGGCCGTGCGCTCCGCTGGTACCAGGACCTCGGGATTCATGGCGTGCTCCGCCGCGCCGGGCTGTTCCGGCTGCTCCCGAGACGCCTGCGCCACCTCGAGGGGATGATGCCGCCCATCCAGCCGGCGTTCTCCAGCGAACGGATCGCGCGGGTCACGCCGCCGCACGGGCCGCGGCGCGCCCGCGTGGCGGTGCTCACGGGCTGCGCGCAGGATCTGATCTTCAGCGACGTCAACCGGGACACGGTGGAGGTGCTCGCCCGCAATGGCTGCGAGGTTCACACGCCGCCCGACCAGCCGTGCTGCGGCTCCCTCCATGCGCACAACGGCGAATGGAGCCTCGCCCAGGAGCTCGCGCGCCGCATGATCGATCTCCTGCCGCCGGAGAACTTCGACGCCATCATCTCCAACGCGGGCGGGTGCGGTTCCCACCTCAAGCACTATGCCAGGCTGCTCGCGGACGACCCCGCCTACCGCGACCGCGCGGAGCTGTGGGACCACAGGCTGAAGGACATCCACGAGTTCCTGGTCCCGCACGGAATCGAGACGCCGGCGGCCACCCCGACGCCACCCGCACGAGTGACGTATCACGAGTCCTGCCACCTGACCCACGGCCAGAAGGTGGTCTTGCAGCCGCGCCAGTTGCTCCAGGCGATCCCGGGGATCGAACTGGTGGAGCTGCCCGAGGCGAACTGGTGCTGCGGCAGCGCGGGCGTGTACAGCATCACCCAGCCGGAGATGGCCGCGCAGCTGCTCGAGCGCAAGCTCGGGCACATCCGTTCCACCGGCGCGGAAGTGGTCGCCACGGCGAATCCGGGCTGCCTGCTGCAGTTGCTCAACGGCGCCGCCGCGTCCGGGATGCGGCTCCGGGTCGTCCACCCCGTCACGCTGCTGGCCGAGGCCTATCGTCGAGAGCAGGATCCCGGGTCGGAATCACCTCCCGGCGCCGCCGGGTGTTCCAGGACCTCCCGCCATGAGCGACATCCAGAAACGAGTCCAGCGTCTGCTTGATGCGACCCTCATCGCGGTGGTGCGCGCTCCCCGCCGCGACATGGTGGTGCCGCTGGCCGAGGCCCTCGTGGCCGGCGGCTGGGTCGCGATCGAGATCACCACGAGCACTCCCGACGCGGTGAACGCCATCCGCGACGCCCGCGCCGCCCTCGGCGGCCGCGCGATGATCGGCGTGGGAACCGTCCTGCAGAACATCACCTGCCGGGCCGCGCTCGATGCCGGCGCGGAGTTCGTCGTCAGTCCCGTGCTGCGCGAGTCCATGGTCCCGCTCTGCCACGCCGCGGGCGTGCCCGTGATGCTTGGCGCGTACACTCCCACGGAATGCCAGCTCGCCTACGAGGCAGGGGCGGATTTCGTGAAGCTCTTTCCCGCGGACGGCCTCGGCCCCGGCTACATCCGTGCGCTCCGCGCGCCGCTCCCGCACCTGCGCCTCGTTCCGACGGGCGGCATCGACCGCTCCAACGCGGCCGACTTTCTCAACGCCGGCTGCGCCGCGCTCGGGATCGGCTCGTCGCTTCTCTCGTCCGACATCCTCAAGTCCGCCGACTGGGCGGAGCTCACCCGGCGCGCAACCGAGTTCATGGAGACCGTGCGCGCGGTTCGCCCCGCCTGAGATCCCGATCCAGACGGGGCAGGGACATCCACCGGGCTGCAATCCGATGAACCGCCGCCAATTCCTGCACGGCGCCATGGGCGCCGTTTCCGGAGGACTGCTGGCGTGCGGCGCCCGCCATCGGCGCACGGAGACCCGGCCCGTCGAGAGCGGGCTCCCGCCTGTCGTCCCGCCCGCCGGGGAGGACGATGCGTTCCTCGATGACCTCTCCCGGGCCGCGTTCCGTTACTTCGTCGAGGCGGCGCACCCGGTCACGGGCCATGTGCTCGACCGGCGTCTCGCCGATGGATCGCCGGAATCACGCCGCGTCGCCAGCATCGCCGCGACCGGTTTCGGGCTCGCGGCCCTCGCCATCGGTCACGCGCGGGGCTGGGCGCCGGACGGGGAGATCGTGACCCGGGTGCGGCGGACGCTGCGCCATCTGCACGACATGGAGCATGTCCGGGGATTCTTCTTCCACTTCCACGACTGGGAGACCGGCGGGCGCGTCTGGAACTGCGAGCTTTCGTCCATCGACACGGCGATCCTGCTGTGCGGCGCGCTGACCTGCCGCGGGCACTTCGAGGACGCGGAGATCCGATCGCTCGCGGAGCGGCTCTACCATCGGGTCGAGTGGCCATGGATGCTGAACGGCGGCCAGACCCTCTGCATGGGTTGGAAACCGGAGAGCGGATTCCTCGAGAGTCGCTGGGATCACTACTGCGAGCTGATGATGCTGGTGCTGCTCGCGATGGGTTCCCCCACGCATCCCATCCCCGCGGACGCATGGCGCGCGTGGGCCCGCCCGGTGCGCGAGCATTTCGGCGAGCGCCACGTCTGGTCGCCCGCGCCCCTTTTCGTGCACCAGTTCTCGCACGCGTGGTTCGACTTCCGCGGGTGGAACGACGCGGGCGTGGACTGGTTCGCGAACTCGGCCGCCGCCACGCGCGCGCACATCCGCTGGTGCGCCTCGGAAAGCCACCGGTTTCCGCTCTGGTCGCCGGATCTCTGGGGCGTGACCTCGAGCGATTCGGCGCGCGGATATGTGGCCTGGGGCGGACCTCCGGCGTCCGGACCGCTCGATGGCACGATCGTGCCGTGCGCCGCCGCCGGTTCGCTGCCCTTCGAACCGGCGGCCTGCCTTCGGACGCTCCGGCATCAGCGGGAGCGGTACGGTCCGGAGATCTGGAAGCGCTTTGGATTCGTGGACGCCTTCAACCCGCACACCGGCTGGGTGAACCCGGACGTGATCGGGATCGACCTGGGCATCACGCTCCTGATGGCGGAGAATGTGCGTTCCGGGTTCGTCTGGCGCGCGTTCGGGGCGAACCCGGAGGTGCCGGCCGCCATGGCCATCGCCAGGGGATAGCCGCCGCTCACCCGTTGCATCATGGCATTCGAACCTCGCTCGAAGCCCCCCGGCAGACCTGGTCTTCCGATGGTCCGCCCCCGAGCACCCCTGACCGCGCGATCATGAGACGCTCCACCCTGCTGGTCCTCGTGGCGGTTTTCCTCCTCGGCGTGCTGCTCGGGGGAGCCGGCATCTCCCGTCTGTCGCGGGTGTCACGCCTGCCCGCAGGCGTCCCCGAGACGGCATCCCGGGGAGCATCCGGCACAGCGCCGCCGCCGGGCGCGGCCGCGCGCGCATTCCGTTCCGCGGGAAACGCTGCAGCGGACGACCGGGCGCAGGGCGCGCTTTCGGAGCTTCGCGAGATCGCGGCGCGGAGCGACATCCAGCCGTGGATGGGCCGCTGGAACCGCGCGGTTGCGCGGCTCGCGCTTGCCGAGATCCCCGAGGCGCTGGAACTGCTCGAGGCGCCGGGCCTGCGATACCAGCGCGACGGACTCGAGCAGGCGATCCTCTCACGGTGGGCCGAGCTCGATCCCGTCGGGGCCATCGAGTACGCGATGCAGGGCAGGCGATACCTGCGGGACCAGGCCGTGCTGCACATCGTGTACGTGTGGGCGCAAGGCGATCCCGAGGCCGCACTCGAATGGCAGCGAACCCTTCCGCCGGGGGTGCTCAGCCGCAGCGTGCTGGGGGCAATTCTTCCCCGGCTCGTGACGCTGGATCCGCCGCGCGCCATCGGGATCGCATCCGACGAGGGGCTTCTGCGCGATCGCGGCATTGCCTCCGGGCTGATCGGTTCGTGGGCCGGCGTGGACCCGGCGGGCGCCGCCGCGGCGCTGTCGGCAGGTGGCACGTCGGTGTACGACAACACATGGAGGGACGTGGCGGCGGCATGGGCGCGCACCGATCCGGACGCCGCCCTCGAGTGGGCCGGGCGGGTCCCGGCGAACACGGCCCGGCAGGCGGCCATGGCCGGAGTGGTCGCGACGATCGCGCTGGAGGATCCCGCGCGCGCGTTTCAGCTCGCGGAGACGTCGTTCACGGGACAGGGGCGCCACATGGTGCTCCACCAGGTCATGGCGACGCTGGCGGAATCCAACCTTCCTGCGGCGGTCGAGCAGCTTGGACGCATGAAATCCCCCGCGGACATCGAGGCCGCGGTCCAGACGATCGGCTGGATGTGGGTGAGCGAGGATCGCGAGGGCGCGATGCAGCGCCTCGATTCGCTGCCTCCGAATGCCCGCGGCTACATGACGTCCATGATCGCGAATCGATGGGCGGAGCAGGATCCTGCCGCCGCGATGGAGTGGGCGCGGCAGCTCCCCGCCAGCCGCGACCGCGACACGGCGTTCCAGAGTGTCATCACGATCATCGCCGGCGCGGATCCGGATGCGGCGCTGCGTTACGCCCAAGAGGTGGACGGGGAATCGGCGCGGCGCAACGCCCTTTCCGCGGTCGCGCGGCAGGTCGCGACGACCGATCCCCTTCGGGCCCTTGAACTCTGCCGTGACCTGCCCGTCTCCATGCGCGCCTCCGTCGCTTCCTCGGGCGTCATCTACGAGCTGGCACGATCCGATCCCGCGGCGGCGGCCGCGTTCATCGAGGAACTTCCCTCGGGCGTGGTCCACCAGAACGGGCTTCATTACCAGTTGGCGGAAGGCTCGGCCGCGGTCGATGTCGAGGGAGCCATCGCATGGGCGAGGGATCTTCCCGAGGGAGAACTCAAGAGGAGCGCCGTGACTGCCGTTTCCGACATCTGGGCGGGGAGCGATCCCAGGCGCGCGCTCGAGTACGCCGACTCCCTCGCGGGTCCGCTGCGGGAGCAGGTGGTGTCGCGGGCCGTTGCCGCCTGGTCCCGGCACGAACCGGACGCCGCCGCGGAGTGGGCCGTGTCGCTCGCCGATCCGGCGGAGCGCGGGGTCGTCCTCGGCACGGTGGTGGAGCAATGGGCGAACGTCGATCCGGTGCAGGCCGCCACGTTCGTGGCATCCCTCCCGGCCGGCGAGTCCCAGGACCGCGCGGCCCTGAACGTGGTTCATGCGTGGGCCCGCCAGGACCCGGGGGAGGCGCTGGCCTGGGCCAGCGACTTCACGGACCCCGAGCTGCGGCAGCAGGCGATGAACTCGGTGGTGGGGGCATGGACGCAGCAGGACCCCGCCGCGGCGGCTTCGTTCCTGGGCGAACAGCCGCCCGGCGCCGCCCGCGACGCGCTGGTTCTCTCGGCGATCGAATCGGGCGCCGGTTCGGATCCGGCCGGTGCCGCCGAGTGGACGGCCCTCCTCTCGGACGATCCCGGCAGCCTGGGCGCGGCATGGCAGCAGATCGCCGGCGCATGGGCGCAGCACGATCACGTGTCCGGCGCGGAGTGGCTCGCCACGCTTCCGGCGGGCTTCGTGCGCGACGAAGCCGTCCAGACCTACGTGCATGCCGTCGCCCTTCAGGACCCCGAACTCGCCCTGAGGACCGCCGTCGAGGTGGCCAGCGATGCGCGGCGCGCCGAGCTGATTGAAGCCGCGGCACGGCTCTGGATGCTCAGGGATCGCGGCGCGGCGGAGGAGCGGCTCCGAGCGCCCGACATCCCTGATGACCTCCGCCGCCGCCTGCTCGGTGAGTGAAGAGGGCGGGGTGCGTCACCGCGGCTGCGCGTTGGTGCGCACGGGGACGAAGAACTCCGCGTCGCGCTGCCGCCAGCGCTCCTCGCGTTCGGCACGCCGCCAAACCCACACGACGCCGAGGATCACCATCAGGAAAAAGGCGGCCACCGCGATGGCAAGGAACCGCCCGAATCGTGGCGGACGCCCGGGCGCCGGCGGGGTTTCCTGCATGTCGTCCACGCTTCGCAATGTGCCGTTGTCCGGGGCGCGGCGGGAACTCAAAATCCGCCCGTGCGGCGGCGGAATCCGGTGTCCCCCGGGGGGCGCCACGAAGGAAATCGCCACGCGCGCCGCCACGCTCTAGCTTCCTTCCATGACTGATTCGCCTCTGATGGAGGTCGAAATCCCGGGCGTGCCGAAGCTCCGAAGCGGCAAGGTCCGCGAGGTTTTCGACGCGGGCCCGGCCCTGCTCATCGTCGCCACCGATCGCATCTCCGCCTTCGACTGCATCCTGCCCAATGGCATCCCGCGGAAGGGCGAGGTGCTCACCCAGCTTTCATTCTTCTGGTTCGAGAAACTCGGCGGGATTGTCCCGAATCACCTCGTGACGCGGGATCCGGCCGGATGGCCGGACGCGCTTCGCGCGCACGCCGAGCCCCTCGGCCGCCGGAGCATGCTCGTTCGCAAGGCGCAGCCCCTCCCGATCGAGTGTGTCGTCCGCGGTTATCTCGCGGGGTCCGCATGGACGGAATACCAGCGCCACCGCACCGCTTGCGGCATCCCGCTTCCAATGGGGCTGCAGGAATCCTCGGAGCTGCCCGAGCCCATCTTCACGCCCGCGACGAAGGCCGAGTCCGGACATGACGAGAACATCCCCTTCGAGCGCGCGTGCGAGATCGTGGGGCGCGCCACGGCGGAGCGCGTCCGCGCCCTCAGCCTCCGGCTGTATGATTCCGCCCGCGCCTACGCCCGGGACCGGGGAATCATCATCGCCGACACCAAGTTCGAGTTCGGACTGTGTGACGGCGAGCTGCTGCTGATCGACGAGGTGCTCACCCCGGATTCTTCGAGGTTCTGGCCGGCCGATCGCTACCAGCCCGGACGCGGCCAGCCGAGCTTCGACAAGCAGTACGTCCGGGACTACCTGCTCACGCTGGACTGGGACAAGACGCCGCCGGCGCCGGCGCTCCCCCCGGACGTCGTCGCCCGCACGCGGGCGCGCTATATCGAGGCGTACGAGATGCTTACGGGCGAGTCCCTCTGACGCGCGCCGACGCATGGCGCGCCCGGCTCGCCGTTCGCCAAATCCCCGACGAGGCATGGAACACCTGCTCGAGGACTTCCTCGTTTACATCCGGCACGAGAAGGGACAGGCGCTCCAGACCCAGAAGACGTACGCCTCGCTGCTGCGGAGGTTCGTCGAGTGGGCCCGCGGCCGCGGCATCGACTCATGGACGGCCGTCCGATTCGAGGATCTCACCGCGTTCCTGCAGTGCGAACGCACACGCCGCCCGCGCAACGCGCAGGAAGACTCCGGCAAACGCCTGAGCCTCGAAAGCCTGTACCTTCAGGTCGCGGCACTGCGCGCCTTCTTCCGTTTTGCCGTGACGGAAGGACATCTGAAGGAGGATGTCGCCGAGACGCTGTCGCTCCCGAAACGCTGGCAGCGCGTGCCGAGGGCGCTGAGCGAATCGGACATCGAACGGCTGCTCACGCCACCGGAGCGGCCTGAACCCCCGGACCTGTGCGACATCGCCGTGCTCGAGGTCGCGTACGCCTCGGGGCTGCGCCTGGCCGAACTGCGCGGACTCCGGTTGGAGCAGCTGCACCTCGACGCCGGATACATCAACGTCATCGGGAAGGGGAACAAGGAGCGCGTCGTGCCCATCGGCGCGCGCGCCGCGGCGGCCGTCGCCCGTTACCTCGAGGCCGCCAGGCCGAAGCTCGCCCGCCCCGGCTCGCCGTCCAACGTGTTCCTCACGTGCCGCGGGACGGCCTTCTCGCACACGACCCTCTGGTCGCGCATCCGACGGCGCGCGAGGGCGTCCGGGGTGATGGTCCCGGTCACGCCGCACATGCTCCGCCACAGTTTCGCGACGCACCTGCTCGAGCACGGCGCCGACCTGCGGGTCATCCAGGAGCTGCTCGGGCATTCGAGCATTCGCACGACGGAGGTGTACACGCACGTGGCGGCGGGTCGTCTTCGGGAGGTGCACCGGCGCTTCCACCCGCGCGCCTGAGGCGGCGGGGCGGATGGGGGAGGGCCCGGCGCCCCAGGGGGCAGGGGAACGGCCTGCCCGGGGCGGCGGATCCCTTCGCGGCGCGTTGACCCGCCTGCCGTTCTGGCTGAAGCTTTGCGCTGTCCGTTCGTCCAAGACCGAGACCTATGTTCAATCTTGTCCGTGCCCCGATGGGAATCGCCGGTGCGCTCTGGCTGGCTTCAATGGCTGCCGGCGCGGCGGACCCGATCGATTTCGAACGCCAGATCAAACCGCTCTTCGAGGCGAACTGCCTGAGTTGCCATGGCGAGACCCGGCCCAAGGGCGGGTTCCGCATGACGACGCGCGAGAAGACGATCGAGGGAGGCGACTATGGCGAGGGCATGGTTCCGGGCGATCCTTCGAAGAGCCCCATCTACACCCTGATGATCCTGCCGGCGGATCACGCGGACGTGATGCCGCCGTCGAACCAGGGTGGCCCGCTGCCGCGGGAGCTGGCCGAGGTCGTGCGGCAGTGGATCGCCGAGGGCGCGAACTGGCCCGAGGGCATCACGCTCACGGCGGTGGAACGGGTCGATTTCGTCGAGGACGTCCAGCCCATCCTCGAGATGCACTGTGTCTCGTGTCACCACGAGGGCGACGCCAAGGGCAGGCTGCGGCTCGACAACAAGCAGCATGCCTTCACGTCGGGTGAGTATTACGGACCGACGATCGTGCCGTTCTTCCCGGAGAAGAGCCGGTCCTACACCTCGACCGTCCTGCCGGCGGACGACATCGACCTGATGCCCCCCTCGGACCGCGGCGGTCCGCTGCCGAAGGAGGTCACGGACGTCCTCCGCCGCTGGATCGAACAGGGCGCGCCATGGCCGGACAACGTCACCCTTGTGCCGCGCAAGGCCGAGGAGACGCCCCGGGGTGACGAGCGCGCGATCGTCGCCGCGATCCACGAGTTCATCGTCAAATCCACCCGCGAGCGCAACGTCACCCAGATGCGCCCGTACGAGCAGACGATCCCCGGAACGGACGTCTCCTTCCGCATGGTCCCGATTCCGCCCGGGCAGTTCGCCATGGGAAGCCATCCGGAATCGACCGATGCCCGCCCGGACGAGCAGCCGCAGGTGCAGGTTCGCCTCTCGCCCTTCTGGATGGGGGTGCACGAGGTGACGTGGAACGAGTACGAGATCTTCATGCGCCCCGAGATCGAGCTCGAGATGCGGAAGCGCAACCCGTCCGCGGAGTACGTGAACGAGTTCGCGGACGCGGTCACCCGGCCGACGAAGCCCTACGTGGAAATGAGCTTCGGGATGGGCAAGGACGGATACCCGGCGATCTCGATGACCCAGCACGCGGCGAACAAGTACTGCCAGTGGCTCAGCGCGCGCACGGGGCACTTCTACCGTCTGCCGACGGAGGCGGAGTGGGAGTACGCCTGCCGCGCCGGCACGACGACGGCCTATTCGTTCGGGGATGACCCGGCGCTGCTCGACGAGTACGCATGGTGGGGCAAGAACAGCGACTGGAAATACCAGCAGGTGGGCAAGAAGAAGCCCAACCCGTGGGGCCTCCACGACATGCACGGCAACGTCTGGGAATGGGTCCTCGACCAGTACGATCCGGACTGGTACCGCAAACATGCCGGCCAGGTGCTCGTGGACCCGTGGAATCGCGCCACCAAGCCCTACCCGCACGCCGTGCGCGGGGGTTCCTGGGAGGATGACGATCCCGCCCGGCTGCGCAGCGCGGCGCGGCGCGCCTCCTCGCGCGACTGGAAGATCCAGGATCCCCAGCTCCCGAAGAGCATCTGGTACCACACCGACGCCCAGTTCCTCGGGTTCCGCATCGTCCGTCCGCTGAAGATCCCGACGGCGGAGGAGATGTACGACTACTGGAACAGCGGCGTGGAGAAGGACTAGCCGGTCCCGCCCCGCGATTCGTGAAGTTCGAGCTCACCGCCCCCTACGGGCCGGCCGGCGATCAGCCGGCCGCCATCCGGGCGCTGTGCGCGGGCCTGGACGAGGGCCTGCGCCATCAGGTCCTCCTCGGGGTCACCGGCTCGGGCAAGACCTTCACGATCGCCAACGTCATCCAGCACGCGCAGCGTCCGACGCTCGTCATCTCGCACAACAAGACGCTCGCGGCGCAGCTCTACGCCGAGTTCAAGGCGTTCTTCCCGCGGAACGCCGTCGAGTACTTCGTCAGTTACTTCGATTACTACCAGCCCGAGGCCTACATCCCGCGGACCGACACCTTCATCGAGAAGGATTCCAGCGTGAACGAGAACATCGAGCGGCTCCGCCTCTCGACCATGAGTTCACTGTTGTCCCGCCGCGACGTGATCGTCGTGGCGAGCGTGTCATGCATCTACGGCATCGGCAGCCGCGAGGATTACGAGGCCATGCTCCTGCCGATTCGCGTCGGCATGGAGATCGGCCGGCAGACCCTGCTCAGCCGGCTCGTGGACCTGCAGTACAATCGCAACGACATCTCCTTCGAGCGCGGTGAGTTCCGGGTCCGCGGCGACACCGTCGAGGTGCGCCCCGCCGCCCTCGAGGAGGGACTCCGGATCGAGTTCTTCGGAGACGAGATCGAGCGCATCACGCGTTTCGACCCGCTCACCGGCCACGTGCTGGAGAACGTGGACGCCGTCACGATCTTCCCGGGGAAGCAGTTCGTCACCCCGCAGGAGAAGATGAAGCGCGCGATCGTCGCCATTCGCGAGGAGCTGAGCGAGCGCGTCGCGTGGTTCGAGAGGCATGGGAAGCTGCTCGAGGCCCAGCGCATCAAGATGCGCACGGAGTACGATCTCGAGCAGCTGGAGGAACTCGGGTTCTGCTCGGGGATCGAGAACTACTCCCGGCACATCGCGGGCCGGCCCCCCGGCTCCCGCCCTTCCTGCATCATCGATTTCTTCCCGCCGGACTTCCTGATGGTGATCGATGAGTCGCACGCCACCGTGCCGCAGATCGGCGGCATGTACGCGGGCGACATGGCGCGGAAGAAGGTGCTCGTCGAGCACGGGTTCCGGCTGCCCAGCGCGCTCGACAACCGGCCGCAGTCGTTCGAGGAGTTCCAGAGCCTGCAGCCGCAGACGATCTACGTCAGCGCGACCCCGGGGGAGTCCGAGCTGCGGTGGGCGGGCGGCCGCGTGGTCGAGCAGATCGTCCGTCCCACCGGCCTTGTCGATCCGGAGATCATCGTGAAGCCGCTCCGGGGACAGATCGACGTGCTCATCGAGGAGGCCCGCTCGCGCGTGGAACGGAAGGAGCGGGTGCTGGTCACCACGCTCACGAAGCGCACCGCGGAGGAACTCACCGATTACCTTCGCGACATCGGCGTCAACGTCCGCTACCTCCACAGCGAGATCGACGCCATCGAGCGCGTCGAGATCCTGCGCGCCCTGCGCAAGGGCGACTTCGATGTCCTCGTCGGAATCAATCTCCTCCGCGAGGGGCTCGATCTTCCGGAGGTCTCGCTCGTCGCGATCCTCGACGCCGACAAGGAAGGATACCTGCGCTCGACCACGAGCCTCATCCAGACGGCGGGACGCGCCGCCCGCCATCTGAACGGCAAGGTCATCCTCTTCGCGGACGTGATGACCGACAGCATCAAGCGGTTCCTTGCCATCTCCCAGTACCGCCGGGAACGCCAGCTCGCATACAACCGGGAGCACAACATCACGCCGAGGAGCGTGAGCCGCCCCATCGAGGACGGCCTCGCCCCCGGGCAGACCGAGAACTCGAGGGCGGTCCAGGTGATCCGCGATGCCGGGGGCAACTTCGACCTCACGGAAACGATCCGCGAGATCGAGGCCGAAATGCTTCAGGCGGCCGCCAACCTCGAGTTCGAGAAGGCGGCGCTCCTTCGCGACCAGCTGAACGAGCTTCGCACCGGCACGGGCGAAGGCGGCCGCGCGCCGTCCGGTCCCCAGCCCGCGCGCCGGGAGCGCGGCCGGGGCAGGGGGCGTCGCCTCGCGCGAAGCCGTTGACGCGGGGGATGTCTCGCCCCGCGTGCACGGTCGCCGAGGCGCCCGCCGCGCTTGACCCACCCCGGCGCGCCCACCATTTTGCCGAGCGTGTCACGTCTCCTATCCGGCCTGACGGCGCTGCTGCTCTCCGCCGCCTCCGCGTGGCCCGCGGCCCCGGAGCGATCCACCATCCAGATCTTCAACGCCAGCCAGACGCCCGACTGGGAGGCGCCATGGCGCTGGCAGGGGATCCGGCGCGAAGGCGGTTCAGGCTTCGTCATCCGCACCGGCAACGGTCTGCGCATCATGTCGAACGCCCACGTGGTTTCCTGGAGCCGCCAGGTGCTCGTGCGGCGTTTCCAGGATCCCCGCCCCTACCAGGCCGAGGTCGAGTTCATCGGGCACGACTGCGACCTCGCCCTCCTGCGGGTCGAGAACACCGCTTTCTTCGAAGGGCTCGAACCCCTCGAGATCGGTGACCTGCCCGAGGTCCGATCCGCGGTGGTGACCTGCGGCTATCCCGTCGGCGGCGAACAGATCTCGTATACGCGCGGGGTCGTCTCGCGCATCGAGATGCAGAAGTACGTGCACATCGGGAACCGCGCGCTGCTCGCCGTGCAGACCGATGCGGCCATCAACCCGGGCAACAGCGGCGGCCCGGTCCTCGACGGCGAGAAGGTGGTCGGCGTGGCGTTCCAGGGAGTGCCCGGGCTCGAGAACGCGGGTTTCTTCATCCCGCCCGAGGTGATCCGCCACTTCCTGGAGGACGTGGAGGACGGGGAGTACCATGGGTTCCCGCTGGCGGGCATCCGGCTCGTCGAGCTGCAGAATCCCGCCTACCGCCGGTATCTCGGCCTGCCGCCGGAGGGTGACCTCGGCGCGCGGATCGATGGCTTCATCGACGTGGAGACGACCCGGGAGATCCTGCAGCCGGACGACGTCCTGCTGGAGGCGGCGGGATTCCCCGTCGCGAGCGACGGCACGATCCTCTATCGCGGCAACCGGGTCGCCGCGGCCTTCGCCTTCCAGCAGGCGCAGCACGGCGAGAACGTTCCCCTCAAGGTTCTTCGGGAACGGAAGGAGATCGAGGTCGAGCTTCCCGTGTTCGTGTACACCGGGGATCGCGCCGCGGGGAACCAGTACGACGTGCCGCCGCGCTACTACGTGCACGGGGGACTGATCTTCACGCCGCTCAGCCAGGATTACCTCCGCACGTTCGGCCGCGAGCTCGGCAGCGGCGCGTCGGCCGACCTGGTCTATGAACTCTTCTACCGCCGTCATGAGAAGCCCGAGACGGTCCGCCCCGAACCGATCGTCCTCGCCGGAATCCTCGCGCATCCCGCCAACGCGAACATGGCTGTGCGGGGACGGGTGCTCGTGGACAAGGTCAACGGCATCCGGATCGAGCGGCTCGAGGACCTCGTGCGCGCATTCGAGGAAACGGACAAGGACCAGCACCTGATCGAGTTCGCGGGACGGCAGGGAGTCGAGTGCCTCGATCGCGAGGCCGCGATCGCCGCGAATCCCGAGATTTTCCAGACGTACGGCATCCCGAGTGACCGCCGCCTGTGATCCACCGGAGGCCTCCGTCACCTGAAGCGTGATCCCGTCGAACCAGCACCCGACCCGCCGGCCAAGCCCTCGCCAACACGTGAAACCCCTTCCACTCCTCCTGGCGCTGTTCGCGCTGTCGCCGCTCGTGACGCCCGCTCATGCGGCGGAACGCTTCGTCCGCCATCCGCTCGAGGCGTCCATTGTCACGCTGGAAGCCACCTTCAAGGACTACAACTACTTTCAGCCATGGAACAAGCCGACGCGCGCCGTTCGCAAGCACGCCCTCGTGCTGCCGGACCGGCAGCTCCTCACCACGGCGCAGAACCTCGCGGATCTCACCCTGATCCGGGCACAGAGGGGAGGCCGCGGGCGGTGGTTCAACGCGTCCGTGGCATGGCTCGATTATCACGCCAACCTCGCGCTCGTGACGGTGGACGATGAGGCGTTCTGGCGCGGCCTCGAGCCGGCGCCCCTGGCGCCCTCCACCCCGCGCCGCGCGGAGTACGACATTGTCCGCTGGAGCTCCGGCAACCTCGAGATCCGCCGGGCCCAGTTCAGCCGGTTCACCGTTTCGGAAGGCATCCTGAGCGCCGCGCCGCGGATGCGCCTCGAACTGAACACGGAGATCAACGGACTCGGGTGGGCCGAACCGATCCTCGCCGACGGCCAGATCGTCGGGCTCTCCGTCGCGAAGGGCGGCAATGTCTGCACGGTCATGCCCGTGTCGTTCATCCACCGGGTCCTCGAGGCCCAGCGCAAGGACCAGTACGCCGGACTCGGCTACTTCGACTTCGTCTGGCAGCCCGCGGAGAACCCCGCCACGCTCGACTTCATCGGCCTCGAGGGCGAACCCCGGGGTGCGCTCGTCATCGACGTGCCCGAGAACGCGCCCACGGGCTACGCCATCCAGCGATTCGACCTGCTCCTCGAGATCGACGGATTCCCCATCGACGTGCAGGGCGACTACGAGGACCCGGAGTACGGTCATCTGATGCTCGAGGCTCTCGCCACGCGACGCCATTTCGCCGGGGAAACCATTCCCATCACCGTGTTTCGAAAAGGCGAGGAGGTGCGTGTGGATTACGTGCTGCCCAGGTCCGATTACTCCATGGACCTGGTGCCCCTGCACGTTCAGGACCGCGAGCCCGAGTATGTCATCGCGGGCGGCCTCGTTTTTCAGCCGCTTCACCAGCCGTACCTGCGGGGCTGGGGGGATGACTGGCGCCGCAGGGCCCCCTTCCGGCTCACGTACTTCGTGCAGCAGAGCCCCACCGAGGAACGTCCCGCCCTCGTGATCCTCAGCCAGGTCCTCCCCGACCCGGTGAACATCGGCTACCAGGAACTGCGAAATCTCGTCGTGGACACGGTCAACGGACGCAAGGTCAGCCGGGTCTCCGACCTGCAGGCCGCCCTTGCGGAACCCTCCAACGGGGTGCATCGCATCGAGTTCCTGCGCGGCGACAGCCTGCAGCGAATCCTGCTCGACGCGACCCAGATGGAGGCCGCGACGGAACGCGTGCTTCAGCGGTACGGCATTCCCGCGGCGGCCGTGGTGCACGCCCCCGAGCCGCCCCGGATCGCGGGTTCCTCCGTCGCGCCCGCCGAACCGGCCCCGGAAATCGAGAGTGAACCATCGGGGGAGACCGGGGAGGCTCCCTCGACCGCCCGCGCGCCCACCGCGAAAGCCCCGCTCACGGTCCTCGACCGCTATGTGCACGAGCCGGATCCCGCTTACTCGTGGGACATCGTGGCCTCCGCCCGCGCCGAGGCGGGGCTCGCGCTTCTCGTGGACCTCAGGTCCCAGTCGTGGCTCACCACGAACGAGGTCAATCGCACCGTCTGGGAACACTCCTTGATCGTGATCATTCCCAACGAGGTGGAGCACCAGACGGCTCTGCTCTTCATCGGAGGGGGCCGGAACACCGATCCCGAGCGGCCGCGCGTGAACGGCGACCTCGCGCGCATCGCCCACGAGACGCGGTCCGTCGTCGCCGAGCTTCGCATGGTCCCCAATCAGCCCCTCGTGTTCCACGGGGACGGCGTCGAACGCTTCGAGGACGATCTGATCGCCTACACGTGGGACCAGTTCCTGCGGACCGGCGAGGAGCGCTGGCCCGCGCGCCTTCCCATGACGAAGGCCGCCGTCCGCGCGATGGACACGATCACGGCGGTCTGCGCCGAGGAACGGGCTGGCGGCCATGACATCCGCTCGTTCGTCGTCGCGGGCGCCTCCAAGCGCGGCTGGACCACGTGGACCACCGCCGCGGTCGATCGCCGGGTCATCGGGATCTGTCCGATCGTGATCGACGTCCTGAACATGCAGGACTCCATGCTCCATCATCATCGCGCCTACGGATTCTGGGCGCCCGCCGTCGGGGATTATGAGCGTCATGGCATCATGGAGTGGATGGGCACCCACGAGATGGACTCCCTTGCCGCGATTGAGGATCCTTTCGCCTACGCCGACCGGCTCGACATCCCCAAGCTGATCCTCAATGCCACCGGCGATCAGTTCTTCCTGCCCGACTCCTCGCGGTTCTACTTCGACAGCATTCCGGGCCCGAAGGCGCTTCGTTACGTGCCCAACGCGGATCATTCCCTCCGTGAGTCGGACGCCATCGAAACGCTCCTCGCGTGGTATTACGCCCTGTTGCAGGACACGCCCATCCCCAGCGTGACATGGGAACACCCGTCCTCCGGCGAGATCATCGTGCGCGCGGACCGGAAGCCCTCCTCCGCCGTCCTGTGGAAAGCGACGGCTCCCGACGCGCGCGATTTCCGGCTCGAGACGATCGGACCCGCGTGGACTTCCACCCCGATCGAGCCGGGAGAGGACGACACCTACCGCGCCACGATGCCCGCGCCCGAGAAGGGATGGACGGCCTACATGGTCGAACTGACCTTCAATGTTGGCGCTCCCTCGCCGCTGAAACTCACGACGGACGTCACGGTCATTCCCGACAAGCTCCCGTTTGCGGGCCCTGAGCCGTCGCGGGGGCGGCGTTCCTCTCTCTGACTCGCCGCCCCGGGGGCGCGCCGTTGCCCGCCGGGGGGCGTCATCACTCGGGCAGCCGCGCGTCCACGCGGACCCGGAGCTCCAGCACCACCCGCCGGCCGAGCATCCCCTGGAGGTCCATGCGCGCCGCCGTCCCGATCTCCTTGATCATCTGGCCGCCCTTGCCGATCAAGATGCCCTTGTAGCGTTCATCCGCCACGAGGATGGTCGCGCGCACCACGTCCATGGGCCCCTTGGCTCCCCCGGGTGCCGTGGTGACCTCGTCCACGCGGATGGCCGTCCGATAGGGAACCTCCTCCCGTGTCCGCATGTAGATCTTCTCGCGGATGATCTCGCCGATCCGGAAGTCGCGGTGAGCGTTCGTGATTTCATCCGTCGAGTACAGCGGGGGCGCGACGGGCAGGAGGGGCATCAGGACCTGAACCAGGGCTTCGAGGTTGCGCCGGGCGAGCGCGGACAACTCCACCACCGCCGCGTACGAGCCAGCCGTGCCGCGCCACTCCTCCATGTGCGGGCGGCGCCGGGCGTCCACCTTGTTGATGCAAAGGACACGAGGGCACCGGACCGCCTCGAGGGCGTGGCGGACCATCTCGTCCTCCTCCCCGGGTGCGCGCGTGGGATCCACCACGTGGACCACGGCATCGACATCCGACAGGGCGGAACGCGCCCGCACGTGCAGCTTGTCCACGAGCCGGCTCCGGTGCGTGCGGAAGAATCCCGGAGTGTCCACGAACACGATCTGGCCTTCCGGGCGGTGAACGATCCCGTGGATGGCGTGCCGCGTTGTCTGCGGCCGCGGGGTGACGATTGAGATCTTCGCGTCGACGAGCGCGTTCAGCAGCGTCGATTTCCCCACGTTGGTCCGGCCGAGCAGGGTCACCATCCCCGTACGAAATTCCGCCTGAGGCGAGTCGCTCATCCTCACGAATCTCCGCACGAGCGGCGTCCGTGACAACCGTGAACCGGAAACGCGGACGGTGAATGCGGCCGCGCCGGGCAGGGGGGGACATCGGCCCCGCTGATCCATTCATCGAGTCCATGAAGGAGATCCTTCCCGGAGTCCCTACAACCGAAGTTTCGCGCGCTTGCGCAATCACCTCCGCGAAGCCAGCCTCCCCCCGGATTCAATTGTGCCATGCGCGGGCTCCGGGGGAGGCTGCCACGGGGGACGCCATTCACCCGGTTCGCGCCGCCGAGCCCATGACGAAGAGGCGCTCCGAACGCAATTCCCGGCTCCTGCCATCCGCGCGCGTGCGCATCATGGTCATCGAAGACCAGCCCGTGACGCGCAACGGACTCGTTCACCTCATCCGCGACGAACCCGATCTCGAGGTCTGCGGGGAGGCCGGCAATGTCACGGACGCGCTCTCGGCCATCGCCCGCACGAAGCCGGACCTCGTGATCGTTGACTTCGCCTTCGCGGACGGCGCCGGCCTGCAGTTCATACGGAACCTGCACTCGAGCCATCCCGAGGTTGCCCTTCTGGTCTTTTCCGCGCTCGAGGAAACCATTTTCGCCCGGCGCGCGCTCCAGGCCGGCGCGCGCGGATACGTGCTGAAGCACTCGCCCATGGCGGTCCTCCTCCAGGCCATTCGCGAGGTGATCGGGGGAGAGGTCTTCGTGAGTCCCGAGATTCGCGGCCGGCTTCTGAGCGGACTCGCGCGCGACACCGCCGGCCCGGGTGGGATCGACTCCCTGTCGAACCGGGAACTCGAGATCTTCGAAATGCTCGGGATGGGGCAGGGCACCCGCGAGATCGCTGCCGCGCTGCACATCAGTGTCAGCACGGTGGAAACCCATCGCGCGCACATCAAGGACAAGCTGGGGTTCAGGAACGGCGTGGAACTCGTTCAGCGCGCCGTGCAGTGGGTCACCGACAGAACCCTTCCTTCATCGGATGCGGGGCGCGTGGCGGTGCAGGGACCGAACGCCGGCAAGGCTCCCGGCGTGTCGCGGCCGAGTCGTCCCGTCCAGGCGGCCTCCTGACCGACATCCGGAGCCGCGCGGGCATCGTGGATCCCATGATCGCAGAATCATGGTCCGCCACGATTCACGACGCCGTCCGACGGGCTACTGTCGGCCCCCCAGACCCGCAGTCTCCACGGAGGAGAACGCAATTGCGGTGCGGCGGGTCTCCAAGTGCAACAGCTGACTTGTCCTGACCCCATGAACCCCGAACCCGAACCCACCAGTTCGATCGGTGACAGGACCTCCCGGTTGGCGTTCCGGCTCTGGGAGCAGGCCGGATCCCCGGCGGGCCGGGAGGAGGAATTCTGGCTGCTGGCCGAGCGCCAGATCCGGAATGTTTCCCAGACGCGGCCCGCGGCGGCCGTCCCTTCGGCGGTCCTGCCGACGGCAGCAGCGGAGGCCGCCGTTCGTCACACGTCGTCCAGCGCGTCTGCGTCCCAGCGAGGATAGACCTCTGCCGGCAACTGGCCGCGGCGGATCAGTTCGTGGAGATCCCGGATGATGGTCCGCCGCGCCACGTTGAACCTCCGCGCAAGCGCGGAGATGTTCGGGCGCGTGGTCGTATCCTTCACCAGTCGCAGGATCTCATTCTGTCGGCTGAGCCGGTCGGTGGACCGGCTGAGCAGGTCGTGGATGTCCGAGCGGCGTGACCGCTCGAGGGACTCGAACGACCGGACGATCTCGGTCTCACCGCATTCCTTCAGCGCGGTGTCCACCGTTCGGCGGAGGTCATGGAGGTCCACGGGCTTTGTCAGGCAGTAGTGCGCCCGCCGCGGACCCTGCAGCGCCTCCATCTGCTCGCTGATGTCCATGGCCCCGCTGATCACCACGATCGGCACATGCGGCATCGCTTCCTTCAGCTCGGGCAGGTAATCGAGTCCGTGGTCGCCGTCATCAAGAATGTGATCCAGCAGGATCAGGTGCGGCGCGGCCTGCGGCAGGATCGAAAGGGCCTCCCGCCCGGTTCGCGCCCGGAACCGTTCGAAATCGGAGAGCGCGTCCTCGTAGATCTCCGCCTGCAGGTCGTCGTCCTCGATGATCAGGATCCGCGGCTTTTCCATGGAAGAGCATCAGAAGACTATGCGGATTCCGGGCGCGGGGCAACCGCCTGCCGAGCGCCGGCGGGAACCCGGATGCGGTGCGGGCCGGGAGGCCGATCGACTCGACCGGCGCGTCCCACCGCCGATAACCTCCGCCCATGAGCCTTGAAGATCATGCCGGCGACGTCGTGCGCAAGGCCCGTCTCATGGCGGGCATCGCCCCCGCGGATTCCGCCCGGGCAGGGGGAATCTCGCCTGCCGAACTGGCCGCCTTCGAGGACTCCGGCGTTCCTCCGGAGAAGATCGACTGGAACGGAATCGCCGCCTGCCTCGACCTCGATCCGGACAAGCTTCGGCGCGTCGCGGAGGGATGGCAGCCGGATCCGGTCGATCCGGCGCGGTGGCCGTTCCTGCGGCAGATCTCGTCCCGCGATGAACGCATGAGCGTCCACTGCTACCTCGCGTGGGATGCTGCGTCCCGACGCGCGGTCCTGTTCGACACCGGCTTCGATGCCGACGCGATCTTCCGCATCGTTGCCGCCGAGAATCTCCACCTCGAGTACATCATGATCACCCACACCCACTACGATCATGTGCATGCCCTCGAGGCCGTGCGTGCCCGCGCGGGCGACGCCGCGCTTCGAACCAGCGCCGCCGGCGCGCCGGCGCGCGCAAGGAACTCACCCGGCGAGGTGATCGAGCTGGGCGGCCTGCGCATCACCCATCGCGAGACGCCCGGGCACGCCGCGGACGGCGTCACCTATGTGCTCGAGTTCCCGGGCGGGGGAGCGGCCGCCGTCGTGGGGGATGCGATCTTCGCGGGGTCCATCGGCGGTGCCCCGAACAACGGCCGGCTGGCGCGGGAGCGCGTCCAGTCGCAGATTCTCAGCCTGCCGGATGACACCCTGATCTGCCCGGGGCATGGTCCCCTCACCACCGTGGGAGAGCAGAAGGCGGTGAACCCGTTCTTCCGATCGCCCTGAGTGGCGGGGAGTCTCAGCGCCGCAGGCGCCGGCTTGCCGCCCACAGCCCGAGGATGCCCGCGGCACCGGCAAGGGCCAGCTCCGGCTCGGGCACGAGCGTGAAGGAGCCGGCAACCAGGTTCTGGTCGATGGCCCAGAACACGTTGCCCTCCGCCGGAAGCGGGTTTACGCCGATGTTCAGGATCCCGAACCTGGATCCTTCGGCGGGTTGGGGCCCGAAGCTCATGTCGTCCCAGAGGAGGGCGTAGATGTTGCCCTGGCCCAACGCGTCGAGGGTGAGGCCGGCGGGGAGCTCGATCTCCTGGTTCATGCGACGATACCCGCCCAGCCATGTGCCCGGCTGGTCACCGTCCACCCGATCCTGCAGCAGCACGAAGTCGTCGAGGCCGAGGATCTCGCTCATCCGGACGTCGGTCCGCGGGGACAATCCTTCGAGCGCGAGGCCGTTTCGGTGGGTGTCCACCAGGAACCAGAGAGCCGTGCCGGGAGGTGCGGGGGATTCGTTCGACAGGAACAGCCTCGCCTGGAGGGGGGACGACTCGGCGTCGGCCCCTCTCTCGCTCACCGTCTTGATGTCCACGAAAAGCGTGAAGGCCTGGCCCATCGCCCCCGCAGAAGCCATGAGGAAAACCACGGCCAGTGCCGAGATCGCGAGCCCTGCAGGGGCCCGGCCCGGTCGCGTCTCCGCTCCGGAACCGCAGGGTAGGCCGTGATCCGCGGCATTGCCTTCGTTCACGCCACGATGCCAGACCGTGCTCTGTCCATTTTGCGCGTCCATAGAATCTCCAGGCCCTCCCTCTGTTCCGGTCGTTTTGGAACGCACACGCGCCGGCATGGACTTTTCTCCGGTCCCTGCGATCCCTTCATCGACAGCGGATTCGATTCACCAGGTGTGACCCATCCGGATCGGCAGCCGGATGCGTGCATGACCTATCTGGCTGCCAGATGGGCGTAAGTGCGTTGGGCTACGAGCTGGATTTAAGGGATTCGTTTATCCCGGTTGCAAGTGGATTCCTGCAAGATGCAACCGTGAGGTGCGGTGCTTTCAGGACGGAGAGGACTCGCGCGCCCGGGAGGCTTGCTCGAGCTTCTGCATCAGGCGTCTGCGCAGGCCCTCGAAGTAACTCGCGGAGTCCTCGAGTCCCGCGGATCGGGCATAGCGGATGAGGGGATCGAGCAGCCATGCCTCCGTGGGCGTGAGTCCCGCGGCGTCTCCGTCATGGCGGAGTTTCAGGTCGAGCCATTGCAAACTGGAGGGCACGTGGTTGCCGTGGCGCTCGGCGGAGGCCCGCAGGCGGGCCATGTGGGTTTCGGCGGCTTCCCCGGGGGGATAGACGCGCACGGCCCGTCCGACCTCGAGCACATGCTGCACGAGTTCCCGGATCATGGGCTCGCCGGCGGCCTGGTGAATCTCGCCGACGGTCATTCGCCGGAACCGTCCGTCGGGACCGACGGCGAGGATCTGGCCGAGCAGGTTGCTCACGAGGTTGATCATCGCCTTGTCGAACTCGAGGCGTGTTGCCGATCCGTGGGGGGAGACTTCGAAGACGCCTCCGCGCGCGCGGAGGATGGATGCGCAGTGATGGCGGGTGAGGGAGTCGCCGCCGGCGAGATACGTGGGACCCATGGGGCCGGGGCGATAGAAGGGGCGACCGTTCCTTTCGACGCGGACGCCGGTCTGCAGGGTGATTCCGCGCAGGAGCCGGCTGACGATCCGCGGCATCAGCGACGGCCACAGGTCCGGGAGACGTCCCATGAGGGTGGACTCCTCGAGGCGTTCCACGAAGAGCTGGCGCAGGCGCTGAAAGTAGATGCCGTTGGAACAGAGCACGACCATGGGCAGGGGGGGGGCGGGCACTTTCAGCAGGTCCTCGGCGTGCGCGCGTTCCGTAACCGCGACCATTTCGTCGAGAATGCCGAGGAGCTGGTCCGGGTTGGGGCACGCGAGGACGATCTCGGGCAGGGTGCCGTGCTGCCAGCACGCGGGCAGGTCGGGCAACAGGAGGTCGCGCAGGTCAAGATGGATGGGCTCGGCGTCCTCGGGTCCTTGGACGTCGATCTGCCCGGCGGCCGTGAGCGCGCGCGCGCTTTCGCCGCCGCGCCGGAGGAGGAACCGGACGCCGGCGCAGTCACGGAGTCCGCGGGTCAGATGATAGAAGCAGGCGACTCCCAGCGCGCCCGGCGGGCGGATTCCGATCTGACCCTTCAGGACGCCCGGCATGGCGGGGGACGGGGTTCAGGAGTCGGGCAGCGCGGCGATGACCTCGCGCGCGCGGTCCAGGTTTGAAACCTTGATCACGAGGCGCATGCGGTGTTCGGCCGGTTCCTCGCTTCCGTAGGCGTAATCGACGTTCACCCCGGCATCGGCGAGGGCCTTGGTCAGGCGCGCGAGCCGGCCCGGCGCATCGGCGAGGTCCACGGTCAGGACGTCGGCCTCCAGCACGTAAAGGCCGCGGCTCACGAGGAGCGCCCGGCATTCCCTGGGATCGCTGCAGATGAAGCGCACGACGCCCTGCTCGATGTTGTCCACGATCGCGATGTCCCGGATGTTGATCGCGTGCGAGCCGAGGATCTCGCAGATGGCGGCGAGGCGGCCGGGCTGGTTCTCGATCGCCACCGTGAGTTGTCGCTGAACCGAGTATTTCATCGGGCCATGGCAGGAGGGAACGCCGGTCGGGGACGCAAAACGGGCCGGCGCAGGAGCCGGCCCGTCCTTCGGATCGTGGCGCGTCCGATCGCGACTAGTTCGCCTTCTCGTCCAACTCGATCTTGGAGGCGACAAGGATGTTCTTCTCGCCGTCCTTCTTCACCTTGCCCTTGGCGACGACCTTCTTGGGCCCGCCGCAGATCTTGCTGTGGAAGGCCTTGCTGACGTCGTTGTGCTCAAGGACGTAGAGGACCTCCTTGTCCGTGTCCTTCTCCTTCACGCGGATCGCGTTCTGGCAGGATTCCGCCTTCTTCAGTTCGCACTTGAGGCACACTCCCTCGCCCTTGATCTCCTTTTCGGCCTCCTCGGCCCGGGCGGTCGTGGTGAGGGCCAGCGCGACGGCGCAGGCCAGCGTGGTGATGAATGACTTCATGGCATTGTGCGTGTGTGGGACAACCGCGGCAGGCTAGGACTTTCGATGTGGAATTCAACCCGCTTTTCATGTGGATTCGACCGCTGAATCACGGGCGGTGCGGCGGACCTGCCTCGCCGCCGCGGGTTCGATCCGGACGCGATGGGCGCAGTGCCTTCGGGATTGCCTCCCGGGGTGGGTTCCGGCCCAGATTTCCGCGTCCATGCGATTTCCGTTTGTCGTGGCCCTGCTCGCCGTGGCGGCGATGCCGTTTTCCGGCGATTGCGAATCGGCACCCGCCGCCTCCAGCGCGACGCTCGAGACCCTGCGGCGCCTCAAGGGCATCGACCTCGACGCCAACGCCGCGATCCGGTCCGTGCTCCTGCGCACGCTCGAATCGTTCCGCGGCACGCCGGAGTTCGTCGAGCTGGTGCGGGACTTCGACCTGTCCGGACAGGAATCCGGCCTGCTCGAGGTTGCGCGGAGCGCTGAGGATCCGAGCGCGGGCGCCGAGGCGATTCGCCTGCTGATCCAGCAGGATCCCGCCGGCGCCCCGGACCGCATCCGTGTTGCGCTCCGTGATTGTCCCCCCACGAACGCGGTGCTTCTTGTCCGCGCCGTGGCGGCTGTCGCCCAGGAGGGCGTGCTGCCTGTCCTTGCCGGTGTCCTCACTGAGTCCGCCACCCCGGCGGAGGTGCGGTCCGCCGCGATCCGCGGGCTCGCCCAGAATCTCTCCGGCGCGACGCTTCTCCTGGACATGGCCGAGGCGGGCGACCTTGACGACGCCGCGCGTCTCACCGCGGGGCTTGCGCTCGCCTCGGCGCGCTGGCCCGCGATCCGGGCCCGTGCAGCCCGTGTGACGCCGGCCCCTTCCGCCGGGGACGGCGCACCGCTGCCGCCCGTCGCGCGGCTCCTGGAAATGCGGGGCGACCCGGATCGCGGCGCGCGCGTCTTCCGCAGCGAGAAGGCCGGGTGCATCCGCTGTCACGCGATCGGAGGGGAGGGAATCGACTTCGGCCCGGGGCTGTCCCAGATCGGGACCAAGCTTGGTCGCCAGGCCCTGTATGAGGCGATCCTCGACCCGAACGCCGGGATCTCCTTCGGGTATGAGGGCTGGACGGTGCAGACGCAGGATGGGGAGGAGTTCGACGGATTGCTCGTGAGCGAGACGCCGGAGGCGATCGCGATCCGGCAGCAGTCCGGCGTCGTTGTCGAAATCCCGCGGGACCGCATCCTCAGCCGGCACCGGCACTCGCTGTCGCTGATGCCATCGGGGCTTGCGGCGGCGCTCACGAAGGAGGAGCTCGTGGATCTCGTGGAGTATCTCGCCACCCTGAAGGCGCCCGAGTGACGCCGGCGGAGGTCCGGGTGGTTCGCGTTGACACATCCTGATCGGGCAGTCAGACGTTGGCCGCCCCCCGGATCATGCCGTACAACCCATGCGTTCCATGAAATCGAGACCCCTCGTGTTGTTATCGTCCCTTCTTGTCGTCGCGCCGTTCGCGGTCGGCCAGAGCCTGACCGTCACGGACGGACTCCAGCTCTGGCTGCGTGCCGACGCGGGCGTCACCACTTCCGCCTCGTCCGCCGTCACCGAGTGGGCCGACCAGTCGGGACAGGAGAACCATGCGGTCCAGTTCGACGAGACGTGGGCGCCCGTCCTGGTCGAGGACGCCATCAACGGTCATCCCGCCCTCCGCTTCGACGGCACGGACGATTTCCTGGAGGTCTTCGATTCCGAATCCATCTCGATCGCGGGGGATCTCACGACGTTCTTCGTCGTGCGTTACGAGGATTTCAGCGTGTACCAGACCGTCTGGGCCAAGACGCTCGGGAACCTGCCCGCGCCCACGGATCATTACCTGCTGCCGGGCTCCGGCGTCCCCAGGCTGTACCGCGGGAACGGCGCTTCCGACGGCATCGCGTCCTTCGATGGCCGCGCCGTGCGCAGCGGCGCGTATCTCATCGTCGGATTCGAGTGTGCGGGCGATGGCGTGACCCATTTCGTCGGCAGCGTGCCGACCGCCACCGGGTCGCTTTCCGTGGCGCCCGCGGACGGTGATGCGTCGCTGTACATCGGAACGCGCGGAGACTTTTTCACAAAGCTGAAGGGCGACCTCGCGGAACTGGTGATCTATGACAGGGCCCTGCCGGCGGAGGAGCGCGAGGCGGTCGTGGAATATCTCGCGGAGAAGTACGACATCCGCAATGAGCCGCCCGCGGTTGAACTCACCGCCGAACCCCCGGGCCCCGACCTCGAGGCGGGCACGATGGTCCGGCTGACCGCTGACGCGGAAGATCCCGACGGCCAGGTGGCGCGTGTCGAGTTTCTCATCAACGGGGGCGTGTTCGCCACGGCGGTCGCCTGGCCGTTCGCGGTCAGCGTGGTTCTCGAGACCGCCGGCGATTTCGAGGTCGTCGCCCGCGCGGTGGACGACAAGGACGCGATCCGCGCGACCACTCCGATCATGTTGCGCATCGCCGCCTCCGAGCCGCCGCCCCTGACCGCCACGAATCATCTTCAGCTCTGGCTGCGGGCGGACGCCGGCGTCACGACGGGCGTCGGCGACGCCGTGACCGCATGGGCGGACCAGTCCGCGGCGGGCCATGAGGCGATTCAGACCGACGAAGCCATGGCGCCCGTTCTCGTGCAGGACGCCGTCGCGGGCCTGCCCGCCCTGCGTTTCGACGGCGTGGACGACTTCCTCGACGTCCCCGACAGCGACGCCCTCTCGATCGCGGGCGACATCAGTTCCTGGTTCGTCGTGAAGGTGGATGATTTCGCCACCTACCGCGCCGTCTGGGCCAAGACGCTCGGAAACCTGCCCGCGCCCACGGACTACTATCTCCTCCCGGGATCAGGAGTTCCCCGGTTGTACCGGGGCAACGGGGAGGGCAGCCTCGGTTCCGTCGATGGCGGGACCGCCCTGCGCGCCGGGGTCTTCGAGCTGGCCGGCTTCGAGTCCCGCGACGGCTCCGTCACGCATCACCTGAACGGGCGCGTGACCTCCGCCGGCACCATCGCCGCCACGCTCGGCGACCAGGACACCAGTCTCAGGATCGGCAGCCGGGATGACTTCGGAACGCGTCTGGCGGGCGAGATCGCCGAACTGCTGATCTATGACGCCGCCCTCTCGGCGGAGGAACGTCGCGCGGTGGAGGTGTACCTCGCGGGGCGCTACGGCATCGGGCTTTTCTCCGTCTCCAACACGCCGCCCGCCGTCACCCTGACTGCGCCGGCGCCTGGAAGCTCCGTCGCAGCGCCCGCGGAGGTCACCCTCGAAGCGGAGGCGTCCGATTCGGACGGATCGATCGCGCGCGTCGATTTCCTCGTGAATGGCGTGGTCGTGGGTTCGGCGAGCAGCGCGCCGTTCCGCACGACGATCGAGTTTTCCGCCGCGGACAACCCGGAGTTCGCCGCCGAGGCCGTGGACAACCTCGGCGGGACCGCCCGTTCGTCGCCCGTCACCATCCAGGTGATCTCCACGGCCCAGGTGCCGCTGCCCGCGCCGGCGCACCTCAAGGTGTGGCTGCGCGCCGACGCCGGTGTGACGGAGGACGGCGGCCTGGTCCGGGAATGGCAGGACCAGTCCGGCAACCTGAACCACGCCAGCCAGCCGGAACCGGACCTCCAGCCCTACCTCACGCCTGACGCGATCAACGGCCGGCCCGCGGTGTGGTTCGATGGCATCGATGATTTCCTCTCGATACCCCATCACTTCAGCGTCGCGATGGTTCGTGACATCAGCAGTTACTTCGTTGTCCGCCTCGCCGACCTCGAAACGTTCCGCACCGTGTGGTCGAAGGCCCAGGGAAACCAGCCGCGGGCGACGGACTACTACATCCTTCCGCAGACGGGAATCCCGCGCGCCCTCCGCGGGGGCGTCGGCGCCGGTTCGGTCGATGGCGTCAATCCCCTGAATCCCGGCGAGTTCGTGATCGCCGGTTTCGAGATGGAGGGAACCACCATGCGCCACATCCTGAATGGCGCGCCCAACGGGGAAGGGGAGATCACCGTGACCCTGGCGGACACGGGCCGGCCGCTTCTCATCGGCACGCGGGACAACCGGGAAACAATCCTCCACGGCGAGATCGCGGAGCTGATCATCTACAACAAGGCGCTCTCGGCCGGGGAACGCGCCGGGGTCATGAGCTATCTCGCGGAGAAGTACGGCATCGAGGTTGCCGCGCCGCCGCCGGAGGTCGCGATCACGCGCGCCGCCGGCCAGGTCACCCTCTCGTGGAGCCCGGATCTCACCGGTGCCGTGCTCGAGGCATCCGAAACCCTTGAGGACGGTGGCATGTGGCAGGAGGTCCCCGGGGTCACCGGCAGCAGCGTCACCATCGACATCGAGGGCGCCGCGAGGTTCTTCCGGCTGGTCACCCCGTGAACGGAGCGGCCGGGGCCGCGGGACGCGGCCCCGGCTCCCGGGCCCCGGCCGCCTCCCGCCGTTCACGAATCCACGCTTGGCCTTCCCGGGCGCTTCCTGAAGATTCAGCCGCGAAGCCATCCCCAGCGTCTTCATGAAAACCTACGAGCCCGCTGACATTCGAAACTTCGCGGTGGTCGGTCATGCCACTTCCGGAAAGACGATGCTTTGCGAAGCCATGCTGGCGACGGCCGGCGAGATCGGCCGCATGGGTAGCATCGCGAACGGCACGACGGTCTCCGATTATCATCCGGGCGAGAAGCGCCACCAGATCTCGATCCACGCCACGCCGCTCCGCCTCGACTGGCTCGGACGCAAGTTCAACATCATCGACACGCCGGGTTACATGGACTTCATCAGCGAAGCCCTCGTCGCCCTCCAGGTCGGGGACTTCGCGCTCGTCGTCGTTCATGCCCTCCAGGGGCCCGCGCTGGGCACCGACACCGTCTGGCGCTACGCGACCCAATACGGCATCCCGAAGATCCTCGTCGTCAACGGGTGCGACCGCGAGCACGTGAACCCGGACGCCATGCTCGCGACGCTTCGCGCGCAGTTCGGCCCGCGCGTGTTCCCGCTGTCGTGGCCGGTCAATCCGGGGCCCGGATTCAACGCCGAGCTCGACGTGATGCGCAGCGAGATCGTCACGTACAGCGCGGATGGCTCCGGCAAGTACTCCGAGGTTCCCGCGGAAGGCGAATGGAAGGAGCGGGTCACGCAGCTTCATCGCGAGCTGATCGAGTACACCGCCGAGGCCGACGACGCCCTCATGGAGAAGTTCTTCGAGAAGGGCAGCCTCACGGAGGAGGAACTGCGCGCCGGTGAACACACCGCGCTCCAGAAGCAGGCGTTCATTCCCGTCTTCTTCACCTCGGCGGAAACGAACGTCGGCGTCGCGCGCCTGATGGATTTCATCGCGAAGTACGGATCCTCGCCGGTGGACCGCAGCACCATCACCGCGCACGACGCCGCGGGCGCCGAGGTCCAGGTGGATCTCAACGGGGACGCCCCGGTCCTGTACGTGTTCAAGACGACCCACGAGGATCAGTTCGGCGATCTCTCCCTCTTCCGCGTCTATTCAGGCACCGCCACCGTGGGCATGGACCTGTACAACAGCGACCGGAAGTCGTCGGAGCGCCTCGGCCAGATCTTCTCCGTGAGCGGCCGGAATCGCAGCGCCGTCGATGTGCTGCGCGCGGGGGACATCGGCGCGGCGGTCAAGCTGAAGGACACCCACACCGGCAACACGCTCTGTCACCCCAAGAAGGTCGTCGCGCTGCCGAAGGTTCGCTTCCCCAAGCCCAATGTCCACATGGCCCTCAAGCTCAAGGCCAAGGGCGAGGAGGACAAGCTCGCCTCCGGGCTCGCCGCGCTCCACGACGAGGACCCGACCTTCACGTACCACGTGGATTCGGCGCTCCACCAGACCGTCATCTCGGGACAGGGCGAACTCCACCTGCAGATCGTCGCGGAGCGCCTGAAGCGCCGCTACAGGATTGATTTCGACCTCGTGGAGCCGAGGGTGCCCTATCGCGAGACCATCCGCGCCCGCGGCGAATCGAAGTATCGCCACAAGAAGCAGACCGGCGGTGCCGGCCAGTTCGCCGAGGTCTGGATGCGGATCGAGCCGCTGCCGCGCAACAGCGGCATCGAGTTCACCGAATCCCTCACCGGCCAGAATGTGGACCGGGTGTTCGTTCCGTCGGTGGAGAAGGGGGTCCACGCCGCCTGCAACGAGGGCATCCTCGCGGGTTATCCCGTCGTGGATGTCCGGATCGACTTCTACGACGGCAAGATGCATCCGGTCGATTCGAAGGACATCGCGTTCCAGATCGCCGGCAAGGAGGCCTTCCGCGAGGCCTTCCGCGCCGCCAGGCCGTGCCTGCTCGAACCGATTTACAACATCGAGGTGCGGATCCCCGAGGAATGCATGGGCAACGTGCTCGGCGACCTTTCCAGCCGCCGCGGACGCATCCTCGGCATGGAAACGCTGGACGGCTATCAGGTGGTCCGCGCGCAGGTCCCCCAGAACCAGCTCCATCTGTACTCGGCCGCGCTCCGATCGCTGACCGGGGGACGCGGACACCACTCGGAGGAGTTCAGCCACTACGACTTCCTCCCCGCGGAGCTCGAGGCGAAGATCATCGCCGAAACGCGCCGCCTGCACGAGGAGGAGAAGAAGGCCTGACCGGCGGGCGCGCCCCCCGAAGGCCCGGGGCGTACGGGCGTACCCCCGACGGGCGGAGCGGCCGGAGCGGCGCGTCAGGCCGGATCCAGCGTCAGTCCCGCCGGCGCGCCGGCCGGACCCGCGAGGGCGGGAACGGTCGGGTTCAGGACCCGCTTCAGGTAATCCAGGGCATCGGGGATGCTCTGCACCGAGCGGGGCAGGGTGGCGCCCGCGGCGTTCGGGTGCCCGCCGCCCTGGAGCTTCTGGGCGACGGGCAGGGCCTGGCCGCCCCTGCTGCGGAGACTGGCGACGATCCCTCCCGTTCCCTTCCGGGTAAGCGTCAGAAGCACCGGATGCGAGCAGTCCGGCGACTTGAGCAGTTCGTGCACGATGAGATTCGCGTTGCCCACCACCACGTCCACGAACCCGACCTCCGGGCTCAGGGAGGCGATGCGCGAGCGGCTCCACTCAAGGCCCATCGGGTCCTCGATCCTTCGCTTCGTCCGGATCACCTCGAGCAGCGGATGGTCCAGCAGGCGCTCGAGATCGCCCTCAATGAGCCGGCTCAGATTCCAGAAGGAGTACGTCTTCACCAGGGATCCGTATTCCTGGGACAGCTCGAAGTCGGGGTGATCCTCGAGAAAGAGGTCACCCACGTCGGTGAGACCCACCAGACGGTCGAGCGCCTCGCTTCCGACGCCGTGCTCGCGGCACAGCTCCGCGCACAGGCGTGCCGCGGACTTGTTCAGGTCATGGATCACGCGCGCCGTACGGGGGCCCGCGTCCATTGGATGATGGTCCACGATCAGCCAGTCCGGCCGGTCAAGGCGCGCATCGAACGCGAGGTCGCAGACCCACGCGACCTTCTCCCGCATCGGTCGCTGCCGCCATGCCTGCGTGTTCCATGCCTCCAGCCGCACCTCGGTCTGAAACAGGTGCCGGGCCAGTTTCAGCAGCAGATGCCCGGACACAAATCCGTCCAGGTCGCTCTCGTGCGTGAGGATGACATCGGGGCGCGACAGCTCGTGCATGCCCCACGAGCGTACGCATGCCGCGCGCGCGGCTCCAAGCCTCCTCTCGCGGTCGCACCGCCCGCCGCGGCCGTGGTCACGTCGAGGTCAGCCGGGCGCCTCGCGGCCCATGATGATCCGTGCGCCGCGCTTGTACGTGAAATACGAGTAGGCCCACTGCAGCAGCACCGCGATCTTGTTGCGGAACCCGATGAGGAACACGAGGTGGACGCCCAGCCACGCGAGCCATGCCGGGAAACCCGCCAGCTCAACGGAGCCGATCTTCGCCACCGCCGCCGACCGGCCGATCGTCGCCATCGTTCCCTTGTCCCAGTATCGAAACGCCTCCCGCGCCTCCGGCATCCCGTGCACCGCGTTCAGCTCGCGCCGGATGGTGCGGGCCACGTGCCGCGCCATCTGCATCGCCGCGGGCGACACCCCCGGAACCGGGCTCCCGTCGTCCTGCAGCACCAGGGCGACGTCGCCGACCGCGAACACGTTCGGATGCCCGGGAACACTCAGGTCCGGCGCCGTCCTGATCCGCCCGGCACGGTCCACTTCCACGCCGAGCGAACGCGTCAGCGGCGACGCCTGCACGCCGGCCGCCCAGATGATGTTCGCGGCCCGAAGCTCCCTCCCGTCCTTCAGGCGCACGACCCGCGGCCCGATGCTCTCCACCATGGCGCCAGTCATCACCTCGACGCCGAGGCCCGCGAGCTGGCGCCGGGCGCTCTCGCTGAGTTCCTCCGGAAGGTGCGCCAGCAGCCGCGGTCCGCCCTCGAGGAGGATGACCCGCGCGTGCTTCGTGTCCACCCGACGGAAGTCCCGGGCGAGAACCGTGCGCGCCAGTTCCGCGAACGCGCCGGCCAGTTCGACTCCGGTCGGGCCGCCGCCGACCACGACCGTCGTCATCAGCTCGGCCCGCCGCGCGGGATCCGGCTCGCTCTCGGCCCGCTCGAACGCGAGGAGCACGTCCCTCCGGATCCGCATCGCGTCGTCCAGTGTCTTGAGTCCCGGCGCGAACTGCTCCCATTCGGGGTGACCGAAGTAGCTGGTGATCCCGCCGAGGGCGATGACCAGGTGGTCGAACGAAAGGGTCTCCTTCTCGAGCGTCACGGTCCGGGCGGCGAGATCGATGGCCTGGACCGTGTCCATCAGCACGGTCACATCCGGACGATCGGAGAAGAGCGACCGCACCGGCGCCGCGATCTCGGGGGCCGAGAGGCCCGCCGTGGCCACCTGGTAGAGCAGGGGCTGGAACAAGTGATGGTTCGTCCGCTCGACGAGGGTCACCCTCGCCCGGGGGTGGCGGAAGGACTGACAGAACGTGAGTCCTCCGAAGCCGGCGCCCAGAACCACCACGTGCTTCCGACCGTCGTTCATGTCGCAACACTCCGCTGTGGTGATCGCGGCCGCAATCACGGACCGCGGTTCTCCAGGGGCCGCCGGACGCGAGGCCGCGTCGCGTCAGTTCCAGGACGGATCCTCCGGCGCGTCGGCCAGCAGCCGGAAGATGCCGCCCCGGGACTTGAGGATCTTGCTCCAGAGCTGCTCCGGATTTCCGTCGAAGATCAGCTCGGGGGTGGCCGGGTGCACGAGCCATGCGTCGCGCGCCAGTTCGTCCTCGAGCTGGCCGGCACTCCATCCGGCGTACCCGGCGAACACAAGGATCTGCCGGCCGGGGGAAAACTCGCTCGCGAGTTCGATGAGTTGATCGAGGGAGTGGCCCAGGTTCACGTTCGGCATGACCGACCCGTTCGGAAGGTAGGATTCCGTGTGGAGAAAGCTGAGCGCGCCCGGCTGCACCGGCCCGCCGATGTAGAGCGGCTGCTGCCGGAGAACCTCGGAGAACTCCCCGGCGAGCGCCTCGCCGACGTCCGTCCCCGAGGGGCGGTTGAGGACCAGCCCGAAGGCGCCCTCCGCGTCATGATGACAGATCAGCACCACCGCGCGGTGAAACCATGAGCCCATCAGTTTCCCTCCATCCAGGAGCAGGTAGCCGCGAAGGGATTGAATCTTGTCCGCCATGATGCCCGCGGAATCTGCTACAGGCTTGCTGGACTGACAACGGGCGTTACCCTCGTCGTGCGAGGGCGCGTCACCCATCCCGGGAGCCGGTGCCCCCCTGCCTCAGCCTATGCCATTCGAACTGCGTGTCCCTGCCGTCGGCGAATCCATCTCGGAGGTCCAGATTGGTGACTGGCTGAAACAGGAGGGCCAGGCCGTGCGCAAGGACGAGCCGCTCGTCCTGATCGAATCCGAAAAGGCAACCGTCGAGATCCCGGCCCCCGTCCAGGGAGTTCTCAGCCGCATTCTCAAGCGGCGCGGCGAGGCGGCGCGCGTCGGGGATGCCATCGCCGAGATCTCCACCGACGGCGCGGCCGCGCCCGAGCCCGCTCCGGGCGGGGCCGAGGCACCGCAGGCCGCGACCCCGGTGGCCGCGGAATCGCCGCTGCCCGCCTCGGCCGCCCCGCCGGTCATGCCCGCGGCGCAGCGCATCCTCGAACAGTCCGGGATCCCGCGGGAGTCCGTCACCGGGAGCGGCCGCGGCGGCCGGATCACGAAGGAGGATGCCCTCCGCGCCGCGGCGGCGAAGGCGCCCGCGCCGGGAGCGAGCCCGGCGGCCGCCCCGGTCGAAGCGCCCCAGCCCGCTGGCGCCCGGGAGGAAGAGCTCGTTCCGATGACCCCGCTGCGGCGAACGGTCGCGCGGCGGCTGGTGGAGGCGCAGTCCACCATGGCGATGCTCACCACGTTCAACGAGATCGACATGTCGGCCGTGATCGCCCTCCGGTCCGAGCATCAGGAGGCGTTCACGAAGCGCCATGGCATCAAGCTGGGTTTCATGTCCTTCTTCGTGAAGGCGGTGATCGAGGCGCTCAAGCAGATCCCGGCCCTGAACGCGGAGATCCGCGAACAGCACATTCTCTATCGTCATTACTACGACATCGGCGTCGCGATCGGCGGCGGGAAGGGGCTCGTGGTGCCCGTCATTCGCAACGCCGAACGCCTCAGCTTCGCCGAGGTCGAGAAGGCCATCGCGGACCTTGCCGCACGCGCGAAGGAAGCCCGGATCAAGCCCGAGGAGCTCCAGGGCGGCACGTTCACGATCACCAACGGCGGCATCTACGGGAGCCTTCTCTCCACCCCGATCATCAATCCGCCCCAGAGCGGCATCCTCGGCATGCACGCCATCCAGGAACGGCCCGTGGCCGTGAACGGCCAGGTCGTCATCCGTCCGATGATGTACGTCGCGCTGACGTATGACCACCGGCTCGTGGACGGGCGCGAGGCCGTCACGTTCCTCAAGCGCGTGAAGGAGTTCATCGAGGCGCCCGCCCGGATGCTCCTGGAGGTCTAGCACGGCGTGCCGCGCGCTTCCCGGTTCTCATGGCAGAATCCTTCGACCTCATCGTCATCGGCGCGGGACCGGGCGGCTACGTCGCCGCGATCCGCGCCGCCCAGCTCGGCCTCAAGGTCGCCTGCGTCGAGCGCGAGAGCGCCCTCGGGGGCACGTGCCTGCGCATCGGCTGCATCCCGAGCAAGGCCCTGCTCGAATCCAGTGAGCGCTTCGAGGAGGCGCGAAACTCCCTGAAATCCCACGGCGTGAAGGTCGGCGACGTGTCGCTCGACCTGCCCGCGCTGCTCAAGCGGAAGGACAGTGTCGTCACCGCGCTGACCCGCGGCGTCGATTCGCTCTTCCGCAAGAACCGCATCACCCGCTATCAGGGCCACGGCCGCATCATGGGGCAGGGCAGGGTGCGGGTCACCGGCAGCGAACCCGTCGACCTCCTCGCCCGCAGCATCCTCATCGCCACGGGCAGCGTCCCCAGCACCCTGCCCGGCGTCGAGATCGACGAGGACCGCGTGGGAACCAGCACCGCCGCGCTGAGCTATCCCGAGGTGCCGGGCCACCTCGTCGTGATCGGCGCCGGCTACATCGGCCTCGAACTCGGCTCCGTATGGCGGCGCCTCGGCTCCCGCGTCACGGTCGTCGAGTACCTTGACCGGATCCTTCCCGGACTCGATGCCGAGATCGCCGCGGAAGCCCGCAAGCTGTTTGAAAAGCAGGGGCTCGAGTTCCGTCTCAAGGCGGCCGTCACCGGCGTCAGGAAGGGCGACGGCAAATGCGTCGTCCGCCTCGGCGAGGATGAATCCATCGAGTGCGATCGCGTGCTCGTCGCCGTCGGCCGCCGCGCCAACACCTCCGATCTCGGGCTCGAAACCGTGGGCATCGATCTCGACGAACGCGGCCGCATCCCCGTCAACGAGCGCTTCGAAACCGCCGCGCAGGGAATCTTCGCCATCGGCGACGTGATCCCCGGCCCCATGCTCGCCCACAAGGCCGAGGAGGAAGGCATCGCGTTCGCCGAATACCTCGTGACCGGCCACGGCCACGTCGATTACGACACCATCCCCGGAATCGTGTACACGCATCCCGAGATCGCGACCGTCGGCAAGTCCGAGGAGGAACTCCGCTCCGCGGGCGTGGAGTATCGAAAGGGCGTCTTTCCCTTCTCCGCAAACGGCCGCGCCCGCGCGCTCGGAAACACCGAGGGCCGGGTCAAGATCCTCGCGCACGCCGCGACCGACCGCGTCCTCGGCGTGCACATCATCGGCGCGAGGGCAGGGGACCTCATCGCCGAGGCGGCCACCGCCATGGCGTTCGGCGCCAGCAGCGAGGATATCGCCCGCACCTGCCACGCCCATCCCACGCTCTCCGAGGCCGTGCGCGAGGCCGCCCTCGCCGTGGACGGGCGCGCCATCCACATCTGACGGAGGCGCGCGTTCCGCGAACCGCGCGGCGTCCCTCTCCGCTCCCGGCAATTTCTGTCGCCGCGCGCCCGGATGCACTCCCGCGCGCGGCGACCTTTTCCGGAAGCCGCCGGCGCTTCCCGCTTCATTCCCGCTTCATTCGAAGGGTTGCGGCAGTTTCTTCCGGATTCCGCCCCCTCGATCCGACGGGCGGCAGACATTGCCTTCGGTCGACCTGGAACAGACGGCAGCCTTAAGTCACTTGCCGAGTCCGGAACCCACATGGTGTAACTGTCTTAAGTCGAACGAGTTGCGCGTCTTCCTGATTCGTGCGACGCAATGAATCCCGGCTCCTTCCGATCCGTGCAAGCGTTCTGGCAGGGCGGATGCTTCCATACTGCTCGGGCAGTGAAGGTTTGCCGCCCACACAACTCCGGGCGACCTCCCGGCAGACGCAAATCCAACAACGCCGCGCCCACGACCAAGAACATGATGACCGCTGATCTTCAGGTGACCTCGATCGACACGACCCCCGACACGCAGTCCGATGCTCCCGCTTCCGCGCTCGCCGCGCTCTGGAAGGAGTACAGCCTCGGAGGACAAGGCAGCGCCGCGGAGGACGAGCTCATGGAGATGCACCTCGACCTCGTGAAGACGGTCGTGGACCGCTTCGCGGTGTCGCTTCCGGCCTCGATCAACGTGCGCGACCTCCACAGCGCCGGACGTTTCGGCCTCCTCGGGGCGATCCGCCGCTTCGACTGGCGGGCCGGCGCGGAGTTCACGGCCTACGCCCGGCTGCGGATCGAGGGAGCCGTTCTGGACGAGCTGCGCAAGCGCAACTGGGTCCCGTTCGAGGCGCAACAGGACACGCGCTACGTTCGCTCGGCCATGGATCGGATCGAGGCGCGCAGCGGGCGTCATCCCGAGGAGGCGGAGATCGCCGGCGACCTGAATCTTTCGGTCGAGGAGTACCGGAAGCTCGTGGAAACCCTGAGTCCCGCGACATTCGTGACGACGCGGCCCGCGCCCGCGGAGGAATCCGCCGGGGCCCGGCGCACGCCGGCGACGTCCTTCGCGGCGCGCCTGGCGGAACGCATCCACGAGCTGCCGGAACTGCATCGCCAGGTTCTCGCGTTCTACTACACGGAAGACCTCCGGCTCCAGGAGATCGCGGTGGTGCTCGGGATTTCCGAGCCGCGCGTGTGCCAGCTTCATGCCGAGGCGATCCTCGCGCTCGGCAATGTTGGACGCGACGAGCGGCTCCCGGGCCGCGGTCGGACTGCGGCCGTCGCGGCGGCTCCGGTCCTCCGTTCCCATCCACGGCCGCGGGCGGTGCGTGCTCCCGCGTTCGCTCCGCGCCGCGCGTGAGGGTTCCCGCACGCAGTCGGCGCCGGGGTCGCGCGCCCCGGTTCGGGCCCGGTGTCAGGGATTGGCGGCGTAGCGGACCATCGGCTGGGCGTACTGCCAGGTTTCGAGCTGGGTTTCGGGGTGCGCGGTGAGCGGCTTCACGTTGGGATACACGGACCCGAACGGTTGAAAGCCTTCCTCGATGAGGCGGCTGACGACGCGATCGAGTTCCTCGGGGTCTGCGGCGGTTGCGGTTTTGTACTCGGCGATTCTCATGGGTACCGGATTGGGGAAAGGGGTACGGGATGCCGGGGCGGCGGATGCGGGTGGATGGGATGGTTTCTGGGTCTGGATCATGCCGGGGCTGGGCGGCGCCTGACCAGCGCCGGCTAAATCATACATAACACTTATTGTGCGCAATAAATGGCGCCGGCTTTCCGCCGCCCGTTGATTCGCCCGGCAACCCCCCGCTTCCGTACCCGAGCCGCGTTGCCGGATCCGCGCGCCCGCCCCATCCTCGGCCCCGTCATGCGCGCCATTCCATGCCGCTCTTCACTCCCTCTTCGCCCGTCGCGGCGGGAGTTCCTGCGCTCGGGCGCGCTTGCCGCCGCCGCGATCGCCACCGCGTCGATGATCCCGCGTGCCACCGCACAGGTCTCCAGTCCCGTCCAGGTCGGGTTCATGGGGCTCAACCGCCGCGGCCTCGAGCTGCTCCGCGAGTTCCTCGATACCCGCCGCGTCGTCGTGACGTGGCTGTGCGACGTGGACCGTCGCGCCCTGGAGAACGCGACCGCCGTCGTGCGCGAGCGCCAGGCGCGCCCGGTCCGCACGGCGTCCGACCTGCGGCAGATGCTCGATGACCGCCGGCTCCAGGCGGTCGTCATCGCCGCGCCGGACCACTGGCACGCGCCGGCCGCCCTTCTGGCCGCCCGGGCTGGCAAGCACGCCTTCGTCGAGACGCCGCTCTCCCACAATCCGCGCGAGGCGGAATGGATCGTCGATGCATTCAGGCGCTCCCGCACGGTCCTGCAGACCGGTCTCCAGCGGCGCTCGCTGGACTGGGTGCGCCGCGCCATCGAGCTGGTGCGCGGCGGCGGGATCGGCCCGGTTCATTTCGCCCGGGCGTGGTACGCGGACCGGCGCGGCAGCATGGGCTACGGGCAGCTCGCGCCGGTTCCGGAGTGGCTCGATTACACGCTCTGGCAGGGCCCGGCGCCCGAGCGGCCGTTCCGCGACAACATCGTCCATGATCACTGGCGCTGGATCTGGCACTGGGGCACCGGCGAGCTCGGACAGAGCGGCATCCATTTCCTGGATCTCGCGCGCTGGGGTCTCAACGTGCAATGCCCGCAGCGCGTGGCCTCGACCGGCGGCCGCTATTTCTTCGACGACGACCAGGAAACTCCCGACACCCAGGTGGCGACGTTCGACTTCGGCGATCGCGTGATCTCGTGGGAACACCGGAGCTGCCAGCCCTACGGCAGCGAGGATTCCCCGGCCGGCGTGGCATTCCATGGCCGCACCGGCACGCTGATCCTCGGCGAGACCGGCTTCCGCGTCCTCGATCTGGACGGCCGCGAGACCGCCCGCGAGGACGGCGAGGTGAAGACGGCGCCACACGTGGCGCAGTTCCTCGACTGCATCGAGCGGCCATCGAACACGCCGACGGCGCCGGCCGAGGACGGGCGCTACAGCACCCTGCTCTGCCACCTCGGAAACATCGCGCATCGAACCGGCGAGAAGATCGAGCTGAACCCCGCGACCGCGCAGCCCCGCGGCAGCCGCGCCGCGGCGGCCCTGTGGTCACGCGAGTACCGTCCCGGATGGGAACCCCGCCCCTGAGCGGCTTCGTCCCGTGCCATGATTCTGACCGACGGCGCGCGCGTCCCGCTGAAGGACATCCTTCCGGACGCGGACTTCGCGCATCGACTGACGCTGCGGCCGGCGGATCCGGCCCGCTTCTTTTATGTGTGGGATCCGACGGGCTCCGTGCTCGCGGAACGCCGGAAATGGATTGTGGCGCACCCGGAGAGGCACGCCCTTTCCGTGCCGGGCGCCGGGTCGCTGATCCGCGAGGCCGCGGAGCTGTTGTCCGCATGGACCGCCACGGACGTTCCGAGCGTCCTCGGCGAGCTCGGGGCGCGTGTCGAGCCGGACGTCATCCTGCTCGCGCCGGTGTCGGAGGGCCTGCGGATGATGGCGGGCGCGGTCTGCTTCCCGTCGTCGTGGGCGCCCGAGGCGAAGATGGGCCTCGGGCTGCGGGAGATTCACGGCGTGGTGCCCGGCCTGAACCCTGCGCTCGCGGCGCCGATCGAGCGTCTCCTCGGCGGGATGCAGTCCCCTTGCCTGCGCGCCAACTGGGGCCTGGCATCCACATCGGAGCGGAACCTGCACCCCGCGCGCGGACTCAGCGGCGTGGGAGCGGCTGCCGATCCGGCGGGCCTGTGGCTGCGGGTCGAGCAGCAGTGCCTCGCGCCCCTGCCCCGGACGCGCGGCGTCCTCTTCGGGATCCGGATCGAGTGCGCGCCCCTGGCCGAGGTGCGCGCGGACGATCCGCTTCGGCGGGGGCTTCGCCGCGCGCTGGCATCGATGAGTCCGGAGATGGCGAGATACAAGGGACTGGAGGAGGTCCGGTCGCGGGTGGTGAAGTGGCTGGACGACGGGACGCGGGGGTGATGACCTAGAAGCGTTTCTGATGGATTCGGGTGATGCGCGACGGGCGGCGGCGGACGTTCCGGAAAGGAATCCCGCAAGGGCGATGGTCTCGGCGCACGGGAGTGAGATAGAAGCAACTAACTGATAGCGAGCAAGTTGTGTAGAAAGTCGACGCGGCACTCACCGCGTCGGCGGTCATGAGTTTTCGTTGACACGATCACTCGTACTGTTAGCGTTCCTTCACCAGCGACCGGCTCGCTCTCGTCACACGGATCCGATCCTGACCGGTTCGAGGCACTGGAACCGCACGTATATGGCTACGAAATCGACCCCCAAGACCAAGACCCGCACATCCCGATCTTCCAAGTTCGTTTATCTCTTCGGAAACAAGAAGGCTGACGGCGACGGCTCGATGAAGGCGCTGCTCGGCGGCAAGGGAGCGAACCTTGCCGAGATGAGCCGCATCGGCCTGCCGGTGCCTCCGGGCTTCACGATCACCACGGAGGTGTGTACGTACTACTATGCGAACCGGCGCACGTACCCGAAGGAGCTCGACGCGCAGGTCCGCGCGGGGATTGCCTTCATCGAGAAGGCGATGGGCACCGGGTTCGGTGACCGCGATTCGATGCCGCTGCTGGTTTCCGTCCGCTCCGGCGCGCGCGATTCGATGCCGGGCATGATGGACACGATCCTGAACCTCGGTCTGAACGACACGACGGTTCTGGCGCTCGGCAAGGCCACGCGGAACGAGCGGTTCGCGTGGGACTGCTACCGTCGCTTCATCCAGATGTACGGCGACGTCGTGATGGGCGTTCAGAAGACCGCGGGCGAGGACCACGAGCCGTTCGAGACGGTCATTCACGAGCTGAAGCATGACCTCTACGGCGACGACATCGAGGACACCAAGCTCACGGTCGAGGATCTGAAGGAGCTCGTCCGGAGGTTCAAGGCGCTGATCAAGGAGCGGACCGGAAGCGAGTTTCCCCAGGACCCGTGGAAGCAGCTCTGGGGCGCCGTCGGCGCCGTGTTCGGCTCGTGGATGAACGACCGCGCGGTGGTGTATCGGCGCAAGTACAACATCCCCGCCGAGTGGGGCACCGCGGTGAACGTTCAGGCCATGGTCTATGGCAACACGGGTGAGGAATCCGGCTCGGGCGTCGCCTTCACGCGCGACCCCGCGACCGGGGAGAAGGTTTTCTATGGCGAGTTCCTGATCAACGCGCAGGGCGAGGACGTCGTCGCGGGCATCCGCACGCCGGAGCCGGTTGCCGAGCTGCGCAAGCACATGCCCGCCGCGTACGACGAGCTCGAGCGGATCCGCGCGATCCTGGAGCGCCACTTCAAGGACGTTCAGGACTTCGAGTTCACGATCCAGGACGGCAAGGTGTTCATGCTCCAGACCCGCAACGGCAAGCGCACCGGCCTGGCCGCGGTGCGGTTTGCGATCGAGATGGAGAAGGAGAAGCTCATCGACTGGCGCACGGCCATCCGCCGCGTGCCCGCCGACCAGCTCGACCAGGTGCTCGCGCCCGTGTTCGACCGGCGCGCGCTGGCGGGCAGCGTTGCGATCGCGAAGGGGCTTCCGGCCGGCCCCGGCGCCGCCTCCGGCATGATCTACCTGAACGCGGAACGCGCCGCCGCGGCCGCCGCGAAGGGCGAACGCGTGCTCCTCGTGCGCAACGAGACGTCGCCGGAGGATCTCCGCGGCATGATCGCCGCCGAGGGCATTCTGACGGCGAAGGGCGGCGTCAGCTCGCACGCGGCGCTTGTGGCGCGGCAGATGGGCAAGGTGTGCGTCTGCGGCGCCAGTGCCCTGCAGATCAACTACACGGCCCGCACGGTCACCGTCGGCAGCACCGTGTACAAGGAGGGCGACTACCTCTCCATCAACGGAACCAGCGGCGAGGTCTATCCGGGCGAGCTTCCCACGGCCCCGTCCGAGATCGTGCAGGTGCTCGTGGAGAAGTCCCTCGATCCGTCCGAGAGCCCCACGTACGGGATGTTCAAGAAGCTCATGGACTGGTGCGCGCGCGTGAGCCGGCTCGAGGTCCGGACGAACGCGGACACGCCGGAGCAGACCGAGAACGCCGTTGCGTTCGGCGCCACCGGCATCGGCCTCTGCCGCACGGAGCACATGTTCTTCGAGGGCAACCGGATCGATGCCATGCGCGAGATGATCCTCGCGGACAACCCGGCCGACCGGAAGAAGGCGCTGGCGCGGCTGCTTCCGTACCAGCGCGAGGACTTCGTCGGAATCTTCCGGGCGCTCAAGGGCTACCCGGCCACGATTCGATTCCTCGACCCGCCCCTGCACGAGTTCGTCCCGCATGACGAGGCGGCGCAGAACGACCTCGCGGAGAAGATGGGGATTCCCGCGGCCCGCGTGCAGCAGCGCGTGAAGGAGCTCCACGAGTTCAATCCGATGCTCGGCTTCCGCGGCTGCCGTCTCGGCATCATCTTCCCGGAGATCTCCGAGATGCAGGCGCGCGCGGTGTTCGAGGCGGCGGCCATCGTCCAGGGCGAAGGCATCAAGGTGCGTCCGGAGATCATGATCCCGCTCGTCGGCTTCAAGAAGGAGCTCGACCTGCAGGTGGAGGTGGTGCACCGCGTCGCGCAGGAGGTGATGCGCGAGCAGAACGTCAAACTGAAGTACACCGTCGGCACCATGATCGAGGTGCCCCGCGGCGCCCTCACGGCCAACGAGATCGCCGAGACGGCCGAGTTCTTCAGCTTCGGAACCAACGACCTCACGCAGACGTGCCTCGGAATGAGCCGCGACGATTCCGGCTCCTTCCTGCCGGCCTACACGGAGCTCGAGATCACGAAGAACAATCCGTTCGCGTCGATCGACCAGACCGGTGTCGGCGAGCTGATGCGCATCGCGGTCGAGCGCGGCCGCTCGACGCGTCCGGACATCAAGCTCGGCATCTGCGGCGAGCACGGCGGTGACCCGGCGAGCGTGAAATTCTGCCATCGCCTCGGGCTGAGCTACGTCTCGTGCAGTCCGTTCCGCGTGCCCGTCGCGCGTCTCGCGGCGGCGCAGGCGGCGCTCGAGGACGAGGCGGCCGCTCCCGCGAAGGCCCGCGGAGCGAAGTCCGCCTCGCGGTCGCGCACCGTCAGGTCCGCCTCGAAGTCCGCGAAGCGCCGCTGAGGCGCCTCCCCCGCGGCGAGCGCTTCGCCGCGCAATGACTCAGGTCGACGGCGCCGGTCCACGTGGCCGGCGCCGTTCTTCGTCTCGGCGCGGAAGCATCCCGCGGATCCCCCGCTCCCTGCCCCGCCTCCCTTCCTCCCTGCCCCGCGGTGCGCTCCGCCTCCGGGCCGGGTACCCTTTCGGGGGCCGCCGAAATGGCAGGCTTCCTCCCCGCCTTGCGCACTCTCGCCGTGAACGGACAGCACCGGCCGCCGATCCGGCGCCGGGAACGAAACAGAACATGAAAGCATTCAAGACAATCACTGCGATTGGCGCGGCGACGGCCGCCCTGTGCGCCCCCGCGCCGGGGGACGAAACCTGCATGTCACCCTACCTCCCGATCATCCGCGGGCAGGAGGAGTTCATCTATGTATGGACCCTCGGCGTCGAGGGACTCGGTGACGGTTCGGACAAGCTGGTCACCGTGGACGCCCGGCCGAACTCGAGCACCTACGGCAAGGTGGTCCACACCACGTCGGTCGGCGGCCGTTTCGAGGCGCATCACGGCGGGTTCACGGACGACCGCCGCCAGCTCTGGCTCTGCGGACTGGATCAGAGCCGCATCTTCATCTTCGACATCTTCACCAACCCGGGAGCGCCGCGGTTCCTGCGGGCGATCACGGACTTCGAGTGCCGCACGGGCGGAGCCGTGGGACCGCACGGCGTGTACGCCCTTCCCGGCCGCGTGCTCATCCCGTGCCTTTCGAACAACCTCGACTGGCACGGGCGCACGGCCCTCGTCGAGTACGGCAACCAGGGTGAGTACATCACCACGCACTGGATTCCGACGGCCGCCGATCCGCGCGGCGCGGAGATCGAGGCCGTCGCCGACGGATACGGGTACGACGCGCGGGTTCTTCCCCGCCGCAATGTGATGCTCACAACCTCGTTCACCGGCTGGTCCAACTACATGCGCGAGTTCGCCGAGGTGGTCCAGGATCCCGAGGCGATGAAGCGCTTCGGACAGACCGCGGTCCTCTGGGAGTTCCACACCCGCAAGCCGAAGAAGGTCTTCCATGTCCCGGGCGCGCCCCTCGAGATCCGCTGGGCCTCGCGGCCGAACCACAACTACGCCTTCACCGCCGCCGCGCTCACCTCCCGCCTCTGGCTCTTCCATGAGGATCCGCTCAACGGGGAGTGGCACGCCACCGATGTCGGTCCGATCGGCGATCCGGCCAGCATGCCCATTCCGGTCGACATGAGCCTGAGTTCGGATGACTCGACGCTGTTCGTGGACTGCTTCGGCGACGGCGTCTGCCGCATCTATGACGTGCGCGATCCGTTCCACCCGAGGCTGATCACCGAGGAGAAGATCGGCCGCCAGGTGAACATGGTCTCGCAGAGCTGGGACGGAAAACGCCTCTACTTCACCAGCTCGCTGCTCGCTCACTGGGACAAGAAGGGCGAGGACAATGAGCAGTTCCTCCGCGCCTACGCGTGGGACGGCCGCAGGCTCACGAAGCGGTTCGAGCTCGATTTCACCGCGCTCGAGCTCGGCCGCCCGCATCACATGCTCTTCGGCGCACGGCGCGTCTTCAAGTGACCGGCGGCCCTCGGACGATGAGATTCATTCCCGCCCCCTGCGCCATGAGACGATCGCGCCGATTCGCCGTGCTGCTCGCGGCGGCATCAGCTCCCGGTCATCGCGGCGGCGGCGGACGGAGGTGTCCTGGACCACACCGG
>CAYMDA010000003.1:0-101357 GCA_964389135.1 uncultured Verrucomicrobiota bacterium | reverse complement strand
ATCAGCTCCCGGTCATCGCGGCGGCGGCGGACGGAGGTGTCCTGGACCACACCGGGACCCGGCGCCGCCTGAAGGAGCTCACGACGGGCTCGGTCACGGTGTTCAGCTTCATCTACACCCGCTGCGCCTCCACCCGCGCGTGTCCCCGCGCCACGGGCGTCCTGAACGAGGTTCACAAGCTCGCCTCGGGGGATCCCGCGCTGGAGCGCGTCCGGCTCGTCACGATGAGCTTCGATCCCGCCGTGGACACACCGGAACGGATGGCCGACTTCTTCGCCTGGGCGCGGCAGCGCGAGTCGAGCGTTCCATGGCACTTCCTGACCACTGGCTCCCGCGCCGAGCTCGAGCCGATCCTCGCGGCGTACGGTCAGGCCGTGGATCGCCGTGAGAATCCGCTGCATCCCGAGGGACCGCTCGCCCACACCCTTCGCGTGTTCCTCATCGACCCGGCGGGACGGATCCGGAACATCTACAGCTCCGACACCCTCGATCCGCGTCTCGTGCTCGCCGATGTCCGGACGCTCCTGATGGAAGCCGCCCGCACCGCCCCGGGCAGTTGATCCCGGCGTGTTTCCGCCGCACCTCCCACCCTCGGTCCCGGCCCCCGCGGGGGCCGGGACTCCATGCATCCGGGACGCCATCCCGGCATCGCCGGCGGCCGCATGCCCCTTGAATTCTTCCGCGCGCCGGAGGATGAAGGGGCATGGATCCGCAGCCCCCTTCCGACGGGCGGGACATCTCGTGCGCAGCTTCTCAGGGACCGGCAGACGGCCAGGCATCCGATCCTGTCACGCCCGATGAACTGCTCCCGCTCGTGTACGACGAACTGCGCCGGCTCGCGGCCGCCCGCCTCGCGCGGGAGCAGGCCGGACAAACGCTCCAGGCGACCGCGCTCGTCCATGAGGCGTACCTTCGGCTCGTCGGATCCGGCAGCAACCGGTGGAACAGCCGCGCGCACTTCTTCGGCGCCGCGGCCGAGGCCATGCGTCGTCTCCTCATCGAGAACGCGCGCCGCAAGCGCAGCCTGAAGCGCGGCGGCGAGTACGAGCGGGTGGACTGGTCACAGGTGCGCCTCGCGATCGAAACGGACGACGAACGGCTGCTCGCCCTGAACGAGGCGCTCACCCGTCTCGAGACCCGCGATCCCCAGGCGGCGACGCTCGTGAAGCTTCGATTCTTCGCGGGCCTCAGCCATGCCGACGCCGCCGAAACGGTCGGTCTCTCGGAACGCACCGCCGCACGGGTGTGGGCCTATGCCCGCGCATGGCTCCTGAACGAACTCAAGGCCGATTTCGCGCCCCCGCCGCCGTGAATCCGATGGAGCGCGATCTCTTCCTTCGCGCGCTCGAGATCGAATCGCCCCCGGACCGCGCCGCGTTCATCGGGCGCGCGTGCGAGAATGATCCGGCCCTTCGGGCGCGCCTGGAAGACCTGCTTCGCGCACACGAACGGGCCGGCGGATTCCTCGAGGCCCCCGCGCCGGCGGAGGCGGCGGCGTCCGTGCTCGCCGAAGGGCCCGGCACCGTCATCGGCCGCTATCGGCTCCTCGAGAAACTCGGCGAGGGCGGATTCGGCACGGTTTACCTCGCGGAGCAGCGGGAACCGGTCCGCCGTCAGGTCGCGCTGAAGATCATCAAGCCGGGCATGGACACCCGGCAGGTTGTGGCCCGGTTCGAGGCGGAACGGCAGGCGCTCGCGCTGATGGATCATCCCGCGATTGCGCGCGTGCTCGACGGCGGCGCGACGGACACGGGCCGCCCGTTCTTTGTCATGGAGCTCGTGCGCGGCGCCCCGATCACGCAGTTCTGCGACGAGCATCGTCTCGACACGCGCGCGCGCCTGGAATTGTTCGTGCAAGTCTGCGGCGCCATCCAGCACGCGCACCAGAAGGGCATCATCCATCGCGACATCAAGCCGTCGAACGTCCTCGTCACGCTGCACGAGGAGCGGCCTGCGCCGATGGTCATCGATTTCGGCATCGCCAAGGCCATGCAGGGGCAGCTCACCGACAAGACGGTGTTCACCCGGTTCCTCGAGTTCCTCGGCACGCCCGCCTACATGAGCCCGGAGCAGGCTCAGCTCAACGCCCTCGATGTGGACACGCGCTCCGACATCTACGCCCTCGGCGTGCTCCTGTACGAACTTCTGACCGGCCGCACCCCGTTCGACGCGCGCGAACTCCTCACCTCGAGCTTCGATGAAATGCGAAGGCGCATCCAGGAGGAGGATCCGGTCCGCCCCTCCACCCGGGTGCGCAACCTCGACGCGCCGACCGCGGAAGCGGTCGCCCGCAATCGGCGATCCCATCCCGCGCGGCTCGCCTCGATCCTCCGGTGCGACCTCGACTGGATCGTGATGAAGTGCCTCGAGAAGGATCGCAGCCGGCGGTACGACTCGGTGGGCGCGCTGGCGCAGGATGTCCAGCGTCATCTGCGGGGCGAGCCGGTGAGCGCGGCCGCGCCGTCCGTCCTGTACCGGGTGCGATCCATGGTGCGCCGCCATCGGACCGCCTTCGCGGTGGCGGGCGTGGTCATGGTCCTGATGGCCGCGGCGCGCGAGCGGTTCGGCCCGACCGACCCGCTCACCGTGAAGTTCCTGAGCCGCCTTGCGTGGATCGCGTACCATGGCGGCGACGCCGCCCGCGCCGCCGAAGTCGCGGGCGAGGTCGTCTCACTCTCGCGCGGCCTGCCCGGCCTCGATCCCTCGGATCTCGCCGGCGCGCTGGACATCCACGGCCGGATGCTCGCGCGCCAGGGCCGGATCGAGGAGGGCGAGCGGCATGTCCGCGAGGCTGTCGAACTCGCCCGCCGAGAACTGGGGCCGGATCATCCGTTCACGATTCGCTGCTCCAACTGGCTCGCGGCGTTCCTCTACAACGTCGGGATCAAGACCGCGGAGGCGGAGCGGATCTACCTCGAGACACTCGACAAGCATCGTCGCGCCTTCGGCGAGCGCCATCCGGTCACCGCAAGGATCCGGAACAACCTCGCCCTGCTCTACAGCCATCGCGAACCCGTCCGCCATCCGCTCGCGCTCGCGCAATGGCTCGCGATCCTGGAGAGCGGCTCCGGCGAGGATTCACCCGAGAGCATCCTGCGGCAGGTCACCCGGAACCTGTCGCTCTCCCCGCCGGATGACGTCGCCAGTCCGGTCCTTCTGTCGCCCGTCGCGTGGCGCGTGCGCACGACGCCGCCGTCCGGGCAGTGGGCTCACCTGGACGCACCCGACGACGACTGGCCCGTGCTCGATCGCGCGGAGCATTCCGAGCTCTGGCTGCGCCAGCGGTTCACCGTGAAATCGCCGCCCGAGGACCGCCTGTTCCTGCTTTTCCGGGGGGGAGGCGCCTTCGACGTGCACCTCGACGAGATTCCGCTGACGGACCGCCTCATCGCCACCAACGGCCTTGGCGTGCTCGTCGTGCCGGAGGCGGTCCGGAAGATCCTCCGGTCCGGGGAACACGTGCTTGCCGTTCACGTGCGCGATCACCGGCCGGGGCCGCTGCCGGACATTCAGTTTCACCGGGCCCCGTCCTTTCGATGAGGCGGCCGCCTGCCGTGGAAGGAAAAGGGCCCGGTGCCGCCGCGCACCGGGCCCGAGATCGGCGAACCCTTCGACGGGTTCCCCGGAAGGATGTCCGTCAGGACTTCGCCTTGTTGTACAGCTTCTGCGCCATCTCGAAGATCTCCTCGGGATGGTACTCGGGGACGAACGCCTCCCCGATGTCGGCGAGATCCGCGAGCTTGCCTCCCTGCGGCGGGCCGTCCACCACCTCGAGCGGACCGGAACCATCCGGGGAGGGGCCGTTCCAGATCGCGCTCACGGCGCGGTAATCGTCGGGGCTGAAGCGGTACAACTGCCGGTGGTTGCCGCGCTCCTCGAACTTGCGCGCCTCGGCGAAATGGGCGTTCGGGATCCTGGGGATCGGCAGCATCTTGCTCATCTCGACACCCGTGAGACTTTCCAGCGCCTTGGCGTATGCGAGGGCGTGCACCCCGCCGCGCACGAACAGGTAGCCAAGCATCTCCCGCGCGGCCGGGTTCTTCGTCATTTCGTACACGCGCAGCTTCTGGGTGCGGGCGCCGTTCTCGAGGAAGAAGTTGTGGAGCAGGTCGAGGATCAGGTTGCCGCTGGCGAAGACATAATCGCCGCGCCACGGCTGCCCCATGGAGTTGCCCACGAGGGTGGCGTGCCCGTTGACGATGTAATGGTGCACGTTGCGCAGGTCCTTCGCGAAGTCCAGCGGTGCATCGACCGGGTCCGCGCCCGCCTGGCCGTCCGGGCGCGGCCCGTTCAGCAGCATGTTCACGGATGCCGAGACCAGCTCGATGTGTCCGAGCTCCTCCGTGGCGATGTTCGCGATCAGGTCGTAGTACGGCCTGAGCTTCTCCCGCCCGCGGAAGTTGAAGCTCTGGTACATGTAGTTCATCAGGGTGGACATCTCGCCGAAGCGGCCTCCGAGCAGCTCCTGAACGCACGACGCGGCGTTCGGATCGGCCTCGGTGGGCTTGGGGAGTTCAACCTGGAGTCGGTCAATTCGTAGGAACATGGCTTGTTCTCGCTTGTTGGTTGCTGACTCGCCGCGACGCGTTCCTCGCACGCAAGAACGCCGCGCGGGCTGAGTTGACCGGGTCACTCTGCTCTCGCCCCCGCGCCCTGACCAATACGACCATCGTCTCGCGGCCATAGACGTTGCCTATGGAGTTCCACCAGTTGCGCTACTTCGTCGCTGTCGCTGACGAGGGCAGCTTCTCGCGCGCCGCGGCGCGCGAGCGGGTCGCCCAGCCGTCGCTGAGCCAGCAGGTGCAGAAGCTCGAGTTCGAGATCGGCCAGCCGCTGTTCGACAGGCTGCCTCGCGGCGTGGTGCTGACGCGCGCGGGCGAACAACTCCTCACCCACGCCCGGCGCATCCTCGCGGAGGTGGCCGACGCCCGGCGCGTCCTGTCCGCGAACGGCGCTCACCTGACGGGCACGGTGTCCATCGGGGTGATTCCCACGATCGCCCCGTTCCTTCTGTCGCGGCTCACGGAGATTCTGCTCGGCCGGTATCCGGGGCTGTGGATCGAGGTGTTCGAGGAGACGACCTCCGCGATTCTGCGCCGACTGCAGGTGGGCGAGCTCGATGTGGCGCTCGTCTCGACCGTCGATCCCACCCCGTCGATCCAGGTGGATGTGATCGCGGCTGAACCGCTGGTCGTCCTGCTGCCCGCCTCCAGCCCGTGCGCCGTGAAGCCGCGCCTCACGTGGCGCGACCTGCGCAAGGAGAAGTTCCTCGTGCTTCAGGACATGCACTGCCTGAGCGGGCAGGTGAGCCAGCTCTGTGAACGCCAGCGCCTGCAGCCGCGCATCGTGTTTCGCGGGGCCCAGCTCGAGACGGTGGCGCGCATGGTCGCCGCGGGCGTGGGGTGCTCCATCGTGCCCGCGATGATGGCTGCCGCGGACACGAGCCCGGGCCGCGTCTATCGACCGCTTCGCGATCCGCAGCCGACGCGGCCCCTCTGTCTGGCATGGAATCTCCACCGGCACCGGGCGCCCCAGGCGCTCGCGGTGGCGGATGTCGTGCGCAAGCTCACCTGCGGGACCGGGTCCGTCGGGACTCCCGCGGACGACGGATCCGCCGGCGGCAGGGATGTCCCCCGGTGATCAGCCGTTCGCCGCCTCGTGGCACGGCACGGCGCGAACCACCGGATCCGCGTCGCCGCGCTCCGCCGAGGGGCGCGCGTTCTCGCCCAACCGCTTCAGCAGCGCGGCGTGAATCCCGCCGAAACCGCCGTTGCTGAACACGGCCACGACGTCCCCCGCGCGCGCACGGGCCTTCACGTGTTCGACGATCGCATCGACCGTCGGAAGGTACGCGGCCTCGCGCCCCCTTGCGCCGAGATCGGCAATCAGCCTTTCCGGGTCGAGCCGCTGGTCCGGCGGCAGCTGCTCGAGGCGCGCGACCTGGGCCACCACGACCTCGTCCGCCGCGTCGAGCGCGTGCACCAGTTCCTTCTGGAACACGTTGCGCCGCGTCGTGTTCGACCTCGGCTCGAACACCGCCCAGAGGCGCCGGCCCGCGAACCGGACGCGCAGCGCGCCGATCGTTTCGCGGATCGCGGTGGGATGGTGGGCGAAGTCATCGACCACGGTGATGCCCGCGGCGTCGCCCCGCACCTCCATCCGTCGCTTGACGCTGCGGAACGTTTCGAAGGCCGCCTGGATCTCGCGATCGGTGACGCCGCAGTGGCGGGCGCAGGCGACCACGCCGAGGGCATTGCGAACGTTGAACTCGCCGACCAGCGGGATGCGGAACTCGGCGTCGCCGACGCGGAAGCGTGAGCCGTCGGGGCGCAGGTCGATGTCCGTCGCGCGGATGTCATTGGCGTCGCGCAGGCCGAACCGTGCCACGGGGAAATGCCGCGCCCCCTCGAGGACGGGAGCGAGATTGGGGTCGTCGCCGTTGGCCAGGAGCAGCCCGTTGCGGGGCACGAGGCGGATGAAGTGGCTGAAGGACCGCTGGATGGCCCGGAGATCGTCGAAGATGTCGGCGTGGTCCATCTCGAGGTTGTTCAGGATGGCCACCTCCGGGAGGTAGTGAACGAACTTGCTGCGCTTGTCGAAGAAGGCGGTGTCGTACTCATCGCCCTCGAGAATGAACCACTCGCTGTCGGTGAACCTGGCTCCCTGTCCGAGGTTCTCGGGGATGCCCCCGATCAGGTAGCCGGGATTCCGGCCGCTGTGTTCGAAGACCCATGCGAGGAGCGAGGTGGTGGTGGTCTTGCCGTGCGTGCCGGTCACGACGAGGGAACGGCGGCCGCGCAGGAACGCCTCCTTGAGCAGCTCGGGCAGCGAGGTGAAGCGGAGCTTCCGCTCGAGCACCGCCTCGGCCTCCGCATTGCCGCGCGAGATCGCGTTGCCGATCACCACGAGGTCCGGATCCCACGCGAGGTTGCCTTCCGCGTACCCGTTCATCACCTCGATGCCCCTGCCCTCGAGGAATGTGGACATGGGGGGATACACGTTCTGGTCCGATCCGCTCACGCGAAAGCCGCGTTCCTTCAGCGCGACCGCGACCGAGGCCATCGCCGTGCCGCAAATGCCGGTGAAATGAATCGATCTGATGGATCCGAGCACGCCGCCAATTTCCCGATCCCCGCGCGGATCGGGAAGCGCATTCGCGCCGTCCGGCTCAATTCATGAGGTGATCGAGGGCGGCCGCGAGGCGGGCCGTGATCGGCCGCCGCCACCGGATCAGGTCCGTGACCCGGTTCACCCGGGGGAAGTCGGTCACGCGTTCCGGCCCGAGGCGGCCGGCGAGGAATGCGATGTTCGTCCGGGAGACGAGCGTGCGCCGCCCCATGCTCATCAGCACCACCGCGGCTTCCGTCGGGACGGCATCGAGCGCCTCGAGCGTGAGGAGGACCTCGTTCAGCACGCCGAGGCGGTTCGGCGCCGCGATGATCACGCGCGCCTCCAGGGCGCGCGCGAGGTCGCGGGCGTTGAAGTCCGGGCCAAGGGGACTCAGCAGGCCCCCCGCCCCCTCCACGAGGACCTCCTCGTGCTCACGCGCCATCCCCCGGATGTGCCGGATCACCTCGGCAAGTGCCGGGGCGCCGCGATGCTCCTGTTCCGCGGCGATGGCCGGCGAGAGCGCCGCGCGATAGTGCCACGGGTTGATGAGGTCCAGCGCCATGCCGGAGCGCGAGGCGGCCCGAAGGTCCACGGCATCGGCCCGCCCTCCGGATGCGAGCGGCTTGAGTGCCGCGACCCTGCGGCCGCGCTCCGCCAGGCGGCGCGCGAGCAGTGCCGTGAGCACCGTCTTCCCGACTCCGGTGCCGGTCCCCGTCACGAGGGTCACCCGGCGGGTCCCGCGTCTCTCCCGCTCGGGACTCTGCCGGGCGCTCACGCGAGCAGCTCGCGAACGACGCGACCGTGGACGTCCGTCAGGCGGAAGTCGCGTCCCTGGAAGCGGTACGTCAGGCGCTCATGGTCGAAGCCGAGCAGGTGCAGGATCGTGGCGTGAAGGTCGTGCACGTGCACGCGGCCGCGCACCACGTTGAAGCCGAGCTCGTCCGTCTCGCCGTGCGTGATGCCGGGTTTCACGCCGCCGCCGGCGAGCCACATCGTGAAGGCGTTGGGATGATGATCGCGCCCGTCGTTGCCCCCCTGGACCATCGGCGTGCGCCCGAACTCGCCGCCCCAGATCACGAGCGTGTCGTCCAGGAGGCCCCGCCGCTTGAGGTCGATGATCAGCGCCGCGCAGGCCTGGTCGGTGTCGCGGCAGTTCTTCCTGAGGTCCGCGACGAGGTTCCCGTGCTGGTCCCATGCCTCGTGAAAGATCTCGACGAAGCGCACGCCGCGTTCGACGAGGCGCCGCGCGAGCAGGCAGCAGTTCGCGAACGAGTTCCGGCCCGGCTCCGCCCCGTACAGCGCGAGGGTCTCGGGGGATTCCCTTCGCAGGTCCATGACCTCCGGCGCGCTCATCTGCATCCGGTAGGCCATCTCGAAGGAGGCGACGCGCGTCGCGATCTCCGGATCGCCCACGGTGTCGAGGCGCAGGCGGTTGAGCCGGTTGACGGTCTCGACCGTGTCGCTCTGCATGGCCTGGTCGATCCCCTTCGGGTTGGAAAGGTAGAGGACGGGATCGCCCGTGCTGCGGAACTGCACGCCGGCGTTCACGGTGGGAAGGAAGCCCGCGCCCCAGTTCGCGCTGCCGGCGCTCGGTCCCTTGGCTCCGGTGCTGAACACGACGAATCCGGGGAGGTCCTGGGCCTCGCTGCCGAGGCCGTAAAGGGTCCATGCGCCGAGGCTGGGCCGTCCGAAGATCTGCGCGCCGGTGCTCATCTGGAGCTGGCCCGGCGCATGGTTGAAGGCGTCCGTCGCCATGCCCCGGACGATCGCGATGTCATCGACGACCTTCGCGAGGTGCGGGAGCAGTTCCGACAGTTCCGCCCCGCACTTGCCGTGGCGCGCGAAGCGGAAGCGCGGTCCAAGAAGCTTGCTGTGGGGATCGATGAACGCCGCGCGGTATCCCTTCAGCAGTTCCGCGGGCGGCAGCGTTCCGTCGAACCTCGCGAGCTCCGGCTTGTGATCGAACATTTCGAGGTGGCTCGGCGCCCCCGCCATGAACAGAAAGATCACGCGCTTTGCCTTCGGGGTGAACTGGGGGCCCTTCGGCGCGAGCGGGCTCACCGAGGCATGGCCGGACTGCTGGAGCAGGTGGCCCAGCGCTATGGACCCCAGCCCGACGCCGCACTGGTGGAAGAACCAGCGGCGCGTGACCGCTCGTGGATCCTGACCGCGATATCGTGAAGCCTGGCAGTTCATCTCATTCCTTCGTGATCGCCTCGTCGAGGTTCAGCAGCACGCGGCTGAGGGCGGTGTACGCCGCGAGATCCGTGGGCGAGACGTTCTCCGGCAGGCGATCCGGCACGCGCGCCTCGCCGGTCGCGAGTTCCTGCGCGCTCACCCACCCATCCGCGATGCGTTCGCGCTGCCGGCGCAGGAAGGCGAGCAGCGTGTCGCGCTCCGGTTCCACGGGGTCGCGGCTCAGCACGCGGCGCACGGCCCACTCCACGCGCGAGCGATCATCCTCTCCCCCATGCTCCACGATGCGCCGCGCCAGCGCCCTGGCCGACTCCACGAACAACGTCTCGTTCAGCGAGGTCAGCGCCTGCAGCGGAGTGTTCGACCGCACCCTGCGCACGCAGGAGAAATCGCCCGTGGGCGCGTCGAACGTCTGCAGCACCGGGTACGGAACGCTTCGGTATCGGAAGGTGTACAGCGCGCGCCGGTAGCGGCCCCGCCCCGTTTCCTCGTTCCAGACCTTCGGGCCGTAGCTCGCGGGCGGAAGGAACAGGAACGCGGGCGCGGGCGGATACACCGGTGGGCCCCCGATCTCGGGCTCGAGCAGGCCGCTCACCGAGAGCGCCATGTCGCGGATCGCCTCCGCCTCGAGGCGAAAGCGCGCGCCCCGCGCCAGCAGCCGGTTGTAGGGATCGCGCTCCAGCAGCTCCGGGGTCACCCGCGATGACTGCCGGTAGGTGGAGCTGTTGACGATCAGCCGGTGAAGATGCTTCAGGGACCATGGCGTCAGCCCGGACCGTCCATCCCCGGGCGCCCCCGCGACGGGCTCCATCATCTCCACCGCGAGCCAGTCGAGGAGCTCCGGATGCGACGGTGGCGGCGCCTGGGTGCCGAGGTCCTCGCTTGTCTCCACCAGGCCCGTGCCGAAGTAGTGCTGCCAGACGCGGTTCACGATCGAGCGCGCCGTGGTGGGCGAGGCCGGATCCACGAGCCATCGCGCGAACGCCAGCCGGTCCCTGCCGGATCCCTCCGGCATCGGGTGCAGCGCCGCCGGCACTCCGGGGCCCACCTTCCCGGCGGGCGAAAGCCAGTCGCCGCGCTTCAGGATGTGCGTTTCCCGGCTTTCATCGCCCGGCCCGGCGTCCCTCCGCGCCATGAGCGTGAGCGTGGGCGTGCCCTCGGGCCATCGCGCCCAGACGGCTTCGATCCGCTCGTTGGCCTCGCGCCATTCGGGGACCGTCGTGCGCCAGTGGCTGAAGATCGCGCGCTGCTGGGCCGGCGTGCGCTCCGCGCGGGGAATCGCGAACAGCGCGCGGACCCGCGGCGGGATCGGATCCGCCTCGGCCTCGCGATCCGGCGTGACGCTGATCCGCCACCTGCCGAGATTGTGGTTCTGGTTGTCGTCGGAATTGTCGCCCCCGTGATTCTGCTGCAGGTGAAACGTGAGGACGACGCCGTTCTCGAACTCGATGGCCTTCTCGGGAATGAACACCGCCTGGCGCTCCACATTGCGCCTGCCCGGGCCGGCGTCGATGCCCCACGCGGTGTCGGGATTGCCGTCGATCGCATGCGCGACCGGGCCGTAGGTCCGCCTGTCACCGCCGCTCCGCTTTCGCCGCTCGGACTGAAACTCGGGCTCGAGCGGCTTCTCGGGGTTGGAGAAGTCGGCCGTCGCGCGCACGAACTTCACCTCCACGGTGTTCGTGGGCCGCCCCAGCTCGGCGGCCGTCACCTTGAACTCGCTGAGCGCGGCCATGCCATGGATGGACCGGCCGGGGCCGCCGCTCGGGAGGTTCGGATCCGGCAGGAGCTCGATCCGGAACGCGCCGATCGAGCGGAGATGATTCGTGCCCCGGAACACGGCCGTCCACTGGGTGGGCGCGTAGCTGGCGGCGCGCACCGAGCCGTCGTCGTAGTAGTAATAGCGCGTGCCGTGATCGCCGGCGTTGACGTGGCGCACGACGGTCCATTCGGGCTGGTTGTCCCGAACGGACTCGATCCACGCCTCCATGCGATCCTCCCAGTCCGGATTGCGCTCCCGCAGGCCCGCCTCGATCTCGCGGATCTCGCGACGCAGTTCCGCCACGAGCATCTGGTCGAGGGGAGCGTAAACGACCTCCGAGGCCTCGTGATCGTTGTTCAGGAATGCGAACAGCCGGAAGTATTCCTCCTGCGAGATCGGATCGAATTTGTGGTCGTGACACTGGGCGCACTGGATCGTCAGCCCGAGGACGCTCTTCCCGATCGCGTCCATGCGATCGAAGAGCGCCTCCATGCGGAACTGCTCCGGGTCGACGCCGCCCTCCTCGTTGAGCATCGCGTTGCGCAGGAATCCGGTGGCGACGCGTTGCGCCTGGCCGGCCCCCGGGAGAAGGTCACCCGCGATCTGCTCGATGATGAACCGGTCATACGGCATGTCCCGGTTCAGGGCCTCGACGACCCAGTCGCGGTACATCCAGATGAAGCGGGGCTTGTCCTTCTCGAAGCCGTCGCTGTCCGCGTAGCGCGCGGCGTCGAGCCAGTGGCGGCCCCAGCGTTCCCCGTACCGGGGCGAGGCGAGCAGTTCCTCGACCTTGCGCTCATAGGCGTCCGGTCGGGTGTCCGCGAGGAAGCGGTCCACCTCGTCGAGGGTGGGCGGCAGGCCCGTGAGATCGAAGTGCAGACGCCGAAGCAGCGTCACGCGGTCCGCCTCGGGCGACGGCCGCAGACCCTCCTCCTGCAGCCGGGCCAGGATGAAGGCGTCGATCGGGGTGCGAATCTCGAAACCCGCGGGTGGCGTGACGCGCGGGAGCGGAGGACGCTGCGGGGGAACGAAGGCCCAGTGACGCCCGCCCTTCACGGCGGAGGGCTGATTCTCCGTTCCCGCCCGGGCTGCGGACGGGACGAGCGGCAGCGCCATGGCGAGCGCCATGCCCATCCATGCGCCTGCGCGGCACGGGCGCCGATCCGGAGGTGACATGCGACCCTTCTAGCAGCAGCGTCTCCCGCTGGCCAGCGGGACTGTCGAGGGGGGCCGCGCGGCGTGCCTTTCATGCGGATGACCGGCGGCGACACGAGCCGCCGGTGCGGCCCGGTCCCTTGACTTGTTCTCGTGCGGCCTCGGAAACTGACCGGCCATGGCTGAAGCCAAAGAGACCCTCCTGATGGAGCGCATCGTCTCGCTCTGCAAGCGACGCGGGTTCATCTATCAGTCCTCCGAGATCTACGGGGGCATCAACGGATTCTGGGATTACGGTCCCCTGGGCACGGAGCTCAAGCGCAACGCGAAGGAGCTCTGGTGGCACTCCATGACCCGGATGCGCGACGATGTGGTGGGTCTGGACGCCACGATCATCATGCACCCGCGCATCTGGAAGGCGTCCGGCCACGTGGAGACCTTCGCCGACCTCATGCGCGAGTGTCCGCTGACCCGCAAGCGCGTGCGCGCGGACCAGGTCGAGCCGCAGTCGGGTCTGGCCATTCTCTTTGCGGGCGCGGTCTCGAGGATCGACCCCGCCTCGCGCCTCGGCGAGTGGGTGCGGAAGTTTCGCGCCACGCCGTCCGCCTGCCTCCACGACAGCGTCATCACGCGGACCGCCAAGACCGTGGCCGAGCTCGCGGAGGATCTGGCCGAGGATCCCGCGACGCCCGTCTCCCGCGCGGCGCTCGAGGCGATCGACCTGCCGGACGACGTGCGCGAGGGGCTCTCCCTCTTTCTGACCGAGGCGGCGGGGGCCTTCCGCTGCCAGCCGTTCGCGATCCTCCTGCCCCAGGGGAAATCCATCGAATCCGCCTTCGCGCGCGCGCGGGAGTTCTACGCCGAACGCGGGGTCGAGCAGCCGGAGCCCATCCCGCTTCTTCGTGAGAAGGTCCAGGACTCCGTGGATTTCCACCCGGAAAGCGGGGTGCTGATGGGCGAGTCGCGGCCTTTCAACCTGATGTTCAAGACCCACGTGGGGCCGGTTGCCGACGAGGAGAATGTCGCCTACCTTCGGCCCGAGACGGCGCAGGCGATCTTCGCCCAGTTCCGCAACGTCCACGAAACCTCCCGCCAGAAGATCCCCTTTGGAATCGCCCAGATCGGCAAGGCGTTCCGCAACGAGGTCACGCCGCGGAACTACACGTTCCGCTCGCGCGAGTTCGAGCAGATGGAGCTCGAGTTCTTCATCCGGCCGGACGAGGTCGTGGAGGCGATCCACGGTACGGTCGCGCGGCCGACGGGCCCCGGGCATCCGGGTGCTCCGCAGCCGAACTGGGGCTGGGAGCTCTGGCACCTGTACTGGGTTGAGGAACGCCTCCGATTCTACGAGCAGCTCGGCCTGCCCCGCGCCTCGCTCGAGGAGTACTGGCAGAAGCCGGAAGAGCTCGCCCACTACGCCAAGGCGACCGTGGACATCCTGTTCAAGTTCCCCTTCGGAACGCAGGAACTCGAGGGAGTCGCGGCGCGCAGTGACTTCGACCTCTCCCAGCATCAGCGCTTCTCCGGAAAACCGATGACCGTCTTCGACGAGGAACTTCGCGCGGCGTGGGCCCGTCTCGGCGAGGACCGCCGGCGCGAGCTCCACGGCCGCTACCGCGCGGCGCGCCTCGCGTACCTCACGCGCGCCGGCGTTCCGAGCGAGGAGGCGGAGAAGACCGCGACCGCTGACGCCGACGGACTCGCCCGCGGCAACTACATCCCGCACGTGATCGAACCCTCGGCGGGAGTCGATCGCCTCGTGCTGGCGCTGATCTCGCACGCCTACGCGGAGGACCAGGTCCCGGACGAGAAGGGCAACCCGGAGACCCGCGTCGTCATGCGCTTTCACCCGCGCGTGGCGCCGATCAAGGTCGCCGTCTTCCCCCTGCTGAAGAACAAGCCGGACCTCGTCCGAAAGGCCCTCGAGATCCGCGAGCTGCTGCGCCCGCATCTCGCGGTCTTCTACGATGACGCCGGCGCGATCGGGAGGCGTTACCGCCGCCAGGACGAGGTCGGCACCCCGTTCGGCATCACGGTGGACTTCGACACGCTCGGTGAGAACGGCCCCGAACTGCGGGACACCGTCACGCTCCGCGAGCGGGACACGTGCAGGCAGGAACGCGTTCCGATCCCGGAACTCCTTCCGCGCCTGCTCCAGGCCGTGCGCTGAACATGCCCCCGGCAGCATCCACCCCGCCGGTCACCCGCGTCGTCTCCGGATTCACCCCCCGGCGCATCTCGTATGTCTTCATGGCGCTGATGCTGCTCCTGATCGGGGGGTTCCACATGGCGAGCCTCCTGCTGAGCACGCTGTTCTCCTACTTCGCGCTCAGGCAGTTCAGCGCCGGGAAACACAAGGTGCTCGGGTTCCTCATCTTCGTGGTCGTGCTGATCGCGGTCTCGTACGGCCTCTACTACTTCCTCAAGCAGGCGTACGTCGTGTTCCCGCGGATCACCGAAACGACCATCCCCGAGATCATCGGCTTCGCCGAACGCCAGGGCATCGAGCTGCCCTTCACCGACTACGCGAGCCTCCGCCATGTGGCGCTCAGCACCGCGCGCGAGAAGTTCGCGAACATCGGCCGATACGCGCACGACGCCGCGTTCCTGCTCGTTTACCTCTTCATCGGGATCGTCGTCGCCGTGAGTCTCTTCTTCAATGCGCGCCTCGGCGTGGAGGACGACCCGCACACCGCGCGCGACAGTCTGTACGCACTCACGGCGCGCGAAATCGCCATGCGCTTCGTGACGTTCTACCGGAGCTTCACGATCGTGATGGGCGCCCAGATTCTCATTTCGGCGATCAACACCGTCCTGACGGCCATCTTCCTCTACAGCGCGGGGTTTCCGTTCGCGACCGTTCTCACCGCCTGCACCTTCCTGTGCGGGCTCCTGCCGATCATCGGCAACATCATCAGCAACACGCTGATCACCGGGGTCGCGTTCACCATCTCGCCGCAGATGGCCCTGGTGGCGCTGGTGTTCCTGATCACCATCCACAAGTTCGAGTACTTCCTGAACAGCAAGATCATCGGCGACAGGATCCGGAATCCGATGTGGCTGACCCTGCTCGCGCTGCTGGTCGGGGAGAAACTCATGGGCATACCCGGAATGATCCTGGCGCCCATTGTCCTCCACTACGTGAAGGTGGAGGCCTCCAAGGCCCGCGCCGCCGCCGAACCGGCCGCCCTCGAGCAGGGCGAGGAGGAGTTCAACGACCTCCTCCTCCGCCGCTGACGCATCCCCCGGGGCCGGCCCCGAGGGCGCCCCGGGCGTTCCTCCGGCACGCCACGCCGCCGATTCGCCGGGGCATCGCGCCGCCGCGATCCCCGGCGGGCCGTCAGACGAACGGGGTCTGGCCCGGCATCGCCACCTGCGGCTCGCGCAGCTTCATGTCCCAACGGAACTCGGGATCCCCCTCGCGGTCCTCCTGTCCGGTGACCCACTTCGCGAGGTTCTCCCGCGAATGGAGCGCCTGCTCCCAGGTGATCACCTGCCCGGTGTAGGCCGCCATTCGTCCCATGATGGCGACCATGGTGCTGTGGGCCATCCACACCCCGTCATTGATCGGTTCGCCGCGCCGGATGGAGGCGTACATCTCGTCGTGCTCCACCTGGTACATGTTCGGCATGCCCTCGCGGTTGCGGAGGCGCCATGGATTCTCGCCGGTGATCACGAGCGGCCCGAAGGCGCGGATCTGGGCGATGCCGCGCGTTCCCATGAAGTAGTCCGTGTTGGCGGAGGCCGTGTTGTTCTGCTGGCGCGAGAAGTGATAGCCGCGCGCGCCGCTGGCGTATTCGTACACGACACTGAAGTGGTCGAAGATATGTCCGTACTCCTCGCCGGTGCGGACCTGGCGGCCCCCGTGGGCCACGCAGCGAACCGGCAGCTCGTCCTTCATCGCCCACTGCATCTTGTCGATGCTGTGGACCGCCTGTTCCACGAGGTGATCTCCCGAGAGCCACGTGAAGTAGTACCAGTTGCGAAGATGGTACGTCATGTCGTTCCACTCCGGCTGGCGCGGCCGGACCCAGAGCCCGCCCGTGTTGTACGTGTTCTCGAGGGACAGCGGGGTGCCGATCTGCCCGTCGTGGATGCGCTTCATCAGCTCGCGCTCCGCCGGGTTGTAGCGCCAGCAGAAGCCCGAGGTCAGGGCAAGCCGCTTCTGCTTCGCGAGCGCGGCCGCCTCCAGCACCATGCGCACGCCCGGGGCGTCCGTCGCCATGGGCTTCTCCGCGAAGACATGCTTCCCGGCTTCCACGCACTTGCGGAGGTGATACGGGCGAAAGCCGGGAGGCGTCGCGAGGATGACCACGTCCACGCCGCTGGCGAGCACCTTGTCGATGGCGTCGAATCCGACGAACGAGGTGTCCGGCGTCACCATCGTCCGCTCCTGGTGTTCCCCCTGGAGCTGCTGGAGACTGCTCTTCAGGCGGTCCTCGAAAATGTCCCCCATGGCGTGGAGCACCACGTTGCGGTCGGCGTGCAGCGCGTTGCTCGCCGCGCCTGTGCCGCGGCCTCCGCATCCGACGAGCCCCACCTTCAGGGTGTCGCTGTTCACCGCGAACGCGCGCCGGGACGCAAGGATGTATGGCGCGGCGGCGGCCCCGCCCGCGAGGAAACCGGATCGCTTCAGGAACGTGCGCCGGCTCGATCGCCGCTCGCGCATCGACTCAGGTGTCATGCCCCTCAACGTCCCGCGCCGGCCTCGGGGCCGTCAAGACCCGCGTGTCCGTCGCCGGGCCCGGGGTTCCAGGGTCGGACCGGGTGGGAAAGCGCGCGCGACCCGCGGAACGCGGAGGGATGGGACCGGGATCCGGAGTCCCTCAGGCCCGGTCCGTGCCGGAGGACATCCCGGAGGTCAGGTAATCCAGGTACAGGATCAGACGTTCCTTCAGCTCCCTGCGCGGGACGATGGCATCAATGAGACCGTGCTCGAGCAGGAACTCGGCCGTCTGGAAGTCGCGAGGAAGCTCCGACTGGGTCGTGTCCTTGATGACCCTTCTCCCGGCGAAGCCGATCATGGCCTGCGGCTCCGCGAGGTTGAGGTCGCCCACGCTCGCGAAGCTCGCCATCACGCCGGCGTACGTCGGATCGGTGAGCACCGCGATGTAGGGCAGGCGGGACAGCGCGTGGTACGCGAGGGCCCCGTTCACCTTGGCCATCTGCATCAGACTGAACATGCCCTCGTACATCCGGGCGCCGCCGCTGGTGGAAATGATGATCACGGGCAGGCGCCGGGAAGTCGCCGTCTCGATGAGCGCGGTGAGTTTCTCGCCGACGACCGAACCCATCGACCCGCCGAGGAACGAGAAATCCATGACTCCGAGGGCGACGCGATGCCGTCCGATCAGGCCGATGCCCGTGACGGCGGCGTCGTTCAGTCCGGTGGAGCGCTGGTAGGCCTCCAGCTTGGACGTGTAGGTGGCCGCGCCCGAGAACTTCAGCACGTCCACGCTGACCATGTCCGCGTTCATCTCCTGGAACGAACAGGTCTCCACCAGCGCGTGGATGCGCTCCCGCGCCCCGATCGGGAAATGATGCTGGCACCTCGGACAGACCTTCAGGTTCTCGTCGAGTTCCCTGTCGAAGATCATCGACGCGCAGCGGGGGCATTTCGTCCAGAGGCCCTCCGGGATCTCCTTCTTCCGGGAACGGACGGAGGACATCTTGGATTTCCGGAAGAACGAGGTGTCCCCGGTCACCGGTGGCGCGCTGAAGGTCGGGTCCAGGCCGCGGACCTGTGTCCGCTTTCGCGGAAAGGATTCCGGCGTCATGTTGCTTTCACTGCTCAAGCGATTGTTCCTTCCTGTGCCTAGATGCCACGCGCGACGGTCCACACGACGACCCGCTCCGCGCCGGCGCGGCGCAGGGCGAGGCTCACGGCGCTCGTGGTCGCCCCGGTCGTCAGCACGTCGTCCACCACGACGTACCGGCCCCGCCGCGGCATCCGAACACCTGCGCGCACCGCAAAGACACCTGCCACATTCTTGGCGCGCTCCCGACGGTCGAGCAAGGCCTGTGTCCGGGTCGGCGAAACCCGCCGGACGAGCCCGGCCTCCAGCGGGATGCCCGTCGCCCGCGCGAGCGCGCCCGCGAGGCGCTCGGCCTGGTTGAACTCGCGCTCCCTCCTCCGGACCGGATGGAGCGGCACCGGCACGATGGCGTCCCACTCCCCGCGACGCAGCTCCGGCGCGGCGGCCCCGGTGAGCAGGCCGGAGAGGAAGGGTTCAAACCAGAGTCCGCCGCGGTACTTGTACCGATGAATGACTCCGAGCACGAACGGAGTCGCGACCACCGCCGCGCGCGCGCGATCAAAGTGGAGTTCGAGGTCCGAGCAGTTGGCGCATGTGAACTCCCGGGTGATCTCTCCGTCGAAAGGCAGTCCGCATCGGCTGCAGTACGGCGGCCGGACCGGCCGGACGTGTCCCGGCCTCCGCCGGCATTCTTCGCAGACATACCCGACAGCCCTTGTCGCCTCGTGTTCCTCACAGATCGCGCAGACCTCCGGGTACAGCAGAGTCAGAAGGCTCTCCGCGAAGTGACCCGCACGGCGGGAGAGAGCCCGCCCGAGCGCGGATCGATCCTGGTCACGGCCGGAGGGGTGGTTCACAACGCAAAAGCCTGCGCGGGTCCCCCCGCGCAGGCTCCAAGGCCAAACTCTGATTCCTGAATCCGCAGTCTCCGACGTTCGCCGCCCGCCCGCCGCCGCCGCGGCTCTACTTCACTTCTTCTCCGCGCGGTACCGCGCCCAGCGCGCGCGCGCGGCCGCCGCGATGCGGGCGCGGGCTTCCGGGCTCATCTTCCGGCGCTTGCCGGTGCCGCCCGTGCCCGAGCCGGAGGCCCCTCCCGCCGGACGCCCCCGTCGTGCCCGGCCACCCTGTCCGCCCGAGGCGGTCGCCGTGCTTCTCCCGGCACCGCCACCCTGGAACAGACTGACCATCTCGCTCTGAAGTCGTTCAATCTCCTGCAGGATTTCGCCGGCCCGCCGAAGTGTGTCTGCACTTGGAATCATTTTTTACTTGTCCTTTCGGTGTGCGAATCAAACACAGAAAGCTGAGTGGGTCAATTGGAAAGCCTGTCCCGGTCTTTTCCACATACAACTCTATCCGCCCGCTCACTCAGCGTCTCGCACCTCACGCCAAGGTCGCCCACCATACGGCAGTCACGCCGACTTTCAACAGGCCTCCGATCACTCCTTCGAGCCGCCCCGCCGGCTGAGTGTCCACCGCCCGCGTCCCCGCGTCCGGGTAAGTTCGTCCTCCCTGAGTTCCTCAGCCGACGGTCCGGTCCCGTTCAACGGTATACCATATTGCATCCGCGAGTCCCCCGCGCGCCCCTGCGGCATGCCTCCGGCCGTTCCCTCCCCGTCCTCCCCTTCCCCGCGCCGCATGCCATCGTGTCCCGTCGCGTCGCACCGCGTGGAGAACCGCGATTGCGCGGACTCCCTTCCGGGAGTCGTGACCCGGCGGCCGCCCTCCCCCCGCGCGATGACGGCCGGCCCCGCACCCGCACCCGCGCGCCGCGGGAAGGCGCGTGTGCCCGCAAACAACCAGTGGCCCCCTTGCGGGACGCGTGTTACTGGCCGAACAGTGACGATGTCGGAAAGACAGACCCTGGCCATGGACGACCTCGACTCCCTGCCGCGCGAGTTCGGACCCTATCGGCTCGAGGAGTTGATCAATCGCGGCGGTTTCTCGGAGATCTGGCTCGCCCGCGACGCGAACCGGCGATTCCTCGCCGTGCGCCGCCTCATGAAGTCGTCCTTCTTCAACTTCACGGAGCGCAGCCGGTTCAACACGGGATGCGAGGTGCTTCAGAAGCTCCAGGGCAATGACCTGATCATCGGGTACATCGATCACGGCAGGATCGACGGGTACCTCTACCTCGCGATGGAGTACGTGGAGTCCTCCAACCTGAAGTTCCTGATCGCCCGCTGCGACGACGTCCTCCAGGAGTACCTCGGCAACATCCTGATCGACTCCGCGCGCGCGCTCGAGCACGTGCATGACACCGGCTACATGCACCTCGACTTCAAGCCCGAGAACATCCTCGTCTCGCGCAACGCGAACATCAAACTGATCGACTTCGACCTCGCCCAGCCCCGGCCTGAATCCCCCCGCAAGTTCTCGAAGAATCCGGGGACCCCGGCCTACATGGCGCCCGAACAGCTTCAGCGCCTTCCCTTCGATCATCGCGTGGACATCTTCGCCTATGGCGTCATGGCTTATGAGCTGGTGACCCTCGAGAAGCCGTTCCCGGGCGACACTCCCGACGAGATCCTGCGCCGTCAGCTGGACCGTTCGGACTTCCGGCGGCCGCGAGACATCAATCCGGACGTACCGGCCAATCTCGAGCGCATCATCCTGAAGTGTCTCGAGACGGATCCGGAGGTTCGGTATCCGTTCCAGAGCGTGGTGGTGCGCGACCTGGAGCGGGCCCTCTATGTCTGAGGGCGGCCCCTGGGGCGCGGCCGGGCGCGCGTGCGATCCCGCGCCGCGGGGGTGAATGCCTTCGGGGAACGTTGCCGCCTTGTCCCGGCGGGGCCGGAGCCGGCGCGGGCGAGGCTCAGTTCCACTCCGAGGCGGCGCCCGCGCCCGCGAGGCCCGCGTCCCAGTCCTTCCACACGGGCTCCAGTCCGAGGCTGGAGAGCATGCGCGCGACCTCGCCGGGCGACCGTGTGTCGGCGATCTCGAACTGGCCGGTCGCGCGGTCGGCGGGGGCTTCACCCGGCCGGCTCTCCACGGGCTCCTGCCGGCCCCTGCGCGTGTAGTGGAGCTTGTCGCGGCCCGCGCCGGTGTACCCGCCGGGTTCCGTGTGGCTGCCCGCGCTCATCAGGGTGATTCCGAGCGGCGCGAGGCCGTCGCGAAGCCGCGCGGGTTCGCGCGTGGAAAGCACGATTCCGACGTCCGGGAACACGATGCGGAAGGCGCACGCGAGCTGCACGAGCTCGCGATCGCCGAGCGGCGCGGTCGGCTCGAACTCACCGGCGCACGGACGAAGCCTGGGAAGGGAGACGGTGAGCTGCGCCTTCCAGCAGTGGCGCAGCAGCCACTGCGTGTGGGCGGCCAGGGCCAGCGCCTCGGCCCTCCATTCGGACAGGCCGTACAGCGCGCCGATGCCGAGCCGGCGGAAGCCTGCGGCATACGCGCGCTCCGGCGTGGCGAGGCGCCAGTCGAAGTCCTTCTTCGGGCCCAGCGTGTGGACCTTCCGGTACACCTCGCGGTCGTAGGTCTCCTGGTACACGACGAGCCCCTCGGCGCCGGCCTCGACCAGCGGACGGTACTCGTCGGTCTCCATGGGGCCGACCTCCAGCGAGACCCCCGGCACCAGTTCCGTCACCGCGCGGACGCATTCCCGCAGGTATCCCTCCGAGACAAACCTGGGGTGTTCTCCCGCGACGAGCAGGATGTTGCGGAAGCCCTGCGCGCGCAGCGCCGCCGCCTCCTTCGCGACCTCCTCCACGCTGAGCGTGACGCGCAGGATCGGATTGTCCCGCGAGAATCCGCAGTAGGCGCAGTTGTTGACGCACTCGTTCGAAAGGTAGAGCGGCGCGAACAGGCGGACCACGCGGCCGAACCTCTGCCGGGTCAGTGAGCGGGAGACGCGGGCCATGTCCTCGAGGTGACGGCCTGCTGCCGGCGAGATGAGCTGCGCGAAGTCACGCAGCCTCCCGGCGGCGCCACGCCGCAGGAGGGACTGGACGGCGTCCCCGGTGGTCGCGAGCGACGCCTCCACCAGATCCGGCAGGGGGAGCGTCGCGAATGCAGTGACAAAACTCATCGAACGTCAGTAACCGAACCGGGCGAGCGCCGCCTCCAGTTCGGCCTGGAACTCCATGACGTCGGCCTGGGCAGGCTTGTAGCCCTGCTGCCTGGGAATCACGGCGAGCCGCCCGAGCTGGTCGAGCTGCCATTCGGCCGTCTGTCCGTCGCGGAAGGTCACCTTTCCGCTGACCAGGGCGCCAGGCCTTGCGATCTGATCGACCGCCACGGACACACGCCCCCCCGCGGACGGCGCCTCGCCCTGCTGACCGGCGGACGGAGCGGGAGCGCCCGGCGCGGCGGCCCCGGCGCCGGCTCCCGGAAGATCGGCGGGGGGAGGCGTCGGCGCGTCCTTCGGCCGCAGCTTGAGATCGTCCAGGAGAAGGCGCGCCTCCATGTAGGTGAGTCGCAGCCCGAACTTTTCCGCGAGCTGGCTCTGAATGGCCGCCACGGACAAGCCCTCATCGATCCACGCCCGCACCTGGGCCGCCTGATTTTCGTCGAGATTCATGCTTCGAAACCGCTGCCCCTTTATGGGGTCACCACGCCTTTTTTCAATCCCGGTGACAATCTCGCCTCGCGCGCGGGGGTGCATCCGCGGGGGGGCTCCCGCGATCGGCCGGGTCGGTCCGGGGGGCTGGCGCGGGCCGTGGGGGTCCGCGCGGCCTCCACCGCCCGTCCTCGTCCGCCTTGCGCCGCTTCGCGGCCGCGCGTATGCGGGAGGCGATGCATGTGCGATCCGTGAATCCCGCGACCGGCGAAATCGTCGCCACGTATCCCCAGGACTCTCCGTCCGTGGTGGAGGCGAAGCTCGCCGCCGCGCGCGCCGCGGCGCGGGAGTGGGCCAGGACCTCGTTCGCCGACCGGGCCGAGGCGCTGCGCCGGCTCGCGGCGCGACTGCGCCAGCGCCACAAGGAGTTTGCCCGTGCCATGGCGCTCGAGATGGGCAAGCCCGTCTCACAAGGGTCCGGCGAGGTCGAGAAGTGCGCATGGGCATGCGAATACTTCGCGGAGCGCGGCGACTCCTTTCTGCGGCCCGAGGAGGTCGAGGTGGACGGCACGTCGCGCAGCTTCGTCTGCTTCCGGCCGCTCGGCGTCGTGCTGGCCATCATGCCGTGGAACTTCCCGCTGTGGCAGGTGATCCGCTGCGCGGCTCCGGCGCTCATGGCGGGCAATGTCATCGTTCTGAAGCACGCCTCGAACGTGAGCGGGTGCGCCCTCGCGCTGGCCGAGGTGTTTCGCGCGGCCGGCTTTCCCGAAGGCGTGTTCTCGGTGCTCCTGCTCGGTTCGAAGGGCCTTGAACCCGTGATCCGGAACGAGTCCATCGATGCCGTCGCGCTGACCGGGTCGGTGTCCGCCGGTCGCGAAGTCGCCTCGATCGCGGGGCGGGCCCTGAAGAAGTGCGTGCTCGAGCTGGGTGGCAGCGATCCCTATGTGATCCTGGAGGACGCCCATCTGAAGGAGGCCGCGCGCACGTGCGCCGAATCACGGCTGATCAACAGCGGCCAGAGCTGCATCGCGGCCAAGCGGTTCATCGTGGTCGATGCGGTGCGTGCCGAGTTCGAGGAACTCCTCCGGGAGGCGCTTCAGAAGCCCGTGATGGGGGATCCACTCGCACCCGAGACCGAGCTGGGCCCCCTTGCGCGGGAGGACCTGCGCGAAACGCTCCATGAACAGGTCCGTCGCTCGATCGAGATGGGCGCCCGCTGCAGCCTCGGAGGCGAGGTCCCGTCGGGAGGCGGCGCGTGGTACCCGGCCACGCTGCTGACCGGGGTTCGGCCCGGGATGCCCGCCTTCGACGAGGAAACGTTCGGTCCCGTGGCCGCGGTCGTGCCGGCGCGCGACGTGGAGGAGGCGATTGCCCTGGCGAACCAGTCGCCGTTCGGCCTCGGGGCGGCGGTGTTCACCCGGGACACTGCGCGGGGCACCGCGATCGCCGCGGACCGCCTTCACGCGGGCACGTGCACGGTCAACACCCACGTGCGATCCGATCCCCGGCTTCCGTTCGGCGGCGTCAAGGATTCGGGGTTCGGGCGCGAGCTCGGCGTGTTCGGGATCCGCGAGTTCGTGAACGTGAAGTCGGTGATCGTGGACTGAAGGTCGTCGGGACGCTCGCTTCGCGCCATGACATCCACCGGGTCCGCGTCGCTCCTGGAACGGCGTTTTGGAGTCCGCGCCGTCGGTTCGAAACCCGCGCGTGAGCTGCTGGCGGGGCTCACGACGTTCGCCGCGATGTCCTACATCCTCGCGGTGAATCCGACGATGCTCGCCGAGACGGGGATGGACAAGGGCGCGCTCATCACCGCGACGGCGCTCGCCTCCGCGGTGATGACGGCCGTGTTCGCACTCGCGACGAACTATCCCATCGCGCTCGCGCCGGGCATGGGCATGAACGCCTTCTTCACCTACACCCTCTGCATCCAGCACGGGATCCCGTGGGAATCCGCGCTGGCGATGGTGTTCGTCAGCGGTTTCCTGTTCCTTGTTCTCTCGCTCACGGGCGCGCGCCGCCGGATCCTCGACGCGATTCCCGCCCCGATGAAGGCGGCCATCTCCTGCGGCATCGGCCTCTTCATCGCCTTCATCGGGCTCCAGAAGGGCGGCATCATCGACGACCATCCGGCGACGCTGGTGACCGTGGGCAGGCTCGGGACCGCGCCTCCCCTGCTCGCGATGGGAGGGGTGATCCTCGCGGCCGTGCTCGAGCGGCGCGGCGTGCGCGGGTCCATCCTCATCTCGATCGCGGCCGTGACGGTTGCCGGCTTCTTCCTTCCGGGCGCGGACGGCGCGCGCATCACGTCGGCGCCGGAGCGCTTCTCGCCGGTGGCATGGCCGGCCTCGCTCGAGCCGACCCTGTTCCGGCTCGACCTGGGCTACGTGCTGCGAAACCTGGTCTCCCTCGCCCCGCTCATTCTCGCGCTGCTGTTCGTGGACCTCTTCGACAACCTCGGCACACTCATCGGCGTCACCCGGCGGGCGGGACTCCTCGAGCCCGACGGCAGCCTGCCCCGGATCGGGCGCGCGCTCACCGCCGACGCCTCCGCCGCGATGTTCGGCTCGCTCCTCGGAACGTCCACGGTCACCTCCTACATCGAGTCCGCGGCCGGGGTGGAACAGGGCGGGCGCACCGGGCTGACCGCGCTCACGGTCAGCGCGTGTTTCTTCGCCGCCCTGTTTTTCCATCCGCTGATCCAGCTCGTCCCGCCCGTCGCGACCGCCCCCGCGCTGATCCTCGTGGGCGTCTTCATGATGCAGGGGCTGGCGGACATTCCATGGACCGATCTTCGGGTCGCCGTGCCCGCCGGCCTCACCATCGTGCTGATGCCGCTGACCTACAGCATCAGCGAGGGGCTCGCGATCGGGTTCCTTGCATGGACGGCCATGGCGATCGGCACCGGCGGCGCCCGCAGCCTCAACGTGACGGCGTGGATCCTCGCCGCCCTTTTCCTCGCGCACATCCTGACGCGCTGACACGGTTTCCCCCATGCGCACCGCAGTCACTGTCTGCCTTGTGCCCGAAGCAAAGTCCGGTCCGTTCGTCTTCCACGGCGACCTGGAGGTCGCCTGCGCGCAGGCCGCGCGCCTCGGCTTTCACGCGATCGAGGTGTTCCCCGAGAGCGGCGAGGCGCTCGACGCCCGCCTGCTCCGCCAGACGCTGCATCGCAACCGCCTTGAACTCGCCGCCGTGGGCACCGGCGCCGGCTTCCTCACGCGCGGGCTCTCCCTCACCGATCCTGACAGCGCCGTCCGCCACCGCGCCCAGCAGTTCGCCGCCGCGATCGTGGATTTCGCGGGCAAGTTCGGCGCCCCGGCCATCATCGGTTCCCTCCAGGGCCGAGTGGGGCCCGACACGCCGCGGGCCGAGGCGCTCGGCTGGCTCGGACAGGCCCTCGAGCAGCTCGGCCCGCGCGCCCACGCGTACGGCACATCCCTGCTGATCGAGCCGCTGAACCGCTACGAGTCGAATGTGTTCAACACGCTCGAGCAGGCGGCCGACTTCCTGCGCACGCTGCGGACCCGCAATGTGCGCATCCTGGCGGACCTCTTCCACATGAACATTGAGGAGTCCTCGATCCCCGAGGCCCTGCGCGCGGCCGGGAACCTCATCGGCCACGTGCATTTCGCGGACAGCAACCGTGCCGCCGTGGGACTGGGTCACACGAACTTCGTCGACATCGTGTCCGCGCTGTCGGACATCGGCTATCGCGGGTACCTCTCGGCGGAGGTGCTTCCCCTGCCGAGTTCCGAGGCCGCCGCGGAACAGACCATGGCGAGCGTCCGCCGGCTGTTCCCCTCGGCCAACTGAAGACGGGCGGAACGCGCCCGCGCGTTCAGGAGTCGCGGAAGGCCTGGTCCAGGAGCTGGGCCTGCTCCTTCTTGTGGGCGTTGGCCGAGCCCGTGGCGGGGCTCGCCGACGCCGGGCGGCTCACGTAGTCCATCCGGTGGCCGAGCAGGCGATCCCCGAACTGCACCCGAAGGAAGCGCAGGGCGCCCATGTTCTCGGGTTCCTCCTGGACCCACGTCACCGGGACATCCCGGGCGAACGGCTCCAGTGACTTCTCGAGTTCGGCCGTGGATAGGGGATAGAGCTGCTCGAGTCGCACGATCGCGACGTCCGGACGCCCGAGCTTCTCCCTGCGATCGCGCAGCTCGTAATAGACCTTGCCGGTGCAGAGCAGCACGCGCTTCACGCCGTTCGCGGGGACGCTGTCGTCCCCGATCACGCGCTTGAACGTGCCCCGGGAAAGATCCTCGAGCGTGGAAATGCAGGCCGGATGGCGGAGCAGGCTCTTGGGAGTCATGACGACCAGGGGCTTCCGCCATGCGCGCAGCACCTGCCGTCGCAGCAGGTGGAAGTACTGGGCCGGCGTCGTCGGGTAGCAGACCTGGATGTTGTCTTCCGCGGCAAGGGTCAGAAAGCGCTCCAGCCGCGCGCTCGAGTGTTCCGGTCCCTGTCCCTCGAAGCCGTGCGGCAGGAGCAGGACGAGCCCGGAGAGCCTCCGCCACTTGTCCTCGGCGCTGACGATGAACTGGTCGATGATCACCTGCGCCGTGTTGGCGAAGTCACCGAACTGGGCCTCCCAGAGCACCAGGCCGTCCGGCGTGTCGAGGCTGTAGCCGTACTCAAAGCCCAGCACGCCGGCCTCGCTCAACGGGCTGTTGTAGATGGAGAACGCTCCCTGCTCGGGCGCGAGGTTCTGCAGGGGCGTCCAGGTTTTCCCGGTCTGGATGTCATGCAGCACCGCATGCCGCTGGCTGAAGGTGCCCCGCTCGGAATCCTGGCCGGTGAGCCGGACCCGCACGCCCTCGGAGAGCAGGCTCGCGAAGGCGAGGCACTCGGCGCTCGCCCAGTCCAGGGGGGCGCGGCCGGCTGCCATCTCACGCCGTGTCTCGAGCAGCCGCTGGACCTTCGCATGCGGCTTGAATCCCTCCGGCAGCGCGGTCTGTCGCTCGAGGAGGCCGGACGCCCTCTCCGCGGGAATGCCGGTCTCGACATCCGGCACGTCCGCCTCGTACCCGCCGACATAGTTGCTTCGGGCCCAGATGCCGGGGATGCGCTCGGCCGGGGGCTGGTACCAGTCGCTGGTGGCCTCGCCGAGTTCGCGCTCGAGCCGCTCGCGGCATTCCTCCGCGATGCGATCCGCCTCCTCACGGGTGACCCCGCCCAGCCGCAGCAGGTGATCGAGGTAACCCTCGCGCACGGTCTTCCGCCGGCCGATCGTCTTGTATAGCAGCGGCTGGGTGAACGCCGGTTCGTCGGTCTCGTTGTGGCCGAGGCGCCGGTAGCCGTACATGTCGATGAAAACGTCCCGCTGGAACTCCGCGCGGAACTCGAGGGCCAGGCGCACGCAGAGGGCCACCGCGTCGGGATCCTCGCCGTTCACGTGGAAGATCGGGGACTGCAGCATCTTGGCGACATCCGTCGCGTAGGCGCAGGATCGCGCCTCCTGCGGGCTCGTGGTGAAACCGATCTGGTTGTTGACGATGATATGGAGCGTGCCTCCGACGCGGTATCCCTCGAGCTGGCTCAGGTTGAGGGTCTCCTGCACCACTCCCTCGCCCGCAAACGCGGCGTCGCCATGGATGATGACCGCCATGCATCCGCGGCGGCGGCTGTCTCCGACCCGGTCCTGCTTGGCGCGCACCCTTCCGAGCACCACGGGATTGACGAACTCCAGATGGCTCGGATTGAAGCAGAGCGAGAGGTGGACGCGCCGGCCGGTGGTCGTGATCCAGTCGCTGCTGTGGCCGAGGTGGTACTTCACGTCGCCGCGCCCGATGTACAGATCCGGATCCTTGTCGGCGAACTCGCGGAAGATCTGCTTCGGGTGCTTTCCGAGCACGTTGGCCAGCACGTTGAGCCGGCCGCGGTGCGCCATGCCGAGGACGACCTCCGCCACTCCCTGGGACGCGGCCTTCTCGAAGGCGAGGTCGAGCAGCGGGATCAGCGTTTCGCTCCCTTCCAGGGAGAAGCTCTTTGCGCCGACGAATTTGCGCCGGATGAACTCCTCGAACATCACGGCATGCGTCAGGCGGTTCAGGATCCGGAGCTGTTCCTCGCGCGAAAGCTGGATGCGGGTCTCGATCGGTTCGAGGCGCCGCTGCAGCCAGCGCCGCAGCTCGATGTCGTCGATGTGCATGTACTCGACGCCGACGCTCCCGCAGTACGTGTCCTGCAGCCGCTGGTAGAGTTCGCGGAGCGGCATCTGCCGCCCGTTCTGGAACGTCTTGCACGAGACCTTCCGGTCCAGCTCCGCCTCGCTGAACTGAAAGTAGCCGAGGGTCAGTTCCTCCGGGATCCACGGCTTGTTCGGCCGTTCCGCGTGCAGCGGATCGTACTTGGCGATCACATGGCCCCGGACGCGATAGTTGCGGATCAACTGGCCCACCCGATCCTGGAAGCCGGTGACCTTGGTGTCCTCCACGACGGTTTCCGCCCCGTCGCGCGAGGCTCCGTCTCCACCGGGAGGATTGAACAGGCTCCGCGGGGCGCGCGAGGGTCCGAGGCCCGGCCGGTCAGGCCACGAGTCCCCGTTGCCGCCGCTTTCGAAGTACGCCCGCCACTCCGGCCCGACCGAGCCCGGATCCCTGCGGAACGACTCGAACAACTCCTCGACGTACGCGAGATTTGCAACCTGAACTGCCGAAGGATCCGTATTCATCAGATATCGCGCATCCACCCTGACGCCCGGAGGCGGCGTGTCAAACGCAAGTGGCACGCGGGCACGCTTCGGCCGGCTCGGAACCCCCTCGGCCCCCGCGGGAGGAGCCGTCGCGCCCCGCCCTGCCCTTGCGACGCGCCCCCCGGGCCGGACAGCTCACCTCGCCAATTGCCATGCCGGGACTTCCATGCTGCGATCCCCCGGTCCAGTTCAGTTGCGCGCGAGGCCGGCCGGCTGAACATTCGGAGCACCTGACATGCGAAGAGCCCATGTGACCAGCGAACCCGGAGTTCCTCCCGTCATCGACGTGGAGATCATCGCGCCGAACGAGGCGGATTTCCTCTCCGAGCAGGAGTTGGCGGACCTGCGGCGGGCGCGGACGCTCCTCGCCAGCCCCAGCGTCGCCATTCGCGTGGCCAACACGGTGGGGGCGCCCATCGAGAAGGGCCTCAGCCTGCTGCCCGGGCCCGCGGCGAAACTCGTGCAGTTCGCCGCGCGGTGCGCGCTGAGCCGCGCGCTCGATGTCGCGGTCAATTCGCTGGAGGCGACTTCGCCTCCGCCCGCACCGGAGAGGCGTCTGCACAAGGTGCTCGCGGGAGCTTCCGGCGCTGTCGGCGGCGCCTTCGGCCTTGGCGCACTGGTGGTCGAGCTGCCCATCTCCACGACCCTGATGCTCCGGTCCATCGCGCAGATCGCGGCCGCCGAGGGTCACGACCTCAGCGAGATGGAGACGCGACTCGCGTGCCTCGAGGTGTTCGCCCTCGGCGGAGACACCACGGCGGACAACGCGGCCGAGACATCCTACTGGGCCGTGCGAGCCGCCCTCGCGCGGCTCGTGACCGAGGCCGCCGGGACCGTCGCCGGACGCACCGGCCTCACCACCCCCGCGGCCGTCCGCCTGATCACGGCGATCGCGGCGCGGTTCGGGCTCGTGGTGTCCGAGCAGATCGCGGCCAAGGCGGTTCCCATCGTGGGCGCGGCGGCCGGAGCGGCGATCAACATCGCCTTCATGAATCACTTCCAGCGCATGGCCGAGGGTCACTTCATCGTCCGCCGACTCGAGAAGCAGCACGGAACCGACCGCGTCCAGCGCATCTATCGCACGCTCGCCTTTGCACGCCTCGACTGAGTCCCGGCCGCCGGCCGAATCGCCGTCAACATCGACAGCGGTGCGGGAGCCGATCCTGGGGCGCTCGCGCGACGAGCTCGCCGCGGTCTTCGCCGGGTGGTCGGAGCCCGCGTGGCGCCTCGACCAGTTGCTCGACTGGCTGCATGCGAAGCAGGCCACCCGCTGGGATCAGATGTCGAATCTGCCGCGCCCCCTCCGGGAGCGGCTCGCGGCCCGGTTCTCCCTCGAGCTGCCCGCGCTCGTGCGCAGGCAGGGGTCCGCGGACAGCACGCGCAAGTTCCTCTGGCGCCTGAGCGACGGATCGCTCATCGAGAGCGTCCTGATCCCGGCCAACCCCGCTCTCTACGGGGAGCGGGCGGACCGGCACACGCTCTGCGTCTCGACCCAGGTCGGCTGCGCCTACGGCTGCCGCTTCTGCGCAAGCGGACTCGACGGATGGAAACGCAATCTGCGCCCCGACGAGATCGTCGGCCAGTTCCTCGGGGTGGAACGGGTGGAGCGCGCGCCTTCCTCCGGTCCCGCTCCGGAGGGCGATGGACCGGCACTGCGCCGTCCCGGAGGCGCGCCGGCGGAACCCGCCGGGACGGTCGGGAACGCCCCCCGGCCCTCGAGGAGGCTCATCGACAACCTCGTCATCATGGGAATGGGGGAGCCTCTCGCGAACTATGACTCCCTCATGGCCGCGCTGCGCATTCTCAATGCCCCGTGGGGCGCGGGGATCGGCGCGCGCAAGATCACGGTGTCCACGAGCGGACTCGCCCCCCAGATCCGGCGGCTGGCCGACGAGCCTGAGCAGTTTCGCCTCGCGATCTCGCTGCACGGCGCGACCGACGCCGTCCGTCAGCAGATCATGCCCGTGAATCGCAAGTACCCGATCGCGGAACTCACCGCCGCCTGCGAGCACTACCTTCGTCGCAAGGGGCGCATGATCACCTTCGAGTACATCCTCCTCGACGGGATCAATGACGATCTCGGCCAGGTGCCGCACCTTGTCCGTCTCGCCCGCCGCCTGCACGCCAAGGTGAACCTCATCCCGTACAATGCCGTCTCCGGGCTTCCGTGGCGCCGGCCGTCCGATGAGCACTGCCGCCGATTCGCGGAGGCGCTTCGGAACGCGGGCGTGACGGCGACGCTCCGGCTCGAGAAGGGCCACGACATCGACGCCGCCTGCGGCCAGCTCCGCCTCCGGACCGAGCGCGAGGGCTGAGACGATTCGCGCGGCGCGGGAACGCCGCGCCTCGGGCCGGATCCTCGTGTTTTGCGTGGTCTCCCACCGCTTCCGCGTCTAAGGTGACGCGCTGGTTCCGGAGCGGAATTCGCGGTCATGAGTCAGGACGTCATCCGAATCGGCGGCGCGCGCGAGCACAATCTCAAGAATGTCTCGCTGACCATTCCTCGGAACCGGCTCGTCGTTTTCACGGGCCTGAGCGGTTCCGGGAAGTCCTCGCTCGCGTTCGACACCATCTTCGCCGAGGGCCAGCGAAAGTACGTCGAGTCCCTCTCCGCCTACGCCCGGCAGTTCCTCGACCAGCTCCAGCGCCCGGACGTGGACTTCATCGAGGGCCTCTCCCCCGCGATCGCGATCGAGCAGCGCACCTCCGCCTCGAACCCGCGTTCCACGATCGCGACGACCACCGAGATTTTCGACTACCTCCGGCTCCTCTTCGCCAACGCCGGGCAGCCGCACTGTCCCGACACCGGCGAGCCCATCCGCCGGCAGACCACCAGCGACATCATCGACCGTCTCGCGGACCTGCCCGCGCGCACCCGTGTGATGCTCCTGGCACCCGTCGTCCGCGGCGAGAAGGGGGAGTTCCGCGACGTGCTCGAACGCCTGGCGCGCGAGGGTTTCGTGCGCGCGCGCGTGGACGGCGTGCTCATCGAGCTGGCGGAACAGTCCCGCCCGCGCCTCGACGCCCGCCGGTCTCACGAGATCGACGTCGTGGTGGATCGCCTCGTCATCGACGATCGCGTCCGCGCCCGCCTCGCCGATTCCGTCGAGACCGCCCTGAAGTGGGGCAACGGCGTCCTGATCGCCCTCCACCAGCCTTCCGGGGCTCCGCCCGAGAGGTGGGACGAATGGGTGCTCTCGAACCGGAACTACAGTCCGGCCACGGGCCGCAGCTTCGACGTCCTGACCCCGAAGCATTTCTCGTTCAATTCCCCCCAGGGCGCCTGCCCGGTCTGCCAGGGGCTCGGTCAGAAGCTCGTCTTCGACCCGGCCCTCGTGGTGCCCGATCCGGCCCGCCCCCTCGCCCAGGCGATCGCGCCGTGGCGCCGGGGCGTGCGCCGCATGGCGGCGTACTACGAGGCGATGATCCGGGCGCTTGCCGAGTACGGCCGCGTCTCCGTGGAAACCCCGTGGAAGGATCTGCCGGAGTCCTTCCGGAACCTTGTCCTGCATGGCTCCGCCGGGCAGGCGATCCCGCTGAGGATCCAGAAGGACGGCCCGGAGCATCCGTTCGAGGGGGTGATCCCGGCGCTTCGGCGGCAGTTCCAGGAGAGCGAGAGCGAACCCACGCGCGCCCGCCTCAAGGCGTACATGGCGCCGAACGTCTGCGACGCCTGCCGCGGGCAGCGTCTCAATCCCGCGGTGCTGGCCGTCACGATCGGCTCGGAGGAACTCGCCGCGCGCTATCGCCGGCTGCCGCGGCAGGCACCCGTCCCGGGCCTCTCCATCATGGACGTCTGCGCGCTCTCCGTGGACGAAGCGGCCGAATTCTTCGACCAGGTTTCCTTCCCGCCGCACCAGCAGCACGTCGCGGGCGAGGTGCTGCACGAGATCCGCTCGCGGCTGGGTTTCCTGCGCAACGTCGGCCTGGGATACCTGACCCTCGACCGGGAGAGCGGCACGCTGAGCGGCGGCGAGGCGCAGCGGATCCGTCTCGCCACCCAGATCGGGGCCGGCCTCGTCGGTGTGCTGTACATCCTCGACGAGCCCAGCATCGGCCTGCACCAGCGCGACAACGACCGCCTGCTCGAAACCCTCGTCAACCTGCGGGATCTCGGCAACAGCGTGCTCGTCGTGGAGCACGACGAGGACACGATCCGCCGCGCGGATTTCCTCGTCGACCTCGGCCCCGGCGCGGGCGTGCACGGGGGCCGCGTGGTCGCGGCCGGAACCCTGCAGGAGGTGCTCCAGAGCCGCGAATCCCTGACCGCGCGCTACCTCCGCGGTGAACTCTCCGTTCCCGTCCCGGATCGCCGCGTCGCCCCCTCGATCGAGCGCGGCTGGCTCGAGATCCTCGGCGCCTCCGAGAACAACCTTCGCAACATCGACGTGCGAATCCCCCTCGGCACGCTCACCTGCGTGACCGGCGTCAGCGGCTCCGGCAAGAGCACGCTTGTCGACGACATTCTGCGCCGCGCCCTCTTCCGGCTCTGGTACCAGTCCAGGGAACGCCCGGGCGCGCACCGCGAGATCCGCGGCATCGAACACCTCGACAAGGCGATCGTCATCGACCAGGCGCCCATCGGCCGGACCCCGCGGAGCAATCCGGCCACGTTCACCGGGCTGTTCAACGAGATCCGCGATCTCTTCGCGCAACTGCCCGCCGCGCGGGTGCGCGGCCTTGGCCCCGGGCGCTTCAGCTTCAACGTCCCGGGAGGACGCTGCGAGGCCTGCGAGGGCGACGGGGTGATCCGCATCGACATGCACTTCCTGCCTCCGGTGTACGTCACCTGTCAGAAGTGCGGGGGCCGGAGATATAACCGTGAAACGCTTGAGATCACCTACAAGGGGCTCAACATCGCCGACGTCCTGGATCTCAGCGTGGATGAAGCCATCACCTTCTTCCGTTCGATCCCGAGCATTCACTCCGTGTGTCTCACGCTGGCGGAGGTGGGCCTCGGCTATCTCCGGCTCGGGCAGGCCGGCACCACCCTGTCCGGCGGCGAGGCCCAGCGGCTCAAGCTCGCCGCGGAACTCAGCCGCAAGCACACCGGCCGCACGCTCTACATTCTCGACGAACCCACCACCGGACTGCACTTCCACGACGTCGCCAAGCTCATGGAGGTCCTGTTCAAGCTCCGCGACGCCGGAAACACGCTCGTCGTGATCGAACACAATCTGGACGTCATCAAGTCGGCCGACTGGGTCATCGACCTCGGCCCCGAGGGAGGCCATCTCGGCGGCCGCATCGTCGCCGAAGGCACGCCCGCCCAGATCGCCGCCTGCGAGGCCAGTCACACCGGGCGGTACCTGCGGCGGCACCTCGCCGCCTCCGCACCCGCGAATCCGAACCCGGATCATTCCGACTCCTGACTCGCACACCGCATGCCCGCCCGCCTTGTCCTTCTCCTCCTCGCCGCCCTGTTCGGGGTCGTCCGCGTCTCCCCGGCGGATCCGGCCGAGGAACGCATCGCCTTCGACGCCGCCGTGCGCGCACTCGAGGACGGTTTCGTCCAGAAGGCCGCCTCGGACCTCGCGGATTTCTTCCGGACCTATCCCGAGTCCCGCCTTGCGCCCAGGGCGATCCTCCTCGAGGCGCGCGCGCGCGTCAGCATGGGGGATCCCGCATCGGCCGCGGAACTGATCCGCGAGAGGGTCGGCGCCCTCGCCGAGTACCAGGACCAGGGGCTGTATCTCCTCGGGGAGATCAACCTGCGCCGCGGTCACCTTGCCGAGGCGGCCGACGCCTTCCGCAGCCTCGCGGCCCTCGCGCCGGATTCGTCCCTTCTGCTCAATGCCGGGTTCAACGAGGCGATGGCACTCTTCCGGGCAGGCGATTTCGCGCAGGCCGCCGCGATCCTGGGTGATCCCACCCACGTGTTCGCCCGGAGCGCCGCCGAGCAGCCGGACAGTCCCGTCGCCATTCATGGCACGCTGCTTCTCGCCGAATCGCTCCTGCGCACGGGCGAACCCGACCAGGCGCGAGCGGTGCTCGAGCCGCTGGCCGATCGCTCCCTGAACCTGACGCAGGCATGGGACCGGCAGTGGCTGCTCACCTCGATGCATCTCACGAATCGGCACACCGACGCCGCGCTCGCCTCCGCGTCCAACCTGCTGGCCACCGCCCGGCAGGCGGGTTCCCGCGACCTCGAGGCGCGCACCCACGTGCTGACCGCCGAAATCCACCGGCAGGCCGGGCGGGTCGCGCAGGCGTTCGCCGCCCTGACCAACAACCTGTCCGCCGACACGCCGGCCCCATGGCGCCGCGACGCGCTCCTCGCCATCACGCAGCTTCCCCTGAATCCACCCCAGCTCGGACCCGCGATCGAGCTGCTCTCATCCTTCACGAGCCGGCCGCCGGGCGACCCGGTCGGCACGGCGGCCCGCGTCGCCGTCGCGGAGCTCTCGATCCAGCGGCATTACGTGCAGCCGTCGGCCGCGACCACCCGGTCACTCGAGTCGGCGGCCCAGCTCCTCCAGACGGTGCTCTCGAACAATCCCGCGCCGCCGCTCGCGGGCCGGGCCTGGTTCGACCTCGGGTGGATCCGCCTCGCGAACGCCGGTCTTCCGGCCGCCACGGAGGCGTTCTCGAGGGCGAGCGACCTGCTCGAGGGCTCTCCCCTCCATGCCTTCGCGCTGTTCAAGCTGGCCGACTGCCAGCAGCAGGCCGGACAGCACGCGCTCGCGCTGACGAACTACCTGCGCGTCGTCCGCCATTACGGAGGCCAGCGCCCGGTGCGCGGAGCCGTCCTCGAGCGCGCCCTGTATCAAGGCGCGGTCGCCGCCCTCGAGGCGGGCGACGAGGCCACCGCCAATGAGCTTGCCCACCAGGCGGTCACCCAGTTCCCCAACGGGGAGTTCCGCGATGACACGCGCGTCCTCTACGGACAGACCCTCGCGCGCATCGATCCGCCCGTGCGCGCCCAGGAAAGCCTCGCCCAGATCGCCACGCGGCTCACCAACTCCCCGGCCCTGCCCGAGATCCAGCTCGCCCTCGCGCGCTCCCACTTCCGTGCCGGGAGCTGGTCGAATGCCCTGCATCACCTCGACAACTGGACGCGCGCCTACCCGAATCATTTCGGAATCGCCCGCGCCGAGTTCGAGCGCGCGTGGGCGGCCTACAAGACCGGGGACAACCAGCGCGCGTACGAGCTGTTCACCAGCTTCCTGAACCGGTTCCCGAATCATCCCGCCGCGCCCCAGGCGCATCTCTGGGTGGGCAACCACCTCTACCGCCTCGGCGGCACCAATCTCGTCGCCGCCGAGATGACCTATCAGATCGTGTTCCAGCGCACGAACTGGCCCGTCTCCCGGATCACCCACGAGGCGCGGCTCATGGCGGGCCGCGCCGCCTTCGCGCGACAGACCTACAAGGACGCGAAGACGTACTTCCGCTGGTTCATCGAGAACGGTCCCCCCGCGAACACGAACTCGCTCATCCCGCCGGAACTCGTCGCGCAGGCCTATTTCGCCTATGGCGACTGCTTCATCGAGGACCCCGAGAGCGACGACAAGCTGAGCGACGCCATGAGCACGTTCGTCCGGCTGATCGAGCAGTTCCCCAACACCCGCGAGGCCCTCCTCGCCCGCGGTAAGCTCGCCGACTGCCACCTGCAGCGCGCCTCCCTCGATCCCGGGCAGGCCGCCAGCGCGTACGCGAACGCCGAGCAGTTGTATCTCCAGCTCATCGCCGCGCCCGCGGCCGACATCAACACCCGCAGCCAGGCGGAGGTGCAGCTCGGGTTCGTTCTCGAGAAGCAGGCCGCCCTCGCCAGCGCCGATCGCGGGCGAACGCTGCTCGACAAGGCGCTGGCGCACTACCTGAATGTCTTCCATGGCCGGAATCTCCGTCCGTCGGAGACGGCGTCGGCGTTCTGGCTCAACCGCGCCGGCGTCGAGGCCGCGCGCCTGGCCGAATCGCGCGAGATGCGTTCCCAGGCGGTCGAGATCTACGAGAAACTGGCTCGCACCTTCCCCGCGGCGGCCGAGGCCTTTCGCAAGCGCGCCGCGCAGATTCGCAATCCGGGAACGGGCTGACACCCGGCGCGCGCCGGCGAAGATGGGCCGGACCGATTGACCCCTTCCTGCCCCACTGCTACCGTCATCGTGCTGGAAATGAGCACGAGCAGCACCCCGAACCCCAACGCCACAACCACCGCCCCCGTGGTCAGTCTCACTGAACCGGCCGCGCGCGAGGTCCGCGCCATGACCGAGCGCGATCCGGCCAACGCCGGCAAGCACCTGCGCGTGTTCGTGGAGCCGGGCGGCTGCTCCGGCCTTCAGTACGGCATGGTCTTCGACGAGGTCCGGCCCGGGGACGTGATGGGCACCTTCCACGGAGTGAGCGTGCTCGTGGACGAACTGAGCGTTCCCTACCTCCAGGGCGCCGTCGTCGATTACTCCGACGCCCTCACGGGCGGGGGTTTCAAGATTTCCAATCCCGCCGCCCGCCATTCGTGCGGGTGCGGACGCTCCTTCGAGGCGTGACCCCGCGCGCGGGCGCGACCCGCGCGACGGGCGTCCCGACCAGGCTGGCCGCCCGCATGCCGGGGGTGTTCCCGAACGCGTCCTCCGATCGGGCGGCGGACGCTTACAGCTCCACCTGCATGCCGAGCTCGACGACGCGGTTGGGCGGCAGTTCGTAATAGACCATCGCCTGCTCGGCGTTGCGCGACATCAGGGCGAACAGGCGCTTGCGCCAGAAGGCCATTCCGGGGCGGCGCGTGGGCAGCACCGTCTCCCGGCCGAGGAAGAACGTGGTTTTCATCGGATCGAGTTCCAGGCCCTCCTCCGCGCACGCCTCGATGACCGCGCCGAGCTCCGGCGTCTCCATGAACCCGAAGAACGCCGTGACACGAAAGCAGTTGAGCGGGAGCTTCTCGATCTGGACGCGTTCCGGCGGCGGGACATGCGGCGCCTCGGCCACCGCGAAGCGCAGGAGAATCACCCGTTCGTGCAGCACCTTGTTGTGCTTCAGGTTGTGCAGCAGCGCGCCCGGGGTTCCCGATGGATTGCCGCTCATGAAGACGGCCGTGCCCGGCACGCGGGTGGGCGGCTTCCGCTCCATTTCGGCGAGAAACATTCCCAGCGGCATGGAGGCCGCCATGAGACGCTTCTGCACGGTGGTCCGCCCGCGGAACCACGTGCCCATGCAGATGTAGATCAGCACGCCCGCCAGGATCGGGAACCAGCCCCCGTCGTCGAACTTCATGCTGTTCGCGACGAAGAAGACGACCTCCACGACCAGGAACCCGGCCGCCGCCAGTCCGGCCTTCACCGAGCTCCAGTCCCACACGTGCCGCGCGGCGAAGTAGAACAGCGCCGTGGTCAGGATGATCGTCAGCGACACGCCCACGCCGTACGCCGCGGCGAGATCGGATGACGACCGGAAGCCGAGCACGAGCCCGAGGCACGCCACCATCAGGACCCAGTTCACCGCCGACACGTAGATCTGGCCACGCTCGGTCGAGGACGTGTGACGGACCTTCAGCCGGGGCAGCAGCCCGAGCTGGATCGCCTGGCGCGCGATCGAGAAGGCGCCCGAGATCAGCGCCTGGGAGGCCACGATGGCCGCGATCGTCGCGAGAAGGACCAGCGGCAGCAGCGCCCATTCGGGCGCAAGGCTGAAGAACGGATTCACGACCGCGTCCGGGCGCTTCAGCAGCCATGCCGACTGCCCCGCGTAATTCAGGAGCAGCGCCGGGAAGACCATCGCGAACCACGCCACCCGGATCGGACCGGCCCCGAAGTGTCCCATGTCCGCGTACAGCGCCTCGGCGCCGGTGACGACGAGGAACACCGCGCCGAGGACGAACAGAACCTCCCAGCCCTGCTCCCAGAAGAACCGCAGCGCGTGCCATGGGTTCACGGCGGCGAGGATCTCGGGCGCCTCGAGGATTCCCCGGATCCCGAGCAGCGCGAGCACGGCGAACCAGACCAGCATGACCGGTCCGAACCACTCCCCGATCCGCCCCGTTCCGACGCGCTGCAGCGAGAAGAGCGCCACGATGATCACGAGCGTGATGGGAATGACGAACCGCTCCATCCGCGGGGTGGCGATCCCGAGTCCCTCGACGGCGCTCATCACGCTGATCGCCGGCGTGATCATGCCCTCGCCGAACAGCAGCGCGGCTCCGCACGCGCCAAGAACCATGAGGGGCGTCCGCGCCTTCTCGCCCGGGAGGCGCGAGAGGGTCAGCGCCAGCAGCGCGATGATCCCGCCCTCGCCCCGGTTGCTCATGCGCAGGATGATCGCGAGGTATTTCAGGCAGACCACGACCAGCAGCGACCAGATCACCGCCGAGAGGACACCCAGCACGTTTCCGCGCGTGGGGTCCAGCGCGTGCTCCCCTCCCAGACCGTGGAAGCACTCCCGGATCGCGTAGAGCGGACTCGTTCCAATGTCGCCGTAGACGATTCCGAGCGCGCCGAGGGCCAGCACGAGCGTCCGTTTCGGCGTCGTTTCGTTCGTCATCCGTGGCGTGTCTGGGCGGAATTCAAGGCACCTCCCGGCGGTCGCCGGCACGGCCGGGTACTGCCGGAACGTTACGGTGGTTGTCAAACCCCGCCGCACCGCCGGCCCGGCGTCCCGGCCACTTTCAATTTCTCAATCGACCGTTCCCGCCTAGAATTTCGGCATCGACCTGCCAGCGAACACGAAGATTCCGGAGGGCACCCGGCTCGCGATCACTTGCGAATACCCGCTGGGCGAGCGGGGATCCGATGCCGCTCTTTCGGAGGCGTGCCGCCTCGCCGCCCTTCTCTGCCAGCGTCCCATGGCGGCCGTCGAGGTCGTCCTCGAGGAGACGGTCGTCATCGCCGCGGCCGCCGGGCTGCATGTCGGCCGCATCCGGCGCATGGACGCGCTGAGTTCGAGGTGTCTCGACGCCACCTCCGTCGTGGTGATTCCCGACGCCGCGAGGGATGCGCGCTTCGCGGGTTCCCGGCTGGTCCACACGCCGAAGGGCGTCCGCTTCTACGCCGCCGTGCCCCTGACGGCCCCGGAAGGCGCCGTCCTTGGCGTCCTCTCGGTGTGGGACCACGCCCCCGGGGAGCTGACGCCATCCCAGAGGGAGTCCCTCGAGAGTCTCGGGCGGATGACGATGGCGCAGCTCAACCTCTGGCGCCGCCAGCGGCAGCTCGAGCGCCTCGAGGCGCAGCACGCCCGCGTGGAGGCGGCCCTCCGCCAGGCCGAGGCCAAGTTTCGCGGCATCTTCGAGCACACGGTCGTCGGCATCTACCAGACCACGGCGGACGGCCATTACATCTCCGCCAATCCGATGCTGGCGAAGATCTACGGGTACTCGAGCCCCGAAGAGCTGATGGCGGCGGTCAACGACATCAAGACCGAGCTGTACGTCGAGCCGGACGCCCGCGACCGCTTCATCGCGGCCCTCCAGAAGGAGGACATCATCACGAACTTCGAGGCCCGGATCCGGCGGAAGGACGGCACCATCATCTGGATCGCCGAGAACGCCCGCGTCGTCCGCGACGAGCACGGCGACGTCGCCTATTACGAGGGCACGGTGCAGGACATCACGGCCCGGAAGCTCGCGGAGGAACAGCTCCGCACTTCCGAGATGCTGTATCACTCGCTCGTCGAACAGCTTCCCCAGAACATCTTCCGCAAGGACACGAACGAGCGTTTCATCTTCGCCAACAGCAGGTTCTGCGAAACCCTCGAGCGTCCGCTCGACCAGATCCTCGGCCGCACCGACTTCGACCTCTTCCCCCCGGCGCTGGCGCGCAAGTACCAGGCCGATGATCAGCGCGTCATGGCCGAGGGCCGCACCCTCCGCGCCACCGAGAAGAACGTCACGCCCGACGGCACGGTCCACTGGGTGGAGGTGATCAAGACGCCGCTCCGCGATGCCAGCGGCGCCATCGTGGGCATCCAGGGCATCTACTGGGATGTCACCGAGCGGAAGCGGCTCCAGGACGCCCTCGCGTACGAGCGCGACCTGCTCCAGGCGCTGCTCGATCACAGCCCCGACATCATCTACTTCAAGGATCCCCAGTCGCGCTTCGTCATGGCCGGCCGCGCCCTCGCCCGCCGGTTTCACCTGACGGATCCCGAGGAACTCGTGGGCCGGACCGTTGCTGACGTGATCGACCCGGAGGTGGCCAAGGTCATCCACGAGGAGGAACAGAACCTCCTCCGCACGGGCGAAGCCATCGTCAACAAGGTGGAGGAACTCGTTGACCATCTCGGGCGCGCCTCATGGGTGTCGGTCACGAAGGTGCCCATCTACAACCGGGCCGGGGAAACGCTCGGCATCGTGGGTGTCGCCCGGGACATCACCCCGCTCATCCAGGCCGAACAGGCGCTGCGCGAGGCGGAGGAAAAGTACCGCACCATCTTCGAGAACTCCGTCGAGGGCATCTACCAGACGACGCCGGATGGCCGCTTCCTGCGCGTCAACCCGGCCCTCGCCCGCCTGTGCGGCTACGACTCGCCGGAGGACCTGATCCGAAACCTGACCGACATCCGCACGCAGGTTTACGTGGATCCCAACCGCCGCGACGAGTTCGTCCGCCTCCTCCTGGAGAAGGGCAGCATCACCGGGTTCGAATCCGAGATCTACCGGCGCGACGGGTCCACCATCTGGATCTCCGAGAGCGCGCGCATCGTGCGGGACCGGGAGGGGGGCGTCGCGTTCTTCGAGGGCTCGCTTGAGGACATCAGCGCGCGCAAGCAGATCGAGGCCGAGCGGGAGAAGGCCCGCCAGGCCGCCCTCGAGTCGGCCCGGATGAAGTCGGAGTTCGTCGCCACGGTCAGTCACGAGATCCGGACGCCGCTCAACGCCATCCTCCCGAACACGGAACGCCTGCTCGAGACGGACCTCGAGCCGCACCAGCGATACCTCGCCGAGAGCATCGATCACGGCGCCCGGCTGCTGCTCCAGATCGTCAACGACATCCTTGACCTCTCCAAGATCGGGGCGGGCGCGGTCCGCCTCGAATCGATCGAGTTCGACCTCCACGAGGTGGTCGAACGTGCGGTCGCGTTCTTCGCCTCCCGCGCCGCCGCAAGGCACCTGGAGCTGATCAGCGACATCGATCCCGCCGTGCCCCGCCGTTTCCGCGGCGACCCGTCCCGCCTCGGGCAGGTGCTCAACAACCTCCTGGGCAACGCCATCAAGTTCACCGAGACCGGCGAGGTCGTGCTCACCGTCGATGTCCCGCCGCGCGATTCCCGGTCCCCCGGCCCGGGCGGCGAAGCCGAATCCGGCGCCGCGCCCCCGCCTCCTTCCGAGACCGCCGTCGTCCTGCGGTTCCAGATTCGCGACACCGGCATCGGCATCGCGCCGGAAGCCCGCGAGACCATCTTCCACGCCTTCGCCCAGGCGGACGGCTCCATGAGCCGGCGCTACGGGGGCACCGGGCTCGGCCTCGCGATCACGCGCGGCCTGCTCCAGGTCATGGGCGGCACGATCGATTTCACCAGCGAGGTCGGCCGCGGCACCACGTTCACGGTCGAGATCCCCTTCGAGCCGATTCCCGACGCCGAGGCCCCGCGGCCGGCCCCGCGCGTGCTCGCCGGACTGAACGTCCTGATCATCGACGACAACGCGACCCTTCGCGACGTGCTCGAGCGCGCGGTCCGGTCCCTCGGCGCCGCCAGCGTGCGTGCCACCGACTCCATCGCCGCCGCCGTCGAGCTCGCCGAGGAACGGACGCCGGCCGAGCTTCGCTCCGCGGGCCAGTCCTCGTTCCCCTGTGACATCATCCTGTACGACTGGAACCTGCCCGGCACCACGGGGCTGCAGGTCGCGCGCCGCATCCGTGCCTCCGGTTTCAGCACGGCCCGGCTCGTGGCGCTGACGACACCCGGCACCCTCGCGGATGTCCGCAGCCTCGAGGCGGCGGGCGTCTTCGGGACACTCGTCAAGCCGCTGCGGCAATCGCGCCTCGCGTCGGACCTCGCCGCGATCCTCGCGGGCCAGTCACGGGCACCCGTCCCTCCGCCCCGGCCGGATTCCACGGGCCGTCCGGGCGCAGGTCTCAGCGTGCTCGTGGTCGAGGACCAGCCGCTCAACCAGCGGGTCGCCTGCGACCTCCTCGTGCGCCTCGGCGCGCGCGCGCACGCCGTCTCCAGCGGTCCCCAGGCGCTGGAGGCGCTGGGCCGCGGGCACTTCGACCTCGTGCTCATGGACTGCCAGATGCCGGAGATGGACGGCTACGAGACCACGCGACGCATCCGCGCCGCCGAACAGGAGCGCCCCGGCGCTCCCCGGATCCCCGTGGTCGCCCTGTCCGCCAATGCCTACGCCGACGATCGCGCGCGCGCCATCGACGCGGGCATGGACGACTACCTGACCAAGCCGCTCATCCAGTCCGACCTTGTCCGCGTCCTGCGCAGCATCTCGCATCATGGCGACCCCGAACCTGTCGAGTCCGTGCAGCCTCCGCCGGCCGCGGCCGTTCCACCGACGCCAGGGCGGGCGCCGTCCGGCGATCTCCCGGTCATCGACTTCGGTCCGCTCCGCGCGCTCTCGTCACCCGAAGACCCGGGCGCGGCCGCGGGTTTCGTGAAGGAGTTTCTGAACGAGGCTCCCGAGCGAATCGCGCGGCTCAAGGCTGCGCTCGAGCAGGCGGATGCGCGGCGCCTTCGCGCGGAGGCGCACGCGTTCAAGGGCGGCGCGAGCTACATGGGGGCACGCAGGCTCGTCGACGCCTGCGCGCAGCTCGAGCACGCCGTCCAGACCAGCAACCTTCAGTCCGCCGCAGCCTGCGTCGCCGCGGTCGAAAAGGAACTCGACGCGGCCCGCGCGGTGCTCCTCGAGTACATCGAAACCCAGTCCAGCCCGGCGTGAACCCCCGCGTGCGTCCGTTCCTCTGCGTCCTCGCGCTGCTCTGGACTCACGTGGCCGGCCGCGCGAATCCCCTGCCCTTCCTCGAGCCGCTGCCGTCGCGCGCGCATGGCGCGTCCTCCGTACAGCCGGCAGCGGAACTGTATGTCGTGCCTGCGGGCCGCTCGCCCGCCACGTGGAGACCCGGGCAGCGCTGGTCCATGCGGCTGCCAAGCGTCTCCGCCGTGCTGTGCGTTTCCGCGATCGACCATGGCGAGGACGGCACCGTGCGCGTGCGCGGCCGGCTGGAGGGCGCGCCCGGCTCCGAGGTGCTCCTGGTCGGGCATGAAGGCGCGATCGCAGCCATCGTTCGCGCGGGTCCCGAAGCCCGGCCGCTCAGCCTTGTGCCCCTGCGCCCGGGCATTCACCACTGGATCCAGCCGCCCGAGCCTCCGCGGTGCGCCAATGGCGAGATGGATTCGGGGGAGGCTCGAGACATGGGCGAAGGGACGGACCCCCGTGATCCGCGTGTCCCGCACTCCGACACCGGGCCGCTCGAGGATGTGATTCTCGACGTGGCGTTCTTTCACACCCGCGCGGCGCGCGAGGGCGCGGGCGGACACGCCGGTCTCCGGGCGCTCGTCGAGCTCGCCGTGCTCGAGGCGAACGACGCCTTCGCCCGCAGCGCCATCGCCCTCCGGATCCGGCCGGTGGGCATCCGCGAAGTCGCGGAACCCGAATCCGGCCAGATCACGACGGACCTCGAGCGGCTCGTGAACAAGTCCGACGGCTGGATGGACGAGGTGCACGCCCTTCGTGACATCCATGCGGCGGACGTTGTCTGCCTCATCACGGAGTCGGAGGACACGGGCCGGTACGCGGGCATGGCACGGCAGCTCCGCAGCACGCATCCTCCCGCACTCGAGAACGGGTTTCTCGTGTGCGTCCGTCCGTACCTCGTGGGCAACTACACCCTGCCCCACGAGATCGGGCACGTCCTCGGCGGCAACCACGACCGGGACAATTCGGGCGGATCCGGTCTCGATCCGTGGTCGCACGGCACGCGGATCGCCGTCGAGGGAGAGACCTACCGGACCGTCATGGCGTACAGCCCCGGAATCCAGTTTCCCCACTTCTCGAATCCGCGAGTCACGTGGCGCGGCGTCCCCACGGGCGCTCACAACGCGGACAACGCGCGCACCCTGAACGCGACGGCGCCGCTGGTGGCGGCCGTGCGCGAACCCCCCGCCCGCGCAGGGTTCGAGGCATCCGCGCTCGAGGTTCTCGAAAGCTCGGGATCGATCCGGGTCGGCTGGCGGCTGGCCGGGGAGATGCCCGACGGCGCATCCTTCCGGTTGCGCACGCGCGCCGCCACCGCCGCGGCCGACGTCGATTTCACCCCGGTTGACGTCCGCGTCTCTCCCACGAATCCGCCAGTGGAGATCCTCGTCACCGACAACGCGGTTGCCGACGGGCCCCGCCAGTTCGTCGTGGAACTCTCCGAACCGTCCGAGGGTCTGGCGCTCGGCCCGGTTTCCGCGGTTTCCGTCACGATCCTCGACGATGAGCTGCATGCGGCTTCGGCGCTCGATGCGTCGTTCGCCCCGAGTTCCGGGGCCGATCACGTGGTGAAGGCACTTGCGCTGCAGCCCGACGGCTCGATGATCGCCGCCGGCGGCTTCACCACCTTCGGCGGGGTTCCGCGGCATCGCATCGTGCGCCTCCTGCCCGACGGTTCCCCCGATCCCGATTTTCGCCCGGTCGTCAAGTACGGCATCAATGCCATGGCACTGCTGCCGGATGGCCGCATCGCCATTGCCGGCGAGTTCAACACGGTCAATCAACGCCGTCTCGACCGCGTCGGCGTGCTCCTGCCGGACGGATCGACCGACCTTTCCTTCGACCCGGCGGACGGCGCGGACGACACCGTGCATGCCCTTGTCGCGGATCGTGAGGGCAGGCTCCTCCTTGGCGGACGCTTCCGGTCCGTTCGCTCCCGACCGATCCGCCATCTTGCCCGCCTCCTGCCGGACGGCCGGCCGGACCCAGACTTCCAGGTCACCGCGCCCCCGGATGATGAAGTCCTCGCGGTCGCCATCGACGCGGAGGACCGGATTCTTGCGGGAGGCCGCTTCGCCGTCATCCGCGGCGTTCCGTCCGCGCGGCTGGCAAGGCTCGGACCGGACGGCGCCCCGGACACGGCGTTCCTCCCCGCACACGGCGTGGACGGCGCCGTGCACGCGATTCTCCCGCACCCGGACGGATCGGTCACGGTGGCGGGCGAGTTCAGCGAGTTTCATTCGGTGCCCATGCCCCGGGTGGCGCGGCTGCGATCGGACGGAACGCTCGATCCCGGCTTCGATCCGGGATCCGGCCCGAACGGTCCGGTGCACGCGCTGCACCCTGCTTCCGACGGGCGCGTATGGATCGCGGGCGGATTCACCGCCTTCGACGGAGTCGCTCGCAATCGTGTCGCGCGGCTGCTGCCCGACGGCTCGCCCGACCCGGACTTCATTCCCGGACCCGGGCCGGACGACGGCGTGTTCGCCCTGTCGGACGGGCCCGGCGGCACCCTCGCCATCGGCGGGATCTTCACGCGCGTGGACGGCTTCCTGCGGGGCGGGGTCGCGACGCTGATCGTCTCCCCCGTCGGACCGCCGCGCTTCACGGCGGTGACGATCTCGGACGCCGGCCTTGAATGGGAGGCCGCCGCTCCGGACGGACAGCCGCACGAGCTCGAAACCACCTCCGCCCTGGCGGCGTGGGACACCAACGGGATCCTCCGCGCGACGAACGGCGTGCTCCGAGGCGCCCTGCCCGCGAGGGATTCCGCGAGCCCGCACCGATTCCTCCGGCTCCGGCGGATCCTGCGCTGAGGCCCGGCCTCGCGCGGGCAACGCTCCTCCCGGGTGCGGCGAGGAATACGGCCGGGCGCATCAAATGTTCGCACCCGCCGGATTCGTTTCCTACGCTGCGCGCGTCCGACCGATCCCTATGCACGACATCCGACTGGGAATCATCGGCGTGGGCAACATCGGCCGTCACCACGCCAACTATCTCCTCGAAGGCAAGGTCCGGAACGCCCGGCTCACGGCCCTTTGCTCCGGCACGCCGAAGAAGCTGGAATCCTACCGTGAGCGGGGCGTGCGCCTCTTCGAGAACTCCATCGACCTGCTCCAGTCAGGAGAGGTGGACGCGGTGATCATCGCCACGCCGCATTACCAGCATGTCCCGATCGGCATCGTCGCCCTGGAGCACGGGGTCCACATCATGGTCGAGAAGCCCATCGCGGCTCACAAGGCCGACGCCCTTCGCCTGATCGCGGCCGCGCGCGCCCACCCGAACCTCGTGTTCGCGGGCATGTTCCAGCTACGGCTCGAGCCCCGCTATCAGAAGCTCCGGCAACTCATCCGGAACGGAGAGCTCGGGCGGCTCATGCGGGTGACATGGATCAACACCGACTGGTTCCGCACGGACGCCTACTACGCGAGCAGTGGCTGGCGCGCCACATGGAAGGGTGAGGGCGGCGGCGTGCTCATCAATCAGTGTCTGCACAACCTGGACACGCTCCAGTGGCTGTTCGGAATGCCCGCCCGCATCCGCGCCTTCTGCCAGCTCGGACGCCATCGCAACATCGAGGTCGAGGATGCGGTCACCGCGTACCTCGAATGGCCTGAAGGCGCCACCGGCACGTTCGTCTCGACGACCGCGGAGGCCCCGGGAACGAACCGTCTCGAGATCGCCGGCACACGCGGACGCGTCATCCTCGAGAACGACCGTCTCACCTTCGACCGCAATGAAGTGGACGCGGAGGAGTTCAACCGAACCGCCGTCAGCGGTTTCGCAAGGCCGGACACGTGGCGCATCGAGATCCCCATCACGAACGCGGTCATGCCGCACGCCCAGCTCATGCAGGGGTTCGTGGACGCGATCCTGAACCGCGGCACGCCGCCGGTCCCCGGGGAGGAAGGCCTTCACTCCATCGAGCTCGCCAACGCCATGCTCTACTCATCCCTCGCCGGCGAGACCATCGAGCTGCCGCTCGACGCCGCCGCGTACGAGGAGCGGCTCAACCGGCTCATCGCGGAATCCCGTTTCGAGAAGAAGGTTTCCTCGACGGTTTCCGACGACTTCGAGAAATCGTTCCGACGCTGAGTTCCGGTCGTGCGCGCCCCCCGGCGCGGGGTCCTCGCCGCGCACGACCGGCCCCGACCCGCGTGTTGTTCCGCCTCCTCCCATGCTGAACATCCATCACCTCGAGCTCTTCTATTACGTGGCGCGCCACGGCGGGATTGCGCAGGCGGTCCGGAACATGCCGTATGGCATCCAGCAGCCGGCGGTCAGCGGACAGATCATCGCGCTCGAGGACCATCTCGGCGTGACTCTCTTCCGGCGGCGGCCCTTTGAACTCACCGCCGAAGGGCGCGATCTGTACTCCGCGATCGAGCCGTTCTTCTCCTCGCTGCCCGAGGTGGAACAGCGGCTCCAGGGGAGCGCCACCGAGCGCCTCCGCATCGGAGCGTCGCAGACCGTCCTCCGGGACCACCTCCCGCGGATTCTGCGCGAGCTGCGCACACGGTTTCCGCGCCTGAAGCTGGTCCTGCGCGCCGGTTACCAGGTGGACCTCGAACGGCACCTCGCCGGGAACCACATCGACCTCGCCGTCACGGTCATTGACCGCAGCATCGCGTCGGGGCTCACTTCCGAGACACTGATCGAGCTGCCGCTCGCCCTGCTCATCCCGAAGACCGCGCGGAACCGTTCGGCGGCGGACATTCTCTCGGCGGACCGCATCAGCGAGCCCCTGATCGCGCTGCGTTCCGAGGAGGCGATTCCCCGGCTTTTCCAGCAGGAGCTCGTCCGGCGCGGGATCGCGTGGCCCATCAGCATCGAGGTCGGCACGCTGGAACTGGTCGCCGCGTACGTCGCCGAGGGGTTCGGGTACGGCCTCGGGGTGCAGGTGCCCGGCGTCAAACCCATTCCGGGCGTCCATTGCATCGCCCTGGGTGACTTTCCCCGGCTGCCCATCGGCATGCTCTGGGTGGGAAAGCTCAACCCCGTCACCCGGGCCTTCGCCGAGCTGCTCCGCGCCGCGGCGGCCGCGCTCAAGGCGCTCGACTCCGAGTGCTCCTCCTGATCGGCGTCCATTGTGGATCCGTCAGCCCGGAGCTTCTTCCACTGGCGCAATCCTCCTCCAGCCGCTTATCTAGGCGCATGATTCTGACAGGCATCGGCGATGAGGCCGGTTCCCATCTCGAAAGCCAGACCGCCGCCGCCCGGGAGCTCGGCTGGTCGCACCTCGAAATGCGCGCCGTCCAGGTCGGGACGTCCCCGAAGGCCAACTTCCACGACATCTCCGACGCGGACTTCGACCGCGCCGTGTCCCACCTGGAGGAGGCCGGGGTCCGGGTTCTGTGCTTCGGGTCGGCCATCATGAACTGGGCGAAGACCATCGAGACGCCGTGGGAGGTGACGCTCGAGGAGGTCCGGCGCTGCATCCCCCGAATGCAGCGCCTCGGGGTTCCCTACGTCCGCATCATGAGTTTCAAGCCGGCCGATGATGCCTACTCCATTCCGCGCGTGGTCTTCGAGCGCGTGCGCGAGGTCACCCGCCGTTTCCTCGACGCCGGACTGACGCCGGTCCATGAGAACTGCATGAACTACGGCGGCATGAGCTGGCAGCATGCCCTCGAGCTGCTCGACAAGTGCCCCGGGCTCAAGTGGGTCTTCGACACCGCCAATCCGGTGTTCAATCCCGACCGTTCCAGGCCGAAGCCGTGGCCCCGGCAGGATCCGTGGGAGTTCTGGGAGCACATCCGCGACCACGTGGTCCACATCCATGTCAAGGACGCCACATGGATCGACGGGAAGAACGACGCCGAGTACAACTGGCCCGGCGAGGGCCAGGGTCGCGTCCGCGACATCCTCGCAGACGCCTTCGCCCGCGGTTATGACGGGGGAATCTCGATCGAGCCGCACATGGTCGTCGTGTTCCACGACGCCTCCTCCCAGGACGCCAATGACGCGCGGTCGCGCGAGAACTTCATCGAGTACGGCCGGCGCCTCGCGCGGCTCATCGACGAGGTGAAGTCCGCGGCATGACACGCGGGATCGAGGGACACACTGCCGCGATGGCTCCCATGCCGCACCCGATCTCGGATCGCGTCCTGCTCGAGATCTGCATCGACTCCGTGGAGTCCGCCGTGGCCGCCCAGAACGGCGGAGCCGACCGCGTGGAACTCTGCTCCGCCCTGCTGGAGGGCGGACTCACCCCGAGCGCCGGGCTTCTGGAGATGGTCCGCAGGCGCATCCAGATCGATCTCGCGGTCATGATCCGCCCGCGCGGCGGCGACTTCTGCTACTCGGACGATGAGTTCGAGATCATGCAGCGCGACCTCGAGATCGCGAAGCAGGCGGGCGCGAACACGATCGTCTTCGGCATCCTGACTCCGGAGGGTGCGGTCGATGTGCCGCGAACGGCGCGCCTGGTCGAACTGTCGCGTCCGCTCGCGGTCACGTTCCATCGCGCGTTCGACATGGCCGCCGATCCCTTCGCCGCGCTGGACGCGCTCATCGGGCTCGGAGTCGACCGCATTCTCACGTCCGGCCAGGAACGCACGGCCGCGGAGGGCATCGACCTGATCGCGGAACTGGTCCGCCGCGCCGGGGGGCGCGTGTCCATCATGCCCGGCGGCGGCGTCACCGAGCGCAACCTCGCGAAGATCCTGCGCGCGACAGGCGCCCGGGAGATTCACGGATCGGCGAGTTCCACGCGCGACAGCGTGATGCGCTGGCGCAACACGCGCGTGGCCATGGGCGCGCAGTTCGGCCCGCCGGAGTACGGCATCAAGGTGGCCAGCGAATCGCGCGTCCGGGCGTTCCGGGAGTGCGCGGGCCCCGTCTGACGATGCTCGTGCGCGCGCCCTGCTCCCGCGGCGCGGCGTGGCACCGCGGGAGCGGATCGATCGCCGCCCCCGCGGTGTGGTTGGTCGTGGCCTGACGCTCGGGTCGCGATCCGGGCGCAGCTCAGCCCGCCGGAAACGGATTGCGTTCCTTGAATCCCTCCTGATGCCAATAGGGATACGCCTTCGGGCGCGCGCTCACCGCGTCGAGCCGCGCGATCTGCTCCGGCGTGAGCCGCCATCCGAGCGCGCCGAGGTTCTGGCGCAACTGCTCCTCGTTACGTGCCCCGATGATGATGCTCGAGACGGTCGGTCGATCGAGCAGCCAGTTCAGCGCGATCTGCGGCACGGTCTTGCCCGTTTCCGCGGCGATCGCGTCGAGCGCGTCCACGACGGCGTAGAGGTAGTCTTCGGGCACCTTGGGACCGGCCTCGCGCGACGCGTCGGACTTCAGGCGGCTCTGCTCCGGAAGCGGCGCCCCGCGCCGGATCTTCCCGGTGAGCCGTCCCCATCCAAGGGGACTCCAGACCATCGCACCCACCCTCTGATCGAGGCCGAGCGGCATGAGCTCCCATTCGTAGTCGCGCCCCACCAGCGAGTAGTACGCCTGGTGCGCCACGTACCGCGCCCACCCGTGCCGGTCCGAGACCGCGAGTGACTTCATCAGGTGCCAGCCCGAGAAGTTCGAGCAGCCGATGTACCGGATCTTCCCCGCGCGAACCAGGTCGTTGAGCGTGCCGAGCGTTTCCTCGACCGGGGTCATGGCGTCGAAGCCGTGCAGTTGAAACAGGTCGATGTGATCGACCCCGAGCCGGCGAAGGCTGCCTTCCACCGCCCGGATCAGGTGGTGGCGCGAGGACCCGACATCGTTCGGGCCGTCGCCCGCCCGGAAGGTCGCCTTGGTCGAGATCAGCACCTGATCTCTGCGCCCCTGGATCGCCTTCCCGAGGATCTCCTCCGAGAGCCCGTCCGAGTACACGTCCGCCGAGTCGAACATGTTGAGGCCGGCCTCGAGGCAGATGCTCACCAGGCGTTTCGCCTCTTCCACGTCCGTGGAGCCCCAGGACGAGAAGAGCGGACCACGACCTCCGAATGTACCGGTCCCAAGCGTGAACACCGGGACCTTCAAACCAGAGCCGCCAAGTAGTCGGTATTCCATATTTGTGCGATCTGAAACTCGCGGCGCGCAGCATGCCCGCGATTGGCCTTCCTTTCCAATTCCGCGTGGAGCACCGCCTCGGGAAGCGCGGGTCCCCGGTACCGCGCGTCAGGGCTTCTCCGTGAACCCGTCCGGCGCCGATTGCCCGGAGGGATCCCTCGCAAGGTCCACGCGGCGGCCGGTTCGCGCGGATTCACGGGCGGCATCGAGAATCTCCGTGACGACGAGATTCAGCTCGAGGGAGGACAGCCCCGAAGGACGGGTCCTGCCCTGCACCACCGCCGCGAGATACGAGAGCGGATCATGGTCGGGCGCGTTCAGCGGAGGCACGGCACCCCTCGATTCTCCGGCGCCGCCGCGGCGCACGAACATCGTTCTCGCATCCGGAACCCGGATCGCGCCCGTGCGCCCGTACACATCCATGTCCTTGCGGTTGTAAGGCCAGTTCCATGACGCCTGGATGATTCCCTGCGCGCGGGGATACGTGAGGACGATCGTCGCCTCGTCGTCCACCCGCGGGTACACGTCGGGCTTGATCTGCTGGGTGACCGCAAGAACCGAGAGCGGGCGTTCACCCTTCATCAGCCATGTGACCAGGTTCGCGCCGTAGCATCCAAAGTCAGTGAGTGCGCCGCCGCCGTTTCGCACCGGGTCCGTAAGCCACTCGAGGAACTCCTCCGAGCAGCCGATCTCCCTCGGTCCCTGGTGCCCGTCGCGCACCACGATCCTTCGGAGTTCGCCGATGGCCGCCTCCTCGTGCACGAGGGCGTAGGCCGCGTGATTGGCCGGGTACCATGTGGTCTCGTAATTCACGATCACATGGATGCCGCCTTCCTTCGCGGCGGCGGCGATTTCCCGGGCATGTTCCATGTTCACAGCCAGCGGCTTCTCGACCATGACGTGCACGCCACGGGCTGCACAGGCCCTGATGACATCGCGGTGATCGAACGTGCTGGTGAACGCGGCGACGGCATCGGGGCGCACCCGTTCCAGCATGTCGGCGAGGTCCGAGTGAAACAGCTCGTCCGGCAGGTCGTGAATGGAGGCATGGCGTGCCGCGAGATTCCGGCTGGCTTCCACGATCGCGACGAGCTCCACGTCGGCGCTGGCCTGCACGGCGGGCAGGAAACCCTGCGCGTGGTCATGAACCAGACCGACGATCGCCAGCCGCATCGGCGCGGCGGCGGCCATGCCTCCGGCAAGGCCCAGGATTGCCGCCACGAGAACGAGCCCTCGCGGTTTCATGAGTGCGAAGTCTAACCGGACACCTGCCGGCACTGGCGATGAAATCCGTCCGACGCGTCCCCGGAGTGCCGCGGGCATTTGCCTTGTTCGAGGGGCCGGACGCTGTTCAGGGTTTGTACCCATGAACCCATGCACGCGTCGCCGGGACCGGCATCCGCACTGAGCCTGTCGTGTCGTGAGCTGGCGAGGATCCATCCGTGGCAGTGCCATGATCGCAGGGGTGTTCATGGCCTTTCTCGTTGCCGGTTGTTCCCGCGGTGCGCCGGGAGGAGGCTCCCGCGACGGCGGGGATGCGGAGCGCGCCGTGGCGGTGGAGGTCGCTCCGGTGGAACGGCGGCCGGTCGAGCTCAGGCGCACGTTCACCGGCGCCCTCCAGCCCGAGTCGCGGGTCGTCGTCGCGCCCAAGGTCGCGGGGCGCATCGAGCGGATCACGGTGGACCTTGCGGACCCGGTGGAGCGCGGGCAGGCCGTGGCCTATCTCGATGCCGCCGAGTTCCTGCAGGAAGTGCGTCAGGCCGAGGCCGAGCTTGCCGTGTCGCAGGCGTTGCTGCGCCAGGCTGCGAACGAGCTCGAGATCAGCAGGCGCGAGAACAGCAGGGTGATGGCGCTGCGCGCGCAGGGGATCGCATCCGAGGCCGAGTACGACGTCGCCCAGTCGGACCTCATGCAGAAGGAGGGGCAGCTCGAGGTCGCCAGGGCTCAGGTGAGCCGTGCGGAAGCCGCCCTGGAGTCGGCCCGGATCCGCCACGGCTACACGGTCATCCGTGCGGAATGGAGCGAGGGCGACTCGCTGCGGCGCGTTGCCGAGCGTTATGTGGACGAGGGCCAGACCGTCTCGGCCAATGAACCCCTGTTCCTGATCGTCGAGCTCGATCCCATCGTCGCGGTCATCACCGTGACGGAACGCGATTATGGCCGCCTCCGGAACGGGCAGGAGGCGCTCATCATGACCGACGCGGTGCCGGGACGCTCCTTCACCGGGCGCATCGCCCGGATCGCCCCGGTGTTCCGGGAGGCCAGCCGCCAGGCCCGTGTCGAGCTCCTCCTGCCCAATCCGGATCACGTCCTCAGACCGGGCATGTTCGTGCGCGCGACGGTGACCCTCGAGCGCGTCGAGGATGCGATCGTCGTGCCGGAGGCCGCGCTCACGCGGCGCGCCGACGTGGACGGCGTGTTCCGCGTCAGGGAACCCGACCCCCGCGTCGAATGGGTGCCGGTTCGTGCAGGGATCCGCGCCGACGGGATGGCGCAGGTCGTCGAACCGCCGGACCTGGACGGTCGCGTGGTGATCCTTGGGCAGCACCTGCTCGATGACGGTTCCACCGTCATCATCGCCGATCCGGAAGCCGACTCTCCGTGAACCTGCCGGCGTTCAGCGTTCGCAGACCGATCTTCACCACGATGGTGATGCTGATCCTCGTGGTGCTCGGACTGGCGTCCCTGATCCGACTGCGGATCGATCTTTTCCCGGCCATCGAGCTTCCCACGGTCAGCGTCCGCACCGAGTACGAGGGGGCCAGTCCGGAGGTGGTGGAGGCGCAGGTGACCCGGCTGCTCGAGGAGATCATCGCCACGATTCCCGGGGTCCAGCGCATCGAATCCACCTCCTCGGAGGGACAGAGTCGCGTGCGGGTCGAGTTCGTGTGGGGCACCGACATCGACGCCGCGGCCCTCGAGGTCCAGGCAAAGCTCGAGGACGAGATCAACGAACTGCCGGACGACATCGTTCGTCCGTGGGTCGGCAAGTTCGACATCGAGAGCTTTCCCGTCGTCATCCTCGGCATCTACAGCGACATGGATCCGGTCGAGTTCACCGAACTCATCGACAACCAGATCCGATACCGGTTCGCGCGCGTGCCGGGCGTCGCCCAGGTGGATCTCTTCGGAGGGTTCGACCGCGAGGTCCGCGTCGAGATCGATCCGGCCCGCCTGAAGGCGTTGAACCTGCCGCTGAACGACATCCTCGATGCGCTCCGCGACGCGAACCTCGACCAGCCCTCCGGTCGCATCGAGGCGGGACGTTACGAGGTCACGGTCCGCGCCCCGGCCGAGTTCAAGAGCACCGGGGAGATCGCCCAGACCGTGATCACGCTGCGCGAGGGCGACCCGGTCACCATCGGCCAGATCGGCAGGGTTCTCGACACCCACGAGGAACTCACGGAGATCGACCGGATCAACGGAATCCGCGGTATTCGCGTCGGAATCCGCAAGCAGGCGCAGGCGAACACCGTGGAGGTCTCCCGCGCCGTTCTCCGGACGATCGAGGAGGTCAACGAGGAGTTTCCCCAGGTGCGCATCGTGGCGGTCTCCAACTCGGGCAGCTTCATCGAGCGCTCCATCGCCAACGTGGCGCAGTCGGTCCTTTACGGCGGCGCGCTCGCGGTCCTCGTGCTGCTCTTCTTCCTCCGCGACTGGCGCAGCACGCTGGTGATCTCACTGGCCATTCCCATCTCGCTCGTCGCCACCTTCGCCCTCATCTACTTCGGCGGCTTCACCCTGAACCTGATGTCACTCGGCGGCCTCGCCCTCGGCGTGGGCATGATGGTGGATTGCTCGATCGTCGTGCTGGAGAACATCTTTCGCCGGCGGCACGAGGAGCGAGAGATGCCCTTCGAGGCCTCTGCGCGGGGCGCGTCCGAGGTGTCGGCCGCCATCGTCGCGAGCACGGTCACCACGATCGTCATCTTCCTTCCGATCGTCTTCATCCGCGGCGTGTCGGGGCAGCTCTTCCGAGAACTCGCCTATGTGGTCTCCTTCTCGCTGATCTGTTCCCTCTTCGTCTCGCTGAGCCTCGTGCCGATGCTTTCGTCGAAGCTTCTCAAGGCGCACTCCGGGTCCGACAAAGGCCCGGCCGCCCGCGCGACGTGGACGTCCCGTCTCGCCGCCACGGCCGAAGGCGCGTTTCGCGGGCTCGAGCAGCGCTACGGGCGGATCCTGCGTACCGGACTGCGGCATCGGCATGCCACCATCGGGACTGCCGTCCTCCTGCTCGCGGCCAGCGTCGTCCTCGCGCCCAGGATCGGGACCGAACTCATGCCCCCGACCGACGAGGGCGAGATCCGCATCGAGGGCGAGATGGAGCCGGGCACGCGCATCGACCTCGTGAACCGCGTCGCCCGCCGGATCGAGCGGATCGTCACCGAGGCCGTTCCGGAGATGCAGGCCAACGTCGTCGAGGTTGGCAGCGGCCGCTTCGAGATGGACCTCTCCCTCGGGCCCGCGAGGAACCGTTCCCGGTCCAACACCGAGATCGCCGCGGTCCTCCGCGACGAGCTTGTGGGAAAGATCCCCGGGATGGAGATCCGCGTCCGCCCCCGCGAGGGGCAGTTCCTGTTGAACCGCCTTCTCGGCGGCGGGAACGCGGGCCTCGAAATCGAGGTGCGCGGCTATGAGCTCGACATCCTGCGCCAGCTCGCCGAGGAGGCCGCGCGAAAGATCGCCGCGGTTCGCGGGATCGCGGACATTGACGTCGGCTTCGACGACGGCGTTCCCCAGCAGGAACTCCGGGTTGATCGCGCCAAGGCCGCCGACCTCGGCCTCACCGTCCGCGATGTGTCGGACACCCTGCAGACCGCGATCGCCGGATCGCGGGCGGGCGAGTATCGGACGGCCGGTGATTCCTACCGGATCCTTGTGCAGCTCGCCGATGCGCGCAGCCTCTCCATCGAGGAAGTGCTGGACCTGACCCTCCGCACGCCGTCCGGGGAACTGGTCGCGCTCCGCAACGTCGTCGAGAACGAGCCCGGTCGGGCGCCCACGGAAATCCAGCGCCGCGACCAGCAGCGCCTCGTCACCGTCACGGCCAACGCGGCGGGACGGCCGATGGGGGATGTCGCCGCCGACGTCATGGATGCGCTCCATGCGATCCCGCGGCCGTCCGGGTACACGTTCCGCCTGGCCGGAACCTACGAGGAACAACAGAACGCGGCCCGCGAGTTCGCGCTCGCGCTGGCACTCTCGCTCCTGCTGGTGTTCATGGTGCTCGCCTGCCAGTACGAATCGCTCCGCGACCCCCTGATCGTGATGCTGTCGGCGCCAATGGCCGCGATCGGCGTCATCCTCACCCTCCTGCTGACGGACACGACGATGAACCTGCAGTCCGGCATCGGCTGCATCATGCTGGCGGGCATCGCCGTCAACAACGCCATCCTTCTCGTGGATCAGGCCGGAAGACTCCTTGCCGAGGGATGGTCCGTGGCCGATGCCGTCGTGGAGGCCGGGCGGAGGCGCCTCCGTCCGATTCTCATGACGACGCTCACCACCGCCCTGGGGCTGCTCCCGCTTGCGCTCGGCATCGGCGAGGGCGCCGATGCCCAGGCGCCGCTGGCACGGGCAGTGATCGGCGGACTGCTCGGCTCGACGGTCATCACCCTGCTCCTGACGCCCGTCGCCTACACGTTCGCTCATCGGGATCGCCGGGCGGCGGCGGGCCTCCGGCCGCAGTCGCTCCCCGCGTGATCGCCGGCCGTATCCCGGGGGCGTCCGGCCCGTCACCAGGGTTCGATCACGACCCTCGGTTTGTGCCGGCACGTCGCAGGCCAGGCATCGTGCTCCGCGCCGGACGGATCGCGGTATCTCACCCGAAGGCGGCAGGCGGCCCGGGTGGATGCAAGAGGCCAAAAGCGGATTGAAACGGGCCGCCGTCCCTGGAAGTGACGCCTCACCCATCCCGGCACAAAACGACCGAGAGGGCATACAGCACGCCCGCGATCGCCGGGCACATCGCGATCAGGATCCACGCCTGCACTGACGGGTCGAGATCGAGCGACTGATACCACCGCCCCATGGTCGCGCGCAGGCCGTGATGGCTATCCCCGCCGGGCTAGCGTTCCGGCGTCTCGCACGTGACGGCGTCCGCCCTCGCCCGCTCCGGGTCGAGCGGGCGGATCTCGCAGAACAGCCCGAACTTCAGGCACGGATTCTCCGCCGCGAGCTGCGCCGCCTCTTCGAGGCTCCTGGCGACGATGAACCAGTAGCCTCCGATGACCTCCTTGGCTTCACCGTACGGACCGTCGGTGGTGACCGGCCCCACGGTCTTGCCCGTGGCGGCAAGACGCGATCCCCGCCGCATCCTGCCCTCCTCGACGCGCTTCTCCAGCCACGCATAGAACTCGTCGATCGCGTGCTGGATGTCGCCTGGCGAGGCGTTGGCGTCCCACTTGCCCCTCGAAATGACGAGGTACTCTCCCGTTCCGGTCTCCATGGCTTCCTTGTAGCAGGCCTACTCCTCGATGGAAGCTCGTGCCGCGCCCTCGTCCGTCGTGTTGGTCCAGTACACGAACTGCGCTCCCGCGACGCCCTGGGCGGACCGCCCGAAGATTTCCTCCATCACATCCTCCCTGAACCAGCGGACCGCGCCCCGGGATTCGTTGCGAACGAGAAGCGCGACCCGCCATGCCGTTCCCGTGGTGGCCGGCACGCCGAACTGAACCGAATCCCCTCTCTCGATCTCGAACCGCGGGTATCGGGTCCATTCCATCGCCGAGGGGTCCCATCGGGCAGCATCCGAATCGCGTGCGCGGCCGGCGGCCGCCTTGCCTGCAGCACGACGGCCAGGGCAAGGACGCCCACGAGCCCCAGGGTGAACAGCCATGGCGTTCGCGATCTCATCGGCTTCGGTGCGGCTCCGGTCCCCGAGGCGAAGTTTCCCGGTGCGCCACAGAGGCTGATCGGCTCACCCGGCGAATACCTCTTCCATCGAGGTCATGCGGCAGGTATCCGTACCAGTCCGCCTTCGGCGGGTGCCATGCATCATTGGAGCGCGTTGGATGACCGAACCGAATCGCAGCGAACCGCCGGCTCGCAACGCGGACCGGGATTCGCGCCGCGGCCGGCCGTCCATCGTCCGAGCCATGCCGGATGATCCCGATGCCGTCCGCGGAGGGCGGCCGGCCTGCCGCATCAGCGTGCAGTTCCATGCGTCCGCAGATTGCGAGCCTTCGGGCGAACGTCATCGATGCCCGCGTTCACTCTGGATTCGCTCTGATTCCGCGCAGAACCGCGAGATCCCGACAAGCGGATTCACTCCGGTGAATTCCCCGATCGTTCCATGTCCGCCCGACCATGCCTGGAATTCAATGGAGGAGATGACCGGATGACGATGAGGTCCGCGAATCACCAACCCACGGATCCGGGGGCTGTCCTTCTCGAGGCGATTGGCCTCGTGAAGACGCTCGGCGGAAAGCGTGTCGTGGACGGCATCAGTCTCACATGCCGCGCGGGCGAGGTTCTGGGTCTGCTCGGTCCCAACGGCGCAGGCAAGACCACCAGCCTCCGCATGTGCTACGGGTTCCTGCGTCCCGATGCCGGGTCCATCCGGATCTGCGGCTTCGACCTGTTTCGGGATCCGGACCGCGCCCGACGCGTTCTCGGGGTCTGCACCCAGGATGACACGTTCGACACGGACTTCACCGTCCGCTCCAATCTCATCCAGACGGCGCGCTATTTCCGGCCGCGTCCGGAGGATGTCTCGCGCCGCATCGACCGGCTGCTCGATCAGTTCGGCCTCGCGCCGTTCGCCGACCAGAAGCCCGACACCCTCTCGGGCGGTTACAAGCGGCGTCTCATGATCGCCCGCGCCGTGGTGCACGAGCCGCGGGTCGTGTTCCTCGACGAGCCGACCACGGGGCTGGATCCGCACGCCCGCGTTGAAGTGTGGGAACTGATCTCGGCGCTGCGCGCCCAGGGCATGGCGATCGTCCTGACCACGCACTACATGGACGAGGCGGCGCGCCTCTCGGACCGTCTCCAGGTCCTGCAGGCCGGCAGGGTCCGCGCCGAGGGTGTCCCGAGGGCCGTTCTCGGAGATATCGTCGGCGAGCACGTCCTGATCCTGCAGGCCGAAGCCAACGGAGTGCCCGCCCTCGAATGGCTGCGTTCGCGCGGAAGCCACTGCGCCCAGGTCCTGGGCGCATGGCACATCGCCATGGACGCGCAGGGTCTCGCCGCGTTCATCGCCGCCTTCCCTGATCTTCCGTACGAAGTCCGGCCACCGACGCTCGACGATCTCTTCCTTGCCCTCGCGGCCGAAAGCTCCCGATGAAGTCGTATCTTCCGGTATTCCACTGGCAGAGCCGTGCCATCCTCGGTCGTCATGTGCGCGTTCACCTGCGCAACTGGCACACCGCGACGATCCCCCCGGTGTTCGAACCGGTCATCATGCTTCTCGCCTTCGGGGTGGGCCTGGGCCGGCAGATGGACAACCTGAGCTGGCGCGGGGTGCGCCTCGACTATCTGCACTACCTGGCGCCCGGGGTGCTCGCGTACACGGCCTTCATGTCGTCGTTCTTTCAGTCCCTGTTCGCCGCGTACATCCGCATGCACTTTCAGAAATCGTGGGAGGGCCAGCTCACCACGCAGGTCCGGCTGGAGCACGTCGTCTGGGGGGAGGCGCTGTGGGCTGCCACGCTCGCGACGGCCTATGCCATCGTGGTCTGTGCCGTTCTGATCGGGTTCGGCGCCGCCGGTTCGCTGCATCTTCACTGGGCGTGGATGCCAGCCATGATTCCCCTGCTCTACCTGACGTCGCTTGCCTTCGCGTCCGTCGGACTGTGCTTCACCGCGATCCTGCCGAGCATGGACCACATGAGCCTGCCCTTCTTCCTCGTGATCATGCCGATCGCCTTCGCGTCCAGCACGTACTTCCCGCTCCCGGACGTTCCGGTGCTGCAGGCGTTCGCCGCGGTGAATCCGCTGCACCACCTCGCCGAGGGGCTCCGCACGCTCCTCCTTCACGGACGGCCCACCCCGCACCTCGCATACGCCGCGCTCCTGTGCGTGCTCATGCTGGCCGTCCTCATGCCGATTGACATGCGCCTGCTGCGCAAGCGCGTCTTCGGCGACGCCTGAACGGCGTCCGCGCCTCACGGCTACTTTCCCTTGCGCAGGAAAACGGCGGTGCGGAATCGTCGCGGGCGGTGAACCCCGTGCAGTACCTCCGCAGCCATCGTCGCACGCTGGCCTCTCTTCTCGCGTGCCTGTTCCTGTCCCTGGGGCATGGCCCCGCCGCCGGCTCCCCGCGCCTCCCCGCCGAGACACGCCGGATCGTCTTCCTCGGTGACAGCATCACCTATTCCGGTGAGTTCATCGACTGGATCGAGACGTACCTGAGAATCTACGAGCCCGACCTCGCCGCCGACTGCCTCAACCTCGGCCTGCCGAGCGAAACGGTCTCCGGGCTTTCCGAGCCGGGTCATGCCGGCGGAGCGTTTCCCCGCCCCGCTCTCGGCGAACGTCTCGAACGCGCCCTCGACAGGTCGAAGCCCGACCTCGTGATCGCGTGCTACGGCATGAACGACGGGATCTATCATCCCTTCTCCGAGGAGCGTTTCGCGGCGTTCCGCGCCGGCATCGAGACGCTCCGCGCCCGCGCCGCGGCGGCGGGGGTGCCCCTCGTTCACCTGACACCCCCCGTGTTCGACCCCGTTCCGATCCCGGATCGCACGCTGCCCGCAGGACACGACGAGTACCGCCAGCCGTTCGAGGGATACGACGAAGTCCTCGCGCGCTATTCCGATTGGCTGCTCGACCAGCGAAAGGCGGGATGGACGGTCATCGACATCCATGGGCCCATGCGCGATTTCCTCGACGCACGCCGGCGCGACGATCCGGCCTTCAGGCTCTCGGACGACGGCGTCCACGCCAACGCGCAGGGACACTGGCTCATCGCCCGGGAGGTGCTCCGATGGCTCGGCGCACCGGATCGCCTCGTCCTCGCCGATGATCCAGGTGAGCTGTTGCAGGCGCACCCTCGCGCCGGCGAGGTTCATCGGGAGGTGCAGCGCCGCCAGCGCCTGCTCCGGGACGCGTGGCTCGCGCATGTGGGCCACAAGCGGCCGGGCCTGAGCCCCGGGAAGCCACTGGAGGACGCGCTCGAGGAGGCGGACGCCCTCGACACCCGCGTGCGCGACCTGGCGCGCAACCCGTTCCCCGGGCGCCGCTCGGAGTGGTTCGATTTTGACCGGTACGATTTCACGATCGACGGCAGACCTGCCCTGGTTGTCGTTCCGAGGCGGGAGGCTCCCGGCCGGCCGTGGGTTTGGCACGGCGAGTTCTTCGGCCACAAGCCCGTTCCGGACATCGCCCTGCTGGGGCGCGGATTCCACATCGTGTATCTGGGCGTGCCCGACATGTTCGGCAGCCCGGCGGCCGTGAAACATTGGAATTCCCTCTATGCGTACCTGACGACCCGCCACGGGTTCGCACCCAGGCCGGCCCTCGTGGGACTCAGCCGCGGCGGCCTCTACTGCTACAACTGGGCCATCGCGAATCCCGACCGCGTGGCCTGCATCTATGGCGACGCGCCGGTGTGTGACTTCCGAAGCTGGCCCGGCGGCAAGGGCGCCGGGCCCGGCAGCCCGCGGGACTGGGAGCTTCTCCTCCGGCAATATGGCTTCTCCTCCGAGGCCGAGGCTCTCCGGCACCCCGGCAATCCGGTCGATAACCTCGCACCACTCGCCCGCGCCGGCGTGCCTCTCCTGCATGTGTACGGGGATGCCGACGAGATCGTTCCCTGGGAGGAAAACACCGGCGTCGTGGCGGAACGCTACAAGGCGCTGGGCGGATCCATCACGCTCGTCCCCAAGAAGGGCGGACGCCATCATCCCCACGGGCTCGAGGATCCCACGCCCATCGTGGATTTCATCCTGCGCCACGCAGGCGGGACACAGGACGAACACGGCTCCGCCGTTCCCCTCGCGGACCCGGGCCCGCGCGACACCGACCTGCGCCCTCTCATCCGCCGGCGCGGCACCATCGATCTCGATCTCGTCGAGACGACCCCCGTCGTGTTCCGCGGACGCCTCTGGCGCTTCGAATGGGTGCGCGAGGGCTACTGGAACAACACGCGGCGGACGAATCACTTCCGCTTCATCGACCCCGCGACCGGCGAGACGTCGCCGCCCTTCGCCGATGGGCACGAGTTCGGCAGCGCGTGGGTTCACGAGGACAGGATGTTCGTCACGGGAACGGAACACCGGGATCGCGTGAACCTGTTCGTCTCCGAAGACCTGAAGACATGGGAAACCCGGTCGGTCGTGCCGCCCGGGCGGTACGGCATCTTCAACACGTCGATGTGCCGCACGGATCGGGACTTCGTCCTGATGTTCGAGATCGATCGGCCCGCGGAGGAGACGGGCGTGGCGTTCACCGCGCGGTTCACGAGGTCTCCGGATCTGCAGACCTGGACGCTGACGCCACCGGAGTGCCATTACTCGAAGGACCGCTATACCGCACCCCACGCCCTGCGCTGGCTCCACGGGTGGTTCTACAACTTCTATCTCGAGGCGCACGACGGGTACGAGATGCGCGTGGTCCGTTCGCGGGATCTCATCCATTGGGAACCCAGTCCGCTCAATCCCGTGCTTCGGCGCTCGCCCCTCGACCGGCGACTCGTCGGCGACGGCTGGTCCGAGGCTCATCGGCGACGCGTGGCTTCCGCCGTGAACCGCAACAATTCCGACATCGACTTCTGTGAGTGGAACGGGCGGTTGATGATCACCTACTCATGGGGCAACCAGCTCGGGATCGAGCACCTCGCGGAAGCGTCTTACGATGGCAGCGAATCCCAGTTCCTGCGCGGTTGGTTCCCCGGTGCGGAACACTCGTCCCCGGCCGATCCCCGGTGAAGCGCCGGGGCTCCCTCCGGGGGGCGACCAGCGCCTGTCCGGGAGCGAGGATTCTGAACGACAGCAGCCCGAAGGAAGCTCATGGTGTCTCCCATGCCCGAATCGGCTGAATCCCCGGTTCCATGCGCGACCGGCGGCCTGCACCACGTGACCGCGATCGCGTCGGATCCGCAGACGCTTCTGGACTTCCACACGGGTTTCCTCGGCCTGCGCCTGGTGAAGCGGACGGTCAATTTCGATGACCCCGGCACGTGGCATTTCTACCTCGGTGATGCGCGAGGGGCGCCCGGCACGATCCTGACCTTCTTCGCGTGGCCGGGGGCACGCCGTGGCAGACCGGGAAGCGGAGGCATCGATGCCACGGCGTTCGCCATTCGTCCCGAATCGATGGGCTACTGGATCCAGCGGATGGAGTCGCGCGGTGTCCCGGCGCAACGGCTCCCGAGGCGCTTCGGTGAGGAGGTGGTCCGGTTCGCCGATCCCGACGGCCTGCGCCTCGAGCTGATTGCCTGTCCCTACGCTCCCGAAGTGGAGGCGTGGACCGCGACGGATGTTCCGGCGACACACACCCTGCGAGGATTCCACAGCGTGTCCGCAGCCGTCATCGACCGCGAGCGCACGGCCAGTCTGCTCACCGAAGTGATGGGCCTTCGCGCCGCGGGTGAGAACCATGATCGATTCCGCTTCACGGCCGCCGACTCGACGGCGCCCGGCGCGATGATCGACCTCATCGCCCCTTCGGCGGAGGCGCCGGCGTCAGGCGGATCGGGGTCCGTCCATCACATCGCCTTTCGTGTCCCCGGCGAGGAGCAGCAGCTCGAGCTCCGTGAACGCCTGATCGGCCTGGGTTACCATGTGAGCCCCGTGCTCGACCGGGTTTACTTCCGCTCGATCTATTTTCGTGGGCCGGGAGGGATTCTCTTCGAGATCGCGACGGACCATCCCGGATTCACACACGACGAGACGGTGGAAGAGCTGGGTTCAACCCTCCGGCTTCCGCCCTGGCTCGAAGGGGACCGGCGGGGCATTGAGTCTGCCCTGCCGCCCATCCACGTCCCCCGGAACACGGCCGGTCCGTGAAGCCCGCCCGCGCCTGCCGGAGACCCCGGCCGCGGGTCCGGATCCCTTCGGGACAACCCCTCACGAGGAAGCGGGTGCGTGAAGCGAAGCTGCTCCGTCCGCCGTCCACGCGCGGACACACCGGGCACGCCTCCGCTCCGCTCGGGAAGTGGCCGACGCGGCCCGGGAATGGAACACGCCGCACGGATCCGCGCGCCCGGGGCATGGGGGGGGGTCGCGAATGGCGCCGTTCAGTCCGTGTCGATTCGTACGCGGAAGAAGATGTTGGGTGGCAGCTGGGCCTGCGGAAGAAGACAAGTGACCAGCTCGACGGAATGCCCGAGCGGAATGATCAACTCCTCCTTCGGGAGAGAGGCGGCGTCCGTCCAGTTCTGCAGGTCGGCGGAGAACTGCAGCGTGAACGCGAGCGACGCGTCGTTCGTCCGCCGGCGGAACGAGACCGCGACGCGGCCGCCCGGCGCCATTCCGATGGCGAGACCCGGACCGTCGGTGGCTGATTCCGAGAACAGGCGTGTGGCGAACGCATACTCCTCCAGGTTCGTGAAGCCGTCGCCGTCGGGATCCGCGAGCGGTCCCCAGACGGAAGCCTCGAGCGTGGCATTGGTCCGGATCCGGTTCGCGAGCAGGCGCTGAATCCACTGCGCGTAGGTCAGGGGTGCGCCGGGAGCGGGCAGCATCGGCGGCGCCGAGTTGACCACGCCGATGAGCAGCGGAGTGCTCGCGAAATCGCCGCAGAGGTCCGTGGCCGTGATCAGGAGGTTCAAGGTCCCGAGATCCCCGGCCGACGGGGTTCCGGCGAGGGTGCCGGTCGAATCCAGGGAGAGCCAGCCGGGCAACGGATTGCCGTTGGCGAGTGTCGCGGAGAGCGTGAGCGACTCGTCGGTGTCGGCGTCCCCGAAGGTCTCCGGCGGAATGACGAGGCTGAACGGCGTCCCGACGATCGCGAACTGGTCCGGCAGCGGGACGACGACATACGGCGGCTTGTTGTGGCGAAGCTCGAAGATGTAGGCGGAACCGGCACCGCCCGCGAAGCTCGGGTCAAGGCGCGCGCCGATGACGGTCGTGCCGCACTCGAGGGCCACGGAGTATCCGAACTCCTGGTTGTTGCCGCCATCGGGCGGGAGCAGCTCCTCCACGATGCCCCAGTTGTTCGTGCCGCCCTCGTGGCGGTGGAACACCCATGCGGAGCCCCAGCGACTCTGGTTGCTCTCTCCGGAGAACGGCATGCCGACGAGGGCGAGGTTTTCACTCAGCGCAACCGAGAAACCGAACTGGTCGTTGTTGAGTGCATCGCCCCCGAGAATCTTCGCCACCCTGCCCCAGTTGTTCGCCCCGCCGGCATCCTGGCGGAAGATGTAGGCGGAACCACGATCGTTCCCGCCATCGTCATCGCGCGGCGAGCCCACGATCACATGGTCGTCGTCCAGGTCGACGGAGCTGCCGAAGAGATCACCGCCGCTGCCGTCGTTTCCGCCTCCCGCGGTGACCGGCAGGAGGAACTTCGTCTGGACCCACTGGTTCGGAGCGTTGCGGGTGAAGATGTAGGCCGCGCCGGAGTCGCTCCCGTTGGCGTCGCGGTTGGGCGCGCCCACCGCGAGGCGATTGCCGGACAGCGCCACGGCATGCCCGAAGCGGTCGCCGGCGACGCTGTTGGCCACGATCTTGGCGACCTGCACCCAACCGGTTCCCTGCCGCTGGAAGATGTACACGGCGCCCGAATTCCCGCCGTTGTCGTCGTCCTGTGGCGAGCCCACCGCGATGTAATCGCCGCTCGTCGCGACCGCATGACCGAACGTGTCGGAGTTCGCGCCGTCATTCGGCACGATCTTCACCGCGTTCGCCTGCCAGTTCGTGGCCCCGGGCGCGGATGGTTCGAAGACGTACACGGCGCCGGAGGTCGGTCCACTGCCATTGCCCATGCGGGCTCCCGGAGCGCCGACGACGATTCTCTCGCCGCTCATGGCGACGGCGTGCCCGAAGCGGGCGTTGGCGACCTGGTCCGTCGCGACGAGGCGCGCGACCTGCCCCCAGAAGCTGCCGCCTCCGGCATTGCGGGCGCGCACGTACACCGCGCCCGAGTCGCTGCCGCTGCCGTCCTCCTCCGGAGCGCCGATGGCGATGTGATTCCGCGCGGCGGCGACCGCGTACCCGTATGCGCGGGCAGCCGATCCCGCGTTCGGCAGCGCCTCCCGGATCAGGCCGTGGTACGCCACGACCGAGGTGTTCGTGTCCACCACGGCCGGAGCGAAGCCGTCATTCACCGTCAGCGTGAACACCGTTCTTTCGGAGTCCGCCGGCGGCGAAAGGGTCGGGTTGAGGCGGTTACCCGTGTCCGGGCTGAAGACCACGCCCATCAGCGCGGCCGTGGCCTCGGCGGCGGTTCCTTCGAAGGCGTAGGTGCCGGCGCCCTGCGAGGTGAAGCCGTTCGCATGGGTGATGGCCCCCCGCGACGGGTTATAGCTGAAGGACACGGCCAGCGGCTGCAGCGTGAGGTCATCCACCTCCGTGATGAGGACGGTGGCGAACGGCTTGATGGAGCCGAGGTGATACACCGGCTGGTCCGGAAGCGTCCCGCTGATGACCGGCGGATCGTTCACCGCCTGGACCTGCACCTCCACGAAGGTCGCCGTGGGCACCGTCACGTGCGGATCGGTCACGAGGACATCGAACGTGAAGGTCCATGTCTCGGGAACGGTGACGTAGTTCTCCGTGGGCGTGAACACCAGTCCGCGTATGGCGGTGGTCGCGGCGGCGGCCGTCCCGGTGAACACATAGGCGCCATTGCCGAAGGTGGTCTCGGCGAAGCCCCCGAGGTTGGTGAGCCGCCCGGCGGCGGGTTCATCGAGCACGACGCGGACTTCCACGGTCTCGCTGCCCTGGTTGTCGACCTCCCCGATCGTGAATCCCGCGAAGGGCGCGACCGTCTCCTTGTCGGTGATGCTGACGGTGGCCGGCCCGGAGTTCGTGATGGTGGGGGGATCGTTCACGCCGTGGACCGTGATGGCGACCGTCGCGACGTCGCGGTCCGTGCCCGCCTCATGCACCATGACCCGCGCCATGTTCGTGACGGTGCCGCCGGAGTCGTCCTCGACGATGTACGGGAAGGTTTCCACGTACGGATACGGCCCGCCGTAGTCCGGGTCCGGAGTGTAGAGGATCGTGTTGTCCCGCACCTCGACGGTGCCATCACGGTCCGCAGGGCCGGCCGCCGCGAGGACGTAATCCACGGGTGGCTCCGGCCGGATCGCGTCGTTGGCGAGCACGTCGAGGATGTTGCTGCGCGATCCCGAAAGCGCCGTGAACACGTCCCGGCTCAGGATCCGGTCGCCCACCCGCACGGCGACCTGGGCCGACGCGGTGCCACCCACGCCGTCCGAGACGGAATAGGTGAACGTCTCCGTGCCCACGAAACCGGCCGGTGGCGAGTACACGATCGCGCCGCGATCAATGGTGGCGATGCCGCCGAAGTCCGGGTCCGAGACCCCGGTGATCGACCAGCCCGCGGCCGAGGACGGCAGGGCACCGTCGTTCTCGAGCACGGCGAGCCGGTTTCCGGTGCTTCCCGCGAAGACGGAGAAGAAGTCCGGGTTCGTCTCGGGCTCGCGGACGCCGGAGCGTTCCTCGACGTGCACCAGCACGACGGCCTCGACCCTGCGCGGGGAGCCGTCGGAGATCTCGTAGGTGAACCGCTCCGTGTACGGGAACGGGCCGGCGATGTTGCTCGCTACATAGAGAAGCGTCGTCCCGTCCGCCGAGATGCGCACGTGGCCGTTGGCGCCGGGTGCGTTGGTGCCGTTGGTGTCGTCCACACCCACGCCGGTGATGAACAGCGCAAGCCCGTTGTCGGGAAGGATGAGGTCGTTTGCGAGGACGCGAAGCGTGAACTCACGCGGTTCGCTCGTGTCCATGAAGACGGTGAACGCGTCGTCGTTCGCGCTGAGGGCGCCTGAACCCACCCAGACCACCACCCTTGCGGTGTCGGTCCCGCGGGAGTCGGTCATGGTGTAGGTGAAGGTTTCCTGGCCGACGAAGCCGGGCGCCGGCGTGTAGATCAGTCCATCGCGCGCGTCACTCACGGTGACCGTGCCGCCGCGGTCGGGCCCGTCGAGTCCCGTGCCCGCGCGAATCACCGTGAGCGCACGGCCTCGATCCGGGATGACCACGTCGTTGGTGAGCACGGGGAGGAAGTTCAGGGTGCTCCCGGACGACACCACGAAGAAGTCGCTGCTGGCGCGCACGCTTGGTCGCGCGACGACCACCACGACCTGTCCCTGCGCCGAGCGCGGCGGGTTGGACTGGTCCTGGATCGTGTACGTGAAGGTCTGCTCACCCTCGATGTCCGGGGCCGGATCGAACACGAGACGCTGGCCGTCGGGCCGGATCGACATCGCCCCGAGCGACGGGTTCACCGGAGTCACGGCCGTGATCCGCAGCGTGACGTTCGCGGCCCCCAGGACCCGGTCGTTCTGGAGCACGTCGAGCTCCGTGGCGCCGTCGTCGTCCGTGCGACCCGGGTCGTCAAACGCGACCGCGAAGAAGTCGCTCGACGTGGTGAGGGCGCCCACGACGACGCGCACTTCCGCCTCGCCCGTCCCGCCGAGATTGTCCGCCGCGCCGTAGCGGAAGGTGTCCTCGCCGACGAAGCCCGGATCCGGGGTGTAGGAGATCCGAGTGCCGTCGCCCGAGATCTCCGCCGCGCCATGCGCGGGGGGGATCAGGATCTCGGCGACCGTGAGCACCTCGAGCGTGCCGGGCAGAATGCTGTCGTTCTCCAGCACATCCAGCATGTTGTTCAGGCTTCCGGCGAGGACACCGAAGGAGTCATTCCGGGTGGCGAGCGTGCCGCCGCGATCCACCACGCGGACCACGACCTCGCCGACGGCCGCGGCCGTTCCGCCGCCGCTCGCCTCGTACGCGAACCGCACCTCGTACGGTAAGTTGGTCGCCGGTCCGTTGAAGGACTGCTGAAAGAGCACGCGGTTGTCCGAGATGGTCACGGCGTCCCGCGGCTCTGTCCCCCCGGGGAGGAGCACCGGCTGCGACACGATCCGCGTGAGCGTGAGTTCGCGCCCCGAGGCCGGCAGGCGATGATCGTTCGCGAGAACATCGAGCGCCGCCGACTGACCCCGGGCGACACTGAAGAAGTCCCGGTTGACCTGGAGGTTCCCGTTGAGCGGTTCCACCACCGCCCGGATGGAGACCACGCCGCGATCCACGTTCCCGAGCGAATCCTCGATCGTGTAAGCGAACACCTCCTCGCCCACCAGGCTGACCGCGGGCGAGTAGGAAACCGTGCTGCCGCCGGGGTCGATCTCGACGGTCCCGCCCTGGCTTGGCGGGGTGACCTCGACGATGCGCAGCCGGCTCCAGGCTCCCTTCACCGCATGGTTGTCAACGTAGGCCGCCGGGATCGTGAACGTGTCCGCATCGAGCACCTCGACGCGATGCACGCGGTTGTAGAGGCCGGCCCCGCCGTAACCCTCGATGGCCACCGAGTCCCCCGTGGAAAGTCCGTGCGCCGGGGCGCTCACCGTGACCGGCCCCGTGCCGGGCGAGCCGGAGTAGCCCGCGATCGGCTCACCGACTCCGGTGAGGTTCCGGTCATTGTCCAGGAGGGTCAGTGTGTACTCCGTGCCGTCCGCCGCCACCTCGTAGCGATCGTCATTGGCGAAGAGGAAGCTTCCATCCATCGCCGTGTACTCGATCGTGTCCACGTGGGTCTGTCCGACCGCGAGTCCGTTGAGGAACGGGGAGGTGGTCGGATCATACAGGAACGAGTTCCCGTCGATCACCACGAGCGCCTGGGCGGGCGAGGGCGAGGGCTTCACCTCCGGCACGAGGCGCAGCACGTTGTCCGGCGCGAAGGTGTCGATGTCCGCGTCCGTGTCGTTCACGAGCGGATGCAGGGTGATGGGTGAATCCTCGTCGGTGGTGGCCGTGTCATTGACCGCGACGGGCGTGTCGTTCACGCCGGTGACGAGCACCATGACGAACGACGGGACATTCCCGGAGTGATCGTCCGTGACGACGACCTCGAAGAAGTCGAGGAGCGGCTCCTCCCGGGCAAGGCTCTCGATCCGCGCCGACGGGCGGGGGTCATAGCGGAGCGTCTGACCGTCGAGGGTCACGACCGCTCCCCGCGCGGTGGTGCTGTCGGCGCTCAGGATTCGGAGGACGTCGGAGGTGTCCACGTCCATGTCGTTCGCGACGAGATCGGCCCCGGTGATGTCGAGGGGCGTCTCCTCGTCGGTCGTGAAGACGTCGGGAATCAGGAATCGCTCGGGCGGGGTGTTGGTCGTGACGAGCTCCACGTCCGCACGTCCCGCGCCACCGGATGAAGGGGGAAGGTAGTAGGCGACAACGAGGTTGCTGATCGCGAAGGAGTACCCGGCGCCGGAATCGGCAAGGGCATCCAGCAGCGCGAGCGCCGAGGGGTCCGCGGACGGCACGGGCGCGTCATTCACGCCGGCGACCGACACGGTCACCCTGCCCAGGCTCACCGCGCCATGACGGTCCGAGACGGCATAGTAGAAGTCGTCCGCCTGCACCTCGGAGACGGCGAGCGCATTCAGGGCGGACGACGTGAGCGGATTGTACACGACGCTCGTTTCCAGCGGATCGACGCGGATCTCGAGGCGCACCTCGGCGCCCAGCGCCGTGGTGGTGAAGAGGCGCCCGGCGTCGGTGAGAACCGCCCAGATCCCCTTCGTGGCGGCATTGTCCACGAACGGCACGGGAATCGTGAAGTGATCGGCATCCACGACCTTCACGGCGTGGAATCCGTTGTAGCGGGAGAAGCCGCCGTAGCCGGAGATCAGGATCACCTCGCCCTCCTCGAGGCCGTGGTTCACGGACTGGACCGACACGGAATCGCCGCCGTCCGCGGCGGAGTAGCCCTGAATCTCATGCACCTGCCCGACCACGCCCACGACACGAAGGGTGGACGAGTTGTCATCGAGATCCGGGTCGGTGTCGGGAGTCCCTGAGCCGCCGAGAAGCGTGACGCTGACCACCGACGGGGTCTGCGGGTAGAGGGCGTCCGTGTCGAACTCCGTCGCGATGCCGGTGAGACTCGGGCCGGCCATGATCCGGATCGGCGTGTCCTCGTCCGCCTCCGTGGAGGGAATGATGTCCGCCACCGGGCGCGGCGGGTCGTTCGCGCCGAGGACGGTGAGGGTCACCCGCGCCTCAGACAACTGAGTGGGCGACCTGGGTTCTGCGGCAACCCAGGATCCGGCCGCTACGGGGCTGTCCACGAACTCCACGGGGATCTCGAAGTGATCGTCATCGACGACCGTGACTTCGTGAGTGCCGTTGTAGGAGGGGGTCGCCGCGCCGGAGATGAGAATCTCCTCGCCGGTGGCGAGCCGATGGCCGGGGCTGTGCACCAGGACGGGGGCATCATCGGCGGTGCCCTCGTACCCGAGGATGTCGGAAGCCCCGATGTCGATGATCGAGTAGTGGAAGGTGTCCACGGCCTCGGCCCCGACGGGAAGCGCCTGGAGGCTGGAACTCACGACGGGGTTGTAGCGCACATGGGTGCCCCGCAGGGGTGTGCCACCCGGTTGCAGCGAGACCTGCGCGTCCCGGGCGGATAGCGTCGTGGAATTCGTGCCGCCCTCGCCGGCGGCCCGGCCGAGATCGATGATGAAAAGGCGGTCCGTGCCGTCGTCCTCGATGTCGTTGGCGAGAACCGGGAGGTCCGAAACGCGGTCTTCATCCACAATGAACGTGTCCGCCACGGCGAGCGGCTCGGCGTTGGGGCTGCCGAAGGGCGTCGTGATCGCGCTCCCCGGGGAATTCGGGTCCGCCTGCGGGTCCAGCGCGGGATCCGAGAGATCGCGCGCCCCGCCGAGGGTTCCCGGATTCACGATCCCATGCGGCAGCAGGGCGCGGCCCCGGAACTGGGGCGCGAGCGTGAGGGAGGTGTTGTCGAACCTGGAGTCGTCCGCCGGGTCGTGGGGATCCACGAAGTTCCCGTAGTAGGCCACGCTCAGGACGACGCGGCCGCCCGGGGCCAGCAGTTCGACCTCCCCGGTTTCCCCGAGGTTCAGCGCCTGTCCCGCGGGCATGGCGAGCACGGGCGTCGGATCGGGGTTGCCCGCCGCGGCGAACATGGTGTCGGCGACGAGGATGCCTCGGCCGGGCGCCACCCGCGTGTTTGCGGGGAAGATGAACGAGTTCGTCCCCGTGCGAATCGTGAAACCGCTGAGATCCACCGGAAGCGAATCGCGCGGGACATAGAATTCGAGGAAGTCGGGGGCGGGCGACACCGGGTCATGATCGATCTCGTTCAGGACGATCCGCTGCGGCTGGCCGAACTCCAGCGCCCCGGATTCGGCCGGACCGAAGCGGAAGGATCCGCGCTGGTCCGTGGGCAGGACGGGCTGGACGGCGCGACCGATGGCGGGTCCGAAGGCGACCGGCGGATACCCCGCCACGGGCCGGACTGTCTCGTCGAGCGGATGGATCACGTTGACCGCGTTCGTGCGATCGCCGGGGCCATTGAGCAGGATCACCGCGCGCGGCTGGCCATCCTGCGTGAGGACGGTGCGCGTCTGGTCGTCGGAGATGTTGCCGCCGCCCGAGAGGAGGCTCGCGGCCCCCTGGACTTCGAGATTCCGCCCCTGCCCATCCGCGAAGATGGAATTGCGGACCCCAACCTCGGTGCCGAAGACATTGGCGTGAATCGCGGTTCCGCCGAAGCGGGAGTGGTCCAGGTTCTCGGAGAAGGTGCAGTGAACGACCTCGACGGTGAGCTGCGAGCTCGGCGTGGCATTCTCGGCGTAGATCGCCCCGCCGCCGATGCCGGTGGCGGCGCCCTGGACATTTGCCGAGAACGTGCTGTTCCGGATGAAGCATTCGCGATCGCTGAAGATCGAGATGGCGCCGCCGCCAAGCCCCAGCGTCGTGTCCGTGCGGTTTCGCTGGAAGAGGCACGCCTCGACCAGGAGGGAGCCTCCGTTCACGTCGATGGCGCCGCCCCATTGGGTGGCGACGGAGTCCTTGATCAGCGAGGAACGGATCGTGAGATGACCGTCCGGCCCCACGGCCACTGCCCCGCCCGCGGTGTGGTCCCCGGCGATCGCTCCGCCGTGGGTCAGCGCGAGGCATTCCATCGTGACGTGGGCATCGACCCTGAAGATCGGCACGTCCGGTTCCCCGTCGCCGTTCAGGTCGCCGCTGATCTCGAGGATGTCGGCTCCCGGTCCGAGGAGGGTCACGTTGCGCGAGATCTCGAGCGGGCCGTTGGTCAGGCGGATGAGCGCGGGATACTCCGGCATGGCGAACGTGATGACCGCGCTGCTCAAGCGGTTCGTGTGGACCTGCTGAAGGACCCAGCGCAGCGAACCCGGCTCGAGGTTGTCCTCCGTCGTCGTGACCAGCCAGTTCCGTGGTTCTTCCGCAAGGAGGATCGTCAGGGTGCGCGTGGCGCGGTTGAGAACCGAATCCTGCACGTCCACGGTGAAGGTGGTCTGGCCCGGCGCCGCCGGAGAGAACACAAAGGAGTCGTTGACGACGAACTCCAGCCCGCGCAGGGCGGCGGTGGCGTCGTTCGTCAGGCCGACGAACCGATAAAGACCGTCGCCGAGGTCCTCGAATCCCCCGAGGTTTTCAAGGTGTCCCTTCGCGGGGTCATCGATCTGCACCGTCACCGTCACGTACGTCCCGTCATCGTCGCCCACCGCGATGTTGGTATCCGGCGGGGAGGCGAACGGACGCACCGGCTGGCCCGGAGTCGCGGGGTCAAGGCGGACGGGCTGATCGGCGAGCGGCGGGATTCCCGCGATCACCGGGGCCCCGTTGACGGCGGTCACGACGACAACCGTGCTGCGGTCCGATCGGGACCCTCCGGCCCCGTCGCTCACGAGGATCGCCAGCACGATGGTGTCCTGCTGTCCGACCACGCGGTTGGGACGGGGAGCCGCGGAGAACTCCACGGTCCGGATCAGGCGCGAGACAACATCCGCCGGGCCGCTGAAGGTCAGCGGGGAGCCGCTCGTTTCCGTCCCCCCGTCGGGGGTGAAGTGAAACGTGCCCGGGGTGGCACCCTCCACGGAGAGGGTCACGGAGAGTTCCTGGGGATCGGGATCGCTGATGTTGACGGAGCGGAACGGCAGGAGCCTGGGGGCGGACGGATCATCGGTGGTCCGAAGCAGCGTGCCCCCTGCCCCGGCGATCTCCGGAGGATTGTTCACCCCGATGATCGTCAGGGTGAGCAGCTCGCTGTTCGCGGGCGTGCCATTCGTGGGATCCGCGGGGGGACTGTGGATGTCCGTGAGCCTCAGCCGGAACGTGACCGTCTGGTGTGTGGCGATGTCGCGAGTGGGCCGGTATCGAATGCCCGCCACGGCGGCCTCGATCTCCGTCTGTGTCCCGATGAACGGGCCGACCCCCGGCTCGAACACTCCGAACTGGAAGGTGGGATCGCTGACCGGCACCACGGACACCTCGAAGCGCTCGCCCGGATCGACATCCGTCACGCTGAGCGTCAGCGGCTGAACGGACTCGGTGTCGCGGAGCGAAACGGGGTTCAGGCCCACGTGAAACGCCGGCGGGTCGTTGATCGAGCGCACCTGGAACACGTAATCGACCGTGTGCTCCTCGCCGAGACTGTCGGTTGCCTCGATCGTGACCCGCACGGCCTCCGTCATGCCGACCGGCATGCGGTTCGGCACCGGCACGAAGTTCACGGCGCGCAGCTGGACCTCGAGGCTCGTGCTCGCCGGCGTCGGCCGCGCGATTCCTTCCGCCGAGAAGTCCATGAGGCCCCCCGCGAACAGGCCCGCCGCCGCATTGGTTTCGCTGAGCATGGCGGAAAGACTCACCGGCTGCGGTGACAGCGTTCCCGCGGACTGCACGACGTCCGGGTCGCGAATGGTCACGTCCGCGAACACCGCCGAGGTCTGGTTGTCGGGAAAGATGTTTCCCGTGCCGACGGTGATCACCGGCGGATCGTTGAACGACTGGACCTGAAGCTGCACCTCGGCGCTGTCGGAGTTGTCGTCCTCGTCGGTCACCTCCAGGTCGAAGGACGTTGTCTCCAGCCGGGCGCTCGCGGGCGAGACGGGAATCCGGTTCTCTGCCGGCGTGTAAACAAGGCGCCGGAGGAACGCCTGCAGATTGCTGCTGGTCCCGGACACGGTGTAGTTGCCCGGACTCCCCGAAAGGGTCAGCGGCGGGCTGCCCGGACCGACCGACATCGTCCCGCGCACCGACGGATAACTGATCACCGCGGTGAGGACATCATCCTCGTCATCATCCTCCACGGTGACCGAGGCGAACACCGTGGACGTCTGGTTGTCGGAGATCTGCGCCGGGTTCGAGCCGACCGAGATCGACGGTGTCGCGGCCAGCGCCCTCACACCCGCGAGAGCGGTGAGAAGAACGATGCCCGCGAGGCGCCATGCGCGCCCGCGGCGTGGGAGCGGAGAGCCCGCGCGCGAACCGCCGGGGCCCTGGATGCGCCCCCGGTTCATGACCATGCCCTCATCGGCGCTGAAGGAAGTCTCAATTGCCATGGTTGGAATGGGAGAGGCCCGGGAGCGCGGGCGGTTGCACCTCTTCGCTCCGGACGAGGCTGCGTTCCGGGACGGGCAGGACGACCCGTGCGAGTTCCTCCTCGTGAACCGTCGTCGGGATCATCTCGGCCGTTTCACGGCGGTAGCTGTCGTCGAGTTCGCGACGTTTCCGGGCGAGGATGGACTGTCGGAGCGTCGCCTCGATCGAGGCGAGCGGGACGACGGTCGCCTCCCGGCTGTCGGTCTTCCGGACAAGGTAGAAGCCGCCGGGCGTCTCGAGGATGTCACTCAGCTCGCCGACCTCGAGCGCCCAACCCGCCCTGATCACGGACTCGGGGAAGCGCGTGGGCGCGCGTCCCTCCTGGATCCACCCGATGTCACCGCCGCGATGCCGGCTGACCTGGTCATCCGAGAACTCGAGGCTCAGGAGACCGAACCCGTCCCCGCCCCGTGAACGATTGGGCGCCGAGAGTTCGAGCGCCCGGGCGTGGGCCGTTTCCATGCGCGCGCGTGTCTCGACGCGCCGTTGCTCGCTCTGGTGGGGGTCGGCCTCGAGGTGCAGGACGGCAAGGCGGACCTGCGCCGGCCGGGTGTGCCGTTCGATCTCGGCCTTGTAGGCCGCCTCCACCTCCTCCGCGGTGACCGCGATTGCGTCCCGGCGAGGGGTGAGTTCGCGATCGATGAGCCGGCTGATGAGCAGATTCTCGATCTCGTGGCGGATCTCGGGCGCCTGGTCCAGTCCGTGGCGGCGCGCGCGCTCCAGCAGCGCCGCGCGCCGGATCGCGTCGTCGAGCAGCGCCTTTCGGTCGGGAACGGTGCGGCCGGCCCGCGCGCGGCGGGCGGCGTCCTCCTCGAGGTCCTCCACCGTGATGATGCGGTCCCCGACCTGCGCGACGATCGGGGAGGTTTCGATCCGCGGCTCAGCCTGGGGTTTGCTGCATGCGCCGAGACAGAGCGTGCCGGCGGCGAGGATGAGATTCAGGACGTGGGTCGATTTCACGGGCGAATGACCACTCGGATGTTGAGGAAGAGTTGCGGGGCGTCCCGCAGGGAGGGAACCGCCCGGAAGCTCACGACGTCCGGCTGCCCGGCCAGCCCGGGGGGATGAATGCGCTCCACCCAGTCCGAACGCGGTGTCCACCGGGACGGATCGGGGGAGGCTTCCACGACGAGTTCCACGTCGGTCGCCCCGGGCCGGCGCCACACATCAAGCGTGAGATGGCCGTTCCGCACGGAGTATTTCGGCATCCGCGCCTTCTCCGGCGCCGTCGGGTCCATCCCGAAGGCGTATCTCCATGCGACGGGCACGCCGGAAGCCCCGGGGTCCGACGCCCCGAACACGGCGGGCGTCTCGACGACGCCGGGAAAGTGACGCTGCCTCCACTCGTCGAAGGTGATGGTCTCGCGAACGATCAGCACTTCGGCGCGAGTCACGCTCCCCGGCAGATAGGCGGGATCAGGAAGCACGCGGACGTGCACCGATCGCGCCTGGTCGCCGAGATCGAGATCCGCCGCCGGAGTGACGCGGATCACCGTCGTGCTCTCTCCCGGAGCGAAATTGACGAAGCGCGGCAGCTTCTCGGCCGTGTCTTCGGCGCCCGTTCCGCCGATCTCGAGGCGCACGAGAAGATTCCGGTCGAGGACCTCGGTCCGCGAGACGGCGATCATGCCCGCCGCCGGGGGGCTGAGTGTCGCGAAGGGCTCGAGCGCCTCCGCAGTCACGACCGGCCTGAGGTCCGCGATCGAGATCTGGCCGCGGTCCTGCGCGCCCAGCTCGTAGTCGTCGCCCGGAAGCAGGGTGAGTTCGACCGATTCGTCCGGCTCCACGGTGCTGTCCGCGAACGGGGTGATCCGGATCGTGGCGGTGCGCTCGCCGGGTGCGAAGGTCACGCTGGACGGGACCGAGGCGTAGTCGATGCCCGCGGCGGCGGCGCCCTTCAGCTCGAAGTGGACGCGAACTTCGCCGGTGAGCGGTCCCGTGCGCTCGAGCACGAACTCGCCGGGCGTGGGTCCGTTTTCCGCCCCATCCGTCCGTGCCGCGATCGAAATCCGGGGAGGCAGCGCCAGTTCGCCGACCTCGAGGCTGCCCGACTCCAGGAGCTCGTGCAGATCCGCCTTCGTGACCGCAAGTCCCCGCAGCAGGATGGTCACGTCGGTGAAGCCGGAGCCGTCTCCGTCGCGATCGATCTCGAGCCGGGGCCCGTCCGCGCCCGAACGGAGGCGGATGTAATCACGGAGGCGGGTCGAGGCGCCCCGCAGGAGCCGCGTGAGATCAAGGACATCGCCCTCCTCGGGAGTGAAGTCCTCCACGGTGTCGGCGCCGGAATCGGACGCTTCGTAGAGGAACCGGTCGGCGCCCGGTCCGCCGGCGAGCTGATCGTCGCCTGCTCCCCCGGAGAGGAAGTCATCCCGCGCCCCGCCGCGAAGCGTATCCCCGCCCTTTCCGCCCATCAAAACATGCCTGCGCTCCTCCCCGAATCGCGGCAGGTACTCGTCGGAATACTGGCCGGGGGACAGGCCCGTCGTGGGAATGGAAAGTGTGACGCCGCCATCCTCGGCGGAGCCATCCCACGCGATCGCGTCAACGTTGCGCGCGAGCACATAGTGGTGCCAGCGACGGAGGTCTGCCGCCGGGATCCCCGCCGGGGCGGACCCCGAATCGGCCGCGGCGGGCGAGGCGGGCGGCTGATAGACGACCACGCGCACCGTGCCCGCGTCGGGTTCGCCAGCCTCATCCTGATCCCGCACGGAAACCTCGAAGGTGGCGGATGCCGTTTCCCCGGCGATGAAGACCACTCTGCCGGAATTCACGTCTTCCTGCGTGAATGTGGCGCCCGCCCCGAGCGTGAGATCGGGGTCGGACGCCGAGGGAAGCGCGTTCCGAAGCCGGAGGAATCCGGACTCCGGCGCCCGCAGCAGGGTGTAACGCAACTGGTCCGGGGCGGAGTCGGAGTCGAGCGTGCGGAGCAGGACGACGCTCGCGACCTCGGAGAACACGTGGATCTCCTCCGTCACGAGGCGTGGCCGGCGGGAGTCCTCGAGCGGATTGGAGCCCAGCCGGTACTCCTCGAGGTTCGAGAGCCCGTCGCCGTCGGGGTCCGCGTCGGGATGGGCGTCCGTCATGAACTGCTTCTCCCACCAGTCCGGAAGGCCGTCGCCGTCGGAGTCGGGGGCGTCGAGGGGCACTTCGAGATCCAGTCGGTAGGTCGCGGCGCGCCTCGCCTGCGCGGCGTCGAAGACCGGACCCTCGGGTCCGGCGACCACCGCGGGCACCCCGTCCACGGTGATCCCGGAGATGGAGTGCCGTTCCTCGACCGACTTGAGCGCCACGGATGCCGGCGAGGCCTGGAGGCCGAGGGCAAGCGCCTCGTGGGGGACGTCCAGCCGGTACGAGAACTCACCATCGCGAAGGGGCCAGAGCTCCTTGCGCAGCACGAGGAACGAGCCGTCGGGGCGTTCGATCCTCCACTCGAGTTCGCCGGAGGTCACAAGGAACGGCTGGTCGGATCCGGTTCCGATGATCCGGCCGTAAAACACGGTGGACGGTTCCGCGATGGAGGCGGCGATGGCATCGGCCTGCGGAAGCATTCCGGCCAGCAGGAAGGCGCAGGCGGCGAAGGTCGCGCGGGTCGGTCGTGGGCGGTCGATGATCATGGGGCCGGTGGTGAAAGTCAGTTCCCCGAGTAGCCGTACGTCTGGAACGAGAGTCGGATGTCACTGATCTGATCGATGAGCCGGTCGAGGCCCACATTGCCGTCCGCGTTGAGGGCGCGCCCCGGGATGATCAGGAGCCACTGGGTGTTCCAGACGGAACGCCCGATGAGGCGGCGGTCCTGGATCGCCACCTCGCCGCCCTCCTCGCTCGAGAAGTACGAGGCGAGGAATGACGAGAAGCGCCGCGGCTCGCCGAGCCGGCCGCTGAGACTGTCCAGCAGGGGGATCCAGTTGCTGAACTCGAGCTCGGCGGATCGGGCCGCCAGCGGGACCGGGATCGTGGCGTCGATCAGGTTCCAGATGCGCACCACGCCGGGATCGGTGCTGGACGGGATGCTCATCACGTCCGCGCCCACGGGGATCAGGTACACGCGCGGGGTGGCGGGCAGCTCGGTGGCGACATCCTCGCTCGCATAGTCCACGAAGGCCACGCCGACGCCGGCGATCTTCGTGGCGAACACGCTCGGGTCGAAGGCGTGGTCACCGCCGCTCAGCGGACGACCGAAGAAGTTCCGCCCCGCCATGATCTCGCTGCTGAACCGCAGCAGGATCCCGGGCTCCGGCACGTGCTCGCCCGAGGCCGTGGATTCCGAGGCGAACGGCCTGCAGAAGCTGCGGAACTCGGTGACCCTCCAGAGGTCGTCGACCCTTCCGTCCTCGAGCGTGCGCCGCCAGAGTTCGTCCGCGTCCGAGGGATCCTCCGGATCGGCCGGAAGGATCCGGAACAATTCGGTGCGCAGGGAGAGCTCGGTGGTCTCGTAGATGGGGTTGTTGATCCCGAGCTGGCTTTTCTGGAGCTCGTACTGGGTGCGCAGCCATGCGAGGGCCTCGGCGAGCCCGCCGCCGCCCGGGCGGCTGGATTCGCCGTCGTGAATCCCGAGTGAGCGTGCCCGGATGATGTCGCGGATCACCTCGGCCGGATGGGCCGGATGACCCGGATCAAAGTTGGTGTCGTAATCATACGCCTTGGCCGCGAGGTAGGCGTAGCGGGCGGCGACATCGAACATCGAACGGTAGGTCTGGAGGGCATGATTCCGCGAGACCCGGAACGTCATGTCCTGGTAGCGGTTCATCTGCGTGGCCGCGGCGACGCGCTTGTTGAACGCGGTGCGTTCGTCGATGAGCCGGGTGCCCTCGTCCACGAGCGACCGGTACTGGTCGGACAGTTCGCGCAGGGTCTGGATCTCCTTGAAGATCTCGATGCGACGAATCGGCTCGTCCCCGACGAGGTTCTCGAGCTGCTTCAGCATCTCCTTGACGGCGAGGGCGTCCTGCTCGCGGGCGACGAAGAGCTGAAACTCGGACTCCGTGATATCCAGCGTGATCTCCGCCGCGAGTTCCGCGAAGGCGGCGACCTTCTGCGCCACGGAGATGCCCTCGGTGGCTGCAAAGCCGACCAGACTCAGGCCGCCCTTCGTGGGAGCGAGGGCGTCGCCCGGTGACACGGCGAGCCCCCCCGTGGGCAGGACGCTCGGGAGGCTGATCATCGTCGCGTCATAGAAGGTTGTCGTCGTTTCCTTCGCGGCCTCCAGCGTGTCGATCGTGGTCTTGATGCCCTTGACCACGTTGGCGATGGCGTACTTCACGCGGGTGAAGACCTCGTTCTGCAGGCGCACGTTGGCCGACATGTCGAGGCTCGCGTTGATGAAGCGAATCTCCCGGACGATCTCGCCCTGGAGCGAATCCCATGCGCCGATGGCCACCGCGATCTGGGCCTCCTGCTGGAGCATCTGGTTGAGCAGGATCTGCAGCTCCCCGACGGAGGCGCGCGAGCCCCACTCGCGGGGCGCCTGGAAGCTGTAGCCCGCCGTGGTGACCGGCATGAGGCGCGACAGCCTGTCGAGCCCGACCTTCGGGGTGTCGAGGTCGGTGTAGTGCACTCCGTAGAGTCCGTCCCGGGCCCGGGCGGTGGCCGGGTTGTTGTTCGCGTCGGGATAGAACGTCGGCGCGAAGAGCCGAACCACGGGCAGGTCCACGTAGTCCTGGAGCGCGACGACGTCGGGATGAAGAAGGTCGGAGAGGTCGGCCCTCGGGGCGCGGCCCTTGCCCTGCCCGTTCACGAATGCCTGGTACATGTCCCCGCCGCTGAGGGAGCCATTCTCGTCGAAGGTCGCGAAGGACGTGGTCGGCCCGGGGACGGTGTCGTTGTTGATCTCCCGCACGTCGATGTACATGTGGAGCAGGAGATCGGGACCGTCGTAGCCCGCCGGGTAGAGTCGGCCCGGGCCGATCGTGCCGGCGTACGGACGGCCGAAGATGCGGATCAGTTCATTCCGGTACGCCAGGTCCTCCTGGAAGAGCGCGTTGCGCTGCTCGATCTCCGAGTTGGCGATCTGCCGGAGCATGTTCCGCGGCTCGTTCGCGTTGTCCCAGACCGCGATCGCGTTCTGCATGGCCTTTTCCGCGCGATCGAGGATCTGCTCGAAATGGGTCTGGCCATAGATCAGGTCGTCGATCCACGCGCCGCTGATGTCGAACGGCACGGTGGTTCCCGGAAGGCCGAGCGGATTGTAGCCCGAGTTGGCGTGGTCGAACGTCGTCTGAATGGCGTTGAGGTTCGCGGAGACGACCGCGATGTCCGGGTTGGTGGAGCGATCCACCTTCTGGATGCCCTCCAGGGTCTCGTTGGGATGCGAGGATGGCAGGAGGGCGTTGGCGGTGACCCAGTCGAAGTACGCACCCTGGGCGGCCCGGCGCGCCCACCCCTGCACGCCCCACGCGCGGTCCGGATCGCTGTCCGTGTAGCCCTGCCACTGGGCCGTGGGATCCTCGACGTACTTGCTCCGGTACGTGAGATTCACGATCTCCGCGCCGGTCTTCGCGCGCGCGGCCGCCGTCTGCGCGAACTTCCGTTCGTCGAGGAAGTCCACCTTCAGGACGATGTCCTGCAGGTTGTAGAACTCGGATCGTGAAACCCAGTTGAAGTTCGGTTCCCGGAGGAGGTCGTACTGATTCCGGAGGGCGGTGAGATAGTGTCCCCATGCATCCCCGTGGCCCTGCGGATAGAGGACCATCGCGTCGTCCTCATTGATGAACCCGTCCTGGGTGATGTCCGAGATGTTGTAGTTGAGCGCGTAGGCCGCCTCGCCCTCGCCCTTGGTGAAGTTCCAGAAGAGCCGGTTGTACACGGGGCGCGCGAAGAAGTCGTCCACCCCGCGGAGCAGCGCCAGTTCCTCGTCGATCAGGGAGGAGAGCTGGTTCTGGAAGGCGAACACGGCGGGGGCGAGGCTTCCGTACTCCACGCTGTCGCTCCCGAACCCGATCGTCGGGTCGAGGGCGTCGGTGTACGCCTCGTTGCCGAGGATGGTGTAGAAGTCCGCGATGCGCGTGGACGCGAGCTGAAGGGCGTTGGCGATCGCCGGCGTCGAGACCGGGCGCGTGAGGTCGATCGACAGCTCGCGCCCCCGCCGGAGGATCGTCTCGTACAGCTCGATCAGGCCCACGTTCTCGATGACGTCCTTCGCCGGATTCAACGCCACCGGACCCACGAACGGCTGGCCGAGCTGGGCGATGATGCTCGAGATCGTGGACGGGCTCTCCCCGGAGAAGTCCCGGATGCGCGCCTCGTAGGGATTGACGGCGTCCAGGACGCGCTTGATCCAGCCCTGCGCGAGCTGGGCGCGGTAGTCCCCGTTCCGCGGATCGGAGTTGCCGGCGCCGGCCCATTCGAAGCGCACCGACGGCGAGCCGTCGGGCTGCGGCCGGCGCCAATTGGTCCCCTGCACCACGTCGTTGGTGTGCCGATAGCGCACGAACCAGAAGCTGTCGGCGAGGAGCGCCTCGGGGGCGTTCGGGTTGCCCGCGAGCTTCACCTCGTAGCGGCCGACGCCCTGCCTCCCGGACGGGTCCGGGAACAGCTTCCATGGGTTCACGTCCCCCGGGTTCAAACGATCCGGAGGCGGCACGTTGAGCGACCCATCGTCGAACCGGTACCACCACTCGAACACGAGGGCGTCGGCATGGGCGCCGAAGTCACCCGTGTGCCGGAGCACGATGTTCTCATCGAACACGTTGTCGGACTCGACGGTCTTGATCGCCCCGCGATAGCGCTCGTTCGGGTCCACCTGGATGATGTGAACGGTGATGGGCGACCCCTCCAGGGACGGATCGTTGTTCTCCACCACCGCGACGTAGGACGGTCCCCGAGGTTGCGCCGAGGGCGCGAGGAAGTCGCTGTTCGGGATGAGGGCGAGGCCCGGGCCGAAAGCGCGAAGGGGCACGGCCTGGCGCGGATCGGTGACCGGCCGCGGAAACTCCTGCGGCGGGTTCTGGGGGTCGGGTGGCCCCTCGACCTCGGTGACGGTGACGGGCCTGTCATCGACGTCATGGATCCGGCGCGGCTCCAGTCCCACAAGGTAGCCTTCGTCGGCGGAGCCGATGGGGATCGGCGTCGGGACCGCGTCCGTCGCGTCGAGCGTGGCCACCGTGGGAAACTTCTTGATCACTTCACCAAGGGCCGAGTCCGCGGGGAGCACGCCGAAGTAGTAGTGACGCCAGAACTGCTCGAGGCGCGTCTGCCATGCGCCCCGGTCGGAATCGTTCGCGGGCGGCGGGAGAAAGAAGGTGCTGCGGGTCTGGACCAGCGAGGGATTGCGGGAGAGGCGGTAGAGATCCTCCACCGCGTCGTCCCAGGGGGTGTTGGGCCCGTCCCCGTCGAGCGCCTTCAGTTCGGCCAGGTCGCCCGGCGTCAGTATGTTGGGTTCGAGGATGTAAACGGCCGGCGGCGCCGCGGTCAGCGTGTTGTCGCCGATCTCCTTGTCATTGAGGATGCCGACCAGCTCGACCTGCCCGGCGAGCGGGTCATATCGCACCCGGCGCTTGAGGGAGGACGAGAGGTCATTGAACACATACTTGCCGCCCTTGAGGCGCGTGCGGCCGGTCGCCGGCTGAAGCACGACGGGAAAGTCGGCGAGAGGAAGCGACGAGTGACGCACGTCGAGCACCTGCGCGACGCGGGCCGTCCATCTTGTGGTCCAGCCTTCCAGCGTGCCCGCCGGGTTCATGGAGTCGAAGACCACCTCCGCGGAGGCGAACGCCACGATTCCGGGCAGGCCCTCGGTCTCCACCAGTTCGCCGTCCACGGTGCGGAACGGGTTGTCGGCGCGGTATTCGCCTCCGGCGAACGTGAGAGTCTCCCCCGCCTTGAGCACGGGCACATTCCGGGGCCATTCGCCCTTGTAGAGGATGTTGACCGGGAGCGCGCCGCGGGCGGTGGCGCTGGTGGGCGAAACCGTGGCGCCCTCGGGGGTCGCAAGGAGCTGCGAGAGGTCCTCGGGAACGAACGCCACGCAGTCACCCGTCTCGGGCACGGTGGCCACCCGCACGACGGCGCTGCCCTCGATCGACTGCCGGAGCACGCCCGGCTCGTTGGTCGGCCACCAGAAATCCGGCGCGAGCGGGTAGAAGAACGCCACGCTGAACCACGCGTTGCTCCCGCCCGAGACCGCCCAGCTCGAGCCGCGATGATCCTCCCAGTAGGTGAGCTGCCCCTTGATGTTTGCGCCGCGTGTCTCACCGCAGGGCGACGCCCCGATCACCTGCCCCAGCGGGTAGAAGGGAATCACGGGCTCGCCGGCCTCCATGACCACGTGCGGCTGCGCGTTCAACGTCGCGGCCGACGCCGCCACGATGCCGCTCGAGGTCGTCGGCGTGATCACCAGCTGGTTGGCGAACTTGTAGAGCGCGTCCTCCTTGAACACCTCGTAGACGCGCATCTTGAATTCCTGGTCCGCAACGTCGAAGAACTGGACCAGGACCCGCGGGTGCGACGTGTAGGTGTCCGGATCCTGCATGCCCGCGGAGAGCGACGCGGGATTGTACGAATTGAGATCGTTCGCCCGGAGCGCGTACACCGCAGGCGGCCGGGGGGAAACGTCCGCGAATCTCAGCGAGGGCGCGATGACTCCGTGTTCCTCGTTCGGGTTGTACCCCGGCTGGCCGGGGTCGGGCTGGCTGTACACCTGCACCTGCTGCAGGCGCGTCGGATTGTAGATGGTTTCCGCCGGGGCATCGCCCGAGGCCGGGACGACCTCCTGTTCGGCGCCGGTGACCGGGTCCACTCCCTCGCTCCCGAACTGGCTCGCGATCACGATGCGCCCGAGACCCTCCGCGGCGGTCGTGGGCCACACCGGCGAGTAGGAGACCGCGCGATGCGGCCAGAGGAGCATGTCGTTCTCCGCGGGGTCGTCGTACCAGATCACGATCACGGCCTCGTCCTTCTCCGCGCCGGGATGCAGGTTCACCGGGATGACGGGGCCTGGCAGGCGCTCCTTGTTGACGATGATCTTCTCCGCCCGGTCGGAGCGCAGCGCGGTCATGTCGTACACTGCGGGAACCGTGATGTCGTCGAGCTTGCGCGCGTCGTAGATGAACGGGTTGTAGCGCGCGACACCCTTGGGATCGTAAACGAAGCCGGTTCCGAGCCGCGCCCGGTCATGCCCGAGATCGGGCACCTTGCGCCCGATGATCGCCGTGCCCGTGCTGAGCACGTCCTCCCAGGCCCGGGTGCGAACCACCCGGACCCGGAGGAATTCGCGCGGCTGCCCGCGGCCGTCCCGCTGAAGCTGCGCGAAGAGCAGGACCGCGTGCCCCGGGGTGCTGGCCGTGAAGCGCTTGTCCGTGTCGAGGGCTGCATCATTCTCGGCGTAGCGGAGTTCCTTGAAGACGAAGTCGTCGCCGGGGTCGGGATCCAGGGCAACCGGCGGTGTTCCCGCGACGTGCGGGTAGTGCGGCGTCGCGGGATAGGCCACGTCCACGGTGACGTCCATCGTCTCCGTGGAGTTGGGATTGGGACGCCACCGGGCGACGAACCTTCCGGGGATCAACGGGTAGAGCCGCGAGGCGACCGGATCCCAGATGGCCATCTGCTCAACCCCCACCTGGGTGTTGGCCCCCGTCACCGTCCGAAGCTCCATGGAATCGGGCTGGGTGGAGAACTGCTGGGCCAGGACGGGGTCCGACTGAAAGACGAACTCGCCGATCGTGGCGCGAATCGTGAGCGCCTGTCGGTCGTACCTCCAGAACACCCGCGCCGCGCGCATGAGCTGCGGGATCTCGAGGCCGCGGTACTCGCGGCTGGTGGCGGGGTCCAGCACCGAGGGAAGCCAGTTGGCCACCAGGCTGCCGTCCGGCCGCTGGGCGGGTCCGCCGGTCTCGAGCTGGCCCGTCTCCGAATTGATGTCGCCCTGGGTGCTGAAGTAGTGGCCGTCGCCGCTGAACCAGCCTCTCAGGGCCAGGCCCGACGCAGGGTTCTCGCGCGCGGCCGTGACCACGCGCACCCCGGCGCCAGGGTTGAACCAGAAGGTCCCCTCCCCCGACCCGATCTCCTCCGCCGACGAGCCGTTGAGCAGATAGACCTTCGCGAGTGCCGCGCGCCGCGGATCGTCCACGTTCACCCGGACCCCGTACTGGATCTGCCAGACGTAACGGATGCGTCCGGGCCCGTACATGATGAACTGGGGGACCTGCTGACGCTGGGGCTGCGCCTGCCGCACCGGGAACGGGAACGACGTCTCGCTCACCCGCGCGCGCTCGATCTGGGTGGGGAACAGGTCCTCGAGGAGGACCCGGTTCGCCCGGACGACCTGCCCCGGGGGGATGGAATTGGTGACGAGCGCGAGGGTGTCAGGGCGGAGGGACACACCCTGGTAGAGGTCCGCGTCCCAGAGGAGCGGACCCGTGAGCAGGTTGGTGTTGAAATCCGCCGCGAGCGTTTCGGCCCATCGATGCGTGTCCGCCCCCTCGAGGATCGCGCGGGCCGCGGAGCTGATGCGGCTCCAGACGTTGCTCACGGCCGGCGAGCGGTCGGGATCGCGCAGCGCGAGGACGAGTCCCTGCGGATCAAGGATCTGCGCGGGAATGAAGAGCCCGCGGCGGGTCGAGACGTCGTCCGACGGGTTGGTCGTGCGGTTGGGAGGGCCTGCCGCCACGTACGCGATCGGAACGTATCGCACGTCGAGGCCCGGCCGGTTGAAGTCCGTGATCTGCCCGTCCACCTGGGCCACGACCGTGTCGCCGCGCTTGACCCAGTTCTTCTTGGCGGCGGGGGTCGGATTGCCTTCCGCGTCCGAGGAGAGCGGGCCCGCCCACGGGTTGCCCGACTCGTCGCGCTCCTGGCTCTCGGTGCGGGCGAAGTCATGCTCGACGATCAGCGCGAACTCCTGCTGCCACTTCACGACCACGGAGGTGTCCTTCTCGACATCGAAGCTGTAGAAGGTGGGATCGCCGCTCTGGGCCACGTCATTGACGGAGATCCCGATCGCCGTGAAGCGTTCCTGGGCCTCGTCCTCGATGGCGTCGGGATCGTTCTGGACGCTGTCGGTGATGTCGTCTCCGAACACGTTCTTGTACACCTCGCGCGGGGCGGAAACCGCGACCTTCTCGCCGTCGTACACGCGGATGCGAACGCGCTGGCCGATGTTGGTGGCGAGGACTCCGGGCTGGCCGAGGACCTCGGGGATGGCGCCATCCACGGTCACCGAGACGCGGTTGACCCGGTCGTCGCCGCCGGCGAGCTCCGCGACGGACTCCACCTCGAGCGTGCGCGGGCGCGCCTCGGACGAGAACCTGTACTCGTACAGGTCGGCCGCGCCGTCGGGCAGCGTGATCGACCCCGTCTGGCCATTGACCAGGGTCACCCTGGCGATGGCATTCGGCTTGCCCTCGCCGTTGTTGAAGAGCACGCGCCGGTAGTCCCTTCCTTCGTTGCTGTTGTTGCCGTCGACGTCTGTGTCGAAGTACGCCGAGCCGCCGGGAGCGATTCCATCGCCGCCGAAGGTGACATCGATCGTGTCGCGCCAGATCCCGCCGTCCCTCGTGTCCGGCGAGTTCACCGTCACTCCGCTGAACTGCCCGAAGAAGCCCGTGACGTAGTCCCAGCTGTGGTCGAAGTCGCCGATCGTGAGCTCCAGCCTGCGGATCCCGATCCTCGACTCGTTGATCAACCGGATCCGGGGCGTGTTTTCATTCCCGTAAATGACGAGCGTGAAGGCCACCGGCGTGCTGGCCGCGCCTGCGGTCATGCCGCCGGGAAGGAGCATGCCCGCGCCGAGCGCGAGCAGGCCGCGCAGCAGGCGGCGAATTCGGAAGGGGGATGCGGAATGTCTCATGGGACGGCGCTCAAGGGGCGTTCAACGCATCGACCAGGCTGATGCGGGTCAGTTGAAATCGGCCCTCCACCCGGAACCCGAGGTTGCGCTGCGGTCCGAGTGGCTTGTGCAGACCGCGAATCTCCTCGCGGTAGATCCCGCTGATGCGGTCCAGCCCGTACCCCGGGCGGTCCGGGCCGTTTGGCGACGGAGGATCGAAGTCGAGGCGCAGCTCCCGGGTGATGTCGAAGCCGACGCTGTGATCCGGGTGGCGCCTGTGGCGGAAGGGATTCGTGGGATGGCTCGCCGGAAGGAACACGCTTCCCGTCAGTGCCGGCGCGCCGAGTGGCGGGAGTTGCTGGACCTTGATCTGGTGGCGGAACCGCGGATCTCCCTCGCCGGGTCCGAAAACCCCCTGCATCGGGATCTCGTGCCGCGTCGTGCGCGCCGCCGCGCCGAACACATCCGTGGGAAAGCGTCGGAGCGCGTCGATGGCGGCGTCTCGCGCGACGCCGACGAGCTCCGCCTCCGAGATCAGCGGGTCCTCGGCTCGCCGGATTCGCGCCGCGCTCGCGGCGGCCGACGCCGCAGCCACGGGGCTTTCGCGGAACAGCGCGGAGGTGATGAACGCATCGTAGTCGGGGGTCGGGCCGCCGGCGGATGTCGCATGGCGCGCCACCGAGTCGGCGAGCGCGGCGTCGGCTGCCTCCGCCACGGCGGACTGGAAGTCCGCTTCGTCGCCCGGTTCGACCGGAAGCCCCGCGACCGCCGCATCCAGCAAGGCTGTCAGCACAACGTCCACCGCGTCGCGGGAACGGGTGTCCGCATACGCGCTGAGGGAATCGAGCTGGAGCGCGACGGCCTTCGCGTTGCGGACCGCCGCATTCCCCAGGACCGCCGTGCGCACGCCGTCCGCGGTGGCCCCTCCTGCCGCCGCCGTGGCCGCCGCCTCGGCCGCGCCGCGGATCATGTCCCCGAGATCCCTGCCCGCGAGGAACCGGTCGTGCCGCCTCTCGAGATCCGCGAAGGCGGCCGCCGTGTTCTGGGTGAGGTTCGTCCGCGCCATGCCGTTCGTGCCTCCGGCCTCTGCCGCGGCGACGATCGCCTGGACCATCGCGATTCCCCGTGAATCCCCGAAGAAGGACCGGGCCTGCAGGGCCTGCGCGTCCGCCAGCAACTGGGCGGCCTTTGCCGCGGCGGGACCTTCCGGTCCGGCAAGGATGTTCACCGCGGCGCGGTTCAGATTCGTCGTGAGAAACTGGGCGAACGCCCGGGAGACATCGGCATTCTCCACGACGGGTATGGCCGCGGCCGCGCCGGCCTCCGCGGCCGCGCTCTCGTCGTTGCCCGACAGCAGCGAACTCACCGCGGCCGCGGCGACCGCGTCGATCACCTCGCGGACCGCCATGGTGGCGGACGCATCCCCGAAGTCGAACACCGCGCTCGCGATGCGCATCGCGGGCTGCGGGGGGAACTCGCCATAGAGCCGCTCGTCCGTCACGAGGGCCAGGTCGCTCTCGCGGTCCACGGGCGTTCCCCGGTACTTCAGCACCTGGGGATCCTTCTTCAGGTCCACGGGCATGGTGTCGTTCCCCGACTCGCCTCCTCGCGTGAGAATCGCCACGTCCTTCAGGAGGCTCACGCGCCCCGCGCCGTCCACGTGGAGGATGAGCCTGAGGTGCGCCTGGTCCGACGTCGGCGTGGGAACCTCCGGATCGGGCGCGACCGGGACGTTGGACTCATCCAGCGGCACGGACACCTCCGTCACGTAGTGCAGGTTCACCTGTCCGACCCACAGCCCGCGGTACGGATGGGCGGCCGCCCGCGCGTTCTCCGGAGAGGCCGCCGTCAGCAGAAGGATGGCTGCCGACATCAGGCACCCGGCGATGCGCGGACAACCGGTCGGAAATCGGGGGGACCGGAATGGGGTCATGGCGTTTCAAGGTCTTCGCGAACACAGATCACCGGCAGCCAGTTCTCGGTCCCGAGATCCGTCGAGATCTTCAGCAGCGAGACCAGCCGGCCCGATTGCATCTCCTCGGGGCGCGCCTCGAGGGGAACGAGCAGCGCCCGCCCCGCCTCGAGAGGAGGCAGATCCTGCACCCAGTCGGAAGTCGGCAGGGCCGCGCTCGCGCGGCTCACGAGCGCATGGTCCGAGTTCAACACCCGCACCGAGATCGACAGCGGCGGCGGGGGTCCGGAGCCGGTGACATGCTCCACCCGGGGAACCAGCGGGTGCCCCGTGAGGTTGCGAAGCACGATCCCGGAAACCCCTCGTCCCACGATCACCGATCCCCCGACCCGGGTCTTCACATGGAGGGGCCCCTGGTAGTCCGACGAGCCCTCGCAGTAGATCCAGAACGCCTCCCCCGAGCGCATCGACTCCGCGGTCGCGTCGCTCACCCGGCGCCAGTTGCCGCCGGACAGCCGGTAGATGCGGTCCAGCCGGTGCGCGGGGGATCCCGCGAAGAACTCGGCGAACGTCGGCGCCCCGGGAGACGCCACGCTGAATCCCACGAAGTTGAACCCATTCGGACGCCATCGGATCCCGGTCGTGACGACCTCCCCCGCGATCCGCAGCGTGCACGCCTCCAGCGCGTGCAGCAGGTAGGCCTGTCCCCCGTGAACGGCGTGCAGCGTGCTCAGGAAGGCGTCCGGTCGATCCGGCGCGTACCACACGCGCCAGCCTTCGCGCTGAAAGAGATTGGCGTTGGGATCACGGACAAACTGGGCCGTCGCCGACCGCCGGTGAAGCGCGGCCGCGATGTCGATCGGACTGCCCGCGAAGACAAGGTCGGGGCGGAACTCGACCGGATCGACCTCCAGGAACACCGCGTTCCACCCCTCGGTGATCTGGATCACCTGTTCCCGGATGGGCGAAACCGGCGCGTTCGCCGCGGCGCTGCCGGGGGCAAGGAGACTCCCGGTGGCCGCAACCATGGGCACGATCAGCCAACGGCAAACCCACCCCGGCAGGGGCGAAGGACGGATGCGCATGCGCGACCTCACGCGGGTCCATAAAGCATCCGGCAGGAAAGGTTACACGGATCCCGAAAAATCCCTTCGCCCCCCGCTGACGCCCCCGCGATGGCCGCGTCGCCCGCCGCGGGGCGGTCTTCTCGGGCCGTCAGCGCACCGGGATCGCGGCGGCACTCACCACCGGGCCCGGCTGGTCCGGGAGGCGATCGTGATACCAGCGCGCCCAGCGGGCGTACACGTCATCGGGCATGGGACGGGCGGCGAGGTCGCGCAGAAGGTCCATGCCCGCGATGGCCGTCGCCTCCACGTTGCCGTCCGCCGCGATTCGCCTGCCCGCGATCGATTCGACAAGGTCCGGCAGCCATGCGGGCGCGGGCGCGGGCGCCATCCCGAACGACCAGCGTCTGAGCAGTCCGGCATGCGTGGAGGTGATGAGTTCGCTACCGTCGGCGATGAACCACGCCCGCAGCATGGTGCCGGGGTGCTCCAGCGCATCCGTGACGGGAACTCCGCTCGCCACGTCCCAGACACGGGCCTCCCTGTGATCCGCGGCCGTGACGAGCCGCCGGCCGTCAGGGCTGAACGCAAGGATCCATACCCGGTCCGGATGCGGCAGCGGCGGGCCGAGGTCGCTCCCGGTCTCCGCATCCCAGAGTCGCACCGTGTTATCCTCTCCTCCGGTCGCGACGCGGCGGCCATCCGGGCTGAACCTCGCGACGAGCACCACCCGGTCGTGACGGAGGGGCCGCCCGATCGGCAGGCCCGTTTCGACGCTCCACACCCTTGCGGTGCGATCCACGGAGGCCGTCACGATGCGGCGCCCGTCGAACGAATAGTCCACGGTCCAGATGCGGCCCCGGTGTCGAAGCGGGGCGTGCAGCATCGCGCCGGTCGCGGTGTCGAAGACGCGCGCCGTGGCGTCCGCGCACAGCACAACGTGCGTCCGGCCGTCCGGGGCGGCTTCAACGGTGGTGAGCCCCACGTGGACGTCGTTGCAGTGAAGCATCGCACCGCTCGTGGCATCCCACTGCGCGATTCGCCCCTCCCGCGATGCCGTCAGGAACGAGCGTCCATCCGGCAGCCATGCCACCGCGACCACCTCCTCGCCCGCATCCCGGCAGCTGACCACCGTCTTTCCCGTGGCGACATCCCACACGCGCGCACCCCGGCCGCCCGTCAGCAGGCGATCGCCCGCGGGCGACAGGACCGCCGCCCGGATTTCGGACCCGTGCGGCATGGGAGGTCCCACGGGCATGCCCGTGAGGGCATCGCACACGAACGCCTCCGCACCGCGGGTGACGCTCACGAGAACCTTGTCCCCGCTCGGCCGCAGGATCGGGCCGGCCCGCCCCGGGAGGGTCAATGCCCTGGCTTCCGCGAGTTCGCGCGGGAACCCCCACAACCTCACGGAACCATCCTGCGAGGCGGTGGCGACCAGACGCCGGCCGGCGGCGATCGCGCCGCGGACCACGGGACCCTGATGCTCGAAAGGCTCTCCGATCACGCCCAGCGACACCGCGTCCTGAAGCACCGCGGCGCCGGATCGAAAGCTCGAGAGGAGGTGCCGCGAGTCGGAACTCCATTGCACGTCGAGCACGACATCATCGTGAAGCGGACGTGACACCCCGATCCTCCGGCCGTCAGCCATGCTCCAGATCTCCGGGTGCTTCCCGAAACGGCCCGCCACCAGCCGTGCGCCGTCCGGGCTGAACCGCAGCAGCCGAAGGTCGCCCGATCCCTGCCCCTGCATCAGCACGGTCTCGAGTCGGGTGGCGTAAACAAGGAGGGCCCCGCCCCGCGTCCCGACGGCGAGCCGCGAACCGTCCGGCGACCAGGCCAGCGCGACGACCGGCGAATGCACATGAACGCTCCGGCTGCCCCGGGGCCACCTCCGGTCCCACACCGTGACCACCCCGGCGTCCGTGCCGCTCGCGATGAGTCCGGCGCCCGGATGGAAATCGACTTCCCGAACACGGTCCGTGTGCGCGAAGGGCGGTGAAACCCGCTCGCCCGAACGTGCGTCGCACACGACGAACTGGGTGGGGCTGATCGTCGCGATGAACTCGGTTCGATCCCTTGAGATCGCCGCGACCGCGGCGCTGCCCGCCTCGCCGCGCACCGTGCGGACGAGGCGTCCATCCGTGCGCCACAGCCGGGTGATGCCATCGCTGTGCCATGCAACGACGGCGCGATCGCCATCCACGAATCCCGTCTGCATCACGGGTGTTCCGTCGTCCATGCGCCGCAGGAAACTCCCTCCGTCGGCGTTCCAGAGGCGGATCGACCCGTCGACCGAGGCGGATACGATCCGCCGCTCGTCCGAGCTCACGGCGACCCAGGTGACCGGGCCGCCATGCGCCAGCGGCGGCGAGCCCGGCAGTGCGAAGCTGCGCTGGCCAAGCAGGCCGAGCAGGCGGGTTGGCAGCACGGGATCGTCCGGCTCGTCCCGCAGCAGCCTGGCGAAGGTCACCAGCCCTTCCGTCACCCGTCCGGCCGAGATCGATTCCTCGGCGGCGAGCCACTGGACCCGCCGCAGGCTCGCGGCGAGTTCCGCCCGCGCGCGCTCCGCCTCAAGCCGGGCACGTCCCGCCGCGTGCGCGAAGGCGAGACTCACCACGACCGCCGCGAGTCCGACCCCCACGAGGGCCGCATGCACGGGCCGACGCCGTGCCCATCGCGCCATCCGCCCCGCCATGCCCACCGGCCGGGCGAGCGTGGGCGTTCCATCCAGGAAGCGCCCCAGGTCCTCCGCGAGGCTGGCTGCCGTCGGGTACCGGCGTGCAGGCTCCTTCTCAAGGCACTTCAGAATGATGCTCTCGAGATCGGCCGGGACGCCGGGATTCAGTGCCGCCGGGGGCGCAGGTTCGCGCTCCCGCACCTGCATCAGCGTTTCCCCAAGGCTCGCGGCGAGGAACGGCGGACGACCCGTGACGAGCTCGTAGAGGATCGCCCCCACGGAGTAGATGTCGGCGCCCGGCCCGATCCGGTCACGCTGTCCGCACGCCTGCTCGGGCGACAGGTAGTTCGGGGTCCCCAGCACGTCGCCGGTGGCCGTCAGGTCCGTCAGATCGTCGCGGCAGCGCGCGAGCCCGAAGTCCGTGATGCGCGGCTGGTCGGAGGGATCGATCAGGACGTTCGAGGGCTTGAGATCGCGGTGAACGACTCCCTGCGCATGCGCGTAGTGCACCGCCGCCGCCACCAGCTTCGCGTAGCGCGCGGCCCGCATCGGCGGCAGCGGGCCACCCCGGGCCAGCTCGGCAAGCGTGCAGCCCGCCACGTGCTCCATGACCAGGAAATGGCTGCCCCGCGCCTCGCCGATCTCGTGGATCGCGATGATGTGCGGATGATGCAGGCGCGCCGCCGCCCTGGCCTCCCTCAGGAAGCGGCGAACGCTGGATGCCCCCGCGAAACGCCCCATCAGGAGCAGCTTGATTGCGACGACCCGGTTCAACCGCCGGTGCCTCGCCCGATACACCACGCCCATTCCGCCGTGCCCGATTCGCCCCTCGATCTCATAATCCCCGAACTCCCCCAGCTCCCCGGGGACGGGTTCCTCCCACTCACCGACCGGCATGTCCACCCCGTCCAGCAGCGCTCGCGCGAGGCAGCGTTCGCAGACTTGCCGGGCGAAGGTGCCCACCAGATGCGCCCCGCAGGACGGACACCGCCGCTCGGTTTCACCGCGAATCTCGCTGGTTGCCCGCCCGGTCTCCATGCCTGTTTCCTGGTGCCGCAGCCTGGGCTCCTTCCGCCTCCCTAGTCCGCGAGGAGCCGGGCGAGGTGCCGGAGCTCGTCATCGACCTCGGATGGATCCGCGAGCGTCTGGGCGATCTCGTTCCGGACGAGATCCTTGTACCGCTGGCGAAGCCGGTGCACCGCCACCTTCACGGCCACCGTGGAGATCCCGAGCCGGGAGGCGATCTCCTTGTACGGAACCCTCGCCTCCCGTCCGCCGAGGAAGGACTTCAGGTGATCGAAGAGCGGCGCGCGGTCGGCTGCCGCGAACTCCTCGGAGAGACGATCGAACGCCCGCGTGATGGCCGCGCGCGCCCAGCAGCGGTCGAACAGCAGATCCGGCGTCACGTGGTCCACCGGTTCGGCAAGGAAACGCTGCTCCGCGGCGAGCGCGTCCCAGGAGACATGAGGAACGGAGCCGCCCCGCTTCCGGGCGCGGGTTCGATCGAGCTCATTCCTGAGGAAGTTCTGCAGGGATCGGAGCAGGAACCAGCGGAACCGCCCCCTCTCCCGGTCCGCGCGGGAGAGGAAGTCGTGCGTCATCAGTCTCTCGAAGAAAGCCTGGGTGAGGTCCTGTGCGTCGGCCGGGGAGAAGTTGCAGCCCCGAAGGTACGCGTAGAGCGGATACCAGTAGGCCTCGCACAGCGCCGCGAGCGCCTGCTCCCCCCGGGGCGAGGTTGGATCCCCCGCCGCAAGCACCTCGCTCCATTGCGTGCTGAGAAAACGCGCAGCCTCCCGGAAACGGGCGTTTCCGGCATCCGCTGGAGGGTGGGATTCCACGGGCTGCACATGTTCTACACCGGATCGGGGGGCGTGCGCCAGCCTCCAACCCCGCAGCCCCGGCGCCGGTCCCGATTCCCGCCGGTGGATGTGGCGTTCCCGCCCTGGCGCAGGCGCCCGCGCCGCGCCTCGCAATTCTCCGGGCGCGGGGTCAGGCTTCTGCACGATGTCACCCGCCGAACGGCCGCTGATCCTGTTCGCGCACGGCGCGGGGGCGCCCTCCACACACCCGTGGATGCTCCGCTGGACGAACCTGCTCGCCTCCGTGGGCGACGTCACGGCCTTCGACTATCCCTACGCCGCCGAAGGTCGTGCCCGTCCCGATCCCCTGCCGAAACTGATCGCCGCGCATCGCGCCGCGATCGCCCGCGCGCGCCACTCGTTGCCACGCCCCGTCGTCCTGATCGGCAAGAGCATGGGCGGCCGCGTCGGCTGTCACGTGGCCCTCGAGGAACGGGTCGCCGCCGTGGTCTGCATCGGATATCCGCTCTGCGGCGGGGGCGACCGCACCCGCCTGCGCGATGAGGTTCTCCTCGCCCTCTCCACGCCCGTGCTCTTCGTGCAGGGCACGCGGGACCCCCTGTGCCCGCTGGATCCGCTTCGCGAGGTTCGCCAGCGCATGCGCGCCGTGAACGAACTCCACATCGTCGAGGGCGGCGATCACTCCCTGCTCGTCGCGCGGCGCGCGTTGAAGTCGGCCGGCCGCACCCAGGACGACGTGGACCAGGAGGTCCTCGGCGTCATCCGTGACTTCGTGGCCCGCCACACGATTTCCCCCGGCAACCCGGCGAAAGCACCATGAACCCATGACGATCGATGCTCCGCATCGGGCCGCCGGCGACGCGCACCGGCCGGGAGGATCCCGAAGGGGAAATGCGGCCCGCCCGGTCCCGAGGGGCGAATTCGCGCCGGCTGCAATCCCCTGGTTTCCCCGCAACTGCTCCCGACATGGCAAGGAAGGAACTCACCAGGGTTGACGGCCGGGAACTGAGCCTGTCCAGCATGGACAAGGTCTATTTCCCCGAATCCGGCTTCACCAAGGGGGAGGTCATCGCCTACTACGAAGGCATAGCCGAGTTCATCCTTCCCCACCTCAGGGACCGACCCCTTACGCTCAAACGCTATCCGGAAGGAATCCACGGGGAACACTTCTACGAGAAGAACGCCCCGTCCCACACCCCGGCCTGGGTCGAGACCCTGGCGGTGCCCCGGAGCGAAGGGGGGCCGGATATCCGGTACATTCTCTGCAACGATCGCGCGACGCTTCTCTGGGTCACGAACCTGGGTGACATCGAGAAGCACGTCCTGCTCGCCCGCGCGCCGGACGTGAACCGCCCCACGTCCATCGTCTTCGATCTCGACCCCGGCGAGCCGGCGACCCTCCTCGACTGCGGCCGTGTGGCGCTTCGCCTCAGGGATCTGCTGCAGGGACTGGGTCTCGAGTCATTCGTGAAGGTCTCCGGCTCGAAGGGACTGCACCTTGGAGTGCCCTTGAATGGCGATGTGACTTACGAAACGACGCAGCCCTTCGCGAAGACCGTCGCGGAACTCGCCCGCCAGGAGATGCCGGACCTCGTCGTCTCGGAAATGGCGAAATCGCTCCGGCGCGGGAAGGTCCTCATCGACTGGAGCCAGAACACCGACTTCAAGACCACGGTCTGCGTGTACGCCCTCCGCGCCAGACCGGGCGGTCCATTCGTTTCCATGCCCGTCACGTGGGACGAACTCGCGCGCGCGGTCCGCAAGAAGGACGCGACCCGCCTTGTGTTCACTCCCGAGGCGGCGCTGAAGCGAGCCCGGAAGCTCGGGGACCTGTTCCGCCCGCTCGTCGAGCTGAGGCAGGAACTCCCGACGGCATTCACCGAGGCGCTTGCCGCGGGCCCCGCACCAAGACTGGCCTCATGGCCAAGGAATCGCAGCAGGTCCGGAAGCGACCGCGACAGGAGTCTCCGTGAGTACGCCGCAAAACGCGATCACTCGAGAACGCCGGAACCGAAGGCGGGGCCGGCTTCGACCCGCGCGGATTCCGGCGTCCATCGCTTCGTGATCCAGAAACACCAGGCGCGCCAGCTCCACTACGACTTCCGGCTCGAGATGGGAGGCGTCCTTCGATCATGGGCCGTTCCCAAGGGTCCGCCCACCCAGCTTCGTGAAACCCGCCTGGCGATGCACGTCGAGGATCATCCCCTCGAATACGCGGAATTCGAGGGGACCATCCCGGAGGGCAATTACGGTGCCGGCACGGTCATGATCTGGGACTTCGGCGAGTACGAGGATCTCACCGGGGATCCCGCCGCCGCGTTCCACGCGGGCAAGATGCACCTCATCCTGCGCGGCTCCAGGCTCCAGGGGGAATGGATCCTGGTGAAGGACCGGCGCGACCAGGAGGGCAATCGCTGGCTGCTCATCAAGGCCGGCGAAGCGATGGAGCCCCTGCCTGCCCCGGGGGATGACAGGTCCGCGGCGACCGGGCGCAGCATGGCGCAGATCACCGAGACGAACGACGCGCAGTGGCAGAGCAATCGCCCCGCCTCCCGCGCCCGCCGTCCGGCGCCCGCCCGGCGCTCAAGGTCGGGTCCCGCGTTCGTCGAGCCGATGCAGTGCAGGCCCGTCACGTCCCTGCCTGCCGATTCCGACTGGAGCTATGAGATCAAGTTCGACGGATACCGTTGCATCGCCGTGAAGGTCGGCGGCGAAGTCACTCTCCGCTCCCGAAGAAGCAACAGCCTGAATGACCGCTTCCCCTCCCTCGTGGAGGCCCTCGCCGGCCTCCGGAGGGATTTCACCGTGGACGGCGAGATCGTCGCGCTCGACGACAAGGGCCGCCCGTCCTTCCAGCTCCTGCAGGACGCCCGGCCGGGCGGCGCCACGGTCTACTTCTATGCGTTCGACCTGCTGCACGACGGCAGCGAGTCGCTCCTCTCATTGCCGCTCGAACGGCGGCGGGAGCGCCTGATGTCCCTTTTTTCGGAAGCGAGGGATCCGGTCCGAATCTCCGCCGTCCTCCAGGCGCCCGCGGCCGAGGTCCTCGCGGCGATTCGCAGACTCGGACTCGAGGGGGTCATCGGCAAGCGGATCGGATCCGTCTATGAACCCGGCGAACGTTCCGGCGCATGGATCAAGCACCGCACGGATCGTCAGCAGGAGTTTGTCATCGGAGGCTATGTGCCGGGGACGCATGGCTTCGAGGCACTCCTCGTGGGTGTCCATGAGGCCGGACAGCTCCGGTACGTCGCCCGGGTCAGGAACGGGTTCGTGGCGCGCATTCGCAAGAACCTCCTGCCCATGCTGGAGGCATTGGCCGCGAAGGAATGCCCGTTCGCGAACCTCCCCGAGTCCCGGTCCTCCCGATGGGGCGAGCCTCTCACCGCCGAGAAGATGAAGGCGTGCCGCTGGGTGAAACCCGAGCTGGTATGCCAGGTCGGCTTCGTGGAGTGGACCGAGGGGGGCAGGCTTCGGCATGCCTCGTTCCTGGCCTTGCGGGACGACAAGGACCCGGCCGACGTCGTGCGGGAAACCTGAGCACGCGCCGCGCGCCGGCGCGCCCACCCTCTCACCGCGGCCGGAACGCGCCCTGGCAGGCTATACTTGCCCGAAGATGGCGTGAAACAGCAGGACGACGATGCCAAGCACGCCCGTCGGGATGAGCACCGCCAGCAGCGCAGGGTCCTGGATGAGATGCGCGTACGCGCCCCGGCGCTCCGCTTCGATCTCCGCCCTGACCCCCGCAAGGCTGATGCGCATCCTCTCCAGGTCGGCACGGTGCGCCTTCTGCGTGGCTACCCGGGCCCTCTGGATCTCCAGCAGCTTCCGATTGACCTTCTGAAGGGCATGGAAGCGAACAAGCCGGGCAGCTCGCCGCAGCACGAACCAGCCAACCCCGGCGAGTCCGATGTTGCACACGAGGATGAACAGGAGGACGGGCGGCCAGCTCCAGTTGTCGAAGATCCTGTTTCGGCACGCGATGATGGCAAGCTGAATGACAAACGGCAGCAGGACAAGATGCCCGGCATTCCGCGTGATCTCCGCCGCGAACTGCACATCGTTGAGTCCCTCGAGATGCTCCGGCGCCAGTCCGTAATGATGGTACCTGCGTTGCGCGATCGGTGGCCACTCGGAGAGTGGCTCGCCGATCCGCCTCAAGAGCTGGGCGGCCTGCCAGATGTCATCGATCACAAAGAACACGAGCGCACAGAAGGCGGGCACCAGGGAGAACAGCAGGACTCCATCCGCAAGATGCGCCGCCGTGCCGCGGATATTTGAGTTGTCGGGCAATCCCCCGAGCGCGTGCATGAGCCCGAATGCGAACGCGAGATAGACAGCCGTCCCGATGCCGACTCGAATCAGCCGTGAGGATGGGGCGGATTTCCTCAGATACATCTTGAAGACCCTGCGAACGTTGACCCTCGCGTCCGGAGCCGGTCCGACGTGCTGAGGCCATGGGGCCAGCGCCTCAGCCAGGCGCCGGCGCAGGCGCTCACCGAGCTGCCGGAGCGATACCGGCCTTGTCCCTTCCTTTCCTGAATCACATCCGGATCCTGTGAGTTCCACGGCACTCAGGTCGCCGA
>CAYMDA010000002.1:0-291042 GCA_964389135.1 uncultured Verrucomicrobiota bacterium | reverse complement strand
CACCCCTCCCAAGCCAACCCTCCCCAGTGTCAAAACTTTTGAGGCAACAGGCGCGAAACGCCAGGGCCGCCCCGGCGCTTGTCACGCCCGCCACCGCGTGTAAGCTCGGGGCCGCGTTTTCGCATCCGCCATCCGGCGGTCGTCACGTGCGCGGGTAGCTCAATTGGATAGAGCGTCGGCCTCCGGAGCCGAAGGTTGTGGGTTCAAGCCCCGCCCCGCGTACCAGCGAATCGACGGTCCCCTTCCCGTTCCCTTCGCAGGAACGCGCCCGATTTGCTTGGTGTCTCCGGCGGGCTTTGCCATAACGGCCGAGAGATCCGCTCTTCGGCACGTGAGCGGCCGCCTGTCGCGGCGCATCCACCCGGCCAGCGCGGAGCCAATCGCTGACATCACGCATGGAGACCGCAACCCCACCCAGTGAGTCGTCCTCCACCACCGGCCCGGTTGGGCGGATCCTTCTCGCCACCGACCTGAGTCCCCATTGTGACCGCGCCATGGAGCGGGCGCGGCAGCTCGCCACGGAGTGGAAGGCGGAACTCTCGGTGGTTTACGTGATCGGAGGGCCGGAGGCTCCGGACGAGGCGCTCGCCCCACGGGACCGGGAGCGGACCAGGGCCACGCTCGCCCAGCGGGCGCTCGATCGGGAGTTCGCCGACGCGCCATTCCCCGTCTCGACGCACATCGCGCATGGCGAGGTGGAAGCCGCGATTCGCGAACTCGCCACGGCCTCCGGCTGCGGACTGGTCGTCATCGGCACGTCGCGCAACGAAAGTTTCGGCCGTTTCCTGCTCGGTTCGACGGCCAGGCGCCTCGCGCCGGCGCTTGCGCAGCCGCTGCTTGTCGTCCGCAGCCGAGTGCACGCGCCGTATCAACGCGTCCTCGTGGGCGTGGATTTCTCGCAGGGCTCCCGCCGCGCCCTGGCCGAGGCCACGCGCCTCTTCCCGGGCCGGATCATCGTGTTCCATGCGCGCAGGGTCGCGGAAACACCGAACCTCACCGACCCCGGCACGGCCCCGGAGACGATCCTTCCGGACGCCGAGGTCACGGCGTTCCTCGAGAGCTGCGACCTGCCGGCGGACGTTCGGGAACGGCTGCAGGTTGTTGTTCGGGACGGAGCCCTCGCCGGCACGCTCACCGCCTACGTGCGGGACCACGACATCGACCTCGTCGTGCTCGGGACCGAGCGACGGGGTGGACTGCTCCAGCGGATTCTTGGGGGTGACTCGGAGGATTTGCTCGACTGGCTTCCGTGCGACACCCTGCTCACGGCCGAGCCACGCGGGTGAACGCGCCGCTGCACCGGCCGCCCGCCGCGCCGGCCGGCAGGGTCATGTGTGCACGGCCGCCGCGGCGGCCGCCCCGGCCTGGGGAGTGAACCTCTCGAGCACGTGCGCCACCATGCCCTTGGCCAGTTCCTCCTCGCCGAAGAAGACGGTTCCGACCGACTCCTTCCGGAGCAGTTCCGATTCGTCCTCGTTGTGAGTCCTGAGGACCACCTCGATGTCCGGATTGAGCTTGCGCGCCACGTCAACCATGACGCGCACGTTGATCGGGTCCGGCGCCGCCACGACCATCATGGCGGCGTCGGCGATATGCGCCTGGACGAGCACCTCGGCCTCCGAGGCGTCGCCGAAGACCGCGGCCACGCCCTGCCGGCGCAGGTCCTCCACCCGTTCGCGATTCTGCTCCGCGACGACGAAGGGGATGCCCCGTTCGCGGAGGGCATCGGCGATGCGGCGTCCCACCCGTCCATAGCCCACGAGGACCACCTGGCCCTCCAGGTACTTTCGTTCCGTGCTGACGGGCAGTTCCGCCAGGGGGTCCTCCCGGAACTCGAGCCTGCGCGCGAGGGCGGAGCGCTTGAGGATCCAGCCCCGCGCGGGCGCCACCGCCGCGAACACGAAGGGATTCAGCGCGATCGAGATCAATGCGCCCGCGAGCACGAGGCTCTGCCCCTCGATGGGGAGGAGGTTCAGCGACAAGCCGAGCGCCGCCAGAATGAAGGAGAACTCGCCGATCTGCGCCAGGCTCGCCGCGACCGTGAGGGCCGTGTTCAGCGGATAGCGGAACGCCAGCACGATCGCCATGGCGGCGATCGACTTGCCCACGATGATGATCCCGACCACGCCAAGGACGTGGACGGGCTCCTCGAGGAGCACCGACGGCTGGAAGAGCATGCCCACGGAGACGAAGAACAGCACCGCGAACGCGTCCCGCAGCGGCAGGGACTCCTCCGCCGCGCGATGGCTGAACTCCGACTCGCGCATGACCATTCCCGCGAAGAACGCCCCCAGGGCGAAGGACACCCCGAACAGTTCGGAGGCGCCATACGCGATGCTCACCGCGGCGGCCACGACGGACAGCGTGAACAGCTCGCGCGAACCCGTCCGCGCCACCTGCCACATGAGCCATGGCAGCACCCTGCGCCCGACCACCAGCATCAGGGCGATGAACACGCCCACCTGGAGCAGCGTGGTCGCCAGCGTGGTCCAGAGGTTCCCGTGCGGCTCGCCCTCGGTGCCGTCGCGGCCGCCAAGCACCCCGGCCAGCGGCGGGAGGAGAACGAGCACCAGAACGGTGGCAATGTCCTCCATCACGAGCCAGCCGACGGCGATCCGGCCGTTCATGGATTCGAGCACGCCGCGAGCCTCGAGCGCCTTGAGCAGCACCACGGTGCTCGCGCACGAGAGCGACAGACCGAAGATCAGGGAGGCGCCCAGGTCCCACCCCCACCAGGAGGCCATGGCCATGCCCAGCAGGGTGGCCACTCCCATCTGCACCACGGCCCCCGGGATGGCGATCCGCTTCACCGACATCAGGTCCTCGAGCGAAAAGTGCAGGCCCACCCCGAACATCAGCAGCATCACGCCGATCTCGGACAGCTGGGACGCGATCTCGAGATCGGCAACGAAACCGGGAGTGGCCGGACCGATCAGGATGCCCGCGAGCAGATAGCCCACGAGCGCCGGGATCTTCAGCCGCTCCGCGACGAATCCCAGAACCAGCGCGAGTCCAAAACCCGCGGCAACCGTCGTGATCAGTGTCAGGCTATGCTCCATTCATCGACTTTCCGCGCCAGGATCCCCTCATCCTGATGTGGCGCGGAGTACGGTGAAGGAAGCATCCCGGTCACAACAAGTCCGCGTGAAGGTCCAGCCCGATTTTTTCCCCGACCCCTGCCCGGGACTCCCTGGAGTCAGTCGCTTCCCTCCCTCCGCCTCCTCTCGCGATGCTGCCTCCCGGGTGGCGCATCCTCGTACAGCCGCATGTTCCTGCGCGGCTGGGCGGCTTCGGTCGGGAATCGCCTCGCGACTGCGAGGCCTTGTTCATTCACTCCGGCACACAGACAAGGTCACTCCTGATCGGCGCGCGGTTACCCGCCGCCGACACCTCCCGGGGCGAACCCAAGTCACTCTCCCGGTCAGCTCTCCGCCCGCGGCCGGAAGGACGAGCCTTCGGCGAGCCGCTCCCACAGGGCGCGTTCCGATTCGCTCACGGCGGACGGAACCTCGATCGTGATCACCGCGTACAGGTCGCCGCGGCCCCCGCCCGCCGTGGGCAACCCCCGCCCGCGCACCCGCAACTGCTGGCCGTTGCGGGAACCGGCCGGCACGCGCACCGAGACGGGACCCTCCAGCGTCCGCACCGTGACGGTCGAGCCCAGGACCGCCTCCCATGGCGCCAGCGGAACCTCCGTCCAGAGATCCGCGCCTTTCCTCGTGAAATCCGGATGCTGCGCGATGCGGACCCGCAGGTAGAGATCCCCCGCCCGCCCGCCGATCGTTTCGCCCTTGCCCGCGACGCGGATGAGCTGTCCCTCGCCCACCCCGGGAGGAATCCGGACCTGGAAACTGTTGCGCTCGGTCCGGCCGGTGTCGGGATTCACCTGCTGGACCGTGATCGTCCGCACGGACCCGTGCAGCACCTCGTCGAGGGCCACGAGCAGATCGTGCTCGAGATCGCCGCCGCGCATGCCGCCCTCCTCGAAACCGAATCGCTGCGAGCCGGCGGAACGCCCGCCGAACAGGGCCTCGAAGAACTCGCTGAAGCCGGTGCCGCCGAAGCGGAATTCGCCTCCTCCGCCCGCGCGGCCGCGCGGCCGGCGATCCCATCCGGGAGGCGGACGGAATTCGGATCCGGCCCTCCAGTTGGCGCCCAGGCGATCGTATCGGCGGCGGTTCTCGGGATTGCCCAGCACCTCGTACGCCTCGTTGATCTCCTTGAAGCGCTCCTCGGACGAGCGCTTGTCCTTCGCGACGTCGGGATGGTGCTGGCGCGCGAGGCGCCGGAATGCCCGCTTGATCTCGTCGTCGCTCGCGCCGCGCGGGACCCCGAGGATCGCGTAGTAATCCTTGTACTGGATGGCCATTCGCCACGCCATTGAACGCCCGCGGGGCCTCGCGACGCAATCCGCGGCGTCGCCCCGGGCGCAGACCGGGGCCGGAAGATCGTCGCCCCGCGCGGTTGCGTTCCGCGGCAGCCGGCCCGTATATTGCCCTGCTCTATGCTCGAACAGCTCAAGGAGACACTTGCCGCCACCGACGCCAAGGTTGCCAGCCTGCGGAGGTTTCTTTGACGTCCCCAGGCAACAATCCCGACTGACGGAAATCGAAGCGGCCATGTCCCGGGACAACTTCTGGGACAACCGGGAGCAGGCCCAGAAGCTCATCGACGAGTCCAACAGCATCCGAAGGAAGGTCGATCCCGTCCTTGCCGCGGAACGCCGCGTCCGCGACTACCTCGAGATCCTGGAACTCGCCGAGTCCGAGCCGGAATCGGAACGGCCCGGGATCGTCGCCGAGATCGAGCGCGAACTCAGCCGGCTGCAGGAGGACCTCGAGGAGACCGAGCTTTCCCTCCTTCTTTCCGGCCCGCACGACCAGCGTCCCGCGATCCTGAGCGTCAACGCCGGCGCCGGCGGCACGGAGGCCTGCGACTGGGCGACCATGCTGTGGCGCATGTACCAGCGCTGGGCCGAACGCCGCGGCTGGAAGGTCTCGGTGACCGACCTCGTGGAGGATGACGAAAAGCGCATCAAGAGCGTCACCATCCGGATCGAGGGCGAGAACGCCTATGGCTTCGCCAAGGCCGAGCGCGGCGTGCACCGCCTCGTGCGCATCTCCCCGTTCGACGCCAACAAGCGTCGGCACACCAGTTTCGCGAGCGTGGACGTCATCGCCGAGATCGAGGAACAGGGCGACATCGTCATTTCCCCGTCGGAACTGCACATCGACACCTTCCGCTCCGGGGGCAAAGGCGGCCAGAACGTCAACAAGGTCGAGACCGCGGTCCGCATCACCCACCTGCCCACGGGCATCGTCGCGGCCTCCCAGAACGAGCGGTCCCAGCACCAGAACCGCGCGATCGCGATGACGCTGCTGCTGGCGAAGCTGCACGCGCTGCGGGAGGACCAGAAGCGCAGTGAAATGGAGCGATTCTACGGGGAGAAGGGCAGCATCGGATGGGGCAACCAGATCCGCAGCTACGTCCTCCAGCCTTATCGCATGGTCAAGGACCTGCGAACCGGATATCAAAGCAGCGATCCCGACCGCGTCCTCGACGGCGATCTCGATCCCTTCGTCCATGCGTGGCTCCGAGCCGGCTGCCCGGCCCGCCGCATCCATGGCATCAAGGATGACGACGAGGCGGACGGGTAAGCCACGGATGAACGCCACGATCCTTGACCGCATCGTCGCCGAGAAACACCTCGAGCTCGGCCGCCTCCCCCGCCGCGAAATCACCGCGGACGACCTCCATCGCGCCATCGAGGAACACGGCCCCCGCCGGCCGTTCCTCCCCGCGCTCCGGGCGCGCACGGCCCCGCGCCCGGCCCTCATCGCGGAGGTGAAAAAGGCCTCGCCGAGCGCCGGCATCATCCGCCCCGATTTCGAACCGGTCCGCATCGCCGCGGCCTACGCCGCGGCCGGGGCGGACGCCATCTCCGTGCTGACGGACAGACCCTTCTTCCAGGGCTCCCTGGAATACCTGCGCGCCATTCGCGAGGCCGTTGACCTGCCCCTCCTCCGCAAGGACTTCATCATCGACCCGCGCCAGATCCTCGAGGCGATCGAATGGGGTGCCGACGCCATCCTGCTGATCGTCGCGATCCTCGACGATCATCGACTCCGCCTGTTCCATGAGCTCGCCGAGGCCGCCGGCCTCGCCGCACTCGTCGAGGTTCACGACGAGGCGGAACTCGACCGCGCCATCGCGATCGGTGCGCCCCTCATCGGCGTCAACAACCGCAACCTGAAGACGTTCACGGTCGATCTCGCCACCACCGAGCGCCTTGCCACGCGCCTCCGCGAGTTCCGGCATCCCGACGAGACGCTGCTCGTCGCGGAAAGCGGCATCCACACGCGCGCGGACGTGGACCGCCTGCTGCGCTGCGGCGCCAGCGCCATCCTCGTCGGCGAATCCCTCATGCGCGAGGCGGACGTCGGCGCCAAGGTGCGGGAGCTTGCCGGCGCCTGAGGCAACCGCCGGTCGTGGAAAAACGGTTTTGCAGCGCCCGCGGTCAGGGCTAGTGTCGATCCGCTTGAAACTCCGGGCGGCTCCACCCTCCGCGCGCGAACAGCATCCCAGATCATGGACCCGTATCGAGGTTTTCCTCCGTTCAGCCTCACCCGACTGATTCGCACCACGTTTGCCCCCAAACCCGGGGAGCGCGTCGCGATTCTGATCGACCTTCCCGACCCGGCGAATGCCCGGGACTTCGCCTTCCTCGGGGACGGCACGCTCTCCGTCCAGCGCATCGCCCACGACGTTTTCCATCGAGGACTGCTGGACGGCGGACTTTCCGAACTCGGCCTGACCGGAGGCGAGATGTACGCCTACGCCGTCACCGGAGGCAGCAATCGTGATCTCCCGGATCGCTGCGTCGCCACCGACGGGCGCGAACTCAGCCTCGAGCGCGATGTCTATCCGAACTACGACATCATCCTCTGCATCTCCACCTACTCCGCCACGGCACCGCTGACGGCCGCCGCCAAGCGCCACGGCTTCCGCGGCGCCACCCTCCACGGCGTCAATGACATCATCCTCCGCACCGGCCTCGCCGTGGATTACAACGAGGTCAGCCGGAAGGCCGAGCTCCTCCGGCTCAGCATGACCCGCGCGGACTTCTTCGAGATCGAATTCGAGGTGGCCGGCCGGCGCTGCGTGCTCCGCCTCCAGACCGACGGGCAGGAGGCCCAGAAGAGCCACGGCCTGTGCCGCGGCGAGGAACCCGATGTCGCGAACCTTCCCGCCGGCGAGGTGTACTTCGTCCCCACCGGCGCAGAGGGCGAGTTCCCCATGCGCTACGAGGACGGGACCCTCGGCATCATGCATGTCCGCGACGGCCGCATCCAGAACGCGTCCCTCCTCCGCGGCAGCAAGGAGACCATCGACCAGCACAACGCGCGGCTCGCCGCAGACCCGGTGACCGGCGAACTCGGCGAGCTGGGCTTCGGCACCCAGGAGCTGCCGCCGTCCGGACGCGACATCCAGGACGAGAAGGTCCTCGGCACGGTTCATGTCGCCACCGGCCGCAGCGACCACCTCGGCGGGGATCTCACCCCGGACAAGTTCGCTTCCGCGGAAAACGCCACCCACGACGACATCCTCTTCGCGCCCCACAAAACCCCGGAAATCCGGGTGGCCGAGGTGCGAATGCACCGCGACGGCGCCTCCACCGTGGTCATCCGCGATTACGAACCCGCCGAACACCTCCGCCGGGCCCTGGCTGCCGCTCCCGCCGGCCCGGCATGAACTCGTGGTACCAGTCCCGGCGCGCCGTCGCGGAGTACCTCCTGTTCCATTACGGGTCCGGGGAGACCGTGCTTCCATGGTCCTTCGGCCCCCGGGACGCCCTCGAGTTCCCCGTGCGCTGCGTCACGGAGTGCCTCCAGGCGGAACGCCTGCGCCCGGGCGCGCGGGCGCTCGACCTCGGATGTGCCACAGGACGATCCGCCTTCGAGCTCGCCCGTTTCTGCACTGACGTCGTCGCCATCGACCTGTCCGACGCGTTCATCGAGGCCGCGCGCCGCCTCCAGTCGGCAGGCAGCATCGATTTCGAGATCCCGGTCGAGAACGGGATCGAGACCCGCGTCACCGCGCGGGTTCCCGAGGGCGTGGACCGCACCCGCGTCCGCTTCCAGACGGGGGACGCGCTCGATCTTCCCGCGGACCTCGGCACATTCGACGTGGTCCTCGCGGCGAACCTGATCGACCGCGTCCCGCGCCCCCGGGATCTCCTGGCCATGCTGCCGCGCCTGCTCAACCCCGGCGGCCAGCTCATCCTCACCTCGCCCTACACATGGCTGGAGGACTTCACGCCGCGCGCGGAGTGGCTCACGGCCGACGGCACCTCCAGCCTCGCGGCGCTCGAGCAAGCCCTGAAGGGCCTGCGCCGAATCCGCCGCCTTGACCTTCCCTTCCTCATTCGCGAACACGTCCGGAAGTTCCAGTGGAGCGTCGCGGAGGCGACCGTCTGGATTCTCGAGGACGAATCATGACTCTGCAGACCAAGTCGGTTCACTCCCCGCCCGCGAGCACGGACGGGCTCCGGATTCTCGCCACGCGCTATCGCGGACACGGCATGCGCAGCGAGCTGTACGACGTGTGGATGGCAAACCTCGCCCCGAGCGAGGAACTCCTGAAGGCCTACCTGTCCGGGGACATCACTCCCTCCCAGTTCCGCACCCGGTATCGGGCCGAGATTCTGGGATCCGCCGAGGACGACCCCCGCAATCCGAAGATCGCGAACCGCGGGCAGAAGTTCACCCTGCGCCTGCTCAGGACCCTTGCGGAACGGATGCCGATCACGATCATGTGCCACTGTCCCGAAGATGATCCGAACTGCCACCGTCACACCCTTGTGCGGCTGATCGAATCGGCCTGACTCCCCTTCGCCCGAGCGAGAAGCTGCCGGAGCCAGTCCGTCGGCCCGCCATGGCTCGCGGCCGCGAAAGCCACCATGCCACCCACCCCGAATCGGCCCTCCGCGCGCAGACGCGCGCTGAAACTCGTCCTCATCCTGCTGGGACTCGTCGCGCTTTACGCCCTGCTGGTGGGCGTGATCACTCCGCCGATCCTCAGGGCGCAGGCGGAAAAGCGTCTCGCCGCCCTCACCGGCTCCGACGTCCGGATCGGCAAGGTCCGCATCCATCCCTTCGCATGGCGCCTGTCCGTACGGGACGTAAGCGTCGCGGACACCGCGGGCGCTCCGTGCCTCACATGGAGCAACCTGCTCGTCGATCTGCAGGCCGCATCCATCTGGCGCCGGGAGCTCGCCCTGCGCGAGGTGACCCTGGATTCCCCCCGGGTCCGGATTCGAAGGGAACCGGAGGGCCCGTGGAACCTTCTCGCCCTGCTCGAGCACGTCCAGTCCAGGACCGCAACGGACACGAATCGAGCCCCCTCCGCGGACACGAACCTCTTCCCGGTGACCATCAGCCACCTCGCGCTGACGAACGGCATCGTCGAGGTGGCGGATCACGGAGTGGCGACGCCCTTCGAGGCCCGCGCGGGCTTTCGGCTCGTCGCCATCGATCTCAGCACGCGCGCAGGCGCCCGCGGAACGATCGATCTCGCCGTTCACGGCGACCAGGCCGAGGAGATCGCGTGGGGCGGTTCCATCGTGATTCAGCCGCTCGCGATCGAGGGCACGCTGGTCGCCGAGGGCCTGCGCCCCTCCCGGGCGGGCGCGTACATGGAGGGAGTGTCCCCGTACGCCATCACGTCCGGCGTCGTGCGTCTGAACCTCACGGCGGGCTTCTCGCCGTCGTCCGTCTCGAACCACCCCCCCGACGTGCAGGTCCGGAAGGGTCTCATCAGCGTTCAGGATCTCGCGGTGGTGCATGCCGCCAGCCGTGCGCCCTTCCTGACCGCGGGTACGATTGACCTCGAGAACCTCGAGGCGGCGCTCGCGACGCAGTCGATCGCGCTCCAGCGTCTGGCAATCCGTTCCGGCGCGATCGACGTGCTTCGCTCCGCAACCCCGACGAACGCGAACGCGGCCGCGAACGCCCCCGCGGCGCCGGACCTCGCGGCAGGAGCGGCGCCCGCGGGCATCCTGCCGGATCCGCAGGTCCTCGAATCCACGCTGCGCGACCTGACCACGTGGAACCTCGCGCTCAACGAGCTGCTGATCGATGACTTCTCGATCCGGCTCCTCGACGAGACGCTCGCGCCGCCGCTCGCGCTGGCGCTCGGGCCCGCCGCCGTTTCCATCGCGAACCTGTCGAACCGCACGAACGGCTCCCCGGTCCACGTCGAGGTCAGGACCCGGTGGCCAGGGTCCGGCGCGCTCAAGGCCCTCGCCGACGTCACCATCGCACCGGTGACGGCGACCCTGCGGCTCGACCTAGACGCCCTCGACCTCCAGCCGTTCCATCCATACGTCGGGGACCTGATCCCGCTGACCCTCAACCGCGGTTTCCTCTCGGCCGGGCTCGACTTCCGCTACGGGTCCGCCGCCTCCGGTCCCCTGCTCACGGCCACCGGTGGCATGGTCGTGAGTGACTTCACGGCCATGGACGATCTCAACCACGTGGACTTCATCGAGTGGGAGGCGATCGAGCTCCGCGACATCGACGTGGCGCTCCAGCCGAATCGCCTCGCCGTCGGAGAGGTGGTCGCGCGCCGGATCGGCACCACGCTGCTCGTCAACACCAACGGGCAGATCAATCTCCTGGCGATCCTGCAGCGCGCCTCCAGCCCCGATCCCGACGACGCGGCCAACGAGCAGGCGCCTCCACCCGCGGAAGAGGAGGCCGGCGATGCTCCGTCCGGGACGGCCGACGCATCCGGCGCCCCCGCCGAATGGCCTGTCCACATCCATGCCGTGCGTGTCGAGGACCTCTCCCTGTTTGCCGCGGACCGGTTCTATGGGGAAGGGTTCGAATCCACGATCGAGTCGCTTCAGGCCGACATCCGCGACATCACCCTTCCCGCGGACCGCCCGGTCAGGCTCGACGTCCGGGGCCGCATCAACGCGCTGTCTGAACTGACGCTGGCGGGCGAGGTCCTTCCCCGACCGAACGCCATGGACGCGGACCTGCGCCTCCGCACGGAGCGCGCCGACATCACCCAGTTCACTCCCTATTCCATCCGGTTCGCGGGCTATCCCATCGCCGAGGGCCAGCTCACCGCCGACGTCCACTATCAGGTCACGAGCAACCAGCTGCAGGCCGAGAACAAGATCCTCATCGAGAAGTTCACCCTCGGGGACAAGGTCGAGAGTCCCGATGCCATCGATCTTCCCCTCAAGCTGGGCGTGGCCCTGCTGAAGGACTCCAGCGGCCGGATCCAGCTCGACATCCCTCTCTCCGGGGACCTCAACAGTCCCGAGTTCCGCATCGCTCCGATCATCGGTCAGGCCGTCCGCAACATCATCATGAAGGCCGTCACGGCCCCCTTCTCCGCGCTCGCCTCCATCTTCGGCAGCAAGGAGGAACTCGAGTTCGTCGAGTTCGAGCCCGGCCGCGCCGACGTCCCGTCCTCCCAGACGAACCGTCTGGCCACCCTCGCCACCGCCCTGATCGATCGCCGGCAGCTGAACCTCGAGATTCTCCCGGGCTTCCATCCGGCGGAGGATCGTCGCGGAATCGCCCGCGTCCGCATCGAATCGCGGCTTCGCGATCTGCGCCTGGAGGAGTACGCGACCCAGGGCACCGCGACCACGGAGGTTCGTCTCACGCCCCAGGACCGGGCACGCCTCATCCCGAGGCTTTTCGAGAAGCGGTTCGGCACGGGCTCGGCCGCGCCCGCGGCCGGGACCCTTGATCCGGAGAGCATGGAGCAGCGCCTCATCGAGATCGAACGCGTGCAGCCCGAAGACCTCCACGCGCTCGCGACACGGCGCGCCGAGCTTGTGCGCGACGCCCTGGCGCGCGCCGGCGTGGATCCCTCGCGGATCACGATCGCTCCGGAGGGGTCCGGACACGAAGGCGAGGGCAAGCCCCGCGTCACGTTCCGCCTTCAGTAGGCGCGGCCGCCTGCTGGCGGGGCGAGTCGTCCAGCGCGGCCACGCACACCGCGCCGGCCTCCTCGAGGCTCGACGCGCTCACGCGCAGGTCGCGCAGAAGGCCGTCCTCGAGCCCGTAGATCCACCCGTGGACGGTCAGCGCCTGCCCGCGCTCCCACGCGTCGCGGACGATCGTGGTGTCGCAGACGTTCGCCACCTGCTCGATGACATTGAGCTCGCACAGGCGGTTCAGGACGCCCTCGGGATCACCGATCCTCTCGAGCTGTGACCGGTGCCGGCGCGCCACGTCCTGGACGTGCCGCAGCCAGTTGTCGCTGAGCCCCACCCGCTGCCTTCGAAGGGCGGCATGAACGCCGCTGCATCCATAGTGGCCGCACACGATCACGTGCCGCACCTTCAGGATGTCCACGGCGAACTGCATGACGGACAGGCAGTTCAGGTCCGTGTGCACGACGAGGTTGGCGATGTTGCGGTGAACGAAGAGTTCCCCGGGCAGAAGGCCGACGATCACATTCGCGGGAACCCGGCTGTCGGAGCACCCGATCCAGAGGTAGTCGGGCGCCTGCTGGCGGGAAAGCTGCCCGAAGAAGTCGGGGTTCTGCTGCCGGATCTGGGCGGACCAGGCGCGGTTGTTTGCTAGCAGTTCGCTCAGGGATCGCATGGGTTCGGTCGTTCCCGACGGGCACCCAATGGATCACCGCGGGTTCCCCGTCGTCCAGCGTCAACCCGCGGGCCGCCGGGGCGGGCATCCAGTCACGGCCGGGAGGGGCGCGCATCACGATCCTGTGAACTTCAGCGCACACCAGCGTTAAGCGTTGACACTCCGTACTCACGCCCGTTGGCTGATGGACGAAAGCATTCGACGCCGCGGTTCGCGCGGACCTCGTGGCAGGAAGCGCCATCCGTCCGCGCATGAACTGTCGGCACACTCACCGCGGTCACTGAGAAACCCCAGGCAACCCACTCGCTCCGACAAGGAAACTCATGAGGAATCCGGTAGGAACCCTGTCCCGCCTGCTCCTGCGCATGGCTGCCGCCATCGCGCCAGCCCTCGCCCCAGCCTCCATGGCGGCGCCAGCCGTCGTCCTGTTCGAAGACAACTTCGACCGGGGCATTCCCGGCTGGACGGCCGTACAGCCGCCCGACAGCTACATCGATGGCCCCATGCGGTGGCAGTACGACGTCGTCAGTGAATCCTTCGTTGAACAGAGCAACATCTACACAGGCTCGCCGGACGGCTCGCAGACAGCCACGGCGGTCATGCTCATCAATGACACCGTCGCCGAGCCGGCCTACACCTACCGCGCACGCCTCACCGCCGGCGACGATGACGCCTTCGGCCTCATCTTCGGCTACAAGGACCCCGGCAACTTCTACCGCGTCACCTTCACCCGGCAGTTCCGCGCCAACCCGATCTTTCCATGGAACGGCTGGAACGTGGATCAGCGCGTGGACAACGTCTCCACGAACCTCTTCGGCGACGGCACCCCCGAGCACATTCCCTCGTTCGTGAACGTCCAGGGACAACCTTTCGACGTCATCATCGAGGTTTCCGAAGACAGCGCGTTCAGCCTCACGGTCATCGATGACCCGGAGGGCGCCGCGGTCGAGTATGTGCTCGTGGACTCCCAACCGCTCCCCCGGGAGGCAAGCGGCCAGGTCGGCCTCTACAGCTGGGGAATGGGCGGCGCCGTTCCCCGCGGGTTCCGCATCCAGAACCCCGTCCTCGAACCGGCCGGCCTGGCGGGCAATCCCAATGCCCTCGAGGACTGGGAACCGGTCGTCACGCTTCGCAGCGACGGATCCGGCCTCGACCCCGGGAGCGGCAACGGCGGACAGGGCATCTGGTCACTCGCGCTCGGCCCGAATGGCTTCTACGGAACTCTCCACGAGAACAGCGACGCCTTCGGCGGCAATGATGAATTCGGCGTCGCCGACTTCTCCACGAGCGCCCTCGTCACCGGTGAAGGCTCATGGTCCAACTATGTGTTCCGTGCGCGGATCTTCCCCTTCGACGACGACGGCCACGGTGTCCTGCTCCGCTACCAGGACGAGATGAACTTCTACCGCGTCTCCCTGCGCGCGCAGGACTCGACCGCGGGCCCTCGCCGAGGCGTCTCGATCCAGAAGATGGTGGGCGGGGTCGCCGAGGAGATCTTCCACGCGGACCCCATGGACTATGTACCCTCCACCTCGGGTGTTCCCTACGACATCACCGCCGTCGCCTTCGGCGACACGCTGCAGGTGATCATCGTTCATGACCCGGAGGGTGCGGCGCAGTCGTACACCTACGGCCCCATCCAGGTGTCCGGTGAGACGATTCCCTCGGGCAGGGTCGGTCTCTTCAGCTGGGGCATGTCCCGGGCCGAGTTCGACAACGTGCGCGTGGACGGCTTCGAGGGCGTGCCCCTCGAGGTCGTGTCACCCTACGGCGATCCCGAGCCGTCGGAAGGCCTCCACGGGTTCCCCGCCGGAAGCAGCGTCACGGCATCCGTGACGAGCCCCTTCGAGGTCGCGCCCGGCGTGCGTCGCGTCGCCACCGGCTGGACCGGACAGGGTTCCGTTCCCTCCTCGGGCACGGAAACGTCGGTCACCTTCGACCTGAACGAACTTTCGCTGATCCAGTGGGAATGGGAGACTGAGGTCCGGCTCCAGGTCACCGCGACCGAGGGCGGCGAGGTCGAGGCACCCTCGGAGGAGTGGCATCCCGAGGGGAGCGAGGTCGAAATCACGGCCACGGCCAACGCGGGGTTCGTCTTCGCGGGATGGGCGGGCGACCTGACGTCAGGCGAGCCCAGCCTCCAGCTCAGGCTCCATCGTCCGTTCACGATCGAAGCCCGCTTCGAGGCGGACTCGGACGGGGACGGCCTGCCCGACTCTTGGGAGACCACGTGGCTCGGCGGCCTCGCGTCGGGCGCAGCCGACGATCCCGACGGGGACGGCGCCTCCAATCTCGTCGAGTACCGCCGCGGCACGAATCCGACCGAGCCGGAGGTCGTCGCCGTGCCCGATCCCCTCGCCTCGCGCTGGGAGAACGTGCAGCGCGACCCGGTGCTGCCGGGGCGCCTCCTGGTCCGCGACTTCGGTGATGGCTTCCGCGGTCTGTGGGAGGACAGCAACGACTACCGTGACGCCGTCCCGCCCAACTTCATCGGCCCCGACCTCAGCATCCCCCTCGTCAGCTTCGAGGGCCCGCGCATCGTCATTCGAACCAATGTCTGGGATCCGGAATGGACCGATTTCACCGCCACCGTCGTCCTCAGCGTCGCGGACAACGACGGCAACTGCGTGTACTTCCGATACGTGGACGAGAACAACTGGTACCGTGTGACCATCTGCGGCGAGAACAACAACGCGGACTGGCGCGCCCCCTTCGGCGTGAGCATCCAGAAGCGCGTGGACGGTGTGTTCTCCGAGATTCTGCAGGACCCCTCGATCGCCACCGACCCGAGCGACTCGTCCTACTACAAGCGGGTGCGGATCACGGTCACCTCGGAGGGCTCCAACCACGAGGTCCGCGTCGCCGGCTGGAACGTGTTCAACACGCCGCCCTCCTGGGATTCCGACTACATCTATCCCTTCACCGACACCGACCATCCCTCCGGCCGCTTCGGCATCGGGACGTGGGGCCAGAGCGGCCAGGTCAGCGTGAACGTCGAAAACAATCCCGTGAACGCCGGCGTCCTGTTCGAGGAGGTCCGGGTGACCGTTGACGGCGACGAGGTCTTTGTCGAGGACTGGGAGGAGGTCCCGCTCGCGGCCGAGCTGCCCGAAGGCTGGGAACCCGCCTTTGAAGGCGCCGCCGCCGGTTCATGGCAGGTCACCGGGCACGGCACCTTCCTCCAGCTCGCCAACTACGGCCCGCCGACCTCGTCCTCGCCCGGACTGCCGCGCGCCGACGCTGACGGTCCCATCCTCCTCGCCCCCCCGGCGCAGTCGGGAGACTTCCTCCTCGAACTCGGGTTCCATCCCTTCGGTTCCGGGGCACTGGGATTCGTCTTCGACTTCAAGGACACCGAGAACTACTCGCGCGTGCTCTTCTCGAGCGCGCCCTCGGATGTCGGCCGCGTGCCCCAGGGCGTGACCGTCAGCCGCAAGTCCAACGGCGAATGGACCGACCTGTTCGCCGGCGACACCTCGTTCACGTACACACCCGGCACGCCGTTCCTGGTCGAATTCGCCAGCAACAACGGCTCCTACACCATGTCCGCACGCAATGCGGACGACGCCGAGCCCGCCGCGCGCTGGTCCTGGACCGCACCCGCCGCCTCCCCGGGCAGCCGCATCGGGCTGACGACATGGGCGTTCCCCGAGGCGCACTTCGCGGGGCCGGTCCTGTACAGCCTCGCGGGCGGCGGCCCGGGCCCTGGTGAAGGACCCTCCATCGAGTCCGTCAGCCTGGTGAACAACCAGCTCGTGCTCTCGATCAGCAACCCGTCGGGTGAACCGTTCAACGTCGAGTCCTCCCCGACCCTCGAGCCCGGTTCATGGTCCGTTGTCGAACCGGACGTCACCGGGGCGGAGTGGTCCACGACGATCGATCCGGAGAGTCCCGCCATGTTCTTCCGGCTGGTGCAGCCCTGAGCAACAAAGCCGTCCTCTCGTCATGAGTCGTACCGCAGCATCCACCCGCCGCCGGGCCGCCGCCACACCGCGGCGGCCGCGGCCGCCGGGCTTCACCCTCATCGAACTGCTCGTGGTCATCGCGATCATCGCGATCCTCGCGAGCATGCTCCTGCCCGCCCTCGGCAAGGCCAAGGAGCGCGCCCATCGCACGAGCTGCCAGAACAACACGCGCCAGGTCATGATCGCCGCGCATCTCTACAGCGACGATTACCCGGGCTACTTCTACAACACCGCCAGCATCGGGAGCGACGAAGCCCCGCTCTCCTTCTATCCGACCTACCTGACCACGGTGAAAACCTTCCTCTGCCCGAGCACTCGAAACGTGATCCGGGAGAACGTGAAGGACCGCAACGGCAAACTCCTCGACCTCGAGGTCACCGCCCACGGCGACCGCCTCCACAACAAGGGCGGCCACAGCTACGAGTTCTTCGGGATCTTCGAGCGCGAGCATCTCAACGGCGTCCGAAAGAGCCCGACGACCGTCGCGTTCGCCCCCTCCAAGATCGTCATCGTCCTCGATGCCGACGACGACCTCCCGCACATCCCCGACGACGCGAACAATTCACCGGACCCCATCAACAACCACGGGGCCGACGGCTGGAACTGGGGATTCGCCGATGGCCACGCGGAGTGGGTCACCGCCAGGCGCACGTCCGACGCCCTCCATGAGAGCTGGATGACGAGCGGCGTCGGCACCAAGCCGTACGGTCAGCGCTGAGCCACCCGGCCCACCGCCTCCGCCATCATCACCCGCGCCGACCCCGTCCCCGGACGGGGTCGCGACATTTGCGGGGCCGTTCGGGTCCCACCTCCGATCCGCGCTCGCCCGCACGGTGCTCGCGGGCGGACCAGACGCCTGCACCTACGCGGGACGGTCTGGTGCAGAAACTGCACCCGCGTGCCGCAGCCCGCCGTGGGCGCGACGCCCGGCGAACGCAGGGAACCCTCGAAAACCAAGGGAATCGGGCGGGCAGAGCATGCGTCGTCGTTCATGGCACGAAAGGTGCCAATGCGGCGTCCGAGTGTGCCGTCGCCCATGACACTGGCAGACCGAACCCGACCGGAACTCGTGATCCCGAGCCTTCGCGGCTCCGACGCGGCGAGCGTCATCCAGGAGCTCAGCCTCGTGATGCATCGTGCGGGAGCCATCCCGGACCTGCTGCCGTTCTACCACAAGGCGTTCAACCGGGAGCTCACGGTCAGCTCGGTGCTCGAGGCCGGCATCGCCCTGCCGCATGCCCGGGTCGCGGCGGTGAACGAACCGATCTACTCGCTGGGCCGAAGCATGCGCCCGATGCCGTGGGGCGCTCCGGCCGGACATTCCGTGCGCCTTGTGTTTCTCATTGCCATTCCCGAGGGCGATTCCACCCGCTACCTTCACCTCGTATCGGCTCTTGCCCGGCTTGCCGGCACACCCTCCCTCGTGGAGCAAATCCTTACAGCCGAAAACGCCATGGCGATGCTCGACTCGCTCGAGTCGATCTCCGTGCCCGGCACGGTCGCGCCTCCACCGATGCACTGACCTTCGCGCCGGACCATGTACCTGAACCTCGTCGAACTCGCCGAATCCCTCGGAGTGCCTGAACGGGAAATCGAGGACTGGATCCGCTCGCAGGGCCTTCCGCACATTTCCGATCGCGGCCGCCTGCTGTTTGACCGGGCGGCCGTGGCCGAATGGGCGGCCGAGCGCGGACTCACCGCGCGGGCCGGGTTTCTTGCGCGCGAGCCGGACGCCGTCGCGCGCCCGCTGCGGCTGGAGCCCATGCTGCGCATGGGAGGCATCTGGCGCGACGTTCCCTCCGGCGAGACCATCCGCGTCCTCGAGCAAGTCCTCGAACGCATTCCGCGGCTCTCCCCTGAACTGCGCGGCTGGCTGATGGATCGCCTGCGAGCGCCGGGCGGCATTCACTGGGCGCCCGTGGGACGCGGGATCGCCCTGCCGCACTTCAGCACCCGCGTGTCGATCGGTCCGGACAACGGGATCGTCTCGCTGGTTTTCCTCGCGGACCCCCTGAAAGTTCATTGCCGGCCCGCGGACGACGCCCCTCTCACGCGCCTGCTGTTCTTCATCCCGCCGTCTCCACGCGGGCACCTGGAGCTGCTTGGCCTGCTGACCCGCGCGCTCCAGTCGCCGCGGCTCGCCGACCTGCTGCGGAATTCCGCGCCCGATTCCGAGATCCTGAACGCCTTCGCCGCATTCGACGAGCGGCCGGCCTCGATGGTCTTTCATTCCCAACGCGCGCCATGAGCATCGGAACCCTCGTAACCGCCGCGGCGCTCATGCTTGCGGCGTCCGTGGCGGCGGCGTGGCGTCATCCACGTGTCTGGCTGTCGCTGGTGGCCGCCTCCTCGGCCTGCCTGCTCGCCGCGGCCCTCCACCCCGGCGCGTCGGCGGCGTGGACATGGGAGGGCGCCTTTCGCGTCGGGGGCGAGCGCCCGGTACTCCGCCTCGACGGACTGAGCGCATGGTTCCTCGCCATCGTCGCCGTCATCGGCCCCGCCGGCGCGGCCTATTCCCGCGACTACTGGTCCGACGGCGAGCGGCCGGATTCCGCCGGCCGGGGACGCGCCACGTGGTCCGGACTCATGCTGTCCATGACGTTCGTGCTCCTCTCCACGAACGGCCTGCACTTCCTCGTGGCATGGGAACTTTTCGCGATCGGCGCATGGCTGCTGATCATCCTCGATCCGCGACGCCGCGACACCCGCGCCGCGGGTTGGCTCTATCTGGGGGCCTCCCACGCCGGCACGCTCGCACTGTTCGCGTTCTTCGCGCTGCACGCCGTTCACGCCGGCACATGGGAACTCGGCGCGCGCCGCGAGGATGTGCAGCTCGCGCCGCTGTTCTGGCTTGTCCTGTTCGGATTCGGGATCAAGGCCGGGCTCTTTCCCCTGCACGTCTGGCTTCCGTCCGCGCACGCGAGCGCCCCGAGCCATGTGTCCGCGATGATGTCGGCGGCAGCCATCAAGATGGGATTGTACGGCCTTCTCCGGTTCACCGGATGGCTGCCCATTCCGGCGAGTGCTCCATGGGTTCTTCTCGGACTCGGGGCCGCGGGAGCCGTCGCGGGTGCCGCCTTCGCCCTCGCGCAATCGGACCTGAAGCGGCTCCTCGCGTATTCCTCGGTCGAGAACATCGGCGCGATCGTGCTCGGGCTGGGGATGGGCACGGCCGGTCTCGCGAAGGGCGCGCCATGGGCGGCGCCGGTTCTCGCCGGCGCATTCCTGCACGCATGGAACCACGCGCTGTTCAAGGCGCTCCTGTTCTTCTCGGCGGGTTCGATCGTGCACGCGACCGGGACACGCGAACTGCGCCGCCTCGGCGGCCTCTGGCGCGTGATGCCATGGACCACGGCCGCATTCGCGACCGGTGCCGTGGCCGTGTCCGCGCTGCCCATGCTGAACGGTTTCGTCAGTGAATGGCTGATCTACCTCGGATTGTTCGAGGCGGGCGCCGCGCATTCCCCGGCGGGGCTTGCCGCCGCTGCCGGCGCCATCGCGCTCGCGCTCACCGGCACCCTCGCGCTGGCCGCGTTCATGAAGGCGGCGTCCATCGCGCTGCTCGGCGCGCCCCGGACACGGGCCGCGGAGACCGCGCACGAAGGCGGATGGTGGATGCGCGCGCCCATGTGCGCGATGGCGGGCGGATGCTTCACGCTCGGGCTGCTGCCCTGGATCGCATGGCCCCGCCTCGCGGCGGCCGTGAACGCATGGCGCCCGGGCATGATCGACGCCGCGCCTCCGGCCGCCCTCGAGGCGCTCTCCCGCTGGCAGCTGGGCCTGTTCGCATGCACGCTCACCGCGGTGGCGGTTCTCGGAACCCGATGCCGCGCCACGGGGATTCGTCGCGCGCCGACATGGGACTGCGGTTATGCCCGGCCGACCCGCCGCATGCAGTACTCGGCCGGTTCGTTCTCCGGCATCGTGACCGGCTGGCTTCGCGGGGCCCTTCGACCCGAGCTTCGGGCGCGCCCGCCCTCCGGCACGTTCCCGCGCGAGGGCTACTGGCTCGTCCGGGTTCCGGAAACAATCCTTGAACACGGGATCGGCCCGGTCGCCCGCGTGATCATGACCCTCTCGGCGGCGGTTCGCCGGCTGCAGCACGGGCGGCTCACCCGGTACATCCTCTATCTGGTCGCCGGGCTGTTCGCGATCGGCGCCGTCGTCCTTGCCTCCTCATGATGCGCATCCTCGAGTTCATCCTTCAGCTTGCGCTCCTCATGGCGCTGGCGCCGTTGCTCCCCGGCTGGATCAACCGGGTCAAGGCGTGGGTGGCGGGTCGGCGCGGCCCGCCCCTGCTCCAGGTGTACCACGACCTGATCCGGCTCTGGCGGAAGGGCACCGTGTGGAGCGCGCTCGCATCGCCGGGGTTTCTCGCCGGACCGGCCGTCGGCTGGGTCGCGGTGCTCGCGGCGGGCCTCGTTCTCCCGCTGGGCCCCCTGCGCGCGGCCGGTGGGTTCGGGGGCGACGCGATTCTCCTCGTGTACCTGCTGGCGCTTGCGCGCTTCAGCACCGCATGGGCCGCCATGGAGACCGGTTCCGCCTTCGAGGGCATGGGCGCGTCGCGGGAGGTCAGCTTCGCGGTGCTCGCCGAGCTGGCGCTGATCACGGCACTGCTCGCGCTCGCCGTGCAGAGCGGAGGCACCTCGCTCGGGACGATGCTGGCGCACGACGCGGGCACGGGCGCGGCGCTGATCGCCGCCGGGCTGTTCACCGTGCTGCTCGCGGAAAACTGCCGCGTTCCCTTCGACGACCCCGCCACCCACCTTGAGCTCACCATGATCCACGAGGCGATGGTGCTGGATCACAGCGGCCCCGCACTGGCGGCGATCCTGCACGGCGCAGCCATGAAGCTCCTCGTGTTCTCCGTGGTGCTGGTCCAGGCGATCCTGCCCCTCGGCCGGATTCCCGCCGTCGGCATCGCGCTCCTGGTCCCGCTGGGCGTTTTCGCCACCGTGACGGCGGTCGGCCTCGTGGAATCGCTGCTCGCGCGGTTCGCCTTCCGGCGCGTGCCCCTCTTCCTGACCGCCGCGTTCATCCTCTGCGTGTTCGCGCTCATGATCGCGTGGAACGGAGGCCTCACATGACCGAATCGTCGAACCTTCTGATCGCGGTGGCGATGGGCCTGAACCTCGTGGCCCTGGGGACGAACCGCCTGCCCTTCCTGATCCGTGTCGCCGCCTTTCAGGGCGGGATCCTCGGGGCGCTCCCCCTGTTCATGGAGGGCCACTGGACGGTCACGGGGGTCGGCCTTGCCGCCGCCACCATCGCCATCAAGGGATGGGTCATCCCATGGCTGCTGCGCCGGGCGATCCGCCTCGCGAACATCGACCGCGACCTGTACCCGGGCATAGGGCTGCTTCGATCCATCCTGCTGGGAGCGGCGGGCACGATTGTGTCGGTTCTCGTCGCGCGGCGGCTCCCGCTGCTTCCCGAGCACGAGGGCTCCCTGTTCCTCGCCGGCTCCATGGCCTCGGTGTTCACCGGATTCCTGCTGATCATCGGGCGATCCAAGGCGCTCTCGCAGGTCTGCGGCTATCTCGTGCTGGAGAACGGAATCTACCTGTTCGGACTGATGCTGCTGCATGCCACGCCATGGCTGGTCGAGGGCGGCATCCTGCTCGACCTCACCGTGGCCGTGTTCGTGACCGGCATCATCATGGACCGCATCCAGCGGGCGTTCGACTCGCTCGACATGCGCAAGCTCACGGTGCTCCGGGAATGAGAGAGCTGCTGCTGATCCTTGTCCCGCTCGTCGCCGGCGGCGCCGCCTTCGCATGGCGTGACGACCGCACGCGCCCGTGGCTGCTCCCCGCGGCCGGAGCGATCCACATGCTGCTCGCGGTGAGCCTGATGATCCGTGCGCCGGAATCCCTGCTGCATCCGTGGCTGGGTTTCGACCCGCTCGCGCGGGCCATGCTCCCCGCCGTGTCGCTGCTCTTCGCCGCATGCGCCGCGTACGCAGTGCCCTACCTGCGCCTGCGACGGGAACGCCCGAACCGGGTGTTCGTGACGGTGCTGCTCGCGGCGCTCGGCCTGATGAGCGCGGCGCACATGGCGCGGCATCTCGGGGTGCTCTGGATCACGGCGGAGGCGCTCACCCTGTGCGCGGTGCCGCTGCTGCACTTCAACAGCACGCCGCGGGCGCTCGAAGCCACATGGAAGTACCTCCTTGTCGGAGGCTCCGGGATGGCGCTTTCCCTGCTCGGTTCATTCTGCCTTGGGTATGCGTCGCTGCACGGGGGCGGGAAGGGCGACCTGACGTTCACGGCGCTCACGGCGCCGGCAGCGGCGCTCTCGCGGCCATGGGTCCTGATCGCGTGGGTGTTTCTCCTCGCGGGGTACGGCACCAAGCTCGGCCTCGCCCCGATGCACACGTGGAAGCCGGACGCCTACGGGGAGGCGCCAGGCATCGTCGGGGCGATGCTCGCCGGCGGGGTCACCACCGTGGCGTTCAGTGCGCTGCTCCGCGTGGGGGCGGTCCTGGACGCCGCCGGGGAAGGCGTGGTCGTCACGCGCAGCCTGATGGCCATCGGGCTCTTCTCGATCCTCATCGCCGCGCTCTTCCTGCTCTCCGTGCGCGATTTCAAGCGCATGCTCGCCTACTCCAGCATCGAACACATGGGCATCCTGAGCCTCGCAGCCGCCCTCGGCCCGGCGGGCGTCTGGACCGCCTTCTTTCATCTCTGGAACAACTGCATGACCAAGGGCGCGCTCTTCCTCGCGGCCGGCAACCTGCACCGGGCGGCGGGCGCGCGCACGATCCATGACGTCAGCGGAATGGGCGCCGTCACTCCGCGGTCCGCGGCCCTCTTCGTCGCGGGCGTTCTCGCGGTGACGGCGTGTCCGCCCTTCGGTCCGTTCTTCAGCGAACTGCTCATCCTGAAGAGCGCCCTGGACACCGGGCACAGGCTCGGGGCCGGTCTGTTCCTTGTGTGCCTGCTGCTCGCGTTCCTCGGGCTGACCCGCGTCGCGTTCGCCATCGTGTACGGCCGCCCGCGCGAGCTCGCGCGGCGGACCAGCCGGCGTTTCCGTGAAACGGCGGCGCTCGTGGGGCCTCCCGCGGTCCTGCTCGCCGCCGCGCTGTGGCTCGGTCTCGCCACTCCCGAAACCCTTCGCGACGCATGGACCGCCGCGGCCAGTCACCTCCGGACAGAGCCATGACCCGACAGGCACCCTTCATTGAAATCGTGAACGGATCGGCGATCCCGATGAGCGCGGTGCCCGAGTCCCCGATCGACGACTTTCTGGCCGCCGTCGGGGCGGAACTCGCGCGGGGCGCGCGTGTCAGCAGCTACTTCGGCCTGCCCGAGAACGGGGGCACCCGGCTGGTTGCCGTGCTCGCCATCGACGGCGCGAACCTCCTTGCCGTGGCGCAGTCCGAGCCGGTGGAGCGCTCGTTCCGCTCGCTCACGCCGGAGCACGCGCAGCTCCACCTCTTCGAGCGCGAGATCCACGAGCAGCACGGCCTCGTCCCCGAAGAACACCCATGGCTCAAGCCGGTGCGTCACTACGGCGAGTCCGGGCCGGGCGTGACCGATTTTCACCGGGTGCACGGTCCCGAGGTTCACGAGGTCGCGGTCGGCCCGGTGCACGCCGGGATCATCGAACCGGGGCACTTCCGGTTCCAGTGCGCGGGCGAGGAGGTTCTTCATCTCGAGATCGCGCTCGGCTACCAGCATCGCGGCATCGAGGAGGCGCTCGCCGGCGGACCCCATCGCGCATCGATCTTCCATGTGGAAGCCGCCGCGGGCGACACGACGATCGGTCATGCAACGGCCCATGCCTCCATTCTCGAGGCCCTGACCGGAACCGAGGCGCCGCTCCGCGCCCAGTGGATCCGCGCGATCGCGCTGGAACTCGAGCGACTCGCAAACCACACGGGCGACCTCGGCGCCCTCGCGGGGGACGTCGCCTTCCTGCCGACCTCCGCCGCGTGCGGCCGGATCCGCGGGGACTTCCTCAACCTCACGGCGCTGCTCTGCGGGAACCGTTTCGGCCGCGGCATCGTCCGGCCCGGCGGCTGTCCGATCGACCTCGAACCCGAACGCATCCGCACCCTGCAGGCGCGGCTGACCACCGCGCTCGACGAAGTGGAACACGCGACCTCATGGCTCTGGGATGCCGGCTCCGTCCGGGCGCGCTTTCAGGGGACGGGAACCGTCACACGCCGCCAGGCGGTCGAGATCGGCATGGTCGGGCCGGCCGCCCGCGCCTGCGGACTCGTCCGCGACGTTCGCCATGACCATCCCTCGGGCTGGTTCCGGCTCGCGCAGACCCCGGTCGCCCTGTGGCCGGACGGCGACGTGTTTTCCCGCGCCCGCGTCCGATGGCTCGAGATCCGGAGGTCCGGGGAATTCCTCGCGGAACAGCTCCCGCTGGCGCCGTCCGGCGCCACCATGAACCCCCTTCCCCCCCCGGCGCCGGATCACCTCGCCGCCGCGCTGGTGGAGGGATGGCGCGGCGAGGTGTGCCATGTGGCCGTCACGGACGCCGCGGGGCGTTTTCGCCGCTACAAGATCACCGACCCTTCCTTCCACAACTGGACCGGCCTCACCCTCGCGCTGCGAAAGCAGGCCATCTCCGATTTCCCGCTCTGCAACAAGAGCTTCAACCTGAGTTACAGCGGGTTCGACCTCTGAACCGTTCCGCGCAGCCATGTTCCTTCACGACACTCTCCTTCACCGACTGAAGCGCGGCCGGGAGACCATGCCCTACCCGGAGGGGCCTCCGCCCGCACTCCCGGACCGCTACATCGGCGCGCTTCGAATCGACTCCGCGCGCTGCCCGGATGGCTGCCGCGAATGCATCCCCTCCTGCCCCGCCGGCGCCATTCGCCACACGGCGGCCGGACGGGCCATCCTCGACCTCGGACAATGCATCTTCTGCGCCGAATGCGTGCGCGCCTGTCCCCACGGCGCCATCACGGCGACGGGGGATCATCGGATGGCGGCACGAAGCCGCGAGGACCTCGTCGTGGGTGAACCCGGCCGCGAGGAGGTGCGGCTGGCCGCGGCCCTCGATGCCAGACTGCGGCGACTCTTCGGCCGCTCGCTGCGGCTGCGCCAGGTGAGCGCCGGCGGGTGCAACGCCTGCGAGGCCGACCTCAATGTCCTGAACACCATCGGGTGGGACCTCAGCCGCTTCGGGATCCAGTTCGTCGCCTCCCCGCGGCACGCGGACGGCCTCGTGATCACGGGCCCCGTGTCGCGCAACATGGAGCTCGCCCTGAGGAAAACCTACGAGGCCGTGCCGGAGCCCCGGCTCGTCATCGCGGTCGGCGCGTGCGCGATCTCGGGAGGGATGTTCCATGGACACGAGCAGGTCCGGGCCGGCGCCGGGTCGGTCCTTCCGGTGGACCTCTTCATTCCCGGATGCCCGCCCCACCCCCTGACGATCCTCGATGGACTGCTGCGGCTGCTGGACCGGCTTCCGCGGCAGGCCGATCGCGCAGGAGGCCATACTCCTTGAGCTTGTACTGCAGGGTCCGCCGACTGATGCCCAGCAGGCGCGCGGCCTCCTCCCGGTTGGAGGTCACGTGGGTCAGCGTCTGCCGGATGAGCAGCTTCTCCGCCTCGGCCAGGGTCATCCCCGGGCGCAGGCTCACCACACCCGCCGCCGGGTTCACCCCGCGGATCGGCTCCGGAAGGTCCGTGGGCTCGATCACCTCCCCCGAGACGGTGAGCACCAGGCGTTCGATGAGGTTGCGCAACTGGCGCACGTTGCCCGGCCAGTCGAACTGCTGAAGAACCTTGATCGCCTCGGGCGAGAACACCTTCCGGTTCCGGCGGTGCTTGGTGAGAAAGTGCTCGAGCAGCACCTCGACCAGGAGGGGGATGTCCTCCGGACGCTCCCGCAGCGCGGGGAGCGTGATGGGGACAACCTGGAGACGATAGAGCAGGTCCGCGCGGAAGCGCCCCTCGCGCACCGCCTCATCGAGGCGCTTGTTGGTGGCCGCGATGACGCGCACGTTGACGCGCACCAGCTCCGTCCCTCCGACCACGCGAAACGTGCCGTCCTCGAGCACGCGCAGCAGGTCACCCTGGCCCTTCGGTGAGAGATCGCCGATCTCATCGAGGAAGAGCGTACCCCCGTCGGCGAGCTGGAACCGCCCGGGCTTGTTCGACAGCGCCCCGGTGAACGCGCCCTTCGCGTGTCCGAACAGTTCCGCCTCGAGGAGCTGCTCCGGGAGCGCCGCGCAGTTGACCGAGATGAACGGGCCGGACGCGCGCGGACTCTGCAGGTGGATCGATCGCGCGACGAGTTCCTTCCCGGTCCCGCTCTCGCCCTCGATGAGGACGGTCACGTCGCTGCCCGCGATCTCGCGCGCGAGGGCGGACACACGGCGGATGGCGTCGCTGTTGCCCGTCAGCAGGCTCGGCTCCGAGCGCCGCCGGAGCCTCGCGCGCAGCTCCGCGTTCTCCGCCACCACGGACTGGAACTCGAGCGCCTTGGCGACCACCAACCGCAGATGCCGCATGTCGATGGGCTTCGTCAGGTAGTCATAGGCGCCGAGCTTCATCGCCTCGACGGCGCTCTCCACCGTTCCGTACGCCGTCATCAGGATGAACTGCGTGTCGCGGCTCCGCCCCCGACCGGCCCGAAGCAGGTCGATCCCGCTGCCGCCCGGCATCCGGACATCCGTGATGACGAGGTTGAACAGCCGGCTCCCGATCAGCCGGATCGCCCCCTCGGCGTCGTGTGCGGACTCCACCGTGTATCCCTCCCGGCCGAGGGCCTCCTGCAGGCCCGCGCACAGCGCGCGCTCGTCGTCGACCACCAGGATCTTGATTCGTGAAGGTTCCAAGGCTCGATCGCACCCGATCCTACCCGGCATTCGGAAGGGATGGCAGCCCGATGTGCCGGCGATCGCGCGCGCCGGCGGGCGCAGGTCCGGCCGATGAGGACGTCCGCGGGATGCGCGCCACCCGCGTCCTTCAGCGGATCGGCAGCGCGATGCCCACCTTCCCTCCTCCGCCTGTCGCCTCCCCGAGGAGGATCTCTCCCTGATGCGCCAACACGATCTGCTGGACGATCCACAGCCCGAGTCCCGCGCCATCCTTCCGCGTGGTGTAGAACGGCTCGAGGATCGTGGCCCGCGCCTCGGCGGGAAGCCCGGGGCCGCTGTCGGACACGGACATCACGGCGTGCCGTCCCTCCGGATCCAGTGTCACGTCGATTTCCACGCGGCCGTCGCGCTCCACCGCCTGAAGGGCGTTGATCACCACGTTCAGCAGCGCCTGCGTCAGGCGCGTCGGGTCCGCCTGGAGGACCGGCACGGCCGCATCGACGCGCGTGACCAGTTCGATCCCGCGCTCGGCGGCCTCCGGCCCGAGCAACTCGGCGACGTGCCGGGCGATCGCGCCGAGGTCAACCGCCTGCACGTCCAGCGAGGAAGGGCGGGCGAGGCTGATGAAATGCCTGACCACCGTTTCCAGGCGGTGCAGCTCGCCGCGGATCACGTCCAGCCTGTGGCCCACCTTCCGCCGCACCTCGGGGGCGGTCTGCTCCAGGTCCTCGGCCAGGAGCTGGACGTGAATATCCAGCGAACTCAGAGGGTTGCGGATCTCATGCGCAAGGTTCGCGAGCAGCCGGGACAACAGCAGTTGCTTCTCCTGGGCCGCCAGCTTGCTGACGTCCTGACCCAGTGCCTGAGAAAGGATCTTCTCCATGGGTTCGGCGGATCTGCGGCAGCGGTCGAGAGACCACCCGAAGACCCGCGACCCTACGCCCCATGGCACCGCTCCTCAAGGCGCCCGTCGCTGCCTGCTCCGGAACGCAAAGGCGCATCCCCGGAGGCTAGCCCCCCCGGAGCGCCGGGGTCCCTCCCCACCCTGCGCATCCGTGGATTCTCGCTTTACTTTGACCGGTTGTGAGTTCGGGATGAATGCGTCACCGACACCCCAACATGCGACTCTTACCGGCACCCCTTGCAGGGTTGGCCGCGCTGATCCTTGGCGCGGCCGCATCTGGAAATGACATCGAACCCGGAAAGGAGGAGTACTTCGCCTCGCCCGCACCGGGACCGATCACGATAGACGGCGACCTTTCCGAATGGGCGGGGATCCCCGTGCTCGCGGACCCCAGGTTCTCGATCCCGAAAGGCTCCGGCGACGACGGCCAGCTCGTCCTGTTCGAACCCTACAATGGCGGGACATGGACCGGCCCCGATGACCACACCTCCGCCGTGCAGATCCTCTGGGACGCGGATAACATCTACATTGCGGTCGTGGTCACCGATGAGTACCACGAGAACTCCGCGTTCAGCCCGTGGAACGGGGATTCCACGCAGCTCATGCTGACCGACGGTCCGCGCACCGGGAACTACTACCTCTACAACTACTCACTCGGCGGGGTGGAAGGCGCCCTCGGCGAAGTCATCATCCAGGACGAGGTCGGCCCGGGAGGGACCGAGGCGGTGATCACCCGCGATTCCGACGCCCGGAAGACGATCTACGAGATCCGGATCCCCGCCTCCGCGATCAATCTCGAGGGATTCACCGCCAGCCAGCAGCTCGGCGTCGGCATGGCGATCAATGACGGCGACGAGGACACCCCCGGCCAGCGCGGATGGGGCGGATGGGGCGCGCATGCCCTTGTCTTCGGAAAGTCACCGGAGGAGACCGGCCTCCTCACGCTCCAGTCGCCCGAGCCCCAGATCACGATCCTCGGCACGGGCACCGAGGCCCTCCTCGGCGGCGACCTCACCGACCCCGAGGACGATGGCAACGAGGATGCGGGTCCCGAGGATCCCTCGTGGAACTGGGTCAGCATCACGTCCAACGTGGAGCCGGGCTTCGGCGGCGGCGAGTTCTCGTTCAACATCTTCGACAACGCCGTCGGCGGCGGTAATGACAAGTGGTGCTGCGATGATCCGTCCGAGGACAATCCCTACTGGGTGTCGGTCGAGTTCCCCAACCCGGTGAGTCTCACCCACTTCACGATCGCCTCGGCGAATGACGCGCCCGAGCGCGATCCGCTGCGATTCCAGATCCAGGGTTCAAACGACGGCCAGAACTTCACGCCGATCTACGTTCGCGACTCGGAGGAGTCGCTCTGGACCGAGCGCAACCAGGTCGTCCTGATCACCCTGCCCCTGCCCGCGCCGCCGTACCGGCACATTCGCTACTTCGTCACCCACACGGACGGACCCCTGCACCAGATCGCCGAGATCGAGTACTTCGGGAACATCGGCGGCGCCGATCGCCTCTTCCTTTCGGCCATCAACCCCACCCTCGACGGGTTCACCTTCCGCGCCACCGACGTCGGAGCCTCCGTCGTCGATCCGGAAACCGCCGTGCTCGCGATCGACGGCGAGCAGGTGGATCTGACCTTCCAGCGCACCGGCGGCGCCGTGGACTTCAGGTACACGCCCGAATCCCCCCTCCCGCCCGCGTCCGAGCATACCTACTTCATCCGCGTGCAGGATGTCCTCGGCAACTCCGTCACCTCCGAGGGCGAGTTTCAGATCGAGGCCTACGCGCTGCTCGGGGCGGAACATCGGGTCTCCGCCCAGACCGCCAGTCCCGGGTTCATCTGGCGCGTGCACCAGAACGCCGACCTGACCGCGAACGACAACACGCGCCCCCTTCTCCAGCTCGCGGGACTGCTCGGCGAAAACTTCGCCGATCCGAACGCCCCTGGGATCGCGATCGCGCCCGGCACCCCCGGCGCGAACGCGAACCTGCCCATCCAGTTCGAGATCGACACCGTCCTCAACGTGGACCAGTTCTCCGGCGCCAGCGGCGACATTCAGCCCGACGACCCCATGCCTGGCATCCCCGGCTCCTCCGGTGTCGACGGCACCGAAGGCATCGCCGCCGAGATCATCACCTTCATTGAGCTGCCCGCCGGCCGGCATACGTTCGTCATCAACAGCGACGACGGCTTCCGCACCACCGCGGGCAACATCTTCGACATGTTCGAAGCCCAGCTCGCCGGCGAGGTCGCCGGCGCAGCCACCGAGAAGGCGTTCACGGTCTTCGCACTCGAGGCCGGTGTCTACCCGTTCCGCACCGTGTGGGAGGAGGCGACCGGCGGCGCGCACATCGAATGGAAGGCGCTCGACGCGAACGGCAACGAGGTCCTGATCAACGACACCGCCAGCGGCGGTTTCCGGGCGTACCGCGCCGCCACAGGCGTTCCTTCCGGAGTGGATCTCGTCCATCCGCTGCCGGGCGCAACCGGTGTCGCGCCGGACGCCGACCTCTTCGTCTCCATCACGGAGGCGGACGAGGAGGTGGACATCGATTCCATCACCCTTCTCCTCGATGGCGAGGAGCTCGACGTGGAACCCGCGCGCGTCGGCGATCGCATCCAGATCCTGTACTCTCCGGAGACGCTCTTCGCCTCCGGCTCCCAGCACACCGCCGAGATCCGCTACACAGCCGGCGGAACGACCCGCGCGAACACGTGGACCTTCACCATCCAGCCGTTCGTGACCCTGACCCGCGCGCACCAGGCCGTTTCCGTGGATCGCTCACAGCCCGGCTTCATCTGGCGCGTGTTCCAGAACGAGGCGGTGATCCACACGAGCCTCGAGCAGACGGAACTCGCGCTGGCCGGAGAGCTCACCTCGGGCGAGGGTGAACCGCTCGAGAACCTCGCGGATCCGAACCAGGTCGGCATCGCGCTCGACGTCGGCACCGTGGACGGTCCCCTCATCCGCTTCGAGATTCCGACCGTCATCAACCTCAACCAGGACGCGTTCGGGGCGGGCCACGGCAACTTCGTTCCCGACGACCAGATGCCCGGCATCCCCGGCCTCAACTTCTCGACGGACGGCATCGACGCGGAGATCATCACGTTCGTCGAACTGCCCGCCGGCCTGATCCGGATGGGCGTCAACAGCGACGACGGATTCCGCACGCAGGTCGGCTACATCAATGAGCCCTCGACGGGGTTGACCCTCGGGGAGTTCAACGCCGGCCGCGGCGCCGCCGACACCATCTTCCTCTTCTTCGTTGAGGACGCCGGTGTCTATCCCTTCCGCACGATCTGGCAGGAGGGCGGCAGCGACGCGAACATCGAATGGTTCACCGTGAACGAGGACGGGACGAAAGTCCTCCTGAACGACACCGCCAATGGCGGATTCCCCGCCTTCCGGGTCGGTGTGGCGCCGGAGCGCCCGGCGGAATTCACCCTCGGCATCGAGACCACGGACACGGGCATCCGGATCACCTGGGATGAACCCGGTGTCGTGCTGCAGCGCTCCACGGATCTCGTGACGTGGACGGACGTGCCCAACGCGACGTCGCCCCACGCGCCGAACCCCTCCCAGGGCCCGGCCGAGTTCTTCCGGCTCGAGGCGCGCTGAGGCCGGACCCGGCCGCCTCATTCTCACCCGCCGCCCCGATCCGCCGAGCGGATCGGGGCGGCGTCGTGTTCCGGATGCGCGCCGGCCGGCGCCCGCAGGGACCCCGGCCGCCGACTCGACTCAGCGCGAGCCGGCGGCCATCCAGGCCGGCGTCTCCCCCTCCCCCACCTCCGGGGCAGAACCCCGACTGGCGAAATGAAGCATCTCGAGGATGTCGCCGCGAAGCTTGAGGAACGCGTCGCTGTTCCGCACGCGGGGGCGCTCGAGGTTGATCGGGATGATGCGCTCGATCGTTCCAGGCCTCGGCGTCATGACAACGATCCGGTCACTCATGTAGACCGCCTCGTCGATGTCGTGCGTCACCAGCAGCATGGTGGTGCCCCGCGCCTCCCAGAGCCGGAGCACCTCATCCTGCATGCGCATGCGGGTGAACGCGTCGAGCGCGCCGAGCGGTTCGTCCAGCAGCAGGATCTTCGGGTGATTGATCAGGGCGCGCGCGAGCGCCACGCGCTGCGCCATGCCGCCGGAGAGGTGGTGCGGGAACGCGTTGCCGAACGCCTCGAGCCCCACGAGCCGCATGAACTCCCCCACCTCATGGCCGCGCTCCCGCAGCTTGCCGCGGGCGACGAGGCCGGTCTCGATGTTCCGACGCACCGTCAGCCACGGGAACAGGTTCGGGTCCTGGAACACCAGCCCGCGTTCCGCGCTCGGGCCGGTGATGAGCTCGCTTCCCACCCGCAGCTCGCCCGTGTCCGGCGGGGTGAGCCCCGCGATCAGCCGCAGCAGCGTGGACTTGCCGCAGCCGCTCGGCCCGATGAGCGAAACGAACTCTCCCGCGGCCACGGACAGCGAGATCTCGCCCAGCGCCTGCGTGCCGCCCGCACCCTCGTCCGCGGCCGGAAAGCGCTTGCTGACGCCGGAGATCTGGAGCGCCGACCCCTCCGAAGGCCCGGGGGCGGTCACCATCGGATCGTTCCCTTCTGCCATACGAGGATGCGGTCGCGCAGTTTGAACAGCAGGGTCATGATCGTGGAGAAGAACGCCGCCATGATCACGAGCGCGGCATAGACCTTGCCGTACTCGGCCCAGCCCTGCGCCCAGTTGACATACCACCCCAGGCCCGACTTCACGCCCACGGTCTCGGCGTGGATCAGCGTGAGAAACGACGTCCCCAGGCCCATGAACAGACCGATGAAGATGCTCGGCATCGCGGCGGGGATCGCGACCCGGAAGATCAGGTAGCCCGGACCGGCTCCGAGCGTCCGCGCCACGTCGAGGTAGGATGCCCGCGTGTTCGCGATTCCCGAGATCGTCAGCATCGCGACGGGAAACCACACCGCAAGGGCCACCAGTCCGATGGCCGACACGGTACCCGACGGCGAGAGCACCATCGCGAGGGGCACCCATGCCGTCGCGGGGATCGGCCCCACCACCTTCAACAGGGGCATTCCCCAGTAGCGCGCCTGCGGAAACCACCCGATGCAGACGCCCGTCACCAGCGCGACCGCCACGCCGATCGCGTATCCCGACAGCAGCAGGATCAGCGAGTGAAACGTGCTCTGAAGGAGCATGACCCGGTCATTCACCATGCTCTGGAGCACGCCCGCGGGACTCGGGAAGTACGGAAGCGGGAGCCACCGGAGACCCGTCGTGATCACCTCCCATGCGGTGAGCGCCAGCACCGCGGCGGCGAGGATCGGGCCCGTGTGACCGTACCACCGCCGGAACGCGTGCCAGTACCGCTGCAGCGCCGCCGCGAGGCCGGCGAAGACGAGGACACCAATCAGGAACCGCGAGTACGTCCTGGTTTCGACCGGGGGTTCGTTGCCGGCGATCGCCTGGTGCACCAGGAGCGCGATCACTCCCGCCACCACGAGCGCGAGGATCGTTCGCAATCGCAGACCCGCCTCGACCGGCGGTCTCGCCGTCTCGACCCGCACGGCCTCGCGTGCCATCGAGACGCGGGGCGCCTCACTCAGTGAAGAAACCGAACGACTCATGGTTCACGACGTCACAGCGGATTGATGCAGAGCGCGCAGAACGGGTCCTCGGGATCGACCTGGCCGTAGCGCGCATACTGCAGGCGCAACCACTCGGGGGTGATCTGCGCGCCCTCCACGTGCTCGACCTCGAGGGACTCGAGCCACTCGTCCGTCACACCCTCGAGGTGCACGAACGCGCGGCGTGCCAGGTCCTCGACGTCCGTCGTCGCGCCGAGCATCCGCGCGACCTTCATTTCCGCCGAAGCCAGCCGCACGGCCTCCTCCGCCCCGGAGACGCTCGGGACATACCGCAGATGCGCGATCGCGAAGGCGTTCTGGTCCGCGCTCGAGGCGAGATAACCCGCGTTCACGGACAGTTCCGCCGCCGCCCGCGGGTTTGCCTCCACCCACTTCGCGGCCTTCAGCAGGGCTCGGGTCGCCGCGGCCGAGGCGGATGGATTGCGCTTCAGGAAGTCGCCGTTCACCAGGACGGCGCAGCAGTACTCGCTGCGGTAGGGTTCGTCCGCCGCCTGGTCGGCGATGTTCTTCACCTTACCCCCCGCGACGAGCATGCTGCCGATCGGCTCGGACGTGGCGATGGCATCCACCTCGCCCTTCTCGAGCGCCAGCCCCAGCTCGCCCGACGGATAGACCAGCCACGTGATGTCACGACCAGGGTCGATCCCGTTCGCGCCCAGCACCCGATGGGCGAAGATGAACGGCGGCGTGCCCATGCCCGGGACGCCGATCCGTTTTTCCCGCAGATCCGCGACGGTGTGAATGCTCCCGTTCACCGGCGCCTGGACCCGGAGGCAGCCCCGGTGAATGCCGCCCGTGAACTTCACGTCGAGCCCCTGCTCGATGGGCTTGAGGAAGTACATGACAAGGTGGTGCGTCACGTCATAGCCGCCCAGCGCGAGCACGTCCTTGTAGTTCTTCCAGTCGCACTTCACGAGCGACACCTCGAGGCCTTCCTCCTTGAAGAAGCCCTTCTCCACCGCCGTGAAGATCGGGGCCTCGCAGGTGATGCCCACGTACCCGATGCGCACCCTGTTCGATGGCGACGCGGGATCGGACTCCGCGCCGCAACCCGCCAGCAGAAGAGCCGCGGCCAGCAACGCCCAGTGTGCGGGATTGGTCATGTCGGAAAGCGGATTTCAGCGCGGCAGGCCCCTCCCGGAGAACCCGCTCCAGCTGATCACCGGCTCCCTTGTAGCGCACGCGCACCCGCCGCCAAAATAGCGCTTCGGCATGAAGATCATGCCCGGAGGGAATGAACCCGCCGGGGCCGCCGGTGCGGATGACCAAGCCTGAAACCCTCGCGCCGGATGGGTCCGCGCCGCGAGACGCCCTCGTGGGCTACTCCGAAGCCCAGTGGATCTCGCAGGTCCCGGTGCCCGCGTCGCTCGAATCGCCCACACTCACCAGGACCCGGGCGTTCCCCGGCAGCGGTTCGAGATGGAACAGGGAAACCCTGCGGCGGTCCGACGAGACCTCGACCCGGCCGGGCAGCCCGCGCCCGCCGGCGCGCGCGCGCAGGCGGCGTCCCTCGATCGTGACGCCGGGCGCGAGCGGACGACTGAAATGAAGTATCGTTTCGCGTCCCACCGATAGGCCGGTCTCGCCCGGGCGCGGGGAGGTGGACTCGATCCGCGTCAGTGGAAGGCGCAGCCGGAAGTAGCGTTCCGCGGCCGAGGACGGAAGCACGGTCTCGAACGTTCCCTCGCCGTCATCGCTCACCGAACTCACCGGCACCCACGTCGCATCGGGCCAGAGCCTTGGCGACGCCTCGCGCACGTGGCCGGCCACCGCGACTGCCACAAACTCAGGGAACCGTCCTCCAGCCTTGTCACGACCAGCGACGGCGCGGGCGGCGGGGCGTCCCCCCACAACCGGTGACGCCAGAGTCGTCAGAAAAAGACCGCCGCCCATGCCAATCCTCGATGCATGATCCAGTAACCGGCGCGCATCCGCGCACGCGCCCGGTTCGAGTCGCGCGCCCCGCGACGACCGAGCCAGGCCTGGCGTGGGGCTGTTGGGAAGTCCGGCAGCGCCCCGTGCCGGATGTTGATGAGTCGCCACATTGTGCCGCCTGAACCCGCTCAGGCGGGCGGATTTCTGATACGTCCGGCCCTGCTGTGGAGTCTGCGGCTCCGGCCGGGATGCCCGTCTCGAGGGATGATGAGCCTGCCCGTCGGTTCAGGCGCGGATCCGTGCGGATTCGATGACCTCGGCCGAGCGCCGGCACACGGCCGACCAGTCGAGTTCCTCAGTGACTTTCCGGCGCAACGGCTCGACGGCGCGGGCGCGTTCCCCCGCGGGTCTCCCGAGCCACGCGAGGATCTCCCGCGCGAAGCTCGGACCGTCTGCTTCCGAAAAGGTGATCCCTTCGTGTCCGCCGTAGTATCTCATCGCACTCTCGAGGGGGGTGCAGACTACCGGAAGACCCAGCGCGAGATACTCCACGGTCTTCGCCACGAACGCGCAGTGGGTTCCCGTGGATGGCTCGTACGGCGTGATGCCGAGCGCGGCCTCCCGGAGCAGGTCCGGCACGCGCTCGTACGGTACAAACCCGGTGTCATGGAGAGGCATTGCGGGCGCGTGCCGCCGCACCTCCCCGAGGAACTTCCGCAGCGCCGGGGTCCTCGGCCCCACGAACCGGAAACGCGCCCGCGGGTTCGCGCGATGCACCGCCAGCAGGGCGTCCAGGGCGATCCGGCCAAGGTGATGATGGTCGAAGGATCCGTGCATCACGACGAGCGGGGTTTCGCCATCCCCAGGGGGACGGGGTTCCGGCCTGAACAGCGAGGAGTCGAACCCGTAGTACACCGCGCGCACGTTCTCCGCCGGGTAGCCGGTCGCGATCACGCGGTCGCGGAGCGGGTCCGAAACGGCGAGCACCCGTTCCACCCCGTACCGGCGCGGAAGCGACAGCTCATAGCGAACCATGCGCCGGGCGACGGGTCTCGGCATGAGATAGGGCGGCCATGTCTCCATGAAGCCGGTGAGGCAGTCGAGGAGGTTGAAGACCACCGGAACCCCGAGCGCCTTCCGCAGGCGTCCCGCCGCCACGCACGAGATCGCGTGCTGCGCAACGAGCACGTCGTACTTCGCCCCGCGGGCCACCGCCGTCCGCACCACGCGGGCGATCGCCGCCGGATACGCAAGGTACTTCGGCGTCCTGAGCGGCGTGGTCCGGCCCATCGCCCAGCCCGTGAACGGCCGCAGCCGGACGGAATGCGCCGCCTCGACCGACTCGCGCTCCGGGATGTCCGGACCAAACACCTCCACCTGGTGCCCGCGCCGCACGAGCTCCCGGACGAGATACACCGCCGCGGCCGATCCTCCGCCGGACGGCGGATAGTACGGCTCATGCGTGACCAGGGCGATGCGCATGCGACAGGGAACCCCCGCGGGCCCCGCCCGCGCAAGATCAGCCCGCCCCGAGGCCAGCCCGCCCGGCCTCCCGCTCCCGCCCCGGAAATCAGCGACTCACCCGGAAGAATCGCGCCTCGCCCTCGAGCGGCTGGACGACGTGCGGGCTCACGGCCCCGTCCACGGGCTCCCATTCACCGCCCAGCTCCGTGGCGGATTCGAGCTGACCGCCGTCCCATGTGATTTCGATGCCCCCGGCGGCCCGTTGGATCGAGAGTTCGGCGGGCACCTCGATCGCGCCGGTCCCGTAAACCGCCACCTCGGCCAGCTGCAGCGCGTAGTCTCCCACGGGGTCGTCCAGCGACAGGATCCTCAGCCATGAGCCGCGGAATTCGCCGGTTCCATCCTCGGCGGTCAGCGTCACGACGATGCCCGGGCCCGAGCCGGGGTTCGATCCGTCGGTGAAAAGATCCGCGCTCCAGTTCTCCGCGCCGGGCTCGCCGGAATCATCGGTGAGAAGGGAGATTCGCACATTCGTGAAGCGTTCGCCGCAGCACCCGTCCTGCCGCGGATGGATCTCGATCCGGCTGACTTCCACCTCCGTTCCGAGGTCCACCTCGTAGGCGAAACCGGGTGCGATCTGCGTGTCGCCGTGGACGAAATCCGTGAGGACACCGTTCACGAGCGATTCCATCACGAGGGCGCCCCACAGGCGCTGGTTGGAGCGGGCCGGCTGGTTCTTGGCGTAGTTGCCGTCGAAGATCACCCCGCCCGGGTCGCTCGTCAGGGCGTCGATGCCCGGGTAGCTCACCACCACCCGGTAGAGGGCGCCCTCGTCGGCTTCCGCCAGGGGCGGCGTGGTGTAGACGCTCTCGTTCGCGCCGGGAATCGGTTCACCATTCCGGGTCCACTGATACTCGATGAGGGACGGATCGCCGTTGATCACCCGCGCCGAGACCTCGAAGCGCGCCCGCCGTCCGGGCACCGTGCCAAAGTCACCCGGCTGGCCCTGGATCTCGAGGAGCGCCCCCGGGCTGGCATAGCTTCCGTACACCTCCAGTTCCGTCATCTGCAGGTGATAGGCCGGCACCGGGTCGTCGAGGGCGAGGATCTGGATCCACCGTCCCGCGAAGGCGCCGTCCGGATCGAGGTCCGCCGTGATGGCAACGACCGCGCCCGCGCCCGCGCCGGGATTCGTGCCGTCGGTGAAGAAATCGGCGGACCACGCGGCTTCCCCAGGTGCGCCCTCCTCGTTGTCGGGGAACACACCCACCCGGAAGTTCGCGAGGCGCTCCGGACAGCACCCGTCCTGGCGCGGATACAGGTCGATCTGCTCGATCTCCACGTCCGCCGCGAGATCGATGAGGTACGCGAATCCCGGGTCGATGATCTCCTCTCCATGGAAGACGTCGGTTCGCGAACCGTTGACCATCTGGGAGATCACCCAGCCGCCCCACAGCGGCGCGGTCGAGGTCACGCTGGCACCATACGCCAGGTTGACGCGGACGACCGCCTCCTCCGAGATCCGGTCGGGAAACCCGGGGTGCGACACGATGCATCGGAAGCGCGCTCCATCGTCGGAAGCCATGAGCAGCGGCGTGGTGTAGCTCGCCTCGGTGGCTCCGGGGATGTCCTCGCCGTCGCGCTGCCATTGGTACGCGACCTCCGAGGAATCGCCGTCGGGGATTCCCGCAACCACCGTGAACGTTGCCGTCTGGCTGACGCCCGCCACCTGGTCGGCAGGCTGGCGGGAAATCAGCAGACTCGCGGGACCCGTGCGGGCTCCGAACGCCTGCACCTCGGTGAGCTGCAGCGCATGCGGGGTGACGGGATCCTCGAGCGACTCGATCCGGATCCACTGTCCGCGAAACTCGCCGTCCGGGTCGAGGTCGGCCGTGAGCACGTCCACCGACCGCGGTCCCGACCCTGGATTGCCGCCATCCGTGAACCGCTCGGCCGACCACGACACGCGACCGGGTTCGCCATCCGAGTCTTCGTGCACGCTGACGCGGTAGTTCGAAAGGCGTTCCGGACAGCACGGGTCCTGCCGGGCCCACAGGACGATGCGCGTGAACTCGACGGGGCCGCCAAGGTTGATCGTGTAGGCGAAGCCGGGCGCGATCTCCCCACGCCCGTGGATCTCCTGCGAACGGTTCCCGTCGATGAGCAGGAACGGATCGGCGCCGCCGTAGAGCGGCTCGCTCGCCGTCGCCTGCGTGTGGAGCGCGCGGTTCACCTCGTGGTCCGGGACGTCCGCCCAGATCTCGACCTCGGCGATCTGCAGGGCGTAATCGACCGGAAGCTCCGCGATCGACTGGATGCGGACCCACCGCGCGGTCGTTGGAGACGGGGGCTCGACTTCCACGACCACCCCCGGGCCCGCGCCCGCATTCGAGCCGTCCACGAACAGGTCCGTTCCCCAGACCTCGTCGCCGGGCACCCCGCCGCCGTCCGCATGCAGCGATACCCGAATGTCGCTCAGCCGCGCGGGGTCGAACCCGTCCTGCCGCGGGAAGATCCGGAGCCGATGGACCGGCAGGTCTTCTCCCAGATCGATGCCGTACTCCGAGCCCGGCGCCGGCGCGGCATCCAGGTGGATGCTCACCGACAGGTCGCCGTCCACCAGCATGGCCGGGTCCCAGTTCCCGGGCGGCCACAGAAAATACGAAGCGTACGCCGTCGCCTGGTCGGCCACGTTCACGACCGCTCCATGAACGGCGAGTCCATGGAGCACTCCCAGCAGCAACAGAATGGTTCGCATAACGAGTGATGGCTTTCTTCCCGCGGCCCGGAGGGGTGGTTCCATTCAGGGGTCCGCCTCGAGCCTTTCCACTGTCTTGTCGCCCCGGCCGGGGCAGTCCACCGACCGGGATCGCGGCCGAAGCTCCCGCATGCGACCGCGTCCCGCCTGTCGGGCACGGCGCACCCGCGCCCGCGGGTGCGCCGTGCCGCGCGAACCGGTCAGCGGCGGACCGACCGGTAGAACTTCATCGAGCCTTCGGGCGTGACGGTGACGGGACTTTGGGCCTCCACGTCCTCGTAGGGACCCTCCACCGAGTCGGCGGACTGCAGCACGCCGTCGAAGGTGATGACGAGATTCCCGTCGGACACCTCCACCGCCACGTCGGGCAGATCCACTTCCTCGAGGACCTCGAGGGTGATGCCGCTGAGGGTGGCGTTGCGATCCCCGTCCTCGGTGGCGCCCGGGCCGTCGCCGACGATCACGAGCCTGCTGCGATGGGTCGTGAACTCGACCGACACGACGGCGCCCTCGTAGATGTTGTTGGCGCCGTTGTGCACGACGGCGGGCATGAAGTTCTCGACGAGCGTCTGGCCGTCCGCCACGAGGTTGTACACGCGGCTTCCGCAGCACTGCTCGAAGACGAGCACCTGCAGCTTGTACGTGCTCCCCGGGACCAGGTTCGCCAGCTCCACGCGCCAACGCTGCGGGTTGGGGCTCCACCGGATCGAGCCCATCACGCGCTCGAGCACGTCATCAGCCTCGCTGTCGCCGTATTCCGGCTGGGCCCAGTTGGACACCTCGTTCTGGGCGATGACCGTCACGCCCGGCACGTTGTCCGCCGTGAAGTTCGCGTCCCCGGCCTGGCCGGCGGCGCCGGTCGTTCCCACGTTGATCGCGTACTTGAAGGTGCCCTGGAGATCGAGGCCCTCGTCGGGATCCCCGCCCCAGAAGCTCTGCACCGTCACATTGCGGAACTCCGTGGGCGGCTCCGGCTGGAGCGGATCCAGGCCGAAGGCGATCTCCTCGGCGTCGCCGATGCCGTCGCCGTCAGTGTCGGCCTTGAGCGGATCCGTGCCGTGCGTGAGGATCTCCGCGCCGTCCGTGAGACCGTCCTCATCGGTGTCCGCCGCATTCGGGTCGGTCCCGTGCGTCTGCAACTCCGCGCCGTCAGAGAGGCCATCGCCGTCGGTGTCGCTCCGCGTCGGATCGGTCTGGTGTTCGTTGACCTCGTCGCCATCGCTGAGCCCGTCCCCGTCCGTGTCCGCCCTGAGCGGATGCGTGCCACTGCGGAACTCCTCGAGATTCGACAGACCGTCGGAGTCGGGATCGTCCGCCGCGGCCTGATCGAGGTTGCCGAAGAACTCCATCTCCCACGGGTCCGGGAGCGAGTCGCCATCCGTGTCCACGAGTCCCTCGAGGAACTCGAGGGTGGCGCCGTTCAGGATCGGGTTGCGGTCGGTGACGCCGGGCCATGCGAGGCCACGCCCGTCGAGGACGATGACTGCCTCGCTCCGGTTCGCCACGAAGGTGCGCACGAGCGCCACTCCGCTGTTGCGGGGTGTCGGCCGGGTGCCGCCCTGCCACAGGAACGGCGCGAAGTCGTCCGCCACCTGGCGGCCGTTGACGTACACGTCGAAGCCGCGCGCCCACTGGTACTCGGAGAAAAGGAGCTGCAGCTTGTAGGTGGCTCCGGGCTCGAGATCGGAGAGGGTCAGCGTGACGGCCGGTGTCGGCGAGCTGGCGTCGCTCCACCGGATGGATCGCATCACGGTCTGCAGAACGAACTGTTCCGCCGTGTCCTGGCCGTAATCGATGCCGGCGTTCCAGTTGTTATCCACACCGGAGGAAGTGAGGGAGATGCCGGGGTACGTGTCGCTGGTGAAGTACGCGTCACCGATCTGTCCCCCATCCTCCTCGTTCGCCGCGTTGACCGCATAGACGAAGGTCCCCTCGAAATCGAGGTCGTCCGGGCCCGTGAACGGCACAACGACCGTGTTCCGGGGCACGCTGTCCGGGTCCGCCGGATCCGTCAGGAGCTGGAGTTCGTGGAAGTCGTCGAACCCGTCCCCGTCGGAATCGGCCTCCAGGGGGTTCGAGCCCCGGGCGACCTCCATGCTGTCAGGAACCCGGTCCCCATCGGTGTCGACGGCCGTCGGGCTGGTCTTGTGTTCATGGACCTCCTCCCCGTCCGTCAGGCCGTCCCCGTCGGTGTCGGCGTTGGCCGGATCGGTTCCCGCGTTGAATTCCCCGAGGTTGTCCAGGCCGTCCTCGTCGTAGTCGTCGGAGCCGCCCTGCTCGAGATTGCTGAAGTGCCGGAGCTCCCACTCGTCGGGAAGCCCGTCGTCGTCCGTGTCCGTGACGGGCGTCAGCCGCTCCAGGGTGAGGCCGTTGAGGATCGGGTTGCGGTCATTTTCGAGCGGGTCCTCCAGGGACCCGTCGAGCACGATCACGAGCTCGTCGCTTTCCGCCGTGAACTCGTGCGTCACGACCACGCCCACCGTGTCGCGGTTGTCCTCGAACGTGCCGTCGCCGGCCTGTTCGAGTGCGGGCATCAGGCTGGCAACGGCGAGCTCCCCGTCGATGAAGACGCTGAATGCCCGGTTGCCGCAGCAGTTCTCGCGGAACAGGAGCTGCAGCTTGTAGTCCACGCCGGGCTCCACCGTGAGGACCACCTCCACCGTGGCCGGGCTTCCCGACCAGCGGATCGAGTTCATCACCGTCGCGAGGTTCCGGTCGTTCTCCCCCTCGCCGAAGTTGGCGGCGCCCCAGCCCCCTGTCGCGATCGCGTTCTCAGCCGTGACCCTCGCGCCCGCCACGTTGTCCGCCTGAAACACGGCGTCCCCCACGCGTCCGGCAACCCCGCTCGGGCCGATGTTCAGCGCGTAGGTGAACGTTCCCTCGAGATCGAGTCCCTCCCCCGGATCGCCCCCGGTGAACGTGGCGACAGTGGCCGCCATACCCCCTCCCGACGCGAACAGTGCGGCGCCCCCCAGCGCAGCAAGCAGCTTGGCACGAAGACAATTCATGATGGGTCGTAGTCCGTCTTAACAAATCACGACGCGAGCGCGCTTGCCCGATACGCCGTGGGTGAACGGCGCGACGGTAGAAACCGCCCGGACGCGGTGCAAGCGCGCTCTCGGAAACCGCATCCATCCCCGCCGCGGGCGCCTCCCGGGGCGGTGGCCGGACGCTCTTCGCCCGCACGCGGCGAGAAATTTCGCCGCGTTGCGACGGGGCCCGGGGCCCCGCCGCGTCCCACCGGCCGAAGTTTTTTTCGATTTCCTCTTTCCGCCGCCGGCGGGCGGACCCGGAACCCCCGGAAGCCCCGCTCACGACCGGATCGAGCGAACCCGAACCCCGGCGCGGGTCCGCCCCGCGCGGCCCGCCGCGGGTCCTCGGCACGGACTTCCACTTTCCCGGCACAGGCTGCCGCCTCGCCGGCACGAGCTTCCCGATCGGGCACGAACATAGACCAAAGAGAAGGTCCGGATCCCTGTGCGGCTCCCTAAGCATCCCTCTGAGGGACAATTCACTGATAAGGGTTCCTTCACTGAAAGTGCATCCGACTCCTGGCCTCACTGATCAATTTCTTCCGTTCACCCGGCAGAAAGCGTCAACCAACCGGCAATCAATGCCGGTTGTAACTCGTTGATATTCAAGAAGAAAAGCCATTCAGAACCCCGCTGCCGCGCCGATATACCCATTGATCGAACGCGACAGAGATGAATCAGAAGCAATTATCAAAACCGATAGACCCCGAGACGACTTTCCTGTCGGGCCGCACCCACGCCACCCGGACGCCGACCCTGCCGATCCGGCGCATTGGGGTCCTGTTCTCCCTCCTTTTCACGCTGGTGCTCCTGGCCGGCGCGGCCACCCAGGCCGCGTCCGTCCGGCTGACCTGGAGCCCCAACAACGAGCCCACCGTCGCGGGCTACAAGGTGTATCAGGGCGGCGCCAGCGGAGAGTACGACACGATCGTGGACGTGGGCATGGCGACCGAGAAGGTCTTCACGGGGCTCACGAAGGGCGCGACGTACCACTTCTCGGTGACCGCCTATGACGCCGAGGGGTACGAGAGCGACCGTTCCGACGAGGTGGTCTTCGTGGCGACGGACGCCGTCGCGCCGAAGAACCGCGCGCCGCAGTCGGTTCATCTCACCTTCAGCGTTCCCGAGGACGGCTCGGTGGCCGTGACGCTGCAGGGCAGCGATCCGGACAACGATCCGCTCCAGTGGCGGATCACGCGGCCGCCGGCGCACGGCGCGCTGGCGGGAACGCCTCCCAGCCTCGTGTACTCCCCCGCCGCGAACTACCACGGCGCGGACTCATTTCAGTATACCGTTTCGGACGGCAAGGCGGAGTCCGGGGCCGCCACCGTTTCCATCACGGTCACTCCCGTGAACGACGCCCCGACGGCCGCGGGCGCCTCCGTCACGACGCTCCAGGACCAGCCGGTCGGCATCGCCCTCAAGGGTGCCGACGTCGACGGCGACCCCCTCACCTTCAGCATCGTGACGCCGCCCACCCGCGGCAGCCTCAGCGGTTCGGCGCCCCAGCTCGTGTACACCCCCGCCCCGGGCGTGAGCGGCACGGACTCGTTCACGTTCCGCGCGCATGACGGCAAGGCCGCGTCGAGCCCCGCCACGGTCTCGATCACGATCACGGCCGCCGCGCCCGCCCCGCATGCGCCCGACCAGGTCACCCCGAACCAGCCCACCCCGCAGCCCAACCGGGCGCCCGTCGCCACGGCGCAGTCCGTCGTCGTCACCGAGGATTCCAGCGTGTATGTGCCCTTCGGCGGCACGGACCCCGACGGTGACCCCATCACCTTCACCGTGGTCCAGGGCCCGAAGAACGGCCGCCTCACCGGCGCCTATCCGAAGCTGGTGTACGAGCCCTCGCCGAACTACCACGGCGAAGACACGGTCCTCTTCACCGCGACGGACGGACGGGCGACCTCCGCGCCCGCCACGGTCACCATCAAGGTGCTCCCGATCAACGACCCGCCCGTCGCGAACAACGCGAGCCTCGTCACCGCGGACAACGTGGACCTGCCCGTGACCCTCTCCGCCACGGACATCGACGGCGACACCCTGTCCTACTCGATCGTCCAGGGCCCCGCGAACGGCACCCTCTCCGGCACCGCGCCCAACCTGGTGTACCGCGCCCGGGCCGGCTTCAGCGGAACGGACCGGATCATCTTTTCGGTGACCGACAGCATGAGGTCGGCGACCGGCGAGGTCACCATCAGCGTGACCGCCTCCAGGACGAACAAGGCCCCCACGGCGCAGCCCGCCTCCCTGACCGTCGCGCAGGACGCGTCCGCGTCGATCGTCCTGAAGGGCTCCGACCCGGACGGCGACAGCCTCACGTTCAAGATCACCTCCGCCCCCGCGCACGGCGCGCTGAGCGGCACCGCCCCGAACCTCACCTACAAGCCGGCCTCCGGCTACTCGGGCGCCGACGCCTTCTCGTTCACCGTCAGCGACGGCAAGCTCTCCTCCGCCCCGGCCACCGTCGCGATCACCGTGACCAAGGCGGCCAACCGCGCGCCCGTCGCGAAGGCGGCCACCGTCAGTCTGGATGAGGATTCGACCGTTGCGATCAAGCTCCAGGCGACCGATCCGGACGGCGACAAGCTCACCTACTCGATCGTGACCCCGCCCGTGCGCGGCAGGCTCAGCGGCAGCGCCCCGAACCTGACCTACACCCCCAACAAGGACTACCACGGCACGGACTCCTTCGCGTTCAAGGTCAGCGACGGCAAGCTCTCCTCCGGCGTCGCCACCGTCACCATCAACGTGGCCCCGGTGAACGACGAGCCGCAGCCCCGCACCTACACGGTCAAGCTGAAGGAGGATTCCTCCATCGCCTTCAACCTCGAGGCGCACGATCCCGACGCCACGTCCCTGACGTGGAAGATCACCCGCCAGCCGGAGCACGGCGTGCTCCACGCCAACGGCCGCAACCTCCGCTACGTTCCTCACAAGGACTTCCACGGATCGGACTCCCTGCAGTTCACCGTCTCGGACGGGATCGTGACCTCCGCGCCCCAGACGATGCCGATCATCGTCACGCCCGTGAATGACGCCCCCGTGGCCAATGCGGCGACGGTCGAGATCCGCAACGGCAAGGGCTCCATCGTCCTGGCCGGAACCGACGTGGACGGCGACGCCCTCTCGTTCAAGGTCACCCGCGCCCCCGCCCACGGCACCCTGACGGGCACCGCGCCCAACCTCACCTACACGGCGAAGAAGGGCTACAGCGGCACCGACACCCTGCAGTTCACCGTCAGCGACGCCGAGTTCACCTCCGCCCCCGCGACCGTGACCATCAAGGTCTCGGGCAGCCCGAAGCCGCTCGAGCCCATGACCCTCGTGGTCGCCCAGGGCGACGCGGCCGTCGTGACCCGCGTGAACCCCTCCGCCCCGATGCCGGAGCTGACCGTCGCCCCGCGCCACGGCGTGGTCGAGATGGACGAGGCCGGCGCGATCCGCTACCGCCACCTCGGCGCGGATGAACTCACCGACACGTTCACCTTCGTGTCCTCCGACGAGCAGGAGCAGGTCGTGAACGTCCGCCTCTTCAAGGTGCTCGGCCTCCGCCCCAGCCGCGCCAGCTACGAGCTCGATGTCGCGGTCGCCGCGGATGTCGAGTACGTGGTGGAAATGAGCGACGCCTCGTCCGTCGGCGGCGCGGAGTGGAAGGAGATGGCCCGGTTCATCGCGGACGCCGACGGGATCGCCACGATCACCGACACGCTCCCCGCCCCCGCGATCGGCCGCCTCTACCGCGTGGTCTGCCGGAGCACCGCGGGCGACCTCGTCAGCTCCCTCTGGGGCCGCCGCAAGGTCCGCCTCCGCAGCGGCGCCAGCACCGTGGCCACGCCGTTCGAAGCGGCCCTGATCGCCCGCTCGCAGATCAGCCAGCTCGGGACGGACCGCATGGAGCTCGAGGGCACCCGCTGGAGCGAGGGCCAACTCCAGCCGCGGAACGGCGTCGCCACGCACATGGTCCGCGTGGTGGACAGCCCGAACGCCGCCGCGATCGGCAAGGCGTGGCCGATCCTCTCCCACACGGACCGCGTCGTGGTCCTCGCCACCGGTGGCACGAACCTCGCCAGCCTGCTCGCCGACGGCGCGATCGTCGAGGTGACCCGCCTCGCGACCATCGCCGACATGTTCGGCAACGGCACCTCGTCGAGCTGCCTGCTCGCCGCCGGCGAGTCCATCACCGGCTCGACGGCGCAGGGATCCAGCATGGTCGTCGGCCGGCTCGGCGCGCAGGGGTACTTCACGTTCATCAACGGCCGGTACACCGCGCCGCTGGACGGAACGACCCTCGGCATCGAGCCCGGAATGGCCGTGACCTACGTCGGGTTCAACCGCGCCGCGCTCGAGTACACCGCGAGCGGCCGGCTCCCCGCCACCGCCACCACCTGGTGATCCACGGCGCGTCCTTCGCACCGATCCGCAGCGCCCGCAGTCATCCTGCGGGCGCTGCCCCGTTTTCACGGCCCCCGTCGGCGGGCCCGCGAAACGGCGGAACGCCGCGCCGCGCCGCCACCCGCCGCACGCCCCGCGCCCGCCGTCCGATCCATGGGTCTGGACGCTTCTCCCGCGCCCGGGCAACTTCCTGATCACTCACATGGGACTGCTCTGGATCTGCTCTGGCGCCGCGCTCTATGCGCTGATCCTGGGCGTTGTCGTGTTCCGGCGATCCCCCCGGCATCCGGCCCATGTCGCCTTCGCCATCGGCATGACGGTGTTCGCCGCGGAGGCGGCAGCCGACGCGATGGCGCTCCGGGCCGGTGGCGGAGCCGCCGCGTGGCAATGGCACATCGTGCGGCTGATGGTCATCGCGCTGATCCCCGCCCCCTGGCTCGCGTTCAGCCGGTGCTACTCCCGCGGGGACGCGCTCACCGCGCTCAGCGGCCGCGCGCACCTGATCATCATGGCGGTGGTCATCCCGGTCGCGTTCGCGTGGTTCTTCCGCGGGCACCTGCTGGCCCCCGCGGACCCGCTGATCCCGGGGGCGCCCGTCCGGCTCGGGTGGGCCGGCATCGTCATGCAGTTGATGATCCTCCTCACCTCCGTCGCGGTGCTGACGAACCTCGAGCGCACGTTCCGCAGCTCGGTGGGCGTGATGCGCTGGCGCATGAAGTACATGGTGCTCGGCGTCGGCGCGCTGTTCGGGTTCCGCCTCTACGCGGCGAGCCAGGCGGTGCTCTACCACTCCCCCGAGGGCGTCCTGGGCCGCGCGAGCGCCGCGGCCCTGTGGGTGGGCTGCATCCTCATCACCGTCGCGCTGACGCGCGGCAGCGTGTTCGACGTCGATGTCTATCCCTCGCAGACGCTCATCTTCGGATCCCTCACGGTGCTCCTCGCGGGGGCGTACCTCGTCATTGTGGGCCTGCTGTCGAGGCTGGTGTCGCGATACGGGGGGGACAGCGCCTTCCCGCTCAACGCATTCCTGATCCTCGTCGCGCTCGCTGGGCTCGCGGTGCTGCTGCTTTCCGAACGCCTGCGGCAGCGGCTCCGGCGTTTCGTCAGCCGACACTTCCGCAGGCCCGTGTACGACTACCGCCGCGTATGGAGCACGTTCACCGCGCAGACCACCTCCCTCGTGGACGAGGGCGCCTTCTGCAGGGCGGTCGCGAGCTGGGCCTCCGAGACGTTCCAGGCGCTCTCCGCGAGCGTCTGGCTCGTCGATGAATCGGGCGAACGCCTGCGGCTGGGGGGCTCCACGGCCCTGGCCGATTCCACCGCGGCGAGCCTCGGCCCCACCGACGCGGAGCTCCAGGAGGCGCTGGCGGCCCTGCGCAACCTGCGGGAACCCACCGTCATTGATCCCCTGCGGGAGCACTGGGCCACCGTGCTGCAGCGCCTCAACCCGGAGGTCTTCCGCGAGGGAGGCAGCCGCGTCTGCCAGCCCCTGAACACCGGCGGACGGCTGCTCGGGTTCCTGATCCTCGGCGACCGCGTCGCGGGGCTGCCGTTCACGACGGAGGACTTCGACCTGCTCCGGTGCGTCGGCGACCAGGTGGCCGAAAATCTCCTGGCCCTGCAGCTCTCCGCCCAGCTGCTGCGCGCCAAGGAACTCGAGGCGTTCCAGACCATGTCCGCGTTCTTCGTCCATGACCTGAAGAACACCGCCTCCGCCCTCTCCCTCACGCTTCAGAACCTCAACCAGCACTTCAGCGACCCGGCGTTCCGCGAGGACGCGCTGCGGACCGTCGGCAAGAGCGTGCAGCACCTCAACAACCTGATCGCGCGCCTCTCGCGGCTTCGCCAGGAACTGCGCGTCCAGCCCGTCCCGGGCGATCTCGCCGCGGTGGTGGAGGCGGCGCTGGCGGCGTCCGGGACCGCGCCGTCCGTGCGCGTCCACCGGCAGATCGAGGCGCTGCCCCCGGTGCTCCTCGACGCCGAGCAGATGGAGAAGGTCGTGGTCAACCTGCTCGTGAACGCCCGCGAGGCCGTCGGGCCCGAGGGCGAGGTCCGCGTCGCCGTGGGACGGGAGAACGGCTGGGCCGCGCTGTCCGTCTCGGACAACGGCTGCGGCATGTCGCAGGAGTTCATGAGCCGTTCCCTGTTCCGCCCGTTCCAGACGACGAAGAAGAACGGGCTCGGCATCGGCATGTTTCACAGCAAAATGATCGTCGAGGCCCATCAGGGCCGCATGGAGGTCGAATCCGCCCCGGGCAGGGGAACCACGGTTCGTGTCCTCATCCCGTTCGCGTCCATTGTATGAAGCCCCTCCTGCTGATCGTTGATGACGACGAGGAAATCCGGTCCCAGCTCCGCTGGGCGCTCACCGACGAATTCGAGATCCTGCTCGCCGAGGATCGCGCGTCGGCGCTCGCGGCCTTCCGGGAGAAACACCCGCCTCTCGTCCTCCTCGACCTTGGCCTGCCGCCCTCGCCCGCGGCGCCCACCGAGGGGCTCCAGACCCTCGAGGAGATCCTCGCGGAGGACCGTCTCGCGAAGGTGATCATCGTCAGCGGCCAGGGCGAGCGCGCCAATGCCATGCGCGCCATCGGCCAGGGCGCGTGGGATTTCGTCGGCAAGCCCGTGGACACGGCGGAGCTCAGGTCGATTCTCCGGCGCGCGCACCACGTCTCGCAGCTCGACCGCGACTACCATGCGCTCCAGCGGGAGTTCCGTGAGGAATCCTTCGAGGGCATCCTCGGCACCAGCCCCGGGATGCAGGAGGTTTACCGCGTCATCCAGCGGGTTGCCGCCACCGACGCGTCCGTCCTGATCCTCGGGGAGAGCGGCACCGGCAAGGAGATGGCGGCCGTCGCCATCCACCGGCGCAGCAAGCGGCGCGACGGGCCGTTCATTCCGATCAACTGCAGCGCCATCCCCGAGAACCTCCTCGAGAGCGAGCTATTCGGACATGAGAAGGGCGCCTTCACCGGCGCGATCGCCCAGCGCCGCGGCCGCATCGAGATGGCGGAGGGCGGCACCCTGTTCCTCGACGAGATCGGGGAGCTGCCGGCGCAGCTCCAGGTGAAGCTCCTGCGGTTCCTGCAGGGTCAGAAGATCGAGCGCGTCGGCGGGCGGGAGAGCATCGAGGTGAACGTGCGCGTCATCGCCGCGACGAACGCGGACCTGAAGCAGGGCATGTCCACCTCGCGCTTTCGCGAGGACCTTTACTACCGTCTCGCGGTCGTGAGCCTCCGGCTGCCGCCCCTGCGCGAGCGCGGCGGCGATGTGGCCCTGCTCTCGCAGGCGTTCCTGCGGCGTTTCGCGGCGCACTTCGAACGGCCCGACCTGTCCTTCGATCCCGCGGCGCTCCGCGCCATCGAGCGCTACCACTGGCCCGGCAACGTCCGGGAGCTCGAGAACCGCATCAAGCGCGCCGTGATCATGGCCGACGGGCGCCAGGTCACCACCGCCGACCTCGAACTGGATCCGGGCGAGGGGGCGGCCGGCACCACCCTCAAGGAGGCGCGCGAACAGCTCGAGCGCGAGATGGTCGTCCAGGCCCTCCGCCGCAGCGGCGGCAAGATCACCGCCGCCGCCGCCGAACTCGGCATCAGCCGCCCGACCCTCTACGAGCTCATGGAGAAGCTCGAGATCCAGCGCTCCTGACGGACACGCGGGTACGCCCGGCCGTCGCCCCCCGCTGCCGCCTCGCTCAGTAGAACGAGAAGCGCTCCGGGACGTACACGACGTCCGAGGGCCGCAGGTAGAACTGGTCCGACGGCCCGCCGCGCAGCGCCTCCGCAAGGTTGATGATGTACGTCTTGGTCCGGCCTCCCTCGAGCTGGCGCACCACCTTGACGTTGCGCAGGTCCGCCCGGCCCTCCGCCGCGCCGCCCGCCTCGGCAATGGCCTCCAGCAGCGTCACCGACTCACGGCACTGCACCCGGCCCGGCCGGAGCACCGCGCCGGACACGTACACGGGGAAGCCGGCAGACTGCACGCTGACCGACACCTCGGGCACCACGAGCTGCGCGCCGTAACGCGAGAGCACGTCCGCCTCGATCTGCGGCGGCGTGCGTCCCTGCACGGGGAGACTGCCGCCGAGCGGCAGGGCGATCGTCCCGTCGCTCTGGACCTGCTGCTCCGTGTTCAGGCTCGGGGCCGAGGGAAACTGGATCCGCACCACGTCCCCCGGCTGCACGCCGATGGCCGTGTAAGGCTGCCGATCCTCGTCCGTCAGCGGGGTCGGCTGCGCCGACTGGCATCCCCCCACCATCAATCCGCCGGCGGCGAGCAGGGCGGCCGCCCACGCCTGCGGCAGGACCACCGATCCGGGGGATGCGAAAAACCGTCGCCAAAGCAGTAGGTTCATAGCGCGCGCAGTTGAGTTGATCAGGTCGGCGCCACCCTAACGCTCCCCCTGCCGTCCCGTAAGCCCAAACTCGCCCCCCGGTCCGGCGGGGCGAAGACCGCCCCGGTCGAATCCCCTTTGCGCATTTCGCCGGGGCGTGTCTATGTTGGGCCGCGAATGCCAGTACGGATGCACACCACCCGCATTGTGTTCCGCCATGCCGCCGTGCTCGCAGCGGCGATGCTCCACACCAGTGGTTTGTCCGGCTCCGTCCCCGACGACTTCGACTACTCCGGAACCATCCAGCCGTTTCTCGCGAACTACTGCTACTCCTGCCACGGCAGGGAGCGCGCGCGGGCCGAGGTGGACCTTGAGCGGCTGAAGGATGACCCGCTTCTCGCCGAGAACCACGAACTCTGGGAGAAAGTCCGCCACGTCCTCGAGACACACGAGATGCCGCCGGAGAACCGGCCGCAGCCGTCCCAGACCGAGCGGCTCGCGTTCGTCCAGAGCCTGGGCAACGCGCTCGCCCACGTGGCGGCCCGCATCCCGCCCAATCCCGGCACCGTCACCATTCGCAGGCTCAACCGGGACGAGTACCGGAACACGATCCGGGACCTCCTCGGTGTCGATTACGACACGCACGCCGTCTTTCCCCACGACGAGTCCGGCTACGGGTTCGACAACATCGGCGATGTTCTCTCCCTGCCGCCGATGCTCCTCGAGAAGTACCTGGACGCCGCCGAGGAGATCGCCCGCCGCGTCATCGTCACGGAAGATCCCGCGCTGAGACGCGTGCACCGCCTGACCGCGGATCGTTTCACCGCCCACGGCGACTCGATCTCCACGATCGACGGCGACGTCTGGGGTTTCTACCGCGAGGGCGAGATCCGCGCGACGCACGAGATCGCCGAGACCGGTGACTACCTGCTGCGGCTGCGGGCCTACGGCGAGCAGGCGGGCAACGAGCTGCCGAAGCTCGGCGTGCGCGTGGACGGCCGGGAGATCCACGTCCAGCCCGTCGAGGCGCTCGAGGGCAGTCCCGAGACGTACGACGTGCGGACCCGCCTCGAGAAGGGCACCCGCCGGCTGGCCGTCGCCTACCTCAACAACTTCAACGCGGACGGTGACCGCAACGTGTTTCTCGCCTCGTTCGAGGTGATCGGCCCGCTCGACGCCCCGCCCGAGGAGTACCCGCCGCAGCACCGCCGGATCCTGCCGCGAAAGCCCCAGCCCGGTCATGAACTCGAGTTCGCCCGGGAACGCCTGAGGCAACTCGCCAGCCGCGCCTATCGGCGGCCCGTGAAGGACCCGGAACTCGACCGCCTCGTGGCGCTCGTCCGCATGGCCATGGAGGACGGCGAGACCTTCGAGCGCGGCATCCAGCTCGCCCTGCAGGCGATCCTCGTCTCACCGCACTTCCTCTACCGCTGGGAGCTCGATCCTCCCGACCTCGAGCCCGGCACCGCCCGCGAGCTCAATGATTACGAGGTGGCCTCGCGGCTCTCCTACTTCCTGTGGTGCTCGATGCCCGATGACGAGCTGTTCGAACTCGCCGCCGCGGGCAAGCTCACCGACCCGGAGATCCTGGAGCGGCAGGTGCGCCGCATGATCGCGGATCCGAAGGCGGACGCGTTCGTGGACTCCTTCGGGGGGCAGTGGCTCCAGATCCGGTCCCTCGACCAGCACGAGCCGGATCCCACGGTGTTCCCGTCGTGGAGCGACGAGCTCCGCAGGGCGATGAACCGCGAGGCCGAGCTCTTCCTCGCGTCCGTCATCCGCGAGGACCGGAGCATCCTGGAGCTGCTCGACGCCGATTACACCTTCCTGAACGAGACCCTCGCGCGCCACTACGGCGTTCCGGGCGTCGAGGGCGACGAGTTCCGCCGCGTGAAACTCCCCCCCGATTCGGGCCGCGGAGGCGTGATCACGATGGGCAGCGTGCTGACGGCCACCTCGGTGCCCACGCGCACCGCTCCCGTGATCCGCGGCAAGTGGATCCTGGAGCAGATCCTCGGCACCCCGCCGCCGCCGCCGCCGCCGAATGTCCCGCCGATCGAGGAGGGCGAGACGGCGTCGAAGTCCGCCACGCTGCGCCAGCGGCTCGAGCTTCACCGAAGCCAGCCGGACTGCATCGTGTGCCACCAGAAGATGGATCCGCTCGGGTTCGCCCTCGAGAACTTCGACGGCATCGGCGCATGGCGCCAGACCGACGGCCCGCATCCGATCGACAACACGGCCGAACTGCCCGACGGCCGCCGTTTCGCGGGCGCGCAGGGGCTCAAGTCGGTGCTCCTGGAGAACGAGGCCTTCCCGAGGACCTTCGCCTCCAAGCTCCTGACGTTCGCCCTCGGCCGCGGCCTCGAGGGCTACGACCGGCCCGCGGTGGCGAGGATTGTGGAGGAGGCCGAAACGAATGGTTTCAAATTCTCCGCCTTTGTGCTAGCCATCGCGCGCAGCGACCCCTTCCTGAAGAGACAACCGACAACCACCCAAGAGCATCATGCCAGCCTCGATCGCTAGAAGGACCTTTCTTCGCGGACTCGGTTCCGTCGTCGCCCTTCCCCTTCTCGAAAGCCTGGGTCCGGCCCGCGCCTTCGGCGGCACCCTCGCAGGACAGAAGCCGCCGCTGCGCCTCGCGTTCCTGTACGTTCCCAACGGCGTCCACATGCCCGACTGGAGGCCGTCCTATGACGGCGCCCTGACGGAGCTGCCCCCGATCCTCCAGCCCCTCGCCCCGTTCAAGCGCGACATGCTGATCCTCTCGGGGCTCACGCACGACAAGGGACGCGCCAACGGCGACGGCCCGGGCGATCACGCACGCGCGGCGGCGAGCTGGCTCACGGGCTCCCAGGCGCTCAAGAGCGAAGGCGCCCAGATCCGCGCCGGCATTTCGGTGGACCAGGTCGCGGCCTCGGTGGTCGGGCGCCACACGCGGCTCCCCTCCCTCGAGATCGGCGCCGAACCCGGCCGCCAGGCAGGGAAGTGCGATTCGGGCTACAGCTGCGCCTACTCCAACAACATCTCGTGGCGGAACGAGTCCACGGCCATGGCCAAGGAAATCAATCCGCGCGCCGTCTTCGAGCGCATGTTCGGCGGCGGCAATGAGCGCGAGCGGGCGGAAAGCCTCGCGCGCCGCATGCGGTACCAGCGCAGCATCCTCGACTTCGTGTACGAGGACGCGAAATCCCTTCGCCGCCATGTGTCAGGGCGCGACGTCCTGAAGCTGGAGGAATACCTCGCGGCGGTTCGCGAGATCGAGCAGCGCGTCGAGCGCGTCGAGCGCGAGGCCGGCAGCCGTCCCTCGGACATTCCGGAGATCGACCTTCCCGAGTCCGGGCCCGGCAGCTACGAGGAACACCTGCGGCTCCTCGGGGACATGCTCGCGCTCGCCTTCCAGACGGACACGACCCGCGTGGCCACCTACATGTTCGCCAACGAGGGCAGCAACAAGCCATACCCGTTCATTGGCGTGAAGGACGGCCATCACACGCTGTCGCACCACGAGAACGATCCCGACAAGCAGGCCCGCATCAGCCGCATCAACCAGTTCCATTCACGGCAGCTCGCGTACCTGCTTCAGAAGCTGAAGAGCATCCCCGAGGGCGACGGCACCCTGCTGGACAACTGCGTGATCGTGTACGGATCGAGCATCTCGGACGGCAACCGGCACAATCACGACGACCTGCCCGTGGCCATCTTCGGCCGCGGCGCCGGGACGATCCAGACCGGCCGGCACATCCGCTACCCGCAGGAGACGCCCATGTGCAACCTGTTCCTCTCGCTGCTTGATCGCGTGGGCGCCAACGTCGAGCGGTTCGGCGACAGCACGGGCCGGCTCCGCTACCTCGAAGGCTAGTCTTCATCACCCATTCCACTTCGCGGCCGGGCCGGCGCACGCCGGCCGGCCGCGGACCTTGATTCCGTGTCCCCCGCCATGGTTTGGCAGCGCGCCAGCCGGTCCGCCTCGCTCCCGCGGCTGCTCGGTGTCCTGCTGTCCCTCGTCCTTTTCACGGCCGCGGCGCCGCCCGCCGCGGCCGCGCGGTCCCCGCTGGAGTACGCCGCAGACCTCGAGTCTCCCGACCAGGAAGTGCGCCGCGAGGCGGCTTACCAGCTCAGCCAGATGGGCGCCGAAGCCAGGCCTGCGCTTGTCGCCTTGATCAAGGCTCTTGACGATCGCGAACAGCAGGTCTGGTTCGGAGCCGTCACGGCCCTGGCCAACATCGGCAGGGACGCCGAGCCCGCGATCCCGGCCCTGATCAAGGATCTCGAGCAGGCCGGCGCCCCGGGGCGCGGCAGGCAGTTCAGCCAGGTCCTCTATCGCACCTCCTACGCCCTCGGGTCGATCGGCCCGGCCGCCGTTCCCGCCCTCTCGAACGCCCTCGCTCATGCCGAATGGCACGTGCGCGCGGGCGCTGCGACGGCGCTTCAATGGATCGGCGAGGCCGCGGAACCGGCCGTTCCCTCCCTCGTCAACCTGCTTGCCGATGAGAACGAGGCCGTGCGCGACGCCGCGGCCGAGACACTCGGCGTGATCGCCGCGCCCGCCGTTCCGCACCTCCTCGTGGCGCTGCGGAACCCGGGGCACCCCCGGCAGCGCGCCGCAGCGGCGGATGCCCTCCGGCGGATGGGTCCCGGTGCCGCCGCGTCCGCTCTGCCGGACCTGGAAGCCGTGGCGGCGGGCGACGAGGATCCGGAAACCCGCATCGCCGCGCTCCGGGCGATCTCCCGGATCCAGGCGAACCCGTCGGAGAAGCTGCGCGTGCTGCTTGCCGCGTGGAACGCCGGGGATGCCGCGGTTCATGATGCGGCGCTGCGCGAGCTGGCGCTCGTGAGGCCGGTCGCAAGGCTGCTCGACGCGGTGGTTCCGGAGCTCCAGTCGGGGGAGGCGGCACGGCGCGGTCGCGCGGCGGAACTCCTCGCCGCTCTCGGGCCGGACGCCTCGCCTGCCGTGCCGAGGATCGTGGAGGTCCTGCAGTCGGAGCGTCCCGCAGACCGTGACGCGCTCGTCCGCGCCGTCGCCGCGGCAGGTGCGGAGGCGCTCGATCACGTGTTCAACGCGCTGGAGCCGGTCGATCCAGCCATTCTCGAGGAGCACCACTGGGCGGTTTCCGTGCTGCGCCGCCTTGAGTTCGATGCGATCCCGCGGCTGGTCGCCGCCCTGGCGCACGAAAGCCCTGCCGTGCGGGCCGCGGCGCTGGCCGGACTCGAGTCGCTCGCGGGCGAGGCGGAGCCGGCGGCAGGAAGCATCACGCCCTTGCTGGAGGATCCCGTGGCGGCGGTGCGTGCGCGTGCATGGCTTGCCGCCGCGAGCTGCGGAACCGACCGCGAGCTGCTCGTCACCCGCCTCGATGCGGCGCTTGGGGATCCCGACGTGACCGTCCGGTGCGCCGCGATGCAGGCGGTGTCCGCCCTCGGCGAGGCGGCGAGGAACGCGGTCCCCACCCTCGTGCGTGAGCTCGCGGCCGAGGATTCCGCCGTGCGCACGGCGGCCATTCGGGCCCTCGGGGCTCTGCAGCGCTATGCGGCGGAAGCGGTCGAAACGATGGCCGCGCGCCTTCTGGAGCGGCCTGCGCCCGAGCAGGTGGAACTGCTGACCGCCTTCGCGCGGATCGGCGCGCCCTCGGCCCGCGGGCTGCCGAGCATGATCCCGCTGATCGAGGCGTCCGACGCGTCGGTGCGCGAGGCTGCCCTCAGGACGGTGGCGGCGATCGGCGCCTCGGCCACCAAGGCGCTGCCGCAGATCCGGGCCGCCCTGGCGGACCATGAACCCGCGGTTCGCGCCGCGGCTCTCACGGCCATCGCGCGGGTCGCGCCCGAGGGTGATGAGACGATCCGGGAGCTTCTCGAGGGGCTCGGCGATCCGGAGCGGATGGTCCGCAGGACGGCCATGGAATGCATCGCCGCCCTCGAGGAGAGGGGCCGGCCCGCCGAGGAAGCCCTGTTTGCCCTGCTGCAGAACGTGGAGGACCGCGGCGTCGCGGTGGAGACGCTTCGGGCCATTCGTCCGGTCTCCATTCCCGCGCTCCTGTCCGCGCTCGGTCATGACGACTGGACCGTGCGCGAGATGGCGGTCGAGGCGCTGGGTCACCTCGGGAAGGACGCCGCCGAGGCCGAGGAGGCGCTGGTCCGCGTCATGCGAGACGACCCGCACGACGACGTGCGCCTGGCGAGCCGCCGCGCCCTGCGGCGGATCCGCGACCGCTGAACGCCTGTTGCGCATCACGACGGGCGACGCGGCGCGCGGCCTGCGGACCCGTTGCCCGGGGCGGGGCTACGCGCCGTTCGCGGTTGAGTCGAAGACGAACTCCCGGCCGAACACGTCCCGGGCCAGGTCCGACTTGCGCAGGGCGCCCGCCATTTCACGGACGGGCGGCGTGGCTGCGTCGAGCGTGACCGTGACCCTCGCGGGCTCGATGCGCGCCCGGACATTCCGGACGTGCTGCAGGTGGGAACGATCGAGACCGTCCGCGATCCGCAGCAGGGCGGCCAGCTTCCGCACCACCTCCTTGAGCGGCGCCGGCAGCGCCGCGAACTCCTCGTGGTCCTCGCGCGGCAGGGCTTTTCGGTGATAGCGCGCCGTCTGCGCGACCAGTTCGACCTCCGTCCGGCCGAGCTGCTTCCATTTCGCCGCCCGGATGATCCGCGCCGAGTGCTTGTGATGCGCGGATCCCGACTTGCTCGCGGCCCAACCCACGTCGTGGAGGCACGCCGCGCCCTCGAGGATCACCCGCTCGTCCGCGCCGAGGCCGTGCAGCGGCGCGAGGTCATCGAAAAGCCGCGTCGCGAGGAACGCCACGTGCCCGGTATGTTCCGGCTCGGGCTCCAGGCGGGCCATGGCCGCGCGCAGTTCTGAAATCGCAAGCTCGTGATTCATGCGGGATCGAGCAGCGCCGCGAAGCGGACGCCGCGTGTGCTTGGTTGAAGCCAGTCCACCTCGAGAACCGACAGCAGGACCTCGTAGATCGCGGCCCCCGTGAGGATGATGTCGGCGCGCTCCGGCGGGAGTCCCGCGAGGGCGCGGCGCCGCGCGATCGGCAGCGCCCACAGCCGCTCGGTCAGGGCGCGCATCTCCGCGGCGCTGAATCGCGTCGCCTCGATCATCGCGCGATCGAACGCATCCGTCCCGCGGGCGATCCGCGCGAGGATGCTCACGGTGCCGCCCACTCCGATCAGCACCGGGAGCGGCCCGGCTGAAGCCATGGCGCCGCGCAGCGGCGGAAGGTGCTCCTCGAGAATCGCCGTGATCCGCGCGCGGCACCGCGCGAGGTCGGCGGCGTCGGGCGCATCCGGCACCTGAAGGGACTCATGAAGAGTCACCGCGCCCAGGGGGATGCTCACGCTCGCGCGGACCGCGCCGCCGCGTCCGAGAATCAGCTCCGTGCTGCCCCCGCCGGAATCGGCCACGAGCAGGTCGCCCGTGAGGCGCGCGTCGGTCATGACGCCCCGGAAGGCCATGGCGGCCTCGATCGTGCCGCTCACGATCTCGGGCCTCGCGCCGGTGACGGACGACACGGCCGCCACGAGCTCATCCCCGTTCTCGGCATCGCGGGCGGCGGCGGTGGCGAGCACCCGGACGTCCGACGGCGCATACGCGTGCGCGCGTTCCATGAGGCGGGCGACGGCCGCGACCGTTCTCGCGATGGCATCCGGATTCAGGCGGCGCGTGGCGGTCAGCCCTGCGCCGAGGCGGGTCTGTTCGCCCACCTCGAGGAGCGGCTCCACGGCGTTTCCACGCACTTCGCCGACGAGGAGCTTGACCGAATTGGTCCCGATATCGATGACCGCGCGCCGCGTGGCGCCCGGCTCCGCGGCGAGGCGCGCAGCCGGACCGGGAATCTCCTCCTGGGCGGGGGTCATGCCTGCGTCACGACGCGGCGCGAAGGCCCTCGCGGGCGAGCACGGCGGCGCCGGTGATCCCCGCGTCATCGCCCAGCCTGCTGGCGAAGATTTCGACGCCGCGCGCGATGCCCGGCATCGCGTAGTCCTTCGCGGTTTCGACGATGATCGACATCATGCTGTCCTCGAGCGCATCCACCACGCCGCCGCCCAGCACGACGCACTGGGGACCGAGCAGGTTCAGAATGTTTCCGACCGCGATCCCGGTGTACTCCGCGGCTTCCTCGACGACCTTCTCCACGAGCTTGTCGCCCTTCTTCAGGGCCTTCTTGAGGTCGCCGCTGCGCATGTCGGAGAGCTGGTCGTCCAGCATTTCGGTGAGGATGGTCTTCTGGCCTTCCTTCACGGCGCTCTGGATGCGGCGGAAGATCGCGGACCGGCTTGCGAGCGCCTCGAAGCATCCGCGATTGCCGCAGTTGCACTTCGGCCCGCCGACCTCGAGCACCATGTGACCGATCTCGCCCGCGACGCGGTTGAAGCCGCTGTGCAGGCGGCCATCGAGGATGAGCCCCGCGCCGATGCCGGTCCCGACAAAGATGCCCACGACGTGCCGCTGCTTGCCCCCGAGCTCGACGTGGTAAACGCCCAGCGTGCACGCGTTGCAATCGTTCTCGATGAAAACGGGGACGCCGAGGCCCTTCTCCAGATCCTTGCGGAGGGGCACGTTCTCCCAGCCCGGAAGGTTCGGTGAGAAGATCACCCGTCCATCCGTGGTGTCGACCGCCCCGGGTGCGCCGACGCCGACGGCCCGCACGAGCTTCGGGTCGAGGTCCGCCTCGTCCACGGCGTCGCGAACGGTACGCACGATCCGCTCGACCACCGCCTTGTAGCCGCGCTCGGCCTTGGTGCTCGCCTTGGAGGTCGCGACAAGCTTGAGGTTGGACTGGAAGACCCCGGTCAGAATCTTGGTCCCGCCAAGATCGACGCCGACGTAGTACGGTTTTGGACTGGCTTCCGCCATGGACAGGTGCGGCACGGTCACCCGCCGCCGTGCGCGGCAGGCTCCGGAATGCGCGGCGCGCTCATACAACAGGAAGCGGGCTGACGGTCAAACGGTTATTCCTCCGGCGCGCCGGCGGTCAGGAGCCCGGCCTCGACTTGATGTCGCGCCACAGCTCGGTCACCACGCCACGCGCCTTCAGATGCCCGGCGTGCCCGTCCATGTACACCGCGTTCACGCCCCCGCTGTGTCGATTGGCGGCCACGCGACGTTCCGGGTTCAGGGGGCGCGTCGGGATGTTCTCGTTGTGGGGGAGATGGCTCGGGGACCAGACATCGTTCAGGTCGGTGATCGCGTCCTGGTATCCGGTGATGATCGGCCGCCACGATCCGTTCTCATTGTCCGTCAGGTGAATCGTCTCGGACGGCGCCTGGAATTCGGTGATCCGCGAGGGCCCCACCTGCTCCGAGCCCACGCGGTCCGTCGGCCCGCTGAACTTCCATGCGTTGATGACGTAAGTGATGATCTGGCGCCTGCGCGGATTCGTGTCCGGGTACGCGGCGCAGCGATAGATCCGGATCTGACGGAAGTCGCGGTCGGTGCCTCCCTCGGGCATGTAGGGCATGTACACGAGAAACCACGGATAGCCGTTCCCGCGCGGGATGTAGCCGTTGTACTCGTCCGAGTAGAGGGTCATCGCGATCCCGACCTGCTTCAGGTTGCTGATGCACTGCACCGCCTTGCCGCGCGCCTTCGCCTTCGCCAGCGCGGGCAGGAGCATGCTCGCGAGGATCGCGAGGATCGCGATCACGACGAGCAGTTCGATCAGGGTGAAACCCCGGCCGTATCCGGCTTGCCCGCGCGCGGACGCGCGAAGCATGACCGGAGGGCAACCCGATGCGTTGGTCATCGTCATGCGGTGGCTGGAGACGTCCGCACCCTAGCCGCGACGCCCCGATGGGCAACCGCGGATTTCTCCGCCCCGCGGGGGAACGCGAGGGCCACGAAGCCCCGTACGGCGGGCCCGCGCGCCGGGCGAGGGCTGCCGGGAAGCACACACGGGTGCGCACGGACGGCAGATCGCACGTGGAGTTCAGGACGCTTCCGGTTACCGTGGCGGAGGCGGGCTCGGGGCGCCCTGCGCCGACGGCCCCCAACCCGCGCTGACGCCATGAAGCTTGCTCTCATGCCCTCCCCCGCGGTCGCTCACGCGGCCACGATCCTCCTGCTGGCCGCCGCGCTTCCATTCCGCGCGGGAGCCGAGCCCGACCGGCAGGCTTCCGCATCACCGGAAGCCGCCGGCGAAACCTCGCGCACCTTCACGAACCCGATCGTTGTCCCGGGCCCCGACCCGTGGATCGTTCATCGGGATGGCTGGTACTGGTTCACCGCGACCGCGGGAAATCGCATTCAGATTCGGAAGGCCGCACGCCTCGCCGAGCTCGGCTCCGCAAGGCCGGTCACTGTCTGGCGCGCACCCGAGTCGGGTCCGTTCAGCCGCGACATCTGGGCGCCGGAGTTCCACTGGGTGGAGGACCGCTGGTACATCTACTTCACCGCGACCGACGAACGTCGCACGGACGCCAACCGCCGCATCTACGCGCTGGAATCCACCGGTCCCGATCTCCAGGGCGACTACGTCGAGAAGGGTCGCGTCGCCGTTCCCGGCGACGACCACTACGCCATCGACGGCACGCTCTTCCAGCATGCGGACGGGCGGCTGTACTTCCTCTGGTCCGGACGGGAGCACAGCGAATCCGGTCCGCAGAACATCTACATCGCGCCGATGAGCAACCCGTGGACGATCAGCGGTCCGCGCGTTCGCCTTTCAACGCCCGATCACGAGTGGGAACGGCACGGCTGGCACGTCAACGAGGGTCCCGAGGTCCTCGTGCACGCCGGCCGGATCTTCGTCGTCTATTCCGGCAGCGGCTTCACCACGCCCCAGTACTCGCTCGGTCTGCTCACGCACGCGGGCGGGGACCTGCTCGACCCGGCGTCGTGGAGGAAATCGGGCGTCCCGGTCTTCTCCGCGCGCGAGGAGGACGGCGTGGGCGTGTACGGCCCGGGTCACAACGGGTTCTTCAAGTCCCCCGACGGGACGGAGGACTGGATCGTGTACCACGCATGGGACAGGCCGGTTACCCGCGGTCTTCAGCGAAGCGCGCGGGCGCAGCGATTCACGTGGCGGCCCGATGGCACGCCCGACTTCGGACGGCCCGTGCTTCCCGGCGTCCCGATTCCGGTGCCCTCCGGCGAACCGCCCGTCGACCGGTGAACCGTTTGCGGGCCTGTCAGCCCGAGGCCGAGATCGCCTTCAGGTCCGCACGCGTCTCCTGGTAGGTCGTGTCGTAGGCCAGGGCCCGCGGATCCGGCGTGATTCCGTGGCGTTCGCAGTAGCCCCGGTAGAGATCCGGCCACCAGTTGCGATGCCGCGTGAGGCCATTTCGCAACCAGTCCTCCCATCCCATGAGCACCTGGCTCCAGCAGCGGTCGCCGTAGGCCACCGCCTCATGGGCGCTCGGCATGTCGCTCACGTACCAGTCGCGACCCACGCGCGCATGCAGCACCTCGTCCGCCCAGTCGAAGTCCTGGAACGTCGCGGCGAGCGCGTTCCTGGACATGACACCCACCTCCCACTCGTGGCGCTTGCCAGTTCGTGCCATCAGCCCCTGCTCGATGAAGTAGAGCACGGCGTGCCGTTCCTTGGGGGTGAGCTGCGTGTTGAGGCCGAGCGACCATGTGAAATTCACCATGACTTCGCGCGGCCAGTCCACGCCGACACTGAGGAAGCCGACCTCCCCCATCATCGCGTGCCGCGCCTCGTCCCAGAGCTGGCGTGTCATGTCGCGGTAGTAGTTCCACGGCTTGCCGTGCGTCTCGGTGAGGATCGCGGACATGACCTCGGGCACGTCGATCTCGCGGAGCCGCTTGTAGAACATCATGAGGACCTTGCCGTCGAGGGGAGCCTCCGGGTCGTAGAGAAACACCTCGGCGTTCACGCCCATGTTGTAGGGATCCGGAAAGCGCTCATCGCGCCTCGGGGTGCCGACGTACGGCTGCGGGTCCGCCGACCGGAACGGCGCGGGCATCGGCTCCTCGGCGGAGAGACCGTCCACCCCGCCGGCCGCCGCGAGCGCCTGCCGCACCACGGCGATGCCGGGCTCGGCCGCGCGACGTTCCTCCGTCCCGACGAGTCGCTCGATCGCCGCCCGGCCGTACTCGAGCATTTCGTCCACCTCGAGCAGCGCGAAGCGGCACAGCCGCCGGGAGGGCTGGTCCGCGAGCACGTGCGTCTCGTTCCGGTAGCGCTCGAGTGCGGAGCGGATCTCCGGAAGCATCACCTCGTACAACCCCAGCAGCAGCTCCGCCGTCGTGGGCGCCGCGCGGATCTCGTCGAAGGCGAGCGCGAGTCCCTCGTGCGGCACGACCTCGAGCCCGAGCGGCGGTTCGCGCATTTCGCCCACGCGCGCCCGGCAGGCGGTCACGTGCTCGGCGCAGAGATGGCTGTGATAGCTGAACGCCATCTTCAGCTCGTAGATCGGTTCGCCCGCGAGGCGCGCGAGCAGGACCTCGTGCATTCGCCTGAACGCGTAGTGCAGTCGCTTCCATCGCCTCACGCACTCCTCGACGGACAATCCCGGGCGCATCGCCTCCGCGAAGGAACCGAGGCCCGCAAGGGGCGGCAGGTCCCGATACGGAGCACAGGCCTTTCCATTCGACGCGGAGTTCATGCTGCGAGCTAATCACGCCGTCGCGCGCACCCGCAAGCCGCGCCCCGCCCGGCCCGGGCGCGCCCTGTTGTCTCACGCCGGATCATCGCCACGTTCAGGACGCATGTGCGGACGTTATGACCTCTCCGAGGCCGGACGGACCCTCCGGATCGGCGACTTCGAGCTGATCCTCGCGGGCACCCGGCCGCGCTACAACATCGCGCCGCTGCAATGGGCGCCGGTCGTGCGGGCCGGCGGGGAGGGCCCGGTGCTCGAGGAGCTGCGCTGGGGTCTCCTCCCCAGCTGGGCCCGCGACGAGAAACTCGCCTCCAGGTGCATCAATGCCCGCGCGGAATCCGTCGCGACCAACCCGATCTTTCGAAACGCGTTCGCCCGCCGGCGCTGCCTGGTACCGGCCGACGGCTACTTCGAGTGGCAACGGTCCGATCGAACGAGGACTCCATGGAGGTTCGTCCGGGCGGATCGCCAGCCCATCCTGTTCGCGGGCCTGTGGGAATACTGGCGGGGACCAGGGGCGGAGGGAGGCCCGGGACTCCCCACGTTCACGATCCTGACGACCCGGCCCAACGCCGAGGCGGGGCGGATCCACGATCGCATGCCCGTCATCGTGGATCCGGATCGCGCACCGCTCTGGCTGGACACGTCCGCTCCGAGGGATGCCGTCCTCGAGCTCACGCAGCCGCCGCCGGACGGATTGCTTCACGCCTACCGCGTCAGCCCGGTGGTGAACTCGAGCCGAAACGACGTTCCCGAATGCGTCCGCCCGCGGACTCCGGACGAGGTCCCGGCGCGTTCCCCCTTCCCCGCGGGCGACGAACCATCCCAGCTCACCCTGTTCTGATCTCCGATCACGCCATGGAACCCTTGATTGAAGCCCACACGCTGTCCGGGGATCGCCGTGTTCCCAACAACCGCCTGCCGCTGCTCCTGTACCGCCATGCCCTCGCCCCCGCCGGCGCGGAGCTCCCGGCGGACGAGGTCCGCAACCGGTTCAGGCGCCACGGATGGCGGGGCGCGTGGGTGAACGGGATCTATGATTTCCTGCACTATCACAGCACCGCGCACGAGGTCCTCGGCTGCTTCCGGGGTTCGGCCCGCGTGCGGTTCGGCGGCGATGCCGGGATCACGGTGGAGTTCAGGGCCGGCGACGCCGTCCTCATCCCGGCCGGCGTCTCCCATCAGAACCTCGGAGCGACCGCGGATTTCCGCGTGGTCGGCGCCTACCCTCCCGGGCAGGACCCGGACATGTGCCACGGGCGCGAGGGCGAGCGGCCGGAGGCCGATCGGAACATCGAGCGCGTGCCGATCCCGTCGAGCGATCCGGTACTCGGCGGGCGGGGCGGGTTGATCGAGCTGTGGCGCTGACCGCCGCCTACCCGAGATCCCCGGCGACATGCGCCGGCTCGCCGATGTCACGGCGGATCTCCCCGTACCCGAAGCCGGGACCCGACAGCGTGCCGAGGTCCACGACCCCGTCGCGGCGACGGAAACACCCCGGGTGCACCCGCGCCTCCGGTTCCGAAGCCTCGGGATAGAACTGCATGCTGTTGGTCTCGACGCCCATGATCGTGGGCGTGTGCGCCGCCAGCAGGAGGTGCGACAACTGCGCGAGCATCGGGTTGGTCAGGTCCTGCACCATGAGCGCCATCCCGTGCGCGCGCGCCCAGCAAAGGCTCAGCAGCGCCCCGCTCTGGGTCTTGCACGTCTTCAGGGCGACACCCGACCAGCCGAGGCGCCGGCCGAGACGCACGAGGCGCCAGTCATGCGCGCTCTCATCGAGGAACAACGGCTTCCGCGCGGACACGGAGTGCACGTCAACGGGGTTCTCCTCCAGCTCGTAGGCGAACGGCTGTTCCACATACAGCAGCATCCCGTAGTGCCGCGGATGCTCGTCGCGCAGCCGGTCGAGGATCTCGTTCACGTAGGCCGGCTCGCGCACCGTGCAGTTGAAGTCGGCGCTCAGCCATTCGACGCCTTCCGCCCGGGCGACCTCGGCGACGGCAACGAGCCGCGCGTAATCCCACGCCTGGTCGTTCCCCCGCAGCTTGATCTTCAGGCACTTCAGGCCGTCGCGCCGGATCCAGTCGCGAAGGAGCACCGGGTGCCCATCCGTCGGTTCGTCGCCGCGCAGTTCGGATTCGGAAACGGGATCGAGGCCGCCCACGAGATGCCATGCGCGAAGGCGATCGCGGCGCGGGACCAGGAAGTCCGCCGGGTACCGGCCGGAGAACTCCACGCCCGCCGACTCTTCCGCATCGAGAAAGGCGCCGAGGTCCCGGTTCATGAACCGTCCGTCGCAGGTCTCGTAAACGGGGAGTCCCACGAGGTTCCCGAAGGCGTCGTGAATCGCGAGGTCGAACGCGGACGCCGTGATCAGGCCGGCCAGCCATGGCATGGGCTCGCTGCTCCCCGCGCCCATCCCCGCCATCACGACGGGCAACTGTTCCTCCACGAAGTCCCACCCGATCTCGATGGGATGCCCCGCCTCGTTCGAGGCGACCCACGCGTCGGCGAGGCGCCCGCAAAGGGTGCGCATGGCCTCATGGCGTTCCGCGTAGGGCCGTGTCGAGGGCCATCCCCACTGCACGCTCAACGGTGTCTCTCCCCATCCCTCGGCACTCTTTCCGCGACGATCCTCCACGCGCACGCGCACGCGCGCGCAGGTCACTTCCGTCAGCGTCTCCGTCCCGAACTTGAGGGGGACGCGCGTCGGCACGCGCAGGAAGTGGACCGCCACCCCCCGAACACGAACATCCGTAGGCTTCCTCATGGGCGGCACATCGTGTGCCGGGCGGCCTTCCGAGCGAAGCGAAACGTGACTCGCCGTCCCGCCGGGCTCCCCTCAACATGGGGCCCATGTCACCCTCCGGCATGCGAAGCGATCCCGCCCGCGGGGCACGATTCCTCCAGTTGGCGCTGGTCGCGGCGGCGCTGTCCGTTTCCGCGTCCGCCTTCGGCCAGGCCGCCCTGCCCCGCGCCCACGCACACAACGACTATGCGCACCGCCGCCCCCTGCTGGACGCGCTGGACCATGGCTTCTGCAGCGTGGAGGCGGACATCTTCGTTGTCGGCCGGGAATTGCTCGTGGCCCACGACCGGGAGGACATCCGCCCCGAGCGCACCCTGCAGCGACTCTACCTCGATCCGCTCCGCGAGCGCGTGCGGGCGCACAACGGTCGTGTGTACCCGGGCGGCCCCTCCTTCACGCTCCTGATCGACTTCAAATCCGAGGCTGAACCGACCTACGCGGTGCTTCGCGAGGTGCTCGCCGGGTACAGGGAGATGCTCACGGTGTTTCGCGAGGATCGGACCGAGACAAACGCCGTCACGGTGGTGCTCTCCGGGAACAGGCCGCGCGCGCTGGTCGAGGCCGAGGCCGAGCGGCTCGTGGCGATTGACGGCCGGCTGCCGGATCTCGAGGCAAACCCGTCACCGCACGTGGTCCCGCTGATCAGCGACAACTGGAGGAGCCACTTCCGGTGGATCGGCGAGGGCCCCTTCCCGGAGGACGAACGCACCCGCCTGGTCTCATGGGTGCTGCGGGCCCATGACCAGGGACGCCGGATCCGCTTCTGGGGCGCCCCCGACACGCCGGCCGCCTGGCAGGCGCTTTTCCACGCGGGCGTCGACCTGATCAACACCGATCGCCTCGGGGAGCTCGCGGCCTTCCTGCGCCCGCGCCCGGGCGGCACTCAGACCGGCGCGCCCTGATTCAGCCGCTTCTTCACGAGGTCCACGACGAGCTGCTCGTTCTCGCCGGCGTCGCGGACCGCGATGAGAAAGTCCGCGGCGCTGAGGTCCACGCTGCGGAGAAACCGCCGGTCGCCGCCGCACCCATACATCAGTTCGGGGGGCAGCTCCCCGTGCAGCTTGGCGCGCGCCTTGGCGATGATCCGGGGAAGCCACTCGATCCCCTCGATCGCCGCATTCGGCGCCGGAAACTCGTCGAGCGACCGGCGATGGGAAGCCGCGCGTCCCCCCTGGACGTTCAGAAAGTAGTCACGGCGGATGGCCGTGACGTCGATGGCATCCTTGAACTCCGGCTCGCCCGCCTCGCACCAGTCCTCGACGTAATCGAACAGTTCCTGCGCGGTGCAGCCGATCTCAGCGAGGAACTCCCGGTCGGCCGCGCACACGCACTCGTCCGGCGTGCGCGCCCCCCGCTGGTATGCCTCGACCGCCCGGTCATACGCCTCTCGAAACATCGTTTCCCATGAGCGCTCAGACATGGACTCACCTTAGCAAAGACCCCCGCAAAACCAAGTCATGCTCCCCGCGCGCCATCGCATGACCGGTGGGCCGCGGGTTCGTTGCCGTTGCCTTCCGGCGTCCCGCTTCCGCATCCTGCGGCGTGGTTCGCGGCTCATCCGACATCCTCCGCCTTCACGATCTGACCGTCTCCCGCGGCGGGCACCCGATCCTTGCGGGAGTCAACTGGTGCGTCGCCCCGGGCGAGCACTGGGTGATCCTCGGCGCGAACGGCTCCGGCAAGACATCGCTCCTCGCGGCGCTCACGGGGTATCTCACGCCGACCTCGGGGCAGATCGAACTGCTGGGTCACCGATACGGACGCGCCAACTGGCCGGAGCTCCGCCGGCGGGTGGGGCTGGTCAGCTCCGCGCTGCGCCAGCTCTTCCACGACGACGAGCCCGCCGTCGAGATCGTCATCGGGGGCCGTTACGCCGCCATTGACGTCCGCGAGGCACCCCGGCGGGAGGACCTCAAGGCCGCCCGTGCGCTCCTCGCGCGCGTCGGCTGCGAGGCGCTCGAACTCCGACCATGGGCGTTTCTCTCCCAGGGCGAGCGCCAGCGTGTCCTGATCGCTCGCGCGCTCATGGCGCGTCCGGAACTCCTCATCCTGGACGAGCCATGCGCCGGCCTCGACCCGGTCGCGCGCGAGCGTTTTCTCCACTTCATCTCGAACCTTGGCAGGAACCCGTCCCCGACGCTGGTGCTCGTGACGCACCACGTGGAGGAGATCATGCCGGTGTTCACCCGCGCGCTGATCCTGGCCGGGGGACGCGTGGCCGCATCGGGCGGCACCCCGGGCGTGCTCACCTCCGCGAACCTCTCCGCCGCGTTCGGGGCGCCGCTCGCGCTGCGGCGCGCCCGCGGACGCTACTCGCTCCAAGTCACCCCGGACGACGACGATTCCGGGGGCACCCTCTGAAGCCGTCGTGCGGGAACGTCGTCACCCCGGCATTGCGCCCGCCCGGCCGGCGGCTCACGTTCGGACCGAATGATCGCCGTCTTCTGGTCCCTGGCCGGACTTGCGCTTCTCATCGGCGGCGCCGAACTGCTGACACGCGGCGGGACCCGCCTCGCGCTGCGCCTCGGGATCTCGCCGGCCATCGTCGGCCTCACGGTCGTGGCGATCGGCACGAGCACTCCCGAGCTGGCCGTGGGGATCAAGGCGGGCGCCGAAGGTCACGGTTCCCTCGCGGTCGGCAACATCGCCGGCGCGAACATCGCCAACATTCTCCTGATCCTTGGCCTCAGCACGCTGGCATTTCCCCTGCCGACCCACGCGCGCATCCTCCGCCTCGAGCTGCCCTCCATGCTCACAGCCGCGGTCGCGCTGCTGATCCTCGCGGGGGACGGCCAGCTCACGCGAACTGACGGCCTCATCCTGCTGGGTGGCGCGGCCCTCTTCACGGTGCTGATCATTCGCACCGCGCGAATGGAAAGCGGCGCGGTCCTCAAGGAACTGGTTCACGAAGTCGGCATCAATCCGCCCAGCAGCCCTTCGACAAGGCAGGTCCTTCTGAACCTGGCGTTCCTCTGCGTTGGCATCGCCCTCTGCCTCGCCGGTTCCGAATGGCTCGTGCACGGCGCGGTCTCGCTCGCGCGGCACTTCGGCATCTCGGACGGGGTGATCGGACTGACGATCGTCGCCATCGGCACGACCTCGCCCGAGATGTTCACGGCGCTCATCGGCACCATCCACCGCCAGCGCGACATCGCCGTCGGCAACCTCGTCGGCAGCTGCGTGTACAACATCTGCGCGATCCTCGGCGCCGCCGCCGCCGTGCAGTCCCAGCCCATGGAGGTCGGCCGTGAACTCGTTCGTCTGGATCTCCCCTTCATGACGATCGTGGCGTTCGTCTGCGCCGCGGCGTTCCTGTCGGGCCGGCGCATCTCGCGCCTCGAGGGGGCGCTCTTCGTCACATCGTACTTCGCCTATCTGGCCTGGCTCGTCATCGTCAGGACATGACCCCGGCCGCGGTGCACCGGGACATCACGACCCATCTCCGAACCCATGAAGATGCATTCCAAGCCCATCGTCTGCGGAACCGATTTCTCCCGGAACGCGGTCAGCGCGGCGGATGTGGCCGCCGCGTTCGCCCTGCGGCTGAACGTTTCCCTGGTCCTGCTCCACGTGGCCGACGAGCAGGATCCTGCCCGGGATACTCCCGGCGTGCGGCGCACGACGAGGAACCGGCTGCGTCGCGAGGCCGAACGACTCCGCGCTGCCGGCGCCACGGTCGAGGAGGCGCTGCTCCCGGGACGTGACGCGGGCCGTGTCATGGTCGACTACCTCACGGGCCACCCTGCCGAATGCGTGATCGTGTCGTCGGTGAGCAAGACGGCCTTCGAACGCTGGACCGTGGGCAGTGTCAGCGAATACCTGGCGGCCAATGCGCCGGCTCCCACGCTCGTCGTGCGCCAGCCGGAGCCCCTGCTCGCATGGGCTCGGGACCGCAATCCCCTGGGCGTCTTCATCGCGATGGAATTCTCCCGAGCCTCGGAGGCCGCGCTCGCCTGGGCCGCGAGGCTTTCCACGGCCGTTCCCCTGCGTGTCACCGTGGGCCACGTCAACTGGCCGCTTTCCCAGAAATCGCGGGTTCTCGACGGCACACCCGTGACGAAGAACGTCCCCGAGACCGAGCGTCACCTCAGCCGTGAACTGCAGAAGAAGGTGCGCTCCTGGCTCAATGATCCGGAGATCACGGTCCACATCCAGCCAAGCCTTGGCCGGCCTGACGTCCCCCTGATCGCGGCGGCCGCGGAGGCGGGCGCAGACCTGATCGTCGCGGGCACACGGCAGCGGAAGGGCCTTGATCGACTGATGAAGCCCTCCACCGCGCTGGGTATCCTGCGGCACGCTCCCACGAACGTCGTCTGCGTCCCGGTGCCCGAATCGATCGAGCACGGCATCGGGCAGCGCGTGCAGATCCAGCGGGTGCTCGTGGCGACGGACTTCTCCCCGACCGGCGACTGCGCCGTCGCGTGGGCCTGCGCGGCCCTGCCCGCCGGGGGCGTGCTCAAGATCGTCCACGTGCTGCCGGAGACCTCGCGCTCGCGCGCGGGCGCCTCCGCACGCACCCAGCGCCAGCTTGCCGCCGACGCAACCCGGAAGCTGGCGGCCCTCGTGCCCGCCCACGCCCAGGCCACGGGCATCCTCACCGAGATCGAGGTGCTCACCGGTTCCAGCCCGGCCGCTGCCATCCGCGCCGCGGCGCGACGCTTCGGACCCGACATCCTCTGCCTCGGATCCCGGGGTCGCGGCGCGCTCGCCGAGGCCCTGATCGGATCCGTCGCCCGGGAAGTGGTCACCGGCAGCCCGTGGCCGGTCCTGCTCGTCGGCGAACCCCCCGAGGAACCCTGATCAGCGGTCCGCCTCCGCCGGCTTCGGCCGGTACACCCGGATCCGGATTCCGTCCGGCGTAACCCTCGCGCCGGTCGCGGCATGCCCGAAGTAGCGGGCGGCAACGCCATACGGCGGCAACTGCTCCGCGTCGATCCAGCGCGCGATCTGCGTGGCCGCCCTCCTCCCGAGGTCAGAGGCGGCCAGCCAGCCCATCCGATCGCTGATGTAAGCCCGCGCCACGTCGGGATCCTCGAAGACTCCCCGCATGGCTGCGCGCTCGTCCAGCCAGGAAGCGAACCCGCCGTCCGTCCCACCCGCCCCGGCGAACGCGTTCGCCACTCCGGGCCGCTCCGCCAACGACGGGCCCCGGGCCGAAAGCATGCGCTCCAGGAGCGGACGGCTGGATGACAGGACAAGGAAGCCTTCGCGCGCCGCGAAGTGCACCTCGATGCCGTGCTCCGCGAACGGGCCCGGAGGGAACTCGAGGCTGCCGATCCGCACGCCGCGGACTTCAACCTCGCGGGCGCGCGGCGCGCGGCCGCCGCCAGGCCCGAGCATCGCCAGGAAGTCCGACGTGGCCACCGCGCGGATCGCCCGATAGAGCGCCTGCGCGTCCGGCGAGCCGATCAGCCAGACCCGCTCCGCCCCTCCCTGCCCGTCGAAGGTCACCGAGATCCAGTCGTCGCCCAGCATCCCCACGAGGTCGCGCTCGAAGGAGAAGTCCGTTCCCCCTCCGTACTCGGTGAACAGCTGCAGCATCCCGAGAAGCACCGGATTGACCTGCAACAGCATCCGCTGCAGGCGCCGCCAGACGAGGGGGCCGGAGAGCCGCGCCCGGGTGAACCCGAGCGCCTCGGCCGGCACGAGCGGGGGCGGCGCGGCGGAAGCCGCAGGCAGATCCAGGATCTGCAGCAGTCCCTTCCTTGACGCGGCCGGCACCCGCAGATCGACGTCGAACCACCAGCCCGCAGCGTTCGCGCGCAGTTCCCACGCAACCTCCTTCAGGGCCCGGAGTCCGGACGCATCGAGGATGGCGGGCATCGCGGAGAACGAACCCAGCGCCCCCGTGAGCGCGCCATCCCCGAGCCGTTCGACGATCCACGAGCCGCGGATCCCGCCGCGGAGCACCACGATGGATTCCGCGGTCGAACCGTTCGTCACGGATGCGGATCCGCGATCCCCCCCGCGCCATTCGAGCAGCCGACGGGCCACGGTCTCCGCCGGACGCGCGGCGGTGCTGATCACGAGCACGTCGCCGACCATCCCGAGGTGCAACGTCCTCGAGACCGCCGCCGGTTCCGCGGAATCGCCGGTCGCCGGAAAGGCGCGATTCCAGAATGCGGCCACCTGTTCCGCCGGCAGGTCGAGCGCGACGAACTCGATCCCCGCGAGGCGGGTGCGGGCCGGAGACGGGGCACCGTCGGTACCGGCTCGCATCGCCGCGATCCGCCGCTGCGCGGCGGGTGCGTTGGTGCCGGTTTCCAGCAGCAGCACGTGATCTGTCCGGCCCCCCGGACCCGGCAGCAGCGCGATCAGAACGCCCCCGCCGGCAATGGCGGGAAGCTCGGACCACGCGAAGCCGGTCAGGTCCTCCGCGGGCTGGAGAACGCGCGAGGTCCACCGGGCGACCAGACGCGTCCGCACCTCGCGCATGCCAGGGTCGCGCCACAGGCGCGCGGGCGCCTGCGTCTCCCACGCGGCGCGGGCCGGGCCCGCATCGGGAACAAGCACGAAACCGATTGTCTCCGGAGGCAGGAGGTGCTGTTCCGGGGGCAGGGCGGCGGGGGCGGCGAGCGCGAACAGCCACGCGAACACCCCCGCGATGCCGGCGGGGCGGGGCGTCATGCCCGGGCCCCGCCCGGGTTGGCGGCCGCGAGGCGGAACCGCTGGTATCCCTGGAAGACGTAGGTGCGGCAGGTGAAATCCACGCCGAGCGCGGGAGTGTACAACGCGCGCACGCGCGGAAGGGGGTGCACCATGTCCCCGTGCTTGCACGTCGTCTCGAACAGATGATCGTGGTTGTTGTGCCTGAAGAGGACCCACGTGTGGGCGATGCCGTTCCACAGGCCTGCGACGAACATTCCCGGGATTCGCAGCCGATGCAGGTGCCGCCAAGCCCAGAGTGCATGGTCCTCGCAGTCTCCCTTTCGCAGGTGCTCGAACGTCACCGGGTGCTGCCAGAAGTCCGGCTCATGGAACAGGGTCAGGTCGTCGACCGCCTCGCAGCCGCGCAGCCACTCGCACATTTCCTCGATGGTGCTCGCGGGCACGCGGGTGGGGCCTTCGAGGTAACGATGGAACTCCCGCTCGCTTGCGAGCCCGAAGGACGAGGCCGGCACCGCCATCGAGACACGTTCCCACGGATCCGCGCGCTCATCGAAGAAACAGGCGAGGCGCACGAAGTCCGCTGCACCCTTCACCAGTCGTCCGAGCAATCCGGGCATGGGGCCGGAGCCTGACGTCCCGCGGCATCTTTTTCCATCCTCCTTTTGACGATGGCGCCCGCGGGGCCGGCGCCGGGCGGCGCCGCGATGGCGGAACCGCCGCGGGAGGCGGCTCACCCGGCGACGGCTGCGGAGGATTCGTGCAGAATCGCCTCCGCGACAACCGGTTTTGGTTCCGCCGCCGGGCCTGCCTGTGGTATGGGGCCTGCGCGATGCCGCCGAGACGCGCCAAGGTCCGCCGCGACACAAGGGAAACCCGGATCGCCCTCGATCTGCTGATCGACGGGCGCGGCCGGTCGAGGATCGACACCGGGATCCCGTTCTTCGACCACATGCTCACGCTGTTCGCGCGGCATGCGCTGGTGGACCTGACCCTTCGCTGCCGCGGGGATCTCGAGGTGGACGCCCATCACACCGTCGAGGACTGCGGCCTTGCGCTGGGCCAGGCGTTCCACGGCGCGCTTGGCGACAAGCGCGGCATTCACCGCTACGGCACGGGCTTCGATCCCCGAAATCCGTTCACGGGCGAGGCGTATGTTCCGATGGACGAGACCCTGGCGCGCGCGGTCGTGGATTTCTGCGGCCGTCCCACCCTCGTCTGGCGCGGGATGGGCAGGCTCAGCCTCCGCCATGTCTCCCCTCCCGACGCGCGGCAGGATGCGGCGACCGCGTTTCGGTTCGGGCTCGCGCGGGAGTTCTTTCAGGCGTTCGCCAACGAGGCGCGTTGTGCGCTGCACCTCGAACTGCTCTATGGTGAGGAACCGCATCATGTGGTCGAAGCCCTGTTCAAAGCCGCCGCGCGGGCGGTTGAAGCCGCCTGCCGGGCCGATCCCCGGATCGCGGGCGTCATTCCGAGCACGAAGGGACGCCTCTGAACGCTTTCCACCAGGTCAGGTCTGAATACTCTGTCGCCCGCGCACGTCCACCTCATGTCGGGTTCCAGTGACAAGGCAAGCCTGCCGGACGAGGCGCTGGTGAAAGCCGCGCAGGGTGGCGACATGGAGGCCTTCGAAGAGATGGTCGCCCGCCACCGCGACAAGATGTACGCACGCGCGTTCAGCATCGTCCACAACGAGGAGGAGGCGATCGACCTGTCGCAGGAAGCATGGATCAAGGCATGGCAGCGGCTGCAGCAGTTCGAGGGTGACTCCAGCTTCACCACGTGGATGACGCGGATCACCATCAACCTCTGCCTGGATCACCTCCGCAGGAACAATCGGTTCCGCGTCGAGCCCATGCCCGAATCCCGCGACGAGCCGGAGGCGTGGGAACGCCTGCTCCCGCCTGTCTGGACAAACCCGACCGAGAATCTGGAACGCGAGGAACTCCGTCAGCGAATCGACAGCGCCATGAGCAAACTCTCCGAGGCCCATCGCACCGTGCTTGTGCTGCACGAGTTCGAGGGCATGGAGTACAAGCAGATCGCCGAGACCATCGGCGTCTCCATCGGCACCGTCATGTCCCGGCTGTTCTATGCCCGCCGGCGCCTCGCCGCACTGCTCGCGGGCCTGAAGAATCACCCACCCCAAGAATGAACCGGCAGCAACAACTCGAGATCCAGGCATGGATTGATGGCGAACTGTCCGAACACGAGGCCCGGGCCGCCGCCGAACGGGCGCGCCTCGACCCCGAGGCGCGCGCCCTCGCGGATAACCTTCGCCATTTCAGCAGGCTTCTGCGCGACCACCAGCCGGCCCGTCCCCTGCCCGAATCCCGCGAGTTCTACTGGTCCGGCATTCGCCGCGCGATCGAGGCGCAGACGCCCCGCGAGAACCCGGCTCCCCGCCGCGGGATCTCGTGGCTGGCATGGCTCGTTCCCGCCGGCGCCGTCGCGCTTGCCGCCATCCTCCTCCCCCGCGCGAACTTCAGGGACGACGCCGGCACCCCCGGACCCGGCGACGTCGCCGCCATCGTCGGTCACGAGATCGAAACGCCATCGACGAACATGACCAGTTTCACCTTCTACGCGGCCCAGGACGCGATGACCGTCGTCTGGCTCGGACGCGTGGACATGCTCTGAACTGTCATCCCACCCCGATGAACTCGCGCACGTTCCTTGCCCTGCTCGCCTTCGCCCTTTCCGGAGTCCTGCTCCCGTTCGCCACGCATGCCGCCGACGACACCCGTCTCACGGCCGAACTGATCTGGGGCACCAACGGCGGCAAACCGCCGGGAAAGAACCTGAAGGAGGTCAGTCCCCAGCTCGAGCGGCAGCTCCGCCGGGTCTTCAAATGGCAGAACTATTTCGAGATCAATCGCAAGGAGATCGTCGCCTCCCTCGAGAAACCCGCCCGCGTGGAGATGAGCCGCGACTGCGTCATCGAGGTCGCCGTGTTCGAGGACGGTGAACTCGAGGTCCAGCTCTTCGGCAAGGGCCAGCTGGTCGTGAAGAAGCGCCAGCGCATCGTGCCCGGCGAGAAGGTCGTGCTCGGCGGTGACGACAAGAACGACGACGCATGGTTCGTCGTCCTGAGCCTGGGGCGGCGGGGCTCGCCGCCCGCCCAGCCCGCCGGCTGACGCGCCGTCCGTTCGGCGGCATGCCCGCGCGGCAGCACAGTCATGAAGCGGTTCCTCAGCTCCGGGGCGCGACTTCCCCGGCGCGACCGCCTTCAGATGGCCATCCTCATCAACCAGCTCGCCACGCCCGGGCTCGGTTCCTGGGTGGCGGGCCACCGTCTCGCCGGCGCCGGGCAGCTCACCCTCGCCTGCGCCGGGTTCGCGTGGTTCCTCGTCTATTTCTTTCTGCTGATCCGCGAATACTGGCGCGCGCTTGACTTCGCCTACGAACCGCACGCCCCCCCGGAGGCAATCCTGAACCAGGCGCTCATCCTCTTCGGCGTCGCATGGCTCTGGTCCGGCATCACGAGCCTCCAGTGCTGGCTCGAACTGCGCCGCACACCGCGCGGCACCCCCGGGGAACCGCCGCGGCTCCCTGACTGAGTCGGGCTCCCGGAGCCATGTCCGCCGCGCCAGGCGCCGCGGAACCGCCGCCGCACTCGGGCCTCCGTCCGACCTTCCGCGGGTCCTCCGGCGGCGAACACGGCCCCTCCTCCGCCGCGGGCTTCTAACCGCCGCCCGAGGAGAACAGATCCAGTTGCATCGCGCCCGGCAGCTTCTTGAGCTTCTCCCGCCCGCTGCGGGCGCCGCGCGCCGCGCGGGACTCACCCGGTTCACCATCCGCCGCCCGCTGGAGATCGAGCTCCGCCTCCTCGAGCACGCGCAGGATCTGTTTCGCCCGCTCGACGACGGGGCGCGGCACGCCGGCCAGCCGCGCCACCTGGATGCCGTAGCTCTTGTCGGTGCCGCCCGGCACGATCTTGTGGAGAAAGACGATCTGGTCATTCCACTCGCGCACCGCCACGTTGTAATTCCGCAGGCGCGGGAGGCGCGCCGCCAGCTCCGTGAGCTCGTGGTAATGCGTCGCGAACAGCGTGCGCGCGCCCACCACGTTGTGGAGATGCTCCACGATCGACCATGCGAGGCTCAGCCCGTCGAATGTGCTGGTGCCGCGTCCGACCTCGTCGAGGATCACGAGGCTCCGCCGCGTGGCATTGTTCAGGATGTTCGCGGTCTCGCTCATCTCGACCATGAAGGTGGACTGCCCTCGCGCGAGGTTGTCGCTCGCGCCGATGCGCGTAAACACACGATCCACAAGGCCGATGCGCGCGCTCTTCGCCGGAATGTGCGACCCGGTGTGCGCCAGGACCGCGAGCAGCGCCACCTGCCGGATGTAGGTGCTCTTGCCGGCCATGTTCGGACCCGTGATGAGTGCGATCTGTTCGCGACTCGCATCGAGGTCCGTGTCGTTCGGCACGAATCGCTCTCCGCCGGTCGAGGTCTCGAGGGCCGGGTGGCGGCCGGCCTCGATCCGAAGCACGGCGTCCTCCGTGATCTCCGGGCAGGTGTACCCTCCCGCGTGCGCGCGCTCGGCGAACGCCGCGAGCACGTCGAGCTGCGCGAGGGCGCGCGCGGAGGCCTGCAGGCTCGCGAGGCGCTCCAGCACCCGTTCTCGCACGCGCTGGAAGAGCGCCAGTTCGAGCCGGACCGCCCGTTCCTCGGCGCCGAGGATGCGGTTCTCCATCTCCTTCAGCTCGGCCGTGATGTAACGCTCGCCTCCCGCCACCGTCTGCTTGCGGACGTACTCCGGCGGCACCCGGTCGAGGTTCGCCCGCGTGACCTCGATGAAATAGCCGAACACCGAGTTGAACCGGATCTTGAGCGACGCGATGCCGGTGCGCTCGATTTCCTGCTGCTGCAGGCGCGCGATCCAGTCCTGACCCTCGCGCTGGGCGCGGCGCAGTTCGTCGAGCTCGCCGTCGTAGCCGTCGCGAATCAGGCCGCCCTCCTTCAGTCCGGCGGGCGGATCATCCACGATGGCGCGGGCAATCTCGTCCGCCAGCTCGCGCTCGGGCTCGAGCTGCGAGGCGAGTTCCACGAGCAGGCCCGGCTCCTGTCCCGCGTCGCCCGTTCCCTCGCTTCCGAGCAGCGGATCGATCCCCGCGCCGCGCCTTGAACCCGCCTCCGTCGCCGCGTCACGAAGTCGCGGGATCTGCTCGAGCGCGGCGCGCAGCGACGCGAGGTCGCGGGGCGAGCCGGATCCCGCCGCAAGCCTGCCGAGCGTGCGCTCGAGGTCGCGCACTTCCCTCAGCGCCTCACGGAACGGAAGGAGCACATCCATCGCCGCGAGCCACGCGCCCACGGCTCCCTGCCGGCGGCGGATCGCCGCCGCGTCGGCGAGGGGCTGGCTGAGCCAGTCCCGCAGCAGGCGCGCGCCCATCGGCGTGACCGTGCGATGCATCGCCGCGAAGAGCGTCGTCGCGCGGTGCGTCGTGCCGTCGGACTGCAGCGGTTCGAGCACCTCGAGATTGCGGAGTGTCGTGCTGTCGAGATGGAGGAGCTTCGACGTCTCGTAGTAAGTCAGCGTGATGAGCTGGGCGGCCGGCCGCCGCAGGTGCTGGGTGAGATAGTGCAGCGCCGCGCCCGCCGCGCCCGTCGCGGCCGCATGTCCGTCGAGACCGAAGCCCGCGAGGGAGACGACCCGGAAATGCTCCCGCAGGGTGTGCTCCGCGATCTCCGGCGCGAAGGTCCAGTCCTCGTAACGTTGCAGCGCGGCACCGAGACCGTCGAGCGCGGCGCGGAGCGAGTCATCCGCGGCCGGGTGCAGGATCTCCGCCGGAGAGACACGCTCGAGCTCCACGCGCAGCGCCTCGGCGTCCGCGAACTCCGTCGCGCGGAAGGTCGCGGTGGTGAGATCGATCAGCGCGAGGCCCGCGGCGCGTCCGCCGCGGCAGACCGCCGCGAGATAGTTGGCGCGGTCCGCCTGCAGCACGCGATCGTCGAAGTGCGTGCCCGGGCTGAGGATCTGGGTGATTTCGCGCCGCACCAGCTTGCCCGGGCGGGCCTCCTCCACCTGGTCGCACAGGGCCACCTTGCGGCCCGCCCGCAGCAGGCGGCCGATGTAGCCGTGGGCCGCGTGATACGGCAGGCCGCACATCGGGACACCCTGCCGCTGAGTCAGTGCGAGATTCAGCAGGCCCGCGCCCTCCTGCGCGTCCTCGAAGAACAACTCGTAGAAATCTCCGAGCCGAAAAAGCAGCAGCACGTCCGGCGGCAGTTCGCCCTTGATCCGGCGATACTGCGCGAGCATCGGACTCAACTGCGATTCGTTCGACATGGCCGGCCAAACTAAGCGCCCAAAAAATGCGGTTGAACGAAAATTTCTCGTGAACTCGACGCGTGCCTTCCGTAAAAGGTCGGACGAAGCCTGTCATGTTCGCCCTCGGTCCAAGGAGAGTGCGACCCCGTTCGACGGGAAGGCTCGCGCGTCTCCTTCACACCCCGGGCGGCAGTTCCCCCCACCGACAGGCCCAACACGGCGCATGCCGAGCATCAGATCGGAGGTGAAAGCGATGGCAGCGAAGAAGAAGGCAGCCAAGAAGGCAGCTAAGAAGAAAAAGTAACCTCCCGCCAACCCATTAACCGCGAGGCCCGGTCGCCCTTCTCCGAGGCGGCGGGCCTCGTCTCGTCGGATCCTCCCCTCCCCTTCCCGCACGCGTCCGCAGCGCGAATTCGCCGCTTGGCGCACGCATTCCGTCGCACCTAACCTGCCCGCATGTCTGAGTTTGCCGCCTACGTCAACCAGGGAGCCGCCAAAGTGACCCCAGCCATGCTCCTGCGCGTCACGCGGCAGCTCCCCCGCTGGAAACTCGAGTTCACCCAGATCGCCGCCCCCCAGTTTCCGCACCTGGTTGATCAGCTCGAGTTCCTCGCCGACGCCGTCGAGGACTTCGCCGAAGGCGCCTATCGCGACCTGCCCTTCTACGCCGCGGCCCAGGCGGTATTCGCCCTCACGTACGCCCACAAGAAGGTCGACATCATCCCCGACCTGATTCCCCACAGCGGTCGCGCCGACGATTCCAGCGTCGTTCGCACCGTCCTCATCCAGAACGAGGCCGCATTCAGTGCCTACGCCGAGTGGAGCGGCCTCGACTGGAGCCGCATCACGATCCAGCCGTGATCGCGCCCGGCCGCCTCGCGCGCCGCGTTCCCGGATCGCATCGCCCGCCGCGCGGCACCCTCGCCGCGCTCCTGCTTGTCGCCGGAATCCTCCGGTCGTTCGCGGGAGGCGACCTGGCGTCCAGCCTGCGCGCGCACATCTCCCGACCCGAGTTCGCCCATGCAACATGGGGAGTGGTCGTCGCCGACGCGGCGACCGGACAGACCCACTTCGCGACCAACGCCCACAAGCTGCTCAAGCCGGCCTCCAACGCGAAGCTGTTCACCGCCGCCCTCGCCCTCGATGCCCTCGGGCCGGACTTTCGCATCGTCACCGACGTCGTCCCGTGCGGCCATGTTTCTTCCCGAGGCACACTCCGCGGGCCGCTCGTCGTCCACGGGCGTGGTGACTTCTCCATGGCCGCCCGTTTCTTCGACGGGGATCACGAGCGCTCGCTCTCTCCGATCACCGATGCGCTTCAGAAGGCCGGCATCCGCCGCATCCGCGGCGACATCGTCGCCGATGACAGCTTCTTCCGCGGCCCGCCACACGGCACCGGCTGGACGTGGGACGACCTCCGCTACTACTACGGTGCCCCCGTCGGCGCCCTTTGCACCGACGAGAACGTCCTCGACCTCGTCTTTCATCCCGGCACGGAGCCCGGCGCCCCCGTGCGCATCGAGGTCCACCCGGACACTTCCTTCCTCGAGTTCGATCTCTCGGACACGCGCACGGTTCCCGCAGGGGGTCCGCGAACGATCGTCCTCCACCGCGAACCCGGTTCACGGGTCGTGCACGTCTCCGGCTCGCTTCCCGTCGACGGCCAGTCGTGGACCGACGCCGTGCCCGTCCCGGACCCGGCGCCATTCTTTGCGCACCGCCTGCGCGAACATCTCGTTCGGAACGGCATCCGCGTGACGGGCAACGCGCGGCACGCGCGCGACACGGCCGGCCTCCGTGAACGCCACCTCGACCGCGTCATCCGGGTGGAGTCACCACCGCTGGCCGAACTCGTCCGCGAGATGATGAAACGTTCCCAGAATCTTCATGCGCAGATGCTGCTCCTCCAGGCGGGCGCCCTGTGCCCCGCGCCTCCCGAGACGACCTCGGAGGCTGCCGGCATCCTCGCGCTCCGCGAATTTCTCGATCAGGCGGGCATCCCGGCGCGCGAAGTCCGGATGGATGAGGGCTCCGGCCTTTCCCGGAGCTGCCTGATCACACCCGCCGCGATCGTTCGCCTCCTGACGTTCATGGACCGGCACCCGGCGCGCGATGCCTTTCTCGACGCGCTGCCGGTCGCCGGAGTGGACGGAACCCTGAGCCGCCGCTTCCGTGACACGCCCGGACTGCTGCGCGCCAAGACGGGCACGCTGCGCCATGTCACCGCCCTCTCGGGATTCGCAGAGCATTCCTCCGGCCGGCGTCTCGTCTTCGCCATCCTGCTCAACGCCTACGAGCCCGAGCCGGGCGCCCCTTCCGGGCGCGAAGCCGTGGACACCGCCGCGACTCTGCTCGCCACCCGGCCCCTGCCCGGGGCATCCTCCCCCTGAATCTCCGCTGTACCCATGGCCGCCCTGAAGCGACACGGACGCGGCACCATCCCGCGCAAGACCGTCTACCGGCTCTCGATCTACTTCCGCTGCCTGCAGCGCCTTCGGAACAACGCGATCCAGACGGTCTCCAGCGAGGCACTCGCCCGCGCCGCCGGAGTCAAGCCGACCCAGCTCCGGAAGGACCTCGCCCACTTCGGCCAGTTCGGAACCCGCGGCCTCGGCTATGACGTTTCGCAGCTCGCGCGGATGATCTCCGACGTGCTGGGCAACCAGTCCCTGCAGCCGGTCATCCTTGTCGGCGCCGGCAACCTCGGTTCCGCCCTGCTCTCGTATCACGGGTTCGCGCAGGAGGGATTCGAGATCGTCGCCGCCTTCGACAACGACCCCGCCCGCCTGCGCTCCCGCGGCTCCATCCCGATCCTGGACATGTCGCGGCTGCCGGAGCTCGTGCGCGAACGATCGATTCGAATGGCGATCCTCTGCGTCCCGGCCGCGGTCGCCCAGGAAGTGGCCAACCAGCTCATCGACGCGGGCATCAGCGGAATCCTGAACTTCGCCCCGATCGTCCTCCACGTGCCGGAGGACGTCATCGTCAACAACGTGAACCTCGCGATCGAGCTGGAGAACCTCAGCTATTTCATCCAGGCCTGACGGCTCCGTGCCGACGCGACAGGCGAGTTTGCCGTTGCAGCCGCGCCCAGCTCGTCCAACACTCTCTGGCGCGCACCACGGAGAGGTGGCTGAGCGGTTTAAGGCGCACGCCTGGAAAGCGTGAATGGGCTAATACCCCATCGAGGGTTCGAATCCCTCCCTCTCCGCCATTTCCATTGCTTCCCGGGCGGGCGCGCGAGACTCCGCGCCACGGCTTCCGGCCGAACGGCTTCCAGACGCAGCCCGGGGGCGAGTTGAAGCTCCCGCCATGACCCGGCCCGCGTGCCTCACGGAACCCATCCGGGAAGCGCCGCGGCCTGCCGCACCCAGTTCCCCAGCAGCTCCTCGTCCATCTCGTCGTGCTCATGAATGTGAACGTAGCGCGTTGCCGGGTCCTTCGATTCCACCGGCGGCATGGGGCTGAGGGATGTTCCGCGAAAGAACGCCAGCTTCACGTATCGTGTGAAGCAATGCACCCCGAGGAACCAGCCCTGTCCCTCAATGCCATAGAAGGGAGAGTTCCACTTCACCGCCTTGCGCACACCCGGCACGTTGCGTTCGATCAGCGCGTCGAGCCGGCGGCCGACCTCACGCTTCCAGCCGGGCATCGCGGCGATGTACGCCTGCACGGGTCCGTCACCGTCGCCCTTCGGGATCTGGGGATTGCCCCCCGAGAGAAGAACCGGCTCCGCTTCCTGCCCCCCGGGGACTTCCGCACCCGGTTTCGAAACCGCAGGAATCGCGGCGGCTTTCGCCTTCTTCACCGGACCGGGGGACTTCCGCGCCGGATTCGCTGATCTGTTCGTCGCTTTCACGGGGACATGAACTCGGTTCCTTGTCGCCTGGATGACATCGCACGCGGGCACCCGCGGGGAAACGTGCGTATCGCGGCGCGTCCCGGGAACCGTCGGGCGATGCGCGTCGGATGGCAACCGCGCATCTCGCGGTCGCGGGCGAGCGTTCGCCGACGCCGTCCCGGGCCTGCGGACGGACAGCGCGAGAGTGCCCTGTCACCGGAGAACCGCGCCCCATGCGCAACCCTTGCGCACGGCAAATCTCAACTCCGTTGATCCCGCCCCTTGTGGCGGCGACGAAGTGCGGTCAAGAGTACCGCGTGATGAGAGACGGTGACGTGCGCCCAATCGCCCGAACCGTGATCAGGGCACTCGGGAATCCGCCCCTCACGCTCACGCGTCTCCTTTGCACGTTTCTGCTCGCCTGCGTTCCGCTGACGGTTTTGGCGCAGGTGGACGCCGCCCGGGCCGAACTGCTCCGCGGCAACTATGGGCGGGCCATCGATCTCGCGGAGGAAGCCCTCGAGGATCGTCCCCGGGACGAGGCATGGCACCGGATCCGCATCGAAGGCCTGCTCACCGTCGGCAGGTATGTCGAGGCCGATGCGGCGATGACGAACGCCCTGCGCCTGGTTCCGCGCAGCGTGGTTCTTCGCTGGCTGGCCCGCGACGCCTTCTCGCTCAACGGACGACCGGAGGCCGCCGCCGAGGCCGTCGCCGAGATTCCGAGGCTCGTCACCGAACGGCCCTGGGCCTATCGCAATCCGGCCGACCTCGTCGCCGTCGGTCGCGCGCTGCTCGAAGCCGGAGCCGATGCCAAGGAGGTGCTCGATCGCATCTACGCGACCGCGCGCCGCGCCGCGCCCGATCTCCGCGATGTCTACCTCGCGAGCGGCGAGCTCGCGCTTCAGAAGAACGACTTCGCGCTGGCCGCCCGCCACTTTCAGGAGGGACTCGAACGGTTTCCGGAGGATCCCGATTTTCACTACGGCCGCGCGCGCGCCTTCGCGGAATCGGACCGCGAGGCCATGGGCGCCGCGCTCGATGCCGCGCTCAAGATCAACCCGCGGCATGTGCCGAGCCTGCTCCTCGTGGTCGACCACCGGATCGACGCGGAGGACTACGACGGCGCGCTCGAGACCCTCGAGCAGGTGCGGAAGGTCAATCCGTGGCATCCCGAGGCATGGGCGTACGCGGCGGTCATCGCCCATCTGCGCAATGATGCGGCGGCGGAAGAGGCTGCACGCGCCAGTGCGACACGCCACTGGGCGCGGAATCCCGCCGTGCCGCATCTCATCGGCCGAAAGCTTTCGCAGAAGTACCGTTTCGCGGAGGGCGCCGCCCTTCAGCGGGAGGCGCTCGCCTTCGCGCCCGAATTCCTTCCGGCGAGGGCCCAGCTCGCCACGGACCTGCTGCGGCTCGGCGAGGATGCGGAAGGCTGGGAGCTGATCCAGGAAGTGCACGAGCGCGACGCATACGACGTGACGGCCTACAACCTCGTGACCCTGTTCGACACGATGGCGGGCTTCGCCACGCTCACGAACGAGCACTTCATCGTCCGCATGCCCCGGCACGAGGCGGAGGTCTACGGCCCACGCGTGCTGGACCTGCTCGAACGCGCGCGTGAGACGCTGGTCCCGAAGTACGGACTCACGCTCACCCGGCCCACCACGGTCGAGATCTTCTCCGACCCGAATGACTTCGGAGTTCGCACCTTCGGCATGCCCGACAACCCGGGGTACCTCGGAGTCTGCTTCGGACGGGTGATCACCGCGAACAGCCCGGCATCCACCCGCGGGCGCGCGGTGAACTGGGAGGCCGTCCTGTGGCACGAGTTCTGCCACGTCGTCACGCTGCAGCTCACGGCCAACAAGATGCCGCGGTGGCTCAGCGAAGGCATCTCCACCTACGAGGAGCGCACGGCCAACCCGGCGTGGGGCGAACAACTGAACCCGCGCTACCGCGAGATGATTCTCGAGGGTGAACTCACTCCGATCTCACGCCTGAGCGCCGCCTTTCTCACTCCCAGGTCGGGTCTTCACCTGCAGTTCGCGTACTACCAGTCCTCGCTTGTCGTCGAGTTCCTCGTCGAGCGGTTCGGCCTTCCCAGGCTCCGAGACATTCTCGCGGACCTCCGGACCGGCACATTCATCAACGACGCCATCGAACGCCACACGACGTCGATGGAATCGCTCGAGAAGGACTTCGCGGAATTCGCGCGCGAGAAGGCGCGCGGACTCGCGCCCGGGCTCGAGTTCGACGCGCCACGCCCCCGCCGGGGCGCCGCCGCCGTGCTCGGCCGGATGAACGCGAACGCCGAGGCGGCCGGCCGTGACCCCGGTAACAACTACTGGCGCCTGCTCCAGCACGCCGCGTCCCTTGTCGAACAGCGACAGTGGTCCGCCGCGAGGGAACCCCTCGAGAAGCTCCTCCGTCTCTACCCCCGCCAGAAGGGCCCGGACAGCGCGCATCCGCTCCTGGTCCGCGCGCACCGGGAACTCCGGGACTCCGAGGCCGAGTTCCAGACGCTTGAGCGGTGGGCTGCCGTGGACGCGGAGGCCACCAGCGCCTACCTGCGCCTCATGGAGCTCGCCGAGTCCGCCGGCAGATGGGAGGTCGTGCTCACCAACGCAAATCGTTTCCTGGCGGTCGATCCCCTCGTGCCCGCCCCCTACCGGCACCTCGCGCGCGCCTTCGAGGAGCTCGGGCGCACCGACGAGGCGCTCGCCGCGCACCGCACCCTGCTGCTGCTGGATCCGCCGAATCCCGCCGACACGCACTTCCACCTCGCCCGCCTCCTCGCCCCGGAGGACCTGGACGGCGCCCGGCGCCATCTCCTGCAGTCCCTCGAGGACGCTCCGCGCAATCGCTCCGCCCTGCGGCTCCTGCTTGACATCCATGAGCGCCGCTCCGGCGGCGAAGCCCGGGCCGCCCCGCCCGCCGCGAAGGAGAAGCAACCCGCGGAGGACGCGGCCGCACCCCGCGTCGGGCGGTCCGGGCCGGAGGCGGAGACGCCCGAGGTGGAGACCGATGTCTCCGAAGAGGGGACCGCGCCCCCTGAACCGGAGGCCGAGGCATCCAGGCCGGACACCAGGCAACGTGATCCTGCGCCGCATCCCGATGAACCCGACGCCGCCATGACGGCCGCGCCATGAAACACCGCATCATTCCACTGCTCCTGCTCCTCGCCTGCGGTGCGGCCGCCGTGGGCCAGCGCTGGTACCGCCGCTCGTACTTCGATGAGGTGGACCGCTCCGCGCGCAGGTTCGAATCCCACAGCACCGGCACGCCCGTCTGGACGAACACCCCGGGATTCGAACGCGACGTCTTCACGTTCGTGCGCGTCTGGTACGAGCACAACCGTTACGGCGGGCGCGGGGGATGGACGACGGACCATCCCGACAGCGATCTGAACTTCTCGTTCCGGCTTCAGCAGATGACCTCGATGAAGGTGGATCCCGACGCGTGGTGGATCCGCCTCACCGAGCCCGAGCTTCGGGACTACCCCTTCATCTACATCGTCGAGCCCGGCGCGCTCTCCCTCGACGAGCGCGAGGTCATCGCGCTGCGCAATTACCTGCTCAACGGCGGATTCCTGATGCTCGACGACTTCTGGGGGGAACGCGACTGGCGCAACGTGGAGACCGTCATGCGGCGCGTCTTTCCCGACCGGCCCTTCCGCGAGATTCCACTCGACCACCCCATCTACCAGCGTCCCTTCCTCATCACCGAGAAGGGCCAGGTGCCCAACGTGCACCTCGGCATCGAAAGCCAGTTCCACGGCCGGACGTGGGAGGCGCCCGACGCCGTCGAGGTCCATCACCGCGGCATCTTCGACGACCAGGACCGCCTCATGGTGATCGCCACGCACAACACCGACAACGGCGACGGCTGGGAGCGCGAGGGCGAGAACGACTACTATTTCTTCAACTTCTCCGAGAAGATCGCGTACCCGCTCGGCATCAATATCATCTTCTACGTGATGACCCACTGATGAGCTTTCCCCCGAACCATCCCGAACCGCCGCGCATCGAACAGCCGCCCGAGATCCCGCCCCCCGTGCCGCCCCCTTCGGGGACGGATGGCGCCGAGGCCCCCGCGGCGACACCGCCCGGGCCGGTCCTCACGCGAGCCGAGACTCCCCGGCCCGACACGCCCGCGGAATCCTCCGGCGAAACGGGCGGGATTGCGGCGCCGCCCCCGGTCATGAGGCCCGAGGCGCGCCTTGCGTCCGTCACCGAGATGGATCCCGTCGAGGTCGAGCGGCGCACGGTCGAACGCCTCGCGACGAGCCGGGAACGCATCGAGGCCGAGCTCGGCAAGGTGATCGTGGGCCAGCGGGAGGTGATCGAACAGATCCTCGTCGCCCTCATCGCCGGCGGTCACTGCCTCATCACGGGCGCGCCGGGCCTCGCCAAGACGCTCCTCGTGAAGTCGATCGCGCAGATCTTCCACCTGAAGTTCCAGCGCATCCAGTTCACGCCGGACCTCATGCCGGCGGACATCACGGGCACCGAGATTCTCCAGGAGATCGCCGGCGAGCGGCGCATGACCTTCATCCCGGGCCCGATCTTCGCCAACATGATCCTGGCCGACGAAATCAACCGCACCCCGCCGAAGACGCAGTCCGCCCTGCTGGAGGCCATGCAGGAGCATCAGGTCACCGCGGCGGGCGTGCGCCACACGATCACGCCGCCGTTCTTCGTGCTCGCGACGCAGAACCCGATCGAGATGGAGGGAACCTACCCCCTTCCCGAGGCGCAGCTCGACCGGTTCATGTTCAACGTGATCGTGGACTATCTCCCCGAGGACGAGGAGGTCGAGGTCATCCTCCGGACGACCAGTCGCGCAGCCGAACCCATCGAGCCGGTGTTCACGGGCGAGGACGTCCTCCGCTTCCACGAGATCGTCCGCCAGGTCCCCGTGGCCGAGGAGCTCGTCCGGTACGCCGTACGGCTCGCCGCCGCCTCCCGCCCCTCCGCCGGCGGCGGCTTCGAGTTCGTCCGCGAATGGGTGACGTGGGGCGCGGGCACGCGCGCCGCCCAGTTCCTCATCCTCGGGTCGAAGGCGCGCGCGCTTCTGCGCGGGCGCGCCCACGTGACGATGGACGACATCCGGGCGCTCGCCGCGCCGACCCTGCGCCACCGCCTCCTGCTGAACTACCGGGCCGAGGCGGAGAACGTCCGGGTCGAGGACGTCATCCAGCGCCTGCTCGATTCGGTCAAGCCGCCCCTCACCCGATGAGCTCCGCCTCCGGCACGCCGGGCGCCCGGCCCGACTTCGTCGATCCGGGCGTGCTCATGGCCATTCGCAATCTCGAGTGGCGCGCGCGTGTCGTCGTCGAGGGCTTCACCTCGGGGCTGCACCGCAGCCCCTACCACGGGTTCTCCGTCGAGTTCACGGAGTACCGCCAGTACACGCCGGGCGAGGACCTCCGGTACCTCGACTGGCGCGTGCTCGCCCGCAGCGACCGCCACTTCGTGAAGCGCTTCGAGGACGAGACGAACCTCCGCTGTCATCTCCTCGTCGATCAGAGCCGCTCCATGACGCTCGGATCCGTGGGCCACACGAAGGCCGAGTACGCGGCCACGCTGGCCGCGACGCTCGCGTTCTTCCTGCACCGGCAGGGCGACGCCACCGGCCTGCTCACGTTCGACGAGCGGGTGCGGGATTACCTGCCCGCGCGCCATCGCATCGGGCACCTCCGGCGGCTCATGCTCACGCTGGAAACGGCCGCGGGCGGCCGCACGACCGATCTCATCTCGCCGCTCCAGCGCGCCGCCGAGATCATCCGGAAACGCGGCCTCATCGTTCTCATCTCGGACCTGCTCGCGCCGCTCGATCGTCTCGAGCAGAGCCTCACGGTGCTCACGGCCGCCGGCCATGAGCTCTCGGTGTTTCAGGTGCTGGACCCGGTCGAGCTGTCGCTCGCCTTCGAGCAGCCTTCGTGGTTCGAGGACATGGAGACCGGCCGGACGCTGTTCGTGGACCCCGCCGCCGTCCGCTCGCGGTACCGGGAGCGCCTCGAGGCGCACACCGCGAGCCTGCGCGCCCTCTGCCAGCGCCTCGGCGTGGCATGGCATCGCCTCATGACCCACCAGCCCCTCGAGCACGGGCTGTTTCAATTCCTGCGTGACCGCACGCGCCGGGGACGCGGCGTGCGCCGTTTCGCGCCCGGCGGGGCGCGGATGAGCCTATGAGCTTCCTCGCGCCATTGTTCCTCCTCGGCGGCGCCGCCGTGCTCTTCCCGCTCGTCTTTCACCTCATTCGCCGCACGACCCGCCAGCGGACGCAGTTCAGCTCGCTGCTCTTCCTGCCGCCCTCCCCCCCGAGGGTCACGCAGCGCAGCCGCCTCGAGGACCTGCTGCTGCTCGCGCTGCGATGCCTCATCCTCGCGCTGCTCGCCTTCGGTTTCGCGAGGCCCTTTCTCAAGCGCAGCGCGATGGCGGATCCGTCGGCCCGGCCGCCGCGCCGCGTCGTCCTCCTGCTCGACACCAGCGCGAGCATGCGCCGGCCCGGACTGTGGGATGCCGCAAGGGAGCGGGCCCTCCGCCATGCGCGCGCGCTGACCGCGGCCGATGAACTCGCCGCGTGGACGTTCGACCGCCAGAGCCGTCCCCTGGTCGCGTTCACGGAATGGCAGGCCACCCCGTTCGGGGAACGCGACGCGCTGCTCCGGAGCCGCATGGCCGATGTCGAGCCGGGATGGGGCGCAACCCATCTCGATGACGCCCTCGCCGCCGCCTCGGAGCTCCTGGTCGAAACCGCGGACCGCACGGCACCGGGGCCCATGCGCGTCGTGGTCATCACGGATTTTCAGGAGGGCAGCCGCCTCGACCGCCTCCAGGCGTTCGACTGGCCGCGCGGGGTGGAAGTCGCCGTTGAGCCGGTGAAGCCGTCCACCCCGGGGAACGCGGGCCTCCAGCTTGTCCTCGACCCATCCACCCTCAACCCGGGCACCCAGGCCGTCGTCCGGGTGCGGGTCGTGAACGCCCCGGATTCCACCGAAGACCGCTTTGACGTGGGATGGGCGGGCGCGGATGGCTACGTCGGCCGGGCGGAGGAAGTCCGGGTGCCGCCCGGGCAGACCCGAACGGTCGCCCTTGCCGTTCCCGAGGACGAATCCGCCAGCCAGATCCTCCTGCGCGGCGACGACGTGGAGTTCGACAACCGCGTCTTCATCGTCCCGCCCAGGACCCTGGCCGTCCCCGCGCTCTACTTCGGAAACGAGTCGCCGGACGAGGCCCGTCAGCCGCTGTTCTACCTCCTGCGTGCGCTTCCCTCCCGAGGAACGTTCGCCGTTCACGTCAATCCGCACCCGCCGGGCGGCGCCCCGGATTCCACGGCGATCGAGGGCGCGCGATTCTACTTCGTCGCCGACCCCGTCTCGCCCGCGATCGCGGACCGCCTCGCGGCGCAGGTTCGCGGAGGCAAGACCCTGGTCGTGGCGCCCAGGTCCGCCGAGACCTTCGCGTCGCTCGCGCCGGTGCTCGGAGGCGGCTTCGCGGCCGCCACCGAGGTCCAGCCGCGGAACTACGCGATGCTCGGCGCCGTCGATTTCAGCCATCCGCTCCTCGCACCGTTCGCCGACCCGCGCTACAGCGACTTCACCGGGATCCACTTCTGGCGCTACCGCCGCCTCGAACCGCCGGCGGACGCGCGCGTCATCTGGCGCTTCGATTCCGGAGACCCGGCGCTCATGGAACAGCCCCTCGGAGAGGGCCGCGCCTTCGTCCTTGCCAGCGGGTGGCACCCCGATGACAGCCAGCTCGCGCTTTCCACGAAGTTCGTGCCCCTGCTCTTCTCGATGATCGAACTGGGCAGCCATGCGTCGGGCGCCGCGCTGGCGGTCGTCACCGTCGGCGATCCGGTCCCGCTTCCAGAGACGGCCGACGAGTGCCGCATCCGCCTGCCCGACGGAACGGAGTCGGTGGTGCCGGCCGCGGCGGGCGTGTTCACAAACACCGCGATTCCCGGGATCTACACGGCGGTTTCGGGGGACGACTCGTGGCGTTTCGCGGTCAACATCGACGGCGCGGAATCGCGATCGCAGCCGCTGGCCCTGGAGACCCTCGAGGGCTTCGGAGCGCCCGTGCGGACGGAACCCGTCGGGCTCGAGGGACCCACTTCCGAACGAAAAATCCAACTGGCCGCCATCGAAGCCGAGGGCCGCCAGAAACTGTGGCGCTGGCTGGTGCTCGCCGCGCTCGTGGTGCTCCTCGTGGAGTCCGCGGTCGCGGCATGGCAGAGTCGGCGCATGGCAACCGGAGAGGAGCGTGCCCCATGACTGAAAGGCTCCTGCGCAGTCGCCTCGAACCCGTCACCTCACGTCAGCGGCAGCATCACTTCTGGCGGGGACTCGCCGGCGGCTGGCTCATCGCCGCGCTGTTCGCCCTCGTCGTCCTCGGCGTCCAGCGGGCGCTCGGCTGGGCGTCGCCCCTGGCCATTCCGATCGTCGGCCTGATCGGGATCGGGATCGCCCTGCTCGCGGGCATCCGAGCCGCCCGCGGTTTCAACCATCTCACCGCCGCCCGCGAGGTGGAACGCGCACATCCCGAGCTCGAGGGACTGGTGCTGACCGCGGCCCAGCAGCACGCGGATCCGGACGTCCCCCTCGGCTACCTCCAGCGCCGCGTGCTCCGCGACGCGGTGGCCCACAGCCGGACGCACTCGTGGCCCGCCGTGGTGCCCGGACGTCGCATCGCGGCCGCCCAGCTCACCCAGGTCGCCACGCTCGCGATCTTCGTCTTCGCGCTGTGGACCCTCCGCCCGCCGGGCGGCCTCACGGGCTCCCCCCTCCTCGTACGGACATCCGGCGTGGAGATCACGCCCGGTGACACCGAACTCGAGCGGGGCATGAGCCTTGTCGTCCTCGCCCGGTTCGGTGATGAGCCGCCCGCCTCCGCCGAACTGGTGCTCGGCTCCAGCGAGGCCACCGAAAGGCGCGTTCCACTCCAGCGCAGCCTGTCCGATCCCGTCTTCGGCGCGACCATCGACGGCATCACGGACGACACGAACTACCGGATCGAGTACGGCGGCAGGCGCACGCGCTCCTACAAGGTCCGTGTCTTCGAGCACCCCCGCCTGGAACGCGCCGACGCCACGATCACCTTCCCCGAGTACACCGGGCAGCAGAGCCGGCGGGTCGAGAACACCCGCCGGGTCACGGCCGTTGAAGGTTCACGCCTCGACCTCGCCCTGCAGCTCAACAAGCCAGTCGTGTCGGCTGTCCTGGTCTCGCGAACCGAGGGAGTCCCCGATGTCCCGCTGGCGCTCGCTGAGAACGCCCCGGCCGCGAGCCTTCCCGCCTTTCCCCTCGAGACTCGCGGCACGTACAGCCTGGTGCTCACCGACGCGGACGGCCGGACGAACAAGGTGGCGGATCCCTTCTTCTTCGAGGTTCTGCCGAACCGCACGCCCGAGATCAAACTCGCCTCGCCCCGCGGCGACATCCGACCGTCCGCACTCGAGGAGGTGCGCTTCGAGGGCACGGTGTGGGATGACTTCGGAGTGCTCGCCCACGGGATCGGGTTCACGCTCGTAGGCAGCCCCACCCGGACGATCGAGCTCGGCACCGGCACGCCCGCGACCGAACGGCGCCCGTTCCGGCACCTGCTGAAACTCGAGGAACTCGGCGTCCGGCCCGATGAACTCATCTCGTGGTTCGTCTGGGCGGATGACATCGGTCCCGACGGCAACGTGCGCCGCACGACGAGCGACCTGCTCTTCGCGGAGGTGCGTCCCTTCGACGAGATCTTCCGCGAGGCGATGAACTCGGGCGGCGAGGAGCAGAACCAGCAGGGCGCCGGCGGGGGGGGAGGCGAGACGGAGAACCTCATCCGCCTTCAGAAGCAGATCATCACGGCAACGTGGAAGCTGCAGCGCGAACACCGCGCCGTCAGCGAGGGATACAAGTCCGACGTCGTCGTCGTGCGGGACTCGCAGGCGCACGCGATGGATCGCGCCGATTCCGCGGCGGCACAGGCCCGCGACCCGCGCATGGGCGCTCAGTGGGAGGAGGTCATCGAGAACATGAGCCTCGCGGTGGTTCGTCTCGGGGATGCCGCGGATTCCATCCCCGCGCTCGCCACGGCGCTCGAGGCGGAACAGGCCGCCTACCAGGCTCTCCTGCGGCTGCAGGCCCGGGAAACCGAGGTGACTCGGAGCCGCGGGGGCGGCGGCGGAGGCGGCGGCGGAGGCAATCAGCGACAGCTGGATCAGCTCGAGCTCTCCCGGTCCGAAAACCGCTACGAGACGCAGCGCCAGGCTCAGTCCCCGGTCTCCCAGGAACGGCGCGAGCAGCTGCAGGTGCTCAATCGCCTCCAGGAGCTCGCCCGCCGCCAGCAGGACCTTAACCAGCGCCTCAAGGAGCTGCAGACCGCCCTCCAGGAGGCGCGCACGGAGGCCGAGCGCGAGGAACTCCGGCGCCAGCTCAAGCGCCTCCAGGAGGAACAGCAGCGCGCGCTCGCCGACCTCGACGAACTCGAGCAGCGAACCCAGCGGCCCGAGAACCAGTCCAGCATGTCCGAGCTGCGGCAGCAGCTCGAGCAGGCACGCCAGGACATGCAGCGTGCCAACGAGGCAACCGGCGAAGGGGAGATTTCCCAGGCCGTCGCCGCCGGCACCCGCGCCCAGCGCCAGCTCCAGACCATGCGCGATGACCTGCGCCGGCAGAACTCCAGCGAGTTCGCCGAGGACCTGCGCGAAATGCGCGCCGCCGCGCGCGAACTCGAGCGCCAGCAGGAGGAGATCGTCAGCGAGCTCGCCAATCGAAACCAGGGCGGGCGCCGTGCCCTCGGCACGCCCGACGTGCCCGAGTCCGTTCTCGAGCGACTGGAACAACAGCAGGCCCGCCTCACGAACCTCGTGCAGCGCGCCGCGCAGCTTTCCCAGGCCGCGGAAGGCTCCGAACCGCTCGTTTCCGAGCACCTCTACGACACGCTGCGTCAGTTCAGCCAGGACGAGTCGCAGGCGGTCCGGCAGCTCCAGCAGGAGCTGATCGACCGCGGCCGCATGACCCAGCGCCTGTACCAGCAGCTCCGGGAACACGCGGAGCAGGGCGACGCCAAGTCCATCGCGTCCGCGGCGGACATTCTTCGCGAGGGTTTCGTCCCCGAGGCCGGCGAGGCCGCCCAACGTGCCCTCGCCAATCTCGAATCCGTCCGGCGCGGCGTCGAGCGCGCCGCCGAAAGCGTGCTCGGCGACGACACCAGCGCGCTGCGCCTCGCGCGCGACGAACTCGAGGCGCTCGCCGAACAGCTCCGGAGCGAAATCCGAAACGCCACCACCAACCAGTTCGCCTCGGCCGGCGGCGGCCAGCCCTCGGATCCGCAGCAGGCAGGACGCGGACCCGGCGATCCATCCCGGCAGAACGCGACCGGCGAAGGAGCGCAGGACGGACAGGACGCCGGGGACGGCAGGCAGGCGAGTCAGGGACAGGACGGACAGAATCCCCAGGGGCAAGGCCAGGGCGAACGGGGTCAGGCCCAGCAGGGCCAGGGTCAGGGTGGGGGCCAGGGTCAGGATCAGCAGCAGGGCGAAGGACAACAGGCCGGCGGCCAGGGCCAGTCGGGCGAACAGCAGGGGGAGGGCCAGCAAGGCGAAGGCCAGGGTCAGGGTCAGCAAGGCCAGGGTCAGGGTGGAGGCGATCAGCCGTCCGGTGGCGGTGGTCGGGGTGGTTCCGACGACGGCCCGCGCCTTGCGCGCGGTGGTCGCGGGGGATCCCCGGACGCCTCCGGCAATTCCCGCGGTGGCGGGCCCGGCGGCCTTGATCTCGACGAGCTGCTCGGGGCGGATGCGGGCGGTCCGGAAACGCAGGCTGGCGGCCCCATCACTTCGGAGGGCTTCGGGCCGTGGTCGGATCGCCTGCGCGAGGTGGAGGAGCTCATCGACATGCCGGAACTCCGCGACCAGGTGGCCACCGCCAGGGAGCGCGCGCGCCTGACCCGGCTGGAGGTGCGGCGCGCGCTCAGGAAGCCGGACTGGGCGGTCGTTCAGCTCGAGATCCTGAACCCGCTCGTGGAAGTCCGCCGGGAACTGGACGCCGAGCTGGCCCGGCGAACGTCGGACGATGCGCTCCTGCCGATCGATCGGGATCCGGTGCCGGCGCGTTTCAGTGAGCTGGTACGGCGTTATTACGAGGAACTCGGCAGGGACCGGTAGTTTCGGACGCAACACCATGCGGATCGCCCCTGATCACTCTCTCCCCGGATCCATCCCACACGGGCGTGCCCGCCGCCCGGTCGCAGGGCTTTCGCTGACCCACGACAAGCCATGAACCTCACCTTCGCGTCATGGTCATGGCTCTGGCCCGCGCTGGGCATCGTCGCACTGGGCCTGGGCATTCTCGCGTGGGGTTACGGGCCGCAGCGGTTCTTCAGCCTGCGCTGGCTCTGCGCCGGGCTGAAGCTTCTCGGCATCGCCGCCCTCGCCTTCTGTCTGCTCGAGCCGCTCCGCTCCGCCCAGCGCGCGCGCCCGGGCGCGAACCTCTTCGCAATCGTCGCGGACAACAGCCAGGGTCTGCAGATCCGCGACCCCTCCGATCCGGTCTCCCGCGGCGAGATGCTCCGTCAGTGGCTCGGAAGCCCGGCGGACGGCTGGCAGGCGGAGCTCGCGGAGAACTTCGACGTGCGCCGGTACATCTTCGACGCGCGGCTCCAGGGCGTGGTGGACTTCACCGAGCTTGCCTACGACGGACGCTCCTCCGCGATCGTCACCGCGCTTCAGACGCTCGCCGATCGATTGCGCGGCCGGCCGCTCGCCGGCGTGCTCCTGTTCACCGACGGCAACGCCACGGATGTCACCGGCGCGCTTCCCGATCTCTCGGGCGTTCCGCCTGTTTACCCCGTGGTGGTGGGTCGGAGGGACGCGATCCGCGACATCTCGATCTCGCGATTGTCCGTGAGCCAGTCGGCCTTCGAGGACCAGCCCATTTCGATCCAGGCCGAGGCCAGCGCGCATGGCTTCGGCGGCGAACAGCTCGTGGCGCGCCTGCGGGACACCAGCGGCAAGGTCGTCGAGGAACGGACCCTGACCGTCCGCGGTGGGGGCGACACCGTTCCCTTCCGGATTCAGCCGCGCCCGGAGTCCTCCGGCCTCGTTTTCTATGAACTGCAGGTCGCCGCGCGCGACGAGCCGCGTCCCGAGGAACAGCGGACCAGCCTCGAGGAGGCGACGCTGGCGAACAACAGCCGCGTCATCGCCGTGGACCGCGGAGGCGGCCCCTACCGCGTGCTCTACGTGGCGGGGCGTCCCAACTGGGAGTTCAAGTTCCTGAACCGCTCCGTCCAGAGCGATCCGCAGATCCAGCTCGTCGCCCTCATTCGGGTCGCGAAACGGGAGCCCAAGTTCGAGTTCCGCGGTCGCGCGGGCGAGACCAGCAACCCGCTCTTCCGCGGGTTCGGCGCCCAGGCGCCCGAGGAGGTCGCGCGCTACGACGAACCGGTGCTGGTGCGTCTCAACACGCGCGACGAGCTCGAGCTGCGCAGTGGATTCCCGCGCACGGCCGAGGACCTGTTCTCATATCACGCGGTCATTCTCGATGACGTGGAGGCCGCCTTCTTCGGCCCCGACCAGGCGGCCCTTCTCCAGCGCTTCGCCTCCGAGCGCGGCGGAGGCGTCCTGATGCTCGGCGGGATGGAGTGTTTCCACGAGGGCGACTACCACCGGACGCCCATCGGCGACATGCTCCCCGTCTATCTTGACCGCCCCGACCCGCCACCCGCCGAGACCGCCGTACGATTCCAGCTCGCCCGCGAGGGCTGGCTCGAGCCGTGGGCGCGCGTGCGGGACCGCGAGGAATCCGAGCGCCAGCGACTCGACGCCATGCCCGCGTTCCGCGTCATGAACCGCGTTCGCAGCGTGAAGCCCGGCGCGAGCGTCATCGCCGTGGCACGCGATTCGACCGGCGCCGAGATCCCTGCGCTCGTCACGCAGCGCTTCGGCCGGGGCCGCACGGCCGCGATGCTCATCGGCGATTTCTGGCGCTGGGGCATGCAGGACCCCGCCGCGCGCGAGGATTTCGAACAGTCCTGGCGCCAGCTCGTCCGCTGGCTCGTGGCCGATGTGCCCAGCGCGGTCGAACTCGCCGTCGAACCCGTTCCCGGCGACCCGCTCGGCGCCGTCCGGCTCCAGACGCGCGTCCGTGACCCGCAGTTTCGCCCGCTCGACAACGCCTCCGTCACCGTCGAGGTGCAGCCGGTTCAGTTCGCCGGTCCGGCGGGATCCGCTCCCGGCACCAACGTGATCCGCCTGCGTGCCGAGCCCTCGGCCACCGAGCCTGGACTCTACGAGGCGACCTTCCTGCCCCGGGAGGCGGGGGGCTTTCGCTCGACGGCTTACGTCACGAATGACGTCGGCGCCGAGTACGGCCGCGCGGAGTCCGGATGGGCCCACAACCCCGCCGCGGACGAGTTCCGTTCGCTGAGCCCCAACATCGCGCTGCTCGAGGAAATCGCCCGGAAAACAGGGGGCGCCATCGTCAGGCCGGATGAGCTGACGAGTTTCGTGCGCCGGCTGCCGCTGCGGGCCGCGCCCGTGATGGAAGCCTACACCCGACCCATCTGGCACACGCCCCTCCTGTTCGGCATGGCGCTTGCCTGCTTCATCGCCGAGTGGGGACTGCGCCGCTGGAAAGGCCTCCCGTGAGTCGTCTCCCGATCCTCCCCGCCCTCTGCGCCGCGCTGCTCGCCGGGCTCTGGCCTGGACACGGACACACTCCCACGCCGGGCGGGCCGCCCGACGCGGCCGCCGGTGGCGACGGACCACGCGTGCTGCTCGTGCTCGGCGCGCCCGGTGAGCCCGAGTTCGGACGCCAGTTCGTCGCCCAGGTGCACGCATGGGAGGCGTTGTGCCGCTCCGCCGGCATCCCGGTCACGCTCATCGGCACCACCAACATCGACGTTGCGCCGCGCTCACCTGCCGGGCCCGAGGCCTCCCCCGCCGACGGCCGGGAGAGTGCGGATCCGCCGTTCGAGCCCGGGAAGTCATCGAAGTCCCAAGAGGCGACCCGGCCCGACGACCCCGCCCCGCCGGAGAAGCCCGAGGAGGAAGGGAAGATCGCCGGGGCCGAGGGTTCGTCGCAGCCCGGCACCGGCGAGCCTCCGGAATCCGGGCCCTCGGACCTCGACCGCCTGCGCGCCGCCATTGAAGCCGAGCCGCGGGACGGGCATTCGGAGCTGTGGATCGTCCTCATCGGACACGGAACGTTCGACGGCGAGATCGCGCGCTTCAATCTCCGCGGCCCCGACCTCGCCGCTTCCGACCTTGCCGAGTGGCTCCGGCCGTTCACCCGGCCCCTGGCCATCATCAACACCGCGTCGTCGAGCGCTCCGTTCCTCCCCGCGCTCGCAGGCACCAATCGTGTCATCATCACCGCCACGCGGAGCGGTCATGAACAGAACTTCACCCGGTTCGGACAGTTCTTCGCCGCCGCGATCGGGAACCCGGCGTCCGACCTCGACGGCGACAACCAGACTTCGCTTCTCGAGGCGTTCCTCAGCGCCGCCTATGCCACGGCCGACTTCTACAAGACGGAGGGCCGTCTCGCGACGGAACATCCCCTGATCGAGGACACCGGGGACGGCCTCGGCACGCCGCCCGACTGGTACCGCGGCCTTCGCGCCACGCGAAAACCCCGCGACGACGCGCCTGTGGACGGACTCCGCGCCCACCAGTTTCACCTCGTGCGGAGCCCCCTCGAGCTCGCCCTCTCCCCCGAGACGCGCGCCCGCCGTGACGAGATCGAGCGCGAGATCTCGAAGCTGCGCGATCGCAAGCAGGCTCTCGACCCCGACGCATACGACCAGAACCTCGAGGAGCTTCTCCTCGAACTCGCGCGCATCTATCACGCGGGAGAGCAGCCAAGGGCCGGGAAACCCGGAAAGGAAGCGGATCCCGCGCCCCGCGTGGAGGACGAGGCGGAAGAGGGCGCGCAGCCCGAGGCGCCGAAAGACCAGGGATCATGACGTCAGAGGGATGACGCGTGCCGCTCCCCTCCCCGCTCACGACGCGAACCGCCCCCGGCAGCGAAGCCATGGAGTCCAGCCGATTCCCGGGGGCTCTCACCCCATCGCGCCGCAGCTCGATCAGGGGCGCGCCGTCGTTCCTCATGCTGTGCGTGGAGAACGTTGATCGGCAGATCGGCAGGTCGAACGCGCGTGCCGCAGGCTCGAGACTGCCGCAGCCTGCCCGGTTCCACGGTGCCACGGCAATCGGCCGGGCGTGATCGAGGATCCGTTCGGCCACCGCCGGGCGATCGCCGCGCACACCGAGGACGCTCCGCCCGAGGAAGCAAGCGCCGCGCGATGAGCGCAGAGAAGTGACAACGCAGGCGCCCCCGGGTGTCCCGTTCGTTTCCTAGTTCGATCGCAGGCGGTAATAGCCTGCCGCCACGTCCGCGGGAATCGTGGTCCGCCATTCGTCGCCGTCCGCCTCCGGGGGCGCATTCACCGTGGTCCACTCGCCACGAAGCGAGTCGGCGTGTTCCAGTACGAATCCCTCGAAGACACGGCACCAGCGCAGGTGCAGCCCGTTCCCCTCGGCCGCGATGGCGAGTTGGGGGCGAAGCTCGCCCGACGCCACGAACTCCGCGCGTCCCTCCACGTGTCCGAGCGCCGGCTGTTCAGCGTCGATGAACTCCTGGAAATCGAAGCTTCCGCGGAGCGTCACGCGGCCGCCGCTGACCTCGAGGGTGGCGGCTAGCTCCCGGATCGTGTTGGTGGAGCGGTCCGAGAGGTCCAGTGAGTCCACGCACTGCAGGCCGGCGAGCTGGACCACCACGCACGCGAGTCCCGCGGCGTCGTAGGCGAGCGTGCCCGCGAGCAGCGTGGGCACGCCCTCGAACATCACCTGCCCGTTCGTGACCGGGGCCGGAGGAAGTGCATCTCCGGGAATTGCATGGCGGATCACGAGCCCCTCCAGCAGCGCCGAGACGCGCCCGCCGAACCCGAGGTCGATGTTCGCGACGTGATTCGTCGTCGCAGCCAGCCTCAGATCCGCGAGGGCGGCCTCCCGCGGCGGGCTCTCGCACCCGATGCGCAAGCGGATTTCCCCCGCGAGCGGGTGCGTGTCGGACGAGCAGTCATCCTGCACGCACAGCCCGGTGGTGAGCTGCGACTCCTGGGGATTGACCGTCAACGGCACGGTGAGGGTCGCGGCGCCCGCAGGGATGATGCATCCCGCGAGTGCGACGGCGGCAGGCAGGGCCGCCCCCCGAAACGCCGGACTGAATCGCTTCACCGGGCGGGTTCGGCTGCAAGGCAGTAGAGGTGTTCCTCGCCACGGATGAGCAGGCGGTCCTTCAGCGGGACCGGGGAGGCGATGACGCGTTCGCCCATCTTGTTCTCCGCAAGCACGCGGAAACCGTCGCCGACCGAGGCAACGAACACGACGCCGTCCTCCCGGATCGCGTAGAGCTTGTCGCCCGCCACGAGCGGGGACGCGTAGTAGTTGGCGCGATCCCGCGGGAACTCATCGCTCCAGAGGGCCTTTCCCGTCGCGGGATCGATGCATTCGATCTGACCGCGGTCCCGCAGGACGTAAACGAGACCTCCGCGCTCGGCGGGGGTCGGGACGAATGCGCCCATGTCATCCCGCATCCAGACGCGGTGCGAGTCCGTGACGTCGCCGGTGCCGCCGCGCCGGACTCCGTGCAGCCTCGGCGTGTTGCGATCCGCGCGGCCGTACGGCACGACCACCATGTCTCCCGCCACGACGGGTGAAGCCACGGCAGGCCAGTATTCGTCCTTGCGCGGATTGAAGCCGCCGCACTCCCACAGCAGGCTGCCGTCCTTCGCCGAATGGGCGGTGAGATGCTCGGCACCCCACACCAGGATCGCCTCCTGGCCGTTCTCCTCGAGCACGACGGGCGTCGTGTACCCGTGGTCGCATTCCGTGGGTGTCTCGTAGTTGCGGTCCACCTTCCAGTTCAGCGCGCCGGTCTTCTTGTCGAACGCCGCGAGCCACGAACCGCCGTTGTGCATGCGCGCGAAGATGACGTGGTCCATCGTCAGGACCGGGGACGTCCCGTGGTCCCAGTAGAGCGTGTCACGTCCGAACCGCTCCACGAGATTGGTCTGCCAGCGGATCGAGCCGTCGAACTCCAGTGCGGCCAGCGTGCCGCTCTTGAAGTACACGAACACACCGTCGCCATCCGTCACGGGTGAGGCGTTGCTGCCCGATCCGTTTCGATGCTTGCCCGGGGACTCACTTCCGAACGTCGTCTCCCAGAGGCGATTCCCGTCGGTGTCGAATGCGAGGACCGCGTCCTTCCCGTTCACGGGCGCGGTCGCGAAGATCCGATCCTTCCAGACCACCGGCGTGGAGCAACCCTTGCCCGGGAGGGGCGCCTTCCAGACGATGTTCGACTCATCCCAGGTCACCGGGAGATTCGAGGATTCGGTGCTCCCGTTGTCCTGCGGGCCGCGCCAGCGCGGCCAGTCCGCGGCGCTTCCCAGCGCCACGAGGGATGCGGCCGCGAAGCTGAAGATGGCCGGAATTCGACAGGGCGTTCGCCGGCGGCAGGCTTCCGAGTTCATGGCGTGATTCAAACGAACCGGATCGGGATGGCAAGCGCCGTCGCCGGATCACGCGGGCACGGGCGCACGGGCGAAGGCCTGTCGAAGCACCGGCCCCGGGCCGGACCATGCCCCGGGTTCCAATTGCCTTTATGCACGGCGCCGCACCTGTTACACCGCCCGGAACGATTCCCGATCCGAGATGAGCACCGCCATGAATCGCCGCACGTTCTTCCATGCCACTTCCGCCGCCACCGCAGGGCTCGCGGTTCATGCCCTGCGCGCTCGTGCCCTCGCCGCGGACGCGCCATCCAACCGGGTCGTCGTCGGCGTGATGGGACTCGGCCGCGGACGCGATCTCATCCGCGGTCTCCAGCAGATCGAGGGTGTCGAGATCCGCTGGGTGTGCGACGTGGACCGGCGGCGACTGGCGGAGGCGACCAGCCAGGCCGCGCGCCAGGGCCAGGGCGGCGAGCCCCGCGCCACGCAGGATTTCCGTCACATCCTCGACGACGCGGAGGTGGACGCGATCGTGATCGCGGCCCCGAACTACTGGCACGCGCCCGCGACGATCCTGGCGTGCTCCGCCGGGAAGCATGTGTACGTCGAGAAGCCGGGCAGCCACAACCCGCGCGAGGGCGAGCTCATGGTGGAAGCCGCGCGCAAGCACAACCGCAAGGTGCAGATGGGCACCCAGCGCCGAAGCTGGCCGGGCGTGATCGAGGCCATGCAGCGGCTGCGGGAGGGCGCGATTGGCCGGGTGCTCTTCGCCCGCACGTACTACAGCAACCTCCGTCCGCCCATCGGCCGGGGGCAGCCCGCGCCCATTCCCGAGGCGCTCGACTACAATCTCTGGCAGGGCCCGGTCCCCGAGCGGCCGTACCTGGACAACCTCGTCCACTACAACTGGCACTGGCGCTGGCACTGGGGAGGAGGCGAACTCGCCAACAACGGCATCCACGCGCTGGATCTCGCCCGGTGGGGTCTGAACGCGGACCTGCCCCGCCGCATCACCTACCTCGGCGGCCGCTACCATCACGACGACGACCAGGAAACCCCCGACACCGGGATCGCCACCTTCGACTTCGGCGATTGCGGCGCCTCCTTCGATCACAGCTCCTGCAATCCGCGCCGCCACGAACGCCTGCCCTTCGTCTCGTTCTACGGCGAGAACGGCTGCCTCGTGCAGGAGGGAGACGGTTACCGGATCTTCGATCCGAAGGGCGCGGAGACGGCCTCGGGCAAGGGTCCGTCGGGGGACGTCGTCCACCTCCGGAATTTCATCGACGCCATCCGTCGTGACGCACCCCTGAACCAGGACATCGAGGAGGGCCAGAAGAGCACCCTCCTGTGTCACCTCGGGAACATCGCGTACCGTGTGGGCCGCGTGATCCACTTCGACCCCGAGAAGCGCCGGATCCTCGACGATCCCGAGGCCGAGAAGCTCTGGTCACGCGAGTACCGTCCCGGCTGGGAACCCCGCCTCTAGGCTGCGGGACGGCGGCGGCGGCGGCCGCGGCCCCGCGGGGTTGTCCCCGGGGCCGCGGCGGAACCGCGCGCTTCAGAAGCGCGAAAGGCGCTCCAGCTCGCCGACGCGGCGAATCACCTCGTCGCGCTTCGCCCTCGCGATCCGGGTCACGCCATAGCCCTCGCACGAGAAGGCGGCGACCACCGAACCGTGGATCATGGCGCGGCGCAGGTTGCCGTTGATGTCGCCACCCGCGCTGGCGAGGTATCCGACGAGCGCGCCGACGAAGGCGTCCCCCGCGCCGGTCGGATCGAGCACGCGGCTCAGGGGAAACGCGGGGCACAGGAACAGGCCGTCCGGCCCGCTCAGGATCGAACCGTGTGAACCGAGCTTCACGATGACGTGGCGCGGCCCCAGCCTGTGGAGCCGCTTGATCGACACGAACACGTTGTCCTCCCGCGTGATCGCGTGCGCCTCGCTGTCGTTCAGGACGAAGGCGTCGACGCGCTTGAGAAGGTCCAGCAGGGAGGGAAGCGCGATGTTGATCCACAGGTCCATCGTGTCCGCGATCACGAACGCGGGCCTCCGGACCTGGTCGAGGACACGATGCTGCAGGTCCGGCCCGATGTTGCCCAGGAGAACGAACGGCGCGTCGCGGTACGACTCCGGCAGGTCCGGCGTGAAGTTCTCGAACACGCCGAGCTCCGTGTTCAGCGTACGCCGGTGGTTCATGTTCATCTCGTACTCGCCGGACCAGTGAAATGTCTTTCCGGGCTCGACGCGGAGTCCCTCGAGGTCGATGCCGCGGTTGCGGAACAGCGAGATGTACCGGCGGGGAAAGTCGTCGCCCACGATTCCCACCAGTTTCACCGGCGCAAAGAGGCTTGCGGCGATCGCGGCATGACTTGCGGATCCGCCCAGCAGACGCGGTTTCTCGGCCTTCGGGGTCTTGATGGAATCGAGCGCCGTGGATCCGACGATCAGAACACTACTCATGGGTCAGTGATGGAGTCATTGAAGATAGGCAGCCAGTCAGTGGGCGGACGCATCCTGCCGTCTCACCCGCCGAGGACCGTGGCAAGGACCTGCCTCGCGTCCCTGACAATTCGCTCGAGGTGATCCTCACCCCGAAAACTCTCGGCATAAAGCTTGTACAGGTTCTCCGTTCCCGAGGGGCGCGCGGCGAACCATCCCTCCCGCGTCTCCACCTTGATTCCCCCGATGGGTTCGTTGTTCCCCGGCGCGCGCGTGAGCACGCGGACCACCGGATCGCCCGCGATCTCGCGCACGGGGAGTGACTCGGCCGTGAGCCGCCTGAACGCCTCCTTCTGCGCCGGGGTGACCGGCGCGTCGATGCGCGTGTAGCTCGGCGCGCCGTGGGTCCGGGTCAGCTCGGCGTAATACTGCGCCGGGTTCCTCCCGGTCACCGCGGCGATTTCCGCGGCGAGCAGCGCGAGGATCAACCCGTCCTTGTCGGTGCTCCACGCGGTGCCGTCCATGCGCTGGAAGCTCGCGCCGGCGCTTTCCTCGCCACCGAAAAGGAGCGAGCCGTCATACAGTCCCGGCGCGAACCACTTGAACCCGACGGGCACCTCGTAGAGCGGCCGGTTCAGTCCGTGCACCACCCGGTCGATCACGCTCGAGCTCACCACCGTCTTGCCGATGCGCCCCGCGGCGGGCCACTGCGGCCGGTGGGTCGAGAGATAGTGAATCGCGACGGCGAGGAAGTGGTTCGGATTCATCAGGCCCTCCGGCGTCACAATGCCGTGGCGGTCAGCGTCCGGATCGTTGCCGAAGGCCACCTGGAAACGGTCCTTCATCGCGATGAGCCCCGCCATGGCATGGGGGCTCGAGCAGTCCATCCGGATCTTCCCGTCGTGGTCCACCGTCATGAACGCGAACTGCGGGTCCACGGCCGGATTCACCACCGTGAGGTCGAGTCCGTACTTCTCGGCGATCGGCTGCCAGTATCCGACGGAGGCCCCGCCGAGGGGATCCACGCCGATCGAGACCCGCGCCTCGCGGATGCGGGCAAGGTCGATCACCGCGGGAAGATCCTCCACGTACGGCGCGCAGAAGTCGCGCTCCCGCGTCCCCGGTGCGCGGATCGCGCGTTCGTACGGCTCCCGGAGGACCCCCCGATTGCCTCCGCGCAGGAGCTCGTTCGCCCGGTTCTGGATCCACTGCGTCGCGTCGCTCTGGGCCGGTCCCCCGTACGGCGGGTTGTACTTGAAGCCCCCGTCGGCGGGCGGGTTGTGCGACGGCGTGATGATGATGCCGTCGGCCTTTCCGGTGCCCCTGCCCCGGTTGTGGGCCAGGATCGCGTGGGACACCGCCGGCGTCGGCGTGTACCCGCCGCCCTGCTGGATCGCGACCTCGACCCCGTTGCCGGCGAGCACCTCCAGCGCCGTCCGGTGCGCGTGCCGCGAAAGGGCATGCGTGTCCATGCCCATGAAGAGCGGGCCCGTCACGCCCTCCGCGCGGCGGTACTCGCAGATCGCCTGCGTGATCGCAAGGATGTGCGCCTCGTTGAACGTGCCCGCGCTGGACGTGCCCCGGTGCCCGCTCGTTCCAAACGCCACCGCCTGCGACGGATCAGACCCGTCCGGCCGCAGTTCGTAATAGTCACGTTCGAGTTTCGCGACATCGACCAGCAGCTCCGCCGGAGCCTTCCTTCCCGCCAGCGAATGGTGCGCCATGGCGCGAAAGGATGCATGGCGGGCGCGACCGCGCCAAGCCATGCCCGCCCGCGCGCGAGGCCCGATCGCTCCGCCCGCCGCGACCTTCCTCCGCATGCCACGGCGCCCCGTGGTTGCGCCACCCCGCCACCTCCCGGCATCGTCGCCGTCTCCGATCAGCCGCAGCATGGCGCGAAAGAAAAAACCCTCCCGCGGACAGGCTCCGCGAACCAATCGATCCAGGCCGCTGGCGCTCGCCGCGGCGGGCGTGATCGCGCTCGCGATCGTGGCATGGCTCCTGTGGCCCCGGTCGTCGCCCGAGTCCGGAACGCGTGCCATCGCCCGTGACTCCGGTCCGCGGACGACGATGCTCGACGAGTATGCGGGCTCGGCATCCTGCCGCGACTGCCATGCGGATGCCTTCGCGCTCTGGCGGCAGTCCCATCATCACCTCGCCGAACGCCCGCCGCACCCCGCACTCGATCAGGAGGCCTTCGATCCCCCCCGCACGCTGCGGCACGGCTCCCAGGCCACCTCGGTCCGGTTCGACGACGATTTCCTCATCGACTTGCACGGCGGGCAGGACTCGGAACCGTTGCGGGTGGAACGGGTCATCGGGCACTCGCCGCTGCGCCAGTACCTCGTCCCGGCCGACGGCGGCCGCCTCCAGGCCGTTGAGGCCGCCTACGATCCGCTCGCCCGCGAGTGGTTCACTGTCTTCGGCGACGAAGACCGGCAGCCCGGCGAATGGGGCCACTGGTCGGGCCGCGGCATGAACTGGAACTCCATGTGCGGCACCTGCCACAACACGGGCTTCCAGAAGAACTACCAGCCCGAAGGCGACACGTACGCCACCGCCATGGCCGAGCTCGGGGTCGGATGCGAGTCCTGCCACGGGCCCATGAGGAAGCACGTGGAGTGGCAGCGCCGCGAGCAGGGCCGCGGGCCCGACCCGACCCTCGCCCAGTTCACTCCCGCGGTGCACATGGAGAACTGCGCCCCCTGCCACGCGCGCCGCGGCGAGGTCACCGGCGATTTCGCGCCGGGCGATTCGTTCTGGGATCACTTCCTCCTCTCCATCGTCGACCACCAGCACCTCTTCCATCCCGATGGACAGATCCTCGAGGAGGACTACGAGTTCGCCCCCTTCCTCGGAAGCCGCATGCACGCCGCGGGCGTGACCTGCACGGACTGCCACGATCCGCACAGCGGACGCACCCGCCTGCAGGGAAACCAGCTCTGCCTCCAGTGCCACGACGGCAGCCGCCCCGGTTCCCCGATCATCGACCCGGCCCGGCACACGTTTCATGCGCCCGAAAGCGCCGGCAGTCTCTGCGTCAACTGTCACATGCCGCAGACCGTGTACATGCAGCGCCATCCGCGGCATGACCACGGCTTCACCACGCCCGATCCGCTCCTCACCCTGCGCGCCGGCGTTCCCAACGCCTGCAACCGCTGCCACACGGACCGCGACGCGCAGTGGGCCCTCGACGCCTGCGAGCAATGGTACGGGCCCCGCATGGAGCGCCACGCGCGACGGCGCGCCCTCGCCATCGCGGCCGCGCGCCAGGGATCCGAAGCGGCGGTGCCCGACCTCCTGAAGCTGATCCAACCCGCCGAAACCCCATACTGGCGGGCCTCCCTCGCCGCCATGCTCGAGCCATGGGCAAGCCGTCCCGAAGTGGCCGAGACCCTGCAGCGCGCGCTCGCTGACGGGCACCCGCTTGTCCGCACGCGCGCGGCACAGGCGCTCGCCCCGCTTGCCGAGGCCGGCGAGCAGGCGGTGACCGACCGCATGACTTCCCTCCTCGAGGATCCGGTTCGCTCCGTCCGGATCGCCGCGGCATGGGCGCTCCGCGCCAGGCTGAATCTCGATTCGCCCGCGGGCCGGGACCTCCGCCGCATGCTCGAGATCAACTCGGACCAGCCCGCCGGCCAGGCACAGCTCGCCGCCTTCGAGTGGTCCCGCGGCCGCATCGACGCCGCCCTGGACCACTACGAACGCGCCCTGCGATGGGACCCGGGTTCCTCCGGCATTCGCCTCGATTACGCGGTCGCACTCAGCGCCGCCGGGCGCGTCATGGACGCCCTCGCCCAGGCCCGCGAAGCCGCGCGCACGGACCCGGACAGCGCGGAAGCCCACTACCGCCTTGGCCTCGCATGGAACGAGGCCGGGCAGCCCCAGCAGGCAATCGACTCCCTCACGGAGGCCGCCCGACTCGATCCCCGTCACGACCGCGCGCTCTACAACCTCGGACTCGCTCTCCACGCGGCGGGACGCACCGAGGACGCGATGGACTCCCTCCTTCGCGCCGAACAGGCCAATCCGCGGGACCCGCGCATCCCCTACGCGCGCGCCACCATCCTCGCGCAGCAAGGGCGGCCACGGGACGCCCTGATCGCCGTCGAACGCGTTCTCGAACTGGAACCCGGCTACGGTCCGGCCCTCGAGCTGCGGCGCATTCTGAGCCCCTGATTAACGACCGGGACCGCAGGGGCGCCGGCGCCTGCCGCCGCGCGCGGGCCTCCGCGTCGTGCCCGCCGCCGCAGCCCGGGCTGCATCAAACGGCGCTCCCTGATCAAAAAACGACACCGTTCAGGGTCTCCATGAATGCGATGGGGGTTCCGTACGTGTTCCGGTTCAGCAGCCGGGATGTTTCCTGCGGGAAGCGTCTCGGAAACCGTTCGGAACCGCGCTGGTGCGGGCGGCGCGGGATGGATCGCGCCATGGGCTGAGGCTGTCGGGGGCGGTGCGGCGCGGGATTCCCCGGGCTCTGACCACCGTTTGGCATGCCGGGTGCTCAACGGCCGCGGCGTGAGAAATCACGTCCGACTGGTGTTCGGACCGGGCGGTTCCCGCGGGGGTAGGCGCCGTCCGGTCCGCAACGCCTCCGGGAAAACCGGGCCGGCCGCAACTGGGAATCATCCTCACGGGGCCGGCAGGGATGAGCACCTGCCCGAACGCCATCGGGTCTACGGCAGGAAAACCGCAGCGCCATGAAGAAAATCGAAGCCATTATCAAGCCGTTCAAACTCGAGGAAGTCAAAGACGCACTGGGCGAGGTCGGCATCGAAGGAATGACCGTCAGTGAAGTCAAGGGATTCGGGCGTCAGAAGGGACACACCGAAATCTACCGCGGGAGTGAGTACACCGTGGATTTCCTGCCGAAGATCAAGATCGAGCTCGTGCTCCCCGAGCCGTCCGTGGAGGCCGCCGTCAAGGCGATCGTCGGCGCCGCGAAGACAGGAAAGATCGGCGATGGAAAGATCTTTGTCTCCGACATCCAGGACGCCGTCCGCATCCGCACGGGCGAGAAGGGAGACAACGCCGTGTGATCCTCCTCTCCGCAACACACATCTCGATCACCTCCTCCCCGACCCCATGAAACTGAAGTTACTCCCCCTCGCCCTCTGCGCGGCCGCCCTCGGGGCCTCCGCGTGCCTCGCCTCCGCGGACACGCCAGCCTATGAGTCGGTCGATGCCTTCAAGGAATCCGCGGGTTACACCATCTTCACGGCCAACAACATCTGGATGATGGTCGCGACCTGCCTGGTGTTCATCATGCACCTCGGGTTCGCCTCGGTGGAATCGGGACTCACCCGGTCCAAGAACACGGTCAACATCCTCTTCAAGAACACCCTCATTCCGTGCATCGGCCTGCTGACCTACACGATCGCGGGCTTCAACCTGATGTATCCCGGGGAAGCCTTCGCCGGGAAATGGTTCGGCTTCGGGGGATTCGGCGTGTCCGTGACGGATGAGGTGGGCTCGCTCACCGATGCCTACAATGCGGGGTACACCTACTGGACCGACTTCCTCTTCCAGGGAATGTTCGCCGCGACCGCCGCGACCATCGTCTCGGGCGCCGTGGCGGAGCGCGTCAAGCTCGGGCCGTTCCTCATCTTCTCCGCGGTGTTCGTCACCCTGTCCTATCCGATCACCGGCTTCTGGAAGTGGGGCGGCGGCTGGCTCGCCACGCTCGAGACGCCGTTCTATGACTTCGCGGGTTCCACCCTCGTGCACTCGGTCGGCGGCTGGGGCGCGCTCGCGGGCGCGATCATCCTCGGGCCGCGCCTGGGCAAGTACAGCAAGGACGGACGCCCCCTCCCGATTCCAGGCCACAGCATGCCCCTGGCGACAATTGGCGTGTTCCTCCTGTGGCTCGGCTGGTTCGGGTTCAACGGCGGCTCGGTGCTCTCGGCCGATCCGGCGATGACCTCCCTCGTCCTCGTGACCACCAACCTCGCGGCCGCGGCGGGGGCGATCGGCGCGATGGCGACCTCGTGGCTGCTGCTCAAGAAGCCCGACCACTCCATGGTGCTCAACGGCATCCTCGCGGGTCTCGTCGGCATCACCGCCGGCGCTGATCAGATGGCGCCCGCCTCCTCCGTCATCATCGGCCTGATCTCGGGAATCCTCGTGGTGCTGTCCGTCCTGTTCCTCGACCGCATGCGGATCGATGATCCGGTCGGCGCCATCTCGGTCCACCTCACCTGCGGAATCTGGGGCACGCTCGCCGTCGGCCTCTTCGGCCAGCTCGCCGGCGGCGCCCAGCTCGTCACCCAGATCATCGGCATCGTCGCCGTGGGCGCCTTCACGCTGATCTTCGCCCTCTGCGCCTTCCTGATCCTGAAGGTCGCGACGGGCCTGCGGGTGAGCCCTGAGGAGGAGAACCTCGGGCTCGACATCGGCGAACACGCCAACGAGGCCTACCCCTACTTCCAGGCGGTGGCCGAGCGCTGAGAAACCGGGTTCGGGGGAGCCGTGCCGCATCGACGGGCTGACCTGCGAAGCCACGGCTCCCCCCTTCTCGATTCCAAGCCTACCCCCTCAGCAATGCCCCCACGCACACTCCTCGCACTCCTGCTGTTCCTCGCGATCGCGTTCGCGGCCCCGCTCGACCTGGGCGCCGCCGAGACGACCCGCTCGGTCGAGGATCGTCTCGCCGACCTCGAGGCGTACATCAACAACGGCGCGCGCCTCGAGACCGGGGGCGACTCCGCCGTTCCGGGGCCGGGGCCCGGGCACAACGCCTGGCAGATGACCGCGACGGCCCTCGTGCTCTTCATGACGCTGCCCGGCCTCGCCCTCTTCTATGGCGGGCTCGTCCGCCGCAAGAACGTCCTCTCCGTCATGGCCCAGTGCCTCGGAATCGCCGGGATGGTCACGATCCTCTGGTGGCTCTGCGGCTACAGCCTCGCGTTCAGCGAGGGCAACTCGATCCTCGGAGGCACCGCGCACCTTCTGCTGCGCGGCGTCACGGGCCACGAGGTCGGGATGGGCAGCAACTGGATCTCGAACAACGTCTGGGCGACCTTCCAGCTCACCTTCGCGATCATCACGCCGGCCCTGATCGTCGGCGCCGTCGCCGAGCGCATGAAGTACTCCGCGCTCATGCTCTTCATCCTGATCTGGATGTTCGCCGTCTACTTCCCGCTCGCCCACATGGTCTGGGCGGGCGGCGGCCTCATGTGCGGCGCCAATCCGGACGCGCCCATCCGGGCCCTCGACTTCGCGGGCGGCACGGTGGTGCACATGTCGTCGGGCTGGTCAGCGCTGGCGCTCTGCATCATCCTCGGACCGCGGCGGGGCTACGGCCGTGAACCCATGCCGCCGCACAGCATGGTGCTGTGCATGATCGGCACGGGCATGCTCTGGGTCGGCTGGTACGGCTTCAACGCCGGCAGCGCCCTCGCGGCCGACGCGATCGCGGCAAACGCCTTCATCATGACCACGCTCGCCGCGGCGACCGCCAGCTTCACGTGGGGCGTCTGCGAATGGATCATCAAAGGGAAGCCGAGCGTGCTCGGCTTCTGCTCGGGCGTGGTGGCCGGCCTGGTCGTCGTCACGCCCGCTTGCGGGTTCATCAACACCACGGGCGCCATGATCATCGGCCTCGTCGGCGGCGTGCTGCCGTTCCTCGCGTGCTGGAAGCTCAAGCAGTGGCTCGGGTACGATGACGCCCTGGACACCTTCGGAGTGCACGGCGTCGGCGGAACGCTCGGCGCGCTCATGACCGGCCTGCTCGCGGACGCGGACACCAACCCGTTCGTGGCGGAGGTGGCCGACGGCCTCGTGCTCAACCAGCTGAAGGCCATCCTGCTCACCCTCGTGCTCTCCGTCGTCGCGACGGTGGTCATCGCCTTCATCGTGAAGGCCGCCCTCGGACTGCGGCCCACCGAGGATATCGAAACCGCGGGACTCGATCTCGCCGAGCACGGCGAGGAGGGATATCACCACGCCTGACCGCCGCCCACGGCCCGCCGGCCCCCCGCCGGCGGGCCGTGACACGGGACCCAGTCAACCAACACACTCTGCTCCGGCCGACCGCGCTGTCACGGACCGGCGCAAACCCAAAACCGCAGCGCACCAAGAGACACAACAATGACGACCCCCAAGCAGGTAATCGACCTGGCGCAGAGTTCCGGCGCCAAGATCGTGGACGTGAAGTTCGTGGACACCTTCGGAACGTGGCAGCACTTCAGCGTGCCCGTCGCCGAGCTCACCCCCGAGGTGTTCGAGGAGGGCTTCGGCTTCGACGGCTCCTCGATCCGCGGCTGGAAGTCGATCGAGGCCAGCGACATGCTCGCCATGCCCGACCCCTCCTCCGCGTTCATGGACCCGTTCTGCGCGGTCCCCACGCTCAGCCTCACCTGCACCATCGCCGAGACCGGAACCAAGGAACCCTACGCCCGCGACCCCCGCGGCATCGCGCAGAAGGCCGAGAAGTATCTCGAGAGCACCGGCATCGCCGATGTCGCCTACTTCGGGCCCGAGGCGGAGTTCTTCATCTTCGACAACGTCCAGTACGAGGCCCGCAGCAACGGCTGCTACTACTCGGTCGACAGCGAGGAGGGCATCTGGAACACCGGCCGCGATGAAATGCCGAACCTCGGCTACAAGATCCGCCACAAGGAAGGCTACTTCCCGGTCGCGCCGGCAGACACCCAGCAGGATCTCCGCACCGAGATGGTCCTCGTGATGGAGCAGCTCGGCATCAAGGTCGAACGCCAGCACCACGAGGTCGCCACCGCCGGCCAGGCCGAAATCGACTTCCGCTTCGACACCCTCGTCAAGACGGCGGACACGATGATGCTCTACAAGTACATCATCAAGAACACCGCCCGGAAGCACGGCAAGACCGTCACGTTCATGCCCAAGCCGCTCTTCGGCGACAACGGCTCCGGCATGCACACCCACCAGTCCCTCTGGAAGAAGGGCAAGCCGCTCTTCGCCGGCAGCGAGTACGCCGGCCTCTCCCAGATGGCGCTCTACTACATCGGCGGCATCCTCAAGCACGCCGGCGCCCTCTGCGCCCTCTGCAACCCCACGGTCAACAGCTACAAGCGGCTCGTCCCGGGCTACGAGGCGCCCGTCAACCTCGCATACTCGGCGCGCAACCGCTCCGCCGCGATCCGCATCCCAACCTTCAGCGAGAACCCCAAGGCCAAGCGCATCGAGTACCGTCCGCCCGATCCGGCCGCCAATCCCTACCTCTGCTACTCCGCGCTGCTGATGGCGGGACTCGACGGCATCCTCAACAAGATCGATCCCGGCGAGCCCATGGACAAGAACCTCTACGAGCTTCCGCCGGAGGAACTCGCCCGCGTGCCCAAGGTCCCCGGTTCGCTCTCCGAGGCGCTCGACGCCCTCCAGAACGACCACGAGTTCCTTCTCAAGGGCGATGTCTTCACGCGCGAATTCATCGACATGTGGATCGAGCAGAAGCGGAAGGAACACGACGCCATCCGCCTCCGCCCCCATCCGTACGAGTTCTACCTCTACTACGACTGCTGATCTGATCCGGCACACCGCCCCGGCCCGCGCGGTCCGGAGGTGACTCGACGGCGCCGCGCGGGTGAACCCGCCGGCGCCGTTTTCGCGGGGATCACGGGTCGGCCCCGGCCCGCCACGGAGGGAATACCCGGGAACGTCCCCGCGTTCCGCACCGCATCGTCCGCGCGCTTCCGGACTCCCATCCCCCGCCTCCGACCATGTCGGATCGCCAGACGGAAACTCCTCATGACGAACGGAGAACGGGCCTCCGCGGGCGCCGGTCCCATGCGGTCCGCTCCGTGATTTCTCTGGCCACGGAGTCCGTCTGTTTCCATTCTTGAGCGCGGCGATGGGAGGAAGGAACCCCACTCATTCAGTCAGTCGTGACCTGACGGTTCAAAACCGTCTCGGGATCCATGCGCGTCCCGCCGCCATGTTCGTCCGCATCGCGAGCCGCTTCCGCAGCGAGATCGTCGTCGAGAAGGACGGCGAGCGCATCAACGGCAAGAGCATCATGGGCCTGATGATGCTCGCGGCGGGGCCCGGCAGTCAGCTGCGCCTGCTCGCCTCGGGCGAGGACGCGGACGACGCCCTCAACGCGCTCGAGGAACTGATCTGCGTCCGGAAGTTCGACGAGGAATGACCGATCCGGCCGCCGCCCGGTCCCGCACGCACCGGGGACTCGCAGGTCCGGCCCCGACGCGCTAATCTGCCGCCCGTGGTTCAGGACGCTTCCATCGACGACCTCTGCCAGCGCGTCTGGGACGGCAAACGCATCGACGCAGCGGAAGCCCGCGCCCTGCTTCAGCTTCCGCTCGAGGAACTCGGCGCGCTCGCGGACCATCGCCGGGCCCTCGTCCGCCGCTCCCTCCACGACGGCCGCGGAGCCGACACCGTCACCTACATCGTCGACCGCAACGTCAACTACACCAACGTCTGCAACGTCTATTGCAAGTTCTGCGCCTTCTGGCGGACGGAGAAGGATCCGGACTCGTACGTCCTCTCCCTCGACGAACTCGACCAGAAGATCCGCGAGACGATCGAGCACGGCGGCACCCAGATCCTCCTGCAGGGCGGCCACCACCCCCGCCTCACCAAGCAGTGGTACCTCGACCTGCTCAGCCATGTCCGGGACACCTTCCCCGGCTTCAACGTCCATGGCTTCAGTCCCAGCGAGTTCGTCGCGTTTTCCGAGTTCTTTGACGAACCCGTCGAGCAGGTCCTCCGTGACTTCGCCGCGGCCGGCCTCGGCAGCATCCCCGGAGGGGGCGGCGAAATCCTCGTCGACGCCGTTCGCCGGCGCATTTCCCCGCTCAAGGCGATGACCGACGACTGGATGAGCGTCATGGACCACGCCCATCGCCTCGGCCTCGCGAGCACCGCCACCATGATGTTCGGGCACGTCGAGTCCCTCGACGACCGGCTCGCGCACCTGGAGGTCGTTCGCCGACAGCAGGATGTCTCCCTCGAAAGGCTCCAGCTCCCCGGCCCGCCCGATCCCATCAGCCGCGCCGCCGCCTACGCGCACGCGCTCGAGCAGGGCACCCTCTCGGGCGGCGCCTTCACCGCCTTCATCTGCTGGACCTTCCAGCCCGACAACGCGGTCCTGAAGGCGCCTCCGGCCGGGGCCCATGAATACCTTCGCATGCAGGCGCTCGCCCGCATCTACCTGGACAACATCCCGAGCATCCAGAGCTCGTGGGTGACGCAGGGACAGGAGATCGGCCAGATCGCCCTCACGTACGGCGCGAACGACCTCGGCAGCATCATGCTCGAGGAGAACGTCGTCAGCGCCGCCGGAACGACCTACCGCATGTCCGTCGCGGACATGCGCCGGCTCATCTCGGAGCTCGGCTGGGAGCCCCGCCAGCGGGACAACTGGTACCGCCTGGTCGCCTGAGCGCCGCGCCGTCCCGCATTTCCGCACCCCGCCCCGACCGTCGTGATCCCGCAGCGATGCAGGCACGTCACAGTCACAGTTCGGGGTTGTCGCAATCGCCCGGGAGTGGCAAATAAAGAAGGCATCGCCCGACGAGCATTCGCTCTGCCAAGGTCATGAGCTGCCCAACGTCCGCCGACGACTCCCTGGAAACCCGCGCCAGCCTCCTCATGCGGCTGCGGGACCTGGACGATGCGGAGAGCTGGAACCAGTTCTACCGCACGTACGAGCGCGTCGTCCGCGGTCTCGCCCGAAAGCGCGGCCTTTCCAACGCCGAGGCCGAGGAAGTGGCCCAGGAGGTCTTCAAGCGGATCGCGGAAACCATTCACGATTTCGAACCCGCCTCCCGCGCCGGATCGTTCCGCCGGTGGCTGTATCAGCTGGCACGCTGGCGCGCCGATGACAAGATCCGCGAGCGCGGGCGCCTCGAGCTCGAGTCCATGGGTGACGTGACCGAGTCGGGCGCCAACTCCGCGGTCCGCCGCGTCAGCGCCCCCGACGACGTGGAGGCGACCCTGGAGGCGGACGCGCGGCGCGAACTCATCCGCGCCGCGCTCGAGCGCCTCCAGCACAAGGTGAACCCGCGCGACCTCCAGATCTTCCAGATGCTCATCGTGGACGAATGGCCGCCCGCCAAGGTCGCCAAGTTCTTCCGCATGACGCCCGCCCTGGTTTACGTGGTCCGCCATCGGGTCGGCCGCCAGCTCCGCGCGGAACTCGCCGCGATCCGGAACCGGCTCGACCACGGCGCCGTGGATGCGTGACCCGCCGAGCGTGATGCCGGAGACGCCCGAACCACCCCACATCCCGGATTACACCCTGCTCCGCCCCATCGGCCGCGGCAGCTACGGGGAGGTCTGGCTCGCGCGCAGCGTCACCGGCGTCTTCAGGGTCATCAAGATCGTGCGCCGCTCCCGCTTCGAGGACGAGCGTCCCTTCCTGCGCGAACTCGAGGGCATCAGCCGCTTCCAGGCCGCGGTGTCGGGACGGCCCCGCCAGCTTGCGCTGCTCCACGTCGGGCGCAACGACGCCGCCGGCTACTTCTACTACGTCATGGAGCCCGCCGACGACGCGGAGGCCGGCTCCGCGATCGATCCCGACCGGTACGTCCCCCTGACCCTCAAGGAGCTCTTCGCCCGGCGCGGCCGCCTGCCCGCGGCCGAATGCATCCAGATCGCGCTCGAGCTCGCCCGCGGCCTCGCCGTGCTCCACGAGGTGCGGCTGGTGCATCGAGACATCAAGCCGTCGAACATCATCTTCGTGCAGCAGGTGCCCAAGCTCGCCGATGTCGGGCTCGTCGCGGCGACGGAGGCCACCATGACCTGCGTCGGCACCCCCGGGTATGTCCCCCCCGAGGGGCCGGGATCGATCAGCGGCGATGTCTACAGCTTCGGCAAGGTCCTCTACGAACTCTCGACGGGGCTCGACCGCATGGAGTTCCCGCGCCTTCCCGAGGAGCTGATCGAAGGCTCGGATTCCGCTCTCCTGCGCGAGATCAACTCGATCGTCCTGCGCGCGTGCCATCCCGATCCAAGGGAGCGGCAGGCGTCGGCCGCGGTTCTCGCCCGCGAGCTCGAGCTCGTCCAGGCGGGCAAATCGGTCGCGTTCTACGAGAACCTGCGCCGCCGGTTCCGTCGCATCGCGGTCGCCGCGGCGTTCGGCATCACCATCGCCTGCGCGATCGTCGGCCTGTTGATCTGGCGCTCCCAGGTGCTCGGCAAGGCCAACCAGCGCACCCGCCTCGCGCTCTACCGTTCCGATCTCGCCGTCGCCCAGCTCGCCAAGGCGAGCGGCGACCTCGGCCGCGCCCGCGCCGCCCTCGAACGGCAGATCCCCGCCCCGGGTGAACGCGATCTACGCGGGCTCGAGTGGTCGATCCTGAACCGCGAGGTCCAGGGCGAGGGAACACCGTTCGAGGCCCTCACGAACGGGGTGGGAATCCGCAAGCTCGCCGTCGATCCGGGCGGCCGCTGGCTCGCCGCGTCGTTCAATGACGACCGCGTCGGGATCTGGGACATCCAGACCGGCCGCATCGTCCGCGTGTTCGACAACGCCAAGGTCCTCGGAGGCTTCACCGAGGACGGGCGAATCGTCGTCGACGAACCCATCCGCGCCCTCCGCTTCGAATCCCCCACCAACGGCCCCCTCGGCCGCATCAACACCGGTCAGAGACTCATCTCGCTCCTCTCCAACAGCCACTACCTCGTCGTCTCTCCACCGCCGGGAGATTGGATCTTGAGCGTGATCGATGCTGCAAATGCCGCGCCACCGACAGCGCAATTCAACGTCTCGGCAAGCTGGCCAGATTTCCGCGTCTCGGCGATGGATGCATTTCCTGACGGATCAGGAATCGCAATCGGCCTGTTCAAAGAGGAGGGAGCACTTCGGGAGCGAATGGTTGCCTATGTAGACCTCCTAGCGACTACCAAATCATGGTCGAGTTCGGTCAGCGGACGAATTGTCTGGCTCCGATGCTCACCCGACGGACGTCATTTTGCCGTCAATGTTGGAGGCCTAACTCCAATCCTATTTAGCTCTGAATCCTCCGAACCGCGACTCCTCACCGGGCACACAGCTCGAGTCCAAGATGCTGCATTCTCATTGCGAGGCGGTAAGCTTGCAACAGCTGGCGCTGATCAGGCAATTGGCGTTTGGGACGTAGAAACCGGCAAGCTTGAAGCTTTTCATCGCGGTCTGGGGAGACCCGCCGCGGCTGTAGCATGGAGTCCAGACAGCAAGATCGTCTTCGGAGCCGATGATTCAGGAAATATTCGGGCATTCAGGATACCACCGCCCCAGCAGCGCTCAGCGCTCGAAGGGGTGTTCGGTGACGTTCATGGCGATATGGTCTTCGATCCGTCTGCCCGAACTGTCGCTGTCACCGATGCCTCAGGAAGAATCGCGCTAGTTTCCGCAAATGATTTGGAGTTTCACGAAAGAATAGAAGGAGTCTTCCAGCCTATCGCTTTCTCCAAGTCCGGCGATGTTCTATGGGCGTTCACGAGCGACTGGACGATCAAGAGAGTCGACCTCAAGAACGGGACTCAAGACATTGTCTTTTCCGGCCTCCCAGGGGAATTCTCGATGGACGCATGGGGCGTTTCCCCAACTCAAACAAAGGTCATCGTCAGCGGAAATGCCGGTCAACTACACATCATTGACTTGGAGTCAGGACGAGTAACGAATGTAACTGATCAAAGTGGAGAATCAACTTACGGAATCGCGTTCACCGCGGATTCACGTGAGTTCTGGACTGGAAATACTGCAGGCTTAATACGGAGGCGACACGTAGAATCCGGCGAGATCTTAGAAGACGTAGCAAGGGCGGATGGCGAGGTGCAAGCGCTTGCGTTGTCCTCCGATGGGCGATGGCTTGCTGCTGCCATCTACAACGATGCTACTATCGCAATATGGGATCGCGCCAGATCGAAGTGGCTTCCACCCCTTACGAATCATCGAAGATTCGTTCAAAGTCTGCTGTTCAGCCTAGAAAACAATCGGTTGATCTCTGGTGGAGCTGACGGCCGAGTTATTATTTGGCGGATCCCCGGCTTTGAGGAGATCGCTACGCTAGATATAGAGCAGCGAAACCCTCCTACCGGCGACGAAGGTGTAGCCACTCTCAAACTGGCGCCAGACGGAAGCGCGCTCAGCGCACTCACCGAGGACGGGCGCCTATGTATTTGGCGCATTCGGTAGGCACAGAGGAGCCGCCGAACTATCGCTCCATTCGGCCATCTCCTAGCCTCGTGACCCCGTCAATATGCACAGAGGCGCGATCGGACAGCCCATCGGGCTCATTTGGAGTAACACCGATCGCCAAGAACTCGGAACCAGCGAGTTGCGACACGATAGCAAGTACAATCAGCAATACTTCCATACTCAATTACGATTGGTGAACTGACTATTTCGACGATTCGCTCGTCCTGCCCTTCGAGAGCAGCAGGTCCGCTCTACGCCCCCAACCTCCTATTCACCGCTTGAGCCGGACGCGCTAACGGGTACGATGACGGGCATGAACTTTGTCTGGGCATCGCTCGTGATTCTGGCGATCGCATTCGTCCTTGGGCTTGCGCTGGCGCTCGCGGCGCACGGGTACGGCGTCTGGCTGCTTATCCTCGCCATCATCGGGTTCCTCGCGTTGTTCATCCGGTACGGCTGCCAGACCCACTAGGGCCTGGTTCGGGAGTCCGGTTGGAGACCCCCGCACCGCATGCTGGGGCGTAACCTACCCTGATCGGCGCGATCCGACAACCACGGCCATCGCCACCTCCTTCAGCTTCCAGGAGACCGACATCGCCATGGCCACCGGCACCAGCGCCAGCAGCAGCAGAAACGCCTGCCGCGCGAAGCCGAACGGCTGGCGCGGCAGTGCGAGCAGATTGTTCAGCGAGATCGGCGCCACCCGGAGGTACACCCACACCCCGATCCCGGCCAGGAGCAGCACCACGTAGCTCGACACGAGATGGAACAGGCGCGCGTCCGCGCGCGCCGTGTCGTCCGGAAGCAGGGCGGACAGCCGCGCGAGCATGCGCGTGAGCGCGATCATCAGCGCGAACGCCACCCCCACGATCATCAGCACCGCCCGCGCGTAGAACGGCACCGATGGAGCCCTGCTCCAGAGGAAGAGGAAGGGCGACAGCCCCGTCAGCACCAGCGCCAGCAGCTGAGCCGTGAACACCGACCGCTGCCAGATCCGCTCCCGCGGATGCATCCGGCCCATGGAACTCACGCCGAACAGCAGCAGGCCCGACGCCACGATCGGCAGCAGGAGATCGTAAACCGTCGGCCAGAGCACCACGAAATGCCTCGCGAACGCGAGCAGCGCCAGCGGCAGGCCCCAGAACACCGCGGTGAGCCCGCGCATCGCGGAGATGAGCGCCCCCGTCTCTGCGCCGCCCCGGCCCTGCGCCGGAGGAACGCAGGCCTCGCCCGCGGACAATGTCGCACCCGGGGAGGCCTCGGTGGTGTATCGCGACGTCAAGAGGACAGGTAGGTGTATTCCTTCAGGCCCCGCTCGTAGTCGTCGAGCAGCCGCATCGCCTCGCTCGGCTTGAGGCGGTCCGATTTGATCGCCGCGTCCATCTGCGCCTTCATCTGCCTCTTGAGTTCGTGCTCGTCATACTGCACGGAGGTGAGGGCCTGCATCACGGTTCCGCCCTCGATGATCTCCTCGACGTAGTAGCCCGCAGGCTCATCGGGCTCCAGGAAGACGTGGAGCTCGTTGACCCGCCCGAAGAGGTTGTGCAGGTCGCCCATGATGTCCTGGTAGGCGCCCATCAGGAAGAAGCCGAGATAGTACGGCTCCGCGCCATGACCGTTCTGCCGAAGCTCGTGCACGGGCAGCGTGTCGCGGACGTCGCGCAGGTCGATGAACTTGTTGATCTGCCCGTCCGAGTCGCACGTGATGTCCACGAGCGTCGTCTCCCGCGACGGCAGTTCGTCGAGGCGGTCCAGCGGCATGATCGGAAAGAGCTGCCCGAGCGCCCAGTGGTCCAGCAGCGACTGGAACACGGAGAAATTGCACAGGTACTGGTCGCCCAGGCTGTCCTCGAGGCGGCGGATCTCCTCCGGGACATACGCCTGCCCCTTGAAGCTCGCGACGACCGCCTGGCTGATCTGCCAGTACAACGCCTCGATCTTCGCCTTGTCCTGCAGATCCATCAGGCCCAGCACGAACATGTTGTGGGCGTCCTCCCGGCGTTCCGCGGCATCGTGGAACGCCTCCAGCTTGTTGAGCTTGTGGAGGTTCTTCCGCATGTCGAGCAGCTCCTTCACGAGGGCGTGCTCCTGGTCGCCGTAGGTGAGCGTCTCCGCCAGGCCCGTCTTGTGGATCGACCCGAACACCTCGACGATCAGCACGCTGTGGTGCGCCACGATCGCGCGTCCGCTCTCGCTCACGATGTCCGGGTGCGGGACCTTCTCCGCGTTGCAAACGTCGGCGATGTAGTACACGACGTCGTTCGCGTATTCCTGGAGCGAATAGTTCGTGGAACTGTCGGACGCCGAATGACTTCCATCGTAGTCAACGCCGAGGCCGCCGCCGACGTCGAGGAACTCGGGCGAGAAACCCATCTTGTGGAGCTTGGCGTAATACCGCGCCGCCTCCTGCACCGCCTTTTTGACCGTCAGGATGTCCGGCACCTGCGACCCGATGTGGAAGTGCACGAGCCGGAAGCAGTGGGAGAGCCCCTCGCTCCGCAGGCACTCGCATGCGGCGAGGAGTTCCACCGTGCTGAGACCGAACTTGGCGTTCTCACCGCCGCTTTCGGCCCATTTTCCGGCGCCTTTCGCGAGCAGCCGCACCCGCACGCCGATCTGCGGTTCGACTCCCATCTGCCTGGAGATCGCGATGATCTGGCGCAGTTCCTCCAGCTTCTCGATGACGAGGATCACCTTCTTGCCCAGCTTGATGCCGAGGAGCGCCATGCGGATGTAGGCGGTGTCCTTGTACCCGTTGCACACGATCAGGCTGCCCGCCTGCGCCTGGAGCGCGAGCGCGGCGAACATCTCCGGCTTGCTGCCCACCTCGAGACCGAAGGAATACGGCCTTCCCGCATCGAGGATCTCCTCCACGACCTCCCGCAGCTGGTTGACCTTGATGGGAAAAACGCCTCGGTACCTGCCCTGGTAGCCGAACTCGTTGATCGCCGTGCGAAACGCCTCGTTGATCGCCTGGACCCGGTGGCGGAGTATGTCCTGGAACCGCACCAGGAGCGGGAATTTCAACCCTCGCCCGCGCGCCTCCTCGATGATCACGGTCATGTCCACCGCCGCGCCGCGCTCCTGCAAGGGACGCGCGACGACATGACCTTCCGCGTTGATATCAAAGTAGCCGGCTCCCCATCGGTCGATGTTGTACAGGGAACGGGCGGCCTCGATGCTCCAGGAGGGAGCTCCAGACGACGAAGTGTCGCTCATTTCGAATCTCGATTCGACACGTGAAACGCGCGCGCGACTATACGGGCGCTGACCGTGGATGCAATGCGCGCCCCGTGAATTCTCACGGCGCCCATCCGCGCGGCGTCACACCTGACTGCGATCGTCTCGCGCCCATGCCACTGCTCCAACAAATTGTCGATCACTGCAACTCGATCCTTCGCACGCACGAATTCCGGGACTGGGACGGAGCCGTGAACGGGCTCCAGGTCGAGAATTCCGGCAGGATCACACGCATCGCCGCCGCGGTCGATGCGCGGCACGCCACCGTCCGCGCGGCCATCGACGCGGGCGCGGACCTCCTGCTCGTGCACCACGGCCTCTTCTGGTCGCCTCAGCAGCCGTGGACCGGCCGCCGCATGGAACTCCTCCGGGTGCTCCTCGGCCACGATCTCGCGGTGTACAGCTCGCACCTGCCCCTCGATGCGCACCCCGAGATCGGAAACTCCGCGTTGCTCGCGCGGGCCCTCGGCTTCTCCCGCACCTCGCCCTTCTTCGAGGCCAGGGGCCGGATGATCGGCCGCCGGGCCACCCGGAGAATCCCGCGTGACGAACTCGCGCGCCGTCTGCAGGCCGCCACGGGCGCCGCCCCCGTCGTGCTCCCTTCGGGGCCGGAAGTCTGTCATCACGTCGGGATCGTGACCGGCGGAGCGGGCGCCGAACTGCGCGAGGCCGCGGCGGCGGGCATCGACACCTTCATCACGGGCGAGGGCCCGCACTGGTCCGCCGTCGTGGCCGAGGAACTCGGCATCAACGTCCTCTACGGCGGTCACTATGCCACGGAAACCTTCGGGGTGAAGGCGCTCGCCGAGCACCTTTCCCGGCGCTTCCGCCTGCCATGGGAGTTTCTCGATTTCCCGACGGGCCTCTGAGCGGGCGCACCCGCCCCGCGCCGCGGCCGTCGCCGTCGCCCGCCGCCACGGCGCGTTCATTCGCGCCCGCCTTCGGGCCGCGCGAGGGCGACCTGGTTCGACGTGCGTCCGCCGAGCATGGTCCAGAGAAGGTCCAGCACGTAGAACGTGCCCGCCACGGGCAGGCTCTTCAGCGTCAGAAACTCCCACCGGGATGACCCGCGCCGCAGGGAGTTCAGTCCGAGCGCGTTCCGGAAACTGATCACCCAGAACGCGATCGACGGCGTGCACACCTGTCGTTCGACCACGTAGCCGGTCTCGCGCAGCAGGCGCGCGAGGGACTCGAGGTCGAACAGGTGAAAGTGCCGGGGCACATGGTAGCCGCCCCAGTAGCGCCTTCCGAAAAGACGGTAATCCCAGCCGCCGCGGTTGGGGGTCTCCACGACGAGCACGCCGTCCGGGGAAAGCTTCCGCCTCACCTCGTGAAGGGCCGCCCGCGGATCACGGAGGTGCTCGATCAACTGACGCATGATCACCAGGTCGTGTCCGCCATCCCGCAGCGCCCCGAGATCGTTCTCCACGTTGCCCACGACGCAGCGGATCCCGGACTCCGCCGCGCGTGCGACGGCGGCGGCCTCGAACTGCAGATCGAGGCAGATCGCCTCCACCGGCGAGGACTGCCCGCGACTGAACACCTCCCGGAACCGCGCAAGGCGCGTCAGATTTCCGCCGCCGATGTCCACGATCGATCGAACCCGCCGGCCCCCAAGCTGTCTGCGCAGGTTCTCGGCGTCCTTCACCATCTTGGCCTCGACGACGGGACCTTCCATGTGGATGGGCGAGTCCGGATTGACGGTGTAGTACCCGGGCGGATAGAGGGCGGGCACCTCCTGCACCGACGGCATCGGGTCGATGAACACGTGCCCGCACCGCACACACTCCACGAGGGTCCACTCGCCCTCGCGGCAGGCGTACTCGAAGTCCGGCGCCACGACTCGGACGCGGGCCTCGGCGCCGCCGCAGACAAGACACTGCGCCTGCCGCACCTGCGTATGGGACGAACCATCTGCCATCGGGGCGCGAGACCGTAATCGCCCGGGATCGATTGCGCCATGCCAACGTGATGCGCCCTCCCGCAGCCCGATCGTCCGCGCGGCATTTCATCCCATGCCGCGCTTGCGGTCGGCTCATGGCGCCGGTTAGTGTCACGCATCTCCCGTGCCATTTCGACCTTGCCGGTCGCCATCGCCACCCATCATGAAGCGCGCTTCGTCCCGGCTGGCCCTTGCGCTCGCGGCCACATTCGTCTTCTCCCACCTCCCGCTGTCTGGCGCCGAATCGACCGGCACACCCGAAGCGGTCAGCTTTCACCGCCAGATCCGGCCGCTGCTCCAGGCGCGCTGCGCCGGATGCCATCAGCCCGCCAAGGACAAGGGCGGCTACGTGGTCACCGAGTTCAGCCGGCTCCTCACCGCCGGCGACAGCGGCGAACCACCCGTGCTTCCGGGAAATCCGGACGGCAGCCATCTGGTCGCGCAGATCACTCCGGTCGACGGGAAGGCGGAAATGCCCCGCAACGAGGAGCCCCTGGGCGAGGCCGAGATCGACCTGATCCGCCGCTGGATCGCGGAGGGGGCCCGCGACGACACGCCGCCCTCGCGCATCCGCGCCTTCGACCCCGCCAACCCGCCGCGATACTCCAGCCCGCCGGTGATCACCTCGCTCGATTACTCTCCCGACGGCCGCTGGATTGCCGTGGCCGGTTTTCATGAGGTGCTCCTCCATCACGCCGACGGCTCGGGCATCGCCGCCCGGCTGATCGGCCTCGCCGAGCGCATTCAGTCGGTGCGCTTCTCCCCCGATGGCCGATGGCTCGCCGTCGCCGGCGGTCTCCCGGCGCGCATGGGCGAGATCCAGGTCTGGGACGTGGAGCGTCGCGAGCTCCGAACCTCCGTCACCGTGGGTCACGACACGGTGTACGGCGTCCACTGGTCGCCCGACGGACGCATCGTGTCATTCGGCTGCTCCGACAAGACGGTCCGCGCCATCGAGGCCGCCTCCGGCCGCCAGGTCCTGCAGCAGATGGCTCACGAGGACTGGGTGCTCGACACGGTCTTCTCCGCGGACGGCTCGCACGTGATCTCCGTCGGCCGCGACATGACGGCCAAGCTGACCGAGGTGCCCACGCAGCGCTTCATCGACAACATCACGTCGATCACCCCGGGAGCCCTGCGGGGGGGGCTCCAGTCCGTCGCCCGCCACCCGGTCCGCGATGAGATCCTCGTGGGCGGGGCCGACGGCCAGCCGCAAATCTACCGGATCTTCCGCCAGGTGGCGCGCAAGATCGGGGACAATGCCAATCTTCTCCGCCGCTTTCCGGAGATCGAGGGCCGCATCTTCGGGGTCGATTACAGCCCGGATGGAGGGCGCATCGCCGCCGCCGCGGGGCTCGACGATCGCGGCACGATCCAGATCTACGCCGCCGAGTTCGATCCCACGATCCCGGAAACCGTCCTCAACGCCTACCGGAAGACGAGCGGCGAGTACACCCGGGAGGAACGCGAGGCCATCGAGGCCTTCGTCACCGCGGACGTCCGGCTCCTCCACAAGTTCGAGTCGCCCACGGCCGCCGTTTACTCCGTGGCGTTCAGCCCGGACGGACGGACCATCGCGGCCGGCACCAGCCGCGGCGTCGTGCTGCTCCTGAACGCCGAGACCGGGGAATTACGGAGCGTGTTCGCGGCGGCCCCCCTCGAGGACGAGCCTCCGGCCCAGCCGATTGTCATCGCGCGGCGCGCGCCCATCGCGGACGAGAGGAAGGCGTTCGAGTCGCTGCCCCCGGGCACGCGCGTCACGGGCCTGACGGTTTCGCCCGCGACAATCCGTTTCACGAGCCGCAATGACCAGGTCCAGCTTGTCGTCACGGCGACACTCGCCTCCGGGGACAGCGTCGATGTCACCCGCATCGCTCGGTACGAGCTGCCCGAGACGACGGGATACCGCCTCCGGGCCACGCCGGGCGGTCTGCTCAGCGTCGACCCTGATCCCGCGGCAAGCCCCTCCCAGGCGATCCCGGATCGGCGCACGCTCCGCCTGCACCTCGGGGAGCTGCTGGCGGAGGTTCCCGTCGAGATCGACCTGCCTTCCGCCCTGTTCGAGGCCGACTTCATCCACGACGTCAACCCGGTCCTCGCCAAGCTCGGCTGCAGTGCCGGCACGTGCCACGGCGCCCGCGAGGGCAAGAACGGCTTCAAGCTCTCCCTCCGCGGTTACGACCCGGTCTTCGACGTGCGCTCGATCACGGACGATCTGGCCGCCCGCAGGGTGAACTTCGCTTCACCCGACGAGAGCCTCGTCCTGCTCAAGGCCACCGCCACCGTTCCGCACGAGGGCGGACAACGCACGACTCCCGACTCGCGCGAGTACGCCATCCTCCGGCAGTGGATCGCGAACGGCGCACGCCTCAGCCTCGACACACCGCGCGTCACGCGGATCGAGATCCTTCCCGAGAACCCGGTCGTGCAGGCCATCGGCGCGCGCCAGCAGATGCGCGTGGTGGCGACCTACGCGGACGGCGAGAGGCGCGACGTCACCGCCGAGGCGTTCATCGAGAGCGGCAACTCCGAGGTCGCGCAGGTCGATTCCACCGGCCTGGTCTCAACCCTCCGCCGCGGCGAGGCGCCCCTGCTCGCCCGGTTCGAGGGAAGCTACGCCGCCACGACCGTGACCGTGATGGGCGACCGGACCGGCTTCGTCTGGGCCGACCCGCCGATTCACAACCGCATCGATGAACTCGTCGCCGCCAAGTGGCGCCGCATGAAGCTCCTCCCGAGCGACCTCTGCAGCGACGCCGAGTTCGTCCGCCGCGTGTACCTCGACCTCACGGGCCTGCCCCCCTCCCCCGACGAGGTCCGCGATTTCCTCGCCAACCCGCGCGACCGGCGCAGCAAGCGCGACGCCCTCATCGAACGCCTCCTCCACAGCGATGCCTACGTCGATCACTGGGCGAACAAGTGGGCCGATCTTCTCCAGGTGAACCGCAAGTTCCTCGGCGTCGAGGGCGCCCGTATCTTTCGCGACTGGATCCGCCGCCAGATCCAGGACGACGTGCCCTACGACCGCATGGTGCGCCAGCTCCTCAGCGCCTCCGGATCGAACCGCGAGAATCCCGCCGCCTCGTACTGGAAGATCCTTCGCGAACCCACCGAGGCGATGGAGAACACCACCCACCTCTTCCTCGCGACCCGGTTCAACTGCAACAAGTGCCACGACCACCCGTTCGAGCGCTGGACCCAGGACCAGTACTACGAACTCGCCCAGTTCTTCGCGCAGGTGAAGTTCTCCCGCGATGAGGCGAGCGGCAATCGCCGCGTGGGTGGCAGCGCCGTCGAGGGCGCCCGCCCCCTCTTCGAGATCGTGAGCGACGCCGGCGAGGGCAGCGTCATCCACGATCGCACGGGACAACCGGTCGAGCCCGCGTTCCCCTTCCCCGCGGGACCGGCCGAACCGGACCCGAACGCGACCCGCCGCGGGCGTCTTGCCGAATGGATCACCGCCCCGGACAATCCCTACTTCGCGCTCTCCTACGTGAACCGCCTCTGGGGCTACCTGATGGGCGTCGGCCTGATCGAGCCGCTCGATGACATTCGCGCCGGCAATCCCCCCAGCAACCCCGAGCTGCTCGAACACCTCACCCGCGAATTCATCGAGAGCGGATTCAACACGCGCCACATTCTCCGCCAGATCTGCCAGTCCCGCACCTACCAGCTGTCCATCGAGACCCACCAATGGAACGAGGATGACACCGTCAACTACTCCCACGCGTTGGCGCGGCGCCTCCCGGCGGAGGTGCTCCTCGATTCCGTGTACCGGGTCACCGGCGCAACGCCGCGATTCCCCGACGGCGCCGAGGGCATCCGCGCCGCGCAGCTCATCGATTCCGCGGTGGACCTGCCCGGCGGGTTCCTCGCCACGCTCGGGCGGCCCCCGCGGGAGAGCGCCTGCGAATGCGAGCGCAGCAACGACATCAAGCTGAGCTCCGTCATGTCCCTCCTGAGCGGCCCCGCCGTCGCCCAGGCGATCCAGGACCCCGAGAACGCCCTCGTCCGCATCGCGGATTCCGTAACGGACCCCCGCGAGATCACGGAGGCCCTTTACCTGCGCATCCTGAATCGGCCGCCCCGGGCCTCGGAGGTGGATGCCTTCAGCCAGTTCATGCGTTCCCTCGAGGACGAGCACGCGCGCCTCGAGAAGGCCGTCGGGGCCGCCGAGGCGGAATGGGCCGCGCGCCGGCCCGGGCTCGAACGCAGGCGCCTCGACGAAATCACCCGCGCCGAGCGGGAGCTCGCCGCGCACCTTCTCGAGCGGGCCCCGGCCGTGGCCGCAGCCCAGCGCGAACGCCTTGAAAGGATCGCCCTCGCCGAGGCCGCCGTGGCGGAGCTCGAGCCTGCCCTGCGCTCCCGCGCCGCCGAACTCGCGCGTTCCGGGGACGCCGGGCCCGGCCCGCGGTGGATTCCCCTCGAACCGAAGGACCTGCGCGTGAGCGGCTCCGCGTCCCTCGAGAAGCGACCCGACGGTTCCATACGCTCGACGGCCAGCGGCGGCGAGCTGCCGCGGTACGTCGTCACGGCAGAGACCGCGCTCTCCGGAATCACGGGCGTTCGTCTCGAGGTCCTTCCCGATGCGAGCCTCCCGGGTTTCGGACCGGGACACAGGGAGGGTGATTTCCTCCTCTCGGAGTTCATCGTGGAGTCGGCGTCGCTCACGAATGCCGAGACGTTCACCCGCGTGAAACTCACCGACGCCGCGGCGGACGTCACCGCACCCGGAATGGACCTCCGCCACACGTTCGACGGCATCATCGAGCAGGGACGCCGCGAGGGCTGGAGCATCGGCGGCGACGCCGCCGCGCGCCCGCACTGGGCCGCCTTCGCCTTCGAGAATCCCGTCGGCGACACGAACGGAACCGTCCTCCGGTTCAGCCTCGTTCACGCCTACGAGGCGCCCCACGAGATCGGGAGATTCCGACTGTGGATCACGACGAACTCGGCGCCCACCGAACCGGGGCTGCCGGCCGCCGTCGCCGAGATCCTCGACCTGCCCCCGCGCAAGCGGACGGAGGCGCACGTGGAACGCCTGCTGTCCCACATCCGGTCCGGGGATCCCGAGGCGCTGCGCCGTGGTTTCGAGCTCGAGCTGGCGCAACGCCCGCTCCCGGAGGACCCGCGGCTCCGGGAGCTCGAACGCAACCTCGAGCGCGCCAGCCGGCCGGTTCCGGTCGATCCGGCGCTGCTCCAGTTGCGCGAGGACCTCGAACTCAGCGCGCGCCAGCTCGAGTCCCGGCGCCTCACGGCAGCCCAGGACCTCGCATGGGCGCTGATCAACACGCCCGCCTTCCTCTTCAACCACTGAAGCCACCCTCACCCCGCTCCAGCCATGATCCGAATCCCCGGCGGCACCTGCTCCGACCTCTGCGACGCCGAAATGCGAATGACCCGCCGCGACCTGCTGCGCATCGGCGGCTCGTCGCTGCTCGGACTCTCGCTCGGCCAGCTGCTCAACCTGAACGCCCGCGCGTCCGCCCGGCCCCCGGGCGGCGGCCCGGGCTGGGGCCGCGCGAAGAGCGTCATCATGGTGTACCTGCAAGGCGGCCCCAGTCACATCGACCTGTGGGATCCCAAGGAGAACGTTCCCGACAAGATCCGCAGCCCCTTCAGCACGATCCCCACGCGAATCCCCGGCGTTCACTTCACCGAGCTGCTGCCCCGCCTCGCCGAGGTGAACGACCAGTTCACGATGATCCGGTCGATGAGCTACACACCGAACGGCCTCTTCAATCACACGGCCGCCATCTACCAGATCATGACCGGCTACACGACCGACAAGGTGTCGCCGTCGGGGCAGCTCGAGCCGCCCAATGCCAGGGACTTCCCGAACTTCGGCTCCAACATCGTGCGGCTCAAGCCGGTGACCGAGCCGATGCTTCCCTTCGTGATGCTTCCGCGGCCCCTCCAGGAATCCAATGTCGTCGGCAAGGGCGGGACGGCCGGCTTTCTCGGGCGCGCCTTCGATCCCTACTACCTCTACCCGGAGGGCGATGACATGGACATGTCCAAGATGGACCGCATCCGGACCGAGGATCTCAAGCTGCCGCAGGAGGTGTTCGCCTACCGCCTGGAGCGCCGCGCGCGTCTTCGCGACACGCTCACCGCGGCGATGCCCGAGATCGAGAAGGCCGTCGAGCAGCACGACCTCGACGAGTACTATCAGCGCGCCCTCAGTCTCATCGTCTCGGGCAAGGCGCGCGAGGCATTCGACCTGTCCCGCGAACCCGATTCGCTGCGCGACCGCTACGGCCGCAACACGTTCGGCCAGAGCTGTCTTCTGGCGCGCAGGCTCATCGAGGCGGGCACTCGTGTCGTCGAGGTCATCTGGCCCAAGATCGCCAACTCCGACAACCACTCATGGGACGTGCACGTCGGACTGTATGAGCGGATGAAGAACCAGGCCGCCCCGATGCTCGACCAGGGCCTCAGCGCGTTGTTCAGGGACCTCTCGGAACGAGGGTTGCTCTCGGAGACCCTCGTCGTGGCCGTCGGCGAGTTCGGCCGCAGCCCCGAGAAGGGCGTGAGCACGTCGGGCAACAGCAACAGCCCCGACGGCCGCGATCACTGGCCCTACTGTTACACCGCGGTGATCGGCGGCGCCGGGATCAAGGCCGGGTACGTGCACGGCAGGTCCGACAAGACGGCGTCCAGCCCGCTCGAATCCCCGGTTCACCCCACGGAACTGCTCGCCACCATCTATCACGCGTTCGGCATCGCCCCGGAAACGCTGGTGTACAACCACCTGAACCAGCCGCGCGAACTTGTGAAGGCGTCCGCCGTGACCGAACTGTTCGCCTGAGGCAAGCCTCTCGCGGCGTCGCGTCGCGGCACGCCGCGATCTCAGCCGGCCACCGCGTCCGGCCGTCCGCCGAGGACGCCGGCGCGTTCGGCCTCCGAGGCACCCGGCACGTCCCGCGCGTCGGAGGCGTCCGCCACGTCCGCGGAGGGCGCCCGGATCATCCGCCACAGGATCGTCAGGTACGACGCACGAATCCGGCGCACGTACCCGGGCTGGTACTCCTCGAGGAGCGCGCGCAGCCTCGGGAGATTGTAGAACGGCACCGTGAGCTGCGCGTGGTGCGCCTGGTGATCACTGAAGCCGAACGGCGCGAACAGGTAGCGCTCGAGGAAGTTCGTCTCCACGTCGATCGTGCTCTGCGGCGCCACCGCGAGATCCGGCACGGGCGGTCCGGGAAAGAAGTAGTTGTACCCGTGCTCGAGGAAGGTGCGGATGCGATCGAGCTGCAGCGCGATCGTGAAGATCGGCAGAAGCCAGAAGACCGGGTACGCCCACCATGCGATCCGCCACCAGAACAGTGCGACCAGACAGAGCTGCGTCACCGCGAGCGGTGCCATCTGCTTCACAAGGTCCGCGGGCCGCGGCGGTTGCGATCCCGCCAGCGCGTGCGTGCCCTCGAGGTCGCCGTCGCCCATGAACTTCCGGCGCAGCTTGATTGCGATGTCCACGTAGTTGCCCGTGAACAGCAGCACGAGGCGCGGCCATCCCGGGCGCGCGCGGATCAGCGGCCGATAGATGTACCCGTCGATGTCGTCCTGGATGCTCTGCGGTGACTTGTGATGCTCAAGGTGGGCGCGGCGATAGTTGAACAGCGACACCCCCACGAGCGAGGCGCAGAAGAGTCCGACCGACTCGTTGAGCCACACGGGGTGCAGGAGCGTCTTGTGGGTGGCCTCATGCGACGCCAGCACCAGCCGGTACTGCATGAAACCGATCACCACGAAGGCGGCCACGCCCGTCCACCAGGACAGGTGCGCGCTGATCGCCCAGAAGGCCGCGGCAAGGATGGTGAAGGTCGAACCCAGCGCGGCCACGCTGGGCAGCCACCGCCGCTGCCTTCGGAGTTCGGCGATCCGATTGCGCAGTTCGACAGAGTTGGCGGTCATCAACAGCGCGACAGCTAGCACAGTCCGCCCGGCATGGAAAGCGGACCGTGGGCTTCCGCCGCCTTCCACCGGGCATTCCCGGGCGGGCGGCGGACGGGCCGCCCCCCCGGACACCGCCTCATGCGCGCAGGGGGGGCGGCCCGAAAGAGCGGTGCGTCAGCTTACCAGCGCGTCTTCTGGCGCATCAGTTCCATGGCCTGCTGCGCCTTCACGTCGCCTGCCTCGGCGCGGCGGGCGATTTCGGTCTGGAAGGCCGCCATCTGATCCTGAACGGCCGTGAGCTGCTGGGGGGAGAGCGTGCGGGCGCGGCGCAGGTTCTCCAGCAGCACCATCGCCTCCGCCACGTCGTCCCTGCGGATCGCCTCGGCGGCCTGCGTGGCGAGCTGCTTCACGGGAACCTCGCTTGCGGCGATCTCGCCCATTCGGATCGTGTCCGTCGTGCTCTGTTCCGCGGCCTCGACCGGCGCCGCTTCCGCCGGCGCATCCTGGAACACCGATTCGAGCGCGTCCGGGTCAAGCCTGGCCGTGCCGCCGTCACCGCCGCATCCTCCGGCGGCAATCAGGGCCGCGCCGAGAAGCGCGGTGGCGATCGAAGAGAGGGGTTTCATCGTGGCAGGAAGGTGAGCTCGCGAGGTTTCATTCGCCGGTCGGACTGTCAGGCACGTTCCAGAGTCGCCCGGGCCGGAGCGTCGCCTCGCGGTTGAACTCGGCGACCTTGATGTATTCGACATGGCTGTCGATCACTCCGACCGTCGTGCCCACGTTGTGCAGCCTCGTGATGCCCTCATTGGGCGAGCTGGATCCGTCGTTGTAATCGGCCGGGTTCCCCTCGAACGCCTGCCACATGATGATCGCGTCGGGCTTGAACTGGCTGATGCGATAGGTCTGTCGCCGGACCTCGTACGACGTGATGGACCCGTTCATGATGTAGCTGGAGTACTTCTGACCGCGCTGGCGGAACAGGACCGTGTTTGTGCGGTCAAGGGGGCAGCGGTACACCTTGTAGGCCGTGAGGTATGTCCAGAACAACCCGGTCTGAATGTTGGTTTCCGGCTTCGTGAAGGGTGGCGTGCACAGCCAGCCCGGGTACGGCTGGAAATCCCAGTTGTTGTGGGCGAGCCACTCATCGTTGTCGTTGGTGTACAGATGGCTCGCCAGCATCAGTTGCTTCTGATTGTTCGTGCAGACGGTCCGGTGCCCCTGCTCCTTCGCCTTGCCGAGCGCGGGCAGGAGCATGCTCGCGAGAATCGCGATGATCGCGATCACGACAAGGAGTTCAATCAGCGTGAAAGCCGCCTGCGGCTTCTGCCGGGCGGGGCCATGGATTGGTTGGTACTTCATCGCAATTTTTGGGGAGCCTAGGCCAGAAGGCGGACGCGCGCACGCGGCGTTCTGCCGCACAGGCGTGTCCGCGGCCGCAGGAAACGCAGGATCAACGGCTTGCGTCGGCGCGCGTGTCCGCGGAAACGGCGCCCTGCTGCTCCATCAGAAAGGCAAGCAGGTGATTGAAATCCTCGGGCGGAAGCGCCTCGCCGTAGTTGGCGGGCATCAGCGAAACCCGGGATTCCTCACGGGACGCAACCTCTCCCCTGGGAACCGTGAACTCGAGACCAGCCGCGTTCGCGAGCACGAGAAGATCTCCCTCCTCGCGCCGGAACAGGCCCGTGACCGTCTCGCCGTCCTTCAGATTGAGCACCGTGGTCCAGAACGCGCGATCCACATTCCGGTTGGGAGCCAGAATGTCCTCGCAGAGGCGCTCGACGCCCCGGGTCCCGATGCCGGTGAGCTGCGGCCCGACGAGGCCGCCCTCGGTGCCGATGCGGTGGCACGACGCGCACGCCGCCGCGAAGACCTCGCGGCCGCGCGCAGGATCCGCCGCGGCGCGGGCGAACGCCTCCCGCCTCTCCTCGATCGCGCGGCCAAGGGCCTCGTCCTCGTCCGGCAACGCATCCACCAGCTCCGCAATCTGCCTTCTCGCCTCCGGATCCGCCGCCCTGCGAAGGCTCTCGCGGAGGCGCGCATCGTACAGCAGGCCCGCCGGGACCCGGCCTTCCGCCATGTCCCGCACCAGCTCACGCGTGCGCTCGGCGCTGGACGCCGCGACGCCCGCATACCGCACCTGGAATCGGTACGGCGCGTCCTTCCACACGCGCTCCGTGAAATCCGCGCCGCGCTCCGCGAACCTTGCATCGGCAAGGAGCACGCGCCATGCGAACGGCTGCGCCGCGTCCGAGACGATCTCCGCCACCGCGCGCGTCTCCGGGTCCGGATCGACGGCACGCGCCGCCGCCGCGCGCGCGGCGGGGTCCGCGCCGCGATCGCGCGCGATCGCGCGCAGCGCGTCCCGGACGTTCTCCAGCCCGAGCGACTCCGCAATCGCCGCGGCGGCCACCTGCCGGGAGACCGCCGCGGCGGGTGCGACATCCGGCCACTCCGGCGCCCCGGGGCCGAACCGCCCGACGGCGAGCCACGCGAACGCCGATCCGTAATCTCCATCCACCGCCTCAAACCGAACCGCACGCCCCTTGTGCGAGGCGAGATCCCACCGCACCTCCACCGCCGTGTCGCTGCGCGGCACCGGTGCGGTCGCCAGGACCTCCCCCGTTTCCGCATCCACAAGGCGGGTGAAGTTGAGGCCCTGTGCGGGCCGGCCCGGCACCCCGTCATGTCCGGCGAGGTGGAACGACAGTTCCGCGGGCGCCCGAAACTCGGGCGATCGCAGCACGCCCGTGAGCCGCTCCCCGCGCGGATGGCTGGAGAGCAGGATGGCAGGCCGGCCATCCGCGCACGGACGCTCCTGGAAATCCCACGGGTTCGCGCCGGCCGGCGTCCCCTCGATCGGTTCCCATGCCCACGCATTCGAGGCGCGGGCGGAGGCGAGCAGGCGCTCCGCGAGCTGGGCGCCCCACGCCCTGACTTTGGGGGTCGGCTCGACCCCGCGGGCGCCGAGTCCCTGCCGGACCGCGTTGAAGAGCGACAACTGGAAATCGACGTCGTCTCCCGCGCGCTCGAGCGCGAGTTCCGCGAGCCGGCCGATCTCGGGGAGGCCGCCGTGCCGCGCGATGTGCAGCAGCGCCTGCCCCAGGCGCTCCCGGTCCGTCGCGTACGCGTCGAGGTGCGTCATGAGGAATCGCGCCGCCAGCTCGGAGGAGACCGCGGGCACCACGTCGAGCAGCACTGCGAGGTCCCGCGGATTCCATCGCCTCTCCAGCACGGCATGGAGGATCTCGTCCCGCTGCAGGTGATTGCGGAGGGACTGGCGCACCGCATACAGGAGGTGCCGGTCGTCTTGCGGCACCGCGTGCCGCAATGCCAGCAGGGGCGGCATGTCCGACAGCGCCGGAAGCGCCCCCAGGGCCTCCGTCGCGCAGCGGCGAACCTGCGGATCGGGATCGCGAAGCGCGCGGACGGCCAACGCGCGCACCTCCGCCCCGAGGTCGGGGGCCTCACCGCTCCGGCTCGTGACGGCGAGGCGCCGGGCCCGTTCCGTGACCATGCGCAGAGCATGGATGCGGACGATCGATTCGTCGGCGGCACCCGCGGAGAGAAGCTCCGCGCCGGACAGCTCGCCCATGCGTTCGAGCAGCCACAGCAGGTGGACCCGCTGCTCCGGATTCCTCGGGGACTCGAGGGCACGCCGCACCGCACCCGCAGCCCGGGATCCGAAACGATCCGCGAGATCGTTCATGGCGAGCAGGCGCCGCGGGAGGTTCGGCGAGGCGAGCTCCTCCACGAGGCCCGGGAGATCCTGGGCGATCGCGGGAGGGCGAAGCCGGGCCTGCCCGGGGAAAACCCGCCAGATGCGCCCGCGCTCGCGGTCGCGCCCGGGATGGTCGAGGGGCACCTCGTAGTGACCGATGATCCGGTTGTAGAAGTCGGCGATGTACAGGGCGCCGTCGGGCCCAAGGCGGGTGTCCACGGGACGAAACCACGGGTCCCGGCTCGCGACGAGATCCGGGCGCGGCTGCGCGATGCGGCCCGAGCCGCGCGGGATGGCCGCGTCGCGGTACACGCGGCTGGTCATGACGTCGCCGATGAAGATGTTGTCGTGATACTCCGGCGGCCAGAGATCATCGGCGTAGAAGGACAGGCCGTCGATGGCGGTGGAGCCGCGGATCTGCTCCATCATGCTGGGCGCGAAGCCGAGACCGTCATGGGGTTTGCCGAAGCTGGGATAGTATCCGCCCGGCTGGAGCATGTAGATGGGTTCACTGTGGCAGTCGCTCGTGTAGAGGTTGCCCTGGGGATCCCAGTCCATGCCGAACGGGTTGACCTGGCCCCACGTGAAGTGCTCGATGCGCCCCCCGTCCATGCGGATGCGGTAGGTGTTGCCCGAGTTCATGTGCACGCGGTGACCATCACGGCCGGCGACGTGCGAGTCGTTGTTGTAGCCGTGGGTGGCGTAGAGCCAGCCGTCGAAGCCGCGGCGGAAGCTCGCCTGGTTTCCATGCGTGTCCCGCGTGTGATCGAACGGTCCGTACAGCGGCTCACGCCGGTCCGCGCGCCCGTCCCCGTCCACGTCCTCCATCAGCCAGATGTGGGGGATGGACCAGACGATCGCCTTCCAGGTGATCGCCTCGCCACCCGCGGACGACGGGGATCGGAATGGATATATCCCGATCGGAATGTTGAGCCCGTCCGCGAACGTCGTGACCTTGCGGGCCCTGCCGTCCGGGCCGAAGTCCTCGAACACCACCACGCGGTCGCGTCCCGGACGGTCGGGGGGTGCCGGGCGGGGGTATTCACGGCTGGTCGTCACCCAGAGACGCCCGATCGCGTCGAAGGCGAGGTTCATGGGCTTGTTGATGTCGGGCTCGCTCGCGACGAGCTGGACGACGAAGCCCTCGGGCAGGTCGAACGTCTGAAGCTGCTCTTCCGCCGTGAGAGGGTCCGTGGGCCGCACGTTCGCGGCGAACGGATCCTCCTCGGCTCCCAGCGGGAACGTCGCGACGACGCAGGCGCCGGAAAGCGCCGCAATCCGGCATAGGTTCAAGGCTCGATCACGCATCGGGACAGGGAGCGGCGACGGTAACCCGCAGGCGTGCCGCGGGGAAGCCCTCAATCCGCCGGGAGGAGCGACCCCCTTGCAGCGAATCGCCCGGGACCCGCCACGCGGCGGATCCCGGGCGAGCATGCTCACGCGCCGGCGGGATCAGGGAAGAACCACGATCCGGAAGAACGCGGCTTCCTCGCCTTCATTGGTGACGGTGACCGACGTGCTGGATCCGGCGCCGGCGTCGATGTCGTCCTGCGCCGTCGCCCATGTCTTGAGGTCCGCGGACCGCTCGAGCCGGTAGGAGGTGCCGGACACGCTGTTCCACGTCACCGTGATCCCCGCGTCGGACCTCTCCACGACGACGGTGGGACCGTCGCCGCCGCCGCCGGACGTGCCCTCACGCAGGACCGCCAGCTCGAAGATGCCGATGAATCCGCCGGAGGCCGTGCCGCCCTCGGGTCCGATGATCCGGATTCCGTTGATCCCCGTCTGCGGCTCATCAAGGTCGAAGCGCGCCGTCACGAGAGTGGGAGGCCCGAAGTCGACGTCGGGCAGACCATGGCCGTCGAGCGCCTCGAGGTAATTCGAGGTGTGCGGCACGGTCTCCCATGTGACGCCGCCGTCGGTCGAGACCTGCACGGACGGTTCGACCAGGTGCTCGGCCGCGCTGAGCTGTCCGCCCGTGCCGGGTCCGACACCGCTGAAGCCGAACCAGCCGCCGTCGAAGAAGATCGCGTGGCTCAGTTCGAGCGCGACGATCGGGTCGGCGGGCGGTTCGTCGAAGAGGATCCCGACGAAGCTGAGCGTACCCGCGGAACTGAAGGTGTCCACGCGTGTCGCGAGGTTCCCGTCATTGATGTTCTCGCGCACGCCGGCGTTGAAGACGAGCGTGCCGGTGCCCGTCTCGTCGTCGCTCACGCCCGAGATGCCGAGGCCGAGCGAGGCAATGTTGGCGGGCTGGTCCGAGACGAGGGCCGGGTTGCTGCCGAGGCGGATCTCGAGGAGGTCCGAGAAGCCGTCGCCATCGGTGTCAACGGCGTTCGGATTCGTGCCATGATCGTTGACCTCCTCGCCGTCGGTGAGACCATCGCCGTCGGTGTCCGCGACAAGCGGATCGGTCTCGGTCTCGTTGATCTCCTCGGCGTCGGTGAGACCGTCGCCGTCGGTGTCGGCGAGCACGGCGCTCGTCCCGTAATCCATCACCTCGACCCCGTCGCTCAGCCCGTCGCCGTCGGTGTCCGCCTCGTTCGGATCCGTGCCCGAGGCGTACTCCTGGATGTTCATGAGGCCGTCCTCGTCGGGGTCCTCACTGGCGTCGTTCTCGCCGACATTGAGGCCGTGCTCGATCTCCCACGAATCGAGCATGCCATCGCCGTCCGTGTCCGAGGTGGCGTCGAGGCCGACATTGACCTCGATCTCGAAGACGCCGAGGAAGCCGTTCCCGTCTGCGCCCGCGATGCCGCCGTTCTCGCCGATGACCCGGATTCCCGTGATCTCGGAAGCGGGCTCCTCCAGGATGAACGTGGCCACAAAGGTGCTGGGATTCGGATTCTCGCCGCCCCCGATGCCATGCCCGTCCGCGACGGTGAGATAGTCGGAGGTGTGAGCGACGGTTTCCCAGGTGACTCCGGAGTCGGTTGAGATCTGGACGGTCGGCTCGACCAGATACTCCGGCGTCAGCACGCCGCCCGGGCCGGGCGACGACTCCGCGACGCCGAACCAGCCGCCGTCGAGGAACGTGGCGAAGTGGACGGTCACGCTGCGCACCGGCGCGCGCACCGGCTCCTGCCATGTGACGCCGACGAAGCTGTAGATCTGTCCCTGGTCCGTGTCGCCGTCACCCCACCATGTGTCACTGCGGCTTCCGAGGTTCCCGTCGTTGACGTTCGACGCCGCGCCCGCGTGCGGTCTGGGTGCGCCCGCGTCGCCGTCGATGGCGTCATTCACCCCGATGATGCCGGTTCCCAGCGGCGCGATGTTGGTGGGCACATCGGCGGGGTCGTTGGGATCCGTGCCCCGGGCGACCTCTTCACCGTCCCAGTAGCTGTCGGCGTCGCTGTCACGGCGCAGGGGGTTGGTCTGATGCACGCTGACCTCGTCGCCATCGCTCAGGCCGTCGCCGTCGGTGTCCGCGCGCGTGGGATCCGTGTGGTGCTCATTGATTTCTTCGCCGTCGTCGAGCCCGTCGCCGTCGGTGTCGGCATGGATGGGGCTCGTGCCGTGGACCTTCACCTCCTCGGCGTCGCCGATGCCGTCGCCGTCGGTGTCCGCGTCGGTGGGATCGGACTGCGCCAGGAACTCCTCGAGGTTCGTCAGCCCGTCGTCGTCGGCGTCGTCGTCCGCGTCGTTCTCCCCGACGTTCAGGCCGAACGCGTTCTCCCACGCATCCGCCATGCCGTCGTTGTCGGTATCGGCGGCGGGGACCGCCTCCACCTGAAGCTCGAAGACGCCGAGGAAGCCGTTGTTATCGGCGCCTGCGAGGCCGCCGTTGGTGCCGATGATGCGAATGCCATCGATCTCCGACACGGGCTCGTCCAGCGTGAAGGTGATCGTGGCCGACGTGGGATTCGGCTGGCCGCCGCCGCCGATGAGGTGGCCATCGAGCACCTCATAGTAGTCGGACGTGTGCGAAACCGTGGTCCATGTCTGCCCTCCGTCGGTGCTGATCTGGACGGTGGGCTCCGCGAGATCGTAGCCGGACTCGAGCGGCTGGCCCGGGGTCGGGGTCACGCCATTGGATCCGAACCAGCCGCCGTCCGCGAACGTCGCAAGGGTGACGGTAAGGGATTCGATCAGGTCGTACCGGGTCGCGGGCCACACGATGCCGACATAGCTCATGAGATCCGGGTTGCCGCCGAACCACGTGTCGACCCGGGTCGTGAGATTCCCGTCGTTGATGTTGGCGGGGGTCCCGGCATTGGCATGGGGCGTTCCGGCATCGCTGTCGATGTCGTCATTCACGCCGAGGATTCCCGTGCCGAGCGGCGCGATGTTCGCGGCCTGGGCCGCGATTGCGCCGCCCAGCAGGCAGCCGTTCAGACCCGCCAGCAGGGCACGACGCCAAACACTTTGCATGGATTTCATGGGAAGCGTCCGCAGGTAACCAGAAGCGTTCGGGAGGGAAAAGCGCGGAATCGCATGACGCTTGCAACGCGGCCCCCGAGCCGTCTCGATGGTGACGGGCGCACAATGCACGAGAACGAACGCTCCATCGAGATGGACTGGCGCGAGCTCGAACCACCGGCTCTCGCCGATCACCTCGAGCGACTCCCGGTCGACGAGGCGGTTCCCATCTTCATGGAGATGACTCCCGCGCAGCGCGGCGCCGTTGTCGTCGAGCTCGCGGTCGAGGACGCCGTGCGCCTGCTCGAGACGCTCCCGGACGCCGACCTGGCGGCCTCCATCGAATCGGTCCCGCGGAACCTCGCCGCGGACATCATCGGCATGCTGCCGCCCGAGCGCCGGGTGCTCGTCCTGGATTCCCTGCCGCCCATCCGCGCCGCCGCCGTCTCGGCGCTGCTCCGGTATCCGCCGGAATCGGCGGGCGGCATCATGGACAACCGCTTCATCGCGGTGCCGGCGGATGAATCCGTCGATGAGTGCCTCTCCCGTGTCCGGAACGAACCGGCGCGCCGCAGCGATGACGTGTCCTACATCTACGTCACGGACAACGAGGGCCGCCTCGTCGGGGTCGTCTCGCTCCGCGAACTCGTCTTCGCCTCCGGCGAGCGACGCGTCCGGGACATCATGAACACGGAGGTGCAGTTCCTCCGCGTCACCGACGACCAGGAGGTCATCGCGCGGCTGATGCAGCACACCAGCTTCCTCGGCTTTCCCGTGGTGGATGAACTCGGCCGCCTCGTCGGCGTCGTGCGGATCCGCGACGCCATCCACGTGGTGCAGACCGAGGCGACCGAGGACATGCAGCTCATGGTCGGCATGTCCGGCGAGGAACGCCTGCTCACCCCGTGGCGGCAGTCCGTCGCGAAGCGCCTTCCATGGCTCGGGATCAATCTCCTCACCACCGGCGTCGCCGGCGCCGTCATCAGCGTCTTCGAGGACACCATCTCACGCTGGACGGCCCTCGTGATCTTCCTTCCCCTGATCTCGGCCGTCGGCGGAAATGCCGGCATCCAGGCCCTCACGGTCATCATCCGGGGCTTCGCGCTGGGCGAAATCACGCCGGGAGACGCCATCCGGGCGCTCCGCAAGGAGTTCCTGATCGGCGCCGTCAACGGATTCGTGCTCGGGGTGGCGATCGGATTCGTGAGCTTCGGCTGGAAGGGCAGCATGCTGCTCGGGCTCGTCTGCGGCGGCGCCATGCTCCTCAACCAGATCATCGGCGCCCTCGCCGGGGTGCTCGTGCCGTTCGGACTGCGCCGCTGCAACATCGACCCGGCGCTCGCCTCCAGCATCTTCGTGACGACGCTCACCGACGTGCTCGGGTTCCTCGTCTTCCTTGGCCTCGCCGCGGCGGTCATCCACTTCCACGGCACGCCGGGCTGACGCTCGTCACGCCCTACTCACACTCCTGGAGGGCCAGCCACAGCGCGCGGTAGTACCGCATCACCCGCAGCGGATCGGTGCTCGCGGGAATCTCCGCAAGGCAATACCCCGAGTAACCTGACTGCCGGAGCCGGGCGAACAGCCTCCGCCACGGGTACTCCTCGAGGAACAGGTCGCGCATGTGGACCTCCACGATGCGGTCGCGCACCAGGTCGAAGTTGTGATCCAGCCCCTCGCCCTCGAGGTCCGTCTGGTTCGAGTTCCAGCACACGCCCACGTTCGGGTGGTCCGCGACATCCATGATCCGCCGGATGTTCGGCAGAAGGCTGGTTCCACGGCCGTGCACCTCGAGCCGGATCATCTGCCCGTGGTCGGCGGCGAACCTTCCGAGCTCGTTCAACGCCTTCCCGATCTGCTCGAGGGTCTTCTCCTCCGGGACCTCCGGCGGAAGCGCGTTGGGCCGCACTTTGACCCCGGAGGCGCCCACGTCCGCCGCCAGCACGATGTAGTCCTTCGTCGCGTCAATGTCCCGGCGCAGCCGCTCCGGATCGGGCGTGTGATAGTCGAACGCGCTTCCAAGCCCGTACAGTTCCACCCGTGAATCCGCGAACCGCTTCCGCACCTCCGCCCGCTGCGATTTCGACAGCTCCACCTCGACCCCGTGCGCATGGGTCGTGCGCAGCTCAACGCCCTCGAACCGCGTCTCCTCGCAGTTGCGTATGAGCGTGGGGAGATCCCAGGCCATGGCGAGGTTGTAGGTCACGAGCCCCAGCCGCATGGCGCGGCCACCCGCGTTTGCTCCCCCGCCCGATGCGGCCCCCGCCGCCCGGCCCGCCGGCTCCAGGTTCCATGCCGCGGCCGCGAGGCCGGTGGCGACGAGAAAGCTCCGCCGTGAGGTCTTCATGTGGTTCCCGCGGTTGTATTCCACCCGCCGCGCCGGAGGCAAACCCGCGCGTCATGCCCGGGCCGCCTCAAAGCCGCTGAAGCAGGTCCCGCGCAAGCCGCTGCTCCGGCCGCGCGCGGACCAGTTCCTCGAGGATTCTTCGCGCCAGGGGCGGATCCTCCCGGGCGTAGGCGGAGGCCACGAGCACGGCCTGCGCATAGCCGGCCGTGTAGTCCGGGCTCGCCGCGGCGCTCGCGAGATACTCCTCCACCGCGGCGCGCGGACCCTCGCCCTCCTCCCGCGCAAGACCGCGCAGGTGCAGATCACGGGCCTCGCGAAACGCTTCGAGGCGGTCCGCCAGTCCGGGCGCGGAACCTTCCCCGATCACCTCCGTGAACCCGGGATCGGCCCGCGCGAGCAGGGTCATCACCCGCGCGGCGGGCGATTCCGTCGCGCGATAGACCGCCTCCGGCGCACGGAACAGAACCCGGGGAAGATCGTCCGTCGCGATGGATCCGCCGGCGCTGATGGTCCGCAGCGAATCGGGTCCGGCCACCAGGCATCCGAGCACGCGCACAGCGCTCGTGAACGCGACCTCCGCCGCGGCGGGCCCCAGGTTCTCCTCCTTGAGCCGCGCCTCGACGGCCGCAGGGTCCAGACGCAGCGGGGCGAGTCCCCCGACGAGCCCCACGACAGGCGCATCCACGTTGAAGCGCAGCAGCCACAACGTGGCGCCGGGGAAAACCTCGACGAACGTCCGCGCCATGTCGGAGAACACCTCCAGCGTCACCTGGTGCAGGGGAATCCACTGGCAGAACAGGCCGCCCGGGGCGAGGCGGTCGCGAACGGCCTCGAAGTGATCGCGCGTGTACAGGAAGCCCGCGCCGTCCTCCGCGGGGTGGTACAGGTCGCCCACGATGACATCGTACCGACGGGTGGTGGCGCGCACGAACCGCCGCGCGTCCCCCTCGAGGATCCGGAACGTCGGACGCGCCTGGGGCGCCCTGTTCTCCGGCTCGAAGAGCGGGAGCGCCTCGATCACCGCGCCGAGAAGTTCCACCCCGTCGGCGCTCAAGCCGGGATATGCCGCCGCCGCGCCCATCGAGACGCCGGTTCCCACGCCCAGAAAGAGCGCGCGCCGCGGCTCGGGATGGAGCAGGAGCGGGAGATGGCCCTGCCGCCGCGCCGCCAGCGCCGTGGCCGTGCCGCCCTGCTGAAAGTGATTGTTGACCCTCAGAACCCGGTGGCCGTCCGCCGTCCGGATCACCGCCACCGTGGCGAGACGGTCCTCCGCGAACCGCACCACTTCCGCGCCGGGCGGCACCTCGAGGAGCCGCTCTCCGAAGCGAAGGAACGGCGTCGCGCCCGCCGCGAGACACACGAGGGCGAGAACCGTTCTTCCCGGAGGCCACGGTACCGCGGCGAGATAGCCCAGGGAGACGCAAGCGAGTGAAACCTGCAACCCGAGGATCGGCAGGAGCAGGCCGACCGCGGCGGGACCCGCCAGCGCGGCGCCGAGGGTGTTCCATGCGACCACCCTGCCGACGCCTCCGCCCTGGTCCCGGATGACCTGCACGACCCGGCTGAAGACCGCGCCCATTCCCATGGTCGGCAGCAGGAACGCGGCCGCGGCAAGCACCACCTCCGATCCCCACCGGCCCGCCGCGCCCCGGAGCGGTTCGAGCAGCCGCGGACTGGCCCCGATCACCCCGCCCCCGAGCACGCAGAGAAGCGCGGGCACCGCCACCACGATCCCGAGCGCGGGCGCGCGGCCCCTCCGCTCCAGCCTGCGGAGCCATCCCGCCCCGAGCGCCGTGCCGGCAAGGAACACGCCCAGCGCCGCGCCGTACGTGTGAATCGTGTTCTCCGTCACCTGCGCGAGGGCCCGCACCCCGAGCAGCTCGAATCCCATTCCAAGGAACCCCGTCCAGCACGCCGTCGCGTGCAGACGCCGTCGCGAGAGTCCATGCGCGGCCGCGTCCCCCCCGGCGGTCCCCTGCCCCGCGTGCGTCTTCACGGCCTCCACGGGTTTCGGGAGGGGCCTCACGCGCGTCCGAGTCGAATCCCGATCGTCACCCGTCCGGAAAATGCCGGAGGCGAGGATCGCGCCGCCGGCGCACGCGAGCTGCACGGCCGCCGCCAGCCACAGCGTCGCACGAAATCCGAACCGCGGCATGACGAATGCCATCGCCAGCCACACCCCCAGCACGGCGCCCGCCGTGTTCAGGGCATACAGGAGCGCCACCGCGCGCCCGTCCGGCTGCAGCGGCGCAACGGCGCGTTCCATCGCGGGCAGCGTGCCGCCCAGGGCCGCGGTCGCGGGCGCGATGAGCGCGAAGGGAACGAGGAACGCGATCGCCGTCTGTCGGAGCGCGCCGGCCTCGATCCCGGTCCACTCCGCGGCGAGCGCGTTGACCTGAGGGAGCGCGAAGGATGTCGCGACGATCCACACGGCGCATCCGAACTCGAGTCCGGCGTACCACCATGCCGGTCTCGAGCTGCGCGCGAGGGGCCCGTCGAGGATCCATGCGCCGGCCGCCATCCCGACGAAGAACGCGGTCACCACGCCGACCAGCGCGGGCCATTCGTGACCAAGCCCCGCGCTGAAGACGCGGGCCCATGAGAGCTGTGCCGCAAGGCCGGGCACACCCGAGAGGAGAAAGACCGCGCACAGGATCCGCCGTCGCACGGACACCGATGCGGATCCGGCTTCCGGCCGCCGGCCGGCCCGCACCCCCGTCATCACGGCTCACTCCGAGCCAGCAGCCGTTCCCGCGCGACGAGAAGCAGCACGATCACGAGTGCGGCGAAGGGTATCAGCGAGAGCACGTCCGGCAGGCCGTTCAGCAGTCCGGCCCGGTCCAGCATCGCCCCGAGGCCGGCCAGGGGTCCACCCTCCTCCAGCGCCGCCGTGCCGTAGAACGGATTGTTCCCCAGCGACCATTCCTCGATTCGCGAGGCGACGCCGGGCCACACGGCCGCGAGCAGCGCGATCCCGATCCCGGCGATCGCTCCCCCGGCGATGTACCCGGAAGCCATGAGCACGCCGGGGCTGCGGTCGCTCTCGGCCCCAAGCTGCTCGGCAGTCATCGTTCGCCGCCGTCTGCCGAGCCCCCGATCCGCGAACCACCGCACCGCCCCGCCGGCGAGGATCGGGGTCGAGGCCGACAGCGGCAGGTACACGCCGACGGCGAACGCCAGCGAGGGGATGCCCGACATCTCGAGGACGACCGCGATCATCACCCCGAGCAGCACCAGGTGCCATGGAAGCTCACGGTTGAGGATCCCCTTGATGATGTAGCTCACGAGCGTCGCCTTCGGCGCGGCGAACTTCTCGACCTGGGTGCCGTCCGGCCGCGTCCGGAAACTTCCGTTGATCCCGGGATCCACGAGCCACACCGCCTCGCCCGCCTCGTTCACGAGGTACTTGCCCGACGGGCCGCCCTCCGTGTCGAGCTTGTGCCACACGCGGTAAACACCGGGGTCCGAGGCCGCCTGCGGTCCCCGGAGCGACTCCTTCCGCGCGAGCGCGGCCGGATCGGTGTGCAGGGCAGGCGCCACCTCCGCCGCGGGCACGTACACCGTGGCCGTGTTGTTCAGCAGGAGCAGAATCGGCCCCAGCACCAGCGCCGAGGTCAGCGCCCCGATCAGGATGGCCACCTGCTGAAGCCGCGGCGTCGCCCCGACGAGGAACCCCGACTTCAGGTCCTGCGACGTCGTTCCTCCATTCGAGGAGGCGATGCAGACGATGCCGCCGATGGACAGCGCCGCGACGAAGTAGTCCGGTCCCGTCCAGCCAAGGCCCAGGAAGATCAGGCACGTGAGCAGCAGCGTCGCCACGGTCATCCCGGAAATCGGGTTCGACGAGGAACCGATCTCGCCGGTCAGGCGGGACGAAACCGTGACGAACAGGAACCCGAACAGGACGATCAGGAGCGCGCCCAGCAGGTTCACGTTCAAGGGCCGCGCGAGGACGATCAGCGTGAGGAGCAGGACGATCCCGCCAATGACGACGCGCGTCGAGAGGTCGCAGTCCGTGCGGCCCGGACCCGCGCGTCCCGGCCCGCTCTCGGAAAAGGCCCGCAGCCCGCCCATGAACCCGCGGGCGATGATCGGCAACGAGCGGACGACGCTGATCAGCCCGCCGGCTGCCACCGCGCCCGCGCCGATGTACAGCACGTAGGCATCCCGGATCTCCCCGGGGCTCATCTGCGAGATCAGTTTCCCGCCCGGCGCCAGCGGCTGGGCCAGCCCCTCCCCGAAGAAGGCGATGGACGGGATCAGGACAAGGTACGCGAGCACGCCCCCCGCACACATGATCGACGCGATCCGCGGCCCGATGATGTAGCCCACGCCCAGCAGCTCCGGAGTCACCTCGATGCCCACGGACGCGCCGCGGAACGGGGCGCCGAACACCTTCTCGGGAAGGTCGCGCCACAGACGGAGGGCCTTCATCAGGATGTTGTAGGCCAGGCCGATCCCGAAGCCGGTGAAGATCACGCGCGCGCCGGCGCCGAGACGCGCGCCGAGGTCCGCGGCCGCACCGGGCTCGCCGTCACCCGCGGCCGCGGCGCGCGATTCCTCGTCGGCTCCCGCCTTCAGGACCTCCGCGCAGGCCGTTCCCTCCGGGTACTTCAGCGTGCCGTGCTGATGGACGATCAGCGCGCGCCGCAGCGGGATCATCATGAGAATGCCGAGGAGGCCCCCGAGCACGGCCACCAGCACCACCCGCCCGATCTCGAGGTCGAAGCCGAGAATGAGAATGGCCGGCATGGTGACGCCGACGCCGAAGGCGATCGATTCCCCGGCCGAGCCCGCCGTCTGCACGATGTTGTTCTCGAGGATGCTCGCGCTCCTCGTCCCGAAGAGCCGGGTGCTCAGCCGGAACAGCGTGATCGAGATCACGGCCACCGGAATCGAGGCGCTCACGGTCAGGCCGACCTTGAGCACGAGGTACAGCGACGACGCGCCGAAGATGATCCCGAGCAGCGTCCCCATGATCACGGCCCGCGGTGTGAACTCCGCGAGGCGCGCGGCGGACGGAATGAAGGGACGGACGCGCTCGCTCGCCGGGGGTTCTGCCGAAAGCACGGCCATCGGGGCGCACGGTAGCAGCCGCCGAGGGGCCTCCGCAATCACGCCCGTCCCGGGTGATTCAACGGCGTGCAGGCAGCGCGCGCGCCTTCATCGGAAAGCGCCCGAAGGGTGCGGAGGCAGGAAAGTGGAAGGCGGGCCGGCGGCGGCGCCGCACGACGGGGGTTTCCGCGTCGGCGCGCCGCCGGGCGCGGGAGGGCGGGGAAACCGCCTGCCGTTCCGCCGCCCCGGAATTCGGCTCCGTTCAGCTCACCGACATCAGGCTCACGCGCTCGTTCCTCTCGTTGCGCGTGATTCCCTGCGCTCGCGGGTCCAGTTCCGGCTTGCCGTCCACCAGGAAGAGGTACTGGTGATGCCCGTGGTGCAACGGCACCTGCAGGTGCCATGCGCCGTCGGGACCCTGCTTCATCAGGTGCGAGTGCGGGTTCCAGTCGTTGAAATCGCCGACGATGGCGACCCTGGTCGCCTTGGGCGCGTGGAAGTAGAAGTTCACTGGCTTGTGCATCCGCCGCGCGGAGTAGCGCCCGGACGCCGTGCCACCTCCATGTTGCTGCATGCTTCCGTTCTCTCCAGTCATTCGGCCGCCGGTCTCGCGACGCGGCGGCGTCGGATTTCTTTGGTGATCAAAGAACAGCCGCCCCGCCGCGCTCGCAAGTGACAAATGACGGATTCACGTTTGAAACGCCCGGATCACGTGCCACTCTCGGGGTGTCCGGATGAATCCCCCGCCCGACCATCCGCCCACGCCGCTCACCGAGCCGCAGCGACTCGCCCTGCTCAAGCTCCTCGATGACGAGGACGGGCAGGTCGCCGAGGCGGTGCGCCAGCGTCTGCTGGACGAGGGGCCCGGCCTCGCGTCGTGGCTCCGCCACCATGCCCTCAGCGATCACCCGGTGATCCGCCGGCGCGCCCGCGAGGTGCTCCATCATTTCGCGGCGAGCGAGGCCCACGAGCGCATGCTCGCCTTCTGCCGCCGGGGCGGGAGCGATCTCGACCTCGAGGAGGGGGCCTTCCGTCTCGCCCAGACGCAGTACCCGGACATCAACATCGAAGGCTACGCCGCGGTGCTCGACGACTGGGCGCGGCAGGTCGAGGAATGGCTGCCCTCCAGCCGCGCGGACGTGGACGGCGTGCTCGCCGGCCTGCACGTCGTGCTGTTCCAGCAGCTCGGCCTCCGTGGCGACGAGGAGGACTACTACCATCCGGACAACAGCTACCTGAACCGGGTCATCGACCGGCGATCCGGCAACCCGATCAGCCTCTGCACGATCGTGATGCTGGTCGGCCGCCGTCTCGGCCTGCCCCTCAGCGGGGTGGGCCTGCCCGCGCACTTCGTCTGCCGCTACCAGGCGGCCACCCGCGAGATCTACGTTGATGCCTTCAATGGAGGACGCCTGCTCAGCCGGACCGACTGCATCGCGTTCGTCAACCAGCTCGGCCGGCCGTTCGATCCCGCCTTTCTCCAGCCCATCAGCTCCCGGCGCATGCTCCAGCGCATGTGCGGCAACCTGGAACACGCGTACCGCGAGCTCCACATGCACACCGAGCTGGCCCGGATCCGGCAGTACCACCAGCTGCTCGGGACTTCCTGAGCGACCCCGCGGACCGCGGGTCCGTCGGACATTTTCTCGTGGCGTGAGATCCTCGGCCGCGACTACTTTTTTTGTCTCTCGATGCTTCCCGGCGTTGTCATCGAAGTCTCGAAGCTGACCCGGCGTTTCGGCCGCGTCACCGCCGTGGACAATCTCTCGTTCACGGTCGGGCCGCGCGAGATCGTCGGATTTCTCGGCCCCAACGGCGCCGGGAAAAGCACGACCATGCGCATCCTCGCGGGTTACCTGCCCGCGACCTCCGGCACCGCCCGCGTCGTGGGCTACGACGTCTTCCACGAATCCCTCGAGGTCCGCCGGCGCATCGGGTACATGCCCGAGAACAATCCCCTGCCGACGGACATGCGCGTCCGCGAGTACCTGAAGTTTCGCGCCCGCCTGAAGGGTCTTCACGGGGCGCTCTGCCGCGAGCGGGTGGACCTCGTCCAGGAACTGTGCGGGCTGCGCGAGGTCAGCAGGCACCTGATCGCGACCCTTTCCAAGGGGTACCGCCAGCGCGTCGGCCTCGCCGACGCCCTCATCCACGACCCGCCCCTGCTCATCCTCGACGAACCGACCATCGGGCTGGACCCGAACCAGATCCGCGCCCTCCGCCAGCTCATCAAGGAACTCGCCCAGCGGCGCTCGGTGCTCCTCTCGAGCCACATCCTCCCGGAGGTCGAGATGACCTGCACCCGCGTGCTCATCATGCACCGCGGGCGGGTGCGCGCCGCCGGCACCACGGCGGACCTGCAGGGCGCCCTGAGCGACGGCAACCAGGTCGTGGCCGAGATCCGGGCCCCGGAGACCGAGCTGCGCGAATGCTGGGAGACCATGCCCGAGATCGCGTCCTTCAACCTTGCCCCGTCGAGCGGCGACTACTACCGGTGCGCCCTGACGCCGGCGAACGGCGTTGACCTCCGCGAGCGCGTGTATGAGGAGGCACGCAACCGCGGCTGGCGCCTGCGCGAGCTGACCTTCACCCGGCACTCCCTCGAGGACATCTTCGTGCACCTCACCCGCACGGAACGAACCGACGACGACTCCCGATAGGCCATGCGCGTCTTCCTGACCCTCTGGCGCCGCGAGTTCTCCGCCGCGTTCGGCTCGCCGATCGGCTACGTCGTGCTCGCGGCCGTCCTTCTGCTGCTCGGTTTCAGCTTCGTCCTGATCGTGGACGCGCTGCGCGAACCCAGCGACATCCCGCTGACCGAACTGTTCTACGGCTCGCTCTTCTTCTGGGTGATCCTCCTGCTGTCCACGCCCATCATCACCATGCGAACCTTCGCGGCCGAGCGGGCGACCGGCACCTACGAAACCCTGATGACGACACCGGTCAATGACCTCCAGGTGGTGTTCGGGAAGTTCGCCGGCGCCCTGAGCTTCTACATCCTGCTCTGGCTCCCGCTGCTCGGGTGCATCCTCATCGTGCGCCGCTATACGCCGGACGGCTCCGTCATGGACTGGGGCGCCGTCGCCAGCACATTCCTCGGAATCATCTCGCTGGGCGCGCTCTACGTGGCCCTCGGCGTGTTCGCCTCCGCGCTGACACGCAACCAGATCATCGCGGCGATCGTCGCGCTGGCGCTCGGCGTGAGCCTTTTCCTGCTGAGCTTCGCGGCCCCCGCGCTCACGGGCCGCTCCGCGTGGACCGCGGCGATCCTGCGCGACTTGTCGCTGGTCGAGCAGATGTGGGAATTCGCGCGCGGGGTGGTGGATGTGCGGCACCTGGTCTTCCACCTCAGCGTCACCGTCGTGTTTCTGTTCCTCACCCTGAAGGTCATCGAGGCCCGCCGCTGGAGATAAGCCATGGGATCGGTTCCCGCCTCCACCACCAGCTTCTCGCCGTGGCGCCGCCTGTCGATCGCGGCGAGCGTGGCGCTGTCCATCGTCTCCGTGATCGCCCTCGCGGTGATGTCCAACTACCTCGCCCGGCACTACGCCCCGAGGTTCCACTGGGGCGCCTCGAACAACTACCGGCTCTCGGCCCTGACCCTGGGCGCCCTCCAGAGCCTCACCAACGAGGTGCGCATCACGGTCTTCTTCGACCGCGACCACCCGGTGTACCCCAGCGTCCGCGCGCTCCTCCGCGAGTACACGGCGAACTCGCCGCGTCTCCACGTCGAGGAGCTGGACTATTCACGGAATCCCGTCGCCGCGAAGGAATTCCGCCGGCGCTTCCCGATGACCGTGCAGGAGGACGACCCCGCCCTCGTGCTCTTCGAGTCCGGGGGCCGCACCAAGGTCGTTCCCGCGCGGGACCTGCGCGACTATGATGCGCAGGCCCTGATCCGCGGCGAGGGCGAGGCGCTGCCCACCGCCTTCAAGGGCGAACCGCTGTTCACCTCCGCCATCAACGCCGTGTGCGAGGGCCGCCCGCGCCGGGTGTACGTGCTCCGCGGCCATCGCGAGCACGAGTTCGCGAGCAAGGCCCAGGACGCCGGTTACAGCCGGTTCGCGGGCATGCTTGAGGAGGACAACATCGAGCTGCGGCCCCTCACGCTGAACGGCATCGACGAGGTTCCCTCCGAATGCGAGCTGCTCATCATCGCGGGGCCCCGCGACCGGTTCTCGCGCGCCGAGATCGAGGTGCTCGACCGCTACCTCCGCCGCGGCGGCCGCATGCTGGTCCTCCTGCAGTACCGCCAGCAGACCGGCCTCGAGACGCTCCTGGCCGAATGGGGCGTCGAGGTGGACGACAACGTGGTGGTGGACCCCGAGAACTCGGACGACGCACGCATGGTGATCGTCTCCCGGTTTGGCAATCACCCGGTCACGCGCCCGCTCGGGGGCGCGCGCCTGTTCATGTTTCTCCCGCGCGCGGTCATGGCGAGGCCGGTGGCCAACATCCACGGCGCGCCCGCCCGCATCGAGCCGCTGCTGTACACCGGCACCAACGGCATCGTGGTGACGCGCTTCTTCGCGGGCGGGTATGTCCGGAGCCCCGACGACATCCAGGGTGAGATCCCGCTGGCCGTCGCGGTCGAGCGCGGCGCGCTCCCCGGGGTCGCGGCAAGCCTCGGAACCGCGCGGATCGTGGTCGTCGGCGAATCGAGCTTCCTTGCCGACCGCCTGATCCAGCTGGCGGGCAACCAGCATTTCGCGGCCTCGGCCGTGAACTGGCTGCTGGATCGCGCGCATCTTCTCGGCGGCATTCAACCCTCGCCGATCCGCACGTATCAGATCAGCATCACGCCGTTCCAGCAGCGGATGCTGCGAACGATGCTCCTTGGCGTGCTGCCGGGCGGCGCCCTCGTGTGCGGGCTGCTGGTCTGGTGGCGCAGGCATTAACCCGACATGACCTGGCGAAACACCATCGTCCTCGCGCTGGCCGCGCTCGTGCTCGGGTGCCTCATCGTGTTCGTCGAGCGCCCCCTGAGGCTCGAACGCACGCGCGCGCAGGCCCCGCCCCGCGTGCTCCCCCGCTTCAGCCCGGAGGTCGTGTCGCGCATCGAGATCCGTTCCCCGAGCAACTCGGTCGTCCTCCTGCGGACCGGCGACGAATGGGAGGTGCACACCCCCACGCCCCGCCGGGCCGAGGCCAGCCAGATCGAGTCGCTGCTGCGCAACGTCGCGGGACTGCGGGGACGCTCCGTCCTCACCCCCGCCGAGCTGCGCGAACGCCCCAACGCCGCGGCCGAGTTCGGCCTCAATCCGCCGGCGATGAACCTCGTGTTCAGCGGCGCGGGCGGCCAGTACGAGCTCCTGATCGGCTCGCGAAGCTTCAACGGCTCGCGCATCTACTATCAGGTGGTGGGCCACCCGGGAATCTTCGAGCTCAACGCGTCGGTCATCGACCAGCTCCCGGAGCGCCCCGAGCGCTGGCGCGAACGCACGCTCATTCCCGTGGACGAACTCGAGTTCGACCGCATCCACGTGGCGAGCGGCGGCAACGCCTTCACCCTGGCGCGCGGCTCGCCGCAGGAACCGTGGGCGCTCGTCGAACCGCGGCGCGCACGGGCCGACTCGGAGCTCGTGACGATCCTCCTCGGCCAGCTCGCGCTCATCCAGATCGACGACTTCATCCCGCCCGGGTCGCTGCCGCCCTTCGAAATGACGGGGCTGCGGCCGCCGCGCCTGCGCCTCTCGCTCTCGAGCGCGAGCAACGAGGTCTTCGGGCTTTCTGTGGGCGCCCCGCTGACCAACTCCTCGGCCGTGCTCGCCCAGCGCTCAGGCGAGGATGAGATCCTCGCGATCCCCGCGGAAACGCTCGAGCTCCTGCGGATCAGCTACCGGGACCTGCTCGACAGCCGCGTGATCCGCTTCGAGCCGGCCGACGTCACGGAAATCGTGTTCCAGGGGCCGGAGGAGTTCCGCGTGACGCGTCCCCACCGCGACTCCGGCGAATGGCGCCTGCACCCGGCGGACCTTCCGGCGGACCGGCAGCTCGTCGAGCGAACGCTCGCGCGCCTTGCGCGGCTCGACATCCTCGACATCGTCAAGGAAGTGGTCACGCCACTCGACCTGCCAACCTTCGGACTCGCGCCGCCGGCGTCGCGGATCACGGTCCGCTCGAAACCCGGCGACACGAACGCCACCCTGGCCGTCCTTGAGATCGGCAGCTGGCGTGAGAACCAGGTCTCCGCCCGCGTCCCGGGCGAGGAGCCGGTGTATGCCCTGAACCCGGCGCACCTCTCCGAGCTGCCGAACGCGGCATGGCGTCTCCGCGACCGCGGCCTCTGGCAGTTCGATCCCGAGGAGGTCAGCGCGATCACGGTCCGGCACAACGACCTCGAGTGGACCCTCCGGCACAGCGGCACCAACGAATGGGTCACGCCCCCGGGATGGCTCGATGACCTCAACCCCTTCGCCCTCGAGGAGGCCGTCTTCCAGTTCGCCAACGCCCGGGCGCTCGCCTGGGTCGCGCAGGGCGCCGAGGCCCCGAAGACCTACGGCACGGACACGGGGCCGCAGGTGCAGATCGAGTTCCGCTCCACACCGGCGCGGCCGCCCCTCCGCATCGCGCTTGGCAAGGCCAGCCCCGCCGGGAACCGCTACGCCTCCATGGCCGGTCCCGACGGCGCGCCCGTCGTCTTCGAGATGCCCGGCCGGATCATCGAGAACCTGTGGCGCCAGATCGATCTGAGTGGTTCCGACACCGCCCACGCCCCCTGAGAAGCCGATGCCCGAGGTTCCGCCCCGACGCAGTCGGTGGACCCCGTGGCGCACCGGCTTCCGCTGGTTCCGAATCTCGATCCTTGGCCTGATCCTGTTCGTCCTGCTGCTCCTGACCTGGCTGCGGTTCGCGGGGCTCCCCGGGTTCGTCCGGATGCGGATCGTCTCCGAACTCGCGCGCCGCGGCATCGCCGCGGACTTCCGGTCCCTGCATTTCCACTGGTTCCGGGGCCTTGTCGCCGAGGACCTGCGCGTTTCCTGGGGCGGGCATGACGGGCCCCGCTTCACGATGGCCGAGGCGGATCTCGACCTCGCCCCGCCCCCCTGGGGCGGCAACCGCCAGATCGTTCGCGGCGTGGGCGTTCGACGGGGCGACCTCATCGTTCCACTGCACCTGTCCAACGCTCCGCCCCGCGAACTCCGCATCGACGAGGTCACCGCGGACATCCGTTTCCTCCAGAACGACGCATGGCGCGTGCGCCGTCTCGCCGCGCGTCTCGCCGGCCTCCAGCTCGAGCTCCGGGGCGAGATCACCAACGTGGCGAGGCTCCGGCGCGAACGCGAACCGCCCGATCCGCGCGCCGTCGCGCACCGCGTGGAGCTCCTGCGCAACGCGCTCGAGGAACTGGGCCGCTGGTCCTCGCCCGCGCCTCCCCGGCTCGAGATCGATCTCGTCCTCGACGGCGAGCGCCCATGGTCCCCGGACGGCGACGTGTACCTGAACATCCCGCTCGCGAGCTCCCATCGGGGAACGATCCACCGGCTCCGATTCGCCTTTCGCAGCCACGCCCGGGGCGAACTCGAGCCGGCCCGCGCCCACGGCGTGCTGGAGATCGGGGAGCTTCAGACACCCCATGGCGGCCTGACGGACCTCCGGGCGTCCTTCCAGACCCTCGGGTCCCCGGGTCCCGAGCTGCCGACCAACGCGATCTGGAGGGCCGACATCGGGCATCTGTTCCTGCGCGGTCTTCGCACGCGGGACGTCACGGTCCACGGCACAAACCATCTCAATCCCGCCCCGCTCAACATCCGGGCGGCGTCGCTGGAGTTCCTGCCCGTGCAGACCCGGATGCGCATCTCGGCGGGGGCCCTTGGCCTGACGCCGAGGCTTCCGTCCCCCACCTTCACGGGGAGCGACTTCGAGGTGGACCTGTTCGCGGACCACACCTTCTCGACCGCGATCCCGGTCGCGCTCGAACTGCGCGCCGCCGCATCCGATCTGCACTCGGACACGGCGTCGATCGACGCGTTCAGCTTCCGCTCGTCCCTGACCCGCCGCGAATCGCCCGAGCCGCCGCCCGAATCCGCCTCGTGGTGGTCCCACGCGTGGCCCCTCGAGGGTGACATGCACTTCCAGCTCACGGGCCTCCAATCCACGAACCTCTCGATCGCCCGCTTCGAACTTGCCGCCGACTGGGCGCCTCCCCTGCTCCGTTTCCGCGAGATCCGCAGCGAGCTCTACGACGGGGACCTCCGCGCCGCCGGTTCCCTCGACATCACCACGGGCGTCGCCCGCCTCGATGTCGATTCCACGTTCGACCTTCATGGAATCGACGGTCTCCTCGGGCCCCGCAGCCGCGCGAACTTCCAGCGGTACCAGTGGCGGGAACCGCCGCATTTCACCGGGACGGTTCATGCCGATCTCCCCGCGTGGGACGCACCCGCCGAGGCGTGGACCGAGGCCTTCAGGACATCCGTCGGCTTCGACGGCTCCTTCAGGGTGGGGGCGGGTTCCTTCAAGAACGTCCCGTTCACCGCGGCGGCGTCCGAGATCCATTTCGACGGGGAGACATGGCGGCTGCCCGACCTCCGGACCACCCGTCCCGAGGGCGACCAGCGCCTCCGCGTCGAGTACCACGAGTCCACGCAGGAATACCGGATCGACGCGCGCGGCAGCGTGCTGCCCCACGTCCTCAAGCCGATCCTCGGCCAGGGCAGTCACGAGATCCTCGATCTGTTCGAGTTCACGGAGCCCGTCATCGCCGATGTGAGCGTCTGGGGCCCGTGGTCCGAAGGCAACCGCCAGTCCGTCGCCGGGACGGTCTACGCCGCGAACTTCAGGTTCAGGGACCAGGCCTTCGACCGGCTCGATGCCCGCATCCTGTACACGAACGACGTGCTCCGCGCCGTCTCGATGGATCTCCGGCGCGGCGACCGGCGTCTCACGGCAGAAACCCTCGCGTACAGCTTCGCGGAAGACCGCGTCTGGCTGACCAATGTCGTCAACACCATCGCTCCCGAGATCGTGGCGGCGATCATCCATCCGCCGCTCGTGGAAAAGATCGGGCCGTATCGCTTCGACAATCCCCCCGAGATCCGCGCCAGCGGCACCCTCGTGCCGCGCGACACGACGACCGCCGACCTGCTCTTCCACGTCAGCGGCGGGCGATTCCGCTTCTGGCGGCTCTCCACGAGCGACATCCGCACCCGGCTCCACTGGCGGGGGGAAAGCCTGATCCTCACGAATCTGTCCGCGGGCTTCTACGGCGGAAGCCTCACGGGCAACGCGGCCTTCAACCTCGAGATCCCGACGAACGCCAGCTACCGCTTCCACGCGGTCGTCCGCGACTCGGACCTCGGCGCCCTGCTTCGCGAGGCCATACCGGGGCGCACCAACGTCACCGAGGGCACCTTCGACCTGGATCTCACGGTCACATCCGCGGAGACGTCGGACATCCGGACGTGGGACGGCCACGGGAGCGCCGAGGTTCGCGACGGGCTTCTCTGGGAGGTTCCGATCTTCGGGTTCCTGAGCCCGGTCCTCAACGCGGTCGTTCCGGGCATCGCCAACAACCGCGCGGAACACGCCACCACCACGTTCACGATCACCAACGGCGTCATTCACACGCGCGACCTCGCGATTCTCTGCCCGCCCGCGAAACTGTTGTACCGCGGGACGATCGACTTCGATCAGCGTGTCGAGGCGAAGGTCGAGGGACAGGTGCTCAGCGGGCTCACCGGCGTGGGGCCGATCTTCGGATTCTTCCTTCGCCCGCTCACGAAGCTGCTCGAGTTCAAGATCACCGGGACGCTGACGGACATCCACGCCGAGCCGCTCTACGTCCCCAGGTTCCTTCTGATGCCGCTCCATCCGATCCGCACCCTGCGCGAGCTGTTCGGGAGCGGCCCCGACACCAACGCCCCGCCGCACGGCGTGACACCGCTCGAGCCCGTGCCCGATCCGTCCGCCCCGCCCGGCGGCTTCGAACCGCCCACGCCGCGATGACGCATGGGGGGACACGCGGTTGGCATGGCCCGCCGTGCGTTCGCGGTTTCCCGGCGCGATCCGGGAGACGTCAATCGATGCCAAGCACCCCCGCGACCGCCTCGCGGGTCGCCTGCACCACGGTGGGCTGAAACTCCGCCTGGCTCAGCGCCGTGTCCGGATCCTTCAGTCCGTGTCCGGTCGTCGTCGCGGTGACGACACTGCCCGGCGGGATCCGTCCCTCCCGCGCCCAGCGGATGATCCCGGCGAGGGGTGCCGCCGAGGCCGGTTCCACGAAGAGTCCCTCGGTGCGCGCCACCATGCGATAGGCGAAAAGAATCTCCTCGTCCGAAACCTTGTCGATGTGACCGCTGGATTCCCGGATGGCGTCGAGCGCGCCCTGCCAGCTTGCCGGGTTTCCGATGCGGATCGCCGTGGCGACGGTCTGCGGATTCTCGACGATGCTGCCGTCCACGATGGGCGCGGCGCCGACCGCCTGCCATCCCATCATCCGCGGGCGAACCGTGGTCACGCCGTCGCCGTGGTACTCGCGGAACCCGCGCCAGTAGGCCGTGATGTTCCCGGCGTTCCCCACCGGCAGGAAATGAAAGTCCGGCGCGCGCCCGAGCTGGTCGCAGATCTCGAAGGCGGCGGTCTTCTGGCCCTCGATGCGCACCGGGTTGACGCTGTTGACGACCTCCGCGTGCCCGGTTTCCCCGAGCTCGCGCACGATCCGCAGTGCGGTGTCGAAGCTTCCCTCGATGGCGATGGTCGTCGCCCCGTACATCAGGGCCTGGGCCAGCTTGCCCATCGCGATGCGTCCGTGCGGGAGCACCACGACGCACCGGAGACCTGCCCGGGCGGCGTACGCGGCGGCGCTCGCCGAGGTGTTGCCCGTGCTCGCGCAGATGACGACGCGCGCGCCGCGCTCCTTCGCCTTCGAGACCGCGACGGTCATCCCGCGGTCCTTGAAGGAGGCCGTGGGATTCGCCGCCTCATACTTGAGGTACAGCTCGAACTCGCCCCCGATCTCCCGGACGAAGTTGTCCACCCGGATCAGCGGGGTGTTGCCTTCCTGCAGGCTGACGACCGGGGTCGCGTCGCTCACCGGGAGCCGCGCGCGATACCTCTCAATGACGCCCTGCCATGCCGGGGACACCGGACGTTGCCGTGTGTCGTGACGATCCGCCTCGCGATTCATGAAAACGTCTCCACCCGGAACAGCGCCGGCCGGCCCCTGACCACCGGCAGGCGCCGGATGCCGTCGAGCGCCATCGCGACCGCGCGGTGCGGCGCGTCGTGCAGCATGAGAATGAGCGGCACGCTCTCGCCCTCGTGTCCCTCCGGCTGGATCACGGACGAGATGCCGATGCGGTGCCTGGCGAGGATCGCGGCGACGCGCGCAAGCACGCCCGGCCGGTCGGTCACGCTCAGGCGCAGGTAGTAGCTGGAGACGACCTCCCCCGCCGGAAGCACCGAGCCGTTCGGCTCGTGGCACACGAACGCGGGTACGCGGTCGTGCACGCCGTACTTGAGATCGAGCGCCGCCTCGGCGAGGTCGCTGAGCACCGCGCTGGCGGTCGCGTGCCGGCCTGCGCCGCGCCCGTAGAACAGCGTGTCCCCGACGATGTCACCGCGCACGAAAACGGCGTTGTACACGTCGCTGACGCTCGCCAGGACATGTCCCTCGGGCACGAGGGTGGGTCCCACGGTCACGCTGACGCGCGGCGCGCATCGTGCGGAGGCGGCGCGGCGACCGCGCGCGGACGCACGCGGCGGGGTCATGTCCTCGAGGGTCTTGATGGCCGCGAGCAGCTTGATGCGGTATCCGAGCTGGGCGGCGAACTGCATGTCGAGCGGCGTGACGCTGCGGATGCCGTCCACCGCGACCTGTCCTGCATCGACCCAGAAACCGTGCGCGAGCGAGGCGAGGATGCCGGCCTTGTGCAGGGTGTCGGTCCCGTCCACGTCGAGCGACGGGTCCGCCTCCGCGTAGCCATGCCGCTGGGCGTCCGCCAGCACCGACTCGAACGACGCCTTCTCCGCCTGCATTCGCGTGAGGATGTAGTTGCACGTCCCGTTGAGGATCCCGAAGACCCGCGTGATGCGGTTCCCGATGAACGCCTCGCGGAGGACCTTGATGATGGGGATGCCCCCCGCGACGCTGGCCTCGTAGTAGAGTCCGGCGCCGCCGGTGCGCGCGGCATGGAACAACTCCTCCCCGTGGGCGGAGAGCAGCGCCTTGTTCGCGGTGACGACCGGCTTGCCCGCGAGCAGCGACTTGACCACCACCTCGCGGGCGGTCGCCACGCCGCCCATCAGCTCGACGACGATGTCGGTGGCGGGATCCCGGACCGCCTCGCGCCAGTCCGTCGAGACGGCAGCCGGTTTCGTGTCGAACCCGCGGGGCTTCGCGGTGTCCCGCACCACGATGCGATGCACCCGCAGGTGAATGCCCAGGCGCGAGGCCATGAGGCCGCCGTTTCGGCGCAACCCCTCCACGACACCGCCTCCGACGGTGCCCGCCCCGAGAACTGCCACATTCACCTGCCGCATAAGAGACGGCGAGGGTGCCGCGCCGGCAGGCAATGCAGCAAACGGAAAAGCGCGGGAACACGCCCGGGCGGCCACCCGGCCCGGAGCGACCCGCGGTTCTGTCCTAGCTCTCGATGACGTTGATCTCGACCGGCTCGACCTTCACGCCCTGCTTCTCAAGCCATGCGATCACCGACTTGAGTTCGGGCCGCGGCCCCTCCAGTTCGAGGCAGACGATCCCGATCGCGTCCGTCACGCTCGCCTGGCGGACATTGAAGATGACCGGGAACTTCCGCGTCATCTCCCACAGGATCGGGCGCGTGATCAGCTTGGACGGATAGGTCAGCCAGAAGCGGCGCTTCTCCGAGGCCGCCTCGCCGCCCGTCCTGCGCGCCCGGGCCGCCGTCGACCCCCGGGACCGGGTCGAACTGCCGGACGCGCGCGCGCGTTTCCGCGGTTGGATCGCCATGCGGTGGATTCCTAGCCGCCGGCGATCGCCGGAATGATGCTGACCTGGTCGCCGTCCTTCAGCGGTGTCTGCTGGTTCTGGAGGAACCGGATGTCCTCCTCGTTCACGTACACGTTCACGAACCGGCGGACGGCACCCTGCTCGTCGAGCAGCCGCTCCCGGATGCCGGGATAACGCGCCTGCAGCTCACTGATCGCCTCGCCGACGGTCGGGGCGTTGACTTCCACCAGCTCCTCGTTCTGCGTCAGCTTGCGAAGGGGGGTGGGAATGCGAACTTGAATGGCCATCGTTGCTTCTGTGCTTCTCTGTTTCTGTTCCTGTTGCCTGAAAAAGTCGAGTGCCGCGTCCGGATTCAGCGCACGATCCCCTCGGGCTTGTCCTGCGCCAGCACGCTTTCGAACTCGCGGAGGCTCGGCCGGATCTCCCGGACGGTCCCCGCGTGTCCCTGGACGGCGTCGAGCGTCTTGAGGCCGTTCCCCGTGATGCACAGCACGATCGGCTCGTCCGGCGGGATCTTTCCGCTCGCGATCAGCTTGCGCGCGACACCCACCGTGACGCCGCCCGCGGTTTCCGCGAAGATGCCCTCGCATTCCGCGAGCCAGCGAATCGCCTCGCGGATCTCCGCGTCGGTCACGTCCTCGCCGGAGCCGCCGGTCTCCTTCATCACCTTGAGCGCGTAGAACCCGTCGGCGGGCGTGCCGATCGCCAGCGATTTCGCGATGGTGTCGGGCTTCACGGGCTTGAAGAAATCGAGCCCGGCCTTGTGGGCGGCCGTGATCGGGTTGCACCCGGTCGCCTGCGCCCCGTGAATCTTCCACGGCACCTCGGGCACGAGCCCGAGCCTGGAGAACTCCTGATAGCTCTTGTGGATCTTCGTGAGCAGCGAGCCGGACGCCATGCACACGACCGTGTGCGCGGGGATCCGCCAGCCGAGCTGTTCCATGATCTCAAAGCCCATGCTCTTCGATCCCTCGGCGTAGTACGGGCGCATGTTCACGTTCACGAAGGCCCAGCCGTACTTGCCGGCAATCTCCGCGCACAGCCGGTTCACCTCGTCGTAGTGCCCGCGAATGCCGATCACCCGCGCGCCGTACACGAGCGAGTTGAGCACCTTCCCCTGCTCGAGGTCGTGCGGGATGAAGACATACGCCTCCAGACCCGCGGCGGCGGCGTTCGCGGCCACGGAGTTCGCGAGGTTGCCCGTCGAGGCGCAGGCGACCGTCTCGAACCCCATCTCGCGGGCGCGGCTCAGCGCGACGCTGACGACCCGGTCCTTGAAGGAAAGCGTCGGGTAATTGACCGTGTCGTTCTTGATCCAGAGCTCGCGCACGCCGAGGCGCTTGGCGAGGCGGTCGGCGCGGATCAGCGGCGTGAAGCCCACCTGCCGTCCCACGGTCGGTTCCCCGGCCACCGGCAGCAGCTCGCGGTAACGCCACATGGACATCGGCCGCTCCGCGATGCCCTCCCGTGTCAACTGGCCCTTGATCCGGTCGTAATCGTACACGACCTCGAGAGGCCCGAAATCGAACTCACAAACATGCGTGGCCTCCAGCGCGTACTCGTGCCCGCACTCCCGGCACTTCAGCGCTTTCATTAACGAACGCGATTTGTCCATGGATGATTGGTGACAACGCCCGACGGGGAAAAAAGAATCCCCTTCCCACGCGTGAGAAGAGGACCGAGAAGGGGTCCGGCACTCCTCTCATTTTCCCCGGCCACAAGGCCGGGCTGGAATTGGCACCTGGACACGGCCGCGTTGCCGGTGGCCGCCGGTTGCCGTGGGGTCGCAGGGCCAGTCCCTCACCCACTCGCAATGAGAGCCTTCATCGCTGAAGGCGACCCGACTCTGCATCAGAACGCACCTTCTGCCAACACGTTTTTGGTGAGCATGCGCCGTGACGCGCCGGGGACGCCGCCTGAACAGGCGAACCGAAGCGAAGGAAGACCCGCGGACGGAGAGGGTCTAGGACTTTGACATACGCGAAATGCTGAGCCAAGGTGCTGCCGCTGGCCGGGACTGGCGGTTCAGGGGGTTGTCACGGGTGCACCAGGGGTGATTCGGGGCTGCCTCGGGATGTGAACCTGCCGGTTCCGGCGGGAGGTATCAGAAGTCGTATGAAACGAACGTCTGCCGGCCCTCAGGACCCGGCGGACTCAGTCCGGCCCGATTCGCCGGCAATGGTGGAGGTGCGCGCCACGTGGCGCGAACGCATGTCCGTCGTGATGGCGGCAGCTTTCGTGGTCGCGGTGGCTTACCTCTACTGGTCCGCCTGAGTCATCTCCCACCCGAAAATCGACTGGCCGCCCGTTCATTCGGGCGGCCTTTTTTTTCTGCATCCACTTCGGAGCGTCCGGCGGATAACCGGATCGAGGCCGCACGTGACTGGACAACGGGATCACGCAACTCAAGCCCCCGGACCATGGCGCGGCTGCAATCCTTTGTGGGGACCGGACGGCGCGGCGGAGGACACGGCACTTCTCCGCGCCGTCGCGGCCGGGGATGCGGCCAGTCTCACACGGTTGTACGAACGCCGCGGCGGTCCCCTTTACTCCATGCTCGTCCGCATGCTGGGCAGCAAGTCCGAGGCGGAGGATGTGCTCCAGGAAACCTTCGTCCGCATCTGGCAGAAGGCCGGTGAGTTTCATCCCGCCCGCAGCGCGCCGTTCACATGGATGGTGATGGTGGCGCGCGGGCTCGCCCTCTCGCGCCTCCGCGCGCGCGGCCGGTTCGAGGCAGGCCTTTCGGCGTACGAGCGCGAGGTCGCCTCCCTCGAGGTGGAGCAGGTCCACGACGGCTGGCGCTTCCCTGATTCCGACCTGCCCGCGCTCTGCGCCAACGCGCTCCGCCAGCTCCCGGACCCGCAGCGCCGGGCACTCGAGCTCGCATTCTTCCGGGGCTGGTCCCATGCCGAGATCGCGGTCGCCATGGGCGAGCCCCTCGGGACCATCAAGGCCCGGATCCGGCGGGGACTGCTCGCTCTGCGCGACCTTCTCAAGGACTTCAATGCCTGAGCACGATTCGCCCCATCCCCTGGACGTCGAGTACGTGCTCTCCGAGCTCGACGAGCGAAGCCGCGCCCATTTCGAGGAGCGACTTGCCGCATCCGACCCGCTCCGCGCCGAGATCCAGAAGCTGGAGACCGCCTGCGAAGCCCTCGCCCTCAGCGCCCCCCAGCATCCGCCGCCGCGGCGCGTGCTCCGGAACCTTGCCCGCCTCACCGAGGAATCGCGGCCGCCGACTCACGGCCTCGCGTGGGCACGCGCATGGCGATGGCTGTTCGCCAGCGGCTGGGCGGTCTGCCTGCTGATGCTCGGAATCTGGACCGCACGCGAGCGCACGCGCGCGACGTCCGCCCCCGCGGGCGGGGACGCCCTTGCAGTTGCGGGACCGGCGCCCATCGCCGCCTCGCCCGCGTCGAGCGCGCCACCCGCGGCCCCTGTTTCTCCCGTGTCCGGCGCGACGCCCGAGCCCATCCTGAAGGCGCCGGTCGCGCCCTCCCAGGAGGAGGCACGCCGGCTGCGCGGATGGGTGCGGCAGCTCGCGACCGAGGTCGCGGATCTCCACCGGGCACTCGAACGCCAGTCCACCTTTCCTCCCGGGACCACCCGGTTCCAGGTGTTCCGCCTCGCCGGGATCGAGCGCGATCGGGAGATGGTCGTCGATCCGCCGACCGTCCCGCCGGAAACCGCGCCGGACGCAGGGGCCCGCGTGCGGGCCGCGATCGACGAATGGCTGGCCATGGTGATCGCACGACAGCTTCTCGGCGCGGTCACCGGCGTTCCCGAGGGTTCGCATTCCGGTTCGAATCCGCAAACGCTCGCAGCGAACCCGTCGGATCCGGACTCCTGGGCGCCGTCTGGAGCGAGCACCGCGAGCCTCAACCTTGCGGAGAACTCCGGTGGTCCGGTGTCCGCGTTCGAGGTGACCGCCCTCGAAACCGATTCGATCGCGGGACAGCCGGACGTTCTCGCCGCCGTCACCGGCCAGAACCCGGCGGTCAGCGGATACGCGCGGGCGGTCGGCTTTTACACGGCTGATTCCGGGGCTGGCGGCATGGCGCTGTACATCGGCAACGGCGCCGTGCACGCCATCGAGGGCGCATCCGTTCATTTCTGGGCGTTTGACCACGGGGGTCAGCACATCCGGCTCGGCGAGATACCCGCCACGGAGGCGTTTACTCCCCTGTACGTTCAATTCACGATTCAGCCCGATCTCCTGGTGAACCCCGGTTTCATGGTCACTCTCGAACCGCGTTCATCCGCGGACGTTCCCTCGGGGACGGTCCTGATCGGCCCCCCGCCGGACGAACCGCCCGCCCCCTGACTCGCCGGGCGTGACTTTCACCTGGCGTCGCATGAACCCCCACCCTCTGCCGCAAGCCAGCTTCCTCGTCGCGCGGACCGCGCTGCTTGCCGGACTCCTGCTTGCCGCGGGTTCCGGCTGGGCAGCATCCGCTTCGCCCGGGGCTCCGGCCTCCCCTGTGACCACCGGGATCCACGCCGCGGGAGACGCCATTCACATCACGGCGGAGGTCCCCGACGGCGCAGCCCGCCTCGTGCTGGAGGCGGTCGATCCGGACCATGACGCGCGGGGGTGGGTTCCCCGCGCCGTGAAGCTCGTGCGCTCGGCCGGGCCGGTCACGTTTCGCCTGCCCCGCACCTCCCCGGGCGCGGCAGACTGGTTCCGCGTCCGCGCCGACCCATCCGATCTCCCGCCACCATCGTTCCACACGGGCCGCACTGTTTTCGAAGGAAGCCCTGTTCCGGCGCACGTCCCACCCGTCCCAAGGTTCGTGCACGACCCGGCGGTGTCGAACTACCAGCACACGGGAGTCGACGCCGCCGGGCCAACGAGCCTGCCCCCGGCGGCGGAAGCCGGGGCACTTTTCGACCGCCGTGGAGCCGGACCTCTGGCGCAGACACGAGGACACCCTCTACGTCTTCAACCAAAGCCGGGGTCTGCAGGTCATCGGGCTCGAGAACCCGGATGCTCCCGTGCTGCGCGGATCGCTTCCGCTTCCCGCGCTGGGCGAGGAGATGTTCATCGAATCGAGCATTCACGCGTTCGACGTCTCGAACCCGGGCCGCGGCTTCCTCGCGTATCCGCCCATCCCGCTGCCGGGCATTGTCGGCGACCCGTTCAAACTTCGCATCAGCAACAGCATCCTCGCCGTGATCGTCCAGGAAACGGTCGGTCCGTCCGGTGGCACCCGGACCTCACTCCGGACGCGCCGGCTCGACGAGAGCGGCGAGGATGCCTCATGGACCCGGCTGGCGGAGGTCCGCCTCGCGGAGAACGAGACGCTGGTCGCGACGCGCTTCGATGGCGATCGCGCCTACATCGTCACCTGCCGGGTGGTCGATCCGCTCCGGGTGATCGATCTCTCGGATCCGGCCGCGCGCCGGATACTCGGCGGGCTCGAGATTCCGGGGTGGTCCACCTACTTTCATCCACTGGGCGACCGTCTCCTGACCGTCGGCATTGATGTCACGACATGACGAGCCCCCGCCTCCACCTTCCTCGGGCGAGCCGATTCCCATTCCCCGGGATCCGTCGCCGCGCATGCTCTCCGGCATTCCCGAGGGATCACCGCGCTTGCGGCGGGCCTGTGACACTACCGCACACTCAACGTCGGACGGACAGCACTTCGCGTGGGGCGAGAACAGCGGCGGCCAGCTGGGCACGGGGGACTTGCTCCACCGCGATCCGCCGGCACTCGCCCGTGAAGGAATCGCACAAGTTTCCGCCGGAGCGCGGCATTCGATTACCCTCACCATGGCCGGTGAGGTGCTCGCGTGGGTGACAGCAGGCATGGCCAGGCCGCCGGCCACGGTGTCGTCGTCGCCGACTGCCGTGGCCGGCATTCTCCCGCGCGCGGGGTTGAGGCCGGAGATTTTCACAGCATGGCGCTTGCCGCGCACCCAGCCATTCGGCCTGTCCTGCCATATCCGTTCGCGATCGTCTGACGGGCTCCGCCAGGGAGGGCGCGTGGATCCCGCGATTTCGGATCGGCATGGGTCGGACGGTCTCCCTGAGGGCTCTTCCCGCGTCCTGACGGTCCGCGCAGTCTCGTCCTCGGCGGGCAAGGGCCGGATTCGCCCGTCGTCTCGCACAGGGCAACGGGGCGCGGGAGGCGCGGGGGTCATTCCCCATTTCCCATCCGCCGTCTCCCGATTAGCCTCGGAGCCATGCCGCTGCTGGTCGTCCACGTCCACGTTCGGGTGAAGCCCGAATGCATCGGGGATTTCAAGGCCGCCACCATCGAGAACGCCCGCGCGAGCCTGCAGGAACCGGGCATCGCGCGATTCGACGTCGTTCAGCAGGACGATGATCCGAGCCGCTTTGTTCTCGTCGAGGCGTACCGCGATCCCGACGCGCCCGCGGCCCACAAGGAGACCGCGCACTACAGGAAGTGGCGGGACACCGTGGAAGGGATGATGGCGGAACCGCGGCGGAGTGTTCGATACGTCAACCTGCACCCGGATGACGGCGCATGGTGATCCGCCCTCGGGGCGGTTCGAGTTCGGCACCGCGACCCGGATCGTCTTCGGGCCGGGCGCGGCGTCGGAATGCGGAAAGCTCGCGCGCGAGTTCGGGCGCCGGGCGCTCGTGGTGACGGGCTCCAATCCCGGGCGTGCCTCGGCGGTTCTCTCGTCCCTGGCTTCGGCCGGGATGTCCACGGAGACGTTCGCCGTGCCGGGAGAGCCGACCACGCTGCATGTCGCCTCGGGCGTGGCGCGGGCGCGCCTCCGCGGCTTCGACGTGATCGTCGGGATCGGGGGCGGCAGCGCGCTGGACGCCGCGAAGGCGATTGCGGGGCTGCTGACGAACCCGCGCGATCTGTTCGACTACCTCGAGGTCATCGGGCGCGGCCAGCCGATGTCGCATGCGGCCGCGCCGTGGATCGCGGTGCCGACGACCGCCGGCGCCGGCGCCGAAGTCACGCGCAACGCGGTCCTCACCTCGCGCGAGCATCGCGTGAAGGTGAGCCTGCGCAGCCCGCATCTGTTCGCGCGCGTCGCGATCGTGGATCCGGAGCTCACGATGGACCTGCCGGCGCCCGTGACCGCCGCCACCGGGCTGGACGCGCTCACCCAGCTCATCGAGCCGTTCGTCTCCATCCGGGCGAACCCGCTGGTCGACGCACTCTGCCGCGACGGGATGCGCCGGGTGGCGCGCGCCCTTCCGGTCGCCTTCGAGAATGGCCGGGACCGGGAAGCCCGCGCCGACATGGCCCTGGCCGCGCTTCATGGCGGCATCGCGCTCACCAACGCGGGCCTCGGCGCCGTCCACGGACTCGCGGCGCCCATCGGGGGTGCCTTCAACGCGCCGCACGGCGCGGTCTGTGCCGCGCTTCTCCCGCATGCCTTCGAGACCAACCTGCGCGCGCTGAGAGCGCGCGCCCCGGAGTCGCCCGCGCTGGCCCGCTTCGACGAGGTGGCCCGCCAGCTCACCGGGAACCCGGCCGCGCGCGCGCCCGACGCCGTGCGATGGCTGCACGATCTCGTGCGCCGGCTCGGGATCCCATCCCTGGGCCACTACGGGCTCGGTCCGGCGCATTTCGAGGAGCTCACCCGGGCCGCCCAGGCCGCCAGCAGCATGAAGTCGAATCCGATCGCGCTCGAGCCGTCCGAGATCACCTCGATTCTCGAGGGCGCGTCCGGCATGGCGCCGGCCGCCTCCTGACCCGCCCCTCGCTCGTCGCCCGCCTCAGCCGCACTCGAGGACGACCGGCGGGCCCGGAACCCCGACCGCCCGCGCGGATTTCTGGTTTCCTGATTCCCCGGCGGCCCGGCATGGTTCCGCCATGCCTCTGAACCGGCGCGATTTTCTCTCGAGCTCGATCGCCGCGGCCGCACTCGCCGGCGCGGGAACAGGCGCGCGTGCCGCCGCCACGCCGGCCCCGGAAACCGCACGCGTGCGCAACCGCCTTGCCATTTCCACCTATTCCTACTGGCACTTCCGGACGGAGAAGGTGCCGGTCGAGAAGGTCATCGAGAACGCCGCCGCCCTCGACGTGGAAGGCGTGGACATCCTCCACCGGCAGATGGACATCCCGGAGCGCGAGCCGCTGACGGGGGAGCACCGCGCCTACCTGCAGCGCCTCAAGCGGCACGCCTTCGCCCATGGAATCGATCTCGTCTGTCTCTCGATCCACCAGGACTTCGTCGACCCGCGGCCCGACTACCTCGAGCGCGAGGTCCAGCACACCCTCAAGTGCATCGACATCGCGCATGAGCTCGGCGTCCCGTGCATCCGCCTCAACTCCGGCCGCTGGAACACCATCCGCTCCTTCGACGCGCTGATGGAGGCGCGCGGCATCGAGCCGGTCCTCGAAGGACACACCGAGGACGAGGGCTTCAAGTGGTGCATCGATTCGATCGAACGCTGCCTTCCGCACGCCGAACGCTCGGGCGTGCTCCTCGCGCTCGAGAACCACTGGGGCCTGACGAACACCCCGGAGGGGCTGCTTCGCATCCTCGACGCCATCCCGTCGCCGTGGCTCGGCGCCCTCATGGACACCGGCAACTTCCTCGAGGATCCCTACGACAAGCTTGCCGCCATCGCGCCGAGGACCGTCTTCGTCCAGGCCAAGACCTACGAGGGAGGCGGCGAATGGTATACCCTCGACCTCGATTACTCGCGCATCGCCGCCATCCTCCGGCAGGCGGGCTACCGCGGTTACGTGTCCCTCGAGATGGAGGGCCGGGAGGACCCGGCCACCGCCGTTCCGCGCAGCATCCGGATGCTTCGACGGGCTTTCGCCTGAAGCGTTCCGCCCCCGCGCGGCGGCCGCCTACGCGCGGCCGCCTTCCCGCGCGCTCATCAGCGCCTCGACGCGCGCGCGCACCTCGGGGTCCATGCGGATCAGCGGCGGCCAGCGGCGCTTGAAGCCCTCCCCCGGCAGCTTCCGGGTGGCATCGATGCCCAGCTTGGACCCGATCGCGATCTCGGGCGTCGCGTGATCCAGCACATCCGCGGGTCCCCGGGTGAAGACACAATCGCGCTGGGGATCCGTGTTCGCGCACAGCCGGAACAGCACCTCGCTGGTGTTGTGCACGTCCACGTCGTCGTCCACGACGACGATGTACTTGGAGAACATCATCTGACCCATCCCCCACAGGCCGTACATGATCTTGTAAGCCTGCATCGGGTACGTCTTCCGGATGCTCACGAACACGAGGTTGTGAAACACGCCCTCCGCCGGAAGCGCGAGGTCCACGATCTCCGGGAAGTTCATCTTGAACACCGGCAGGAAGAGCTTCACCGACGCGCCCCCCATGTAGAAGTCCTCCATCGGCGGGACACCGACGATGGTCGCCGGATACACCGCGTCCGCGCGATGAGTCACCGCCGTCACGTGGAACACCGGGTACGGCTCGGGAAGCGTGTAGAACCCGGTGTGGTCCCCGAAGGGCCCCTCGTCGCGGAGCGGCTCCGCGGGATCCACGTACCCTTCGATGACGAAATCCGCGTTGGCCGGAACCTCGAGGTCCACCGTCTCGCAGCGGACAAGCTCGACGGACTTCCTCCGCAGGTAGCCCGCGAGCAGGAATTCATCAAGCCCGTCGGGCAGCGGGGCCGTCGCCGCGAACGGGAAGGCGGGATCGCCCCCGAGAAAGACCGCCACCGGCATGCGCGTTCCCGTCTCGTAGTAGCGGCGCCCGTGACGCGCGCCGACCTTCTGCAGCTGCCAGTGCATGCCGGTGGACTGCCCGTCGTAAACCTGCATGCGGTACATGCCCACGTTGCGTTCGCCCGTGTCCGGGTCGCGGGTCACCACGCAGGGAAGCGTGATGAAACGCCCGCCGTCCAGGGGCCAGCACTTCAGGATGGGCAGGTTGAGCAGCGTGGGATCGGCGCCGTCCTCCCTGCGTCCCTCCACGTCGGGCGCGGCGGGCCACGGCTCGGTGCGCCGCGGGGGCGGCTCGAAGCGGTGGATGACCTCCTTGCAGGGGCCGTCCCGGACGACCTTCGGGCGGGCGTGACGAAGCTCGAGCGCCGTCGAGAGCAGACGCAACGCCTCCCGCATGCCCGTCGGGGGCTTCGCCTTCATGAGCGAACCGAGCTCCTCCGCCACTTCCTCGACCGTCGATGCGCCAAGGCTCAGCGCCATCCGGCGCCATGATCCCATCGTGTTGATCGCGACGGGGAACGGGCTGGGCTCGCCGTGGATCGTGGGCTTCTCGATCAGCAGGGCCCTCCCGCCTCCCGGCTTCTTCATCTCGCGGTCGGCAAGGGCGGTGATCTCGAGTTCCGTCGCCACAGGTTCGTGGATCCGGATCAGTTCACCCGCCTTGTCGAGGTGCTCCACCCACCGGCGGAACGAATCGAACGCCATGCCGCAGACTAGGAGGTTGGGGGGCCGGAGCAAGATCCCGCGCTCGCGGTCGAGCGGCGCGAACCCGGCACGGCTTTCCTCCTTGACCGGCGTATTCCATTCCCTATTAGCCAGATGTCCATATTCCCTCAGGTATGCGGCTCTGACAGATTGCGCCGGTGAGGCCACGAAGGGTACTGCGGCTGGCAGGTCTGATGGCGGCGACGACCGTCGTGCTACTGCTCGTCGGCGCCGGCGTGCTTTGGCTCGCCCTGCGCGCCAGCCTTCCCCGCCTCGACGGGAGCGTTCCCGCTCCCGGCCTGGGGCACACGGTCCGCATCGACCGCGACGACCATGGCGTGCCGGCCATCCATGCCTCGAATCGGGTGGACGCGGCGTTCGCCCTCGGTTTCCTGCACGCCCAGGAACGCTTCTTCCAGATGGACCTGCTGCGACGCAGCGGCGCCGGCGAGCTCGCGGAACTGTTCGGACCCGCCCTGATTGCCCACGATGAGAGCGTGCGGGTTCACAATTTTCGCGCGATCGCGCGGGAGACCGTCCCGATGCTGCCGGCCGGGCAGCGCTCGCTGCTGGAGGCGTACATGCGCGGAGTGAACGCCGGCCTGGATGACCTCGGCGCCCGCCCGCCGGAATACCTGCTCATTCGCGCGACCCCCGCCCCGTGGCGCATGGAGGACACGCTGCTGGTGGCCTGCGCCATGTTCCTCACCCTCCAGGACGCCCATGGCAGCCAGGATCTCATAGGGCACGCCGTTCACTCGGCCCTGCCGCCCGAGGCCGTGGAGTTCTTCTTTCCGCTCGCTTCCACGTGGGACGCGGCGATCGATCACTCGCGGCTGCCGCTCCCGCGGATGCCCGACGCCTCGATCCTGGACTTCTCATCGGGGCCGCCGCTGGCATCCGCCAGCCCGGGCTGGGATCCGCCAGTCCCGGCCGGCAGCAACGCATGGGGTGTTCCCGGGTCCGAGACCGCCACGGGCAGCGCGATGCTCGCCAATGACATGCACCTCGAGCTGGGCCTGCCGAACATCTGGTACCGCGCGGAAATGGAGTGGACCGATGAGCATGGCGAACGGATCCGCGTGGTCGGCGTCACGCTTCCCGGCACGCCCGTGCTCATCGTCGGCAGCAACGGCCATATCGCGTGGACCTTCACCAACGCCCAGATCGACACCACGGACCTCGTCCTGCTCGAGCTCGACCCGCAGAACCCGTCCCGCTACCGCACGCCGGACGGCTGGCGCGATCTGGAAACGGTGCGCCATGTCATCCGGGTCAGCGGAAAGCCCGACGTGATCATCACCAACGAGGTCTCCCTCTGGGGACCCGTGATCCGGGGATCCGACGGCACGACGAAGTACGCCCGCAAGTGGATCCCGTACGAGCCGGGCGCCCTCACCTTCGACGTTCACCAGCTCGAGAACGCACGATCCGTCGCCGAGGCCCTCGACATCGCCGCCTCCTGCGGCGCGGTTCCGGTCCAGAACATGCTGGTCGGCGACCGCCACGGGAATCTCGCGTGGACCCTCATCGGGCGCATCCCGCGCCGGGTCGGGTTCGACGGAAGCCGCCCGGTCTCATGGGCGGGCGGCGAGGCGCGGTGGGACGGGTGGCTGAAGCCCGAGGAGTATCCGCGCCTCCTCGCCGCCGACGGCCAGCGCCTCTACACCGCCAACAACCGCATCGTCGGCACGCCCGAGTACCTCGCGCTCGGCGTGCACCGCACGGTCCTCGGGGCGCGGGCCGCGCAGATCCGCGACCATCTCAAGGCGCTGACCGCACCGGTGTCGGAGGATGACCTGTGGTCGATCTTCCGCGATGACCGCGCCCGCTTTCTCCAGCGCTGGCAGCAGCTGATGCTCGAGACCCTCGCGTCCGGCGACCCGGGGACCAACGCCGCCCGATGGGCGGAGATGCGCCGCCACGTGGAGGCATGGGGCGCCCGCGCGTCCACAAACTCCGTGGGGTACCGTCTCGTTCGGGAGTTCCGGCTGGGAGTCATCGAGCGCGTGATGGAACCGATCGTCGCCCGCTGCCAGACCCTTCATTCGAGCCCGCGCTTCATCATGGATCGCCACGAACTGCCGGTCTGGCTGATCCTGTCCCGCGAACCCGCGCACCTTCTCAACCCGCGCTACGGGTCCTACCAGCAGCTTCTCGCCGACGCGATTGACTCGATCCTCGCCGGGCTGGATCGCGAGGGCATTCCCCTGGAGGCCGCGACATGGGGCCGGAGGAACACGGTCCGGCTCCAGCATCCGGTGTCGCTCGGCATTCCCCCGCTGGGCCGGTGGCTCAACCTTCCGCCGGTGCAGGTCGCCGGCGACGACCAGATGCCGCGCGTTCAGAGCCCGCGCATGGGGCCTTCCGAGCGGCTCGTCGTCTCCCCGGGACACGAGGACAGGGGCTACCTCCACATGCCGGGCGGGCAGAGCGGCCATTTCCTGTCGCCCCACTACACCGCGGGCGCCGACGCATGGTACACGGTCGAGCCGCTCCCCCTGCGGCCGGGTCCCGTGAAACACACGCTGTTCCTCGAGGCGGCGGCGCCCGCCGGCAGCGAGGGCGAGGATGCCGCCGAATCTCCCGCGAAGCCCGGCTGACCACGGCCGCCCGGCGGCGGCGGTCATTCAGATCCGCTCGAAGTAGCGGATGCGCTCCCAGTCGGTGACGGCGTCGTTGAAGGCCTGCTGTTCCAGCCTTGCGTGGTGCACATAGTACTCCACGACATCGGCGCCGAACGCCTCGCGGGCCATGGCGGAGCCCTCCAGCAGGTCCGCGGCGTCACGCAGGCTTGCCGGCAGCTTCGGCAGGCTGGTGTCAACGTACGCGTTGCCGTTGTAGCACTCCCCGCAGTCGAGCTTCTCACGAAGTCCCGCCATGCCGGCGGCGAGCATGGCGGCGAACGCAAGGTAGGGATTGGCATCCGCGCCCGGCATGCGGTTCTCGATCCGGAGGGACTTGCCCCGGCCGACGACGCGGAAGCCCGTGGTGCGGTTGTCACCGGACCAGACCATGCGCGTCGGCGCCCAGCTGCCGGGCTGGAATCGCTTGTAACTGTTGATCGTGGGAGCGAAGAAGAGGGTCAGTTCGGGCGAGTACTTCATGAGCCCGCCGAGGAACGCCCGGAACACCGTCGAGTGCCCTTCCCCTTCCTTCCCTGCGAAGAGGTTGGTGTCGTCCTTCCACAGGCTCATGTGGATGTGACAGGAGTTGCCGGCCTCGGACGGGGCGTACTTGGCCATGAAGCTCACGCTCTTGCCGTGCTTCGCGGCGATCTCCTTGACGCCCTGCTTGAAGACCACGTGGCGATCGGCCATCTCGAGCGGATCGGTGTACACGAAGTTGACCTCGTGCTGTCCGCGGCTCCACTCACCCTTGCTGTTCTCGATGGGGACGCCCGCCACCGTGAGTGAGTTCCGGATCTCGCGCATGATCGGCTCATCGCGGCCCGGCTGCATGAGATGATAATCGATGCGATAGTCGCTCGACGGGCAGAGATCCCGGTAGCCGTTCGCGAACGCGGCCTCGTAGCTCTGGTTGAAGAGGTAGAACTCGAGCTCGCTGGCGCAGAAGGGCGCCCAGCCCGATTCCGCGGCCCGCTCGAGCTGGCGTCGCAGCACGGACCGCGGCGCCACGCTGACAAGGCTCCCGTCCGGGCGCACATAATCACAGATCACCAGCGCGCTGGCGGTCTGCCACGGCAGCACGCGGAACGTGCGCGGGTCGGGGCGCAGCGCGAAGTCACCGAAACCCGCCTCCCAGTTCGCGACCTTGAATCCGTCGAGCGGATCCATCTCCATGTTCACGGCCAGCAGGTAGTTGCAGGCGTGTGTACCCTCCTCCACGACATGATCGAGGAAGTAGGCGGCCCGATATCTCTTTCCCACGAGCCGGCCGAGGGCGTCCGGGAACCCCACCAGCACCGTGTCGATCTCGCCCGACCTCACCCGGTTCGCAAGTTCGCTGAGCGTCACGGGCGCGCAGCCTAGCGGCGCGCACGCCGCGCGGGAAGCGGATGCCGTTCCGGAAAACACGATGTGACCTGCCGGGCGCATGACGCTACAGTCGCCTTCGTGTCGCAGTCCTCTCGCGCCGCAACGATCGTGGCCAATGGCGAACGCATGACCGTCACGCTGCCCGCGTCCATCGAGGAGTTCCTCGTCTCCCGCGACCTCCCGCCGCGCAGCGTCGTCGTGGAACACAACGGCGAGGCCGTCGCCCCGTCCGAGTTCCCCGTCCGGCAGCTGGCGGACGGCGACCGGCTCGAGATCGTCCGGATCGTCGCCGGCGGCTGAGCCGCCCCGCGCTCCCGCGAGATCCGTCGCCGCCCGAACTTGCCCCGCTGCGCGATCCGGCAACATCGTGTCGCCATGTCAGGCGATTCCGCGCGAGCCGCGGCCACCTTCCAGCGCCTGCTGGAGAACATCCGGCGGGTCCTCCGCGGCCAGGAGGCCGCGACGCGCCGATTGCTCGCCGCGTTCGCCGCGGGCGGTCACGTCCTCCTCGATGACTTCCCCGGCACGGGCAAAACCACGCTCGCGAAGACGATCGCCCTTTCGATCGACTCCCGCTTCTCCCGAATCCAGTTCACCCCGGACCTGCTCCCCACTGACATCATCGGCGTCTCCGTTTACAACCAGCGGGACCAGACCTTTCAGTTCCGCGAGGGGCCGGTGTTCACCGAGATCCTCCTCGCGGACGAGATCAATCGGGCGTCGCCCCGCACCCAGTCCGCCCTGCTCGAGGCGATGGCCGAGAACCAGGTCAGCGTGGAAGGCCAGCAACGCCCCCTTTCGGACCTGTTCTTCGTCATCGCCACGCAGAACCCGGTCGAGTTCCGCGGGACCTATCCGCTTCCCGAGGCGCAGATGGATCGGTTCACGATGCGCTTCGGCCTCGGGTACGTGAGCGCTTCCGAGGAGGTCGCGATCCTCACGAGCCAGGTCCACCAGCATCCGCTCGCGGGAATCCGCCCCTGCTGCACCCAGGATGACATCCGCCAGTTGCGCGCCGCCGCGCGTTCCGTGCAGGTCAGCGAGGAGCTGCTGCACTATGCGGTGCGCCTCGTGCAGGCGACCCGGAACCTTCCCGGAGTCCCCCTCGGCGCGAGCCCCCGCGCCTCGCTGGCCCTGATGAAGGTCGCGCAGGCCCTCGCGCTGTTCGACGGCCGGTCCTTCGTCCTCCCCCGGGACATCACCGAGTGCGCCGTGCCCGTGATCGCGCACCGGCTCGTGATCGACCCGCAGGCGCGCTTCGCCGGCACCACCGCCGAAAGCATCGTCGAGGACATCCTCGCCCGAAATCCGCCACCACGCTGAGGCGCCGCATGCCGCCCGCCGCCCGCATTCTCCGACGCGCGAGCGAAGCCGATGCCGGCGCGGGCGGGTCCGCCGCCCGGCTCCCCCGCGCACGCCGGCGCAGGGATCTCACCGCCAGGCTTCACCGCAGCTACTCCTTCTTCTTCGCGCTGCGCCAATGGTTCCGGCGTCATGTCACCCCGGCGGGCGCGCTGTTCTTCTGGGTCATGCTGGCCGCGGGGAGCCTCACGGACACCTCGCGGAGCATGACCCACCAGTTGTTCGGCCTGCTCTTCTGCGCCCTGGCCACGGGCCTGATCTTCGTCCGCAAACCCGGAAGCGCCTTCGAACTCGAACGCATCCTTCCGCGCCAGGCGTCCGTCGGAGCCCCGTTCTCCTATCGCATTCGAATCCGCAATCTCACCGGCCGCGCCCGGCGCGGGCTCGAACTCCGGGAGGGTCTCCCGGATCCGCGGCCGTCACTCGAGGAGTTCTCCGCGCTCGCCGAACCCGGCGAGGAACGCCGCAACTGGTTCGACCGCCGATACCGCTTCTATCGGTGGACGTGGCTCTGCAACCGGAACACCCGCGCCCGCATCGCGCCCATCCCGCTCCCGCTGATCCCACCCGGGTCCCACGTCGAGCTGCTCGCCGAACTCGTGCCTCTCCGCCGGGGGCGCCTCGTCCTCTCGAACGCGGAGATCGCGCGGACGGATCCCTTCGGTCTCTTTCGCCGCCTCGACGCGATCCGTGGGCGGGCCGCCTCCGTGCTCGTGCTCCCGCGGCTCCTTCCGCTTCCGGACATCGAGCTGCCGGGGCGCTCACAGCGGCTTCAGTCAGGTGGTGTCGCCATGGCCGGCGCCGTCGGGGACTCCGAGGAATTTGTCGCCGTGCGCGATTACCGGCCGGGCGATCCGCTCCGGCGCATTCACTGGGCCGGCTGGGCAAGGGCGCAGCGCCCGGTCGTCAAGGAGTTCCAGGAGGAGTTCTTCGTGCGGCACGCGCTCGTCCTCGACACCTTCGGAGGCGGTCCCGAATCCGACGCCTTCGAGGGCGCCGTCTCCATCGCCGCCTCGTTCGCCAGCACCGTGGACCAGCGCGACTCCCTCCTCGACCTCATGTTCGTTGGCGACCGCGCGTTCACCTTCACCGCCGGGCGTGGTCTCGCCCACGCCGAGCAGATGCTCGAGATCCTCGCGGGCGTGGACCTGCACGCCGCCGGCCGTTTCGAAAGCCTGGAGGCGACCGTCCTCAAGCACTGCGGCGCGGTCAGCGGCTGCATTCTTGTTCTGCTGGCATGGGACGAACCGCGCCGTCGCCTCCGGGAGCGCCTCGCGGCGCGTTCGGTGCCCACGCTGACGTTCGTCGTCCATCACGCGCCGCCGCCGGAGAGTGCGGACCTCCCGCCGGACGTTCACTGGATCCGCTCCGACCATGTCGCCGGGGATTTCGCCGCGACCGCGGCCGGGCGCGGGACCTCCTGATTCGCTCGAGGCTCCGCCTCCGCGCGCTTGCACCTTGCAACCCTGCCACCCGCTTCATGGCCGGATGCAACCCGCGGGGGGCGCCGGCTCCCTGTGAATGCCATGGCACAGGTTGTGCACCTGCCGCCGTGAATGACCCGGCGCGCAGGGCCACCATCCACCGCCACCGCATGCGGCGACACCGCCGACCTGGCGGCCGGCGGGCTTCGCTACTCCAGCGACCAGCGCCCCGGCATCCGTCGCATCCGCTCCAGGTCCTCCTTCCGCTATCACGACGATCGAAGGGGCAGTGTCCGCGACAAGGCTGTTCTGCAAAGAATCCGCACCCTCGCCATCCCGCCCGCATGGACCGAGGTCTGGATCTCCCCCGACCCGCGGAGCCACCTCCAGGCCACCGGACGCGACGCCCGCAACCGCAAGCAGTATCGTTATCATCCCGACTTCCGGCAGTTGCGCGACGAGGACAAGTACTCGCGCATGATCGCCTTCGGAAAGGCGCTACCCCGAATCCGGAGTCATGTCCGCCGCGCCATGCGAGCACGTGGCCTCGGCCGCGAGAAGGTCCTCGCCGCCGTGGTCCGGCTGCTTGAACTCACCTCCATTCGCGTCGGCAACGAAAAGTACGCGGAGCAGAATCGCTCCTACGGGCTCACCACGCTGCAGGACCGCCACGCCACGACCCGTGGTTCCACGACGCGCCTGCGGTTCCGCGGAAAGAGCGGCAAGACCCACGACATCGAGGTCGACCACCCCATCCTCGCGCGCATCGTGCGGAGGTGTCGCGATCTCCCGGGCCAGGATCTTTTCCAGTACGTGGACGGGGAGGGTGTCACCCGGGATGTGACCTCCGACGACGTCAACGCCTACCTCCGCGAGATCACCGGCCAGGATTTCACCGCAAAGGATTTCCGCACGTGGACCGGCACCGTTCTCGCCGCGCTCGCCCTCCGCGAGTTCGAGGAGCCTTCGGAGCGCACGAGGAAGTCCATGGTCCGCGCCATCGAGCAGGTTGCCGCGCGCCTGGGCAACACGCCCTCCGTCTGCCGGAAGTGCTACATCCACCCGGTGATCCTCGATTCCTTTCTCGACGGCACGCTCGTGGCCGCGCTGCGCCGGCAGACCGATCGGGAAGTCCGCACCAGGCTGCGGCAGTTCAGCCCGGAGGAGGCCGCGGTCATGACCCTGCTCCGCCAGAAACTCAGGGAGAGCCAGGCAACCCTCGAGTCGAAGCTGCGGCGATCCATCCGAAAGCGGCGTCGCGCCGGACCGCGCGGCTGAAGGTCACCACGACCGAGCACCCGATTCATGAACCCCGAAAAGACCCACCCCGGCCCACCGCCCCCGCAGGAACAATCCCTCCCCGGAAGCGAGGAGGCGATGCGCCCGAAGCCCATCGATGAGGATCCCGAGTACAGGCCCGGCGGGAAACTCGAGGGCAAGGTCGCCGTGCTCACCGGCGCCGACAGCGGCATTGGTCGCGCCGCGGCCATCCTCTTCGCGCGCGAGGGGGCCGACATCGCCATCCTCTACCTCGAGGAACACGAAGACGCCGAATCCGTGGCCGGCCGCATCCGCGAACTCGGCCGCAGGGTGATCACGATTGCCGGTGACATCGGCCAGCCCGACTTCTGCCGGCGTGCCGTCTCCCGAATCGTCGAGGCATTCGGCCGCATCGACGTGCTGGTCAACAACGCCGCGGAACAGAGGGAGCTCGAGGGCCTGGCGGATCTCAGGCCGGAGCAGGTCGAGCGCACGTTCCGCACGAACATCTTCGGCTTCATCGAGCTGACCCGCGCCGCCCTGCCCCACATCCCAGACGGGAGCGCCATCATCAACACGACCTCCGTGCAGGCCTACGACCCGAAGCCCTACCTGATGGATTACGCGTGCACAAAGGCCGCCATCCTCAACTTCACGCGGTCGCTCGCGAAGGAACTCGCGCCGCGCCGGATCCGCGTGAACGCCGTCGCGCCCGGCCCGATCTGGACCCCGCTCATCCCGGCGTCCTTCTCCGAGGAGCACGTCCGTGAATTCGGCAAGAGCACGCTGTTCGAGCGGCCCGGCCAGCCGGCGGAGGTCGCGCCTGCGTTTCTCTACTTCGCCGCGAACTCGATGTCGTCCTACGTCACCGGACAGGTGCTCCACGTGAACGGCGGCTCGGCGATGGTGAGTTGACGCCATGCCTCCCCGCGCTCCCGGCCAATTCCCGCCGCAGGCGGCGAAGGCACGGACGCCGGACGAATCCGCCGGCACCGCCGCAAGCCTCATCCCGCCGGGCGCGTCCCTCGGACGTCTGCGCGAGCTCGCGCGCGGCTGCAGGGCCTGCCCGCTCTGGCGCACCGGCACGCAGACCGTCTTCGGGGAGGGGCCAGTACGCGCGGGGATCCTTCTCGTGGGGGAGGTTCCCGGCAACGACGAGGACCTCGCGGGGCGACCGTTCGTCGGCCCCGCCGGACGACTGCTGGACGAGGCGCTCGCCGAGGCGGGCATCGAGCGCTCGCAGGTTTACGTCACCAATGCGGTGAAGCACTTCAAGTGGGAGCCCGCCGGCAAGCGGCGGCTTCACAAGAAGCCGAACTCCCGGGAGATCGCGGCGTGCCGCCCATGGCTCGAGGCCGAGATCGCCGCGCTGAATCCGAGCCTCATCGTGTGCCTCGGCGCGACGGCCGCCCGGTCGCTGCTCGGACGCGGCTTCCGCGTCACCCGCCAGCGGGGACAGACAGTGCCATCGCCCTACGGTCCGCCCGCCATCGCAACCGTCCATCCGTCCTCCATCCTCCGCGCGCCCGACACCAAGGCGCGGAGCGCCGCGCGCAAGGCCTTCACGGACGACCTCCGCGCCGTCGCGAGCGCGAGCGACTCGCTTCGCCGCCCCTGAGCCCCGTCAGCTCGCGCCCGCCAGCCCGGCCCACGCGGCGCCTGCCTCGCCGTCATTCGCGAGGAGTCCGTGCGTCTGCCGCCGCACCGCGAGCGGCGTAGCAGCCGTCGCGGCTGCGCAGATCGGCGTGGGTTTCCATTTCGGCGATCCGCCCCTGGTGCAGCACGAGGATCCGGGTCGCGTTCACGACCGTCGCGAGACGATGCGCGATCACGAAGGTGGTTCTGCCGGCCGTAGGAGAAGTGGACATTCTCGAACACCACCCTGCCGTCCACGGCATCCGGCGAATCCCCGAGGGCTCCTGTGCCCGGGCGTTCATGGGCCCTCCTCCCTGTCCCACCCGAAAACCGACCGGAGTTCCGCCCCGGCACCGGGCCGCCCATCGGCGGAACCCGAAGGTTCGCACAGGTAGATCTCATGACCCGGGCGCGTCGCGACACGCATGCCCGCATCCCGCAGCATCGCGGACACACAGGCGTGATTCGGAGCCCACCAGTTCGTGGGATCCCCCGCCAGCGAATGCTCGATGTAGGCCATCTTCGGCCAGCCGTCCTCGAGAAGCCTCGAACGCTCGTCGAGCGACAGGTCCTCCGGGGCCTCGAGCACACACTCCCCGGGCATCGTGAGCGTCTGGAAGACGAGAAGCCGCCGGACCCTCGAGGCGACGAGGTCGAGCGCGAGCGTGGGGTAGCGGAGATGATAGAAGACCCCCATGAAAAGCACGAGGTCGTATGTCTCGGACATCCTGCCGAGATCGTAGATCTGCATCTCGAGGAGCCGCACCCGGTCCCGCAGGCCGCACTCGCGAACGGCCCATTCGGCCTGCCGGAGAAAGTGCGGTTCCACGTCGATCGCCGTGACCACCGCGCCCCTGCGCGCGAGCTCGATCGTGTAGAAACCGGCGTTGCAGCCGATGTCGAGCGCGGTCCAGCCGGCGAGATCGTCCGGCAGGTGGGGAGCCACCTGCGCCCACTTGCACGCCGGGAAATCTCCGAGCGGATGCCTCGGCGCGGTCTGCACGCCGCCGGGAAGATGCAGGTTGTGAAACCACGGCGCGAGCTCGCGGACGATCGGGGGCACGTCCTCTCCGGCCTCGGGGGTTGCAAGCAGACTCGGAGCGCTCATGACTCGGCGCGGTCGGGTCAGCCCCGGCGGATCGCCTCGAGCAGGTGCGACTCGAGCTCGGCCGCGCGATGCGCGGCGGTGTGTCCCCTCAGGACACGCTCACGCGCGCCGCGCCCGACCGCCTCGCGCTCCGCGACGGGCATGTCCCGAAGAAGGCGGTGGGCGTCCCCGCTGCCGCGCGCGACGAGAATCTCCGTCCCGGGTTCAAAGAAGTCCTCGAGTCCCTCCCACGCGTCGGAGATCACCGCCGCGCCGCAGGCCGCGGCCTCGAAGAGCCGCACGCTCGGCGAGTAGCCGGCGGCGACCATGTCCGCCCGCGTGATGTTCAGCGTGAAGCGCTGTTCGTTGTAGAACCGTCGGTGGTCCGCCGGCGCCACGTGCGGGATCAGCTCCACGTTGCGCGGCCAGCGGATGTCGTCCGGGTAGAGCGGGCCGCCCACGACAAACCGGCCCTGGTCCCATGAGCGCGCCGGAGCCAGCATGAGCTGCTCGAGCGCGGGCTGCCGGTCGGGGCTGTAGGTTCCCAGGTAACCGAGGTCCCAGCGCTTCTCGACCGCCTCCGGGTGGTACGCCTCCGGATCGACGGCGCAGTGGAGGGCACGCGCGCAGGGAGACCCCAGCTGCTTCTCGAGCCTCTTCAGCGTGGGCCCGCCCGTGAACGAAAGGTACAGGTGGTAGCGCGGAATGAGTTCCCTCGAGAGATACGGACACTCGTTGCGCTGCAACCTCGCGAGCGTGACCGGCGTGTCGATGTCATAGAACGCGATGAGCCCGCGCGCCGCGCGTGAAACCCATTCGCCGATCTCCGCGCCGTCGGGCACCCACGAGCCGACAATCACGACGTCCGCGTCGCGAATCCTTTCCGCATGCTCCGCCCGGAGGAAGTCAACGTCGGGGTAGAGATGGATGTCGCAGTAGGAAGCCTTCGGCAGGTCGCGTTCACGGGCGTACCACGGCACGTCCCGCTCGAGGAACGTGACGCGGTGCCCCCTTCTGGAAAGCTCACGGACCAGACACCGGTAGGTGGTCGCGTGTCCGTTGCCCCACGACGAGGTGATCGAAAGCCCGACGATCACGATGTCCATGCCGCGCGGGTTCATGTAGTCGCCTCCAGGCGGGCCGTGTGTGCCGAAAGCCATTCCTCCACCTGCAGGGCGCGATGCGAGTAGGTGTGCTGCGCGAGGATGCGGCGCCGGGCTGCTTCCCCGATCGCGCGCGCCCGGGCGGGGGAGAGCGTCGCGACGTGCGCGGCGACCTCCTCGCCGTCGTGCGCGACAAGGATCTCCCGGCCGGGTTCGAGGAACAGCTCGATGCCCTCCCATGCGTCGGTGATCAGGCACGCGCCGCCGCCGGCCGCCTCGAAGATGCGGGTCGGAGGCGAGTACCCGTACCGCGCCATGCTCGATCGATTCACGTTCAGCACCGCCGATGGGGTCGAGTTGAACGCATTGTGATCGGCCGTGTACACGTGCCCGAGATAACGCACGTTGGGCGGCATCGGCTTGTCGCTCCAGCCGCTTCCGCCGAGCAGGAAGCGGCGCTCCGGAAGGAGCCGCGCGGCCTTGAGGAAGAACTCCTCCACGCGGGCCTCGCGGTCTGGCAGCCGGTTGCCGAGGAAGGCGAGATCCGCCTCGAACGCGGGGACGGGATCCACGGGGAAGTGCGTGTCAGGATCGAGCGCGTTGAACACGGCAACACACGCGCGCGCGCCGAGCCGGCGGTACGCGTCCACCACGGGTTTGCCGCCGCCGTAGGTGAAGATCACGTCGTAGCGCGGTACCAGGTCACGGAAAGGATCGCCCGGGTTCTCCGCCACCCGGTCGAGGGTTGCCGGCGCATCCACATCCCAGTACGCGACCATGACGCCGGAGCCGCGACGCTCGAGGACGGCCGCCTCCAGCAGTTCGTCGAACACCCCGACACCGCTCGCCTTCACCACGAGGTCCGCGTCCGCGCCGCGCTCGACCGCGCGCAGGACGTCGGACTCCGACCCGGCCGGGTACACCACCACACGCGCCCAGTCCGGATCCGGGATGTCCCGATGCTTCTGTCGGTCGTAGGCGTCCGGCTCATGGAACGTGATCTCGTGACCGCGCGCGGCGAGCGCGCGCAGGATTCCGCGATAGTAGGTGGCCGCGCCGTTCCAGTAGGCGGAGACGAGGCTCGAGCCGAAGAAGGAGATTCGCATGAGTCAGGTCACGTTCTCCACGCCCTGCGATGTGTTCCGGGTCGATTCGACGACGGCGATGTCGCGGGCGAGTGCCGGGGCGGGATCGCCGGCGAGAATCACGCGGCGCCGTGCCGGGTTCGACCGGCGCACGTCGTCGGCGATCGCGAACAGCTCCCCCACGCGGTGCGCGCACGTGTGCCGCGTGCGCACGGTCCTGAGGCCATGCGCCGCGAGCGTGTCCCGCGCCTCCCGGCTGCGGACGAGCCGCGCCAGGTGTTCCGTCATCTCCGCCCCGTCGCGGGCGCCCAGGTAGTCGCGCCCCGCGGTGAACAGTCCCTCCGAGTCGCGCCATGGCGCGCAGACGAGCGGGATCCCGCACGCGAGCGCCTCGAACGGTCGGATCGTCGGGATGCCTGGAAGCGCCTCGACGTACGGGCGCCGCGGCACGTGCACGGTCACCCGGTGACGCGCGAACACCGCCGGGACCTCGAAGTTCGGAAGCCACCCGGCGTATTCGATGCCCGCGGAGTCCAGCGCCCGCCGCGCTTCCGCGGGATAGCGCACCCCGTGAAATCGTGCGCGCAGTCCGAGGGCCCTGACGGGTTCAATGATGAATTCGTGCAACTCGCGGGATCGCTCGTCGTCCCCCCAGTTGCCGATCCAGACGAGGTCCGCATCCGGCTGCACGCCCGGTTGTGGCGCGAACCGGCGCACGTCCGCGGCCTCGTGCCACGTCCACGCACGCCGGGCAAGGCCGCGCGAGAGGTAGAGATCCCGGAGCACATTGCCGTAGGCCAGCACGCCGTCGTACCCGCTGAGGTCGCATGCGCTCATCTGCTCCGGCTGGGTCACCATCCGGTGGTGCGTGTCGTGGAAGAGCAGCACGTACGATGGATGCGACTTGTGGTGCTCGCCGATCGCGGCGACCAGCCGGGGCGGATTCCACTCGTGGACAATGACAAGATCGGCCCCGCGCAGCGCCTCGCGGACGTCGAAGTTCCGCGGGTCATAGCGCCGGCTGCGGAGGCCCGGATAGGCTGCGTGAAACCGGTCGAGCGGAGTGGATCCCTGGTCGCGGACGAGCTGTTCGACGCTCCACGCGTCCTCGGGCTCGAAGATCACGACGTCACAGCCCCGCGACAGCAGCTCCGACGCGATCCCCCGGAGGAAATGGGCGTTCCCATGGTTCCAGTCGGAGACGAGCGAGTGATAGAACATCACGACTCGCATGAGACCTCCTCTCTGCGGGGGGGGCGTGGCTCTCCGCGGGAGCAGAGCTCCCGGTAGGCGGAAACGTACTCGACGATCATCTGCTCCGGGGTGAAGCGCCGGGCGCGGTGTCGTGCCGCTGCGCCGAGTCCCCGGCGCAGTTCCGGGTCGCGAATCACCCGTTCCAGTCCCGCATGGATCTGGTCGTCCCTGCGGGGGTCCACGAACAGTGCCGCGCCGTCCCAGTTCTCACGAAGACTCGCAATGTCCCCGAGCACCAGCGCGCACCCGCTCAGCGCCGCCTCGAGGATGGAAAGACCGAATGGTTCGTATCTGGCGGGCAGCGCATAGATCGCGCTTCGCCGCATCCATGCGGAAAGTTCATTCGCGCCAAGTCGGCCAAGAAGCTTCACCCGGGACGTGGTCATCCTCGTTCCTTCCGGAGAGGCCCATTCGCCCGCGACGTACACGGGCCACGAAATGCGCGACGCCACACGGTCGAGCGCGGAGATGTTCTTCGCGGCGTCCCAGAGCCGGCCGACCGCGAGCACCATGTTCTCCTTGTGTTCGCACCCGGCATGCTCGCCCGCCGAGCGCCCATTCGGGATCACCCGGACGGGAACGGAAACCCCGTAGTGCTCCCGCAGCTCCTCCGCCATGGAACGCGACGGCGCCACGACGCCACCCGCCGATTCAAGACCGCGGGCCACCGCGCGCCGGTATCGATCCCACTCCCGCGGCGGGGACTCTCCCTTCACCGCCTTCCACCACGAGTACACGCAGGAGTGCGCCACGACGAGAACCGGCGCGCCCCACTCGACGCCGGCATGAACGTAGCCGTTGAGATGAATGAGGTCCGGCCGGAACACGGCCTCGAGTGTGCGCAGCCATTCCCCGGTCCGCTCGAGGTCCTCCCACGGATCCTCCATCCATTCGAGACGGCCGGAACGCTCCCACAGGCGCAGGCCGTTCACGGAGCGCGCGTCCACACGCTGCTCGGCAGTCGGGGAGGGCCCCACCACGGCGAGGCCCACCTCCATTCCTCTCCTGCACAGGCCGCGCGCCAGTTCCAGCGAATACTGCCACACCCCGCCCACCGCGTCGGTCGTCATCAGCACCCGACGCGGCAGCGCGCCCAGGTGATCCTCAGGACGCATACAGCGTGTCCAGGACCCGGCAGGTGTGCAGGATTCCCTCGATCTCCGGATCGAAGCGGTTGGAACGGCAGAGCTGCCGTGCCCACGCCACGGCGGCACGGCCTCCCCACGGGTCGGGCGGACGCGTCAGCACGTGCCGGCGGGTTCCGTGGAGAAGTTCGGATTCGAAATCGTGGAAGGATCCCGCCACGTTCCGCAGGCACGCCGAGGCGCGGCTTCCATGGAACCATGCCTCGATCCTGGCATCGCAACCCATCGACAGCTTCCACGAGCACGCGACGTTCACCGTCGCGCCCGTGCTGAGATCCAGCCGCGCGGTGGCGAAATCCTCCACGCCGCCGAAGGAGGACACGAACGGCCGGCCCTCGCGGAACAGCCGGCCCGACACCCGTTCCACCACCGGATAGTCGAGCATCCACAGCGCGAGATCCACGAGGTGCGTTCCCAGGTCGATCAGACAGCCGCCGCCCGAGAGCTTGCGGTCATGGAACCATGGCTTGTCCGGACCGTAGGCATTGTGAAACACCAGCTCGGCCGCGTACACCTCGCCGAGCTCGCCGCCTTCCCAAAGCTCGCGAATGCGCCGTGACGCCTCGAGGTGGCGATAGGAAAGGTCCACGCCCAGGAGGCGATCCGCCGACTCGGCGGCGAAGAGAACCCGGCGCGCCTCCGCCGCCGTCCGCGCGAGCGGCTTCTGGCAGAACACCGCGAACCCGCGCTCGAGCGCGGCGATCGACTGCTCCGCGTGCAGGGCGCTGGGGGTCGCGATCACGATTCCGTCGAGGTCGCATTCGAGGAGCGTCTCGAAATCGCGGATCACCGCCGCGCCGGTCGATCTTGCCGCATCCTCCGCCGCGGAGGGGGATGCGTCCGTCACCGCCGACACCTCCGCGATTCCGCTCGCGGCGAGGGCGTCCAGCCGGTTCCGGCCGATCCACCCCGTGCCAAGGAAGCCGAGCCGACAGGGCCTCGGCGCAGGCGGCGGGACGACATCGAGGGCAACAGGTTCAGTCGCCGTCAGGCTTTCCACGTCAGTCATAAAACAGCACTCCCTTGAGGAATCCGTCGGGGCGCGAGTGAAGCGCCTCGAACGCGCGCCCGATCTCGGGCAACGTGAAGCGATGGGTGAGCAGCGGGGCCGGGCGCAAGCGGCCCGACAGCACCGCCTCGATCGCGCCGCGCATTCCCTCCACGTAAACGCGCGGATCCCGCTCATGGGCATTGATCACGTCGATCCCGCGCCAGTTCCACTGCTGCAGGTTCACCTGGCGCGGTCCGTCCTGGTGATATCCCGCGATGACGAGCCGCCCCCGGACTGCGGTGAGTTCCGCCGCGAGATCCAGGGTTTCCTGCACTCCGGCGGCCTCGATGACGCATGGACATCCCGCCCCGTGTGTCGCCTCGGCGACCCACTCGCGGATTGCCTCCACATCCCCGGAGCGCCCCATCGGCAGCGCGGCCGCGGCCCCGCACCTGCGCGCGGCCTGGAGGCCGGTTTCACGGCGTGACACCGCGAGCACCCTCGCCCCCGCGTTCGCGGCGAGGTCGCACAGGAGCGCGCCGAGGAATCCCACTCCCACGATCGTGACGAGGTCCCCCGGCAGGATCGTGGCGCGCCGGAACACGTTTATCGCGCACCCGAGCGGTTCTCCGGGGAAGATCCCAAGGGAGTCCGGGAGCACCGCCACCTCGTGCTCGCCGGCAATGTCGAGTTCTGCGAAGCCATGCTGCGAGAGCCCGCAGACTCTCTGTCCCTCCGCCACCCCTCGCACATCGCGGCCGATCGCCTCGACCACACCCCAGCCCTCGTGCCCCGGTGCACCGGGCGGGAGCGGGTAGTGGAACCACGGGCGCCCCTCCCAGACCGGAAGATTCGAGCCGCAGATGCCGCAGCCCTCCAGCCGGATGCGGACGCCGTTCGGCGGCGGATCGGGAACCGGGACCTCTTCGAGGCGAAACTCGCGGGGTCCCCGGAGCACGGCTGCGCGCATCCTGGTGCCGCGGCGGCGCACCGTCCCGTGCGCCGCGGTGGATCGTGCGAGCACCCCGTCGTCGCGTGCCTCCATGACCTGCGCGACGGCTTCAGGGTCCGTCATGCTGTGCCCCCCCGGGATCATCCCGCGCCGTTCACCACGGTGTCTGTCGCCTCCGCCTTGGGCCACTCGTCCCGGGCGGGGGCCAGAGCGGGAGAATCACGCAGCCAGTCGCGGAGCGACCGCACTCCCTGGCGGGGGCCCACCACGGGTCGCCACCCGGTCGCCGCGGAGAATCGCGACACGTCGGAGACGTAGTATCGCTGGTCTGCGGCACGCCAGTCCTCGAACCGAGCGGCGAACCGGCGGCTCTGGATCTCGCCGATGAGTTCGAGAAGCTCCAGCAGGCTCACTGCGTTTCCGGGACCGCCCCCGATGTTGAACGCCTCGCCGCGGACCCGTCCGATCTGCTGGTGCGCCAGCAGCATCGCGTTGACGAGATCCTCCACGAAGAGGATGTCACGCACCTGGCGGCCGTCGCCGTAAATCGTGATGGGCCTGCCCTGCATCGCCCGGATCAGGAAGTGAGCCACCCACCCCTGGTCCTCCGTCCCGAACTGGTGCGGTCCGTAGATGCAGCTCATGCGGAACACGACGGCCGGGATCCCGTAGCTCCGCGCGAACTCAAGCACGTACTGGTCCGCCGCGCCCTTGGAGCAGCCGTACGGACTGTGGAACTCGAGCGGTTGTTCCTCGCTGAAACCGCGGCGGCGCAGTTGCTCGTCCACCGGCTCGTACCGCTGCCCGCGGACGCGCAGCTCCACATGGTTGAGCGGGCCGTACACCTTGTTCGTGGAGGTGAAGATCAGCGGGACGGGGCGGCGGCGGCGGCGTATTGCCTCCAGCACGTTGAGCGTGCCCTGGGCGTTCACCGAAAAGTCGAACTCGGGCGCCTCGAGGCTGCTGGTGACGGCGACCTGGGCCGCGAAATGGAACACCGCGCTGGCGCGGCAGACCTGCTCATCCACGGCGGCGGCATCACGGACGTCCGCATGCACGTACTCCACCGAGCGTCCGTGGCGGTCACGAAGCCACTCCAGATTGGAAGCGACCCCGGGACGCGAGAGATCATCGAGCACCGTGACCGGGCGCCCCAGGGTAAGCAGCCGGTCAGCGAGGTTCGTCCCGATGAACCCGGCGCCTCCGGTGACGAGCGCCCTTGCGTCCGCAGGTTCCGCGTCGGTGAGTCGCCCTGCATCAGTCCTCATAGAGTCAGTCCTCTCACCGCGAGTTCCTGTCGGGCCTGCGCGCCGCGGTCCTCGGCGACCTCGCCTTCAAGCCACTCCGCGAGCTCGCCCAGACCCTCCTCGAGGGAAACCTTCGGTTCGTAGCCGAGCACCGAACGCGCGAGCGAGATGTCGGCATAACAGTGACGGATGTCGCCGACGCGGTACTTCGCCGTGATCTCCGGCTCGATCCCGGAATGCCCCACGGCCACCGCCATTCGTTCGGCGATCTCGCGGACGGTTCGCGCCCGGCCGCTGCCGACATTGATCACGCGCCCCACCGCACCGGGCGCATGGAGGGCCAGCCGGCAGGCCCGCGCCACGTCATGCACGCTGACGAAGTCCCGCTGCTGGAAACCGTCCTCGAAGACGAGGGGCGGCTTTCCGTTGAGCAGGCGCGCGGCGAAGATGGCGAGCACCCCCGTGTAGGGGTTGGAGAGGGCCTGGCGCGTTCCGTACACGTTGAAGAACCGAAGCGCCACGGTCGGAATCCCGTACGCCCGTCCGACGATGAGACTCATGCGCTCCTGATCGTACTTGGAGAGCGCATACACCGACGCGAGGGCGGGCACCTTCGTCTCCGGTGTCGCCACCGGGACGAGCAGCCGCCCCTCCGCGTCGGTGAGCTCCCACTCATGGGCCTTGAGCTGTTCCTGCGTGCGCTCGCGGCCGGCCATCAGCCGCCCTTCGCAGTCGCAATAGAGACCCTCGCCGTAGATGCTCATGCTGGAAGCGACCACCAGCCGCTCCACAGGGTGCCGCGTCAGCGCCTCGAGCACGACCGCCGTGCCGACGTTGTTGGTGGACGTGTATTCGGCGAGCTCGTACATGCTCTGACCGACCCCCACGCGCGCCGCGAAGTGGACCACCATGTCGATCCCCTTCAGCGCGCACGCGACCGCCTCCGGATCCCGGACATCGCCCACCATCAGTTCCACGTCCCGGCGGAGATACGCAGGCCTGCCCGCCCTCGGCCCGTGAACCTGTTCCGAGAGGTTGTCGAGGGCGCGCACCTCGTGCCCCTCCTCGAGGAGCGCGTCGGCTAGATGCGATCCGATGAACCCCGCTCCGCCGGTTACCAGAATCCTTCTTTTCATCCCGTGTGGCTTCCGGGTCGCCGGGCGCCCCGCGGCGCTTCCGTCTTCGCAACGCACGCGCGGCCAGACGGATCGAACTCTCCGGTTGCTGCTCGCGCTAAGCGGAAATCGTGCCATCCGGCTCCGGCCCGGCCGCGCAGGCAAATGCCACGCCGCACCCGCGCCTTTTCCGATTGCAGGACGGCGCGCGCGACCCCGCGCTTGCACCGTGCAAGATCTTCAGTGGCAGTTCGCACGCAGCACCGCCCCGACCTCGCGAATGCGCGAATGCCCTTCCCCCCTTCTCTCCCGCGCTGGCACGCCTCGGGCTGGTGGTCCGTCGAATCCGGAGGAGATCCCGACATGCAAACGCGCTCCCACTGGTCCGAGACGGCCGCACGCCCCACCCACCCGCCACTCTCCGAGGACATCACCGTCGATGTCGCGGTCGTCGGCGCCGGCATCACCGGAATCACCACCGCGTGGCTCTTCCACAAGGCCGGACTCTCGGTCGCCCTCCTCGATCGCCATCGCTGCGGAGGCTGGGACACCTCCCTCACCACGGCCCATCTGACCTGTGTCACGGACGCCTCGCTTGCCGAGCTATGCCGGCGCTTCGGCCCGGACAGAGCGCGCCTCGCATGGGACGCCGGCCGGGCCGCCATCCGGCGGATTGCCCATCACATCGAATCCGAGGGCATCGAATGTGGATTCACACGCGTCAACGGCTACTACCACACGCCGGTGGATTCCCATCCCGACGAGGAGGTGCACGAACTCCGCCGTGAGGCGGACCTGGCCGTGAAGCTCGGCTTTCCAGCGAGATACCTTGACTCGGTTCCCCTGATGAACCGGCCAGGCGTCGAGTTCCCCGACCAGGCGAAGTTTCATCCGCTGAAGTATCTCGCGGGCCTTCTCGAGCGCATGTCCGGCCCCCGCTGCCACGTCTTCGAAAACACCGAGGTCACGCGCATCGAGAACGATCCCGCCGTGGTTCATGCGCGAGCGCACCGAGTGCGGTCCGGGCACGTCGTCCTCGCGACCCACGCTCCCTTCACCTCGCAGGGCAATCTCGTGTCCGCGACCCTGCTGCAGACCAAGCTGTTCCCCTACACGACCTACGCCATCGGTGCGCGGATTCCTTCAGGTGCGGCGCCCGAAGCCTGCTTCTGGGATACTGCCGATCCATATGCCTACCTGCGCGTGGAACGCGGGGACACCGGGGACTACGCGATCTACGGAGGGGGCGACCACAAGACCGGTCACGAAACCGACACGCTCGCGCGCTACCGCGAACTCGAGCAGAATCTGGCGAAGTTCCTGCCCGCAGCGGAGGTGCGCGATCATTGGTCGGGACAGGTGCTGGAGACGGCCGACGGCCTCCCCTACATCGGCGAGTTGTCGAATGGCCACTTCATCGCCACCGGGTTCGCGGGGAACGGCACCACGTTCGGGACACTGGGCGCCATGATGGCGGTGGACGCCGTCCTGGGTCGCCCGAATGGATGGCGCGGGCTGTTCGATCCCCATCGCAAACCGATCCGCCACGGCGCCGCCATGGAATTCCTGCGCGAGAACACCGATTACCCATGGCACATCATCCGCGACCGGTTCGCGCATCACCGCCAGGTCGACATCGCGCGCCTCGCCCCCGGTGAGGGCGCCATCGTGGACATCGACGGCTGCATGACCGCCGTTTACCGCGACAAGGATGGCTCACTCACGGCCTGCTCACCCGTCTGCACCCACATGGGTTGCCATGTGGAATGGAACAACGCGGAGAAGACATGGGACTGTCCCTGCCATGGGTCGCGCTTCTCACCGGCTACCGGGGAGGTGCTGTCCGGTCCTGCCGGGCGCCCGCTCCAGCGCCTCAGTTCAACGGTTCCATCCCTGCGCCCCGGCACGAGGGCAGCCGCATCCGTCCCGACGCAAGAGTCCGGAGTGGATGACGCGCGGGCGTTCGAGACGCGCCGCTGACAACCCGGTCCGCCTCACGCCGCGTCACCCGAGACAGCCGGGCTGGAGAGGCTGGTCGCACCCCATCGGCAGAATGGAAGACGCGGCGTCTTCCCCCCCTGGCGGGACGGAGGAAGGTTCGCGGCTGCGCGATTGGTCAGTAGCCGACCCGGTACACGCGCCCCCGCGCGCCCGACTCGCGTTCGCGTCCCCGGGCGGGCATGGATTCTCCGTGAGCCCGGGCACTTGCGGACGCAGCCGGAGCCAGCGCGGCGACGCCGATCAGTCCGGCGGCAAGCGCAAGGAGGCCCAGGGCGCCGCGGTGCTTGCTCAACCACAATTGGGCGCTGTCGGCCCTGGCGACCTCGTCGAACCTGCCGTGTGCGCCATGGTCGCCGGAAATCGGCGTGAAGAGATTGTCGGGCCGGTTCGCATCCTCGGGCTCGTCGGTCTGCTGGCTTTCGACTCCCATGTGACCGAGATATCGGTCGAGAAGACCGGGAGCCACGCGATTGCCGAGAATGGTTTTCACGGTCGGCATGCATACGAACATCTCCCGGCGTCCGGTGCTCGCCGCGTGCACGATGGCGTCGGCGGCCACCTCGGGCTGGAAGATCGGCGGCACGGGCTGGCCACGCCGCCGGAGCCTGCTGCGCACCCAGTCGAACTGGGGCGTGTTCAGTGCCGGCAACTGGACCATGGAGATCCGGATGCTGCTCCCGTCGTGCTGCAGTTCGGCCCGCAGCGACTCGGTGAATCCCTGCACGGCGTGCTTGGCCGCGCAGTACGCGGACTGCAGCGGGATCCCACGATACGCGAGGGCCGAGCCGACCTGCACGATCACGCCGCGGTCCCGCGGGCGCATTCGGCGCAGCGCCGCGAGGGTGCCCCACACGTACCCGAGGTAGGTGACATCCGTCACGCGGCGGTATTCCTCCTCCCGCATGCGCATGGCCGGCGAGAAGACCGAGACCATCGCGTTGTTGATCCAGGCGTCGATCGGCCCGAACTCCCGTTCAACGGCGCCGGCGGCCGCCTCCACCTGTTCCGGGGAGGAGACATCGGTGGGAATCGCGAGGGCGCGTCCGCCCAGTGCCTCCACCTCGCGTCGCGCAGCCTCGAGCCCATCCGCGCCGCGCGCCAGCAACCCGACCGCGGCGCCGCGCCGTCCGTAAATCCTCGCCGTGGCGCGTCCGACGCCCGCCGATGCGCCTGTGATCACGACGACCTGCGGTTCGACTTCGTTCATGGCGCGCCCGGGTTGGACTGCCATTCGATCACGCCGCACGCGACACGCGCGCCCGCGTCCCCGGACGGCTGGGACATCAGGTCGTCCCCGCCCGCGTGCACGATCACGGCGCGGCCGATGATCGAGTTGGGACCATCCAGCGTCAGGTGCTGATCCACGTACTGCATGCGGACGACTCCCTGATCGTCTGCCACGACGTTGCCCATGTCGCCGATATGCCGCCGCGCATCACGCGGCCCGCCGTGCGGCGCGCCGGTCGGATTGAAGTGATCGCCCGCGGACATGGCATCCGGCGCGGAACAATCCCCGTTCTGGTGCACATGGAACCCGTGCGGCCCTTGCGTAAGGCCGGTGATGTTCGCCGTGACCCGAACACCCTGGGTCTCCTCCTGGAACGTGACGGTGCCCCGCACCGCATGGCCGCGCGTGGGCTCGAGCCGCGCGATGGCGACGCGCGCCGTGTCGGAGGCCGCATCGCTCCGGTGGGTCGCGCATCCCGTCATGCCGAGTGTCGTCGCGAGCGCCAGCGCGCCGGCGGCAAGTGTGTTCATGGGGTTCATTGCGTTCATTTCCCTTCGTGGTTCTGGTGGCGGATCCCGGCGTGTCATCCGACGCCGCTTCCGGTGACGGCGGGTCCGGTGAATGCCGAGGGTTTTTGTTGTTCGTGAACGCCCTCGGCGAACTCCTCGACCATCTTCCGGTTGAAGGCGGGCAGGTCATCCGGGCGGCGGCTGGTGACGAGCCCGTTGTCCACGACCACCTCCTCATCCACCCATTCGGCGCCCGCGTTGCGCAGATCCGTCTTGATGGAGGGATAGGAAGTGACGCGTCGGCCCTTCACCACGCCGGCCTCGACGAGCGTCCATGGGCCGTGACAGATCGCCGCCACGGGCTTGCCCGCTTCAAAGAATCCCTTCACGAACCGGACGGCGCGTTCGTCCATGCGGAGGGTGTCCGGATTGTGCACCCCGCCGGGAAGGAGCAGGCCGTCGTACTGCTCAGGCCGAGCGCGATCGAGGGATGCATCCACCGGGAAGGAGCGTCCCTTCTCGGTGTGTTCCCATCCGCGCACCTCGCCGTCGGACGGCGAGACGATCTCCGTTCGGGCCCCCGCCGCCTCGAGCGCCTTGCGGGGCTCCACCATCTCGGACTGTTCAAATCCGTCCGCGACGAGAATCGCGACCTTCTTGCCTTTCAGGTTCTGTTCCATATGCGTTTGCGCCGTTCCTGTTGAAGTCACTGCGCCGCGCCGGCGGTCATTTTCGCGGCTTCCATGACTGGATCATCTGTGTGAACGACTGCCGGATCAGGTGGCGCCAGTTCGGTTCGCCCTTCAGCAGCGCCTGGGCGTACTTCTTCGCCTGTTCGAGGGTGATGTGCGGCGGCAGGGGCGGAACTTCCGGATCCGTGTGCGCATCCACGACGATGGGACGATCCGCCGCGAGCGCCTCCTCCCACACAGGGACGACATTCTCCGGGGAATCCATCGTGACGCCGCGCAGACCACACAGCCTCGCGAACTCCGCGTAGGAGAACGGAAGCAGCTCCTGGGAGCCGGCAAACTTGGGGTCGCCCGCCAGCACGCGCTGCTCCCATGTCACCTGGTTCAGGTCGCCGTTGTTCAGGACCAGCACGATCAGCCGGGGATCCTTCCAGTCCCTCCAGTACTTCGCGATCGTCAGAAGGCCGTTGATCCCGTTCATCTGCATCGCGCCGTCGCCCACCAGCGCGATGGCGACGCGGTCGGGGAACGCGAATTTGGCCGCGATGGCGTAGGGCACGCCGGGCCCCATCGTCGCAAGGTTCCCCGAGAGCGACGCCTTCATCCCCCGGCGGATCTTCAGGTCCCGCGCGAACCAGTTCGCGGACGATCCGGAGTCCGCCGCGAGGATGCAGTTGTCCGGAAGACGCGGGGAGAGTTCCCAGAAGACCCGCTGCGGATTGAGCGGATGGGCATCCGCCATGGCGCGCCCCTCGAGGACGCTCCACCACTCCGCGACCTCCTTCTCGATCTTCTCGCGCCACGAGCGGTCCTCCTTCCGTCGGAGGAGAGGGATCAGCGCGCGCAGCGTCGCCGCGCTGTCGCCGAGCAGGTTGACCTCCATCGGATAACGCAGGCCGAGCATGCGCCCGTCGATGTCGATCTGGACGCCGCGCGCATCGCCCTCGCGCGGGAGAAACTCCGGGTACGGAAAGCTACTGCCGACCATCAGCAGGGTGTCGCACCCCGTCATCAGCTCCCAGCTTGGCCTGGTGCCGAGCAGACCGATCGATCCCGTCACGTACGGAAGGTCGTCGGGCACGGCCGCCTTTCCGAGCAGCGCCTTGGCCACGCCGGCGCCAAGGATGTCGGCCGCCTCGAGCACCGCATCGGTGGCGTGAAGCGCGCCTGCCCCGATCAGCATCGCCACGCGTTTCCCCTCGTTCAGCACCGTCGCCGCCCGCACCAGCTCGGACTCCGCCGGAATCACGCACGAACTTGCATGGCCGACTCCGGAGTGGATCGTCCCGTGCACCTGTCTGGGCTCCTTGACCGCGGGCATCTCCTGCAGGTCGTTCGGCAGAATGATGCAGGTGACGGTACGCTCCGCCCTGGCGATGCGGACGGCGCGATCGACGAGATGCCGCACCTGCGACGGATCCGAGGCCATCTGCACATAGTGGCTCGCGACATCCTTGAAGAGGCTCAGCAGATCGACTTCCTGCTGGTAATCGCCACCCAACGCGGCGCGCGCCTGCTGGCCGACGATCGCGACCACCGGCGCGTGGTCCATGCGGGCGTCATACAGCCCGTTGAGGAGGTGGATCGCCCCTGGTCCCGACGTCGCAAGGCACACCCCGACTTCGCCGGTGAACTTCGCATGGCCGCATGCCATGAACGCAGCCATCTCCTCATGCCGGACCTGCACGAACTGCATCCGCTCCCGGGCTCGATCGAGGGCACCCAGCATCCCGTTGATCCCGTCTCCCGGGTAGCCGAAGATCCGGGTCACACCCCATTCCCCGAGGCGTTCGATGACGAAGTCGCTGCACGTGTCCATGAAGGTCGCAGCCTCCCCAGCGGATGCCCTGCCACATCAAAAGCCCCGTCGGAACCCCGTTTTCGTTCAAATGCCGCGTTTGAAGGACTCATCACCCTCGCATTTTGCGGCGTAACGGAAGCCGACGGCCGCAGATCGCACGGCCGTTGAAATGCGTGACCGCCCCGTCGGCGAGTCGAGTTTTCGGCGAAGCGATGACTCCGAAACACCGCACGGGCGCGTCCTCAGGCTCATCCTGCGGATGTCCTTACGCGTAAGCACTATCCGATGAGAAAATCCGAATCCTGCCTCATTGATCCCTTGCCCCGGAGCGCCGCAGATCGTACATCCTCATGGCAGCAGAGCGTGCTCACAGGCGTTGTGCAGAATCTTCCGGAGGCGATCCGCGCAGACCGCGGCAAGGCGGGCGGCGCTGCATTTTGCACTCCCGGGCTCCCCTTCCCCCACCGGATCTTCTGCAAGACTTTCCCCGGCACGTCACGCCGTCCTCCGTCCGGGCGCCCCCGCGCTCAGGTTTTCACGTTACCCGCCGATACTGACTCTCAGCTATGCGGATACACTTGAAGATCCTTGCCGCCGCCCTCCTGGCGCTGGGATCTCTCGCGCCTGCCCGAGCCGAGCTTTCGCCGCCTGAAATCTACCGCCGGGTCGTCGCCTCCACGCTTTCCATTCAGGTCACGACCCACTCCGGTGAACGCTACGTCGGCGCCGCGTTTCTCGCGTTCGATTCCGACCAGGCGGTCACCGCATGGCACCTGATCCGCGACGCGGCGGAGATTCGGGGAACCTTCTCGGACGGCACCGTCGCTCGCATCGGCGGAATCCTCGCGAAGGACGAAGCACACGATCTCGCCATCCTGAAGGTTCCCGCCTCCGGCAGGGATCCCCTGCCCCTCAACCTCGACACTCCCCCGATCGCCACGCGTCTCTATGCGATCGGTTCTCCGCGGGGATACGCGTTCAGCATTTCGGACGGCCTGCTGAGCCAGGTCCAGAACATCGACGGTTTTCCGCAGTACCAGCTCACCTGCCCTTTCTCGCCCGGCAACAGCGGCGGGCCGGTCGTGAACGACCAGGCTGAGGTGGTGGGCGTCTCGGCATGGAGCAAGGTGGGGGCGCAGAACCTCAACTTCGCGATCCCGTCGCGGTTTGTTGCCGCGCTGAATCCGACCGGGTCTCCGCGGCCCGCGACGGCGAAGGTCAGCCCCGCACCCGCCGGTTCCAGGGAAGCCTCGGCCGGCACCCCCGAAGTCTCCCTCTCCGAAGACCTCGACTTCGTGCGCCTCGAGGAGCTCCTCCGGAGCTTCGCAGGCCGCGAGGTGCAGATCACGATCTCGAGCGGTGATGTCAGGCATGATGTTCTCGGTCGCATCCCGGACGTCCTGGGTTCCGCGGCCGAGGGCACGGCAATGGCCGAGAACGGACGCTGACATCCGACTAGAGAATCTCGTGGTGAAAACCGACCGGGCCCTTCGGCCCGGCCGGTCCGCTCTACCGCACGGAACGTCTGATCCCTCGGCGGATGGATCAGTCGTTACCACGATCCCGCAGCTCCTGAAGGGGCTGCGTGGAATCCTGAAGGCCCTGGGCACCGCCCGTGGTGGCACCTGCGGCACCCGCGGCCGGTTCGATGCTGGCGACCTCGATCGCCTGGATCCCGCCACGGCTGAGCACGCGGCCGGTCACCTTCACGCGCTTCTCGCCGCCGGCGGTCTGCGCGCCGACGCTGCGATTCAGACTGAGCTCACGCCCGGCCTGAAGGCGATCCGTGACTGCATCGCGCTGCGCCACCCCCGGTTGCGTGGAGTCATCCGCCCCGCGCACCGGCAGACGATCGAGGCTGCTCTCAGCTCCGCTCTCGGCCGATGAGATGTAGCTCTGGACCGACGTCATCGCCGCGCGCGATTGCGGGTTCTGTGCATCAAAGATCAGGATGTATGCCTGACCGCCCGCGCCGGAGGAACCTCCGAGCGCGCTTCCCTGGCCCGGCTGGCTCTGTCCCGACTGGGCCTGACCGAGCCGGCTCTGCGGCGTGGTTCCGCTGAAGGACGGCCGATCGGGTGTCTGCTGGGGGGAGGTCTGACCCGGCGTCAACGAGCGCCCCGGATCCCCCGGCTGGTCCTGCGTGCCAAGTCCGGTGCCGGGCTGGCCCTGGGCGCCCTGTGACGGCGACCCGCTCCAGCTTGACGGAGAGGCGATCAGCACCAGCGGCTGGTTCGCGCTGATCGACAGGGCCGAAACGGATCCCAGCCCGGTCGAGGGTGTGCGCGCTGCGGCCCCGGCACCGAGGGATGACTGCTCCCCGGCGCCCGCAGCGCCCATGCCTCCCTGCAGGTAATCCGCGAGCGACATGATGCGGCCCTCGATCGCCTGCGAGTGGTTCTCCTGTGCCGCGCCATAGTTGGCGCTGGTGGTCGTCGACGGAGTTTGCTGCGCATGGGCAACGGTGGAAATGGCCACCACGCCGGCAACAGCTCCAATGGATTTCAAGTTCAGTTTCATGGTCTCGGATGGCTGAAAACAGCCGTCGCGCTCTTCAGCACTGGGGATGCCAGTCCGCGCCCCCGCTTTGAGCAGGCGATTCGGGTGCGGCCGGGGAGACACGGCACTCGCGGTCTGGAGAGGCGCACTTTGCGAGTCATCCTGGCAGGCGACGAATCCGGCGCACGATTTCTTGCAGTTTGCGGGAACCTAGTCCTCGACGGTGAACCCCACCTTGATCGTGACCTGCCAGTGCGACACCCGCCCCCCATCGATATCTCCCCGCGTCTCAACCACCTGAAACCACCGCAGGTTCTTGACGCTCTTGCTTGCGCGTTGCAGCGCGTTTCCGACCGCGTCCTCGATCGTCGTGGCCGAGGTGCCCGTCAGTTCGATCAGCTTGTACACGTGAGGGTTCATCGCCAGCTGCCTTGCATGGCGCATGCCCCTTCGCCTGCATGAGTTCCTCCGCTCGCGGGATTGCACCCTGCATTCGCGCACGGACATTTCCATGCGCCGCGCATGGAAGAGCTCGCGGCGACCGCTCCCCCGGTCGAAACCGCGCTCGCTACTCCACCCTGATCGCGTGCAGGCAGGCACGGGAGCGATCCCGGTGATCGACGCGCCGAGTTCCGGCAGGGGCTGCCTGCGATCCTTCTGCAAGACACGGGATGGCTGGAGCGCCGGCCGCGTCTTTCTTGGGCCTCCTCCATGTCTCGTGCGGATCGGAGCTGCGCGTTCGGGTCGAGTGGGCGGCGCACGCTCGCCGGATCACGGGCGCCGAGGCTCTACCGATCCAGCACCATGATCCGGTGCACCGCGAGCGAGGTCCCCCTGCGCCCGCCGCTGTTCTCGAGCCAGGTCGAACGCGTTGTCGGCTGGATCGTCGGGACGGCCGACCTCATCGGCCCGCCGGCGGCAGGCGTTTCCCCGGACGGCGCGCGCGTGCCCTGGGAGGAGTTCGCGGAGGCGGCCCGGCGGCGTGGAAGCAATGCCGCCGCGGCGTTCCGCGCCCTCATGCGGACCATGAACGATTTCTGGACAAGGCTGGTCCAGCCCCGGCTCAAGGCGGACTTCGGCGGGGTCTACCGCTACCTCGAGGACTGCCGCAGGCCGGGTCGCCCACAATATCTCGCGCGTGTCCACCTGAACATCGCGCGGCTTTCATCGACGCCGGCCGCGTCGCGCGAGGCGACGCCCGCCCGATCGCCGCGCCCGGCCGGCGGCACCCGCCAGGCGCCGGACGGCTCCGGTTCTCCCTCCCGGGCGGAACCATCGGGGGAGCGCACCGACCGCAAACGCGCCGCTGAAGGGCGGCGGGCTTGCAGGCGCCGCGGTTCCCGTCATTGGATACACCCGCCCCGCCGCCCAACCATGGAAGTGTCTCTCGTACAGGAATCATGGCGCGAGGATCTCGACATCCTCCTGCGAAGCCTGCTCGCCCTCGCCCTCGGCGGGGTGATCGGATGGGAGCGCGAGGCCGCGGGCAAGTGGGCCGGGTTCCGGACACACATGCTCGTATGCCTCGCCGCCATGCTCTTTGCCTCCGTGGGCTCCTTTCTCATCCGGACCTACCATGACACCTTCGAGACGATCGACCTGCGCCCGGATCCGATCCGCCTCACCGAGGCGATCGTGACTGGCATCGCGTTCATCGGCGCAGGGGCAGTCCTCAGGGATCGGACCGGCAGGCACGCCCGCGGGCTTACGACGGCCGCCACGCTGCTGGTGGTCGGCCCCATTGGAATCGCCGTCGCCGCCGGACACTACGTCCTCGCGATCGGGACCACGATCATCGTCTATCTCGTGCTCAGCACCCTGGGCCGGCTCGAGAGCGCGGCGTTCGGACGCGATCGCAAATCCGACGGGGACGATCCCTCCAAGGCGGAGACACCGCCCATTGTCACGCCGAAAGGCCCCATCGAATAGCCGCGCCGATGGTTCCCTTTCGATTCGGGAACACTTGCGCTTGGCCGCGCACCGCGGCGGCGGTTCCATCAGCGCGTGCAACCTGCCGCGCGGCCACGACACTTCGCCAGCGACAACAATGCCGGCATCTGCCCCGAGGCGTGGACTGCCATCGCCCGGGCAAACGCGGATCACGCGCCCGGCTACGGCGACGATTCCGAGACGCACCGCGCCTGTGACCTGATCCGCGGCTGGCTCGAGACAGACGCCGAGGTGTATCTCGTCTTCAACGGCACCGCCGCCAACGCGCTGGCCCTCGCCGCCGTCGCGCGCTCGTACCACGCGGTCCTTTGCCACGCCCATGCGCACATCGAACGGGACGAATGCGCCGCGCCCGAGTTCTTCACGGGCGGCGTGCGGCTGATTCCGCTCCCGGGCGAGCACGGCCGCCTCGAACCGGAGATCGTCGCGCGCGCGATTGAATCCCACTTCCCCCTGCACGCCTCCAAACCCGCGGTGCTGAGCCTGACCCAGGCGACGGAGTGCGGGACCGTTTATCGTCCGGAACAGATCCGGGCGCTTGCGGAGGTGGCGCACCGCAACGGATTGCGCGTCCACATGGACGGCGCCCGTCTTGCGAACGCACTCGCCTTTCTCGGCGCCTCCCCCGCCGACGCGACATGGCGTGCCGGCGTGGACATCCTCAGCCTCGGGATGACGAAGAACGGCGGCCTGTGCTGCGAGGCGATCGTCGTCTTTGACCGCGCCCTCACGCAGGACCTCGAGTACCGCGTCAAGCAGGGAGGCCAGCTCGCGTCCAAGATGCGGTTCCTTGCCGCGTCATGGACCGGCCTGCTGTCCGCGGACGCATGGCTGCGCCACGCGCGGCACGCCAACGACTGCGCGCGCCAGCTCGCCACGCGGCTCGCGTCCCTCCCCGGCGTCTCCATCCTTCATCCGTGCGAGGCGAACGGCGTCTTCGTGGATCTCCCCCCGCGTGTGATCGAGGGATTGCACGGGCTCGGGTGGCGCTTCTACGTGTTCGAGGGCGCGACGGGCTGCCGTCTCATGTGCTCGTGGGACACGACGCAGGCTGACCTCGACGAGCTGGTCTCCGACGTGAAACGCCTCCTGCCCGGCGCCTGAAGGAGGCGCACCGCGGGAGGCGCGCCGCGGGAGGGACGCCCGACCGCCTCAGACCTTCGGCCGGAAGCCGGGCGGCAGATTCGAGGGCGGCGCCGGATTGCTCTCGGCTCCGGCGGGCGGCTCCGGCTCCGGCACCTCCGCCCCGATCGCGACCAGCCGTTCCCTTGCCTTGTCGGCGGCGGGCGTGTGCGCGAACTCGACCACGATGCGCTGCAGCAGCGCCACGGCCTCATCCCGCTTTCCAAGACGGTTGTAAAGATTCACGAGGTGCACCGCGTTCCAGCCCTTGCGCTCGGGTTCGTACGACTGCTTCAGGAGGTCCTCATACTCGAGCACGGCGGCGACGGGGTTGTTCAGATCCTTCTCGTAGATCTCCGCGATGCGCACCTGCGCGTGCACCGCCCTGGGGTGCTCCTGCAGATACTCGCGCAGCAGCCGCACGGCCTCGAGGTAATCGCCCTGCGCGTGGACCTTCTCCACCTGCTCGTACAATGACTCGGAGACGTCGTCGCCCTCCTCGTCGAACAGGGATTCCGCAGCCCGGTTCGCGGCGTACTGGGTGAGGTCGTAGGCCGCGAGACCGCCGAGCCCCGCAAGTGAACCGAAGGCGAGGAGCGCCCAGAGGATGGTCGATCCGAGACCGGGCCGGGCGAGCACGGCATTTCCCGTGGCGGGCACCTGCTCCTCCTCCGGAGTGAGCTCGGCGACGTTGGTCTCTCCAGCCTGCGTGGTCGCGACCTGCGAATCGCCTGCGGCATCCACGCGACGCCACGCGTTCAGGAAGAGTATCCCAAAGATGAGCGTCCCCAGCGCTGTCGCGACGTAGAGGCCGATCTTCACCTGCGGTTTCATTGGCGAGGGGTCACCATCGCCGACGCCGCCGCTTCGGGCAAGACGGGAGACACCGCGGCTTCGCGCGTCCGCGCGCCGGGGCCGGGTCGCCCGCTGTTCCCATGGAACCGGGAGGTTCGCGAAGGGAAGCGGGAGCAGGGGCGCGGCGCGAACACGCGACCGGCCACCTGATCCCCGGGGCGTGCCGGTCGCGCTCCGGCCTTCCCCTGCGGCCGTGTTTCAGGCGAAACTCGCCACCGATGGATCCCGCCTGGCTCATCGCGCTGGCCTGTCTCTCGGCCTCGCAGCTCGTGGTGATCGCGATCCTCTGGTCCCGGTTGCGCAGGGTCGCGGCGCTCGAGCTCGCGCTCGTCGCCGCGCGATTCGATGCGATCCTCCATGAGTCGCGGCGCGCCGAGGAATCGCTGCGCGGCGAACTGTCGCGTGTTCGTGACGAGTTCGCGCGCAGCGCCAATCAGCTGCGCGACGAGATGGGCTCGGGGCTGCGCGCGGGCTTCGAGGCGATCGTGCAACGCCAGGAGGGCGCGCAGCGCACGGCCGAGATGCGCCTTGACGCCCTGCGGGACGCGCTCGCCGCGCAGTTTCACGCCTTCGGAAATTCGAACGACCAGCGTCTTTCGCGCCTGCGCCAGGAGCTCAGCGAGACGGCAGCCCAGGCGCGCGGCGAAACAAGGGCTGGCCTCGCGGAGTTTCAGAAGACCACCCGCGAAACCCTTCACCTGGCGACGGACGCGCAGCGCATGCAGCTCGTGGACTTCTCGCAGCGCCTCGAGCATCTCACCCAGGCCCTCACGCGCCAGCTCGAGGACATCCGCCAGAAGATCGAGCAGCGCCTCGACCGGCTGCAGCAACGCAACGACGTCCATCTCGAGCAGATGCGAAAGACGGTGGACGAAAAGCTCGAGGCCACCCTCGAGCGGCGCCTCGGTGAATCCTTCAAGCTCGTGAGCGAGCGCCTCGAGCAGGTTCACAAGGGACTGGGCGAGATGCAGGCGATGGCGAGCAGCGTGGGCGATCTCAAGCGTGTCCTCACCAACGTGAAGACCCGAGGCACATGGGGCGAGGTCCAGCTCGGCGCCCTGCTTGAGCAGCTCCTCACGCCCGAGCAGTACGCGGTCAATGTCGCGCCGCGTCCCGGCTGCGCAGAGCGCGTCGAGTTCGCGTTGCGCCTGCCGGGCCCCAATCCGTCCGACGCGCCCGTGTGGCTGCCGATCGACGCCAAGTTTCCGCAGGAGGACTACCAACGCCTCCTCGACGCCACCGAGCGGGCCGACGCGGAGGGCGTCGCCGAGGCCGGGCGCGCGCTCGAGGCGCGCGTGCGATCGCAGGCGCGCGACATCCAGTCCCGCTACATCGAACCGCCCTCGACGACGGACTTCGCGATCCTGTTCGTCCCGTCCGAGGGTCTCTACGCCGAGGTCCTACGCCGCCCCGGCCTCGCGGAATCCCTGCAGCGCGATTTCCGCGTGGTCCTTGCCGGCCCCACCACCCTCGCCGCGTTGCTCAACAGCCTTCAGATGGGCTTCCGCACCCTCGCGATCCAGCAGCGCTCCAGCGAGGTCTGGGCCGTGCTGGGCGCCGTGAAGACCGAGTTCGGAAAGTTCGGCGACGTGCTCGGACGCGTGAAGAAGAAGCTCGAGGAGGCCAGCAACCAGATCGAGCAGACGGAGGTCCGCACGCGCGCCATCAACCGCCGACTCCGCGCCGTCGAGGAACTTCCGCATCCGCACGCCGCACGCCTGCTTCCGCTCTCGGAGCTCTCCGAGGATCCTCCACGCACCGACGCCACGAACGCCTGAACCACGCCACGTTCTCCACCCGATGATGATCACGCGACGGCTCACCATCCTGCTCGCCGCCCTCGTTCTCACGCTCTCCCCCGGCTGTTCCGTCCGGCGATTCGCCCTGAACAAGGTCGCGGACACCCTCGCGACCAGCGGTTCGACCTTCTCCTCCGACAACGACCCGGAGCTCATCGCGGACGCCCTGCCGTTCAGCCTGAAGCTCATGGAAAGCGTGCTCGCCGAGAACCCGAACCACACCGGCCTCCTCACGAGTCTTGCCAGCGGGTTCACCCAGTACGCCTTCGCCTTCGTCCAGCAGGAGGCGGAGCGCGTCGAGGACCACGACCTCGACCGCGCATGGGCCATGCACCGCCGCGCCCGCAACATGTACCTCCGCGCGCGCGACTACGCCCTCCGCGGGCTCGACGCCACCCACCCGGGCTTCTCGAGCGCCCTGCGCGCTGATCCCGACTCCGCGGTGCGACAGGCGACGCCCGACGACGTTCCCCTGCTCTACTGGGCGGCCGCCTCGTGGGCCGCCGCCATCGCCCAGTCCAAGGACGATCCCGCGCTCATCGGCGATCTCCCGAAGGTCGAGGCCCTCATCGACCGCGCCCTCGCCCTCGACGAGGACTGGGGTGACGGCTCCATCCATTCCTTCCTCATCACCTACGAGATGAACCGTGCCACCGCCGCCGGCGATCCCGTCGAACGCGCCACCCGCCACTTCGAGCGCGCGGTCGAGCTCACGAGCGGCCGCATCGCCGGTCCCTACGTCTCCTACGCCGAGGCTGTCGCCATCCCCACTGAGAACCGGGACCTGTTCCTCGAACTGCTCGAGCGCGCCCTCGAGATCAACCCGGACGCCGACCCGAACAGCCGGCTCGAGAACATCATCATGCAGCGCCGCGCCCGATGGCTGCTGGATCGCGTCAACGATCTGTTCCTCCCGCCGCTCGAGGAATGACCCTCCGGTGATCGCCCGGCGGCGCACGCGCGGCCCGGGCCTTGACCGCATGCCGTTCGCGGTTTTCTTCGGGGGCGCGTTCAGGTATTCCCCCAGCCATGAACCGTCGGAACTTTCTCCGGGTGCTTTCGACCGGTCCCGCGCTCGCGGCGGCGGGTTACGCCGCGGCCGGATGCGGCGCCACCCAGCGCCGCCGCCGAGACGTCCGGATCTCGGCTTCCTCGGCCCTCTTTCGAAACTCCACCCTCGAGGACGCGTGCGGCCGCATCGGCGGTGTGGATTTCGAGGCCATCGACCTGTGGGGCGCGGAAGGCTGCCGGCATCTCGAGGACGCCGAGCAGCGACTCGGCGCGGACGGTCTTCGCGAGCTTCTTTCCCGAAACGGACTCAGGCCATGGGCGTTCACGATCGACCCGGGAACGTACGATCGGCACGCCGCGTTCATCGGTGAACTCGGCGGCGGTGTCATCGTCCAGTCCGCGCCGCCCGGGGTCCCGCCGTCCGAACTCAGCGCGCGCATGCGCGACTTCATCCAGAGCCTGCAGCCCGCCGCGGATCTCGCCGCCAGCCACAACTCACGCATCGCGGTCATCAACGGCGGGGGATCCCTGCTCAACACGCTCGACTCCATCAAGGCGTTCACCGACCTCAACTCGCATCCGAACCTCGGCATCGCCCTCGCTCCCTACCATCTGCAGGCGATCGGCGTCTCCGTGCCCGAGGCGATCCACACGGCCGGCTCCCAGCTCCAGTTCTTCCATGCATGGCAGTACGCCCAGGGACTCCGCCAGCTTCCCCTGTACGGCCCCGCCGACTTCCGCCCGTGGTTCGACGCGCTCAGCGCGGTGAAGTACCCGGGGTACGTCAACGCGTTCATGCGCGGCTATGTGGAACCCGATTCCCTTTCGGCCGCCCTCGCGCGCGTGCGCAACTACCTGCTGCACCCGGCCTGAGGCATCGCGGCGGGCGCGGTCCATCAGCGTCCGGGCCTGCGCGCATCCACGCAGACGAGCCGGCTTTCGCTCCGGAGATAGAGCCGGCCGTCCGCGAGAACGGGCGCGGCCCAGCAGGGATGGCTCAGCGACGGCACCTGCCAGCGTCCGAGCTCCTCGCACGCGTCGGGAGACGGGCGAAACAGGCCCAGCAACCCCCCTTCGCCGATGGCGATCAGCTTGCCGTCGGCATGAATCATCGAGCCCCGCCCGAACACCGGGGGCTGGGCGGAGGAGCGATACCTCCAGCTCTCGTCGCGCTCCCACCGGACCCTGCCGGTGAGGAACTCGACGCATCGCAGCCGGGCATCCGGTTCGTTGCGCCCGCTGAAGCCGTACAGGAAACCGTCGATCCACATCGGCGTGGCCCAGTGCATCTCGAGCGCCGTTCCCCGCCAGACTTCGTCCACCCCGTTTCCGTCCGGGCGCACGCGCAGGAGCACGGAGCCAATCCGGTAGTACGCGGCCGAGATCAGCACGAGGTCATCCCGCACGACCGGATTCGCGGCGTTCACCGATTCATCCTGGCGGGCGCGGAACCAGTAGCTGAAGTTCACCGCCCCGTTCGTCGGGTTCAGGGAGACCAGGCCCTGGCGCATGAGGCACAGCACGTGGCGTCGGCCGTGGATGGTGGCCGGGACCGGAGACGCATAGCTCGCCTGCTTCTCCCAGCGCTCCCACTTCACGGACGGCCGCCCCGGCCAGCCGTGCATGATCTGCCCTGTCCAGTTGGATTCGCCCACGCTCTCCCAGAGCGTCCGGCCCGTTTCCGGATCGAAGGCGACGACCCCGCTGTCCGGCTGCCCGCCCACCATGACGATGAGCCTGCCGTCCTCGAGCACCGGCGTGCTGCCGACGCCGAAGAACGCCTCGGGCACGTTGAAATCCGCCCCCGTGACGCGTTCCCACAGCCTCTCCCCGTTCTCACGGTCGAGACACAGCAGCCGTCCCTCGGCGCCGAACGCATACACGCGGTTCGACGTGATCAACGGCGTGCTCCGCGGCCCGTTGTTGTAGCCGTAGGGATCCCGGAAGGTGGACGGGGTGCTCGTCCTCCACACGGTTTCCCCGGTCGCGGCATCGAACGCCTCCACGATCTCCTCGTTCCCCACCCGATGATGAATCACCCCCTGGGATCCCCGGATCGAGGGTCCGCTGTAGCCGGTGCCCATGGGACGGCTCCAGAGCACGGGCAACCCCCCGGGCGGGATGCGTTCGACCAGGTTCGTCTCATCCGAGCGCCCCGTGCCGTGCGGGCCGAGGAACTGCGGCCAATCCTCCCCCCCGGCGGGCCGGGCCCCGCCCGCCATGATTCCCGCGAGCGCGATCCCCGCGACGAGCCGGTGAAACCGACACCGTGACGGGCCGCCGCAACACGCGCGCAGATGCTTCATGGCGGGCTTATGACCGCCCGCGCCGCCCGTCTTCAATGCCAAATCACCCTGCCGGGTCGCGGCGCCGCTCGATGAGCATCGCGCAGTTCCACGCAAGGAACTCCCGGAGCACGGGGACCTTCATGAGCCATGCCGCCTCCGTGTAATAACGGGGCGCGATCCTCAGGATCCGCACGTGCGGAAGGCTTCGGATCCGGCGCAGCGTCCGCCCGATGTAGGTCGGGTAGAGTCCGGCGTAGGGCACGTGCTGGCGCCGTCCCGGCCGGAGCAGGTCGTACACACGATGGCCGATCCGCGGCCCGAGATAGTGGAAGGGGCTGAAGTCATGGCCGCCCCAGGGCGAGAGCCAGTTCGTCCAGCTCAGGTACATGACGCCGCCCGGCCTGAGCACGGTGTGCATCTCCGCGAGGAAGGCATCCGGCCGCGCGAGATGCTCGAACACGTTCGAGCACAGCACCACGTCGAACTGTCCCAGCGTCGCGATCGGTTCCTCACCCACCGCCAGCTTCCGGAACGGCTGATCCCGCAGCGCCGGCTTCAGGGACTCATGCAGGTCCGAGAACGTCACGCGGCATCCGCGGCGGAGCAGTTGTTCCCCGAAGGTTCCCCCGCCGCAGCCAAGGTCCAGGACCTCGGTGTTCTCGCTGAACACCACCCCGCACTCCGTCATCCAGCGGACGGCGTCCTGCGCCTGCAGGACGTAGAACGCCTCGTCATCCCGATGCCTGAGATGATGCCGGATCAGCTTGTGGATGATCATGAAAGGCAGGGACGATGCCGCCCGGCGGCGCCTCGCTCAAGGCCCGGCCGGGGTGACACCCCCTTCCGGCGCAACAGGACACGGGCGGTCCGATCGCCTCCTCCCCCCGCGAGATCGCCGACGGCGTCATCACGGATCCGGCCGCATGCCCGACCCGCCCTGATCCGGGACAGGGCCGCCCCGGGGTGAGCGGCCGCGTGGCGGAAGTCAACCGGGCGCCGCGTGCCCGGGTCTGCCGCGCATCAGGGCCACGGGCAGCAGCGCCGCGCCCGCAAGCAGGCCGGCAAGGGAGATCCAGAGCGCGCCCGCGGGCGGCTCGAATCGAAACTCCACCTCATGCGCACCCGGGTCGAGGTGAACGCCGCGCGCGGCGTAGTTCACCCGAAGAACCTCCGCCTCGCGCCCATCCACAAGAACCCGCCAGTTGGAATCGTGCTTGTCGTTCACCAGCAGAACCGAAGGCACGTCCGCATCCGTGGAGATCACGTACCGCTTCGGAGAGTAGGAAAGAAAGACGGCCGTTCCCCGCGCCCCCGCTTCGCTTCCGCCGGAAGGCTGCGGAATCTCCTCGGCGACGAGCACCTCGGTCTCCGGGTTGAAATTCGTGCCGGCGAGAAGCGACAGGGCTTCCGCGTCGGGCACGCCTGACCTCCAGTGACTGTACAGTCTCGCGCGCGGCAGGGCCCCGGTGAACTCGACGATCCCGAAGGGCCCCGCGGTGTTCGTCTGCACCCTGAAGTCGTATTCACCCTCCTGGACCACCTGGAATCCCGTGTGGAGCCGGAACCTTCTCTCGACGGGGTCGAGTTGCTGATTCAGCGCCTCGACGAGCGGGGCCAGCGTCAGGATGTAACGGGTGTTGCCGAGCGTCCATTCGCGGACCGGATTCCCCGCGAGGGCCCTCTTGTACGCGATGAACTCTCCCGGCGCGCGCGGCATCTGGACGATGTCCAGCGACTGGATCGCGTAGTAGCGGAACTGATGCTGGAGCCACTCCAGTCCGTACAGACTTTCCAGGGCCTGCAGCGCCGCCGCCGCGTCCGAGGGAAGCCTGGAGTAGTCGAAGGGGAGGCGGCCCGTCACGCGCCCCTCATGGGGCTTCTCGCTGAGGACCTGAAGCACCGGATTCGAGGCGTATCTCACCTTCCAGTCATAGTGAATGATCCAGGGAACATTGGCGCGGGCGAGGTCCACGACGAGCAGCAATCCGAGCGCCGCGAACGCGGGCATCGCCCTGCGGCCCGAGAACCAGCCGCTCAGCGCAACCAGCAGAAGGGCCACGGACACTCCGAGAAGCAGCACGAACACCCCCACTTCACCATGGCTGAACCGCGCGATCTGCTGCGCGTCGTCCGGCCGGAAGCCCACCTCGGCGAGGTGCCTGAGCAGGGCGTCCCTCTGACTGCCGTACACGAGCCAGCCGAGGATGCCCGCGCCCACCAGGGCGGCGCCCGCGATCATCCACCTGCGTTCATTCGGACCGCCCCGGCGCCACGTGACGGCGAGGCTTTCCATGATCCCCTCCGCGGTCCCCGCGGGCCGGGAAAGCCATCCCCGCCAGAGCGCCTGCAGCCCGTACGCGAAGAGCACGACGAGCGCCATGCTGAAGGGATGCAGAAACTTCACGGGGTTCCGCACCGAATTGAAGAACGGCAGCGCGTAGATGATCCGGTAGAAGGGCGCGAAACGGCCGAACGCGAACAGCAGCGACACCACGGCGACAACGGCCCAGAACCACACCCAGCGCCGCTCCTCCGGATGCAGTCCGCCCCCCTCGCGCACGAAACTCTGGACCACGCCGAACAACGCGATGAGGACCACGAGCACACCCGCGTAATGGCCCGCGCCTGAATAGCGGAGCTGCGCCTGCCACCGGGCCTCCGCCGGGTTCCTGCGGGGGTTGGCCCAGTAGGCGTCCCATGCCGGATCCATGCCCACCCTTCCCCAGTACTGACCGCCGTCCGCCGTATCCATGCGGTAGCCGTAGAGTCCCGCGATCACCGTGCGCAGCGACTCACGCGGAGGAAGACTCCACTGCGTCGCGAACTCCCACGGCACGGCGGAGCGCGCGGGCGCGTCCTCCTCCGTCGCGGCGCCCGCGGCCGAACTGCGCAGCACCTGCCGGACGGTGGTTTCCATCACCTGGGCGGACACGACCAGCGCCACGAGGGCCACGACAAACACCTGCAGCCCGGCGCCGATCGTCTTCTTCATGCCGCCGCCCCCCACGCTTCCGAGGAAGGGAATGCCGAAGATGAACGCCGCGACGTAGAGGCTGAAGATGGCGCCGTTGTCAAAGCCCTCGACCAGCGCGCAACCCAGCGCCACGCCGGCCAGCACCGGCCAGCCAAGACCGATGCCGGCAACCCCCAGCCACGAGGAGCGCCCGGACATCACCATCGCGGCGAGGGCGAGGAAGACCCATGCCACGCAGAGGGTGAGCGTCGGCAGGCCCCAGCATGCGTAGGAGAAGAAGTCCGTGTTCAGCGCCGCAGCGACGCCCCCGAGCACACAGACCCACCTGTGAAATCCAAGGGACCTGAAGAACAGCCATGCCGCGATGCCGAGTCCCGCGATGGTCAGTGCAGGGTAGAAATTGATGAACGCGTGCTCCTGAACGAGGAAGGCCACGGCGGAGGTGATCCCGAGCGTCGAGGCTCCACCGTTCAAGCCAAGCCAGTTCAGGTCGGACCAGACTCCCCTGAAGGATCCCCAGCCCTGGTCGCAGATCCATTTCACCGCGCCCAGGGGGCCGTCGTTCGCGAAGAGAGCCATGTTCGGGCGGAAGCTGTCGCGGAACAGAAACGCCAGCACGGCCGCGAGGATGATCAGCAGCGGCAGAAAGCCCGAACCACGAACCGCGGCAGGCCCCTCCTCCTTCGAGACCCGCACGCGATGGGCTGGATTGGTCGAACGCATCTGGCCCGCACGATGCCCGCCCGGCCGGGACAGGACAAGGTCGGCCGGCCCCTGCTCCCGTTCCCGCCGCGCTTCAGGCGCCGGCCGGGTGACCCCCCCTCGGGCGCCCCGGGGGCCTCGCCATCCCGAGCACCCGCACACACCATCGGGCCAGCCACGCCGGAAGATGCCGGCGCCCGAGCACCTGCGCCCGCCGCCAGAGGCACTTCCTCAGGAACAGCGGGGTGAGGAACTCCCGGCCCCCGGGGGAGCGCAGCATCGCCCGCAGCATCGGTGTGGAATGCAGCGCGAGCGCGCCGCTGCGCCGGATGCGCTCGGCGACATCGCGGTTCGCCTTCGCGCGGAGCAGGTCGAGCAGACGATCCATCACCTCATCGTGTTCCCCGCGCCGGTGCCCGGACCCGTAGTACGAGCTTCCGTGCAGGTGTACCTCCGAGAGCACGCGCGGCACATGGCACAGGCCGTGACGGAACGCTCCGGCATAGGTCACCCACCAGTCGCAGTGCCACCGGAGCTCGGGTCTGAAACCGCCGAGCTCACGCACGACCTCCGCCCGGAGCAGCGAGCTGTGACTGACGATCATGAGTCGCCCCCGGCGCTCGAGCTCCACGAGTTCGTCCGGGCTGAAGTACGCGGGGCGCTCCGACATCCCGGCGCCCATCAGCCACTCCACGCCCGTCGCCGCGTCGCGCCATCGGCTGATGGTGCAGCTCAGCGCCGCTCCCCGGTTCTCCGCAAGCAGCGCGAGCGATTCCTCGAACAGGCCCGGAAGCACGATGTCATCGGCGCTGGCGAAGTGGAGAAACTCGCCCCGGGCGAGGGCGGTGCCGCGATTCATCGTGAAGACGACGCCGCGGTTCGCCTCATTGCGGTGCACCCGCACGCGCGGGTCGCGGGACGCGAACGCCTCCATCACCCGCAGGCTGTCATCCGTGGAGCCGTCGTCGATGACGATGACCTCGAGCGGCGGCACCGACTGCGCGAGGATCGCCTCGAGACACGCCGGAAGGCTCCGGGCGTGGTTGTAGTTCGGGACGATGACGGAGAGTGACGGAAGTTCCACGGGGTCGCGCGGGCGCCACCCGCGCCAACTCCGGCGCGGACCGGTCCCGCAAGGCTGGCTCAATCCAGGCGTTCCAGCGCCATGTTCGCGATGGTCTCGCCGATGGCGAGCGATGCCGTGGCGGCCGGGGACGGCGCGTTGCACACATGGATCACGCCGCCCGCGTCGCGGATGTCGAAGTCATCCAGCAGCCGGCCCTCGCGGTCGCACGCCTGCGCCCGGATGCCCGCGCCACCCGGCAGCAGGTGCTCGGCGCGAATGTCCGGCACGAGGCGCCGCAGCGCACGCACGAAGGCGCCCTTGCTGAGGGAACGATGGAACTCCCCCATGCCCACGCGCCAGTACTTCCGGGCGACCGCGCGGAACCCCGGCCATGCGAGGGTCTCGAGGGTGTCGCGCAGGCTGAAGTCGGTCTTGCGATACGCCTCGCGGCCGAAGGCCAGGACCGCGTTGGGTCCGCACTCCACTCCGCCCTGGATCATCCGTGTGAAGTGCACCCCGAGGAAGGGGAACGCGGGGTCGGGCACGGGGTAGATCAGGTTGCGCACGAGCCGCCGCGCCTCGGGGCGCAGGACGTAGTACTCGCCCCGGAACGGCGTGATGCGCAGCGGGAGGTCCGGGTGCGTCTGCCGGGCGAGACGATCCGCGTGCAGGCCGGCGCACGAGATCACGAGGCGCGGCGTCCAGATCCGGCTGGGGCTGATCACTTCCATCCGCGAGGAGTTCGATCGCAACGCCTCGACGCGCTGGCCGAGCAGGATCTCGCCGCCCATGGCGCGGACCTTCTCGGCATATCGTTCCGCCACGACGCCGTAATCCACGATGCCGGTCTGGGGAACCCACAGGGCGCGCAGGCCCGCGCAGTGCGGCTCGATCTCGCGCAGTTCCTCCGGTCCGAGAAACCGCAGGCCGTCGAGGCCGTTCGCGAGGCCGCGGCGGTGCAGTTCCTCGAGGCGCGGGAGCTCCTCCTGCCGGGTGGCGACCACCACCTTTCCGCAGATGTCGTGGGGAATGCCCTCCGTCCTGCAGAACTCGACGAGCTGGCTGTAGCCGCTGCGGCAGTTGAGCGCCTTGAGTGACCCCGGCCGGTAGTACAACCCGGAATGGATCACGCCGCTGTTGTTGCCGGTCTGGTGGCGCGCGATGCCCTCCTCCTTCTCGAGCACGACCAGCCGCAGGCGGGGACGCGCCTGCAGCATCCGCAGCGCCGTGGCCAGTCCCACGATGCCCGCCCCAATCACGACAATCTCGAAGCGCATGATGATCAGCCGGACACCGCGACCCGCGGACGCCCGTAAAAGAGGCGCGCGCAGACGCGCGCGATGCCCTGCGGAAGCAGCCGGCGGCCCGCCACCTCCGCGCCGCGCCGCGCGGCGTGCCGCACGAAGCTGCGCGTCAGGAAATGCCGATGCCTCCCCTGGAGGACGACCCGCGTGATGGGCGACCCGAGCCCGCCCAGCAGCCCGGACGCCGCCACGCGCGCGGCGACGTCGGCGTAGCGCTCCTCCCCGAGCAGTTCGAGGAAGCGCTCCATCGTCCGCCGCCGCTCCTCCTGCGAGCGCGCCGAGTGGTAGTACGAGGTGCGCGCGGTGTGGAACACGGAGAGCACCCGCGGCACGTGACACACGCCGTGGCGAAAGGCAACCGTCCACGTCGCGAACACGTCCGTGAACCAGCGCAGGTCCGGGATCCAGCCGCCCGCCTGCTCGAGCGCGTCGCGACGGAACACGGCGTGCTGCGCCGCCACGGAGAACCTTCCCTCGCGGCTGAGCCGCACGAGGTCGTCCGGGGCGAGGTAGCATTCCTCCGCGGGCATGCGGGTTCCCTGGTACCACACGAGACCGGTGTCCTCGCACCGCCACTCGCACATCCCGCTGACGAGACCGGCGCGCGGGTGCGCCGTGAGCAGGCGAATCGCGCTCTCGAAGAGTCCGGGGAGCACCCGGTCATCGGCGGCGGGAAAGCACACGTGGTCCCCGCGCGCCAGCGAGAGCCCGCGGTTCATCGTGGGAACCACGCCCAGGTTGCGCTCGTTGCGGTGGACGCGGATGAGGGGCGACTTCCGCGCGTACGCCTCGAGCACCTGGAGGCTGTCGTCGGTCGAGGCGTCGTCCACGACGAGGATCTCCTCCGGGGGCGCCGACTGCTCCAGCAGCGCGTCGAGGCATCGCGGCAGCAGCTTCGCGTGGTTGTAGTTCGGCACCACGACCGATATGCGCGGCGAACTCATGCGTTCAGCGAACCATCGGCACCTTCGAGCGGCCGGACGCCGCACCTCCCCTCCGCCACCGCCCGGCGCGCCTCCTCCAACCGGTCCGGAGAATCGATGGCGCAACGATAACCGCTCAGCGGGACGGCGTACAGCCGGCCCGTTTCCACCAGGGGCAGAAACACGTCCCGCGGGAGGTCCGCCGGTTCGTCCCGGCGGATGCGCGCGAGGACCTCGCGGGAGCAGACGCACACCCCGGAATTGACCCACGGGGACGTGACGCCCGCGCGCGCCGACTCCGTGGGCCGTTCAAGAAACCGGGTGATCCGCCCGTCGTCGTCGATGCAGATCACGCTGTTCGACCTCGCGCGCGGGTGCACGAGCAGCGTCGCGAGCGCGCCCCGGCGCCGGTGCGCCTCGATCAGCCCTCGAAAGTCATGGTCGGTCAGCACGTCCCCGTACTGGACGAGGAACGCGTCCCCCGCCGAAAGGAACTCCTCCATCGCCTTCACGCCCCCCGCCGTCCCGAGCAGCCGTTCCTCCTCCGAATACGCGATCCGCAATCCCCACCGGGATCCGTCGCCGAACACGCCGCGGATCGCCTCCGGCCGGAAATGGAGATTGATCGCCACCTCGCGGAAACCGAGGGCGCGCAGGTGCCCGAGCAGATAGGCGAGCAGCGGCCGCCCGTGTTCGATGGGCAGCATCGGCTTGGGCAGTTCCCGGGTCAGGTCGCCGAGGCGCGTCCCCATCCCTGCGCAAAGCACCATCGTCCTCATGCGGCCTCCGCGTGTTCCGCCACCTCGAGGATCCAGTCGGCGGCCGCCGGGAGATCGGCGCAGACGTGATCCGGACGGATCGCCGGGTCCAGGGGCTCGACCGTCCGGATGGGCGGGCGGTCGTGCATCCCGGTCTGCACAAGGACGGTGCGGCAACCCGCCCGGCGGCCCGCGGCGATGTCGGTGGGGCGATCCCCGACGAGGAAACTCCGCTCGAGGTCGAGGGCGAGCTCCCGCGCGGCGCGCAGGAGAAGCCCCGGGGCCGGTTTCCGGCAGTCACACGCGACCCGGTAGGCCTCGAGGGTGGCGTCCGGGTGATGGGGACAGACAAACCATCCGTCGATGCCGGGCGCCCCTGCCTCGCGCAGCAGCTGTTCGAGGTGGCGATGGATCCCGTCGATGTCCCGCTCCGTGACAAGTCCCCGTGCGACGACGGCCTGGTTGGTCACGACCACCAGCGCGAAGCCCGCGCTCCCCAGCCGCCGCAGCCCCTCGGCCACGCCGGGCAGCACGCGCAGCTCCTCCGCGCGCGTCAGCAGGTGCGTGTCCTCCACCAGCACGCCGTCACGATCGAGGAACACGGCGCGCCTCATGGCACCACGACCTCGATGCCGCGACCGAGCGCGCGCAGCCGTTCGCCCACGGCGCCCGCGAGCACCGGCGGCAGGGCGACGAAAAGGATCGCCCCGTCCGGGATGTCGGCAGGCGCAAGGATCGGGCGACCCTGGTGGCTCTTGCCGACCCGGTTCGGATCCTCGTCGACGAAGAACACCGCCGCGCCGGCCGTCTGCGCGTCGAGCCATGTGGCGGCGATGGCGGTGCCGAACAGTCCGAAATTCGGGCGGCGGGTCAGCGGCAGGACGCGGTCGAGCACGCGCGCGAGTTCGCGGCGGCCGTCGAAGACCTGCGTCGCCTCGGCGCGCGGCAGGCGCACGGGCGCGGATGCGGGGGCGCGCGTCGCGTCGCGGGAGGAGGGCGGCGCCTTCGCGGTGAGACTGATTTCCTTCTTCACCCATGAGTGCGTGCGGACGTCGTCGAACCCCGCGGCGGCGGCGGCGCCGGCAAGCAGACCCGGGGCGAAATGCGAGCAGTGGTCGGCGACGAGGAGCATGTAGGGGTTCTCGGCGCAGTCCGGCACCTGCACGAGGAGCTTTCCGCCCGGCACAAGCCTCTCCCGGAGCTGCCGGAGAAACGAGACGGGCGACGGCACATGTTCGAGCACGTGCACCAGGGAGATCACGTCGAAGCCGCCCGGGAGCGACTCGATGCGCCCGGTGTGCAGGCTCTCGAACCCGGGGATCTGTTCGAGTTCGGGCCGGTGCTTGTCGCTGACCTCGGTGCCGCTGAGCGACCAGCCGGGGAACCGCCGGCTCCACGCGCGCAGGAACGATCCGTTGCCGCAGCCGACGTCGAGCAGGCGTCCGCGCCCGGGGATCTCCGTGGAGGCGGACAGCGCCTCGAGGATCTGTTCGGAACGCGGAACGCCCGTCGCTCGCGCGCCATCGAACACGGTCTGCTCGGCGCCGCCGCCCTGATGGTAGATGGTGTACTCCCGGTAGATCGCGTCCGCTTCCGCGTGCCACCGGGGCGTGACGGCGGCCTGCACCAGGTTGCAGTCCGGGCAGCGCGCGAGCGATCCGCCCGGAGGCCATGGCTTGCAATCCGACGTCACGCGGTGCCACGCGCCGTACTCCGGCGCGTGCACGAGCCGCGGCGATCCGCACAGATGACAGGTGGCGGTCGCATCCTGCGCGGCCGGGTTGCCCGCCGCCTCGATTCGCAAGGTGGTCTCAGACACTGCCGGGAGTGTGCCGAAGAACGCGCCCGGGCGCCATCCGGGCGCGCCGGCCCGGCGCGCGCCGCGCACCGGCCTGGTTCCTGGAGCATTTCGCCGAGGCGATCAGGCGGAGGGATACTTCCACTCGCCGCGGTACTCCCGCCGCAGCAGGCGATTGGCCTCCTCGTCACCGATGATCCGCTCCTTCTCGCCGTCCCACTGCACGCTGCGCCCGAGCTTGTACGAGAGCATCCCGAGCAGGCTGACGTTCGTGGAGCGGTGGATCGCCTCGATGTCGCAGACCGGCCTGCGCCTTTCGCGGATCGCCGCCAGGAAGTCCGCCCACAGCTCGCGGATGTTCTGATCGTCGGGCCCGTGGAGTTTCGACTTTTCCTCGATCACGGGCTTGTTGCGATCGGCGGGATAGAACTTCCAGCCGTCGATCCAGCCCATGTGGAAGGTGCCCTCGGTTCCGTAGAAGTAGCATCCGACGTTCTCGCCCTTCTCCGCGTTGTTGCCCGCGAACTGCCGGTGCTCCCAGGTGAGGGTGAAGTTCTCGAAGTCGAACACGGCGACCTGGTGATCCGGGGCGTCGGAGGTCTGCTCCCTCTCGTTGTACACCGGTTCACCCTTGATCGGGCGCCCGCCGTACGAGGCGATGCGGCGGGGCCACTTCTCCTCGAGGATCCAGAGAACCTGGTCCATCCAGTGGATTCCCCAGTCGCCGAGGGTGCCGTTGGCGTAATCGAGGTAGTTGCGGAATCCGCGCGGATGAATGCCGCCGCGCCACGGGTTGGAGAGATCGCCCGTGGGTCCGTTGTAATGCCGGAGGGGCGCCGGGCCGCACCACATGTCCCAGTCGAGTTCCGCCGGCGGCTCGGCGTTCCGGAGCGGGCGTTCCGGACCGCCGCCGTAATGCACGAACGCGCGCACCATGCCGATCCTTCCGGCCTTGCCGGACCGGAGGAACTCGCGCCCCGAGACGTTGTGGGGCGAGACGCGCCGGTGGGTGCCGACCTGGACGACGCGGTCATTCCGACGCGCGGCGTTCACCATGGCGCGGCCCTCGCCGATGGTGTGGCCGATCGGCTTCTCCACGTACACATGGGCCCCGGCCTCGACGGCCGCGATCGTCTGCAGTGGATGCCAGTGATCCGGGCTCGCCACGATCACGATCTCGGGCTTCTCGCGCTCGAGCAGCTCGCGGTAATCGCGATAGGGCCGCGCCTCGTCCCCGCGCTCGCGCCGCACGCGATCGACCGTCGGCTGGAGCAGGCGCGTATCGACATCGCACAGCCCCACGATCTTGCAGGCGCCCGAGGCCATGGCCTCCCCGAGGATGTTGTTGCCCCACCAGCCGCATCCGATCAGCGCCGTCCGGTACTGCTTCGCGGGCGAATCGGCGCCGACAAGTCGAAGCGCGGGCAGGCCGGCCGCCGCGAGGGCGGAGGCCTTGAGGAAGGATCGTCGGGTCACACTCATGATTGGAAAGGGTGAAAGGACGGAACTCGGATCAGTGGTATGCCGGGAGGCTGGATCCATCGCGGCCCGCGTGGCAAGTCCACTTCAGCGTTGTGCTTCCGGTGCGTGGCCGGTTATAGGCGCCGCCATGCAGTCCAAAGCTCCCGCGCGCGCGCTCGCGCTCGCCGCCGCCCTGCTCCTCGGCTCCGCCCACGCCGCGGAACGCCCCTCCGTGGTCGCGGAAGGCAAACCCGTTCCCCTCGTTCCCGACGCCTCCGGCTGGTACAGCCTCTTCGACGGAAAGACCCTCAGCGGCTGGCTCACGTTCGATCCCGGCGGCTGGACGATCGAGGACGGCACGCTCGTCGGCCGCGGCGAACGCAGTCATCTCTTCAGCCCCAACACCTACCGCAACCTCGAGTTCAGGGCGGAGATCAGGCTCAACCACCGCGGCAACTCGGGCATGTACTTCCGCGCGAAACTGGAACCGGGATGGCCGACCGGCTACGAGGCCCAGGTCGAGAACACCAGTCCCGACCGGCAGCGCACGGGCAGCCTCTACAACTTCGCCAGCATCAGCGACCAGCTTGTCGAGGACGACACGTGGTGGACCCAGCACATCATCGCGATCGGCAACCGGATCATCATCAAGGTCAATGACCGGATCGTCGTCGATTTCGTCGATGAGAAGAACACCCATCGCGAAGGCCACCTCGCCCTTCAGCAGCACGATCCCGGCAGCGTCGTCCAGTACCGCAACGTGCAGGTGAAGCCGCTGCCCGATGACGAGGCCGCCGCGCTCGAGATCGCCCGGAAGGACATGCCCGACATCGGGGCCGAGCCGCTCGTCTCCAGGCGACGCTGACCCGAACGCCGCGACACGTCGCCGAGCCCCGCCGGGCCGGCGGGCGCGGCGATGGAAAAGACCGGAGCAGGCGCGCCGCCCTCGCGACGCCCGGCTCCCGTCGTTTCTTCCGTCCCTGTTCCGCGGTTCCGAACCGCCGCTGCGGCCGTCAGGCGCGCGGGCGCAGCGAGATCGGGGCGGCGGCGTGCATCTCGTCCGAGCAGGCGCGATCGATGGGCGCCTCCGGCTGGCGGTCATTCGGCTGGACGAGCCCGTTCTGCAGCATCCACGCCTCGACCTCCTCGCCGCTGACGTCGGCCAGCATGTGGCCGTTGATCTCCACGCAGGGACTCAGCATCTGACCGCTTTTCTCGATCATTTCGGCCCGGTACGCGGGATTGTTGATGATGTCCCGGTCCTCGTACGGGAGGTCATACTTCCGCAGCACCGCGCGGACTCCATTGCTCCAGCCGCACGTGGGCTTCAGGTAGGCGATAATCTTGGGCTTCTCCATAAATCGAAAGTGGCCCCGCAGCATGCCACTTTTGCGAGGCAACGCAATCCAGTCCGGTCCGGCGGCGTCCCGCGGCTTCCGCTCCCCTCCCCCGCGCGACGGATCTCAGGCGGCGTCCGCGTCCCTCCGCGGGGTGTCGCCGACCGGGAACCGGACGGCCACGGTCGTGCCGCAACCGGGCTCCGAGTGGAACTCGATCGCGCCCCGGTGGGTCTCGACGACGCGCGTCACGATGGCCAGCCCGAGGCCCGTGCCCTGAGGTTTCGTGGAGCCGAGCAGGCGCCCCGGCTGGCCGCCGTCGGCGGTGGCGGGGAATCCCACGCCCGTGTCCGAGAAGGTCACCAGCAGGTGCGGCGCCCCGTTCCATTCCCCGCAGGCGCAGCGGATCGTCAGGCGGCCTCCGGCGGGCATGGCCTCCACCGCATTGAGGAGCAGGTTCAGGAATGCCTGCTCGAGCTGGACCGGGTCCGCGGTGAGTTCCGGGAGGTCGTCGGTGCCGTGCAGTTCGAGCTCCACCCTGTGGGCGCGGAGCTTGTGCCGCGTGAGGAGGGTGAGATCGTCGAGCACCGCCTTCACCGAGACCGGCTGCATCCGCGGCTCCGCGTGCCGGGCGAAATCCAGCACCTGCTCCACGATGCGGTTCAGGAGATCCATCTTCTGCCCGATCACGCGCGCGTCCTCGTGGCGGGGGTCCGTCTCGGGAAAATGCAGGTCCAGCGAGTGATAAAGCATCTTCATCACCGTGAGCGGATTGCGGATCTCGTGCGCGACCTCCGCCGCGAGCAGGCCGAGCGCACAGAGCTTCTCGCTCCGGCGCATCTGCTCCTCGGCATGCCCGATCCGCTCCGCGAGCCGCGCGCGCTCGATCGCGACGGCGGACAACTCGGCCAGCGCCGACAGCGTCTCGATCTCCTCGTTGGAGAACGTGTGCGGCTCGTCCGTGTAAACGTTGAGGACCCCGCGTGAGTCGCCACCGAGGATCATCGGGACGCTCAGCAGCGAGACGAGCCCCTCGCGCCGTGCGACCTCGGTGCTCTGATAGAGCCGGGACGAGCGCACATCCTCGACCTGCAGCGGGCGTTTGCGCCTCAGAACCACGCCCACCAGGCTGTCCGCGACGCGCAGGCGTCCCCTGCCCACGTAGCCGGGGCCGGCGCCGTGGCTCGCGCGCAGCTCGAGGTAGTTCGGGTCCTCCCCGAGCATCAGGAGCGAACACATTTTGGCATCGAGAACCTGGACCGCCTCGCGCGTGATCAACTCGAGCAGCTCGTTCAGGCCCACCGCCGTGTTCATCAGCCGCGCGATCTCCGCCAGCGCGCGCGCGAGCGCCGTGCGCCGCCGGGACTGTTCGTACAGCCACGTGTTGCGCACCACGACCAGCGCGTGCCTCGCCAGCGCCTCGAGGAACGCCTCGTCCGCCTCCGAGAAGGCGTTCATCCGCTCCGAATCGACATTCAGGACCCCGCGCACCTCGTCGCCGTCGAGCAGGGGGACCGCCAGTTCCGACCGGACTTCGTCACGCACACTCAGGTAGCGCGGATCGTTCTGCACGTCCCCCACGCGCGCGCTCCGCGCGTGCTTCACCACCCAGCCGGTGATTCCCCGCCCGACCGGGAGTCGCAGGAGGGACGCCTCCGCAGGCAGTCCGGTGGCCGCCTCGATCTCGAGAAGGTTCGAGTTGGGATTGCGCAGCACGAGCGAACCGCTGCTCGCGCCCGTCCATCGCACGGCCTCCTCCACGATGATGCGGAGCGCCTCGCCGGGTTCGAGCGTCCCGTGAACCGCCAGCGCCGCGGCGTCCAGCGCCTCCAGCCGGCGCACCTTCTCCCGAAGGTCCGCCTCCGCACCGGATGCATCGCCGTCGCTCATATCATCCGCTGGATTCCGGCGACCCCCAGGCCCCCGAACACGAGGTTCGGCAGCCATGCCGCCAGCCATGCCGGCAGGTAGCCGCCCGAACCCGCCGCCAGGCTGAATTCCTTCACCACGAAGAACCCGAACGCGAGAAAGACCGCGGCCGCGACGCCCACGAACATGCTTCGCCGGCCGGAACCGGCCGCCGCGGGGATCGCGATGAGCACCACCACCACGCAGGTCCACGGAGTCGCCAGGCGATCATGGAACCACGTTCTCAGCAGCGCATCGAAACGGGGCGAGAGCTCCTGGTGCAGCTCCCGGTACCGGAGGATCTCGCGCAGGGACAACTGCACCTGCCGCGATTTCCGGAAACCGCCCAGCAGCCGGCTGATCTTGATCTCGCTGCGCAGGTGGTCCGGTGTCTCCGGAAAGTCGGTCACCACCATGCGCTCCCGGTTCCTGCGGACGGGGAGCGCATCGCGCTCCGGCGGAAAGCTGAAGGTCGTGACGCCCTCGAAGACCCATGCGTTGTCCTCCCAGAGTCCGCGCCGGGCGATGAGCTCCTCGCGGCCGCCCTCCTCGGTCCGCCACTGGGCGTGCGCCCCGCGCAGCTCGCCGGTGCGCGTGTTGAACGCGTCGACGGACCACGTCCGCCCGCTGAGTTCATCCCGGAAATAGAGTTTGCGGTGCCAGTCCTGCTCGTCGCGGGTCTTCCGCTCGAGCACGGCCTCCGACCGGGCCGCGGCATCGGGAACCGCGACCTCGTTGAGCACGAGCATCGCGCCACTGAGGGCGATCCCCACCCCCATGTAGGGAACGCTGATCCGCCACAGGCTCACTCCCGCCGCGCGCATGGCGACCAGCTCGTTGTGACGGGCATGCTGCGAGAGCACGTAGAGCATCGAGAGCAGGAGGGCCACCGGGATCTGCAGGAGCAGGTGCAGGGGGAGCCGGTGCCACAGGTACAGCGCCACCTCCTCCGGCGAGAGACCGCGCTCGCGCACCTCCTCGATCTCGCCCAGCAGCTCGAACGAGACCCAGAACACGAGGATCCCGCACAGGCAGTAGCCGAAGGCGAGGAGCAGTTCCCGGAGCTGGTACCGGTCCAGCAGACGCATCCCGCACAACCTAGTGAACGCACGCGGCCGTTCGCGAGTCTCAAACCGGGCGGCGCCGCAGCTTGCTGCGAAGGGCCCCGACTGTTTACGTTGCGTTCCACCTGTCCAAACTCCGTCCCGTCATGAGATTGAATCGACCCGTGCTCGCCGTGGCTGTCCTCGCCGGAAGCCTGTCCCTCGCGGCCGAAGAGTGGCCGCACTACCGCGGTCCCCATCACAACGGCACGTCGCCCGAGGGCGTCGCCGCCGCATGGCCCGGATCCGGTCCACATCGCGTCTGGACCGCGCCCACGAAGAACGGATTCAGCTCGTTCGCCATCGCCGACGGCCGTGCCTTCACGCTCGTCACCCGCGACGAGTCCGGCGCGCCGTTCGAGGCCGTCGTCGCGTTCGACGCGGAAACCGGCCGGGAACTCTGGCACCAGCGGCTCAGCGTGGCCCGGTACGGCCATGACGGCGGCAACGCGGGCACGCCCGACAACAGCGGCGGAGACGGCCCGCGCTCCACGCCCACCGTGCTCGGCGACCGCGTGTACGTGTACGACGGGCGGTTCGTCCTCTCCTGCTACGACGCGGCCACGGGCCGGCGGCACTGGCAGCGTGACATCACCCGCGAACACAACGGCCCCGGCCTCAAGTGGGGGAACGCCTCCTCCCCCGTGATCGAAGGGAAGGTCATCCTGGTCGCGGGCGGCGGACGCGGCGAGGCACTCCTCGGCATCGACGCCGACTCCGGCAAGACCCTGTGGAAGACCGCCGACGACGAACCGACCCACGCGACACCGGTTCTCACGACGATCCACGGGCGCCGCCAGGTGATCTTCTTCACCCAGACCGGCCTCGTCTCCCTCGATCCGGCCGACGGCACCGAGCTCTGGCGGCAGGACTATCGCTTCAGCGTGTCCACCGCCGCCTCCCCGGTGGTCGCCGGCGACATCGTCTACTGCTCGGCCGGGTACGGCGTCGGCGCGGGCGCCTACCGCATCTCGAAGGAGGGCGACCGATTCACCGTGAAGGAACTCTGGCGCAAGCCGGGCCAGCTCGAGAACCACTGGAGCACGCCGGTTCACCACGACGGCCATCTCTACGGCCTCTACGGCTTCAGGTCGTACGGAACCGCCCCCCTGAAATGCATCGAGCTCGCGACCGGCGAGGAGAAGTGGTCGCAGGACGGCTTCGGCCAGGGCAATGTGATCCTCGCGCAGGGCCAGCTCATCGTGCTCGGCGACGCCGGGCAGCTCGTGCTCGTGGATGCCGATCCCTCCACCTACCGGGAGAAGGCGCGCGCCGACGTGCTCGAGGGCAAGTGCTGGAGCACTCCCGCCCTCGCCAACGGCCGTCTGTACGTCCGCAGCACCGTGGAGGGCGCCTGCCTCGATCTCACCCGGCGTGTCGCGCTCCTGAGCAACCCGCAATGACCCCACGTGACACCAACGCGACGATGGCGGTGTTCCTCGATCTCGAGAACATCGCCCTCGGTGTTCGCGACGCACACTATCCGACCTTCGACATCGAGCAGGTCCTCGAACGCCTGCTCCTCAAGGGACACATCGTCGTCAAGAAGGCCTACTGCGACTTCGAACGCTACCGCGAATACAAGAAGGGCCTCCACGGGGCCGCGTTCGAGCTGATCGAGATCCCCCACCTGCGCCAGTCCGGCAAGAACTCCGCCGACATCCGCATGGTGGTGGACGCCCTCGACCTCTGCTACACCAAGGGGCACGTCGACACCTTTGTGATCATCAGCGGGGACTCGGACTTCTCGCCCCTGGTCAGCAAGCTCCGGGAGAACGCCAAGACGGTGATCGGCGTCGGGGTCAAGAACTCCACGTCGGACCTCTTTCTGAAGAACTGCGACGAGTTCCTCTATTACGACGACTTCGTCCGCCACAAGCGGGCGAAGTCCCGCACCCCCGCCTCCGCGCAGGCCGCCGTGCCGGCAGCCGGCGCGCAGGCCTCGTCCCCGGCTGCCGCGCGCACCGGCAAGTCAGAGAAGTCAGAGGCGCGGTCGGAAGGGAAGCCGGAGAAACCCGAGGGGAAGGCCGAGCCCAAGAAGCTCGATCCCGCCGAGGCGTTCGACCTGGTGGTCGAGACGCTGGAGGCCCTCACCGAGGAGCGCGACGAGAACGAGCGAATCTGGGCCTCCATGATCAAGGAGGCCATCAAGCGCAGAAACCCCGGCTTCAACGAGCGCGCCTACGGCTTCCGGTCGTTCAGCGACCTGCTGCTCGAGGCGCAGAAGCGCGGCCTGATCCGTCTGTTCGCGGAACGTTCGGGCGGCTACATTGTGCGCACGATCGACTCCGAATACCCCCCTCCGCCTCCGCCGGCCGACAGCCTGCCTGCCTGACCGCCGGTCCGCGGGTGCGCGGGCGCGAGCCCTCGCGCCCGCGGACGGCCGACGCGGCCCCCCCGGGCCCCGCAGCCGCCCCTCGACAAGGCGGCGCTCCCGCCGTAGAACCGTGCCCTCCCATGAATCCGACCGCCTCCGTTTCCCGTCGGCGTTTTCTCAAGCAATCCGCCGTGACCGCCACGACACTGGCGGCCGTCCCCTACATCCGCGCCTCCGACAAGACCGGGAAGCGGCCCGCGATCGTCGGCACCGGCGAACACACCTACGAATGTCACCACGGCTGGGGTGAGCTGCCGTCCCATCTCAAGTGGGGAGAGACGCACGGCGTCACGATCGATTCCGAGGGATTGGTCTACATCAAGCACAACACGCGGCCGTCCGGACGCGTGCACCAGGATTCCATCGTGGTCTTCTCCCCGGAGGGGAAGTTCGTCCGCAGCTTCGGAGACGAATACAGCGCCGCCGGCCACGGCATCGACCTGCGCCGGGAAGGTGACACCGAGTTTCTCTACCTGAGCTCCACATGGGGCCGCAACTGCGTCACCAAGACCACGCTCACCGGCGAGATCGTCTGGACCGCCAGCCTCCCATGGGAATCCGGCGTCTATGACGAGAAGAAGAACTTCGTTCCCACGAACGTCGCGTTCGCGCCGGACGGCGGATTCTTCGTCGCCGACGGCTACGGATCCCACTACATCCATCGCTACGACAAGGACGGCCGCTGGCTCAAGACATGGGGAGGCCAGGGCACCGAGCACGGCAAGTTCCAGACTCCGCACGGACTCTGGTGGGACGACCGGCGCAACCTCCTCTGCGTCTGCGACCGCGCGAACGCCCGCCTCGAGTACTTCACCGCCGACGGCGAGTTCGTGTCCGAAACCCGCGACGTCCTCTTCCCGGCGCATCTCGACACGCGCGGCGACATCCTCCTCTGCCCGGACCTGCACGCCCGGGTCACCCTCTTCTCCAGGGACAACACGGTCATCACGCACCTCGGCGACGACCCGGAGTGGCGCAAGCGCGTCCTCGACGGGTTCAGGATCCGCACCCAGCCCGACCAGTGGCAGCCCGGAAAGTTCGTCCATCCCCACGACGCCTGCTTCGACGCCGACGGCAACATCTACGTCGTGGAATGGGTCGCGACCGGCCGCGTGACCAAGCTCAGGAAGGTCAGCTGACGCGAGGCGCAAAGGCGCGCTCCCGCCTCTTCCTCTCCGGCTCCCGCGAGCGACACCACCGCCCGGGAGCCGTTTGCCTCGCGCCCCGCCGGGCCTCCCCTCTCCGGGCGGCCCCGCGGAAACCTCCGACGCCCTCCCCGGGCGCCCCCGCGATGCGGCCCGCCCGGGGCATCCCGCATTCCGTGGATTCCGGGACTTGGAATCTTTCAGGTACCGACCATTATCTTCGCTGATGCCAATCCTTCGTGCCGCCATTGCATGGGCCATGCTTGGAATGGCCGCGCGGATTCTCGCGGCGCCGGATCCGTCCGGCGCCGGGTCCGCCGTCCGGTACAATCGCGACATTCGCCCGATCCTCTCGGATCACTGCTTCCAGTGCCACGGGCCGGACAAGGGCACCCGCAAGGCGCACCTGCGCCTCGACGTGCGCGAAGACGCGGTATCCCACGGCGCCATCATCCCCGGGGATCCGGGCCAGAGCCCCCTCGTCCAGCGCGTCCTGTCGGACAGCCCGGACGAACAGATGCCCCCGCCGGAGGCGCACAAGCCCCTCACGAACGAGGAGAAGGAGCTGCTCCGCAGATGGATCGCGGAAGGCGCGCCGTACGAGGCGCACTGGGCGTACCTGCCGATCGTCCGTCCGCCGGTGCCCTCCGACCCGTTCCGTGAAGACGACGAACCGTCGTCGCCCATCGACGCGTTCATCCGCGAGCGCCTGGAGCGCGAGGGCCTGCGCCCCGCCGAACGCGCGAGGCCCGAAACCCTCCTGCGCCGCCTCAGCCTCGATCTCACCGGCCTTCCGCCGACGCCCGAAGAGGTCGCCGCGTTTCTCCGGGATCCCTCACCCGAGGCGTACGCGCGCGAGGTCGAGCGCCTGCTCGCCTCGCCGCACTTCGGGGAGCTGATGGCCGTGCCGTGGCTGGACGCGGTCCGCTTCGCTGACACCGTCGGGTATCACGGCGACCAGAACCAGCGCATCTTCCCGTACCGCGACTACGTCATCGACTCCTTCAACTCCAACAAGCCGTTCGACCAGTTCACCATCGAACAGATCGCGGGCGACCTGCTCCCGGATCCAACGCCCGAGCAGCTCGTCGCCACCGGTTTCAACCGGCTCAACATGATGACGCGCGAGGGGGGCGCCCAGCCGAAGGAGTACATCGCCAAGTACCAGGCCGACCGGGTGCGCACCGTCTCGACCGCATGGCTCGGTTCCACCCTCGCCTGCGCGGAATGTCACGACCACAAGTTCGATCCCTTCACCACCCGTGACTTCTACTCCATGTCCGCGTTCTTCGCGGACATCATGCAGTGGGGCGTTTACCACGACTATGACTACACCCCGAACCCGGACCTCCGGGGCTGGAGCAACGATCATCCCTTCCCCCCGGAGATCGAGGTCGAGAACCGGTACCTGCTGGAGCGGCTCGCGCGGCTCACCGCCGAGCGTGAACGCGCCCGTGACGCCGCCACCGACCGCATGCGCCGCGACCCCGAGGCGGTGGAAGCATACCTTGCCTGGCAGCGCGAGGCGCGCGCCTTCGTCGAGGCAAATCCTGAAGGCTGGTCCGTCGCACCCGTCGTCTCGGTCCATTCCCGGCTCGGCGACCAACCGCTGGATCATCACGCGCTCGAGTCGGACGGCTCCGTGCGCTTCTCCACGAACCGCGCGACCCACGACGAGATCACCCTCGCGTTGCCGCCCGGCTGGTTCGCCGCCCTCCGGCTGGAACTGCTCCCCGAATCGCCCGAGGCGGGCACGCTTCGCGGCGAGGCGGAGTTCGGGACCGTCCACCTTGCGGCGACCCTCCGCAAACCCGACGGCTCCGAGGAACCCCTCCGGTTCGGCTTCGCCGACTCGCCTCACCGCGAGCCGCGCTACTCCAACACGCACGAGATCCTCGACATCCTCGGCGGCTGGCGCGTCGCCGCCACTCGCGAGCATCCCGTCCACGGCATCTGGCTTCTCGACCAGCCGCGTTCCGTCGGTGAAGGCACGCAGGTGCGCGTGCAGCTCTCCGGCAATCCGGCCCGCCGCGTGCGACTCGCGGTCTCCCCGTTCGCGCTGGAACCCTCGCGCTGGTCCGACGAGTTCGCCGGCCTGCGCGACGAGCTGACGAGCCGTGCATGGATGCCGCGGCCCCGCGCGCTCGCCGCATGGCACGAGAGCGCCGGACGCGACCGGGAAGCCACCGGCGAGCTCCGGAAGCTGGCCTCCGAGATCCGCGCCTGCAACGACGGCCGCGCATGGACGATGATCACGATCTCGACCAATCCCATCGTGACCCGCGTCCTTCCGCGCGGAAACTGGATGGACGAGTCGGGACCTGTCGTCGAGCCCGCCACGCCCCACTTCCTGCCTCCTCCCCCCCTCCCCGCGCTCGCCTCAGCCATCGAGGACGCGAACGCCCCCACCTCGACGGCGATCGAACCCGAAGCCGATCCCACCGCGCTGGACGCACCCCGCCCCGGCCCCGCCCGCGAGAACCCGGCGCGCCGGAAGCTCACACGCCTCGACCTCGCCCGCTGGCTCGTGTCGGAGGACAACCCGCTCACGGCCCGGAACATGGTCAACCGGCTCTGGGCGCAGTTCTTCGGCGCCGGGATCTCCGCGCGCATCGAGGACCTCGGGCTGCAGGGTGAATGGCCCACGCACCCGGAACTGCTCGACTGGCTCGCCGCGGAGTTCATGCGCCCCGTCACGCGCCCCGTGCCCGACGCCGGAGCGCCGCCGCCCCACCCGTGGGACATCAAGCACATCGTCCGCCTCATCGTGCTCTCGGAAACCTATCAGCAGGATTCCAACCCCTCCTCCGAGGCCCGCGAGCGCGACCCCGACAACCGGCTGCTGTCGCATCAGTCTCCGCGCCGACTCGACGCGGAGTTCGTCCGCGACAATGCCCTCGCCATCTCGGGCCTGCTCCACCGGGACATCGGCGGCCCGAGCGTCTTCCCGTACCAGCCGCCGGATTACTACGCGAACCTGCAGTTTCCGGATCGGACCTACATCCCCGATGACGACGAACGGCAGTACCGCCGCGGCCTCTACATGCACTGGCAGCGCACGTTCCTGCATCCGATGCTCGCCAACTTCGACGCACAGTCGCGCGAGGAATGCGTCGCGGCCCGGCTCCACTCGAACACTCCCCAGCAGGCGCTCACGCTCCTCAACGACCCAACGTTCGTCGAGGCCAGCCGCGCCTTCGCCACCCTCGCCCTGAAGAGCGCGACCTCGGACGCGGAGCGGATCGATTTCCTGTACCGGCGCGCGCTCCTCCGCGAACCCCGCGGCGCGGAGCGCGAATCCCTCCTCCGCCTCCTCGAGGCGCAGCGCGATGTCTATCGCGCCAGCCCGGACGACGCCGCGCGCCTGGTCTCGATCGGCAACGCGCCGGCACCGGCCGACATCCCGGCCGCGGAACTCGCCGCGTGGGCCAACGTCGCCCGCGTCGTCCTGAACCTCCACGAAACGATCACCCGCTACTGACCCCGACCCCGGTCCCCTTCCCGATGCCCATGAAGCACCCGATGCCCGACTTCGAGAGCATGGCGCGCGACATCAATCGCCGCACGTTCCTCACCCGCTCGGCATACGGCCTTGGGGCGATGGCCCTCGCGACCCTTCTCAACCCGGGGGCCGCCGCCGCGGGAAAGCCATGGCGCGGCGTGGTCGGCACTCCGCACGTGCCCATCCGCGCCCGGCGCATCATCCATCTGTGCATGGCCGGCGGACCGTCCCACCTCGAGACGTTCGATCCCAAACCGCGCCTCGCGGAACTGCACGGCAAGCCGTTCCCGGAATCGTTCACGGCCGGACAGCAGCTCGCCCAGCTCCAGAACGCCACCCTCAGGGCGCTCGGCCCCGTCTGCACGTTCTCCAGGTGCGGGCAGTCCGGGATCGAGATCTCCGACTTCTTCCCGCACATCCAGCGGATCGCCGACGAACTCTGCGTGGTGCGCTCCATGCAGACGGAGCAGATCAACCACGATCCCGCTCACGCCTTCATGAACACCGGCTCCATCATCAAGGGCCGGCCCAGCATGGGATCATGGCTGCTCTACGGGCTCGGCGCGGAAACCGACGATCTTCCCGGCTTCGTCGTGTTCACCTCCGCGGGCAAGTACGGCCAGCAGCCGGTCTCCGCGCGGCAGTGGTCGAGCGGCTTCCTGCCGAGCCGCTTCCAGGGAATCCTGTTCCAGTCGCGCGGGGATGCCGTCCATTACATCGGCAATCCCGAGGGCGTGTGCCAGAGCACGCAGCGCCAGCTCATCGAGGAGATCCAGCGGCTCAACGGCATGCTCGCCGAGGAGCGGCACGATCCCGAGATCCACACCCGGATCTCCCAGTACGAGATGGCGTTCCGCATGCAGACGTCGGTGCCCGAACTCACCGACTTCTCGAGGGAACCGCGGAGCATCCTCGACGCCTATGGCATCAAGGAACCCGGGGACGGTTCCTTCGCGTCCAACTGTCTCATGGCCCGCCGGCTCGCCGAACGCGGCGTCCGCTTCATCCAGCTCTATCATCGCGCGTGGGATCACCACGGCCAGATCGAGCCGGGCATGAAGAGCGCCGCCGCCGACGTGGATCAGCCCACCGCCGCCCTCATCATGGACCTCAAACAGCGCGGCCTGCTCGACGACACCCTCGTCCTCTGGGGCGGCGAGTTCGGGCGCACCCCGATGGGACAGGGCAGCGGCAGGGATCACCACATCCTCGCCTTCTCGATCTTCATGGCCGGCGGAGGCGTTCGCCCGGGAACGGTTTACGGAGCCACCGACGAACTCGGTTACCGCGCGGTCGAGGACGTCGTGCATGTCCACGACCTGCACGCGACGATGCTGCACCTCTGCGGCATCGACCACAAACGCCTCACCTTCCGCTACCAGGGCCGCGACTTCCGCCTCACCGACGTGCACGGCAACGTGGTGCACCGCATCCTCGCCTGACGACCCGCCGCCGGATCGCCCCGCGCCGCCGCGCCGCCCACTCGGCGCACGGCCGATCCGCGCGAACCCCCGTCGGAAGCCCGGCCCCGACGCGACATCCCGCCGCCTCGCCGGCTCAGGGCGGCCGGGTGCGCGTGTACGGTTCCTCCTCCCAGTTGCTGGCGGGCCAGAAGAATCCGTCCACGGATCCGTCGTGGCGCAGGGCGAGGTCGCGGATGTTCGTCTTCCGGGTGAATGTCGCCTGCGCCCCGACCCACCCGCTGAACAGGTGGCGGTGCCACGGGCACGCGGCGACGATGAACCGGGGCCCCCACCGGTCGATCTGCTCCTTGAGCCAGCGCTGGCCGTCGGGATTGGTCTGCTGCCACGGGCCAATGTGGTACGCGTAGCTGGTCGTGAAATCCCCGGGACGCCCGAAGTATTCCCAGCCGAGGTCGATCGGGATGTGTCCCTTCGTCCGGTCGGAAAGGCAGATGAACACGTTGGTCGTGCCCAGGTACTGCGGACCCTCGAGATAGTTGCTCGCGACCCTGCCCGCGTAGCCGCTGAACCGGCCGGGGTACACGAGGAACAGGGGCGGCTTGCCGTCGTTGTCCTCCTGGTACAGCCGGATCCCGATCCCGATCTGCCGGAGGTTTCCCGTGCAGTGAACCCGCCGGCCCATCTCCTTCGAGCGCGCGAGGGTGGGCACCAGCAACGACGCCAGGATCGCGATGATCGCGATCACCACCAGCAGCTCAATCAGCGTGAATCCGGCACGGCTTCCCTTCACGGGACGACCGCGCGACGGACTGAACGCCACCATCGGGAACATGGCCGGATGCTGGCGTGACGCCAACGCGCCTGTCCAGCGCGCCGCGCCACACCGGATCCTCAAGTTTCTTCAATGTCGCCGATCAGTCTTTCGATGACCACATCGCGGCCCGCAGGGCGTACAACGGCGATGCCGCGCGCGCCAGGTCCGGCCCGCGCACCGGCACCCCCCATGAAATACGCCGACATCCAGCGCCTCCACGAGGCGGACCTCATCACCGCCGAGCAGCGGCAAAGGATCATCGAACACTTCGGCCTGCGCGAGGACTCCAGCCGGTTCCTGGTCATCCTCTCCATGGTCGGCGCCACACTCGTCTCCCTCGGCCTGATCCTCCTGATCGGCGCCAACTGGGACGACATCCCCGACGCGGTGAAGATCGGCTCCGGAATCACCCTGATGGTCGCCGCGCACGCGGGCGGCTGGTGGCTGCGCGAGCACGGCGGCAACCCGCGCTCCGGAGACGCCCTGCACCTCGCCGGCGCGCTCCTGTTCCTCGCGAACATCGCGCTCGTCGGTCAGATCTATCACATCAGCTCCCGCCTCCCCGCGGCGTGGCTCTGCTGGTGGATCGGCATCGCGCCCCTTCCGTGGATCCTCCGGTCCCGGCCGCTCCACCTGCTCAGCCTGGTAGCGTTCGGCATCTGGTTCGGCACCGAGATCTGGTCCGACGACGGCTGGCTGCAGGCGATTACGCCGCTCCACTCCTTCCTCCTCTTCTCCGTGCTCGGCATCGCGTGGTACGGGTTCGGCCTCGCCCTGCGCGCCACCTCATGGCGGCTCTTCTCCCATGACACCGAACGCCTCGGGCTCACCCTGACCGCCTTCACCGCATTCCCGCTGTTCTTCTCCGCGTTCCACCGCGAACTGCTCGGGACCCATGCGGACGGCTCGGCGCTCCCATTCTGGATGCTCGCCGTCCTCGCCGCCGCTCTGGTCCTCCTCGGCGCGCTGACCGACAAGCGTCTCCCGATGCCATGGAGACAGGCGTGGGCGGCCACCCTCGGCACGTGGCTCGCCTACCTGTGCGTGATCGTCCTGCTCGCCGGGGCGGAAGGACCTCACGCCGGCACCGCCCTCGCGCTCTCGACCTCCGGCTCCGTGCTCGCCGTCATCCTCGCGCTCGTGGCCGTGCGCGTGGGCGTGCAGGGCGGAAGCGCCTGGCTCGTGAACACCGGGATCTTCCTCATCGGTCTCGCCATCGTCGGCACCTACCTCTCGCTCGTCGGGAGCATGGCCCGAACCGGCGCGTTCTTCATCGTCTCCGGGGTCCTGATCATCACGCTCGGGCTCGTCCTCGAGAGGAAACGACGCTCCCTCCTCCACCAGATCCACAACGTTCACGCCGCCCTCTCATGAAACTCGCGCTGCTCTCCCTCGTGGTCGCCCTGCAGATCGGCTGGCTCGGCGCCACCATCCACCGCCAGGAACGCATTCTCGAGTACGGCGAGGTCGTGCACCTCGACACCCGGCCCGTCGATCCGCGGGACCTCCTCCGCGGCGACTACGTGATCCTCACCTACGAGATCTCCGTCCTGAACACGAACCTGTTCGATCCCTCCAGCATCCCCCTGCTGCAATCGGAACAGGCGGTGTACGTCGAGCTGGCGTTCGACGGCGAATTCCACCGGCCCGTCCGCGCGGCGATCCAGCGTTTCGACCCGGCGGAGGGGCATACACGCATCCGGGGAACCCTCTCCCGGCTCCATTCCCCGAACCCGAGGGAAGTGCGGGTTCGCTACGGTATCGAGCGCTTCTATGTGCGGGAGGGAACGGGCAATCCCACCGGACACCTCACGGTCCACGCCGCCGTGAATCCAAGGGGCCACATGCTCATCCGGGACGTCCTGATCGACGGCACGCCGTACGCGGAAGCCATGCGCGACACGCAGCCGTGACAGCGGATGGACGCGCGTGATCCGCGCCCTCCGCCTCCTCTTCCGGCACCCACCCCCACCTCACCGCTGCACGATCGCCTCCGAGCGGTCGTGCAGCGCGCACTTGCCCCCGCCGCGCCGGCAAACGGCGCGACCCGCGGATCGATCGGGCCCCTGCAACCGACGCCCCGGCGTCATGCCTGCCCGGCCGCCGCGCCGCCTCGCGCCGCCCTCTCCCCTCCTGACGTCCGCCCGGTTCCCCGACCCGGGACCACAAGAATTCTGATTTCGGACCCATTTGGTCCCTTGACTTGGCGACCGATATCAAACAAACGTTTCAAACTTTTGTATGGGGTGGCCCGCCGATACCAAGTCCAAGATCCTGGATGCCGCCGAGGCGCTCTTCGCCGAACACGGCCTCGATCGCGTGTCCATCCGCGACATCACCGAGGCCGCCGGGGCCAACATCGCCGCCGTCAATTATCACTTCGGCTCCAAGCAGGAGCTCATCGCCGCCGTCTTCGAGCGGCGCATCCGCCCCCTGAACCAGGCCCGGATGGACGCCCTCGACGCCGTCGAGAAGGCGACCGATCCCGAGCCTCCGAGCCTCCGGGACATCCTCGAGGCGTACATCCGTCCGACCCTCACCTGCTGCCAGGAACAGCAGGCGAGCGGCCGCGCCTTCGCCAAGCTCTTCGGACGCTGCCTTGCCGAGACGCGCCCGGAACTCGAGGAACTGCTGAAGGTTCTTTTCTCCCCGCTCATCGAGCGGCTGACCGCCTCCATCGCGCGCGCGCTGCCGCACCTGAGCCGCACCGACATCTTCTGGCGGCTCAAGTTCACCTCCGGCGTGCTTCACCACTGGCTGCTCACCCGGGACAAGTTCATCCCGGAATGGGCCGAGAACCTCGACCTCGAGGCTCAATCCAACAGGCTCATCGCGTTTGTCGCCGCCGGTTTCGAAGCCCGCTGAACCGCTTTCTCCCACTTCATTCGTCAACCAAGGCCAACAAACATGCGCCGTCGCAACATCTGTCTCCTGTCCGTCCTGACCGCGGGGCTCGTCCTTGCCGTGATCACGATCCCGCGCTCCGAGTCCAAGTCGGACGCCGCTCCGGCTCCCCCGCCGCCGGAGGTCGCGGTGCTCACCGCGGGCACCGAGAACGTTCGCATCGTCGCCCAGCTTCCCGGGCGCATCCACTCGATGCGGGAGGCGCAGGTCCGCGCGCGCGCCACGGGCATTCTGCTGAAGAGGCTGTTCGAGGAGGGGGCGAACGTGCAGGAGGGGGACGTTCTGTTCCAGATCGATCCGGCGCCGCTGGAGGCGGCGCTGGCGAGCGCGAAGGCGGCCTACGCCAAGGCGGAGGCGGCGCTGCGCGAATCGCGCGCGACGCTCGAGCGCTACCGGGAGCTCGTGGCCATCAGCGCGATCAGCCAGCAGGTCTATGACGAGGCGGTGGCGACGCACTCGATGAACGAGGCCGAACTGCTCGTGCGCGAGGCGGCCGTGCGGACGGCCGAGCTGGAGCTGGGCTACACGCGCGTGACCGCCCCGATCTCCGGGCGCATCGGCAAGGCCATGGTGACGGAGGGCGCGCTGGTCAGCGCCACCGAGGCGACGGAGCTCGCGATGATCCGGCAGCTCGACCCGGTGTACCTGGACATCACGCAGTCCACGACGGAGGTCTTGCGCCTCCGGCGCGCCATGGAGAACGGGCCCTACGCCTCGGTCTCCCCCGAGGAGGCGCCCATCGTCCTGATTCTCGAGGACGGCACGCGTTACCCGCATCCGGGCCGCCTGCTGTTCTCCGACGTCTCGGTGGATCCGACCACCGGCATGATCACCCTTCGCGCGGAAGTGCCGAACCCGGACAACGTCCTGCTGCCCGGCATGTTCGCGCGCGCGGAACTGGTGCAGGGGGTGATCACGAACGCGGTGACCATTCCGCAGCGCACCATCATCCGCGGCTCGGGCGGCACCGCGTACGTGCTCGTGGTGAACGACGAGGACGTCGTGGAGCGGCGCCCGATCCGCATCGAGCGGGAGATCGAGTCGAAGGTGGTGCTGGCAGGCGGACTGCGGCCGGGCGAGCGCGTCATCGTGGAGGGATCGCAGAAGGCGCCGCCGGGGACGGCGGTGACGACCGTGCCGTGGGTGGATCCCAGGGTGGCGGCGTCCGGTCCGAATGTCGCGCGGGCGGCCACCTCCATGCCTCACCGGGACTGATCCATGGCACGCTTCTTCATCGACCGGCCCATCTTCGCCTGGGTGGTCGCCATCCTCATCATGGTGATGGGGGCGATCGCGATCACGCAGCTGCCGGTCGCGCAGTATCCGAACGTCGCGCCGCCTTCGATCTCCGTGACGGCGACGTACGCCGGCGCCTCGGCCGAGACGCTCCAGGACACGGTCACCTCGGTGATCGAGCAGCAGCTCAACGGCATCGACAACCTGATCTACATGTCCTCGAGCAGCGATGCCTCCGGCCAGGCGACCGTCACGCTCTATTTCAGACCGGGCACCAACCCGGACACCGCGCAGGTCCAGGTCCAGAACAAGGTTCAGCTCGCCATGCCGAGTCTCCCGGAAACGGTGCAGCGGCAGGGCGTCGTCGTCGCGAAGGCCACCCGGAACTTCATGATGTTCTTCACCCTGTCCACGGAGGACGGGAGCATGGACGAGGTCGCCCTCGGCAACTACATCGCGGCCAACGTGCTCGATCCCATCCGCCGCGTGGATGGCGTCGGCGAGGCCATCATGTTCGGGTCCGAGTACGCGATGCGGATCTGGATCAATCCGGACCGGCTGGTCAGCTACGGGATCACGGCGTCGGACGTCATCCGGGCGATCGAGGCGCAGAACGTCCAGGTGCCGGTGGGGCAGATCGGCGCGAACCCGTCGGTCCCGGGCCAGCAGCTCAACGTGATCATGCAGGGCCGCACCACCCTGCGCACCGTCGAGGAGTTCGAGAACATCCTCGTGCGGATGAACCCGGACGGCTCGCGCGTGCTCCTGAGGGACGTCGCGCGGGTGGCGCTCGGCGCGCAGGACTACGGCACGAAGGCCCGCGTGAACGGCAATCCTTCCGCCGCCGTGGCCATTCGTCTCGCGCCCACGGCCAACGCGATGCGCACGGCCCAGGCCGTCCGCGAGAAGGTGCAGGAACTCTCGCAGTTCTTCCCGCCGTCCGTGCGGGTGGACTATCCCCTCGACACCTCGACGTTCGTGCGGATCTCCATCCAGGAGGTGGTGAAGACCCTGTTCGAGGCCGTCGTGCTCGTGTTCCTGGTCATGTACCTGTTCCTGCAGAACTTCCGGGCGACGCTCATCCCGACGATCGTCGTGCCGGTCGCGCTGCTCGGCACGTTCGGGGTCATGCACGCGACGGGCTTCTCGATCAACGTGCTCACGATGTTCGGCATGGTGCTCGCCATCGGCATTCTCGTGGACGACGCGATCGTCGTGGTCGAGAACGTTGAGCGCATCATGGTCGAGGAGGGACTTCCTCCGCTGCAGGCGACCCGCAAGGCCATGGGCGAGATCACCGGCGCGCTGATCGGCATCTCGGTGGTGCTCACCGCCGTGTTCATCCCGATGGCGTTCTTCGGCGGTTCGGTCGGCACGATCTACCGGCAGTTCTCCGTGTCGCTCGTGTCGTCGATGCTCTTCTCGGTGTTCCTCGCGCTGTCGCTCACCCCGGCCCTGTGCGCCACGCTGCTCAAGCCCATTCCCCGGGGGCACAAGCACGAGAAGCGGGGGTTCTTCGGCTGGTTCAATCGCATGTTCGAGCGCGCGACCCTTCGCTACCAGGATTCGGTGGGCATGATCCTGCGGCGGACCGGCACCGCGATGGCGGCGTTCGTCGCGATCTCGGTCGTCGTCGGCCTGCTCTATGTCCGGATGCCGTCCTCGTTCCTCCCGGCCGAGGACCAGGGATACTTCATCACCAACATCCAGCTCCCGGTGGGCGCCACCCAGGAGCGCACCGATGTCGTCCTCCGCCAGATCGAGGAGTACTTCCTCGCGCAGCCGGAGATCGAGAGCTTCATCACCGTGGCGGGCTTCAGCTTCAACGGCCGCGGACAGAACTCGGCCCTCTCGTTCGGCCGCCTCAAGGACTGGAGCGAGCGAAAGGGACGCGAGCACTCCGTCCAGGGAATCATCCAGCGCGCCGCGGACAAGTTCGCGGCCATCAAGGACGCCGTCATCTTCCCGCTGAACCCGCCCGCGATCGCGGAGCTCGGCAATTCCACGGGGTTCGACCTGCAGCTCCAGGACCTCGGCGGCCTCGGGCACGAGAGGCTGATGGAAGCCCGCGACCAGCTCCTCCAGATGGCCGCGCAGCATCCGGACGTCGTGGGGGTCCGGCCGCAGGGGCTCGAGGACGCGGCCCAGCTGAAGATCGACGTGGACGAGTACAAGGCCGCCGCGCTCGGCGTGTCCCTCGCCGACATCAATGCCACGCTCCAGGCCGCCTTCGGCTCCGCCTATGTCAACAACTTCGTCAACGGCAACCGCGTCCAGCGCGTCATCGTGCAGCTCGACGCGCCCTACCGGATGTCCGCGGACGACATCAGCCGCGTCTTCGTGCGGAACAATGCCGGCACGATGGTTCCGCTCTCGGCCTTCACGAGCGTTCACTGGACGTACGGCTCGCCGCAGCTTCAGAAGTACAACGGTTTCCCGTCGGTCCAGATCGTCGGGTCGGCCGCGCCCGGCCGCAGCACGGGCGAGGCGATGGCCGCCATGGAGGAGATGATCGCCCGGCTGCCGACCGGCATCGGATTCGAATGGACCGGGCAGTCCTACGAGGAGCGTCTCTCCGGATCGCAGGCGCCGATGCTCTACTTCCTCTCGGTGCTCGTGGTCTTTCTCTGCCTCGCGGCGCTCTACGAGAGCTGGTCCATCCCGTTCTCCGTCATCCTCATCGTGCCGCTCGGCATTCTGGGCGCGCTCATCGCGGCCTCGCTCCGGGGCCTGCCCAATGACGTGTACTTCAAGGTCGGCCTGCTCGCCACGGTCGGGCTCGCGACGAAGAACGCGATTCTCATCATCGAATACGCGCGCCAGCTCGAGGACAGCGGCCGCGGACTGATCGAGGCCACGCTCGAGGCGGTTCAGCTCCGGCTCCGCCCGATCCTGATGACCTCGTTCGCGTTCATCCTCGGAGTCGTCCCGCTGGTCGTCAGCACCGGCGCGGGATCGGCCAGCCAGAACGCCATCGGCACCGGCGTCGCCGGCGGCATGCTCGCGGCCACCGTGCTCGGCATCTTCTTCGTCCCGGTCTTCTACGTGGTGATCCGGCGCATCTTCCCGTCGCACCGGCGGAGTCCCTCCGAGGAAGCGATCGGCGGCATCGCCAGCACGGAACATCAGACCGCCTGAAGTCCCCTCCGAATGAAGCACCCTCTCCTGGCCGCCACCGCGGCCGCGATTCTTGTCGGCGGCTGCAGCCTGGTTCCGCCGCGCCCGGAAATCGAACCGCCCGTCAGCGACACATGGCGCCAGGCGCACCAGGGCGTCAGCAACATCGTGGCGCGCTCCGAGATGGAATCGGGCGCCGACATCGCCTGGCGGGATTTCTTCACCGATCCCGGGCTGCAGCGCCTGATCGAGATCAGCCTCGAGAACAACCGCGACCTTCGCATCGCGGCGCTGCGGGCCGAGCAGACCCGCGCCCTCTACCGGATCCAGCGTTCCGCGCTCTATCCGGACATCGTGGCCGGCGCGGGCGTCGCCCGGCGGCGGTTCGCCGCGGACGTCTCCCCGGGCGGAGACGCCTACACCGCGACGTCCTATGAGGTCAGCGCCAGCGCAGCGTGGGAGCTCGATCTTTTCGGGCGCGTGCGCAGCCTCAACGAGGCCGCGCTGGAGCGCTACCTCTCCACCGAAGCGGCCCGTGACGCCGTGCAGACCTCGCTGATCGCCTCCGTCGCCAGCCAGTACCTCACCTTCCTGCAGCTCAAGGCCGTCCTCCAGCTCTCGCGCGAGACGCTCAAGGCGGTGGAACAGTCCTATGAACTGAACCGCCGCAGCTTCCTCGCCGGCGCCGCATCCGAACTGGACCTGCGGACCTCCGAGGGCCAGGTGCAGACCGCGCGTGTCAACGTCTCCACCTACGAGGAACTCCTCGTCCAGGCCGAGAACGCCCTCGTACTCCTGATCGGCCAGCCCATCCCCGAGGACCTGCTCGATGGCGGTTCGCTGCTCGAGCAGGCGCTGATCACGGACATTCCCGCGGGCCTCCCGTCGGATCTGCTCCGGCGGCGCCCCGACATCATCGCCGCCGAACACGCCCTGCGCGCCGCAAACGCCGACATCGGCGTCGCCCGCGCCGCGTTCTTTCCCACGATCCTCCTGACCGGCTCGGGCGGGACCGCCAGCGCCAGCCTGGGCGATCTCTTCACCGGACCCTCCATGACGTGGAGCTTCGCCCCCCAGATCACCGTCCCCATCTTCCAGGGCGGCCGCAACCGGGCCGGCCTCGACGCCGCGAGAATCGCGCGCTCCATCGAGATCGCGAACTACGAGCGCGCGATTCAGACCGCGTTCCGGGAGGTGGCGGACGCGCTCGCCCTGCGGGCCATCGTCGATGAGCGCATCGAGGCGCAGCGCCTCCTGGTGGAGGCCCAGCAGCGGCGATATGACCTGACGGAGGCCCGGTACCGGCAGGGCGTGGACAGCTACGTGGCGGTCCTGCTCGCCCAGCAGGATCTCTACGCGGCCCAGCGCGACCTCCTCCAGTTCCAGGCGGCCCGCCTCGTCAATTCCGTGACCTTGTACCGCGCGCTGGGCGGCGGCTGGGACCGCGCGCCGTCCGCGTCCGAGGTCGCCCGCGCATCCGGTCCCTGATGCGGCCGGGTTCGCCGGCCCCCCGGGCAACCCGCATGCGCATAACCTGCGCACCCGGGAGCGGCTGACCGGGCCGCGCACAAGATGCGCGCTGAACGTCCCGTCCTTGCGCACACTCGAAATCCGCAGGATGGGGACGCGTCCCGTTTCGCTTTCACCTCCGAGGTGTTGCGGAGGTGCTTCTGTTGAGCGACCTTGGCGGGCACGATCAGAATGGCTTGAGTTTGATGGAACCACTTCCTCCGATCCCGATTCCGTGGCAGGCCCGATGGCGCGAGTTCCGCACGCGGTTCATTCCCGTTCTGATGTTCGTGGCCGTGCTGATCGCGGCCACGTTCATCTGGATCGAGACCGGACCCGGGGGAGTGCCCGGCATCGGGGAGGCCGAGCAGGTTCTCGTGACCGCGCCGCAGTCCGGGATTCTCCGGCGGGTCCTGGTGCCTCCCTACCATTACGTGGAGGCCGACCAGCCGCTGGCCCTTCTCGAGCCCGTGGATCCGCGCGCCTCGTTTGACCTGCTCCAGGCGGAGCTCGCGCTCGCGCGTCTGCAGACGCAGCCCTCCGTGGCGGAGGACAACGCGATGAACTTCGAGCGCATCCGCGTGGAGCTGCTCCGGACCAAGTCCGAGCTGGCCGTCGCGCGGGTCAACCTCACCAGGTCCGAGAGCGAGGTGCAGCGCTACACGCCGCTGTGGCAGGAGAAGCTCATCACGGAGGACCTGTACGAACTCGCGCTGCGAACGCGGGACGCCTACAAGGCGGAGGTCGAGGCGAAGGAGAGCGCCATCGCGCTGATCGAGCAGCGCCTGGCCGAGCTGAGCGACATCGGCGTTCCCCGGACCGGCACGAACATGCTCGCGTCGACCTTCGCCCACCTGGACGAACTGCGGGACGAGGCGTTGAACCAGCTCCAGCCGATCACCCTGGTCGCGCCGCGCTCCGGCATGGTCCACTACGTCTACCGGCAGTCGGGCGAGAACGTGCTCGCCGGCGAACCGCTGTTCAGCATCAGCCCCCTCCGTTCGGAACGGATCGTCGGCTACCTGCGGCAACCCTACAGCGTCGATCTGCAGGTGGGCATGAAGGTGGAGGTCGTGACGCGGGATCACCACCGCCGCGTGTTCGAGTCGGAGATCGCGCAGGTCGGCGCGCGCGTGGAGGTCATCACCAACACCCTCGCGATCATCCCGATGAACTCGCCGATGGACGCCGGCCTTCCGTTCGTCATCCACGTGCCGAGCGACGTCTTCCTGCGCCCGGGAGAGATCGTGGATGTGCGCTTCCCGGGACAGGGCTTCCTCTTCAGGGACGGCGCGTCTCCGATCGCGCGATCCGCGCGACGCACGGAGGCACTCGCGAATCTCGAGCCGGACACGCCGGTCCGGAGCGCAACCCGCTGAGCGCCGACCCGCCATGAACCCGTCGCGATTCCATCCCGTCGCAGCGTTGCTGCTGTCCCTGACGATGGCGGCCTCGAGCGCCGGAGCGGCTCCGCAACCGGGCGCGCCCGGCGCCCAGCTCTTCTTCGGCATGTGCGACGCCTCCGCGGTGGTCGCCCTGAACGACGACCTGTTCGTCGTCTGCGACGACGAGGACAACCACCTCCGCGTCTATTCGCGCGCGGCGGGCGGAATGCCCGTCCACAAGACGGCCATGTCGCGTTTCCTCGGCTTCAAGAAGGACTCCGGTGAAACCGACATCGAGGGCGCGGCGCGGATCGGCGACCTCGTGTACTGGATCTCGTCCCACGGACGAAACGCGAAGGGCAAGGAGCGCCCGAAGCGACAGCGATTCTTCGCCACGACCGCCGTGGTTCGGAACGGCCGGATCATTCTCGAGCCGGCCGGGGTCCCCTACACGACCCTGCTCCAGGATCTCACCCGCGATCCGCGCTTCGCCCGCCTCGACCTCGCGCGGGCCTCGCAGGGAGCGCCGAAGAGCGAGGGCGCCCTCAACATCGAGGGCCTTGCCGAGGCGCCCGGCGGCCAGCTCCTCATCGGCTTTCGGAATCCGGTGCCGAACGATCGCGCCATCGTCATCCCGGTGCTGAATCCCGCCGAGATGATCGACGGGAAGCGGGCGCGCTTCGGCGATCCGATTCTGCTCGACCTCGGCGGACTCGGGATTCGCAGCATGACCCGGTGGCGGGATCGATACCTGATCCTCGCGGGCTCCCCGCAGGCCGGTGGCGAGTTCCGCCTCTACGAATGGTCGGGGGGGCTCGACCAGCCCCGCTGGCTGCGCGGACTGCGTTTCGACGGTCTCAACCCCGAAGGTCTCACGCCCGTTCCCGATGAGCAGGGCTCCGAGTTCCTCGTGGTCAGTGACGACGGCACCGTCCTTTGCGACGGCGTCGAGTGCAAGAAGCTCAAGGACGCGAGGCGCAAGCGCTTCCGGGTGGTGACCCTTGTTTCGACGGCCTTTCAGTGATCCACGTCTTCAACCACACTGAACGAACGACACAACGATCCATGACTCCACGCGTACTCCGAACGCTGCTGCTCGCCGTTGCGTTCTGCCTCATGTCCGCCGCGCGATCCCAGGTCGTGATCAACGAGATCCTTGCGGACAACGACGGCGCCGTTCCGAACGCGTCCGACTTCCCCGATTACGCCGAGCTCGCCAACGTCACCGCCACGGACATCGACCTCGGCGGCTGGAGCCTCACCGACGACGTCCTTGTCCCGCGCAAGTTCACCTTTCCCGCCGGCGTGATCATCCCCGCGGGCGGCTACCTCATCGTGTGGTGCGACTCGAACTTCGGGTCTCCCGGCATTCACACCGGGTTCGGCCTCAGCGACTCCGGCGAGCTCCTCCGCCTGTACGCTCCGGACTCCGCGGTTCCCACCGACAGCGTCTCGTTCGGGCTCCAGGCTCCCAACCTCTCCATCGGGCGGGTTCCCGACGTGACCGGCAACTGGACGCTCACGCGCCCCACGCCGGCCGAGGCCAATGAGGCCGAGGAGGTCGCCGACGACCCTGTCCTCTTCATCAACGAATGGATGGCGCGCCCCGCGACCGGCGAGGACTGGATCGAGGTGTTCAATCCCGGCGACCGGCCCGTGTCCCTCGCCGGCATGGTTCTCACCGACAGCACGTCGCCGCTTCCCAACAACAGGCCCATCCCCCAGCTCTCCTTCATCGGCCCCCGCGATTACATCCAGTTCTTCGCGTCGGACCTCGAGAGCCTCGACGCCGACCACCTGGATTTTCGTCTGTCCGGCGACGGCGAGACCCTCACGCTCTACGCGCCGGACAAGACCACCGTCATCGACCGCGTCACCTTCGGCGCCCAGGCCCAGAACGTGTCCGAGGGACGCGTCCCCGACGGCGGCGAGAACTTCGCGACGTTCAGCGGCCCCGCCATCACCCCGGGCGCGCCCAACGTCCAGGCGGTCCTCGGCGTCGTGATCAACGAGATCCTGTCCCACACCGATCCGCCCCTCGAGGACGCCATCGAGCTTCACAATCCGACCGATGAACCGGTGGACATCAGCCACTGGTGGCTCAGCGACTCCGTCGGACAGCCACGCAAGTACCGCATCCCCGCGGGCACGATCATCCCGCCGGGCGGCTTCGCCGTCTTCTACGAGTACCAGTTCGGCGCAGGCGCGGACGGCTTCGCCCTGAACTCGTACGAGGGCGACCGCGTCGTCCTTTCCGCGGGCGACGCCAGTGGAAACCTGACCGGCCAGCAGACGCAGGTGTCCTTCGGCGCGCTGCGCAACGCGGTCTCGGCCGGGCGCGTGCCCACGAGCATCGGCTTCGACTTCGTCCCCCTCAGCGCCCGCACCTTCGGCAATGACACGCCGGGGTCGCTGGGCGAGTTCCGTCTCGGCACCGGCCGCAGCAACGCGCCGCCGCGTCTGAGTCCGCTCGTCATCAACGAGATTCACTTCCACCCCGCCGGCACGAACAACCCCGACGAGTTCCTGGAGCTCCACAACCCCACCTCCCAGCCGGTGTCCCTCTTCGACCCGGCCGCGCCCACGAACACCTGGCGCATCCGCGACGGGATCAGTTTCGAGTTCCCCTACAACGTGGAGGTGCCTCCCGGCGGCTTCGTGCTCCTCGTCGAGTTCGACCCCGAGCAGGAACCGGACACCCTCGCGAGCTTTCGCGGCCGATTCAACGTGCCCGCGGGCGTGCCGATCCTTGGTCCCTACCGCGGAAGCCTCAGCAACGGCGGCGAGGCGATCGAGCTGCTCTCGCCGGACAAGCCCGAGGGGCCGGACTCACCCGACGCCGGATTCGTGCCCTATGAACTGCAGGAGCGCATCCGCTACGCACCGGGCGCGCCATGGCCCACGGGCGCATCCGGAACCGGGCGTTCCCTGCAGCGCCTCGATCCCTCCGCGTACGGCAACGAGCCCCTGAACTGGTTCGTGTCCGAACCCACGCCGGGACGCGCCAACCAGGCGTCGGCCCCGCTGCGGATCGACCGCCTCACCGCCGCCGAGTCAGGCTGGGTCCTTGCCTTCGAGGCGGCCGCGGGCCAGGCCTACGCCGTCGAATTCGCGGGCGACCTGACGGCACCCGACTGGGAGACCGTCGCGGAAATCCCGCCGGGCAGCGCCGGTCCGCGTGAGGTCACCGTGAACACTCCCGCCGGAGCCACCGGCTTTCTTCGCCTTGTCGTTCCGTCCGCGAATCCGTGATTCCGTTCCATCGTTCTCACAGCCTGCGCGGACCTGCCATCGCGCTTGCGGCGCTGCTCATCGTCGCGGCGTGCCCGGCGTCCGAGTCACCCGCCCCCCGGCTGATCACGCTCGAGGACTGCATCGAGCTGGCGCTCCGGCGGAACCGCGAGCTCCAGATCGAGCGCCTGAACCCGGCCATCGCGCGGGCCAACCTCAGCGCCGCCTACTCATGGTACGACCCCGTCTTCACGGTCGATTACCAGCATGAAACCGACACCGACCTCGGCGGCTTCGATCCCACCGACCTCAGCCGTGACGCGATCTACGACGCGGAGGCCGACGTTCTCCGCGTCGGGATGACCGGCTTCCTTCCCACCGGCCTCAGCTACACGCTCACCGGTTCCTACGCGAACACGTTCGGCGAACGGAACCAGCTCAACTTCGATTCCTACTCGACCTTCGCGGGGATCGTCGTCCGCCAGCCGCTCCTCCGGAACTTCTGGATCGACCAGGGCCGGTTCCTGATCCGCGTGAACCGGAAGCTCGTGGAGATGAGCGAGCTCGGTGTCGCCTTCCTCGCGCTCGACGTCATCCTGCGCGTCGAGCAGGCATGGTACGAATTCCTCTACGCCACCGAGTACCACGAGGTGCAATCGGGAATCCGCAATGCCGTGGAGCGCAGCCTTCACGGGCTGGAGCGGCGGGTGCAGCAGGGAGTCCTCACCGAGGCCGAAACGCTGTCCACCCGGGCCCAGCTCGCCTCGATCGAGACCACCCTCCTCGCCGCGAGCAACTCGGTCGTCCTCGCGGAGAACAATCTCAAGACGCTCATCGGTGACGACTTCATCAGCGGTGTCCCCCTCCGGCCCGTCGAACGCCTCTGGGTGACGCGGGAATCGTTCGACCTCCCCCAGAGCTGGCGCAGGGGACTCGAGCACCGCCCCGATCTCGCCCAGCTCCGCACCGACGTCGAACGCTCCGACATCGAGGTGCGTTTCCGTCGCAACCAGCTCTTCCCGTCGCTCGACGTGGTCGCCGGCTACGGCCGCCGGGGCGCGAGCACCTCCCAGGTTTTGCCGCCCCTCACGCCGCGGGCGTCGGCGGGCGATGCGTTCGACCAGCTCTCCGACGGCGATGCCCCGCAGGAAATGATCGGCGTGATCTTCACCATGCCCCTCGGACGCGTTGCCGAGCGCGCCAACTATCGCGCCAGCAGACACCTGCGGAACCAGGCGGAACTGCGCGTGCGCCAGCGCGAGGAGCTCGTGCTGCGCGAGATCGCCGATGCCGTGATGACGGCCCAGATCTCCCTCCAGCGGGTCGAGGCCGCCGAGACCGCCTCCCGCTATGCCGCGCAGGCGCTCGCGGCCGAGGAACGCAAGCTCGCGGGCGGGGCCAGCAGCATCTTCTTCGTCCTCCAGCTCCAGAATGACCTGCTCGCAGCCCGCGCCGCCGAGATCCGTGCGAAGGCCGACTACCTGCAGGCGGTCGCGCAGCTCCACTTCGCCGAGGGCACGCTGCTCGACCGCCATGGAGTCCGCATCACGTTCCAGTGACGACCCCGTTTCATCCCCGTGAGTTCCCGCCGCCCCGGGCGGCATCCGGCAGGTAGCCCTTCACCCGCGCCGGCGTTCCGCCTAATCTCGCCCCGATATGCTGAACCGACGCCGCTTCCTCCAGCTCTCCGGCCTCGCGGCCTCCGCGGGCGCCGCGGGCTGCGCCTCCTCCTCCAGCTCCTCCGCCCGCGGCACCTCGCGCCGTGCGCGGCTCGGTCCCGGCGCGCCGCGCCGCATCATCCACATGGTGTCTGACGGCATGAGCATGGGAACCCTGAGCTGCGCCGACCAGTTCGCGCGCCTGCGCAATGACGGCAGGGGCCTCACATGGACGCGCCTCCTTGCGGATCCCGACACCCGGCTGGCGCTCATGGACATGCGCTCCCTCGACTCGCTCGTGACGGACTCGTCCGCGGCCTCGTCGAGCTGGGGCTCGGGGTCGCGCGTCCGCAACGGCACGCTCAACGTCAGCTCCAACAACACCCCGCTCGTCCCCCTCATGGAGCTGTTTGGCCAGGCGGGGTGGCGCCGCGGCCTCGTCACCACCACCGAGATCACCCATGCCACTCCCGCGGGCTTCACGGTCAGCATCGACGACCGCGGCAAGGGAGAGCAGATCGCGGAACAGTACCTCGCCCGTCATCTCGACGTTTACCTCGGCGGCGCCCGCAACCATTTCGATCCCGAGAAGCGCAAGGACAAGCGGAACCTGTGGGACGAGTTCGCGACGGCCGGCTACTTCGTCGCGAAGACCCGCTCCGACCTGCAGCGCGCGCCCCTCGACCGGCCGTGGCTCGGAACCTTCGCCTCCGGCCACCTGCCCTTCTCCATCGACCACCGGGCCGACGACCAGCTCGCCGGTTCGGTGCCCACGCTCGCCGAGATGACGGCACGCGCCCTCGAGCACCTCGGCAGACACGACCGCTTCCTCCTCCAGATCGAGGGCGGCCGGGTCGATCATGCGTGTCACAACAACGACGCCGCCGCAGCCATCCATGACCAGCTCGCGCTCGACGAGGCTCTCGACGTGGTCCTCGAGTTCAAGCGCCTCCACCCGGACACGCTCGTGGTCATCACGACCGACCACGGCAACGCCAACATGGGGCTCAACGGCATGGGATCCTCCTACCGCGACAGCTCGGCAACGTTCCGCAGACTCGCGGACATCCGCGCCTCCTTCCCCGTCATCCTCGCCCAGCTCAAGAAGACGAAGTCAGCCTCCGAAGCCGCCGGCGTCCTCGAGAACTTCACCGGCTGGAGACCCGAGGAGAAGAAGCTCGTCCGCTTCCTGCCCTTCCTCGAGGGCAAGGGCGACGCCCTCTTCGACCAGATGAACTCCGAGGTCGCCGCGCTCGGCCAGCTCATGGCCAATCGGCTCGGCATCGGTTTCACCGGCACCACGCACACCTCGGAATACGTGCAGCTCCTCGCCCTGGGCCCGGGCGCGGACGCCTTCCACGGCCTCATCCGCAACGTGGACGTCTTCCGCAATTACACCTCCCTCGCGGGCATCGACTTCGTGAATCCTTCGGAGCCCCTGCTGGCCGACGCCCATCCGCGGCCGGCCGAGAACATCGCGGAATACGCGCGCGTGTGAACACGCGTTCCTGAGCGGGCCGGACCGGCGGCGGCATTCCCCCGCCGGCCCCGCTCACGTTCGCTCCCGGCGGATCCGGACCCCCACGCTCGCCGCCCGGGGCACGACGAACTTCCGAACGTCCACCACGACGGTCCGCGGACCGAACTCGCGGAGGACCACCTCCGCGAGGTCCGACGCGAGGCGCTCCAGGAGCCGCCACTCGCCGCGCCGGGCGAACTCCGCGATGCGCCGTGACACGGCCCCGTAATCGATCGTCGCCCCGAGGTCATCCGTCGCGGCCGCCCTCGAAATGTCCGCCTCCATCTCGAGGGTGACCAGCAGCCGCTGCGGCACCGCCCGCTCGGCATCCGGAACCCCGACCCGGCAGAACACCTCGAGATCCCGGACAAGGATCCAGTCGCTCATGGCCGCGCGCCGATTGACGCCGCGTCCTCCGGCGACCGGCGCGCGGAAGGATGCAGCGCCTCGAACAGGATCCGAGTCGGGGTGTTCAGATTCATCCGCAGGGCCTCCTCCAGCGGCACCCATCGAAACTCTTCCGCCTCGTCATTCAGCACCACGCGCTCGGGCTCGCGCGTGCGGCAGGAGTAGTTGAGCAGGACGAAGTGCTCGTCCCGATAGAACTCGGCCGAGCCGATGCAGTCCTGGACAAGGACGAAGCGGATGTCGTCCACCGCGAGGCCGGTCTCCTCGAGCAGTTCCCTCCGGAGCGCCTGCACGCTCGTCTCGCCGTATTTCACCTTGCCTCCGGGAATGCCCCACAGGCCCGACCACTTCCTCGTCCTCAGCACCAGCACCCTTCCCGTCTCGTCGAGGACGGCGGCCCCCACCGTGACCACCGGCAGCCGGGTGCCGCGGCGCCCCCCGGTCTCGTGGCGGCGCAGGCGCATACCGTTCCGGGACAGGATGCGTTCCAGCTCCCCGAGGTGTTCCACCACGAGGTCGGGTCCGGCGGCGCGCAATCGTTCGCTGGTCCCGTAGCCCGTCAGCACGGCCACGCTGCGGATCCCGCCGTGCCGCGCCGTCTCCACGTCGTGTTCCATGTCCCCGACAAACATCGTTTCCCCCGGGGCGAGGTCGTGCTCCCTCAGGATGTCGCGGATCTTCTCGCGCTTGTCCCTCACCCCCACGTAGCAGTGGTCGAGGAACTGATCGAAGCGGTTCGCCCGGGTCTGCATTCGGAAATGGGCTTCATCCACGGCGCTCAGCAGCAGCGTTCGCAGCCCGTTGCGGCGGCAGAACTCGAGAAACTCGCGGGCGTGAGGCAGCTCCACGATCCCGTGCTGGACCTGGCGGAACCTCGCGTGAAACCACTCCTCGAGCTGGGTCGGGGGAACTCCCGGTGTCCAGCGCTCGAAGACACCGGAAAACGGCAGCGTGAACTCCTCCCGGAACCGCTCCCTCGAAAGGGGTGGGAGGCCCGCCTGCCGCATGACGTGATTCGTCGCATCGAGGACCGCCGCAAGGTCGTCCACAAGGGTTCCCGACCAGTCGAAAATCACGTTCCGAATCACGCGCCGACGCTAGTCCCGACCCGGCCCGATAGCCAACCCGACATGCGCGCGCGCGCTCCACGCCCGGCGCCCGCCGTCCCGACTGTGAGGAGGTCCGATGCGCATTCGCCATACAGCCGGCTGAATTCTGCTTCTCTCCCGGCGCCCGGGGAACCAAACCTCTCGGCATGCACCTCGGCATGCACGCCACCGATCAAGAGCGCGGGGCTTCCGCCGGCGGCCATCCGCGGGCGCCGCGCGCGTCCGCCCGCTCGATGGCAGCCATCCTGTTCGCCGTCTGCCTCGGCTTCCCGGGCCTCGCGCGCGCCGAGAATCCGCCGTCCGGCGCGGCCGGAACGCCGACCGGGAACGTCGAGGGGATGCCTGCCATCCCGCTCATTGACCTCGCCGGCGAAACCAGATTCCAGACGATCGTCGATCGCGAGCCCGGCCAGTATCTCGGCCATCCCACCACGGTGCTCCTCGAGGACGGCGCCACCGTGCTGTGCGTGTACCCGCGCGGTCATGGCCGGGGCGCCATCCATCTCAAGCGCAGCGTGGACGGCGGGCGCACATGGAGCGAGCGCCTCCCCGTCCCGGAAAACTGGGCGACGTCGCAGGAAACACCCTCGATCCACAGGGTCGTCGATGCCGAGGGCAGAAAACGGCTGATCGTCTGGTCGGGCCTGTACCCGGCCCGCCTCGCGGTCTCCGAGGACGATGGCGACACATGGACGCCCCTCGAGCCCGCGGGCGAATGGGGCGGCATCGTCGTCATGGGTTCGCTCGAGCCCGTCCGGAACCGGCCCGGTGAGTACCTCGCATGGTTCCATGATGACGGGCGCTTCATCCGCGCCAATGCCACCCAGAGCCAGCCCGTCGTCTTCACGCTCTACCAGGTTCATTCCCGCGATGGCGGGCTCACATGGAGCGAACCGCGTGAACTCCACTCCTCGAGCGAGGTTCACCTCTGCGAACCCGGGGCGGTCCGATCCCCCGACGGCGGGCGCATCGCGCTGCTTCTTCGCGAGAACTCGCGCCGCCGGAACTCCCACGTGATGTTCTCCGACGACGAGGGCGCGACATGGTCCCCCCCGCGCGAACTCCCCCACACCCTCACGGGCGATCGCCACACGGCCCGCTACCTCGCCGACGGCAGGATCTTCATCTCCTTCCGCGACACCGCGCGCGAATCCCCCACTCGCGGCGACTGGGTCGCATGGGTCGGCACATGGCAGGACATCGTTTCCGGCGGCCCGGGCCAGTTCCGGGTTCGCCTCATGGACAATCACCATGCCTGGGACTGCGCCTACCCCGGCGTGGAACGCCTGCCGGACGGCACGATCCTCACCACGACCTACGGCCACTGGGAGCCCGACCAGCCCCCGTATATCGTCAGCATCCGCGTCCACCCCGACGACCTCGACGAGCGCCTGCGCAACCTTCTCCGCGCCTCTCCGAAGCTCTCCCCCGCGTCCGCGCCATGAAGCGGATCACCGCCATCGATTCCCACACCGCCGGCGAACCGACCCGCGTGGTCATCGACGGCGCTCCCGACCTCGGGCGCGGCCCCATCACCGAACGGCTCGCGCGCCTGCGGCAGGATCACGACACCTTCCGTTCCGCGGTCGTCAACGAGCCGCGCGGCTCCGATGTCCTCGTCGGCGCGATCCTGCTCGAGCCGCACGAGCCCGGGTGCCACGCCGCCGTCATCTTCTTCAACAATGTCGGCTACCTCGGCATGTGCGGGCACGGGACCATCGGCCTTGTCTGCACGCTGCGTCACCTCGGCCGGCTCGAGGCCGGTGACTGCCGCATCGAAACGCCGGTGGGCATCGTCACCGCGCGGCTGCATCCCGACGGGCGCGTCTCCGTCACGAATGTCCCGAGCTGGAGAAAGGTGAAGGGCGCGCGGTTCCGGGTGCCCGATGTCGGTGAAGTCACCGGGGACATCGCCTGGGGCGGCAACTGGTTCTTCCTCGCGGCGGGGCATGAATGGCGCCTCGAGATCTCCGAGGTCAATGCCCTCACCGAGATCGCATGGCGCATCCGCACCGCCGTCAATTCGCAGGGTTTCCCGGAGGTCGATCACGTCGAGCTCGTGGGCCCCGCCACGGCCGGCGGGCACGCCCGCAACTTCGTCCTCTGCCCCGGCAGGGCCTATGACCGCTCCCCGTGCGGCACGGGCACCAGCGCGAAGCTCGCCTGCCTCGCCGCGGACGGCGAACTCCCCGAGAACACGGACTGGATCCAGGAGGGCATCCTCGGCACGACCTTCTCCGGTCGATACCAGTGGCGCGATCCATCGCGCACCGAGATCGTTCCCGTGATCACCGGCTCCGCGTTCGTCACGGCCGAAACCACGCTCCTCCTCGACCCGCGCGATCCGTTCCGCGACGGCATCCCCCGTTGAACCCCTCCGCACGGTGAACCCTCCCGCCTCTCCGCACGTCGTCATCGCAGGCGCCGGCGTCGTCGGCCTGTGCTCCGCGTACGAATGCGCCCGGCGCGGAATGCGCGTCACGGTGATCGAGCGCCACGCGCAGGCGCGCAGCGGCTGTTCCTTCGGCAATGCCGGCATGGTCTGCCCGAGCCACTTCGTGCCCCTCGCCGCGCCCGGCATGGTGGCGCTCGGGCTGAGGTGGATGTGGAACCCGCGGTCGCCCTTTTACATCAAGCCACGCCTCGACCGGGACCTGCTGACATGGGGCTTCCACTTCTGGCGCGCCGCCCGCGCACGGCGCGCCCGCGCCGCCGAGCTCACCCTGCGCGACCTCGGGCTCGAAAGCCGCCGCATCTACGACGAGCTCACCGCCCTGCCCGGTCCCGGTTTCGGCATGGTGCCCCTCGGCCTCCTGATGCTGTGCAGGACCGAACATGCCCTGCATGAAGAGTCCGCGGTTGCCGCGCGCGCCCGCGAGCTTGGCATTCCGGCCGACGTCCTCGATCCCGGGGAGGCCGCCATGCGCGAGCCGGGCGTCCGAATGGACATCGCCGGCGCGGTCCACTTCCCGCGCGACGCGCATCTCCAGCCGGAGCGCTTCCTCGCAACCATGGAGGAACTCGCCGTCTCGGCAGGTGTCCAGTTTCTCTGGGAAACCACGGTGAACGGATGGGAAACGCGGAACGACCGCGTGTCCGCGCTGCGCACGTCCCGCGGCCGGATCGGGGGCGACACTTTTGCGCTCTGCGCCGGCTCATGGTCCCCGGTCATCGCGCGGGATCTCGGCCTGCGCCTCCCGCTTCAGCCGGGCAAGGGTTACAGCCTCACGCTGCCTCGCCCGCCCTCGCGCCCGCGCATCTGCGCGATCCTCACCGAGGCGCGCGTCGCCGTGACGCCGATGGGCGACGCCCTCCGCATCGGCGGCACGATGGAACTCGCCGGGCTCGACGAGTCCGTCAATCCAGCGCGGGTTCAGGGAATCATCGACTCCGTGGCGCGCTACTATCCCGAGTTCAGGCCGGAGCATTTCGATTCCGTGCCCGCATGGAGCGGTCTCCGGCCCGTGACGCCCGATGGCCTGCCCTACCTCGGCCGCTCCCGCCGCTGGCACAACCTCGTCATCGCGACCGGCCACGCCATGCTCGGTCTGAGCCTGGGCCCGGTGACGGGGCGCCTCGTGGCCATGCTTGCCGCGGAGGAGACGCCCTCGCTGGACCTGGCGCCGCTCGATCCCGAGCGCTACGGCTGACCACCCGCCGGCGGGAGGCGCAGCCTGCTCAGAGCTTCCTGAACTCCTCCCGGACGAGGTCCATCAGCGGCCGCAGCGTCTCTCGATCGAAGCGGAAGGCGCAGCCCGCCGCCGAGAACAGCTCGGGCAGCGGTCGGGACCCGCCCAGCTCCAGCGCGCGACGGTATGCCGAGAGCGCCTCCTGCCGGTCCTTTCTCGAATTGAGCCAGATCTGCAGCGCCCCGATCTGCGCGATGCCGTACTCGATGTAGTAGAACGGATAGAGAAACACGTGCAGTTGCCGGTGCCACGCGTGCGCCCGCGCCTGTTCCCATCCGCTCCAGTCCACGTCACCGCCGAATCGTTCCACGAGGCGGTCCCATGCCCGCGCTCGCTCGGAGCGCGTGTGATCCGGGTGCGTGTACAGCCAGTGCTGGAAGGCGTCCACCGTGGCGATCCACGGGAACGTCTCGACGATTCCCTCCAGGTGATCCCTCCGGGCGCGCCTGACCTCCTCGGGTGAGTAGAACTCGTCGAGGAACTCGCCCCCGAGCAGTTCCATGCTCATCGAGGCGACCTCGCAGAACTCCGTGGGCGCGTCGCGGTAGGCGTACAGGTCCTCGTCCCTGGTGGCCATCGTGTGGAAGGCATGCCCGGCCTCGTGAAGGATGGTCTCGACATCACGCTGCTGGCCCACCGCGTTCATGAAGATGAACGGCAGGCGCGCCTCCGACAGCGAGCACTGGTAGCCTCCGGGCGCCTTGCCCTTGCGATTTTCCAGGTCCAGGAGCCGCTGCGCGCTCAGCTCCCTGAACTCGCGGGCGAGCGTCGGGTCCAGGCGATCGAAGATGCGCTGCGTCCCCTCCACCAGGCGTTCGGCCCGGTCGAACGGGCGCAGTGGCGGCCGGCCCTCGGGATCGACCGCGAGGTCCCACGGGCGGAGGGCCGGCAGCTTCAGTTTCGCGCGCCGCTCGGCATGAAGCTCGCGGAGCACCGGCACCACCTCGGCCTCGATGGCGTCATGAAACGCCTCGCACTCCGCGGGCGTGTAATCAAACCGGCCGCGCGCCTTGAACGAGTAATCCCGATAGTTCTGGAAGCCGGCGTTGCGGGCGATCTGGTCGCGCAGCCGCAGGAGTGAGTCGAACTGCGAGTCGAAGGTGTCCTTCTCCCTGAGCCGCCGTTCCGTCACGAGGCGCCATGCCTCCTCGCGCACGGCGCGATCCGGTTCCTCGAGGAACCTTCCCATCTGGGCGAGCGTTCGCTCCTCGCCGCGGAACGTCACCGTGAGCGATCCGCTCAGCTTCTGGTACTGCTGGCCAACGCGGGCCTCCTCGGTCTCCAGCGGCACGTTCTCGTCGCGGTACAACTCCACGCGGACGGCGGTGTGCCGGTCGAAGACCTCGTACCGCTCGCGCGGAAGCTCGCGGCGCGCGGGATGGGACAGATAAAGCTGCTCGAGGCGGAACTGACGCGGCTTGATGCGGGGCTCGATCTCCTCGACGAAATGGAGGTACGCCTTCTCCGCCTCCGCGTCGTCGGTATGGCAGGTCATGGCGATGTACCGGCGCGCGCCCTCCTCGTTCACGGCGGCGCCCACCTCGCCCCAGTGGACCAGCCACTGCTCGAGCTCGGCCGCCGTCGAACCGCGCTTCAGGGACGCCTCGAGGCGGTCGAACAGCGGTTCGACGCTCGACCAGTCATCCCAGTCCACGTGAACGGGCACGAACTGACGCGGCCGATAGGCCTTCAGTTCTCCGAACGGCAGCGCACTCATGGCGCGAGCGTCCGTGAATCCCCACCGGCCCGCAAGCGTCCCGGATCGATGGCGGCGTCCGCGCCCCGCGGCGGGGTCGCGCCTCACGGCCCGCGGGAACCTCGATTCATCCCGGGTAGCCGCCCGCGATGTAGCTGTGCAACTGGTCGATCGTCGCCTGCTGCGCGTGAATGATGTAATTCACGAGGTCCCCGATGGAGATCACCCCCACCACGCGCCCCTCCTCCACGACGGGGAGATGGCGCACCCGGTTCTCGACCATCAGCCGCATGCAGTCGGGCACCGGCGTGGCCGGGGTCACCACCACGAGCCGGCCCGTGATGACCTCCTCCACCAGCGTGTCACGCGACGAACGGCCGTGGAGCGCGACCTTCCGCGTGTAGTCGCGCTCGGAGAACACCCCGATCAGCCGCTCGCCGTCCATCACCAGGAGGGCGCCCACGTTCCGATCGGCGAGCTGCTGGATCGCATCATAAACCGTCGCGTCCGGTCGCGTGGTGAAGACGTCGCGCCCCTTGACCTCCAGGATGGCTGCTGTGGTGCCGGTGACTTCCATGTTGTTCCTCCGGATATAATGAATTCAGGTGAGCTCGCGGGGAGGGGATTCGCGCAACCATGGGGGCGCCCCTCGACGGCGGTCAAGCACCTCCTCCTGCCGGTTTGGGTCCGCGATCGGGTGAGGCGGGCGCGTTTCGGCCGATCCGAACGGGCGGGCGGGCGCCGCTCCCCTCTCGGGACTTCCCTTCCCCATTTTCGCGGCGCAAGGTTCCCATTCCGGATGGACCCCGCCGTCACGGAGGCAGAACCGTTGCGTGCACCGCTCCGCAGGAGCGCCGCCCTCGTGTTCACCGACATCGTCGGATCCACCCGTCTTCTCTCGGCCCTGGGCGATCTCGCGGGCAACCGGCGCATCCTCGAGCACCACGGCCACGCCGCCCGCGTGCTCCGCGAGGTTGGAGGCGGCGAACTGATCAACACCGGGGGTGACTCCATCTTCCTGGCGTTCGAGCACCCGCGCACCGCCGTCCGCTTCGCGCTCCGGCTGCAGCGGGAACTGCGCGAGTGGATGCGCGGCGAACCCGTCGCGCTCCGCATCCGGGACCGTGTGGGGATTCACTTCGGCGAGGTCGAGGAAGGCCGCCGCCCGGATGGCGCGCTGGACCTCACCGGATTCGCCGTCAGCTTCGCCGCCAGCATCATGGACCTGGCCGGTCCGGATCAGATTCTCCTCAGCTCGGAGGCGTTCGACGCGGCCCGCGCCGCCCCGCGCGAGGATGATCTCGCGGAGTTCCCGAACCTCCGCTGGATCAGCCACGGTCACTATCACATCAAGGGACTGGAGTCGCCCGTTCCAATCTTCGAGGTCGGCGAGGAGGGCGTATCGCCCTTGCAGGCTCCGCCGCACGGCGACGCCGACCACCTCCCCGAGGATGATCTCACGGGCTGGCGGCCCGCGATCGGCAGCACCGTCCCGGGGACTCGCTGGGTCATCGACCGGTTCCTGGGCAGCTCCGGCTTCGGTGAGGTGTGGCTCGCCCACGACGCGGCAAGCGGCGTTCCGCGCGCCCTCCGCTTCTGCTTCCGCCCCAGCCGCGTTCGTGCGCTGCGCGAGGCCCGGCCCCTGTTCGAGCGGATCCGCACCGGGATCGGCGACCACCCGCACATCGCCCGCCTGCACCGCTACCAGTTCGATCACACTCCGCCGTTCCTCGAGAACGACTATGCGCCCGGCGTCACGCTCACCGAACTCTGCCGGATGTCCGGGGGTGCCGCGGCGGTGGACGAAACCCACCGGCTCGAGATCATCGCGCAGGTCGCGGAGGCGCTCGACGCGGCCCATCGGGCGGGCGTGGTCCACGGGGACCTCCGTCCGGACGCCGTCATGGTCCAGCCGGCGGATGCCGGGCACCCCCTTCCGGGCGTCAAGCTCATCGAGTTCGGCACGGCGCGCCTCGTCGCGGCCGAGCTCGCGGCTGAACAGGCCGTCAGCCGGTCTGCCGTGGAATCCACGCGGCCCGGCTTCAATCCATCCGGGGGCGCCCCGCTCTACTGGGCGCCTGAACTGTTCCGCGGCGACGAGCCGTCGCCCGCCTCGGACATCTACGCCCTCGGGGTCCTCCTGTATCAGGCGCTCGTCTGCGATCTCACGCAGCCCGTCACCATCGACGTCGCCCGGCGCATCCGCGATCCGCTGCTCCTCGATGACCTGCTCGCCTGCCTCGCGACCGACCCGGCCGCACGCCTTCCCTCGGCGGGCGAACTCGCGTCGCGCCTGCGCCGCCTGCCCGAGCGCCGCCGCGACCTCGAGCGCCGCGAGCGCCGCAGCTATTTCCAGGGCGTTCTTCGCACGGCCGCCGTGGCGGCCGTGATCGTGGGACTCACAGGCTGGCTCGCGTGGCGGGCCCAGATTCAGCAGCGGGCCGCCGAGACCGCCCAGCTCGCCGCCGAGACCAACGCCGTCCAGCTCCGCGTCGTCAACGCGTTTCGTCTCTTCGAGGAGGGCGACCTGCCCAACTCGCTGCAACAGCTCATCGAGGCGCTCAAGCTCGACACGCGCGATCCCGCGCGCGACCGCGAACTCATCCATCGCAGGCGCATCGGCTCCATCCTGCGCGCCGCCCCGCGTCAGCTCAGCGAATGGCGCCTCGGCGAGCGCGGCGTCCTCCTCGCCCTGCATCCGTCGGGCGAATGGATCGCCGCCGGCACGGCCTCCGGCCTCGTGCGGGCATGGTCCGTCAGCACCGGACGGCGCGTCGGCGAGGACATCAAGCTCGGCGGACCGACCTCGAGCCTCGACTGGACGCCCGACGGCGGCACGCTCTTCGCCCACGTCGAGCGCGGTCCGGTCCTGCTCTGGACATGGTCCGGACAAGGCGCGACCTCCGAACCCCTCCGGCTGGTCGAGGTCGCGGAAGCCATCGCCTGTGCCACCAACTGGCTGGCCGTCGGCAGCCACCACGGACCGGTGCTGCTCCACAACCGCCTTGCGCCCGACGAGCCCGCACGCGCCCTCCCCGATTCCCTGGGCGCACGCGAACTCACGTTCGACCGCCTCGGCAATCTCCTCGCCATCGTCACCAGCAGCGGCGGCGAGGCTCAGCTTCGCCTCTTCGACCTGCGCGAGCCGGACGCCCCGCCCCGCACCGTCGCGCTCCCCGCGCGCCTGTATCTCCTCCAGTTCGACCCGAGCGGGAACTACCTCCTCGGCACGATCGGCCGGCAGGTGCACCTCTACTCCGTCCCCGACCTCTCGCCCGCGGCCCCGCCGCGCCAGCACCAGGACGTCGTGATGTGGGCCGGGTTCGCGCCGCGCGGCGGCCTCTACATGTCGGCCGCCGCGGGCGCCGCCAGTCCCGCCCTGGTGTCGCACACGAACGGACTCTCCGCGCCGCCCATTGCCCTGCCCCATCCGCATTCGGTCACCGGCGGGGATTTCTCCTCCGACGGCCGTCACGTCCTCACGGGCTGCTTCGATCGCCAGCTTCGCATCTGGGATCCCGCACAGGTGCAGCTCGTCGGCGAACCGCTCCGCCACCCCGCGTGGGAGGACCACAGCAGCTTCAAGATCCGCTTTCTTCCCGACGGACGGCGCGCCGTGACCCTTGTGGACGATGCCGTGCGTCTCTTCGACTTCGCCTCGCACTCCTCCACCCGGCCGCCGATCGAACTTCCGGATGGCCCGCTCCTCGCCTCCTGCCTCTCCGAGGACGGCTGGCGCATGGCCGCGGCCACGTCCGAACCGGAAAGCGTCGCGGCCCTCTGGGAGCTTCCTTCAGGCCGGCGCCTCACCGACCGCCTGCGCCACCCGGGTTTCATCCGGCAACTCGTGCTCGATGACACACGCTCGCAGCTCATCGCCCTCGGATTCGACCCGGCCCAGCCGGTGCCCCTTCAGGGACGACTCTGGCGGACCGACCTCGCCGTCCGCGGCGCCCAGCCCACCCTCGTCGCCACGTTCGGGAATCCCGCCGCCATCGTGCGCACCGGCGAACACCTGCATGCCTTCACCGCTCCCGGCACGTGGTTCCAGTGGCACCTCGATCGCCTCCACGACGCCCCGATCCGCCGCGAACTCGGCATCGCCATCCGCCGCGCCGAGGCCTCCCCCGACCACCGGTTCATCGCCGTGCTCGGGGCCGACGAGAAGAGCCTGCACCTCTTCGACGCCCGGTCCGCCGACCCCGTCGGTGAGCCGATCCACTCCAAGGTCGAGATCCGCCAGATCGACTTCGACCATTCGGGCAAGCTTGTGCTCACGGCCGTCCGGGATTTCGCGATGATCCCGCGCGCCGCGACCGCATGGAGCATCGAGTCCGGGAAACCGATCCCCCCGAGTTTCCGCCACGGGGATGGCGTGAACGCGGTCGAGTGTCATCCGACGCGGCCCCTCGTCCTGACGGGAGGCGAGGATTCGATGGTTTACCTGTGGAACGCGTCCGACCCGGCCCGGGTCATCGCGGAACACCGCATGGGATACCAGGTGCTCGACCTGGCCTTCAGCAGCGATGGCGCGCTCTACGCCGCCACGGGCGCCGACGGCACCGCGCGCGTCTGGGAGACGGACTCGGGCGAACCCGTCACGCCATGGTTCCGGCTCCCCGTCCTGCCGTTGCACGTCTTCTTCACCCCGGACAACAACCACCTGGTCACCCAGTGCTCGGACGGGCGCGCCTACATCTGGGATCTCTCGCCCACGACCCGCGACGCGGAGGAACTCACGCAACTGGCGCACCAGATGAAGGGTGAACATGCATCCGAGGCGGGCCTCGGGTCGCCCCTCCCGTGGCGGCCGCCATTGACCGTGGATCCGGGCGCCGCGGCCGCATGGCACCGTCATCAGGCCGCCCTCTGCGAACGCAGCGGGGATCCCGAACTCACCCTGCTCCACATTCAGCACGCGCTGGCCGTCACCCCCGAGGACGCCGCCCTCCACTGGCGACGCGGGCTGCTCCTCGAATCCACGGGACGGATCCAGGACGCCGTCGCGGCCTTCCGCGAGACCGCCCGCGCGGACCCCGATTTCAGGCTCGCCTCCGAGCGCGCCCTCGCGCTCGAGTCGGCGCAATCGGCGGACACCTCCTCCTCCGCCGCCCGCTGATCCGCGGATCACGGATCGCGGATCAGGTCAGCTCGAGCCCGTCGCGCAGCTCCGGCGCGATCGGGAACACGCTGCGACGGGCGCACCACGCCACGTCGTCCGCGAGCCCGGGAATGGCCAGCAGACGCCGCGCGTTGAAGGACGATGCGAACTCCGCCTCCGGTCTCGCGGAGGCTCCCCGCCATGCGGACAACGCGACCCGGCCCGAATCCGTCAGCGCCGCATCATCGCCCAGCGCCTCGCACAGCGCGCCCGCCACGAGAGTGTCCTCGTAGGATGCCTCCTCCCCGGTGCCGCTGCAGACCACCAGCCAGCGCGCGGCGCCGGACGTGCGCAGCGCCTCCGCGGCGGCCGCGAGATTCACAAACGCCGCGGCGAAGACACGGCCCGCCCCCGCGCATGCGCGGAGCGCGCGTGTGCCGTTCGTGGTCGTCATGACGATCCGCCGGCCCGAAACCCTGTCGCGCGTGAACTCGCGGGGCGAATTCCCGAGGTCGAACTCCACTCCGCCTGAAACCTCGCCCGCGATCCGGAGGCCGTTTCGTTCCCCCGCGAGCAGACACTCCGGGTCGCGCGCGCGCTCCTGCAGCGCGGCCTCGATGGTCGCGACGGGACGAACCGCCCGCGCACCATTCGCGAGGGCGGCCACCATGGAGCTGGTCGCCCGCAGCGCATCCACCACCGCACACGCCGTATCCGTCATGACGCGGCCTTCCAGCGCCGCGAATTCCGCCGGTGTGAAAAGGACTTCCAGCCGTGTCATTGCTCCCCTCCCGGGGCGTACCCCCCGTCGTTCGAATGGTCGTTCACCGCCCCCATGCTGCCACACGCCCGGCCCGCAGTCGCATGTAGTGAAACAGATACTGCTGGGCGTAGCCTCCGTTCGGCCCGAAGTGCGTCTCGGAGAACGCGAGGAGTTCCGCCGGCCGGGGATTGCCCTTCGGGAAGTACAGTTCCCGCAGCGCGCGCATGACCCACACATCCACCGGGAACGCCCGCTTCTGTCCGCACGAGAACAGGAGCACGCAGTCCGCGATCTTTCGTCCGACGCCGGGCAGGGCCATGAGCCGCTGGCGTGCCGCTTCCAGCGGGAGCACCGCGAGCTCCGCGAGATCGAGCCCCCCTGCCGCGACGATCCCGGCCGTCGCCTTCACGTACTTCGCGCGGTACCCCATGCGGCACGCCCTCAGGTCCGCCTCTCCGGCCGCCGCCACGACCCCGGGCGCGGGAAACGACCGCCATCCGCCGCCCCCGTCGGGCTCCGCCACCGCATCACCCCAGCACCGGCAGATCGCCCCGACCACCTGCCGGATCTGGACGATCTGCTTGTTGGAGGACAGGAGGAACGACGCGAGGCACTCCCATGGATCCTGGCGGAGCAGGCGCAGTCCGCGGCACGCGCGCACCGCCTCCCGGAGCGGAGGATCCGCCGGGAAGGTCGCGAGCACGGACTCCATGTCCTCATCGAGTGCGAGATAGGATCGCAGCCACCCCCAGTCGCCGGGGTCCTCCGCCGACTGCGCGAGAATCCCGCGGCGGTCCTGCCGCAGCCGGACCCAGCGCTGCCCGATCACGCCCTCCCATGCACCGTCCACGTGCCGCCAGCGGAACGCCTGGCCCGAGTCCAGCGTCGCGGCGAGGTCGTAGTCCGGCACGGGGAAATGCGCCTCCCTGAGTCTGGCCATCCGCGGCATCATCCTCGTCCGGGCGGGACCGTGTCCATCCGCGCCGGCCTGGGGGAGACGGTTTGCCCTTTCGCCGCCGTTCGGCTTCACGGCAGCCTTGCGGTCGCATGGCGAATTCGTTCGGCCACCTCTTTCGCATCACGACATGGGGCGAGTCCCATGGCGGCGGGGTGGGTGTCGTCATTGACGGCTGCCCCCCGCGCCTCGCACTCACGGAATCAGACATCCAGCCCGACCTCGACCGGCGCCGCCCGGGCCAGTCCCACATCACCACGCCCCGCAAGGAATCAGACACCGTCAGGATCCTGAGCGGAACCTTCGAGGGCCGCACCCTGGGCACGCCGATCTCCATGTGGGTCCGCAACGAGGATTTCCGTCCGGAAGCCTACTCGGAGATGGCCACCAAGTTCCGCCCCTCGCACGCGGATTACACGTACCAGGCCAAGTTCGGAATTCGTGCATGGCCGGGGGGCGGCCGCACGAGCGCCCGGGAGACCATCGGCCGTGTCGCCGCCGGCGCGGTCGCCCGCAAGATCCTGCGCGAACGCTGGGGCGTCGAAGTCCTTGCCTGCGTCTCGCAGGTTCAGGACATCCGCGCCACGGTTGATCCCGAGTCCGTCCGCGTCGAGGACATCGAATCCAACATCGTCCGGTGCCCGGATCCCGACGCGGCACGCGCGATGATCGAGCGGATCGAACAGCGCCGCGCGGAGGGCGACAGCGTCGGCGGAGTGATCCTTGGCGTGGCCCGCGGCGTTCCGCCGGGCTGGGGCGAGCCGGTGTTCGACCGGCTCGAGGCCGACCTCGCCAAGGCCATGCTGAGCCTGCCCGCGTCCAAGGGCTTCGAGATCGGCAGCGGCTTCGGCGGAATCCTGCTCACGGGCCGCGAGCACAATGATCCCTTCCGCAACATCGACGGCCGTGTGCGCACGACGACCAATCGTTCGGGCGGGGTGCAGGGCGGCATCACGAACGGCGAAACGATCTATTTCCGCGTCGCGTTCAAGCCCGTCGCCACGGTGATGCACGACCAGGAGACCGTGGACGTCGAGTTCCAGAACACGACCCTCCGCGGCCGCGGTCGCCACGACCCGTGCGTGCTCCCCCGCGCCGTTCCCATCGTGGAGGCGATGACGGCGCTCGTGCTGGTCGATCACGCGCTGCGGCACCACGCCCAGTGCGGGACGGAGCATCGGGAGAACGCCCGGTAAGAGGAAGGATCGGCGGGTGCGCACGGGAAATCCGGCGCGCCTGCAGCGCCGCGGGCGGGTCAATCGGACGCCCGGGCCGCCGGCAGCCTCATCACCACCTCGAGGCCGCCGCCGCTGCGGTTCCGGGCCGCCACCGTTCCGCCGCAGGCTTCCACGCACGTCTTGACGATCGCCAGGCCAAGGCCGGTGCCTCCGTGATCGCGGGAGCGGGAGCGGTCGGCCCGGTAGAACGGGTCGAACAGCCTGGCCAGCTCGTTCTCCGGCACCCCGGGTCCCCGATCCGCCACGATCAACTCCACCTCCGCATCATGAACGGTGGCGCGGACCTCGATGGGCCCGTCGGAGCCCGCGTATCGAAGGGCGTTTCTGAACACGTTCCCGAGCGCCCGCCGGATCAACGCGCGGTCGCCGAGCACGTCGACCTCCGGCCGGGCCAGCACGGCCGGTCCGGCCGTCCCGCCGGCCTCGTGCTCCCACGCCTCCGCGATCACCTCCCGAACCGGGATCGGCCGCACTTCCAGCGCGCGCCGCTCGCTTGTCCTCGAAAAGGCGAGGAGTTCATCCACGAGGGCGGACATCTGCTCGATCTCCTCGCACAGATCGCGCAGGTACGCGTCCACCTCCTCCCCGCACTCGAGGCGAGTCTCGATGAGGGCGAGCGCGGCCTGCATGCGTGCGAGCGGCGAACACAGCTCGTGCGCCGCGTCGCCCAGGAATCGGCGCTGGCCCGCCACGAAGGCATCGAGCCTCGATGCCATGCGGTCGATCGCGTCCGCGAGCCGCCCAAGCTCGTCCTCGCGGCGCATGTCGAGGCGGGCGTCGAACCTGCCCGCCGCGATGCGCTGCGTCTGCCGCATCATCCTTCCGATGTCGCGGGTCATCGCGCGCACGAACGGCAGCCAGAACAATCCCGACACGCCAAGCGTCACCATGCCGGCGATCAGCCACGGCCGCATGTCGAACAGCAGCCCGCCCGAGAAGAGCGTCGGAGCCCGCACGATCAGGACGCGCGCCGCGCCCGGGGCGTCCGCGGGCAGGCGGACCAGCGCCCAGTAATCCCCCCCCGCGCGCACGATGCCGGGCGGCGGCATCGCCATGGCGCCGCCGCGCCGCCTCGCGGCACCCGGTCCCATCCGGGGTTCCCTGTCCATGCGCACGCCGCGGCCGCGGCCCATGCCCGGTCCGAGACTGCGACCCGCCTCGCGTCGGACCTCGGGCGGAAGGGCATCCGGCGTGCCGCCGATCATTCCGGCGCCGGGCTGGAACACGAAGAGTTCGACCCCGTGCTCGTCCCCGTAGGTCCGCAGCAGCGCCTCCGCCTCGTCGGGTCGGACAGCGTCGAGATCGTCGGCCAGGGCCCTCGCGAGCAGCCGCAGCCGATCGCCCGCGCCGCCCGCCAGCAGCCATTCGGGATTCCACCGCACCTGGACGACGAGGACCGCGACGAACGCGGCGCCGATGAACAGGACGTTCAAGAGCAGGCCGAGCAGGATCCTTGTCCAGAGCGGCAGTCCCCGGAACCGGCGGGCGATTCCAACGGCGTCCGCGGCGCCGCCCGGTTGCGCCGATTGAGAATGCGACGCGCCGCTCATCACCCCTGCGGCTCCTCGAGCATCCGGTAGCCGACCGATCGCACGGTCTCGATGTAGCGCGGTCGCCGGGGATCATCGCCGAGCTTTCGCCGCAGCGCGGAGATGTGCACGTCCACCGAACGATCGAACACGTCGTACTCGCGCTCGCGCACTTCCTCGAGCAGTTGCTCGCGCGTCTTCACGCGCCCGCGGGCCCGCGCGAGGCTCAGCAGAAGGTCGAACTCGAGGGCGGTCAGGCTGAGCGGCTGATCCCCGAGGACGGCCCTTCTCGTGGCGGGATTGAGGTGGAGGTCGCGCACGACGATCTCCTCGTCCGCCGCAGGGGAGGGCCGCTGGAGGCGGGCGCGGCGCGTGACGGCCCGCAGGCGCGCAAGCAGCTCACGCGGGGACGACGTCTTCGGCACGTAGTCGTCCGCGCCGATCTCGAGGCCCACGATCCGGTCGGCTTCGTCTCCGCGCGCGGTCAGCATCAGCACCGGCACGTCCGAGTGCCTGCGGATCTGCTTGAGGGCCTCGAAGCCGTCGAGCCCCGGCATCATCAGATCCAGCACGACGGCCTCCCATGAATTCTCGAGGGCTGCGCTCACGCCGGCCGGACCGTCATGCACGGCCTCGACCTCGTAGCCCATCGCGCCGAGGTAATCCGACAGCAGGCGGCACAGCTTGCGATCGTCGTCCACCAGCAGCACCCGCGCGGCGCCCCGGCCGTGGCTGTCAGGAGGAATGACAGACTGGCTCCGCACTGCCGCATGGTGCGTCCGCGCGCCGCGATCGGCCAGAGACATTTACCTGTCCTTTACAATTCTCCGCTCGCCCGCTCGCACTCCCTTAACACGGGAGGAGTCCATTAGACCCAGACACCGGCTTCGCGGCCGGTCCCTGGTGAAAGAGGCAACCACCGGCGGGTCCGAACCAGGCGGACCCCCAAAGGAAAGGACATCAGATGAAGAAGACGCTTCTCACACTCGGAACGGCCGTCGCACTGCTCGGCGGCAACGCATGGGCGCAGCCCGCCCCCGACAGGGCCGACGACAGGCGCGCGGCCCCTCCCCTGCCACCGGTCCTCGCGGTGCTCGACACGGACGGGGACTCCGTCCTCTCCGCGGAGGAACTCGCCGCGGCCTCGGAAAGGCTCGCCACCCTCGACGCCAATGGCGACGGCATGCTCACGGCGGAGGAAGTGCGTCCCGCACGGCGTGCCGGCCCGCTCAACCGGCAGGGCCCGGCGCCACGCGCCCTGCGCGACGGCAGAGGTCCCGGACCTCGCGCGCTGCGCGACGACGTGGTGCCCGCCCGGCGGGGACCGCGTCCCGCGATCGCGGATGACGCCGGTTCGCGCCCGCGTGACCCCGCGGGCCAGTACCGGGGCTGGGGCCGCGCGCCGCGGCGCGCGATGGGCCCGGGCGCCGCGCCCGGATGGGGTCCCGGTTACGGCTACGGCCGGCGGGGATTCGCGTGTCCCTGCTGCGCCCGGTAGTCGACGCCGGCGATGACCGGCGAATCGGTGCACGGGCCACTCGCTCGAGTGGCCCGCAGCCGTTGGGATCCGCTCATTGATCGGCCGCCTCGAGCGTCACCAGCAGCGGTCGATGATCCGAGGCGAGGCCCCAGTCGGGAGCGGTCGCGATGTAGGTTTCCTCCGCGACCCATTCCTTCGCCGCGTTCGGGTGGAGGAGGATGTAATCAATCCGGCTGTAGCTGTCCTCCACGCCGTAATAGTGCGTCCACGTCACCGTGCGCGGCTGCCATCGCGGGTTCGGGGTGTACCCGGAGTCTCCGTTGCGCTCTGCCGGTCGAACATCCACGAGCCGGTCGCGGCCCCTCCCCAGCAGCAGCCTCACCGGCTCGCTGTCCTTCGTGTCGTTCAGGTCCCCGAGCACGACGATGTTGGCGCGGGGGTTCTCGCGCAGACGCGCGTCGATCTTCTCGCGCAGGATGCGCGCCTCCTCGAGACGCATCTCCGCCTCGTCGGCCTCGGGGATCGGGCGGCGCGACTTCAGGTGGGCCGTGAACACGTGGAGTCGGTAGCGCGGACCCACCGCGATCTCCACCTCGAGGATGCCGCGGCTGACGCGGAAGCGACGTCCGGAAAGAAGAAAGTTGTCCCGCGTGTGCGGCCGTCGCTCCACGATCGGGTGACGACTGAGCAATCCGACCTGGATGTACTTGTCATAGCCCTGGACGAGCTCCCGGTGGGGATACTCCAGGCCGAGCCGCTGGAGGCGCCTGCCGAGATCCTCGAGCGCGGCGGGCCCGCCCAGCTCCTGGAGCGCGATGATATCCGGCCTCAGCCCGGCCAGAATCTCAGCCACCTTCGCCCGCGCGGCCTCGGGCTTCACCTCGCGGCCCCCTCGCGCGGCGAGCAGGTAGTTCTCGACGTTGTAGGTCACGAGCCGGACCCGCTCGGCCGCCGCCGGAAGGGCGACGAGCAGCACAAGTCCCAGCGCCAGAACTCGATGCAGTAACCGCATCCGGCGAGGCTAGTGATCGGCGCGCCGCTTGGCCACCGCCGCGTCCGATGCTACCCTCTCGGGCATGCCGCCCGCCAACGGAGTGGCGGCCATGGACTCCGCGGCCAGACCCGCCCGGACCCCGGCCCCCCTCCTCGACAAACAAAGCGAACCCGACAGCCGCAACCTGCCCATCGACAAGGTGGGTGTTCGCGGGCTGCGCTTCCCGATCCAGGTGCGGGACAAGGCCACGCGCGACGTCCAGAACACCGTCGCCACGATCGGCATGTACGTGGACCTGCCCCGGCACTTCAAGGGAACCCACATGAGCCGCTTCATCGAGGTGCTCAATGCCCACGGCGGCATCGTTCATGTCGAGAACATCCCCGACATCCTCCAGAGCATGCGGACGCGCCTGCACGCGCAGACGGCGCATCTCGACATGGAGTTCCCCTACTTCATCACGAAGAAGGCGCCGGTCACGCGAAAGGCGGGAGTCCTCGACTATACGGTGCGGTTCGAGGCCACTGCGTCCGGGAACGACATTGATTTCGTCCTCACCGTCGTCGTGGGGGTGACGACGCTCTGTCCGTGCTCGAAGGCCATCAGCCGCCATGGCGCCCACAATCAGCGAGGGTACGTCACCGTCAGCGTCCGATCCGACGCCATCGTATGGATCGAGGACCTGATCGCGCTGGTGGAGTCCTGCGGGAGCAGTGAGCTCTATTCACTGCTGAAGCGCCCCGACGAAAAGGCCGTCACCGAGCGCGCGTACGAGAATCCCGCCTTCGTCGAGGACCTTGTCCGGAATGTCGCGGTCCAGCTCATGGCCCGGCCGGAGATCACATGGTTCCGTGTCGAGGCGGAGAACCACGAGAGCATCCACAATCACAACGCGTACGCGTCGATCGAGCATCCGAGGCCGGCCGGTCGTGCCTGAGCCCCTGCGGCAGGAGCGCTCCGCCGGATTGATCGCGTGGGGGCGTGGTCCCGATCCTCAGGCGTGCTCCAGTTTGAGCTCCCGGGCCGTGCGCGGCCCTTGCAGGCCCTGTCCATCCCGATCAGGGGAGACTCCACCGTCTGACCCGGGACGGCATGGCGACGCCTGCCTCGAGGCAGGCGCGCACCCTCCGACGTGCTGCAGGCTGTCCGCACGCCCACGAAAGGTGCTGAACTCGGCAGAACCCTCTGCCATCCTCGGGCGCATCCATGATCGCCCGAACGCTGTCCTCCCGCGCCCGCGGCGCCCTCCTTGCCTGCCTCATGGCGGCCTCCCTCGGCTCGGCCGCGCAGCCTGACCCGTCCGCGGCCAATCCGGACATCCTGATCGCCGACTTCGAGGGCGCGGACTACGGCGGCTGGACGACGACCGGATCGGCATTCGGCTCGGGTCCGGCCCGAGGCACGCTTCCCGGACAGATGGCCGTGGACGGCTACGAGGGCTCCGGCCTCGTCAATTCCTTTCTCGGCGGGGATTCGGCAACCGGCACGCTTCGCTCCCCTCCCTTCCGGATCGAACGCCGCTACATCCAGTTCCTCATCGGGGGCGGCATGCACCCGGGCCAGACCTGCATCAACCTCCTCCTCGACGGCCGCGTCGTCCGCACCGCCACCGGATCGAATGATCGCCCCGGCGGCAGCGAGCGGCTCGAGCCGCACCAGTGGGATGTCGCCGAGCTCCACGGCAGCACCGTCTCGCTCGAGATCGTCGATCAGGCCACGGGCGGCTGGGGGCACATCAACATCGATCACATCGTCCAGACCGACCGGCGACTGCCCGGCTGGATCTCCGATGCCAGCCGCGACATCACGCTCGACCGGCGTTACCTCCACGTTCCCGTCCGGAACGGCGCGCCCCGCCGCTGGCTCTCCATCCACGCCGACGGGAAGCTTCTTCGCGAGTTCGAGGTGGAACTGGCCGACGGCGAGCCGGACTGGTGGGCCTTCATCGACCTGCAGCACCTCCGCGGAAAGCAGCTCACCCTCGTCGTGGACAAGCTCCGCGAGGGTTCCCCCGCCCTCGAGGCCATCTCGCAGGACGACGAGATCCGCGGCGCCGCGAACCTCTATCGCGAACCGCTCCGCCCCCAGTTTCACTTCTCCTCGCGCCGCGGCTGGAACAACGACCCGAACGGCCTCGTCCACTATCGCGGCGAGTACCACCTCTTCTACCAGCACAATCCCGTCGGCTGGTCCTGGGGCAACATGCACTGGGGCCACGCCGTCAGCCCCGACCTCGTTCACTGGACCGAACTCGGCGACGCCCTCCATCCCGATGAGCTCGGCACGATGTTCTCCGGCTCCGCCGTCGTGGACTCCGGCAACACGGCGGGTTTCAAGTCGGGCGACGAGGATCCCATCGTCCTCTTCTATACCGCCGCCGGAGGCACCAGCCGCATGTCGAAGGACCAGCCCTTCACCCAGTGCATCGCCTACAGCAATGACCGCGGCCGCACATGGACGAAGTACGAGGGCAACCCCGTCCTCGGGCACGTCGTCGGCGGCAACCGCGATCCCAAGGTCATCTGGCACGAACCGACCCGCACGTGGATCATGGCGCTCTACCTCGACGGCGATGAGTTCGCCCTCTTCGGCTCCCCGAACCTGAAGAAATGGGAGGAACTCAGCCGCATTCGGATCCCTGGCTCCTCCGAGTGCCCCGATTTCTTTCCGCTGCCGATCGAGGGTCGCAAGGGTGACTCCCGGTGGATTCTTTACGGGGGCAACGGTCTCTACCTCGTCGGCACCTTCGACGGCCGCACGTTCACTCCCGATTCCGGGCCGCACCCGATGAACCACGGCAACTGCTTCTACGCCTCCCAGACGTTCAGCGACGTGCCGGACGGCCGCCGCATCCTCGTCACGTGGGGCCAGATCGCCATGCCCGGGATGCCCTTCAACCAGATGATCGGCCTGCCCGTCGTGCTCACCCTCCACGACGAATCGGAAGGCCCGCGCCTCCGCATCAATCCCATCGACGAGATCGCGAAGCTCCGCACACGGTCGAACCGGATCACGAACCTCCCGCTCGCGCCCGAGCCGCGCGCGATCAACGAGGCCGCGGGCGAACTGCTGGACCTCTCTCTCGAGATCGCTCCCGGCGGCGCCTCCGAGATCGTCCTGAACGTGCGCGGCGTTCCCATCCGGTGGAGCGCCGCGAACCACGAACTCGCATGCCTCGGCCGGCGCGGACCGCTCCCGCCCGATTCGGGCAGGCTGCGCCTCCGCGTCCTCGTCGATCGGACCTCGATCGACATCTTCGGCAACGACGGCCGCCTTTACATGCCGATGGGCTCCCTGCTCGACCCGGCCAACACCAGCGTGACCGCGAGCGCCGTCGGGGACGGAGCCCGGATCGAGAAGATGGAAGTCCACATCCTCCGCTCCGCGTGGCGCTGAAGAGGGACCAGTCTCGCCGCGTCACGGCCGCGACGCCCGGTCACGGTCGTGCCGCCCCGTTCCATTCCAGATCGCTCCCCGCCATGCCGCACGACCCCACCGCGCCACGCAAGCGCCCGCGCGCCCGGCGCGTGCTTCTCGCCTGCGCCGTTCAAATGCTGACGGTTGCCTGCGCCGTCCGCGCGCAGTTCGCGCCTCCGCTCGATCCTCCCGGGTTCCGGCCGCGCCCGCCGGGACTGCACGCGCTCACCGGCGCGCGCGTGATTCCGCGCCCCGGCGTCGTCCTCACCAACGCGACGATCCTCGTGAGCAACGGCGTCATTCAGGCGGTGGGCACCGGCATCGCCGTTCCCGACGCCGCCCGCGCGTGGGACATGGCCGGACTGACCGTGTACCCGGGCTTCATTGAGCCCTGCCTCCCCTTCCATCACGACGCCCGGCCCGACACCGCCCCGGGCGACGATGCGCCGGATTCCACCGACTCCTCCCGGCATGCGTCCGACCCGTGGTCCGGCCCGCGGTTCTTCGGCGCAGGAGGGGCGGAGTTCGACCCCGGGCGCCGCGGACCGGGCGCAAGCTCGCCCGAGGTCACCCCGGAACTGAGGGTCGCGACCGCATACACTCCGCGGGCGCGCACGCTGTCCGATCTGCGACAACTCGGTTTCACCGCCGCGCACGTGGTCCCCGCGCGCGGCATCATCCGGGGCACGGCGGCCCTGGTCAGCCTCGCGGACACCGGTCCCAACGCCGCCGTTCTTCGCCCCGACACGGCCCAGTGCGTCGCCTTTCAGACCGGTTCCCGCGGGTCGTTCCCCGGTTCGCTGATGGGAGTGTTCGCGCTCGTCCGCCAGACGCTCCTCGACATGGATCACTACGCGGCGGCGATCGCGCACGCCCGGGCGCGCCCGGATTCGGGGGTCCGTCCCGCCTACAACGCGTCGCTCGAGGCGCTTCAATCCCTGCGAGCCGGCCAGCCGCTGCTCCTCGAGGCCGAGGGCGTTCTCCAGATCCACCAGGCACTGAACCTCGCGGATGAATTCAAGCTCTCCCGCCGCGCGATCGTCGCGAGCGGCGGGGAATGGCGCAGACCCGACCTGCTCACGAACTCCACCGCGAGCCTCTACATCGTTCCCCTCGATTTCCCGGCCCTCCCGCGATTCGAGAATCCCGACGACTGGGACGAGGTTTCGCTCGACCAGCTGCGCGCCTGGGACTGGGCGCCGGAACTTCCCGACCTGATTCGGCGCCACGGCCATGCCATCGCACTGTCCACCCGCGGCCTCGACGACCTGAAATCCTTCCGCCGCAACCTCCGCGACGCCATCGACCGCGGCCTTCCCGAGGAGGACGCGCTCGCCGCGCTGACCCTGCATCCGGCCCGCTGGCTCGAGGTCGAGGATCGCCTCGGCTCGATCGAGCCCGGGCGCATCGCGAATCTCACGGTGGTCCGCGGCGACTACTTCGATCCGGAGGCGCCGGTTCGCCAGGTCTGGATCGAGGGGGTGCCCCACGTGTTCGATGCGCGCTCGGGTTCCGGGCGTGGCGAATCGTCCCGCGAGGGGACCGGGACCGCCGCTCCCGAGTCCCGGGAACGTGCCCGTCCCGACGCGCTCCGCGAACTCCGCCGCGAACGCACCGCGCATCCCCCGCTCCACCTCCGCGGGCCGTCCGCCTCGCCGCGCATGCTGGTGATCACGAACGCGACCCTCTGGACGTGCGGTCCCGAGGGCGTCCTCACGCGCGCCAGCCTCATGGTTGCGGACGGACGCATCGCGGCCGTGCTGCCCTCGGCCCCGTCCGGGATCGATCCCGATGCCATGATCCTCGACGGCACCGGTCTCCACATCACGCCGGGGCTCATCGACTGCCACAGCCACTCCATGATCCTGGGGGGCGTCAATGAGGCGACCATCCCGAGCAGCGCGATGGTCCGCGTCGCCGATGTCATCAATTCCGAGAGCCCGACCATCCGCCAGCAGCTCGCCGGTGGGCTCACAGTCGCCAACCTGCTCCACGGATCGGCCAACCCGATCGGCGGCCAGAACGCGGTCATCAAGCTGCGCGACGGTGCCGCCCCCCGGGACCTCCTCTTCGCCTCCGCCCCGCCCGGCATCAAGTTCGCCCTCGGCGAGAACGTGAAGCAGTCGAATCGCGCCGAGCGCAGCAGTCGTTTTCCGCAGTCACGCATGGGCGTGGCCTCCTTCTTCGTGAACCGTTTCACCGCCGCCCAGGCGTACCGCGTCGCGCACGCCGCCGCCGCGGCCGACCCCCGGAACACCCCTCCGCCTCGCCGCGACCTCGAGCTCGAGGCGCTCGCCGAGATCCTCGACGGCACCCGTCTGATCCACTGCCACAGCTACCGGCAGGACGAGATCCTCGCCTTCCTCCGGGTCATGGAATCGTTCGGCGTCCGCGTCGCGACGCTCCAGCACATCCTCGAGGGCTACAAGGTCGCGGACGAGATCGCCCGTCATGGCGCAGGGGCGAGCGCGTTCTCCGACTGGTGGGCGTACAAGGTCGAGGTGTTCGACGCGATTCCCTACGCCGGATCCCTCATGCGCGAGCGCGGGGTCACCGTCAGCTTCAACTCGGATTCCAGCGACCTCGCCCGCCGCCTCAACACCGAGGCGGCCAAGGCGGTGAAGTACGGCCGAACCCCGCCCGAGGAGGCGCTCCGGTTCGTCACCCTCAACCCCGCGCGCCAGCTTGGAATCGACCGGCGCGTCGGCTCCCTCGAGCCCGGCAAGGACGCCGATTTCGTCGTGTGGTCCGGAGATCCGCTCGATTCGACCTCCGTCTGCCTGCAGACGTGGATCGACGGGACACGCTACTTCGATCGCGACCAGGAGGCCGAACGCGCGCGTTCTCTCGCGGCCGAGCGCGACGCCCTTCTCGCGAAGGCGCGGCGCTTCAGCGGCCGCGGCGGCGATTCGAACGCGAGCGAGGAGGCCCGCCGCCGATTCTTCGAGCGAGCCCTTGAACAGGCCGCCCACCTCGGCGTGGTCCACTGCGAGGACTGCCCCTGAACCACGATGCACCTGCCCCTCCCTTCCGTGCTCACCGTCGGGCTCGCTGCGCTTGCGGCGGTCGTCTCCGCCGCGAACAACGCGTCCGGGGCCGAGAGCCTCCTGATCCGCGGCGCCATCATCCACACCGTCTCCGGCGTCACCCTCACCAACGGGTCCATGCTCGTGCGTGACGGCCGCATCGCCGCGCTCGCCAGCGAACTGCCGCCCGTTCCCGCGGACGTGGAGATCCGCCTCGATGGCGGGCACGTCTATCCGGGGCTGATCGCGATCGACACCCGTCTCGGGCTCGTCGAGGTGGACTCGGTCCGCGCCACGCGCGACGAATCCGACGTCGGGGGCTTCACACCCGAAGTCTATTCATGGGTCGCCGTCCATCCCGATTCCGAACTCATTCCGGTCGCGCGCGCCAACGGCTTCACGCACGCCGAGGCCGCTCCCTCGGGAGGGGTGATCAGCGGGCATTCCAGCGTCATCCGGCTGGACGGCTGGACCATCGAGGACATGGCCGTCTCGCGCGCGGCCGCCCTCCACCTGCGCTGGCCGTCCTTCGAGATCGGCACCTCCGCGTCCGGCAATCGGACCCGCGAGGAACAGGCCCGTGAACGCGAGCGCCGGATTCGCGAGATCGACGAATTCTTCAGCCAGGCCGAGGCATACGCGAAGTCCCGTCCTCCCGGCGCCGACCCCTCCTTGCCGCTCCCCGGCGAGTCGGCGCGGCGTCCGGAGCCGCGGCCGCGCGAGCCGTGGAGCATCCTGCACCCGGCGTGGGAGGCCATGCTTCCCGCGGTGCGCGGCGAGATCCCGATCCTGATCCACGCGGACGAGGCCCGTCAGATCCGATCGGCCGTCGAATGGGGTGTCCGCCGCGGGTACAGGATCGTGATCGCGGGCGGCCGCGACGCATGGCGGGTTGCCGACCTGCTTGGGCGACACGCCGTTCCCGTGGCCTACGAGCACGTGTTCACCCTGCCGGCGCGCGACACGGATCCCTACGACGTCCACTTCGCCGCACCCTCGGTGCTCGCGCGGTCGGGTGTCGCCGTTGCCTTCGGAGGCGGCACGACGCGCGCCGGATCCTCCGAGGTCCGCAATCTCCCCTACGCGGCGGCGCAGGCGGTCGCGTTCGGACTGCCGCCCGCCGAGGCCCTCCGCGGACTGACCCTGCACCCGGCCCGGATGCTCGGCCTGGACGACCGTCTCGGGTCGATCGAGATCGGCAAGGACGCCACCTTCTTCATCGCGGACGGCGATATCCTCGACATCCGCACGACCGTGCTCCGCCTGTGGATTCAGGGGCGCGAAGTGCCGCTCGAATCACGGCACACCCGTCTGTACGAGCGCTACCGCGCCCGCCCCCGGCCGGAGTAGGCGGCGCGGGAGCCGCTCACTTTCCGGTCACGTAGTACTTCGCGACGTACTCCTGCACCATCCGCCACGTCGTGTACTTCGGCGCGAGGGTGCGCAGCGCGTTGCGGATCTTCTGGATCCACTGGCGCGGGATTCCGTCCGCGTCGCGGTTGTAGAAGCAGGGGATGACCTCCTCCGTCAGCACGCGGAACAGGTTCTCGCTGTCCCGGCGGTCCTGCTCCTCGATGTTGGCGGGATGCGAATCGTCCCCGATGGCGAAGCCGTTCGTGCCGTCCCATCCCTCGCGCCACCAGCCGTCGAGGATGCTGAGGTTGAGACAGCCGTGCACGGTGGTCTTCATGCCGCTCGTCCCGCTCGCCTCGAGGGGGCGCCTCGGGTTGTTGAGCCACACGTCGCACCCGCTGGTCATCTGGCGGGCCACGTGGATGTCGTAGTTCTCGATGAACACGAGGTGGCCCTTCAGCTCCGAGTGCTTGCTCAGGTGGATGATCTTCTGGATGTACCGCTTGCCGTCGTCGTCGCGCGGATGCGCCTTGCCCGCGAAGATGAACTGCACGGGGCGCTGCGCGTCGCGCGCGAGCCGGACGATCCGGTCGAACTGCTCGAAGATCAGCGGGGCGCGCTTGTACGTGGCGAACCGACGGGCGAACCCGATCGTGAGCGCGTCCGTGCTCAGGAGCTGGTCGAACTCGATGAACTCGCGCTGCGAAATGCGCTGCCCCTGGATGAGCAGCCGCCGGCGCGCGAACTCCACGAGCTGCCGGCGCAGCTTGTAGCGCAGGGACCAGAGTTCCTCGTCCGACAGGAACCCGGGATCCGCCATCTTGTTCCAGAACTCCGCGGAGTTCACGAGGCGTTCCCAGAAGTCGGCCGTGCGCGCGCCCGGCGGCCCGCCGCCGGCGATCTCGCCGATCTGCCCGCGTTCCTCGGCCTGGAGGTACTTGTCGTACCAGAACCGCCGCGCGGTGCCCTTGATCCAGCCGGGGAAGTGGACGCCGTTGGTGATGTGCCCGATGGGCACCTGGTCCACGCTGCCTCCCGGGTAGAGCGCGTGCCACATCTCGCGGCTCACGCGGCCGTGCAGTTCACTCACGGCGTTGGCGGCCCGCGAGCCGCGCAGCGCGAGCACGGTCATGCAGAACGGCTCGTTGGGATCATCCGGCCTCACGCGGCCGAGGCCCATGAGCTGCTCGTGGCTCAGCCCGAGCTGCGCGCGGAACTTGTGCGCGACGAACTCGATGAGCTCGCCGCTGAAGCGGTCGTGTCCCGCCTCCACGGGCGTGTGGGTCGTGAACACGCACTCCTTGCGCGTCGCCTCGAGGGCGGCCTCGAAGGTCATGCCGGCCGCCATCCGCTCGCGCACCAGCTCGAAGACGAGGAAGGCCGCGTGCCCCTCGTTCATGTGGAAGACCGACGGCTGCAACCCGAGGAGCCTCAGCAACCGCACCCCGCCCACGCCGAGCAGGATCTCCTGCATGATGCGGGTCTGGTTGTCCCCGCCGTACACGCGGGTGGCCAGCCGCTGGAAGTGCTCCTCGTTCTCCGGCATGTACGGGTCCAGCAGGTACACCGGACAGCGCCCCACGTTGACGCGCCATGCCTTGAAGAAGACCGTCCCGGTCCCGATCCTCACGCTGGACCGGACGGGCATTCCCTTGGCGTCCAGCACCGGCTCGAGCGGCAGCGATTTCGGATCGAGCCACGCGTAGTACTCCGTCTGCCAGTTGTTGTGATCGATCGCCTGCTGGAAGTACCCCTCGCGATAGAATAGGCTGACGCCCACGAACCCGAGCCCGAGGTCGCTCGCACCCTTGGCATGGTCGCCGGCCAGCACGCCGAGTCCGCCCGCGGCGATCGGCAGCGTCTCGTGGAAGCCGAACTCCGCGGAGAAGTACGCGATCGGCCGCTGCGCAAACTGGGGCGCGTGCTCGCTCGCCCACGTCCTCGGCTCCTTCAGGTACGCTTCGAACTCCTCCAGCACCGCGCGGACCCGCTCCCGGAACGCGGGTTCCATCAGGTGCACGGTCAGCTCGTAGTCGGAGACCTCCCAGAGAACGGCGACCGCGTTGTGGTACAGGTTCTGCCAGGATCGCGGCGAGAGCTCCTGAAACAGGTCCTGAGCGTCCTGGTTCCAGGTCCACCACAGGTTGCGGGCCAGACGGTGCAGACCCGCGCGCAGTTCGGCGAGCTCGGCGGAGGTAGGGGCCTTCGAGATCATGAATGTCAGTGGCGCTCCGCGTCTTTTGCGCGGTCCGGCACACCCTAGAAATCGCGTTCCTCCGGTCGCAACGGAAATCCCCCGCCGCCTGCGACCCGCCGTCCCGCCGGTTCCACCCGGCACCGCGCCCGCTTGCCCGGTGCCCCGGTTCCCGCGAAATTGGCCCATGCTGTCCGAGCTCGAATGGCCTGGAACCATGCTCGAGTGGTTCGAGTTCCTGAGCTACGTCGTCACCGTCATCGGCCTTCCCTTCGCCATCGCGGTGTTCCTGCACGACAAGCGGCGCGCCCGGCAGAACGACGAGGAGGAACAGTTCCAGCGGCTGTCCGACCAGTACACCGAATTCCTGAAGCTCGTCCTCGACAACGCCGATCTTCAGCTCCTTCGCCCGGACGGCCACCACCGCGAGCTCACCCCCGAACAGCGCGAACGCAAGTTCGCCCTGTTCGGCATTCTCATTTCCATCTTCGAGGGCGCCTACATGCTCGTGTACGAGGAGCACATGTCCCGGCAGACCCGCCGCCTGTGGCAGTCCTGGGAGGACTACATGCGGGAGTGGTGTTCGCGTCCGGACTTCCGGGGCAGTCTCCCCACCCTGCTCCATGGCGAGGACGAGGAGTTTGCGCACTACATCCAGTCCATCGCCCGCGAGGAGGAATCGCGGGCGCGCACCGCATCCCGTCCAGCGGGGCCCGGCCCCTCTCCCTCCGCATCCGCCCGGTGATTGAAGAGCAGGCGCAGTGGTTCCCTGGGCGTGGACTGCACCTCCCGCGCTACGTCCGGACGCGGCCACCAGGCGGCGGCTGACGCCCCAAGGGGCGCAGTGCAGTCCGTCAAAGTGCACCGCCGGCTGGAGCAGGGGCCTGGGACGATCCTGGTTCGACCGCTCCCAGGCCGAAGCGGCACCTCCGGCAGGGCGTCGGGTGTCACGACTTCTGAGTCAACGACCCCACCGCTTCGGACTCCTCCCGCGGTCACTTGCTCCTGGAAACGCGGCGTCAGGCGGACCGCCCCCGCGTGAACATCCGGCACTGGGACCCCGACCGCCATCGGCGGACTCACCGGGCGCGCGCCCGGGCCCCTTCCCGTGTCAAAACAGCTTCCGTCCTCCGCGCCGCCTCGCCACAATCCGGCGCATGTTCATCAGACCGTCCGCCGCCCTGCGCGGTCTTGTGGCCGCCGCCGCGTTCGCGCTGCCCAGCCTTGGCCTGCTCGCCGCGACGGGCATCGCTCCCACGGATGCCGATGGCCGGCCTCTGAATCTCGATTTCGAAACCGGCGACCTCCGCCACTGGACCGCGGAAGGCGCCGCGTTCCAGGGCCAGCCCGTCCGCGGCGACACGGTGCGCGCCCGGCGCGCGGACATGTCGAGCCAGCACCAGGGCGAGTACTGGATCGGCGGTTATGAGAAGGTCGGCGACGATCCCCAGGGCACCCTCACGTCCGTGCCGTTCCGGGTAACCCATCCGTGGGCCAGCTTCCTGATCGCGGGCGGCGCCCACACGAACACCCGGGTCGAACTCCTCGATGCCGCCACGGGCAAGGCATTCTTCCAGTGCCCCGGCTACGAGTCGGAGAACCTCCGGCCCGTCGTCGTCGATCTTTCCGGGCGGGTCGGCTCCCGGATCGCGATCCGTCTGGTGGACCACCAGAGCGGTCACTGGGGCCACCTCAACTTCGATCATTTCCGGTTTCATGCGGAACGCCCCGAGTTCCCGAATGCGCTCGATCCCCAGGCGGCGCTGGCTGCCGCCGAGCCCCCCGCGGACGTGGTTCGTTTCGCGGGTCTCTCCCCGGAGGAGGCCGTCCGCGCGATCACGCTCCCCGAGGGTTTCCGCGCGCACCTCTTCGCCGCCGAACCCGACATTCACCAGCCCATCGCCTTCTGTCTGGACCACCGCGGCCGCGTGTGGGTTGCCGAAGGCATCACCTACCCCCGGCGCCAGGGCGATCCCCCCGCCGAGGAGGACCGCGGCGGACGCCCGCCTTCCGAACCCACGCCCGGCCAGCTCGCCGATATCTTCGGGGGCCGCGATCGGATTCTCGTGTTCGAGGACACCGACGGTGATCACCGCTTCGACCGGCGCACGGTCTTCCTCGAGAACCTCAACCTCGTCAGCGGCATGGAAGTCGGGTTCGGCGGCGTGTGGATCGGCGCCGCGCCCTACCTCCTTTTCGTGCCGGTCAGCGACTGGGACAACCCGAAGCCCGCGGGCGATCCGCGCATCCTTCTCGACGGCTGGGACTACAAGGCCGACACGCATGAAACGCTCAACACGTTCACGTGGGGACCGGACGGCTGGCTGTACGGCTGCCACGGCGTGTTCTGCCCGTCGCACGTTGGCAAACCCGGGACGCCCGCCAACCGGCGTCAGCGCGTCGATTGCGCCGTCTGGCGGTACCATCCCCTGCGCCACGAGTTCGAGGTCTTCGCGGAGGGCACCAGCAACCCCTGGGGCATCGACTTCGACGACCACGGACAGCTCTTCCTCGAGGCCTGTGTCATCCCGCACTTCTGGCACATCATCCAGGGCGCGCGATACCAGCGGCAGGGAGGCCAGCACTTCTCGATCACGCTCGAGGAACAGGCCCGCGTCCAGGACTTCCTCCCCCGCAACGCGCCGCGCCACCTGAATCCCTTCATCTACGCGGACATCACCACGCACGGCGATCACGTGCACTGGGCCGGTTCACGCGGACCCCATGCGGGCAACGCGCGAAGCGACAGCGCCGGCGGAGGTCACGCCCATGCCGGCCTGATGGTCTACCTCGGAGGCACCTGGCCGGAGGAGTACCGCAACCGCATCTTCATCGGGAACATTCACGGCCAGCGCCTGAACACGGACATCCCCGAGCGCAGCGGCTCGGGTTACGTCGGGCGGCACGGCCCGGACTTCCTCAACTTCAACGACTCATGGAGCCAGACCCTCAACCAGCTCTACGACCAGGACGGCTCCGTCTTCATCATCGACTGGTACGACAAGAACCAGTGCCACCATAACCGGGAGGACGGCCACGACCGCTCCAACGGCCGCATCTACAAGATCACCTACGGCGACGCCCCGGTGACCCGCATCGATTTCGCCGCGCTTTCCGATGACGAACTCGTCCGCAACACCGCGAGCGAGCGCGAGTTCGCCGTCCGCCACAGCCGGCGCGTCCTGCAGGAGCGCGCGGCCCGAAACCGCCTCGCGCCCTCCGTGCATCCGGCCCTTCGCGAAATGGTGGCCACCCATTCCCTCACGCGCGTCCGACTGCGCGCCCTCTGGGCGCTCCACGCAACCGGCGGCGCCACGGAGGACCTGCTGCTCGGGCTGCTGCGGGACCGCGACGAGTACCTGCGGGCATGGGCCATCCAGTTGCTCTGGGAATCCCGCAACCCGACCGACGCCGCGCTCGCCGAGCTGCGCCGCATGGCCGCGGAGGATGATTCGGCCTTCGTCCGGCTCTACATCGCCGCCGCGCTCCAGCGCACGCCCGTGTCGAAGCGCCGCCCGGTTCTCGAACACCTGATCGCCCGCGCGGACGACGCCACGGATCACAACCTCCCGCTCATGTACTGGTTCGCCCTCGAACCCGTCGTGGGCGCGGATCCCGACGCCGGACTGGAACTGCTCGCCCGCGCCGCGATCCCCCAGCTCCGGCAGTTCGTCACGCGCCGCCTCGCGACCGAGGCCCTCGTCCGCCGTCTCGCCAGCCGACCCACCCCCTGAACCACGACCGTCCGCGCGCGATCAACCCGCGGACGGCCCCCCATGGCCAACCGATTCCATCGCGCCGGCGCGGAACGCGCCCGCGGCGTGCGCGACCTCTTCGCGGCCGTCGCTCCGCGATACGACCTCATCAACGACCTGCAGAGCCTCGGCCTGCACCGGCGCTGGAAGAAGCTCATGGTGCGTCAAGCCGCACCGCGCCCGGGCCAGCACGCGCTCGACCTCTGCTGCGGAACCGGCGACATCGCCTTCGCCCTCGCCGCCGCGGGCGCGCGGGTCACGGGCGTGGACTTCAGCGAACCCATGCTCGCCGTGGCGCGCCGCCGCGCCACAAGGCTGGAGCGCGCTCACGGCCCCCGGCCCCGGCTTCCCGAGTTTCTCCAGGGCGACGCCCTGGCCCTGCCGTTCCCCGACGCAACCTTCGACATCGTGACGATCGCCTACGGCCTCCGGAATCTCGCCGACATTCATGCCGGCCTTTCCGAGATGGCGCGCGTGACTCGTCCCGGCGGACGCCTCGTCGTGCTGGATTTCGGTCGCCCGCCCAACCGCCTCTGGCGCACGCTCTACTTTCTCCACCTCCGCACCATCGTGCCGCTCCTGGGCCGGATCTTCTGTGGAGACCCGGAAACCCACGGCTACATCCTCGAGTCGCTCCGCCACTACCCCGATGCACCCGAAATCCAGGCACGCATGGAGCAGGCCGGCTGGTCGCGCGTTCGCTGGCGCAGGCTGCTGGGAGGGGTCATGACACTCCATCACGCCACGCGGACCGAGGCATCCTGAGGCGCACCCTCCCGTGCCGCCGGCGGGCCGACGGACCAGGAAAAGAAAAGGCCCGGCGCCGACCGCCGGGCATTCTGAACGCGTCTTCGCCGGAGGCGAATGTTCCTAGGCCGCCTTCGCGAGACGGTCGGCCACGGCTTCCCAGTTGATCACCTGGAAGAACGCGGCGACGTATTCCGCGCGCTTGTTCTGGTACTTGAGGTAGTAGGCGTGCTCCCACACGTCGATGCCCAGGAGCGGCACGCGTCCGGCCATGTACGGGGAATCCTGGTTCGGGGTCGTCTCCAGTCCGACCTCGCCGGTCCTGGGGTCGAGGCTCAGCCATGCCCAGCCCGAGCCGAACACCGACATGGCCGCGCGGCTGAACTCGGTCTTGAACGCGTCGAACGTCCCGAACTTCCCGACGAGGGTCTCCATCAGCTTGCCGGACGGCGCGGTGCCGCCGTTTCGTTTCAGCAGCTGCCAGAAGATGGTGTGGTTCACATGCCCGCCGCCGGAGTTGCGGACCGCCGTCCGGATCTCCTCCGGCACCGCCGCCAGATTCGAGACGAGCTCCTGGGGGGAGCGCTTCGCGAGCTCCGGATGCCCGGCGACGGCGCGGTTCAGACCGGCCACGTACGCCGCATGATGCCGGCCGTGATGGATCTCCATCGTGCGGGCGTCGATGAACGGCTCGAGCGCGTTATACTCATACGGCAGCGGATCGAGCCGGTATGCCCCCTCGGCCGGGGCCGCGGCACGCGCGGGCGTCTCGGCCGCGTTCACACGCGCGGTCAGCAGGGATGAGGTCGCCGCGGACCCGAGGGCCACGGCCTTGATTGCTGTGCGTCGGTCCATGCTCACGAAGCCAGAATGCGCGCCAGCGGGAATGAGTCAACGCCTTGTGGCCCGCGCCTTCGCCGCGGGAGCCGCAAGTGCCTCGAATCGGCACTCCCGCGTTTGACGGAACCGCCGCGCGGTCGCAGCCTGTGCTGGCGCGGAAAAACCCTCCAGCGCGCCTATGAGTTCACGCGTTCCCCTGCGCGCCTTGATCCTCGAGGACTCCGAGTTCGACGCGCGCGTGATGATCCAGGCCCTCCGGGCCGGCGGATACGATGTCCACTCCCGCCGGATCGAGACCGCCAGCGCGATGCAGGACGCCCTCCGGTCCGAAACGTGGGACATCATCCTTGCGGACCACAACATGCCCGACTTCGACGCCCCCCAGGCGCTCAAGATCCTCCAGGCCGCTCAGATCGACATCCCCTTCATCATCGTCTCGGGCGGCATCGGCGAGGATGTCGCCGTCGCCGCCATGAAGGCCGGCGCCCACGACTACGTCATGAAGGGCAATCCCGCCCGCCTGCTCCCCGCCGTCAACCGCGAACTCCGCGAGGCCGAGGTCCGGCGGAAACGCCGCGAGGCGGAAGCCATGCTCCGCGAAAGCGAACTCCGGTACCGCAGCCTGTGGGAAACCTCACCGGACGCCCTGCTCCTCTGTGACGAGGCCGGCGTCATCGGTTTCGCCAATCCCGCCGCCGAGGCGGTGTTCGGATTCTCCGGCGCCGAGCTCATCGGGCTCAGCATCGATCGCCTCGAACCCCCCGAGGGCCCGGGCGGACTCCGTCGCGCCCTGATCATGGCCGAAGCCTGCACGGGCGATCCGGCAAGCCGCGCCCCCCTCGTCGAGGGCCTGGCCCGCCGACGCGATCATTCCACGATCCTCCTCGAGGTCGCCTCCACGCGGCTCGATCTCCCCGACCGGCACTGGTTCGTGCTCATGGCCCGTGACATCACGGAGAAACGCCGCAACGAGGAGGAACTTCGCGCCCGCGAGGAACAGATGCGCGCCGCCCGCGAGGTCCAGCAGCGGCTCTTCCCCCGCGAGGCCCCGCGCCCCCGCGGCTTCGACATCGCCGGCACCTCCGTGCCCGCCGATGCCACCGGGGGCGATTACTACGACTTCCTCCCGATGCTCGACGGGCAGATCGGGCTGGTCGTGGCCGACGTCAGCGGCCACGGCCTCGGACCCAGCCTGCTGATGGTCGAGACGCGGGCGCTGCTCCGCGTCGTCGCGCGAAACCGGATCGACCCCGGCGAAATCCTCGTCCGCGCCAATCGGGTCCTCACCGAGGACGTGGAGGGCGAACACTACGTGACCCTGATCCTCGCCCGGCTCGATCCGGCCACCGGCGATCTCGTGCACGCGAACGCCGGCCATCCCGCGGCGCTCGTCCTTGCTCCCGACGGCAGCATCAAGGCGCGCCTCCAGCCCACCGGCAGCCCGCTCGGCTTCGTCCTCGGGCCGCCCCACAAGTCCGCCCCGCCCATCCGCCTGCAGCCCGGCGAGGTGCTCGTCATCTACACGGACGGAATCCTCGAGGTGCGGCGCCCATCCTCCCATCCCGACGCCGGGGAGGAATTCGGCGTGCAGCGCATCATCCAGGTGGTCCGGGAGAACGCCTCCCGCAGCGCCGCCGAAATCGTCCGCGCCCTGTGCGACACGGCGCGCAGTTTCGCCGAGCCCGAACCCGTGGACGACGACCTCACCCTCCTCGTGGTGAAGGCGCTGCAGCCCGGCGAGGAACCGCCCGCGGGCTGATCCCCACTTCCCGCGGCCGCGCCACCGGGGATCCACCATCCCGCCGCGATCGAGGCCGCACCCCGGAAGGCGCGATGAGGACGCCGCAGGCCCTTGCCCCGGACCCGATCGTCCATGACACTCCGCCCCCCATGCTCGATCTGTCCGGATTGAACCCCCAGCAACGCGAGGCGGTCACGACCATCGACGGCCCCCTCCTCATCCTCGCCGGAGCCGGCACCGGAAAGACCCGCGTCATCACCCATCGCATCGCGTGCATGCTCGATCGCGGAATCGCGCCCGACCAGATCCTCGCGGTCACCTTCACGAACAAGGCCGCCAGGGAGATGCTTTCCCGGGTCAACCAGCTCGTGCCGCGCGCCCGCCGACGCAACGGGGAAACCCAGGCGCGACCCACCCTTTGCACCTTTCATTCCCTCGGCGTCCGCATCCTCCGCCGGCACATCGCGCGACTCGGGTACAAGCCGAACTTCACGATCTACGACGACACCGAGCAGCTCGGGGTGGTGAAACGCCTGCTCGCGTCCCTGCACCACGGCGGCAAGTCGCTTCCCCAGCCGCGCGAGGTGCTCGCGGTGCTCAGCCGCATCCGCAGCGCCGCCGAGGACGAACCCATCTCCGCGAATCCGGAGGTTCTCGCCCTCGCCCGGCACTTCCGCGAGCGCTACGAATCCGCCCTTCGCGCCGCCAACGCGGTGGACTTCGACGACCTCATCCTGCTCACCCTGCGCCTGCTCCGCGAATCCCCCGAGGCCCTCGAGGACTGCCGCGCCCGCTATCGCTACATCATGGTGGACGAGTACCAGGACACCAGCGGCGCCCAGTTCGACCTCGTCCGCCTCCTCGCCGCCGAACACCAGAACCTCTGCGCGGTCGGCGATGACGACCAGAGCATCTACGGCTGGCGCGGCGCCCGCATCGCGAATCTCCTCCGCTTCGAGGAGTACTTCCCCAGAGTCCGCATCGTCCGCCTCGAGCAGAATTACCGATCCACGAACAACATCCTCAACGCCGCCAACCACGTCATCCGCAACAACCCGCGGCGCCACGCCAAGCAGCTCTGGTCTCGCCACGGCGACGGCGAGAAGATCCGCCTCGTCGCGTGCGCCCACGACGAGGCCGAGGCGCAGTTCGTCGTGGACGACATCCAGATCGCGCGCACCTCCCGCGACATCCCGTGGGGACACCAGGCGATCCTCTTCCGCACCAACCAGCAGTCCCGACCCATCGAGGCCGCCCTGCGCCGCGCCAAGGTCCGCTACCGCGTGGTCGGTGGTCAGTCCTTCTTCGACCGCCTCGAGATCCGTGATTTCCTTGCGTACCTCCGCGTCCTGCACAACCCGGACGACGACGCAAGCCTCCTGCGCATCGCCAACACACCCTCGCGCGGCCTGAGCGACGCCACCCTCGAACGCATCCTCGCGGCCAGTCATGAACGCCAGTGCTCCGTCTTCGCCACGATGCGTCACACCGACGTGCTCGAGCGCTTCCCGGAGCGCACACGCCGCGCGATTCACGACTTCATCGTCTGGATCGAGACCATGCGCCAGCGCCTCACCGAGGACGCGCAGAACCGTCCCCTCGGCCCCTGGGCCGAGAACGTGCTCAACGAGGCGGGCTACTGGGATTACCTGCGGCGCTCCGAACGCAATGTCGAGGTCGCCGAGAACCGGGTCCGCAACCTGAAGGAACTGATCCAGACCATCGACGACCCCGAAACGCCGCACCACCTGCCGCCCCAGGACCGCCTCGCCGAGGCGCTCTCCTCACTCGCGCTCGACACCGACCGATCCGACTCCACCGACAAGGACACGGGCGACGTCGTCACGCTGATCACCATGCACAGCTGCAAGGGCCTCGAGTTTCCCCATGTGCACATCATCGGCCTCGAGGAGGGTCTCCTGCCCCACGCCCGCTCCAAGGAGGAGAACACGCTCGACGAGGAGCGCCGGCTCTTCTACGTCGCGCTCACGCGCGCGATGAAGACCCTCACGCTCTCCCATTGCCAGGGCCGCAAGCGCTACGGACAGGTCCTCCCCGCCCATCCGTCGTCCTTCCTCAAGGAGCTCCCGGAACACCTCGTCGAGCACGAGGACGCCGGCGCCCGCAAGCCCATCGCCGCGGGCACCGGGGGAAGCCTGTTCGCCAACATGCGCGCGGTCGTTTCCAGCGCCTGATCCGCCGCACGCCGCGGCCGGCTCCGCGCGCCCGCGGTGCCGCGTCACATCAGGCGCACCCGGTAGAACCGGACGGAGTTCGTCGCCGTGGGATCCACGAACTCCGTTTCCGTTCCCGTCGCCACCACCGGGGCGCCCACCGCGTTCCACTCGGCTCCCGGCACCGTGTCGCGGCTGTACAACTGGAAGGTCTTCCCCGGCGCCGTCTGGGAGCGCACCCGGGCGCCCGCCTCCGTGACGGTCACGGACACGACCTCGAACCGCGCCGAGAGCGGGTCGGTCGGGTCCGTCCCCGTCTGGTACTCCCACGCGTTGGTGAACCCGTCGCCGTCCGGATCGGCATCCGGCCCGGCCTCCGGGCGCGTGAAGCGCGTCCAGTAACGACGCTGGAACCGGTCGTCCAGGCCATCGGAGTTCAGGTCCGGGATGGGCGGGCGCACCTCGAGGAAGCCATTCACCCACGCCACGTCCGCGCCGCGCCGGAGGCGAAAGCTCCGCAGGCCCGGCGTCGCGTCCTCGCTCACCCGGACGCGTGCCGCGGCGAGAGCCATGGCGCCCAGCGCGTTCGGTCGCACCTCGGTCTCCCCGACCTGCACACCGTCCCCGGTGACGGTGAGGCTGACGTCGCCCTCGAGCGCGCCGCTGGCCAGCACCCCCAGATACACCTCGGGACCGCCGCGCGTCACCGTCACGGGCTTGCTCGTGAAGGAGGGAGAGGACAGATCCGCCGCCGGGATCAACACCCGCACCAGGCGCAGCGGGACGCCTCCGGTGACGTGGAAGTCCGCGACGACCTGCCCCGCCACGGCGAGCGTCACCTCCTGGTCCGCCGTCGGCAGAAAGCTCGTATGCGCCGACTGGTACGCGCTCGCGATGTCCGTTCCGCGAATCAGGTAATTCGCCTGTCCCATCGGATCCAGCGGCACGGCGCGCACGCGGTACCCCCCGGGGAGCAGCCCGGGCAGCGAGTAGGTGCCGTCCTGCCGCGTCACGGTTCCCGCCGCGAGGTTGCCGGACGCGTCCTCGGCCATGACGGCAGCGCCGAGCAGGGGCGTGCCCTCCAGCCGGACCGCCCCGCGAATCGTTCCGGTCGCGGCTCCGGTCGGGGGCGGATAGAGCGCCCGGGCGGCGGCGAACTCATCCGCCGAGAGTCCCACCTGGGAATTCACGCCGCGATCGCCCTGGAACAGCATCGTCGCACCTCCCACCGGCGAGTGCCTCAGCCCGAGGGCGTGGCCGATTTCGTGCAGCGCGATCGCCTCCACGAAGATCTCCTGCGTCGTCGATTTCTCGAAATCGGTGAACCAGCGGAACTGCACGCCGTTGAACACGGTGTCCGCGTCGGCGATCACGTTCCCGTCGGGAAATGAGGCGACATAGGTGAGGGCGAGCACACCCGAGAGATTGTCGCGGCCGCCGTTGACAAAGAGACTCTTCGCCCAGAAGAACGTGTTCCTCCCGTCCTGGCTGTCGATGTCCGTCGTCCCGTTCACGAGGGGGCCCTCCTCGAACCGGAGGGCGGCGTTCGTCACCGCCTGCCACTGGTCGAAGGCCGTGCGGATCGCGTCGAGTTCCGCGGCGGCGGCCTCGCCGCCCGAGTATGCCTCCGCGTCGAGATGGTAGATGATCGCGCGCGTGTTCCGGTTCACGGCGGTCACCGGGACCCGCGCATCGGGGGGATTCAGCATCCACCGGCGCGCCTGACCGGCGGCGTTCACGTCCCACACGAACGCCATGCCGCGGTGCGGCAGAACCGCCGCGGCGATCGCAAGGAGCAGCGCGGTCCTCACTGCGCGGCCTCCCGTGTTCGGCGCCGGAGCTCGACGAGTGTCAGCGGCCGCCTCCATGGGGCGGCCGTCCGCCCCGCGCGCGGGCCCTCCTCAGGCGCACCCCAGAAGATGTGGGTCACGCGCCGGTCGCCGGCCTCTCCGAGCACGCGGAACTTGCCCTGCGCCATTCCGACGACGACCCATTCGCCCGCCGGATTGCGCACGAGGTACAGCACCACCTCCTCGCCGGGGGAGAACGTCGCCTGTCCCTCCGCGGCGACACGTTCCTCGCCGAGCACGCCGCCTCCGACGACCACGGTCCACGGTTCCCCCGTGCCGGAGCCTTTCCACACGTCGAAGACGTCGAGTTCCACCCGGGTGTGGATCCGGCGCTCGGGATCACGCCGTGTTTCGATTTTCCGGACGCGGCCGTGAACGACCGCGTCGGCCTGAAGGGCCAGCTCCTCGACTGTCAGCGGCCGCATGCGGGTTCCGTGCGCGGCGAGGGCGGCGCAGCTCACCGCAAGACACAACACCAGTGATCGCATCGCGCCGACAGCTTCCCGCAATCCCCCGTCGGCGCAAGCCATGCCTGCCGGCCCCTCGGCAGTGTTCAGGGCCGTTCCAGCTTCCCGATCGCCTCCATGATCCGATCGGCCACCT
>CAYMDA010000001.1:0-295447 GCA_964389135.1 uncultured Verrucomicrobiota bacterium | reverse complement strand
CGGGTGTGTCGGGATCTGCGCAGGCAGCCGATCGGCTGAGGGGACGGCAGGGGGGAGGAGACGACGGCGTCGATGATCGACGCCGGGCGGCTGCATTGGCGGGGATTCTTCGAAGGCGGGTCTTCTGAGCGCGCGTGCAGGGGAGACGGACGGGGGACGCGTGCGATTCTTCGGATCGATCCAGTACCAGCGCCCGTGGATGACGTGCGCCCGGGCGCCATTATCCTTCAAGAGGATGTCCACCGGGCCACATCGCGGGGACAGACAACGTATTCGGTGGTGTCAGATGGGGTCAGACAATGCATCCAGGCACGATTACATAGTCTGACCCCGCATGACGCGGGGTGGATACATTGTCTGGCACCGGGCTTGGGGGTGTCTGGCTGCGGGTGGGGGAGATGGGGGGCGCACTATGCGGTTGTGCGGGGTGCGGCGGTGGAGCAGGGTGGGAACATGAAGCTTTGGAGCGGGCTCAGCCATGACGGCGCTCCGTCCCTGCGCCGTTGGTTGGCTTCCTTCGTCACGGCCCTCCTGCTGGCCGTCCCCAACGCCTGTCCGGCCTGCACCACGTTCGTTCTCAGGGACGACGGCGCAGTCCTGTTCGCGCGCAATCTCGACTGGTTCTGGAGCGACGGGTTTGTCTGCGTCAATCGACGCGGTATCTCAAAGACCGCCTTTGTGATCCCGCCGGAGCGACCCGTGCAATGGGTCGCCCGCTACGGGAGCGTCACGTTCAATCAGCTTTGCCGTGAATTGCCCATGGGCGGCATGAACGAGAAGGGTCTGATCATCGAGAACATGATGCTGCCGGAGTCCCGATACTCCCGGCGTGATGACCGGCCCGCCATCAACCTGGTCCAGTGGATGCAATACCATCTCGACACGTGCGCGACCGTGGAGGAGGTGATCCAACGCAGCAGAGACGTGCGCATCGAGCGGCCCACCGTCAACGCCGCCATCCATTACCTCGTTGCCGATGCCACCGGCGCCGCCGCGACGTTCGAGATGATCCGGGGGAGGCTGGTCGTGCACGCCGGACAAAGGCTTCCACTTCGGGCGCTCGCCAACAGTTCCTACCGTGAATCGCTGGAATTCGCCCATTCCCTGCGCCATTTCGGCGGCTCCATGGATCTCCCCGGCGACGAGAGTTCACTCGCGCGCTTTGCGCGCGCCGCGCAATGCGCCGCCTCCTTTCGCCATGAGTCGGCCGAAGCGGACCGCGCTTACGCATTCGACTCGCTGCGAAAGGTCGCCCAGGAAGGCTCGACGGTCTGGAGCATCGTGTACGATCCGGTGAGCCTGCGAATCGACTACCGCACCCGCGACAATCCGGAAGTGCGCTGGATCTCCCTGTCGCAGTTCGATTACTCGCCAGAGGCGGAACCACTGATCGCGGACGTTGAGGCCGGAACGGGCGGGAACGTGCGGGCCGAGTTCCGTGGCGCCACGGCGGAGGGCGAACGCCGTCACATCCTGGAGTTTGTCCGGCGCGAGGATGTACGGCGGATGCTGGGCAATCTCGAGCCGATGGTGGAGCCGCTGCTGGCTGTGCTCGCAACCTACGGCTCGAAGGAACCGGAGGAAGGAACAACCACCGGCGAGTGACAGGACGGCGTTCATATCCCCGCGACGGGAAGGCGCTGCTTGCGGGTCGGCCAGCGCATTCCGATGGCTCCGGTGAGGTGATCGCGATTTGACAGGGTGCCGGCGGATTCCCGACGCTGCCCGCATGCCCTTCGATCGATCACGCGCGCTGCCACCCCTCGCGGCGCTCATGGTGCTGCTTCTGGGCGCGTTGGGCGCGGCGGCCGCGTCGGGAGTCTTCACCCGTGAACCCTACCTGCAGCTGGCGACACCGGAATCGATTCATGTCGTCTGGAGGACCGCCGGCCCCATTGCGCCGGGAGTGAGATTCGGTCCGGCGGACGGCGAGCTCGACCGTCGCGTGGCCGGGGAGGATATCGTCGTGAAGGTTTCGCTCGGCGAGCCGGGACAGCCGATTCCGGAACGCTGGGAGTCCCTTCGCACGGAGGCGAACCTGCGGCTGCCGCGGCTGCACAGCGCGCCCGTGGGCACGTTCCAGTATGAGGCTCGGTTGTCGGGGCTGAAGCCGTCGACGAGGTATCGCTACATGGTGATGGACGGGGAGCAGCCGCTGACGCCCGCGGACGAAACGTACACATTCGTGACGCCACCGCCGCCCGGGACGGTGACGCCGATCCGCTTCTGGGCGCTCGGCGACAGCGGGACGGGCCGGCAGCCGCAGGCGGACGTGCACCAGGCGATGCTCGACCTCGTCGCCCGCGAGGGCAGGCCCATCGACTTCTGGCTGCACCTCGGAGACATGGCCTACAGCACGGGGCGTGACATGGAGTTTCAGACGCGCTTCTTCGAGATGTACGCCCCGAGTCTGAGGCAGTGGGTCTGCTGGCCGACCATGGGAAATCACGAGGGGGCGACCTCCCGCGGGTCCACGGGGACGGGACCCTACTACGACGCCTACGTGGTCCCGACCCGCGGGGAGGCCGGGGGCCTGGCCTCAGGGACGGAGGCCTACTATTCGTTCGACCACGGAAACGTTCATTTCGTCTGTCTTGATTCCCACGACCTTGACCGCCGTCCGACGGCCGCGATGGCCCGCTGGCTGAAGGCGGATCTTGAGAAGACCCGGGCGGACTGGATCATCGCGTTCTGGCACCACCCTCCGTACACGAAGGGCTCGCACGACAGCGACCGCGAGCGGGACCTGATCGAAATGCGCGAGTACATCATGCCGATCATCGACTCAGGCGGGGTGGATCTTGTGCTCACCGGTCATTCCCACATCTACGAACGATCCATGCTGATCGATGGCGCCTACGCGACGCCGACCGTTTCGGAGAACGTGGTGCTCGACGACGGCGACGGTGATCCCGCGGGCGACGGGCCGTACCGGAAGAGCCAGGGCATTCATCCGCATGAGGGCACGGTGCAGGTCGTGGCGGGGCATGGCGGAACCGGCCTCGGACGGCGCGGAACGTCGCCCGTGATGCGGTGGACGATCGTGGAGCATGGCTCCGTGCTGGTGGATGTGTACGGCGACACGCTGGTGGCGCGCATGATCAACCGGAACGGGACCATCCGGGACACGTTCTCGATGGTGAAGCGCGGCGCGGTGCAACACGCGCGCATCGCCCTTCCATGGCGGCCGCCCGCCTATGAGCCGCCGGAGCGATCCGTGCGCAGCCGGGCGACGCCCGCGATCGATCACCGGATCCTCATTCCGCGGCACGCCGAGTGGCGCTACCTTGCCGGCGAACACCCCCGGGGCCGCGACTGGACCCGCCTCGAGTTTGACGATTCGCAGTGGAAGACGGGCCGGACGGCCATGGGATTCGGCGACGGCGAGTTCGGAACGGACCTGGGAAGTCTGCGGGGTTCCCGGGCTTCGGTGTACCTGCGCCACGAGTTCGTGATCGAACAGAAGGATCGGCTCACGGAGGTCGGCCTGCTGATGGACTATCGCGACGCCTTCATCGCATACGTCAACGGCCGCGAGCTGGGGCGCTCGGGCGTGGGAAGAAGCTCGGGCAGGAACGCGCAGGACATCCGCCGCAGGGAGGAGACCGGTGATGCGTACTTCGGAGTGCGCGATTTCAGCGCGTTCCGTGATGGTGTGAACGTACTGGCCATCGAAGTGCATTCGGCGCCGGGGAACGATCTCGATTTCCGAGTGGATCCGGTGCTGGTTGTCGAGGACTGACGTCATGAAGCACTCGCAGTGGACAAGGCGGATGTCGCTGGGACTTGCCGGCGTGATGCTGCTCGGACCCCTGGCGGCGCGAGCCCATGACGGTCCCGAGCACGAGATCGAGGAGCTGACGGAAGAGATCGCGATCCACGGCGAATCGCCGGACCTGCTGCTCCAGCGGGCGATCGAGTATCTCGTGCTCCGCAAGGCTCCGGAAGCCGTGCGGGACCTCGAGCGCGCGCTTCAGCTGGCGCCGGATTCGCCCGAGGTCCGCGGGCAACTGGGCCGGGCCTACTTCTCGGTGGGCAGGACGAACGAGGCGCTCGAAGTCGTTGCGCGGGGCCTGGAAGCGTCCGTGGGCGGGAGGGAGCGTGCGGCGCTCCTGATGACGCGCGCGGAGATCCTGCGTGCGCGCAAGGCCTACACCCAGGCGCTGGCCGACGTGAATGCGGCGCTGGAGGCATGGCCGGGGAGCGTGGACTGGTACCTGTTCCGCAGCGAACTCCAGTCCGTTCTCGGCCTCACGAAGGAGCGCGTGGCCGGCCTGGAGGCCGGGCTTCGCGAGACGGGCGCGGCCGTGCTCACCGCGGAGCGGGTCGACGCGCTGATCGCGGACCGTCAGTACGCCCCGGCGCTCAAGGTGATCGAGGAGGAGATCGCGACCTCCCGGCTGGTGAGCAGCTGGCTGCTCCGGCGGGCGAAGGTGCGCATGGCACGCGGCGACAAGGCTGGCGGGGAGGGGGACGCAAGGGCCGCTCTCGAGGAGCTCGAGGCGCGCATGACCTCCACGGCTCCCGACCCTGCGCTCCTGCTGGAACGCGCGACGGCCTACCAGCTTCTCGGCGATGAGGATCGGGCGCGCCGCGACCTCCGTCGGGCCAGGGAACGCGGGGCATACCTGCCGGAAGCACGGGATTGACCGCGGCGCGCGGCACTTCCCGGGCCATGCTTCACGCGACCTGCATGCAGGAATGACGGGCCTCGCGTCGCCGTCGGATCAGCGGGCGTTCCATGGCGCGGGGACGCGGCGCGCCCTGTCGGTGACCGCTGAAGACGCGGCGCGTCGGAGACACGCGGACGCCGCGATCGGGCGGGGGCGTCATCCGGGTTGGAAACACGAAAGCTCGCCACGCCGATTCCGGGCGTGGCGAGCCTTCATGGTCCTCTGGTCGCACGCCGATCCTGTGCGGCGACGTGGCGACCCGGAACACAAGGTTCAGGTGATCAGCGGCGCTCCTCGGTGAGACTTGTGGGGAATCCCGTCTCCCAGGTTTGCGGCGTATTCCATGGACGTTCCGAGAGACGCTCTTCGTTGGTGGCGCATGCGGTGAGCCACTGCGCAACGAGGAGCGCGAGAAGACCGCACAGCAGCCGCCTATCGTGGAAGCGCTTCATAGCTCGTCAGGACTTGGTCGCCCGCGCGGATTGCGGAGGGATCCCAGCCGGGGAGAAGATTGGCGACGGCGGTGCGCGGGTCAACCCGGACGAGCTGGACCTTCGCGATGAGCTCGCCGCCCCGGGTGACGATCATCTTGCCGCTCGGCTTGAGACCATCCTCGGATCCGCGATCGAGCGTGACGAACTGGTAATCGGCATTCACGCCGGTGATCTGGCCGCGGACGTCCGGCATCTGGACCTCGGTGATCTCGCCCCGGTAAAGCTGAAGTTCCTCGGTGAGGCGGGCGATTTCGCGGCCCATGACGCGCTTTTCCTCGGCGAAGGCGTCGCGCTCCTGCTGGAGACGGCGGGCTTCGGCCTGGAGGGCGGCGATCTCGTTCGGGCGGATGTTGAGAGCCTCCCACCGGGCGAGTTCGCGCTGGGCCGTGTCGCGCGCGACGCGGGTCTCCTCCAGCTCCTGGGAGCGGGCGGTGAGTTCGTTCTCGAGTTCGCCGAGCCGGGTGTTGGCGTTGGTGAGCTCGATCTGCGTGGACTCGAGAAGCTCCTGAGCGGCGGCTTCGGCGGCCCGGGCCTCGCGCTCGGCCTGTTGCGCGCGGTTGGATTCGCTGATGGCCTGATCTCGCTCCATCGCGTAGGTGTCACGCTGCTCCGAGAGCGCGACCACCTTGTCCCGGAGCACGAAGGAGAACCCGACACCGGCCAGGGCCACGGCGAGCGACAGGATGAGGAAGATGCGTAGCATGCGAGTTGGCTCTGTGAAACCCCGTCAGGCTAGGGGCCCGGTCGGATGGGTGTCAATGCTGCGGCGGACAATTGGAATCCGCTTTGCCGCTGCAAGCAGCGGACGGGGCCGTCTGCAGAAACGGCACGCGCCGGGCGACGCGGTCCTGTCCGGCGAGGCGAAACACGAGGGAATCAACATGTCCGTCTGGGCCGTCTTGAAAGGCGAGGCGTCCGTCGAAGGAGCGGGCGTAGAACTCCAAGGGCGAGGCGGCGTGGAGCGGGAAGGGGATCGTCTTTCCGGGCAGGGTGATCGCGGCGTGAAGGTGGTCTCCGTCGCGCGTGATCCGGATGGAGAGGTCCCCGTCGGCCTGATACCGGCCGGTCAGGCGGTCCAGCGTGTCGTGTCCGTAAAGGAACTCCGGATCCCGTGCGTCGGAATCAAGTTCACGAATCCAGATGTTCCGGAAACGCACGGGGCTCCCGTGGTCCTGGAGCGCGAGCGGGAGCTTGTCCGGATGGGGACGGTACGGTTCGCGCAGGAGCCATCCGGTGGGTCCGACCAGCTCGACGTGGTTCTGCACGACGATGCCGTTGTGGAACACGGTGAGACGAGCGGGCGCGTGCAGGCGGCCGTCGGGATGGAAGCGCGGCCGGGCGAACAGGATGTCGTAGGACTGCCACCCGCCCGGAGGCAGGGAGGCGTTGGCCAGCGGAGGGTGCTGTCCATACACGGCGCCGGCGCAGCCGTCGGCGTACGTGGGGTTCTCGTACGAGTCGAGAATCTGGATCTCGTACAGCCCCATGAGGAAGACGCCGCTGTTACCGCGGGCCTGGCCGGTGCCGTCGGGCGGGTTCGGCGCGGCCCACTCCAGGTGCAATTGACAGTCGCCGAATGCCTGGATCGTGCGGATGTTGCCGGCGCCCGCGATGCATTCGAGCCATCCCCCGGTCACGCGCCACGGGGCTGGCGAGCCCTCGGGCGCCGCCCATGCGTCCAGCGAGGTGCCGTCGAACAGGACGACGGCGTCGGAGGGCGGGTGCCCCGGCCGCTCCTGCGTGCTGAAGCCACCCGGTCGGACGACGGGCGGCCCCGGGCGATTCCGATCGTGCTGAGGCCAGTCAAAGACGGACAAGGCGGCTTTCGGGATGGCGGGCGACGCCGGCGACATCGCCTCGTGGAACGGGACTTGGTTCATGATCCAGCGTTGTCCGGGCAGCATCTCGGGTCCTTTCCGGCAGGGGAAGCGCCATGGTCCGGCGGCGGCATTCTCGACCGCTTGCTGCCGTCGCCGGGGGCGGGTTGCAATGGGGCATGCGGGGGCGAATGACATGGCGCGGTGCGCTGACGGGAGCCCTGCTCCTGCTGGCCTTCGTTCTGGTCGGCCTGGTGACGACGGTGGATCGGAGACCCTGGCGCCAGCAGGGCTGGGGCAGGGAAGCCATCGAGCGCCGTGAGCGGATGGAGGCCGCGTCGAACGCCGCGGTCGTGGTCGGCGAACTGAGGGCCGGCTTCGGCAGGGCCTTGATCACGCCTGAACGCGGGGCGCCAGAGCTCACGGAATCGGAGTGGCTCCCCCTGGCCGGATATGGTGACCGCCGGGGAGCGCCCGCGACGGGTGTGCACGATCCGTTGTGGGCGAAAGCCATCGCGTTTTCGGCAGCCGGTCGAACCGGGATCGTGCTTTCGGCGGACCTGCTCATCGTGCCCAGGGAGGTTTGCGAACTCGTGCAGGCGGCCGTTCACGACGCGACGGGAGTTCCCGGCGGACACATCTACTTTGGGGCGACCCACACGCACTGCGGACCCGGCGGCTGGGCTCAAGGACCGGTCGGGGAGATCTTCGCCGGCCCGTTCACGCCGGGCGTGCGCGAATGGCTTGCCGGGCAGATGGCGGCCGCCGCGACCCGGGCGATCGAGGATCTCACCCCGGCTGAGTTCGTTCGCGCCGGGTTCGTGGCCGACGATCTCGTGCGAAACCGCCTGATGGGAGACGGCGCCGTGGTCGATCCCGAGTTCAACCTGCTTCTGGCGCGGCAGGCGGACGGCGATTTCGGCGTGGTCGGGAGCTTCTCCGCCCATCCGACGGTGCTGTCCGGAAGTTTCATGCAGTTCAGCGCCGAGTACCCGGGCGTGTGGCAGAGGGAAGTGGAGGAACGGACGGGGGGCATCGCGATGTTCCTCGGAGGATCGATGGGAAGTCATGCGCCCCGCGCACCCGAACGCGGCATGGCAGGCGTGCGGATGATGGGAGAGACGCTGGCCGCGCGCACGTTCGACGCCATCGCGGGCGCGCAGGGCTGGACCAACCGGATCGGGTTCGGCGTGGCGACGTTCCGTTTTCCCCTGCCCGAGCTTCAGGCGCGCGTGACGGAGGGGCTGCGGTTGCGCCCGTGGGTGTCGCGCCGGCTGCTGAGAACGCGGACGGAAAGCTGGGTGCAGGCGCTTCGCCTGGGGGATGCCGTCTGGTTTTCGACGCCGGGCGATTACAGCGGGGAACTCGCCGTGCTCCTGAAGGAGGAGGCGCGCGGCGTGGGATGGCACGCAGCCGTGACGAGCTTCAACGGCGACTACACGGGGTACATCGTGCCGGCGGAATACTATGGTCTGAAGACCTACGAGACGCGGACCATGTCGTTCTTCGGCCCCGAGTTTCAGCGGTACATCGACGATCATCTGCGCTGGCTGATGCGTCGGCTTCGGGCCGACCCGGGCGGGGCGCTGGATCCCTCGGAGTCCCTCACGCCGGCGCCGCAGGCGGAGCCGGGGGAGGCGTTGCCCTGGTGAAGGAGACGGGGCGCAGGTAGATGGGTTCGAGGTGCGCGACCGTCGCGGCTCCGCAGGGCGCGGACTCCGAAGCAGCGGAATCAAGATGGTCCATCGCGATCAGGGCTAGCGCGGAAGCCTCCGGGAAAATGGCGCGTGCCCTCGCGCCGAAGGAAGCCACGTCGGGTCCCGCGATCAGAACGCCTTCGCGGGCAAGGGCATGGATCTCGTCCCGGGAGACGAGCCGGATGGGGCGCAGCGGCATGCAGCGGTCGTGGAGAAGATCAAACTCCGCGCAGTAGAACTCGCCGCGCTGGGCGTCGATGACGACGGCGGTGCGTCCGCGATGACCGAGGTGCCGGGCGCGCACGGCGCATGCATCCGCGGAGGAGATGCCGAGCAGGCGGACGCGGGTGGCAAGATGCCATCCCTGGGCGACGGCGATCGCCGCCCGGATCCCGGTGTAGGACCCCGGTCCCAGGCCGACGACGAGGGTCTGGATCGCGTCGCGGCCGACGCCGGCGAGACTGAAGAGCTCGTCCGCCATGGCGAGGACGCTCGAGCCGGGGGCGGACTGAGACAGCTCGCCGGCGATCGTCCCGTGGCGCGCGAGGGCGACGGAGCGGCGGCTGCTGGAGCAATCAAGGGCGAGGAGCATGGTGGTGGATGAGGCGTTCTTCGGGGCCGGCGTCCTCGATGCGAATGGCATGGAGACGCGGCGGTGGAGGGCCGGTCCACCGATCGTACCATTCGACCACCGTGATGCCCTCGCGGGGGTCGAGATAATCGTCCAGGCCGGCGGCGATGATCTGCTCGGCGGTGTCGAGGCGGTAGAGGTCGAGGTGATACAGCGGCACGATCCCGCCGCGGTACTCGTGCACGAGGGCGAAGGTCGGGGACTGAACGCGTTCGGGCACCTTGAGGGCGCGCGCGATGCCACGGACGAGGCAGGTCTTGCCGGCGCCGAGGCCGCCGGTGATTCCGATGACCCATCCCGGGGCCGCGGCGCGCCCGAACTGTTCCCCGATGCGCTCGGTTTCCGCGGGACTACGCGAAGTGAGTGTAGCCATGTTCCGGGAACTCGTGGACGCCCCGGCGATCCCGGAGGCGCAGGCCGGGGTTGTCGGTGATTCGTCCGATGCACGCGAGGGGGACGTCCGGGAAGCGTGCCTTCCATCCGTCGAGGACGGGCACAGCGCTGCGGCTGGGCACGGTGAAGAGCAGCTCGAAGTCCTCCCCGTCCGTCAGCGCGGCGAGCCATGCGCTCTTTCCGCCGTTCCCGGAACGCGCCCGCTCCCGTGCTGCGCGACTCACGGGCAGGGCGTCGATGAGGAGTTCGGCCCCGACGCCGCTCGCCTGGAGCACGTGCCGGAGATCGGAGGCGAGGCCGTCGCTGAGATCGATCATGGCGTGCGGCAGGAAGGCTTCCGCGAGCCAGCGGGCTTCCGCGAGACGTGGCTCGAAGTCGAGGTGGCGACCCGTCATGGATCCGCCGAGGGTGCCGGAGACGAAGATCGCGTCGCCCGGGCGGGCGCCGGAGCGCCGGACAATCCGCTGCCGCGACACGGTGCCGACGGCGGATACGGACAGGAGCGCGCCGCCCGGCGAGACCGTGGTCTCCCCTCCGACGATGGCGACCTGCCAGCGCGCCGCCAGCGCCTTGAGTCCCTGATAGACGGAATCGGCCCATTCGACGGCGTAATTCCGCGCGAGCCCGAGCGTGATCAGCGCCGCGCGCGGTTCGGCCGCGGCCGCGGCGAAATCGCTGAGCACCCGGCCGAGTGCCTTGTGTCCGACGCGCTCCGGTTCGGTGTCGGGCGTGAAATGGACTCCTTCGAGCACGGAGTCCGTCTTGAAGACGAGGTATCGATCGGGAATGCCGACGTCGAGGAGGGCGCAATCGTCTCCCGGCCCCGCGATGACGGAATCGTTCGAGGGCAGGTCGCGGGTGAGGCGCGCGATCAGTTCGAATTCGGGGAGGGGCATGAAGAATGGAAAGGGGCTTGCGGTGGTGCGGCGCGGGGCGTGGTCAGGGGCGTCCTTCCACGAGGATCAGCCAGATCACGTTCGTGGCGTTGAAGAGGGCGTGGCTGAGGATCGGGGCGGTCAGGTCGCCGGACACTTCATAGAGCCATGTCCAGAACAGGCCCAGGAACCAGATGGAGAGGAATGCCGCGGTGTTGAGATGAATGAGCGCGAACAGGGCGGAGACGGCGATGGCGCCGATCCATCGGTAGCCGCGGTCGCGAGCCATGGGCCAGAGGATGCCGCGGAAGAGGAGTTCCTCGAGAACGGGCGCGGTGAGGACGGCGAAGCCGAAGAGCAGGACGCGCTCCCATGCGCGGGAGGCGAGGCGGACGGCCTCGACGGCGGTTTGCGGTTCGGGCGTGAGATGGAGGCGCTCGAGGACCCACGAGGAGCCGTGATGAAGGCTCCACGCCACCAGGAGAGCGGGGCCCGTCAGGAGGGCCGCGAGGAGCCAGTGACGTCTCCATCCGGGCCCGAAGAACCCGAATGCCTCGCGCCAGGAACGCTCATGGGCGCGGACCAGAACATGGACCAGGGCAAGGCCGATGAGGTGGAGCAGGCCGGTTCCGAGGGCGAGCAGCCATGCCGGGCGGGTCGTGTCCGCCACGCCGCCGGCGCGCGCGGCGAGTTCCATGGCGACCATGCTGGCACCCATCGCCACGGGGATCATGGCGAGAAAACGGAGGGTGGGTTCCCTCTGCCAATGGACGGCCGAACGCACGGGGAGAAGGTATCGGGAGGAGGCCGGCGGGGGAAGGCGCGGGAGGGCGCCGGAACGAACTTGAGGTATCCGCTTGGAATTCAAGCAGGAGGGAACAATGGCATTGACACTTGGGGGTTGGTTTCTAGAGTCGCTTCCGCTGGATCACGAATCGCAACTTTAGGAGCACAGCTATGAATTCATTTCGCACGTTGGGTCTGTCGATTGTGCGCGTCACGGTTGGCGCCGCGGTGGTTGCGCTGACCGCATCCGCCCAGGCCGCCGTCGAGCAGGGATCGGCGAAAGTGGTGGCTGTTCACGGCTCGGCCGAAGTGTCGATGGACGGGGCGACCTGGACCTCGCTGAAGCGGGGCGAGAGCCTGCGCGAGGGCGCAATCGTCCGCACGACCGACGGGGCGGTGGCCGATCTCGATCTCGGACGCAATGGCTCGCTGCTGCGAGTGATGCCTGAGACGACGGTGGCGTTCACGGCGCTGACCTACGAGCAGACCGGAATCGAGACGATCGTCAACACCGAGATCGATCTCCGCGAGGGCCGCCTGCTGGGCCATGTGAAGAAGCTTTCGGCCGCCTCGAAGTACGAGGTGAAGACGCCGAAGGTGGTCGCCGCTGTTCGTGGGACGCGGTATGACATCACGGCGGAGGGCGAGGTCGTGGTCGCGGAAGGTTCCGTGGTGGTGGTGGCATACCAGGCGGACGGCACGGCGATCACGCGGGTGGTGAATGCCGCCGAGGCGTTCAGCCCCGTGAGCGGCGTGGTGACGCCCGCGACCGAGCAGCAGCTCGGCGAGGTCGGTGGTTCCGCCTCCTCGATTCCGGGGATCGTGGCGCTGCCCGGACTCGAGCCGATCATCGTGGACAGCCGGACGTTCCTGAACCGCGCGGTGCTGCCGGTCGTGCCCTCGGATACGCTGATCTCCCGGGGAATTCCTGGCGAGGAGGCGCCGGAGGTGCCGAACGGGCCGGACCTGTAATCGGAACGGACCGGAGTCCTGGCCGGACCCGAAGAACCGAATTGATGGCCGGCCTCTGACACCGCGGTTTGCGGACCGCGGGAGGGATTGGCCAAGCGAAGGACCCGGAGCCGCATGGCTCCGGGCCTTTCGTTCTGAGGAGGGGAATCGCGCGGGCGCGGGTCCCCCGGAGGATCCGCGACAGGCAATCCGGTTCCGCGGTGGGCGCCCGGCAAACTTGAGTCACGCGATGCGCATCGCGATCTGTCCCGGCAGTTTTGATCCCATCACCAAGGGTCATCTGGATGTGATCCAGCGTGCGGCGAAGCTGTTTGACCGTGTGGTGGTGGCGGTCGCCCGCAGCGAGAAGAAGTCGCCGCTTTTCAATCTCGAGGAGCGCCTGGAGCTGGTCCGCCGGTCGGTGGCGCACCTGGGCAATGTCGAGGCGGATGCGTTCACGGGGCTGCTGGTGGAGTATGCCCGGGAGCGCGGCGCGCACGCGGTGGTGCGCGGGCTCCGGGCGGTGTCGGACTTCGAGTTCGAGTTCCAGCTCGCGCTGATGAACCGAAAGCTGAGCGAGGAGGTGGAGACCATCTTTATGATGCCGCGGGAGAGCTACACATTTCTCAGTTCGCGCCTCGTGAAGGAGATCGCTACATTGGGGGGTGATGTGGCGGAGTTCGTGCCCCAGCCGGTGCTGGAGGCGTTGAAGAGCCGCCTTGTACCTCCACCCCATTGAAGCCATGTCATTACTGGTTCCCCTTGCGGCCCTGCACCATGGCCCGGTTCGGATGACGGGCCACGTGTCGGCGGGCGAGTTGGCGCTCGAGACGCTGGACCCCTGCATCGAGGCTCCGGGGCCGGTGCACTACGATTTCACGGCGACGCTGGTGGGAGCCGAGGTGCTGGTTGAGGGCGCGCTCGAGGCGGAGTTCCAATGCCAGTGCGTGCGATGTTTGAAGGGTTTCCGGCACGCGCTCCGGATCGATCCGTGGACGGCGCTTGTGGCGCTGGAAGGGGAGGAGGCGGCGCCGATTGTGAACGAGGCGGTGGACTTGACGCCCCAGATCCGGGAGGATAGTCTGCTCGGGCTTCCGCAGCACCCCGTGTGCAGTACGGACTGCGAGGGGTTGCCGATGCACTCCTCGGAATCGAGCCGGCCGGACGGTGCTCTTGATGAGGGACGCCCGGTGTCTTCTGCGTGGAGCATACTCGATACGCTCAAACTCGATCGTTGAATTGATTTTATGGGAGTCCCCAAGAGAAAGCCGTCGCGCAGCCGTCAGCGGATGCGGCGGGCGTACAACAGCGTGCTGAACCTGCCGCAGTTGAATTCGTGCCCGCAGTGCAGCGCGCCGTACGTTTCGCACCGTGTCTGCCCGCAGTGCGGGTACTACAAGGGGCGGCAGGTGACGACGGTGCAGCCCTACGCCTGAGGCATCGAGAAGGTCAGGCGCGGACGCCCGGGAGGCGGATCCGCGCCTTTCGTTTATGCGCCTCGCGGTGGACGTGATGGGCGGTGATCACGGATCCGGCGTGGTGGTGGCCGGAGCGGTGGCCGCGCTGGAGGACGTGGAAGCCGGGCCGAGCAGCATCCGTGAGCTGATCCTCGTCGGCAATGAGACCGAGATCCGGGAGAAGCTTTCCGGGATCTCCGCGGACCAGGAACGGGTTCGAGTGCTGCATGCATCGGACGTCGTCTCCATGGAGGACAAGCCCAGCGACGTGCTCCGGCGCAGGAAGGATTCCTCGATGGCGCGCGCGATCGAACTGGTCGCCAGGGGCGAGGCGGACGCCGTGCTGTCCTGCGGGAACACGGGCGGGTTGCTCGCGGCCTCGCTTGTGAAGCTCCGGCGGCTGCCCGGGGTGGATCGCCCCGGAATCGCGACGGTGATCCCGACGCCCGAGAACGAGTTCGTGCTGCTGGACGCCGGCGCGAATGTCGAGTCGAAGCCGATGCACCTTGTGCACTATGCCATCATGGGATCGGTGTACTCGACGGAGGTTCTGGGCTACAAGGAACCGCGCGTGGGACTTCTCTGCAATGGAACCGAGGAATCCAAGGGCAACGAGCTGACGCGGGAGGCTTACGGTCTCTGCCGCCAGCTGGACCTGAACTTCGTCGGGAATGTGGAGGGCCACGACCTCTTCGCGGGTCGGGTGGACGTGGTGATCTGCGACGGGTTCGTCGGAAACATCACGCTCAAGACCGCCGAGAGCCTGGCCAAGGGAATGTTCCGTCTTCTGAAGCGGGAGCTGACGGCCACTCCGTGGCGCCGCCTTGGCGCCTGGCTGGCGCGGGGAGCGTTCCGGTCCATTCGGGGACGCATGGACCCGGACATGTACGGAAGCGCACCGCTGCTCGGATTGAACGGCGTGGTCTTCAAGTCGCACGCCTCCTCGACGGAGCGCGCAATTCGGAACGGAGTGCGCCTCGCCACCGAGGCGTTCCAGCATCACATCAACGAAACGATCGCCCGGAAGGTTGCCGAAGCCGAGGATCGCCTGCGGGGAGGGGCAAGAATGAGCGCGTCCGTCTCCGCATGAGCGAATTACCTGCTGTGAGCTTCTGCAACCCGAGGGCGCGTCACGGATTTCGGGCGCGCACCTGTTCCATCACCGGCGTCGGATCGTACGTGCCGGAAAGGGTGCTGACGAACGCGGATCTCGAGCGGATGGTTGACACGACGGACGAGTGGATCCGCACCCGCACCGGGATCCGCGAGCGGCGGATCGCCGCGGCGGACGAGGCGACGTCCGACCTCGCCGCGAAGGCGGCGATGCGGGCGCTCGAGTCGGCGGGCCTCTCGCCCGCGGACGTGGACCTCATCATCGTGGCGACCATCACGCCGGACATGCTGTTCCCGTCCGTGGCGTGTCTCGTCCAGCACAAGATCGGCGCGTTTCGCGCCGCCGCGTTTGACGTGGAGGCGGCGTGCTCGGGTTTCATTTTCGCACTGGAGGTCGGGCAGCAGTTCGTCATGTCCTGCACGTACGACACGGTGCTTGTGATCGGCGCGGAGAAGCTGTCGGCGATCATCGACTGGACGGACCGGAACACGTGCGTGCTGTTCGGGGACGGCGCCGGCGCCGTGGTGCTCCAGAACCGGCCGAGGTCCCATGGTCTGCTCACGGCGTGCATGGGTTCCGACGGCGGCAAGGCGGATCTTCTCACGATGCCCGGCGGCGGAAGCCGCGTGCCGGCCACCGTGGAATCCGTCACCTCGCGGCTTCATTACCTGCGCATGGACGGCCGCGAGACCTTCAAGAACGCGGTGATGGCGATGTGCAAGGCGGCGCAGGAGGCCTTGCATCGGTGCGAACTGACGGTGGATCGCATCGCGTGCATCATTCCCCACCAGGCGAACCGGCGGATCATCGAGGCCGTGTCGGATCGCCTCGGCGCGCATCCGGAACAGGTGTTCGTGAACGTGGACCGATACGGCAACACCTCGGCCGCATCGGTCGTGATCGCGCTGGACGAGGCGGTTCGGAGCGGTCGGATCCGGCGCGGGGACCTGCTCCTGATGACCGTTTTCGGGGCCGGGCTGACCTGGGGAGCGGCCGTGATCGAATGGTGAGCTCGCCTCGGAGGCGCGATTGCCGCCAGCCGGAAGGCCGGCGTTCGTTGACGTTGGGACCTCGTGTGGTAGCGTCGTCTCGGAGTTTATGAGCGCCGCCCGAGCCGACAGACGTCCCGCCACTCGTTCCGTTCAGCCCGCAGCTTCGTCGTCTTCGGCACCGGCCGCGTCCTCCCCCGCCCCCGAGGCGTCCGCCAGCATCCTGAGTCTCTCCGCGCGCTCGATCACCATTCGGAAGAACGGAATCGAATTCCTTTCGGCACGGGCGCTGACGCCGTGGACCGAGCTGACCGTCGCGATCGAGTCCTCGGTCGAGAAGCGGCGCGTCACGTGCCGCGGGGTGGTGGTGGACTGCCGCGGAAGCCGCCACACGGGTTATCAGGTGTCCCTGCTCTTCCTTGGACTGACCCCGCAGCTTCAGGCGAGACTCGAGTCGCTCGCACTCTCGCACCTCGGCTGACTTCCAGTACCGCGATCCGGCCGCGAGCCGCGTCCCGGGTGTCGTGCCCTTTTTGTATGGAACTGTTTCATCGTATCCTGAAGACCGCCGTGGACGGCGGCGCATCGGACGTGCACATGAAGGTCGGAACGCCCGTGGTGTTCCGCATCAAGGGCGAACTGGTTCCGATCGAGGCTCCCACACCGACCGAGGAGTGGATCAACAGTCTTGTCGAAAGCATTGTTCCCCGGCACGGGAAGGCCCAGCTCGAGGAGAAGCGCGAGGTGGACTTCTCGTATTACGTGCCGGGGATCGGCCGTTTCCGCACCAACGTCTTCCAGCAGCGCGGATCGATGTGTTTCGCGATGCGCTACGTGAAGGCGACCATTCCCGAGTTCGACGATCTCGGCCTGCTCCCGGTGCTCAAGGAGATCGCGCAGGCGCCCCGCGGCATCGTCCTGGTGGCTGGTGCGACGGGCAGCGGCAAGTCCACGACGCTCGCGGCGATGATGCAGCACATCAACCGCACGTCGCGGAAGCACATCATCACCCTCGAGGATCCCATCGAGTACGTCTTCGAGGACGACCAGTCGGTGATCGAGCAGCGTGAGATCGGCCTGGACACGCCGTCATTCCAGGATGGCCTCAAGTACGTCCTCCGCCAGGATCCCGACATCATCATGATCGGTGAGATGCGCGACGCGATCAGCTTTCAGGCCGCCATCGGCGCCGCGGACACCGGGCACCTTGTGCTGTCCACGCTCCACACGACCACCGCCGCGCAGTCCGTCACGCGCATCCTCGACTTCTTCAAGGCCGACGACCGTGAGCAGGTTCGCCGCCAGCTCGTGGGAACCCTGCAGGCGGTCATCTGCCAGCGCATGGTCCAGACGGTGGAAGGGGGGGTGACCGTGGCCATGGAGATTCTCATCAGCAACAGCACGGTGCGAAAGCTCATCGAGGAGAACCGCCTCGACAAGCTGCCGGCCGCGATCGAGATGGGCACCGACGACGGCATGCAGAGCTTCAACCAGGCCCTCTTCAACCTCGTGAAGGCGCGGCGCATCACGGAAAAGGAGGCGCTCGCCAAGGCGACCAACGCGCAGGCGCTCGAGATGAACTTCAAGGGCATCTTCCTGGACGAGGGCCGGCGCATTCTCGGCTGACGTCCGGGCCGGGCGTCGTTCCGTTTCATACTCCCGCACACGAGGGGCGCGGAAACCCGCGCCCCTCGCCATTCCGGGGATTGGCTTGCGACGCGGGGCTTGCCACTTTTCGGCGGCACGCGGCGCTCGGTGGATGCAGCCGCCGCGGGCCGCGATAACATGGCCTCAGCTTCCGTGACCAGACCGCCGGACGGCGAACGGCGACTTCCCCCCGACTGGCATCTCGCCGCCTTCGACAAGCAACCCCGCACCCGCCTCGTTTTCGGCGATGGCGCCGTGGCAAAGGTGGGCGCGCTCACGGCCGAACTGGGCGCGCGCCGCGTGCTCCTGGTGACCGATCCCGGCATCGTGAAGGCCGGGCACGCCGAACGCGTGCGCAATCACCTCCTCGAGCATGTGGCCGAGGTCCGCGTGTTCGACCGTGCCAAGGAGAACCCCGACACCACGACGGTGGACGAATGCCTCCAGATGGCGCGCGAGTTCCGGCCGGACGCGCTCGTCGGCCTGGGGGGCGGCAGCGCGATGGACACGGCCAAGGGATGCAACTTCCTCTACACGAACGGCGGCCGCATGCGCGACTACTGGGGGGTGGGCAAGGCGAGGCTTCCGATGCTTCCCTTCGTGGCCATACCCACGACCGCCGGCACGGGAAGCGAGTGTCAGTCCGCCGCCCTGATCGCCGACGCCGACACCCACATGAAGATGGCGTGCCTGGACACGAAGGCGGCGGCGCGGGTCGCCATCCTGGATCCGAGCCTCACCGTCTCGCAGCCCCGGCACGTGACGGCGCACACGGGAATCGACGCGATCGCGCACGCGGTGGAGAGCGCCGTTTCGTCCAGGCGCAACGCGATCTCGATGATGTACTCCCATGAGGCGTTCCGGCTGCTTGCGCCAAGCCTGCCGCGCGTTCTCGCGAACCCCGCGGACCTCGAGGCGCGCGGCCGGATGCTGCTCGGCGCCGCGCTCGCGGGGACTGCGATCGAGCTGAGCATGCTCGGCGCCGCCCATTCCGCCGCGAACCCGCTCACGGCGCACTTCGGGGTCGTGCATGGCGTCGCGGTCGGCGTGATGCTGCCCCATGTGGTGCGCTTCAATGCCGTGGATCCCGACGTCCGATTCGCATATGCCGAGCTGGCTTCCGCGCCCGAGCTCGCCTGTGTGAGCGACGGCCTCGAGCAGGCGGTGGAGGCTCTCGTCAACCACCTCGAACGGCTGCTGGATGTGGCGGGGATTCCGTCAGGACTTTCCGCCGAGGGCGTGCGGGAGGACATGATCCCGACGATGGCGGAGGAGGCGGCCCGGCAGTGGACCGCGAACTTCAATCCACGTCCGATCACGGCCGCGGACTTCGAGGCGCTCTATCGCGCGGCGATGGCGTCGAGGACCCGCGCGGCGGTCAGCGCCTGAGCGTCGCGACGGGGCGGGCCGAGCGTCGCCGTCGGGTGCGGCACGAGCGGGGTCCATCGCGGGCCGGCGGTCGTCACCAGCGGATGCGCCGCCGCTGGATCGCGAGGCGATCGCCGTCCCGCTCGAGCTCGAGCCAGCCTCCGTCCCTGAGGAGCTGGATGCCGGGAGGGGACGGGCACAGGACCACGTTGAACCGGCTCCAGTTCCGGGCGCGCCGCAGGGCTCCGCTGAGGCGCCGCACGGTCACCCCGCACCCCGCGAGCTGTGGCATCCCGGAGAGGAGGCGGCCGGTGCGCAGGATGAGCTCCGAATGCAGGTGGCCGATGACGGTTCGCTCGATCTGATGCAGCCGGGCGTGAACGGCGGGTTCGGCGGCAAGGAACGGCAGGGCGGTGGGATCGTGGCAGAAGAGGAGGACGCGCGCCTCGGCGGCCAGGCGCTCAAATGCGTCGCGGACCCCGGCAAGGTGCTCTTCCCGGAGACGGTTCCATTCCTCGCGTTCCGATTCGAGAAGCTCGGGGGCGAACGCGGGGAGGGCCAGGAGCGTGGAACAGACGCCGATGAGTGTCCGGTCCTGCCAGTCGCGTTGCCAGAAGGGCTGAACGCCGAGTTCGCGGATGGTCCGGTGCCAGCTCGCGAGCCGGGGGCCGCCCGCTCCTCCGAAGAGGCTCATCTTGCCGAGCTCATGGTCGCCGATCGTGACGAGGAGGCGGGCGCCGAACGCCGCCCGGAGGCGTTCGAGACACTGGACGGCGCTTTCGAACGCCGCGTCGTCCGCGACGCCAATGAAGGCGCTGTCGCAGGAGAGGTCGCCGTTGAGGACGACCAGGTCCGGGGAGCGCGCGGCGGCGATGAGCTGGTCGAGCTTGGGATTGTGCGCCGTCGGATCCGCCAGCCAGAGGACGTGCCGGTAGGCGGCGGCGATGAGCCGGAGCACGGGCTGGCGGATGGCGCGGGACTCCCATCCGCGCCGGGCGCGTTCGGCGGGGCCGGCGTAATGGATGTCACTGATGACCATGAGGCGGGCTGTGGGGTTCATTCGTCGTTGCGGCGCGCAGCCACAGCGTGCGGAATCGGGCTGGACTGTGGAAGCGCGCCGGCCGGCCGAGGACGGCCCGGGAGGAGGCTTCGCGGAGCCGCGCGGGGGTTTTCTCTTGAGTGGCCGGGGTGTCGGTTTCTAGGCTGCGTCCATCGTTGAAGAAGCCTGGGACGTGCCCCCCTCGAGTGGCAGTCCAGTCGTGGATGATGGGCTGCGGCTGACCGGTTCTCATGATTCAACTGTATCAACTCGACTGGAGCCCCTTCTGCATCGTGCAGCGCCGGATCCTCGAGTACGCGGGAATACCCTTTCGGACCGTGGAAGTCTCCATGAGCGACCGCGAAGGGCTGTGGAAGCTGACGAAGGGGAGATACTACCAGGTGCCCGTCATCAAGGACGGGCGGCAGGTCGTCTTCGAGACCGGGCCGGACACACAGGTGATCGCCAAGTATCTCGACAGCCGGTACTCGATCGGGCTGTTCGCCCGGGAATGGGACGGCCTGCAGGAGATCCTGTGGCGGTACTTCGAGAACGACATCGAGGACGTCACGTTCAGGCTGAACGACATCCACTGGAAGGAGTTCGTTCCGGCCTCGCAGCACGCGGGCTTCGTCCGGCACAAGGAACGCAAGTTCGGGCGGGGCTGCATCGAGGAGTGGCGTGCGCGGCAGGGGGAGCTTCTGGAACGGCTCGAGCGGTTGCTCTCCCCGGTGGAACGGATGCTGACGGGCCGACCCTACCTGCTCACCGACCGGCCGCAGTTTGTGGATTTCTGCCTGTTCGGAATGCTGGGGAACTTTCTGTACTCCGGACATTACGAACTGCCGGCGGCGCACGCGCGGCTTCGCGACTGGCATGGCCGGATGGCGGCGCTGAAGAAGACGTCCATCGCGTGAAAAAGAACTACCTCCTCGACACGAACGTACTCCTCCACGATCCGAACGCCCTCGTCAGTTTTCAGGACAACCACGTTCTCATCCCGATCGAGGTCATCGAGGAGATCGACCGATTCAAACGCGAGTCGAGCGAACTGGGCCGAAACGCGCGCACCGTGTCCCGGATGCTCGATGAGTGGCGTTCTCGCGGGCACCTGAGCGACGGCATCCGGCTCCCCGGCGGAGGGACGGTTCGCATCGTGTTCGAGCGACCCGCGCCGGCCTCCAACGGGAATGGCGCGGCCGTCCGCAGCGTGGACAACCGGATCCTGAGCCGGGCCCTGAGTGTCCGCAGCGCGGAGCCGGACCTGCCGCTGGTCGTCGTCACCAAGGACATCAATCTCCGGCTGAAGGCCGACACGCTGGGACTGACCGCCGAGGACTACGAGACCGACCGCGTGCAGTTGTCGGAGCTCTACAGCGGCATCGTCGAGAAGGTCGTCCCCCCGGAGGCGCTCGCGGCCTTCAAGGCGAACGGGGGCATGCCGCTCCCCGAAGACGCACGCTACTCGCCGAATGAATACTTCACGCTGGTGGACGCCACCCATCCGAAACGGAGCCTCCTCGCCCGGGCCGATGCGACCGCGCGCCGGCTCATGCCGCTCGTGGACTCCCGCGAAGGCGTGTGGGGCATTCGCCCGCGGAATCGGGAACAGCATTTCGCGTTTGATGCCCTGCTCGATGACCGCATCAGGCTCGTGACGCTCATGGGCAAGGCGGGCACCGGCAAGACTCTGCTCGCGCTCGCGGCGGGACTGAGGCGAACCACGGTCGATCGCGATTTCCGGCGCGTGCTCGTCGCGCGCCCGACGGTGTCGATGGGACGCGAGATCGGTTTCCTGCCCGGCTCCCTGGAGGAAAAGCTCGCCCCGTGGATGCAGCCGATCCACGACGCGCTCGAACTCCTGAGCGACCTCAACATGGGACAGGAAAGCCGCCGCAGCGCGGACCTGATGCGCAACGGCACGATCGTGGTCGAGGCGCTGAGCTACATCCGCGGACGCAGCATCCCGCATCAGTACATGATCATCGACGAGGCGCAGAACCTCACGCCGCTCGAGGTGAAGACGATCCTGACGCGGGTCGGTCCCGGCACGAAGATTGTCTTCACCGGCGACCCCTGGCAGATCGACAATCCGTACGTGGACGCGAGCTCGAACGGATTTGTGTATCTCGTGGACCGTTTCCGCGGGCAGCCGCTGGCGGCACACGTGCATCTCGAGAAGGGCGAGCGCTCCGAGCTGGCGGAGCTGGCCGCCAACCTCCTCTGAAGCGGCGGGGCGCGGCCCGCGCCGGCGCGTCGCGTGACCGCGCATTCCCGCGGCGGCGGAATGACGGATCGCGTTCGCCGTTGCCTCCCGCCTCGCTCTCGGATAAGCGAGTCACATGGAGGTTCGGGAAGCGCTTGTCGCGCTCAACATGGTTCCGCACGTGGGCCCCGTGCGCCTGCGGCATCTGATGGATCACTTTGGTGATCCTCGGGCCATCCTGCGCGCCACGGAGGCCCAGCTGCTCGCGGTGCCCGGCATCGGCCCGGAGGCCGCCCGCTCGATCTCGAGGTGGGAGGCCTCGGTCGATCTCGCCTGGGAGATGAGCAGGATCGCGGAGTCCGGATGCAGGATCCTGATCGGCACCGATGAGGAGTATCCGCCGCTGCTTCGCGAGATCTATGATCCTCCGCTTGTGCTCTATGTGCGCGGAAGGATTCTCCCGGCGGACAAGAACTCAGTCGCGCTCGTCGGATCGCGCCAGACGACTCACTACGGAATGGAGGTGGCCCGGAAGCTGGCCTACCAGCTGGGCTATCTCGGCGTGACGGTGGTGAGTGGCGGAGCGCGGGGAATCGACACGGCCGCGCACCAGGGAGCCCTTCACGCCAAGGGGCGGACCATCTGCGTCCTTGGGACGGGGATCAACATCGTGTTTCCCCCGGAGAATGCGGGGCTCTTCGATCGCATCGCGGAGAACGGCGCGGTCGTGACTCAGTTTCCCTTCAACAGGCAGGCCGACCGTCAGAGTTTTCCGATCCGCAACCGCATCGTCGCGGGAATGACCCTGGGCACGGTGGTCATCGAGGCGAACATGGTCAGCGGCGCGCTGATCACGGCGAAGTTCGCCGCGGACTACGGACGGCATGTGTTCGCGGTTCCCGGGCGCATCGACTCACCACGCAGCAAGGGATGTCATGACCTGCTCAAGAAGGGCGCCAAGCTGTGTGAGGGGCCCGAGGACATACTCAGTGAGTTTGAGTATCTGTTCCCGGCGCCGGGGCGGGGCTCCCCGGGCGCCGGGGCGCCCACGCTTCCCGCCGTCGAGATCTCGCCGAACGAGCAGAGGGTCTTCGGCCTGATCGGTCCGGAGGAACGGACCATCGACGAGATCATCCGGGGGAGCGGTCTGCCCGCCTCGGCGGTTTCGGTCGCGCTGCTGAGCCTTGAAATGAAGCGGCTGGTGCTGCAACTGCCGGGGAAGCGTTTCGTCCGCCAGGGTGTGGCGGAGCGCTAGCCGCCGCATGGAGCCGATCCGCGGCGGGGATCCGACAAAGATCGGGTTCGACTTCCGCCATGGCAGACATCGTGGTTTTCTCCGGGGGGTGAACCCTGCATTCCGAAGTCGTATCCGGCGCGCCGGAATCTGGCTGCTTGCCGTGTGGATCGGGGCGCACGCGGCGCCCGCGGCAGCGGGCCGCCCCAACGTGCTGTTCCTGTTCGCGGACGACCAGCGGGCCGACACGATCGCCGCGTGGGGCAATCCGCACATTCGCACGCCGAACCTCGACCGGCTGGCGTCCCGGGGATTCAGCTTCCGGGCAAACTACTGCTTCGGGGGGAACAGCGGCGCGGTCTGCGTTCCGAGCCGCGCCATGCTCATGAGCGGCAGGACGTGGTTCCATGTGCGGCATGACCTGGATGGCGTGCCGATTCTGCCGGAGGTGCTGCGGAACCACGGCTACGTGACGTTCGGGACAGGCAAGTGGCACAACGGTCGTCCGTCGTTCACGCGCGGTTTCGCAAGGGGCAGGGCCGTCATGTTCGGGGGCATGGCGGACCACACCATGACGCCGATCGTGGACATGGATGGCATGGGGCAATTCGGGGAGGCCCGATTCTCGGAGCGATTCTCGAGCGAGGCATTCGCGGATGCCGCGATCGATTTCCTCCAGAGCCATCGCGGCCCCGATCCCTTCTTCGCGTATGTGGCGTTCACGGCGCCCCATGATCCCCGGAATCCGCCGGAGGAATGGGCGCGGTCCTACCGTGAGAGCCCTCCGCCGCTGCCCGAGAACTTTCTTCCCCAGCATCCGTTCGACAACGGGCAGCTCGTGCTGAGGGACGAGAACCTCGCCCCGTGGCCGCGTCCGCCGGAGATGATCCGCGAGCAGCTCGCGGAATACTACGGCCTGATCTCTCACCTCGACGCGCAGATCGGGCGCGTGCTCGAGGCGCTCGCCGCGTCGCCGCATGCAACGAACACGATCATCGTGTTCGCGGCGGATCATGGCCTGGCGCTGGGAAGCCACGGGCTGCTCGGGAAACAGAACGTGTACGAGCACAGCATGAGATGCCCGCTGATCATCGCGGGCCCCGGCGTGCCCGCGGGCGGATCCACCGAGGCGTTCACGTATCTCCTCGATCTGATGCCGACGATCTGCGCCCTGGCCGGCGTGCCGGTACCGGAAGGCGTGGAGGGCAGGGACATCTCGCCGCTCTGGACGGGCGCGGCCGATCGCGTGCGCGAGACGGTGTTCCTGCCATACCTGAACCTGATGCGCGCCGTGCGGGACCCACGATGGAAGCTGATCTGCTATCCGCAGGTGAACCACCGGCAGCTGTTCGATCTGTGGGAGGATCCGCACGAGACGCGGAATCGCGCGGAGGATCCGGCCTGCGCCGAGGTCGTGGAGCGGCTGCTGGAGGCGATGAACCGATGGCAGCGCGAACTTGGCGATGATCTTGCGCTGACGGTCGAGAATCCGAAGCCGCTCGTCCGCGATCTGACCGGAACGAAACGGGAGCCCGACCAATGGCAGCCGGAGTGGATTCGTCGAAAATACTTCGGCGATCCATCCGGGGACCGGCTGTAGGTCCGGATTCCATCCCCACTCCTGCAGGGACATTCGAGGGCGGACGGGGTCCGCGCCGCGCCCGCAGTCCACTGCGCGTTTCACCACGGGTCACGCGCGTGAATCCGGTGCGCGGGAGAATTCTTTTGTCCACCCCGGGGCGGTGATCCGTCTATACCGGAGGCGAGCCTATGAAAGATCCGGCGATGACGTGGGTGGAGGCGGCACGACGGGGCGAGGAGGAGGCCGCGACGCGGCTGGTCCGCCAGTTCCATGGCCGGGTGTTCGCATTTCTGCGGCGCCTGACCGGGAGCGAGGCGGATGCCGTGGAACTCACGCAGCGCACCTTCTGCAAGGCATGGGCCGGGCTGGACGCGTTCGAGGGGCGCGCGTCGGTGTCCTCATGGCTGCACGGCATCGCATACCGGACGTATGTGGACTGGCTCCGAACGGATCGTCGATTCGAGGAACGCTCCGACGAATGGTGGACCGCCCTCCCGGACCGCGGCGCGGGCCCGGATGTCGCCGCCGCCCGCCGCGACGCGGAGGTCGCCGTGTATGCCGCCGTGGATCGCCTGAAGGGCGGCCTCCGGGAGACGCTGCACCTTCACTACTACCAGGGCCTGAGCATCGAGGAGACCGCCGACGCGCTGGGCGTCGCCACGAGCACCGTGAAGTACAGGATTCGAGACGCGCTCGGCCGGCTGCAGAAGGAACTTGATCCGATGGCGAAGATTTCGACGGAGCGTCCCTGAGCCTTCCCGCGGAAGCGATCCGGGAGCGGAAACTGATCATCCGATTGTTGAACGTCATGAAAATGTCCCAGGAGCAGATCGAGGCCACGTTGCGGGCGGCGCCTTCGCCCGCCCCGCCGGAGTGGCTGGAGGCGAAGCTGACGGATGGTTTCGAGGCGCGGCCCGCGATGCAGGGGAATGGCAAGGTGCGGGCGGCGGCCGGGCGCGGCGGCCGGTCGTGGCTGACGTTTCTGCTGCCGGCGGCGGCGGTCGTGGGGATTTCGGCGGCGGCCGTTGTCCAGCGGGTGGAGGGAGGGCTTGAGCGCGAAATCGAGGCGCTGCGGGCGGAACTCTCCGCGCCACAGGAGGCCGTCCCGACGGTGGGCGACATGGCCAGGGGAGCCCTTCCGGATACGCGGCAGGAGATCGTGCGCCTGCGCAACCTGCTGCAGGAGCTGACGCGGGACCTGGACAAGCTCCATGCCCTCGAGGAGGAGCGCGAGGCGCTCACGCGCGAGATCGCGCAACGGCGGACACGGCTTGCCGCGGACCTCCAGCAGGCGGCCGGAGTGTCGGAACATGCCGCCTCCGTGCAGTGCGTGAACAACCTCAAGCAGGTCGGGATCGCCCTGCGCGTGTACGCGACGGACAACGAGGATCATTTCCCGCCGGATTTTCTCTCGATCTCGAACGAACTGGTCAGCCCGAAGGTGCTCATCTGTCCGTCGGACAACTTCAGACAGCCCGCGCCGGACTGGAGTTCCTTCACGGCGGCGAACGCCTCGTACGAGTTCCTCTCGCCCGGCCCGGGAATCCATCAGAGGGAGCCGACGCGGATCGCGACCCGATGTCCGTTCCATGGCCACGTCGGCCTGTGCGACGGGTCCGTGGTGATGGACGTCGCGAAATCCCGGCCCGAGGCCATCGTCTGGAGCAACGGCGCGCTGCACTTCAACGGGCCTTCGGAGGCCGTGGCGGGAGTGCAGGGGGTGGCGCAGGCACAGCCCCAGATGAGCCCGGAACTGATGCGGAGGTACGGGCTGATGCCGCAGGACGGGGATCAGCAGGGGGATGCGCCGGAGCAGGGAGCGCCGCAGTACCTGATGAGCCGGGAACTGATGCGGAGGTACGGGTTGCTGCCGCAGGGCGAAGAGCAGCCGGTGGAGGAACCGGCGAGTCCCGCGGCGATCGAGGATCATGAGCCGTTCGAGGACGTGATCGAGGAACCGCAGCCATGACAAGGCAAACCCTGGTGCTGGGCGCGGTGCTGGTGCTCCTCGTCGCGGGGGGCGCCGCCTTCTTTGTGCGGCAGGCCCGCAGCCTGCGCGAACTCCGGGCCGAGGCGCAGGCGCTGCGGATGGAGCTGTCCCGGCGCGAGGCTTCCGAGTTCCAGGTCTCGAGCACGACGGCGGGTGAGGGCGGGGCATTGAAGCCCGAGGAGCGCATGGAACTCATGGAACTGCGCAATCGCGTCTCCGAGATGCGCGAGCGGCAGCGCATGATCGCGGTGCTGTCCAACCAGGTGGCTGCCCTCAGGGCGCAGGTTGCGGGACTGCAGAACTACGCGGGCGGCGAGGTTCCGCCGGGCTATGTGCGTAGGCTGGATGCGCAGAATCGGGGGCTGGCCTCGCCGGAGGCTGCGCTTGAGACGTTCCTGTGGTCCATCACGCAGCGGGATCCTGATTCCCTGTCTGCCGTGCTCACGCCGGAGCGCGTGGAGGACCTGCGACGACGGATGGCAGAGGACGCCGAAGCGGTCTTCACCGATCTGCTGACGATTCCGGGCTTCCGGATCGTCGGGCGGGTGGAGAGAGGACCTGACGAGGTGGAGTTGCGGGTTGAAACGGCCCCCGGCGTGGAGCAGGGCGGGATTCTCGCGCGGCGCGTCGACGGCGAATGGAAACTGGATGTCCCGTGACGCGGCCGGTCACTTGGCGTATTCGACGCAGCGGGTCTCGCGGATGAGGGTGACGCGGATCTGCCCGGGGTACTGGAGCTCGTCCTCGATCTTGCGGCAGATCGCCCGCGCGAGATGCAGGGATTCGTTGTCACCGAGGGTTTCCGGTCGGACGAAGACCCGCAATTCGCGGCCTGCCTGAACGGCGAAGCACTTGTCCACGCCCGGGAACGAGCTCCCGAGGCGCTCCAGGCTTTCGACGCGCTTGAGGTAGGTGGCCATCGTTTCGGAGCGCGCGCCGGGCCGGGAGGCGCTGATGGCGTCGGCCGCGCTGACGAGCGGCCCGAGGGGATTGGTTGCCTCGACCTCCTGATGATGGGACGCCACGGCATTCACGATGACGGGGTCCTCGCCGTGGTTGCGGATGATTTCGGCGCCGACGAGCGCGTGCGGCCCCTCCACCTCGTGACTGACGGCCTTGCCGATGTCATGGAGCAGGCCGGCCCTCTTGGCGGCATCGATGTTCAGGCCCAGTTCCGCCGCGAGGAGGCCCGTGAGGTGGGCCACCTCGATCGAATGGTCGAGGATGTTCTGGGAGTAGCTGTGCCGGAACCGCAGGCGCCCAAGGAGCCGCGTGGTCTCGACGTGGAGTGGCGCGAGGCCGAGCTTCATGACGGCCTCCTCGCCGAGCCGGAGGATGTTCTCCTCCATTTCCTGCTGCACCTGGGCGACCACCTCCTCGATGCGGGTGGGATGAATCCGCCCGTCGGCGATGAGGCGCGCCATGGCGTCCTTCGCGATGGCCCGCCGAACCGGGTCGAAGCCTGAGATGACGACGGCATTGGGAGTGTCATCGATCAGGACGGTGACGCCGGTGATCGACTCGAAGGCGCGGATGTTCCGGCCCTCCCGGCCGATGATGCGCCCCTTGATCTCGTCGCTGGTGATCGCGATCGAAGTGGTGGTGCTCTCGAACGTGTACTCGCCGGCGTACCGCTGGATGACGGTGGCGAGGATGCGGCGGGCCTTCTCCTCGGCTCGAAGGCGGGCTTCGTCCAGGATATGGCGCGTCAGGTCGGCGGCGTCGCGGAGGCTTTCATCGCGCGCCTCGCGAAGAACCAGTTCGCGAGCCTCCTCGTGGGTGAGGCGGCCGACGCGGGCAAGCTCCTCGCGGAGGTTGTCACGGATCTGAAGCTGCTCCTGGGAGAGGCGATCGAGTTCCTCCCGGCGATGCTGGAGTTCGGCGCATCGTCGCCGGAAGTGTTCCTCTTCCGTGACCAGGCGCTCGAGGTGCTGGTTCACGAGGCGTTCCCGTTCGGTGACGCGTTTCTCGAGGTCCTCGAGCTCGAGACGTCGCCGCGCCTGGAGCTGGTCCGACTGCTCGCGCAGCTTCAGCACCTCCTCATTGGCCAGAAGTCGCGCTTCGCGCGTGATGGAATCCGCCTCCCGGCGGGCCTCGGCGATGATTTCCCGGGCGCGCTCATCGACCTCGCGGCGGAGGCGGTGCGCCTCGCGGCGATGGTGGATGAAGAGCAGAACAGACCCCGCGGCAAGGAGGCCGGTGCCGCCGATGAGCAGATAGGCCGGATCCATTGGCTCTTTCGATCAGTCGGAAACCGGTGTGATCCAGGATTCCGGGGTGGCAAGCAGATCGAGACTTACGTCATGTGTCGCCGTGGGCACTTCACCGACGACCTGCGTGTCGAAAGCGACGCCCCAATGGCGGGCACGACGGGTTCGGACGAGCAGGCGGTCGTAATAACCCTTGCCACGGCCCAGCCGACGCCCTCGACGGTCGAAAGCTAACCCCGGAACGATCACCAAGTCCAGTTGTTCAAATGGGATTGCCTCGGCCGCGGAGACGGGTTCGGGAATGCCGAACGGGCCGCGCGCCAGCTCGCCGGGGTGCATGACCGCAGGCTCGTACATCCCGGCCGCCGGATTCCAGCGCGGCAGCGCGACGATGGCCCCCGCGCGGCGGGCGGCGCGCAGCGCGGGCAGGACGTCCGGTTCCGTGGGCAACGGCACAAACCCGAGGATGCGAAGCGGGCGCCGCCATTCCGGTGATTCCATCAGGCGCCCGCATAGTCGCGCGGACAGTTCCGCGCGCTCCGACGGCGCGAGCGCGGCGAGGCGGGCGCGCATCTCGGCGCGAAGCGCCTCCTTGGCCGCCTGAATCGCGCGCGCCTCCTTCATGGCGCAGGGGGGCGGCGGGACGCGTCGAGGGCCGCGCGCCAGCGCTCGACCCGTTCCCGAATCTTCCTCTCGAAGCCCTCATCCTGTGGCTCGTAGTACCGCCGCGAACTTCCGAGATAATCCTGCGGAACGAAGTGCCCGGCATGATCGTGCGGGTACACGTATTCCGTGCCGTGTCCCAGACGCTCCGCACCCGCGTAGTGGGCGTCCCGAAGGTGGTCCGGCACCGGCAGGGTGCGGCCTGAGCGAACGTCCGCGAGGGCCGCGTCGATCGCCATGATGGAGGAATGACTCTTGTGGGCCGTGGCCAGATAAAGCGTGGCCTCCGCCACCGGGATGCGCGCCTCGGGCCAGCCCACGAACTCGGCGGCCTGGTGCGCGGCCACGGTGACGACCAGCGCCAGAGGATCCGCGAGACCGATGTCCTCCGCCGCCAGAATCATCAGGCGCCTCGTGATGAAGCGGGGGTCCTCCCCCGCATGGATCATCTTGGCGAGCCAGTACAGGGCCGCGTCAGGATCGCTTCCCCGCACGGACTTGATGAACGCCGAGATGGTGTCGTAGTGGGCATCCCCGTCGCCGTCATAGACGACCGCCTTCTTCTGAATGCATTCCTCGGCCACGGCCATGGTGATGCGGAGGACGCCATCCGGATCGGGAGGCGTGGTGAGGGCGGCGATCTCGAGGGAGTTGAGCGCCTTGCGCCCGTCGCCATCGGAAACGCGGGCGAGGTGGCGCAGGGCGTCGGGTTCGATCTCGATGCGCAGATGCCCGAGCCCTCGCTCGGTATCGCCCAGGGCGCGCTCGAGGAGGGTGATGAGGTCGGTTTCGCTGAGCGGCTTCAGCTCGAAGATCTGCGACCGCGACACGAGCGGCGCGTTGACGAAGAAGAACGGGTTGTGCGTCGTGGCGCCGATCAGCCGGACCACACCCGCCTCCACGTCGGGCAGCAGGACGTCCTGCTGCGCCTTGTTGAAGCGGTGGATCTCGTCGATGAACAGCGTGGTGGGCTCCCCGGTGTTCGCGAGGCGATTGGCGGCGCCGGCGAGCACCCGGCGGATGTCCGCGACGTTGCCCTCCACTCCGCTCAGACGCTCGAATCGCGAACGCGTCTGCAACGCGATGATCTGGGCGAGGGACGTTTTGCCGGTCCCGGGCGGTCCGTAGAAGATCACCGACTGAACGCGGTCGGCCTCGATGGCGCGCCGCAGAAGCTGCCCCTTCCCGAGGATGTGTGACTGGCCGACGTACTCGTCGAGCGAGCGCGGGCGCATGCGCGCGGCAAGGGGAGCCGGTCGCTGCGGCACGGGGCGGGACCCCGGCTTCTGCCGCGCCTCATCGGACGGCGGGGGCTGAGGCGGGGTGACGAACAGGTCGCCCTGAGGCATGTCGAAATCGTAACGGTGGTGGCGTCCGGTGGAAAGGCGAGGCGCCGAACGCGATGGAGCGGCCGGTGAACCAGCGCCCGCGGCACCCTGGGTGTCAATCATGTGGCCGCGGATCCCTGCCAGGGATTCGAACGGCAGAACGTCGGGCGAAGCGGGACGGATGAAAGGGAAGACCCCGGCGCGAGACCGCGCCGGGGTCCGATCGATGCCCCACCGTAAATGCCGTGTTACGGTACAGTTCCTTTGAACTGCGAGGAAACAAGGCGGGACGCGCTCGGCAGCTTTCGACTTCCAGTCAAGGCCTGTCGGCCACCATCTGAGCTGGGTCCCTGGATTTTGAGCTTACGGTTCAAGGACGTTGTTCCAATCACGAGCATGGGCAGGGCAAAACCCGAAATTCTTCGAAAAGAGCAACGCCAAACGACACGGCATATATGCACCGAAATCGGGGTTCCTCAAGGTGGAAAAATCCCGGCGGGCTGAAACATTCTCATATGCGCGGCGTCTGGTGAGGCGGCCCGGTTGCATGGGCGCCGGAGAGCGCCATGATCGTGGCCGCCCGTCGAAGCGAACCGGAGATGCATGTGATGACAGGATTCGAGAAACTCAAGGCGGTGACGTGGATCGGTGCGTTGGCGTTCCTGGCCTGCGCGGTCGCGGGCGCACCCGCGGCGGGGGCGGCAACCGACGCCGCGCCCGCCGACGCATGGCCGTCGTTCCGCGGCACACCCTCGCTCTCCGCCGTCTCGGAGGCGGCGATACCGGATTCGCCGAAGGTGAAGTGGACGTTCGAAACGGAGGCCCCCGTGAAGGGCGCGGCGGCCATCGTGGAGGGGCACGTGTACATCGGGTCCGAGGACGGAAAGGTGTACGCCCTGAACCTGGCCGACGGTGCCGTGGTCTGGACATTCGAGGCGGACGGCCCGGTCGTCTCCTCGCCGCTCGTTCACGAGGGCAGGGTGTACATCGGTTCGGCGGGAACGAACCTGTTCGCCTTGAGCGCGGCCGACGGGCGGGAGGTGTGGCGGTACGGAATCGATGCCGAGATCAAGAGCAGCGCCAACTGGTTCCAGGCTCCCGAGGGCGGCGGCACATGGATTCTGGTGGGCGGCTATGACTCGCGCCTCCACTGTGTGGACGCGGCGAACGGCACCCGGAAGTGGACGTACGATACCGGCAACTACGTGAACGGCGCGCCTGCCGTGGGAGAAGGCCGCACGGTGTTCGGCGGCTGCGACGCGATCGTGCACGTGGTGGATCTCGCCAGGGGCATCCGTGAAAGGGAGGTGGAGGCCGGCGCGTACATCATCGGATCGGCGGCCCTGGTCGATGGCATCGCGTATGTGGGGCATTACGAGAACGAGTTCCTCGCGGTGGACACGCGCGAGGGGGCGGTCCTGTGGCGGTATCGCGACCGGAATTTTCCCTACGGAGGCTCGCCCGCCGTGACCGCGGAACACGTCCTGTTCGGGGGACGCGACAAGCGCCTGCACTGCGTCGATCGCGCGAGTGGGAAAGCCGTGTGGACCTTCACCACGCGCGGCCGCGTCGAGAGTTCCCCGGTCGTCGCGCGCGACCGCGTGATCGTGGGATCCGACGACGGGCGCGTGTACGTGGTGAACCTCGCCGACGGCAGGGAACTCTGGAGCTACGAGATCGGCGAGTCCGTGCAGGGTTCGCCCGCCGTGGTGGACGGCCACGTGGTCATCGGGGCGGACGACGGCGTGGTGTACTGTTTCGGCCCGTCCTGAACGGACCGGGGGCGCAAGCCGGTCGTTCCGCTTCCGCCAGCCAGCCGGGTCCCTCCGACGTTGCCATCCGCCGGGGATGCTCTCCGTGCCCTCCGGGTCCGGCGGATTGAGGTGGCGTGGATGCGGGCGGCGCGTCATTCCTTGCGCCGATGCCGGACGACGCACCGCTGCCCGCCGACCTGGATGCCATCCGATCCGAGGGGGACCTCAACCTGTCCGATCGCCGCAGAACCTGGCAGGAGGGGCATCTCGATGAGACGGCCCGGGCGTTGCTCGAGGAAGACGCCCGATGGTTCCTTCATCAGGCGCTCTCCACGCCCTGTCTCAACGCGGTGCAGGGCTGCTCGGGCAGCAGGCTCGTTGATACCGCGGGGCGCGAGATCCTGGACTTCCACGGGAACAACGTGCACCAGGTGGGCTACGCGCACCCGCGCGTCCTCGACGCGGTGATCCGGCAGCTCCACGAACTGTCGTTCTGCCCGCGACGGTACACCTGCGAACCGGCCGTGCGCCTCGCGAGGCGGCTCGCGGAACTCGCCCCGGGACGCCTCAAGCGGGTTCTCTTCGCGCCCGGCGGAACGAGTGCGGTCGGCATGGCCCTGAAACTCGCGCGTGCGGCGACCGGCCGGTACAAGACCATCTCGCTCTGGGAATCCTTCCATGGAGCTTCCCTGGACTGCATCTCGATCGGCGGCGAAGCCGTCTTCCGGCGGGGCATGGAACCGCTCCTGCCCGGTGCGCGGCACGTTCCCCCGCCCGATCCGCAGGGTTGCCCGTTCCGCTGCGGCGCCTCCTGCACCCTGGCCTGCGCGGACTTCGTCGAGTATGTCATGGAACGCGAGGGCGGGATCGGCGCCGTCATTGCGGAGCCGATGCGCTGCACCCCGCTCGTCCCTCCCCCCGACTATTGGCGGCGCATTCGAGCGGCGTGCGACCGGCATGGCGCCCTGCTGATCTTCGACGAAATCCCCATCGGCCTGGGCCGGACCGGGCGCCTGTTCGCCTTTGAGCACTTCGGCGTGGAGCCGGACATGCTCGTGCTGGGCAAGGGGCTGGGCGGGGGTGTCTTTCCCCTCGCCGCCCTCGTCGCCCGCGAAGACTTGAATGACGCGATGAAGGCCGGCGCGCTGGGACACTATACCCACGAGAAGAGCCCGGTCGGATGCGCAGCCGGTCTGGCGGTTCTGGACATCCTCGAGGAGGAGGGCCTCGTGGCGCGGGCCGGACGCCTCGGCTCCGATGCCCTGAGGCGATTGCAGAACCTGGACGGCAAGGGCCGCCTCGAGCTGCGCGCCCGGGGGCTCGGGCTGGTCCTCGGCGTGGAAATGATGCGCCGCGACGGCAACGGATGGGTTCCGGCCGTGGATGAGGCGGAGCGCGCGATGTACGCGTGCCTCTCCGAGGGTCTGAGCTTCAAGGTCACGATGGGGAACATCCTGACGCTGACCCCGCCGCTGACGATTACCGACGCGGAAATGCATCGCGCGCTGGGCATCCTGGAAGGCGTGCTCGGGCGGATCGCGGCCGGGGCACCTTGAAGGGCGTCATCCCGCTGTCGATTCTTCTTACACCCGGGCGCTTATGCAGAAGTGCCTACGCTGAAGGACGTTACGTTGGCAGCGCAGCCGGCGGCGGGCCGGAGTTCGTCGGGAGGGTTTACATGGATCGGCCGGCCGGCGCTCGCCCGCGGCCGGGCGAAGCCAATTCTCTGCTGCATAAGTCGTTGTTGTTGAGTCACTTGCGCAAACGCTTCTCGTGTGCGGAATGAACCGTGCTCTCGCGGCGCCGGTTCCATGGAATGCCGCAATGCGGCGTTTTGGGGGAACCACCACCCACCCGAGAAACGACGGTTACGCAAGATGAAATCATTCAAATGGATGGCAGCCCTGTTGGTCGGGGCGGGCCTTGTGGCAAAGGCAAACCTGATCGATCCCAGTTCTCATGTGGGCGCGGATCGTCCGGCGAACTCCAATCCGAACACGGAAGTCGCCTTCATCGAGGCCACGCTCGGCCTGAGCGATCTGATCTTCCTGGCCAAGGTGGATGCCCAGGATCCGGACGAGGATCCGCTGGGATTGCTCGCGGGCGGGTTCATCACGGTGACGGACCTCGTGGGGGATGATGATGACTCCGCGAACGTGAGCTGGGACCTGACGGGCACGGGCTATGAGATGCTGGCCGTGTTCGTGAAGGGCGGTCAGGGCGACACGCTCTATCGCGTCTCGCTGGATCAGCTTCTGGCGAGCGGCAGCCCGCAGGCCGCGACCGTGCTGCCTCCGCAGCAGAGCATTTCGCACATCACGTTCGTCGGCCGCCGGGCGGTGCCGGTGCCCGATGCCGGCAACACGGCGCTGCTCCTGGGTGGCGCGTTCGGCGGCATGCTGCTGGCCCGCCGCCGCATGCGGAGCTGAGAGCCGGGATGCAGACGAGGCGGGGCGGACTCCGTGCGGGTCCGCCCCGTTTTCATGGGTGGGGATGGACACAGGAACCCGCCGCGGGCTGCTGCTGAGCATTGATTTCGCGCCGCGGCTTGCCTGCACTTGGTCATGGCTTCGTCGCGTTCCAGGAGAATCGTGCAACTCATTGCCAGCGGCGATCTGCGGCTTGCGGCCAATCAACGGTGCTGGCCGGAACAGGCTCGCATGGAGGAGGCGCTGGCGCGGGCGATCCGGGCGGAGGGATGGAAGGTCGTGCGGGGACACGCCGTGGATCGCGCGAAAGGACATGGCTTCATCGATTCCCAGCGAATGGGAATCGAGGTGTTCCGGGATCTCGATCCGGAGGCGCCGCTGGTCGTCGCGGAAAGCGTCTGGCAGTACAGCCACCACGTGCTCGCAGGGCTTCACACGCACCGGGGCCCGATCCTGACCGTCGCCAACTGGTCGGGAACGTGGCCGGGCCTCGTGGGCATGCTGAACCTGAACGGCTCCATGACGAAGGCCGGAATCCCGTACAGCACCCTCTGGAGCGAGGACTTCCGGGATCGCGCGTTCCGGGACGGCCTCCGTCAATGGCTCACGACCGGACGCGTGACTCACGACACGACCCATGTGCGCGACCTGGACCAGGTGCGCCTGCCCGCGGACGACGAACTGCTGGGACGGAACTGGGCGCGATCGTTCCGCGCGCGCAAGGCGATCATGGGCGTCTTCGACGAGGGATGCATGGGCATGTACAACGCCATCATTCCGGACGAGCTGCTGCACGCGACCGGCGTTTACAAGGAGCGGCTGAGCCAGTCGTCGCTCTACGCGGCAATGAGGCAGGTTCCCGACAGGGAGGCGCGAGGCGTGCTCGACTGGTACCGAAGGCGCGGCATGCAGTTCGACTGGGGCCACGACGAGGAGACGGAGCTGACGGAGGCGCAGACCCTCGACCAGTGCCGGATGTACGTGGCGGCCCTGCGCCTCGCGGATGAGTTCGGCTGCGACGCGATCGGGATTCAGTACCAGCAGGGCCTGAAGGACCTCGCGCCCGCCAGCGATCTGGTGGAGGGCACCTTGAACAATGTGGACCGGCCGCCGGTGAAGTCCGCGGACGGCCGCCGGGAGCTCTACCCGGGCGAGGCCCTGCCCCACTTCAACGAGGTGGACGAGTGCGCCGGCCTCGACGGCCTGATCACGTACAGGCTGTGGCGGGGACTGGGCTATCCGCCGGAGAACACGCTGCACGATCTGCGCTGGGGACAGCACTACAGCGGAGAGGGCGTGGACGACTACGTATGGGTGTTCCTGATCTCCGGCGCGGCGCCGCCGGCCCATTTCATCGGTGGATGGCGCGGGGCACGCAGTGAGCGTCAGCCGCCGATGTATTTCCGCCTCGGCGGCGGCACGCTCAAGGGGATCAGCAAGCCCGGCTGGATCGTGTGGAGCCGCGTGTTTGTGATGGGGGGCCGTCTGCACTGTGACCTCGGAGTGGCCGAGGTCGTGAGGCTGCCCGTGGAGGAGACCGAACGCCGCTGGCGGGAGACGACCCCGCAGTGGCCGATCATGCATGCGGTGCTGAAGGGCATCTCCCGCGACCAGATGATGGCGCGTCACAAGGCCAATCACATCCAGGTGGTCTATGCGCCGGGGGAGAGACAGGCGCACCGGGCGTGTCGGATCAAGGCTGCCGCGATGGCCGAGCTGGGCATCGAGGTGCACCTGTGCGGCGACGTTCATCTGTAGCGCCGGGGCAGCGACCCTCAAGGAAGCGTCCAGCGGCGGCCGAGGCCGCCGACGGGCGGGTGACCCGGCAGGACCACGGAGGCGCCCCGTCGCTTCCCGGCGCGCCTGGGCGCGGAGAAACCTGGGGCCTCAGAGTGCCTCGGGCGAGATGCCGTGTCCCACGAGGCTGCAGGCCTGGATGACGTGGAGGCCGAGGCGGCGTGCCTCGGCGACAGCCTCCGGGGTGTCGGCGCCCGGATTGAGCCACAGCTCGTCGCAACCGCGCTCCGCGATCGCGGGCAGAAGCTTCAGCAGGACGGACGGCTGGACATAGACGCTCACGAGCCGGGGGCGCTCGGGCAGGTCGGTGATTGACGCATATGCCTTGATGCCCTCGATGACCGCCTCGTGCGGATTCACCGGATAAACCTTCCATCCCTTGCCTGTGAAGCCGCGCACCGCCTTGTTTCCGAACTTCGAGCGATCGTTCGAGGCGCCGATGACAGCCACGGTGTCCATGAGCCAGATGGTGGACGAAAGCGGGGTGCGGGCAACCGGGACACCGCCGTTCATGGTGGGACGCGGCGCGCCGAGGCACCCGCACCGCGTGCGCCGGGGGAATTCCTGCGGTGATCCGGACGATGTTTGGACTGGCGCCCGGCGGCCGCGACGGTTTGGCATCGGGACGTGAAGTCTGTCGGGGTCATCCTTCTTTGCGCTGTCGCGTTCACGTGGGTGGGTGCGAACCGCTGCCCGGGCGCCGTGCCGGAACTCGAAGGTGTGCCGCGATTCCCGGCGCTCGAACCGGGCCGCGCGCTCGAGAGCTTCGAGATCCGTCCGGGATTCCGACTGGAGCCGGCCGCGCACGAACCGCAGGTCATGGATCCGATTGCGCTGAGCTTCGACGAACGCGGTCGGATGTACGTGGTCGAGATGCGGGACTATTCCGAGCGGAGGCCGGAGCGGCTCGGGCGCGTGCGTCTGCTGGAGGACAGGGACGGCGATGGCCATTTCGAGCGCAGCGAGGTGTTCCTTGACGGTCTGCCGTGGCCCACCGCCGTGACCTGCTGGGACGGAGGCGTGTTCGTCGGGGCGACTCCGGATGTATTCTACGCCCGGGACGAGGATGGCGACGGCCGCGCGGACCTGCGTGAGCCGGTGTTCACCGGTTTCGCCGAGCAGTACGCCCCGTACGAGACGAACCGGCTCAACGTGCAGGCGCTCATGAACTCGTTCCGCTGGGGGATCGACTGCCGGATCCACGGCTCGAGCAGTCTCAGTGGCGGCAATGTTCGGCTGGTGGACAGCGAGTTCACGCGCGCGTGGCGGGAGCGCGCCGGCATCCGTTCGCGGCCGGGAGACACTCCGCCCGCCATCCAGCTTCGGGGCAGGGATTTCTCGTTCGATCCGCGGACGCTCGAGATCCGCGCGGAGACCGGGGGCGGCCAGTACGGGATGACCTTCAGCGATGAGGGCGAGAAGTTCCTCTGTTCCAACTCGGATCACATTCAGTGGGTGCGGTACGAACCCCGGCATGGAGAACTCGGCCGCTGGCATTCGCTCGCGCCCGACCGGGTGAGCATCGCGCTGGACGGTCCGAGCGCGGAGGTGTTTCGCATCAGTCCCGAGGAGCCCTGGCGCGTGATCCGCACAAGGTGGCGGGTGACGGGCGTCGTTCCCGGGATCATTGAAGGCGGGGGACGGTCGAGCGGCTATTTCACGAGCGCCACGGGCCTTACGATCTATCGGGGAGACGCGTACGGGGACGAGTACCTTGGAGACGCGTTCGTGGCGGACTGCGGGAGCAACCTGGTTCACCGGAAGAAGCTCCGCCGCCGCGGGGTCGGTTTTGTGGCGGAACGTCCCCCGGATGAGTCGAACCGCGAATTCCTCGCCAGCCGCGACACGTGGTTTCGGCCGGTCGAGTTCGCGAACGCGCCGGACGGGTGCCTCTGGGTCCTGGACATGTACCGGGAGATCATCGAGCACCCGTGGTCCCTCCCGCCGGGCCTGAAGGAACACCTCGACCTGAACTCGGGGAACGACCGCGGGCGGATCTATCGGATCGCCCCGGAGCGGGGATCGCTTCGCCGGCGGGTGGATCTCGGTTCGGCGACCACCGAGGAACTGGTCCGCCTGCTGGCGCACCCGAACGGCTGGCATCGCGACACGGCCTCGAGGCTGCTCGTCCAGAAGGGCGACCCGGCGGCGATCCCCATGCTGCGGGACTCGCTGGCCTCGGCGGGGGAACCGCTCGCGCGTCTGCATTCGCTGTACGTGCTCGATGCCCTGGGAGCCTGTTCCGGCGAGGAACTGCTGATCGCGATCCGCGACGCGTCGCCCGCCGTCGTCCGCCATGCCGTGCGCCTTCTGGAGTTGGCGCATCGCGGAGGCGAACTGTCCTCCGAGCTGGCCGGGGCGCTCGAGCGGCTGGCTTCGGCGGCGGATGCGGGCGTGCGCCTGCAGCTCGCGTTCGCCCTGGGCCGCGTGCCGCATCCGCGGCGCGCAGGGCTTCTGTTGGATATCCTGGGATCGGCCGAGGGAGTCACCGGGGAGGAACTGGTCTCTGATGCCGCGCTGGCGGCGGCTGGAGAGGATGTGATCCCGCTGTTTCAGGCAGGCCTTGAGCGTGGGTCGATCGGGCCGGATGGCATGCGCGCCCTGGCCCGCATTCTCGGCCGGAGCGCCGACGCCGCCACACTGCGGGCGGCCATCTCGCGGATCGCCGCCGCGCCGCTGTCGGAACGGAAGCTTGGCATCGTGGCGGCGCTCGCGGAGGGCGTTCGGATGGCCGGCCGTGACCCGGGCGAGGTGGGAGTGAGGGAGCTGCTTGCCGAATCAGGACCGGCGGCGGCGGAGATTCTGAAGCGCAAGGCCGCGGGCGCGGAAGCGGGCGCGCTGCGCGACGCGGTTCAGATCCTCGGCGCGATCGGGGGCGAGTCCGCAAGGCGCGAGCTCCTTGGATTGCTGGCGGGAGGCCATGCTTCCGCCGTGCGCCAGGCGGTGCTCACCGAGTTCTTCCGAGTCTCCGAGCAGGCCGGCTCCCGCTTCGGGGATGTGCTGGAGCACTGGCCGCGATTCACGCCGGAGGTGCGGCAGGCGGTGCTGGATCGCATGCTCCGCAGTCCCGCGGGAGCGCGGCAGATTCTGGACGGGCTCGCCGCGGGTGCACTGCGGCGCGGCGACCTTTCCGCGTCGCAGCTGGAGGCGATGCGGAGACTGGAGCGAGAGGAGGACCGGCGGCGCGCGTTCGAGCTGCTCGGTGAGCCGCCACCCTCCAGGCGCGAGGCCGTGGCGCAGGCGCTGCGCGCCCTGGAGCTCAAGGGTGACGCGGAGCGCGGGGCGCGGGTGTACGAGGCGCAGTGTGCCTCGTGCCACCGGCTGGCGGGAAAGGGGCACGCGCTCGGTCCGGACCTCGAAACCGTCGTGTCGCAGCCCCCGGAGAAACTGCTGGTGGCGATCGTGGATCCCAACCGGGAGGTTCCGCCGAATTTCCTCGCGACGACCATCGAGACGCGGGATGGCGAATCGCTGACGGGCCTGATCCTGTCGGAGGACGCGAACGCGCTGCGGATGCGTCAGGCCAGCGGCGTGGAGCTGGAGATCGCCCGGGACAATGTGCTGGAGGTCAGACCCGAGGGGCGGTCGCTCATGCCCGAGGGATTCGAGGGAACGCTCAGCGCGCAGGACATGGCGGACCTGCTGGCGTATCTCACGCGTTCGTGAGTTCTCCGTTGGCGAGGGCTGCGGGCGCGTTGCCGTCTTGCGGTGCGGTCCGCTACGGCGCGGACGGCCGGCCGCGGGGTGCGAGCCGCGACAGTTCGTCGGGCTTGAGGATGCCCGCGGGCGTGATGATTCCGGAGATGAGTTCCGGAGGCGTCACGTCGAAGGCGGGATTGCGGGCGGTGCTCGACGGGTTCGCCACACGGACCCTGCGGTGGCGGCCGTCCTGGCCGGCGCCGGTCGCGAAGAGGACCTCATCCGGCGGGCGCTCCTCGATGGGAATGTCGGTCCCGCGGGGCGTTTCAAAATCGAGTGTGGAGAGGGGGATCGCGACGTAGAACGGGATGCCGTGCCGATGGGCAAGGACGGCCTTGGTGTACGTCCCGATCTTGTTGGCGACCTCGCCCGTTCGCGCGAGGACGCGGTCGGCGCCGACGATGACCATGTCGATTTCGCCGCGCTGCATCAGGTGGCCCGCGGCGTTGTCGGCGATCACCTCGTGAGAGATGCCTTCCTGGGCGAGTTCCCAGGCGGTCAGCGAGGCTCCCTGGCACCGGGGGCGGGTTTCATCGCAGAAGACGTGAAAGCGCACTCCGGCCGCGTGCGCGGCATAGAGCGGCGCCGTGGCGGAGCCGACGTCGACGAACGCGAGCCAGCCGGCGTTGCAGTGGGTGAGGATGCGTGCGCCGTCCCGGATGAGGGGACGTCCGTGCTCGCCGATCTGCCTGCAATGAAGGACGTCTTCCTCCGCGAACTCCTCGGCGGCGGCGAGGGCGAGCTTCTGCCTTTCCGGAATCGTGCTTCCCGCCGCGGAGCGGTCGCGAACGAGGCGGAGGGCGTTGAGCGGATCCACGGCCGTCGGGCGCGCGGAGGCGAGCGTCTGGAAGACCTCGTCGGCCAGCGTCTGGAACGCCGCGGGATCGGAGCCGTTGTAGCTCCGCAGGCCCTGGGCGAAACCGTAGGCCGCGGTGGCGCCGATGGCGCCGGCGCCGCGAACCACCATGTCGCGGATGGCCCGGGCGGTCTCGCGGAAGTCACGCGTCCCGATGACCTTGAATCGGTGGGGCAGCAGGCGCTGCTCGATGAGCCGGACCTGATTGCGGTGCGGGTCGAAGGAGACGGTGCGGAAGTGGCGCGGGCGTCCGGCGACGGAGACCTTCACTGGGTGAGTTTCGATCAGACGAACGTCGGTGTGAACGCCGGGAGAACGGACCGCACCGCCGGCGCGATCGGGGCGTCGCACTCGGCGCGCAGGCGTTCGCGTTCCGGTTCCGTGGCGGGCAGCGCGAGCATCGCGGAATCGACGAGGCTTTGCTGCGTCTTGCTGGCGTACTGGGCCAGACCCTGGTGGAGGGGCAGCGAGAAGATGGCGAGGAGCAGTCCGAAGACGACGACGTGGGAACCCATGGCTTCGCCGGCATCCACAGCCTGGAGGTAGCGCTGGAGTGTCGTGTCCCGCAGCGGCCGGAGTCGTCGCAGCTGGGTGCGCCCGGTGTGACGGCTCACCTCGGCGAAGGCGGAGTCGCCGTACTCGCGCGCGATGCGGCGATCCAGGTCGAGGAGCTCGCGGACCTCGCCGCGCGCGGTGTGATGGTAGGCGTCGCGGATCGCGGGCAGTTCGATCGGCGTCAGCAGCCGTTCCCGGTAGCGGGCGAGCAGGGTGCGCAGCGCGCCGAGCGTCTCGGGTGCGGGCCCGTTGACGAGGCGCGCGAGCGAGCTCAGCGAATCGAGCGCCGCGGTGGTGCCGAGGGCCTGCGTCAGCGGATTGATGTCGCCAGCCAGTTCCTCACTGGTGGCGGGCGCCTGGGACCGGGACAAGACGTTCTCGTGCGACATGCGAACCGTCGAGCACAGTAGGCCGTGCACGATCGGAGGCAAAGGAAACAGTCGGGCCGGGCAACTTGCGGTTGACAGGCGGGGGGACGTGGCGCGGTCGGGCGCGCGGCCGATGGCCGCTCGACGGCGTCTCCCATCCGGGGTTGCGCCCGCGCGCAAGATCGATCCTTGAGTGCGGACCGGCCGCGCGCGCACAATGCGCGCCGACACCCCATTTCGTCATGAACAAGCGCATCCCGTATCACGGATTGAACCGTCGAGAATTCCTGACCCGCACGGGGGCCGCCGCGATCACGGCGGCGACGATTGTGCCGCGGCACGTCCTCGGGGGGCCCAGGTTTGTCGCGCCGAGCGAGACGGTGCATGTCGCGATCATCGGGTGCGGCGGGCAGGGCCGCACGAATGCCGATGCGTTGATGCAGCACGACGATGTGCGAATCGTCGCGCTGGCCGATCCGAGGGAACACGCCGAGTACGGGCGATTCTACTATGGCGGCGTGGCGGGCCGGGGGCCCGTGCGCGAGCGAATCCAGAAGCGCCAGGAGGAGAAGCGCCCGGGATCACGGATCGCCGAGTACGAGGATTTTCGGGAGATGCTGGAGAAGGAAAAGGGGATCGACGCGGTGCTCGTGGCGACCCCGGACCATGTGCACGCGCCGGCCGCGATCTCCGCGATGCGCGCGGGCAAGCATGTGTACTGCGAGAAGCCGCTCGCCCACAACGTGTGGGAGTGCCGGATGTTCGCGAAGGTCGCCAGGGAAACCGGGGTGGCGACGCAGATGGGCAACCAGGGGCATTCGGGCGAGGGCATCCGGCGCACGGTCGAGTGGATCCGCGACGGCGCGATCGGACCCATCCGCGAGGTGCACGCGTGGTCGGACGCGGGCCGCTGGGTGACGGGCCGAGGCCGGCCCCGGGAGACGCCGCCGGTGCCGAGGAACTTCAACTGGGACCTGTGGCTCGGCCCGCGCGCGGAGCGTCCCTATCATCCGGATTATGCGCCGTACAACTGGCGCGGCTGGTGGGCCTTCGGGGGCGGGGCGTTCGGAGACATGGGATGCCACAACATCGACAACGCCGTGTGGGCGCTCGATCTCAAGGCGCCCATCAGCGTCGAGGCGTATGCCCCGGGCGGCGTGGATTCGGAGAGGGTCCCGTACTGCGCGATCTACCATTACCACTTCCCGCGTGAAGGTGGCGGCGAACTGCGCCTGACGTGGTACGACGGAGGCCTCCGACCGCCGACACCCGAGGCGCTGAAGCCCGACGAGAAGCTGGAAGGCGGCGGCAACGGCACGCTGTTCATCGGCGAGAAGGGCGTCATCTCGTGCGCGGGCTGGGGTGGTGCGCCGCAGATTTACCCGATGTCGCTCCAGGAGAAGTACGATCCGCCGAAGCCGACGCTGGAGCGTTCGAAGGGCCACCATCGGGACTGGCTGGACGCGTGCAAGGGCGGACAGGCCGCCAGCAGCAACTTCGAGTACGGCGCGCGACTGACGGAGATCATCTTCCTCGGCAACGTGGCCCTGCGGACGGGCCAGAAGATCTGGTGGGACGCGGACGCCATGAAGGCGACGAACACGTCCGACGCGGACGCCTACCTGAAGGAGGAGTACCGCCCCGGCTGGGAGATCGCGTAGCGCCCGCGGGAGAGCGACCCCGCGCCGGAAGCGCGGGGTCGGGGCCCGCTCGAGGATGTTCCCGGCCGCGTTCCGCCGTCGCGGCCATGCCATGGGGCGCGGCCGGAGCGCCTCCCGGTCAGGGCGCGGCGTCGCTCGCCGGGCGCGCCTCGAGGATGGCGCGCTCGTGGAACACGGCCCGGCGCAGCACGGTGCGGTTGTCGCTGGTGAACGTGACGTGGATCCGGCCGTCGCGCGTCTGGATCGCCGTGGGATAGGAGCTTTCATACTCGGCGAGGTTGAGCCGGTAGGGCCATGTGCGGCCGGAATCCGTCGAGATGGCGGCCGTGAGCGGGGCGCGCTCGGTGAAACTGTCGTTGTAGAGGAACAGGAGGTGGCCGTTGCGAAGCTTGATGAGTTCGACGGCCGCGTTCGGATTGGGGAATTCGGTTTCCACCCCCTCGGACCACGTGCGTCCGCCATCGCGCGACTCGGTTCGGACGACATAGCCATCGTCGCCGGGTTCGTAGTCTCCGCCGCGGCGGCAGAGCGCCAGCAGGTGCCCCGGACGGATCTCGACGGCGGCGGGCTGGAGGTTGCCCATGCGCGAGGTCACCCGATTGGAGGCGGACCACTGGCGCGTGGCGGGATCGAACCGCAGGAAGACGGAGGCGGTGTCGGGATCCGTGCGTTCAGGATCATTGCCGGTCTCGTGATAGACCGGGAGCAGGTACGCGCCATCGGCGAGGAGGACGGGGCGGCTTCGCACCATCATGCCGGCCTCCCACGCGACGATGAAGGAGTCGCTCCACTGGGCACCCCGGTCACGGGAGATCTTCGCGGCGATGCGCGAGGTGCTCCATGTCGCGCCGGGCCGCACCACATAGAACAGCCACACGACTCCGTCCGGCGCCTGCCAGACGACCGGATTGCCCATCGAATAGAAGGGACTGCTCGCGACGACCACCGGCGCGGACCATTCACGCGAGCCACGCCGCTGCCGCGACGCATACACGCGCGTCTCGGAGGCGTATTCGCCCTCGCCGCCGTAGAACGCGAGGAGGAGATCGCCGTTGTCGAGCTCCGTGATGGAGGACGGATGTTTGTACGGCCCGGTGGCCGTTTCGGGGCCGAAGACCTTTTCGACCTCGACCTGCGCCCGCGTGCGGGGCGCGGGCAGTGTGGCGAATGCAAGGAGGATGACGATGCGGAGGAGGAGGCGGCTCATGACTTTGGGAACGGATGTGCCGGGATGATGGGGATCCATCCGGGGCCGACTTCAAGCCGGCTGGATCCGGCCGAAGCGGCGTTCGAGTTCGCGCATGCTGAACTCGATCAGCGTGGGGCGTCCGTGGGGACAGGTGTAGGGCATCTCGCACCGCCGCAGGTCCTCGATGAGCGCCTCGATCTCGGGAACGGAGAGCGGGTCGTTGGCTTTCACCGCATGGCGGCAGACCGTCTTCGCGACGAGCGCCTCCCCGAGGCGCCATGAATTGACGGAGCCGCCCGCGCCACGAAGTTCGTCGATCAGCTCGCGCGCGAAGCGACGCGGGTTGGTCGAGCGGACGAAGGGTGGCAGCGCATCGAGCAGAAAAGTGCGTTCGCCGAACTCGCTGATCCCCACGCCGAGCCGGACGAGGGTGGACAGGTTCTCCCGGAGGAAGGCGCTGTCGCGCGGCGGGAGCTCGATGGTCTCCGGAAGGAGCAGGCGCTGGGACGGGGCGGCCTCCGTGGATTCCATCCGGCGGAGCATCTGCTCGTAGAGAACGCGCTCGTGCGCCGCGTGCTGGTCGAGGAGCACGAGGCCCCGGTCGGACTCGAGGACGACATAGAGACGGTGGATGACGCCGACCACGCGCAGCGGCACCGCAAGGAGCGGAACGGGCGCGGCCGCGGGCTCGACGCGCGCGGCCGCACGCGAAGGCATGCCCGCCGCGGAGCCCGCATCGGGAGCCGTCGTGACGCCAGCGGGCGCGGGCGGGAGGCTCGGCCCTTGCCTGGTGGCCGCGGGGGCGGAGGCGGGTTCGGAGGCGGGCGGCAGCCCGGGCGGGAGTGGCGGCGCCGGCGAGTTGTCGCTGTCCGGGAGCTTTCGTCCTCCCCCGGGCGGAGCGGGGGCCGGTTTGAATTCCGGCGCCGGCGCGAAGAGATCCGGAGGCGGAGCCGCCGTGGATTCGTCCGCGGGAGCTGGGGGAGGGGAGGGAACCGCGGGCGCGGGAAGGGGTGCGCCGGAAACGGCGGGGCCGCCGGATGGCGTGGAGTGCCAACCCCGGAGCGCGTCGCGGATCGCGGTCGCGACGAACTGGCGGATGGCGCGCTCGCGATGGAACTTCACCTCGCGTTTGGCGGGATGAATGTTGACATCGACCTCCGCGGGATCGAGTTCGAGGAAGAGGCACGCGAGGGGATAACGGCCTTTCATGAGGGCGTTGTGGTAGCCCTCGAGAAGCGCGGCATTGAGGCCGCGGTTGTCGATCGGCCGACGATTCACGAACAGGTGCTGGTCGTCGCGCGTGGAGCGCGAGTGACCGGGGGCGCCGATCCATCCCCAGACACGGACCTCCGAGGGCGGGGAGAACTCCGGCGGTGCGTCGTGGCGCGCCGACGGGACACGCACGGGGGGCAGCTCGGTGCGCGCGTCGATCGCGACGAGCGGCAGTCCTTCCCCGACGAGGAGCCGGAGCCGTTCACGGATGGCGGAAAGGAGCGACGGCGCGTCGCCGGCGGGGAGCGCCGGAAGCTGCCATGTGCTCCGACCCTCCATGCGGAGCGAGAACGCGACCTGCGGATGGGCGAGGGCCGCGGTGGTGAGCCAGTGCTGGATGTGGGCGCGCTCCGTCTCGTCGCTGCGGAGGAACTTGCGGCGCGCGGGCACGTTGAAGAAGAGGGAGCGGACCTCGATGCAGGTGCCGGGTGGCGCGCCCGCCTCGCGCACCTCGACGATCCTGCCGCCGTTGATGACGACCTGGGTGGCGGCGTGGATGTCGTCGGAATGCTCGCGGGTCGTGAGGGTGAACCGCGAGATGCTCGCGATGGAGGGGATCGCTTCGCCGCGGAAGCCGAGGGTGCGGACGCGCGCGAGATCGGCGGCCGAGGCGATCTTGCTCGTCGCGTGGCGTTCGAGGCAGAGCAGCGCGTCATCGCGCGACATGCCGCAGCCGTCGTCCGTGATGCGGATGAGGGCGCGGCCCGCGGCGATGATCTCGACGTCGATGCGGGAGGCGCCGGCGTCGAGGCTGTTCTCGACCAGTTCCTTGACGACGCTCGCGGGGCGCTCGACGACTTCACCCGCGGCGATCTGGTTTGCGACCTGTTCCGGGAGGAGGACGACGCGGTTCATGCGGAGCGTCGTGCGCGCGGGCGGCGGGCGGCGGAGGGCGGCGGGTTCTCGGAGAGGTGGCGCGCGAGGATGGGCGCGAGATCGCGGAGGGTGGACGCGGGCCAGAGTTCGGGCGGGGTCAGGATCGCGTTGCGCAGCGCGAAGTGCGCGGGCCAGTCGGGCGTCTCCGGGATGCGGGGAATGGCCTCGAGAAGGAGCTTGCGGGCGGCGGCGGCGTTGGCCTGGAGGTTCGCCAGAACCATCTCGACGTTCACCTCCTCCTCCTCGGCATTCCAGCAGTCGTAGTCGGTGACCATCGCCGCGGTGGCGTACGCGATCTCCGCCTCGCGCGCGCAGCGGGCCTCGCCGAGATTGGTCATTCCGATGACGTCGTGGCCCGCGGCCCGGTTGACGAGGGACTCGGCGCGGGTGCTGAACGCGGGGCCTTCCATGCAGACGTATGTGCCCCCGTCGTGGACGCGGAGGCGGAGCTTTCGCGCGGAGGCGAGCAGAATGCCGCGCAGCTCCTCCGAGACGGGATCCGCAAAGGAGACGTGCGCGACGATTCCGCGCCCGAAGAAGGTGTGCGCGGTCGATTGCTTCGTGCGATCGAGGAACTGGTCGATCAGCACGATGTCGCGCGGCCGGTATCGCTTCTGCAGCGATCCGACGGCACTGATGGAGATGATCCACTGTACCCCGAGCTTCTTCAGCGCCCAGATGTTGGCGCGGTGCGGAAGCTCGCTGGGAAGCAGCCTGTGGCCGCGCGCGTGGCGCGGCAGAAAGGCGACCTCGCGGCCGGCGATGGTGCCCGTGAGGATTTCGTCGGAGGGCGATCCGAAGGGAGTTCGGACCTTGTTCCAGCGCGTGTTGGTCAGTCCGTCGATGTGGTAGAGACCGGATCCCCCGATGATCCCGATGCGGTTTGGCATAGGAGGCCCTTGTTTAGCGGGCGCGCGGTTGGAGTCCAAGGCGCATTGCTCGCGCGGCCGTCTCCCCCTCGGTGCCTGAATGACGTGCCGGCATTTCCGGTGGTGTTTCCCGCTGGTGCCCGGCGCGGAGGACGGCGTGAACCCGCGCGCAGGCCTGTTTTCGCTTTGCGGCGCCCACCACCAGCCGGTGTACTCGGCCGGTTTCCCCGGGCAGAATCAGTCCCACGCATGCAGAGCACGCCGGCCGTATGAGCACACATCACCTTGCGATCGATCTCGGAGCGGAGAGCGGGAGGATTGTTCTCGGCACGCTCAACGAGGGCCTGCTGGCCATTCGGGAGGTGCATCGCTTTCCGACGGGGGCGCAGCCTGCGGGAGAATCCCTGCACTGGAACATCCGGGAGATGTTCAACCAGGTGCGCGACGGACTCACGAAGGCGGGCGGGATGAACCTGCCGATCTCGAGCGTGAGCACGGACTCATGGGGGGTCGACTATGTGATGCTCCGTTCGGACGGGAGCCTGATGGAACCGACGTTTCACTATCGCGATCCGCGAACGGCGCGCGGCATCGCGGTCGCGCACGCCGCGGTTTCATGGGAGGAGATCTTCGAGGAGACCGGCATACAGTTCATGCCGCTGAACACGCTGTACCAGCTCGCGGCGGAAACGCCCGACCGGCTCGCGGAGGTCGCCCAGATTCTCTGGATCGGAGACGCGTTCAACCATCACCTCTCGGGCGTCGCCGTCGCGGAGGTGACCCTCGCGAGCACCAGCATGCTGTACAATCCGCGCGCGCACGGCTGGTCGGGTCAGTTGCTGGATCGACTGGGCCTCGAGGGATGGGTGTTCCCGCGCATCGTCGCCTCGGGCACTCGCCTCGGCCCCCTGCGCCGCGAGATCTGCGAGGCCACGGGCCTGGCGAACACGGAAGTCGTCGCGTCCTGTTCGCACGACACGGCGGCGGCGGTCGTCGGCGTTCCCGCCGAGGGAGATGACTGGGCCTATCTCAGTTCGGGCACATGGTCCCTCATGGGCGTCGAGATTCCGGAGCCGGTGATCACCCCCGCGGCGCGCCGGCTGAACTTCACCAATGAGATCGGCTTCGGCAACACGGTGCGGCTCCTCAAGAACATCAGCGGCCTCTGGCTGCTCCAGGAGTGTCGCCGCGAGTGGACCGAGGCGGGCGAGGATCTGGAGTACGGACGGCTCGTGGCCATGGCATCGGAGTCGCCGCCGTTCGCGTCCCTGGTCATGCCGACCGACCCGCGGTTTCTCGCTCCCGGAGGCATGTCGGAGCGGATCCGCGCGTTCTGTCGCGAGCATGGCGAACGCGTTCCGGAGAACCCCGCGGCCGTCGTTCGGTGCATCTTCGAGAGCCTGGCGCTGCTCTACCGGCGCACCCGCGAACAGCTCGAAGCCATCACGGGGCGTCCGATCCGCCGCCTGCACGTGGTCGGCGGCGGGAGCCGCAATGAGCTTCTGAATCAGTTCACGGCCGACGCGCTCCAGGTCCCCGTGTTCGCGGGCCCGGTGGAATCGACCGCCGTCGGCAACCTTCTTGTGCAGGCGTACGCGCTGGGGAGGCTCGGGTCGCTCGAGGACATCCGGCGCGTCGTCCGCCGCTCGTTCCACGTGAGGCGCTACGAGCCGCGGTCCGCGGCGGAATGGGACGCCGCCTATGAGCGCTTTCAGAAGCTGGGGTGAATTCGAGGCTCGCCTGGAACGGAGGGCGACTCCATGGTGACTCCGGGCACGTTGGTCTCTCCGCGCCCGGCATGTTTCCGGACATGCGGCCGTGCTCGGATCACGCGGTTCCGCCCTGCGAACGCCGGGCGGGAAGGTCCGCCGATGAAACTTTTTGACGCTGTTCCACCCCGTCGGCATGGTCGCCGGGGCGGTGGACGGGAGGCGTGAACCGAGTCTGGAACATCCGGAGCGTCGCGCCGTCTGCTTATCGACTTATGGCTGAACTGACAGGTAATCTACTGGTCGCCCAATCGGGCGGACCTACGTGCGCGATCAACGCGAGTGTGGCGGGCGTGATCACGGAGGCGGGGCGGCATGAGTTCATCGAGGAGATCTACGGGGGCCTCAACGGGATTCTCGGGATTCTCAACGAGGAACTGATCGACTTCAACGAGGAGAAGCGCAAGACGATCGAGAGCCTGAAGTTCACGCCGGCCGCCGCGCTCGGCACCTGCCGCTACAAGATTGATTTCGCGCGAAAGCCGGAGAAGGCGGCGAAGGACATGGACCGGCTGTTCCAGGTCCTCGAGGCCCATTCGATCCGCTATTTCTTCTACGCCGGGGGCAATGACTCCCAGGACACCTCCCACAAGATCCACGAGGAGGCCGTCCGCCGAGGCTATGAACTCCGTGTCATCGGCGTGCCCAAGACGATCGACAATGACCTGCCCTTCACGGACAGCTGCCCGGGGTACGGATCGGTCGTGAAATACTGCGCCACCACCGTCATGGAGGTCGGCATGGACGTCGCCAGCATGGCCACCGATGACGGATCGTGCTGCATCATCGAGGTCATGGGACGCTCCGCCGGATGGATCGCCGCCGGCACGGCCCTCGCCAGCCGCGGGAATCCCGCCGCGGCGCCCCACATCATCCTGCTGCCCGAAATCCAGTACAGCACCGACGCCATCATCGAGCGGGTGAAGGCCGTCGTGGACGCCTACAAGCACTGCATCATGGTCGTGGGCGAGGGGATCCGAAATGAAAAGGGCGAGGAGATCGGCGCCGATGTGACCCGTCGGGACGCCTTCGGACATGCCGTCCTCGCCGGGGCCGCCGGCAAGCTCAAGGAGCTCATCGAGGGCCGCCTCAACACAAAGACCCGCACGATCCTCCTGGGGTACGCCCAGCGCGCCGCCGCACATGCCGCCAGCCTCACGGACATCAATAATGCCTTCGCCTGCGGGGAGGCCGCGGTCCGTGCCGCCGTCGCCGGCCAGAGCGGATACATGGTCAAGATCGTCCGCGACGTGGCGGACGGGAAAATCCGGTGGGGCACCGGACTCCACCCGCTCGGCGAGGTCGCCAACGTGGAGCACAAGGTCCCCCGCGAGTGGATCAGCGAGGACGGCTTCATGCCGAACGAGCGATTCATCGAGTACGCCGCTCCGCTGATCGAGGGCGAGGTCCGTCCGCCGCTCGAGGGCGGTCTTCCGCGCTATACCGTGCTGGAGCGCACGCCGGTCGAGAAGAAGCTGCCCCCGCGCGACTGAGGCGAGGGCTTGCCGGCGGAGGGCCTGGTTCAGAGCTCCACGGGAAGCAGGCGCCCGCCGAGAATCGCGATCGCCCGGCGAAACTCGTCCTGGTTCCCGTCCGCGCGATGCGCGCGGCGCCATGCCTGGCCCGCCGCCCATGTGGAGAACGCCGGCAGGACCAGGCGCCGCCGACCCACGAGGAAGCAGGGCGCCTTCAGCGTTGTCGTGACGCCATCCCCGAGGGTGACGGCGGGATGTTCGTGGCCCTGGAACGTCCAGCCGGCATCGGGCGCGGGCCACGCCCGATGCCCGTGAAGCAGCAGGTGCCGCCCGCACGAGAACGTTTCGCCGCAGGGAAGGTTCAAGCCCATCCGACCGAGCATCTTCGGCAGCTGCTGGTCGTGGTTGCCCAGCACGAACCGGATCTCGCAGCGGTCCGACATCCGCTCGGCCAGCCGCCGGACTTCCATCGTGAGCACGTCGAGTTCAGCGGCCGCGTGGAGGGTGTCGCCAAGGAACACGCACGCCCGCGGGGAATAGTCCGACACCAGCTCCATGAGGCGCTCGAGCGTGTCCTCGGGCGCCAGCGGAAGCAGGAGGCCGCGCCGGCGTTCCACCCACGCGTATCCGAGGTGCACATCGGCAACCAGCAGCGTCCGCTCCTCGGGGATCCAGACCGCCCGGCGCGCATCGACGACGATGCCGGGATCGATCCGCAAATGGTGTGGCGAGGGACGGCGCAACGTCACCGGACGTCCCATGGAAATCCGACGCGGCCCACCGCGCGATCATCGGGTGCGATAGCGTTCAAGATGCTGGAGGCAGTTCGGGCATACAGGCCATTCCTGCGGGGGCCGTTCCGGGTCGAGGATCGTCCGCGCCCAACGCTGCGGAAAGCCTGGCTCCACCATGCCCAGAATATAATCCGAAATGACTCCCTTGACCCGAAATGGATTGAACCCGTTGCGCACGGCGTCGCGCATCGCATCGTCGGCAACGATGGATGTGGCTTCGCATGTCGTGCAGACGCGGCAGGTCATTCGGAGATCGCTGCGCGCGCGAGCCTCGGCAGCTTCGATCCAGATCCCTCAGAGCACCCCCGGGGAAGGTCACGTAGAGAACCGTGGGAACGGCGCTTTCCTTACCGCCAATCTTCACGCGGGGCAAGACGATACTGTGCAACTGCTGCGCAGGTGTGTTCAGGGGGTGACTTCCGGCTGCGTCTCGATCCGGATCTCGCGGTTCGCCTGGATCCGCTGGATCTGGGCCTTTGCGCGGAAGACGTCCTCGCGCGACCGAAGGACGGTCACGTCGATGCCCATCTTCTTCGAGGCTCCGGGTTCGAGTTTGGGGACGCGGCCGGCGAGGCGCTCGATGCGGCGGGTGTAGGGGAAGCTGGTGCCGGGTTCGATTCCAATGACGTATCCCTCCTCGGCGGCGGCCAGGTTCTTCCAGAGGGTGAGCCAGGGGAGGGCCTCGACGGAGAACTCGACCGCGACGCCGCGGTCGCCGGCGGCGTTCTGCAGCATGGCGATGGAGTTGCCGGTGCCGTCGGCGGCGGGCTGGATGCAGTACACCTGTTCGACGAAGCCGAGCGTGGGCGGGCCCATCCTGGCGTAATCCTCCACGTCGCGAGCGGCGCGCGCGTTGAAGGGAGTGACGCGGAGTGCGGCGGCGGTGAAGGTGGCGCCGTCACCGAGGAGCGGTGCGCCGAAGTTGCAGTGATAGATCATCTGGTACTCCTGCGGATGGGCGCCGCGATTTGTGAGGGTGTCCTCGATTCGGAAGGCGGGGGAACCGGGATCCGTGACGACCTCGGTCCAGAGCTCCAGTTTGGGGCCGTGGAACAGGCGTTCGTCGAGACGTCCGCGGATGCGGATGCGGAACGGGGGATTGGGTTCGATGACGACCTCGACCTCGCTCGCGGGGGTGTTGGCGATGCGGCCGTGGAGGGTGAGGTCCATCTCGGAGCGCGCCCCGGTGTTGTCCGTGAATGCGTCGCGTCCCGGGTGTCCGGCCCATTCGACGCCGCAGCGCACCATCCATTCGTTGAAGCCCTCGAGCCATCCGAGGCCGCCGCGCTGGGTGAGGTTGATGAACTTGGGATGGACCACCTCGCGCACCGGCGAGTCCCAGCCGAGGCGGACATCACCCGCGGTCGCCTCGAGGATTCCCATTCCACGCGTGGGAACGATCGTGAGGGTGAGCACCCCGTTGTCGACGACGATCACATCGACGCCTTCCTGCCGCCCGCCCTTGAGGGTGAACTTCCGGATGCTCCACGGGGTCGGTCCGCCGAGGTCGCGATGGGTGAGCGTCCATTGGTCAACGTGGATACTGCGGCTCGCGCTGATGAGGGTGTGCGTGAACCGTTCGGCTCCCGCGGACTTCATGGCGAGGGTGAGGAAGAGCGCGACGACTGCGGCCATGTGGAGGCATGGCGCGGAGGGGTGCTTGCGGTGTTGCGTCATGGCGATCGGGGATGGGACAACGTGCGGTGATGTTGCGGAAGGGGCGTGGAGGGGGCAATGGCGCGGGTGATTCTCGACATGTCGGGGCGGCATGGCGCCTGCGTCCGTGATCCAGCGGGAAAACGCCGCAGGGTGCGCGAAAAAAAATTCAGGTCTTCGTTTGAGTCGGCCGGTTGCGTCCCCTAATTTCCGCGCCGTTTGTAACGAGACATGTTTGAATCACTTGGCAATCTGATTCGCCGCCGGACACCCCCGAAAGGGGGGCCCATGCGCCCTGAAACGCCGGTTCCCGCGCGCCCCTCGCCGGGTTCGGGACCGCGTCCCAACAAGCAGACCTTCAGCAAGGTGTTCCGGTGGCGGCTGCCGGACGGCCAGACGACCGAACCGAAAAAGGTGGAGATCGTGGGCTCATTCACGAACTGGCAGCCCGTCGAGATGACGCGCGACGGAAAGCTCGATGCATGGCACGTCACGATGCATCACATCCCGGGCAACCAGACGCACCACTACATGCTGCTGATCGACGGCCAGCCCACGTTCGACAAGACCTGTGACGGCCTGGCGGTGCCTCACGGGTTTCAGGAGGAGCAGTACCAGCTTCAGACGGAGCGTGGACCCCGCGTGCTGATGCTTTTCGCCCAGACCAAGTAGCCGCCGGATCCCGGTCCGCCGGCGGAACGCCGCACGGGGGCGCGAGCGCTCACGTGGCCGCGCGTTCGAATGCAGCGAACTGCTGTCCGAGTTCGTCCCACGACCTGCGTGGCGGGGGTGGATCATCGGTCCACTGCACCTGGCGTCCGCGCCAGATCGAGTAGATGGCTGGGACCAGCTCGAGGGTGAGGACCGTCGAGGTGATGAGACCGCCGACCATGGGCGCGGCGATGCGCTGGATGGCCTCGGAGCCGGCGCCCTCGGCCCAGAGCGCCGGGATCAGGCCCAGCGTCACCATGCTCACGGTCATGAGCTTGGGGCGGACCCGCTGGACGGCGCCGTAGGTGATGGCCTCGAAGAGGTCGTGTTGATTGCGCATGCGGCCGGCGCGGCACCATGCGTGGAAGGCCTCGTCGAGATAGATGATCATGACCGTCCCCGTCTGCGCGGCCAGTCCGGCGAGCGCGATGATGCCGACCCACACGGCGATGCTGAGGTGGTAGTCGAGCAGCCACAGCATCCACAGGCTCCCCGTGATCGCGAAGGGGATGGACAGCAGAATGATCAGCGTCTGCGCGACGGAGCCGAAGTTCAGGTAGAGCAGGACGAAGATCAGCAGGAGCGTGACCGGGAGCACGACCTTGAGGCGCTCGCGCACCCGCAGCATGTACTCGTATTGTCCGGTGATCTCAATGCCGTAGCCGGGCGGCAGGAGGCCGGCCTCCTCGATCTCCCGGCGGATCACTTCCCGGACGTCCTCGACGTAGCTGCCGATGTCGCGCCCCTGGACGTCGAGGTACACCCATCCCGTGAGGGCGCCGTTCTCGCTTCGAATCAGCGGGGGGCCGCTTGTGATCCGGATCTCCGCGAGCTGGCCGAGCGGCACCTGGACGAGGCGCGGTGATTCCCGGATGCCGCCGCCGGTCATCGACGTGGGACCGCCCGCCACCGGGACGAGCACCTTCGCGAGCGCTGCGGGGTCGTCCCGCAGCTCGCGGCTGTACCGCACGTTGATGCTGTAGCGTTCCCGTCCCTCGATGGTTCGGTCCACGGCCATGCCGCCGATGGCGGTTTCGACCGTCATGAGCACGTCCTCGACGTTGAGGCCGTGGCGCGCGATCTCGGCGCGGTCGGGGACGACGTCGATGAAGAGTCCCCCCGCCGTGCGTTCGGCATAGGCGCTGCGAGTGCCGGGAACCCCGCGGAGGACCGCCTCGAGCCGTTCGCCGATGCGTGCGATCTCGGTGAGGTTGGTGCCGAAGATCTTGAGGCCGACGGGTGTGCGGACGCCCGTGCTGAGCATGTCGATGCGGGCCTTGATCGGCATCGTCCATGCATTGACGAGGCCCGGCATCTGGAGGGCGTCGTCCATCTCGCGGATCAGCTCCTCCCATGAGATCGGTCGCTCCTCGGGCCAGATCCTGCGGAGCAGGTCCGCGAGGGATTCCGGGGCCCAGCCGGAGTACCAGCGTTCGCGGGGAACGCGGCGCCATTGCGACTCCGGTTCGAGCTGGATGACCGTCTCGAACATTTCCATGGGCGCAGGGTCGGTGGCGGTGTCCGCGCGGCCCGCCTTGCCGTGCACGCTGCGGACCTCGGGAAACTGCTTCAGGATCCGATCCTGGATCTGGAGGAGGCGGGTCGCCTCGGTGATCGACATCGTGGGCAGGGAGGTCGGCATGTAGAGGATGGTTCCCTCGTTGAACGGCGGCATGAACTCCGAGCCCAGCCGGAAGTACACGGGTATCGCCGAGGCCACGGCGACGATCGCGATCGCGATGGAGAGCTTTCGGCGCCGCATGAGGGCACTCACCCACGGGTAATAGAGGCGGTGCAGCAGGCGGCTGATCGGATGATGACGCTCCGGGATGACCCGGCGGGCGCCCATCAGAACGATCAGCGCGGGCCCGAGCGTGATCGAGAGCAGGGCCGCGCCCGCCATCGTGAACGTCTTCGTGTAGGCGAGCGGCTTGAACATGCGCCCCTCCTGCTCCTCGAGCGTGAAGACCGGGAGGAAACTGACCGTGATGACGAGGAGCGCGAAGAACAGCGGTTTCCCGAGCTGCCTGCAGGCGCGGATGATAATCTCGGTGCGCTCGGCGCGGGTCAGGGTGGGGGGCGCGTGCTCGAGATGCTTGTGAACGTTCTCCACCATGACGACGGCCTCGTCGCAGAGCACCCCGATGGAGATGGCGATGCCCGCGAGGGACATGATGTTCGCGGTGAGGCCCATGAAGTACATCGGGATGAACGCGATGACCACGGCGATGGGCAGGGTGACGATCGCCCGGGCGGCGCCTCCGAAATCGAGGAGGAACACCAGCACGATCACGCAGACGATGATGGACTCCTCGAGGATCGTGCGGCGCAGCGTGTCAACGGAGCGCGCGATGAGGTCGGACCGGTCGTAGGTCGTGACGAGCTCGACACCGGCCGGGAAGGAAGGGCGAACCTCCTCGATCCGCGCCTTCACGCGCTCGATCACCTCCTGGACGTTGTTTCCGTGACGGATCACCACGATGCCGCCGACGGTCTCGCCCTCGCCGTCGAGGTCGCCCGCCCCGCGGCGCATCTCCGGTCCGATGGCGATTTCCCGGGCGACATCACGGAGGAGGATGGGCGTTCCGGATTCCGTGGCGCCGACGGCCACGAGGCGGAGGTCCTCGATGGAATGAATGTAGCCGTGGCCGCGGATCAGGTACGTGGTTCCGTGGCGTTCCAGCTCGCGCCCGCCGACGTCGTTGTTGGCGCTGCGGATGGCCTCGACCACGCGGCTGATGGGAATGCCGTAGGCAAGGAGGCGCGCGGGATCGATCTCGACCTGGTACTGCTTCTCGAATCCGCCGAAGGTGGCTACTTCCGCGACGCCCTCGATGCCCTGGAGCCAGTAGCGGAGGTGCCAGTCCTGGAAGGCGCGAAGATCCGCGAGGTCATGCTGTCCGGTTCGATCGACCAGCGCGTACTGGAATCCCCACCCGACGCCGGTGGCATCGGGACCGAGCGCGGGGGTCGCGTCCCCGGGGAGCTGGCCGGCGAGGCCCTGCAGGTATTCGAGCACCCTTGACCTCGCCCAGTAGATGTCGGTGCCGTCGTCGAAAATGGCGTAAACGAAGGAGTAGCCGAAGAAGGAGTAGCCGCGCACCACGCGGACGCGCGGGGCGCTCATCAACCGGGTGACGATCGGGAAGGTGACCTGATCCTCGACGAGGCCCGGACTGCGTCCCTCCCACGGGGTGAACACGATCACCTGCACGTCCGAGAGATCCGGGAGCGCGTCCAGCGGAGTCCGCCGCAGGCAGTACAGGCCGCCGAGGAACAGCGCGGCGACGCTGAGGAACACCATGAACTTGTTTCGGGCGCTCCAGTCGATGATGCGCTCGATGAGGGTGCCGGGTGCGTCTCCGCCGGCGGGGGATGAATGGACGGATGCGCTCACGTCAGTGGTGGGAGTGCTCGTCGGCCGTCATCGCGGCGATTGCCGCGCGCATCTGGCTTTCGGAATCCACGAGGAACAGGGCGCGGGTGACGATCTGCTCGCCGGGATCAAGCCCGTTCAGCACTTCGATCCAGTCGCCGGCGCGGCGGCCGGTCTGGACCTCGCGCGGCTCCATGTGGCCGTCGTCCCGCACGACGAACGCGATCGAGCGCAGGCCGGTGTCGAGAATGCCGCTGGCCGGTGCCGCGAGCACCTCCCCCGACGGGACCGTGATCTCGACGGTCGCCCACATGTCCGGGAGCAACTCGTGGTGGAGATTGGGCACCTCGATGCGGACCGACGCCCTGCGCGTTGCCGGGTCCACGTGGGGATACGCGAAGCTGATCACGCCTTCGAAGGAGTGATCGCCGAGGTGGGGAACCGTGATGCGTGCCGACTGCCCGATCCGGACGAACGGCAGGTCGGCCTCGAAAATGGCGACCCGCAGCCAGATGGGCGAGAGGGGGGCCAGTTCATAGAGCGTTTCCCCTGCCGCGAACGAGCCGCCTGCGACCGCCGACTTCCTGAGAATGTGGCCGCTGACCGGGGAACGGATCACGACTTCCGGGCGCGGCCCGCGCTCCTGGATCTCGAGCAGGTCCTCCTCCGGGACCTCCCACAGCGTCAGGCGGCGCCGCGCGGATTCGAGCAGGGCCCTGGCGGCTTCGGCCGCGGGCGTGTCGGGCTGGTCCGCGACCTCGCTCCAGCGACGCCACGCGAGGTGATACTCGTTCTCCGCGGCGAGCAGGTCCGGGCTGTACACCGAAAGCAGCGGAGCCCCCTCCACGACATGCTCTCCGGTGAAGCTGGCGTGGAGCTCGCGGACGAACCCGCCGAACCGCGGTGCCACCCGGCGCAGGCGTCGCTCATCGTGTTCGAAGATCCCGGTCGCGCGGATGTGATTCGTCAGCCGCCGGAACTCGACCGGCGCATGCCGCAGCCCGATGCGCTGGCGCTTCTCCGGAGAGACATGGATCGTCACCCGTCCGTGCACCGACTCATCGGTCGCCGCGTGGGCCCCTGATCCGGTGGAGGCGCCTCCGATCGGCACGAGGTCCATGTGGCAGATGGGGCATTCGCCCGGGCGGTCGCTCACGTAGGACGGGTGCATCGGGCAGTGATAGCGCGGCCCTGCGCTCTCCCCGTTGGACTCGGGGCGGCATCCCGCAAGAAGCACGGCCAAGCCGAGCACGGCGAGGACAAGGAGGGTCTGTGGCCCGCGCTTGCGCGACAGGCTGGGTGCGCCGGCGCGCCGGGGGAAGGGACGGCAGGTCATGGGGCGGGTTCGGTCAGGTCGGGCTGCGCCCCCAGCATCTCGAGCGCTTCGAGGTCGGCGAGGCCGCAGCAGAGAACAAGTTCAGAGAGCGCCGCGTACTGCTCCGCGACGGCGCGGGCGTATCGCAGGCGGGCGTCGAGCAGCGCGCGCCGGGCGTCGAGCACCTCGAGGAAGGTGGCGCGGCTCGAGATCCATGCCCCCTCCGCGCTGCCGAGCGCGGCCTCCGAACGCGGGATGATCTCGTCGCGCAGCAGAAGCGCCTCGCGGCGTGCCGCATCCGCGCGGACCACGAGGCCATGCACCTCCTCACGCACGAAGTTTCGCGCCTCGGTGACATCGAACTCGGCGGCTGCGCGCTCGGCCTCGGCCCGGCGGATCTCGGACCGATGGCGGCGGGCGTTGAACCACGGAAGGGTGAGGGCCACCTGGACTTCAGCCTGCCGGAAGTCCCCGCGGCGCGAGTCATGCCATGCGCTGGCCGCGACGCGCACCTGCGGGAGTCGCGACTTCCGCGCGACCGTGATGCCGGCTTCCGCCGCCTCCACCGCGCGATGCAGGACCAGGACACGGGGCTCCGAGGCCGTCGCGAGCCGGACGAGACGCTCGTCGAACTCGATGCGTCCGGCCGGAGGCGGCAGTTCGAACCGTGGCCAGGAGGACGAGTTTGTCTCGCCGGCCAGGCGTCGGAGAACGGCGCGGGCCTGTTCCGCAAGGCGGCGGTCCGTCTCGAGTCGGTCCGCGGCGATCGCGCGTTCGTTCTGCAGGCGGAGCACCTGGGACTGGGGCACTTCGCCGATCCGATAGCGGCTTTCGGTCGTGCCCAGGATCGCATCGATCCACGCGAGGTCCTGCCTTCCGATCTCGACCACGCGATCGGCGAGTGCGGCTCGGAAGAGCGCGATGGCGAGGTCGCGGCGCGCGAACTGGAACTCGAGGTCCGCTTCAGCCGCCGCAACGCTCGCCCTGGCACCGGCAAGGCCGCGCTCGGCGGCCGGCCGGCCGAAAAGGGGAAGTTCCTGCTCGACCCCGTACGCCAGGTCGCCGTCCTCCGCGCGCATGTGGCGGTCGGCCAGCATGCCGCCGATCATGAGGGTCGGGTCCTCCCACGTGGGGACGGCGGATCGCGCGGCTGCGGCGGCCTTCGAACGCTCGAGGGCCGCGCGCACCGAGGGCCGCGCGTCCATCAGGCGTTCCGCCACGGAGTTGATGTAGGCGGGTGTGATCTGGACGGATCCCGTCCCTGCCTCGTCCGGGCGCGTGCGGGGGGGCGCGCTTCCCGGCGGTGCGGCGGCGCGCAGGCCCGGTTGCCACGCCGCCAGCAGAAGCAACGCGCTGAGCCACGGGGTCAGGACGCGTCCCAACCGGCCGGCGCTCGGGTCATCCCGCCAGGCGGCGGCGACGATTCGAAACGGGAATGGAGAATGGCAGGATTCAAGGCCGCGGCGTGCGGCCGCAAGAAGGACACGGTGTTTCATGAGTTTCCTGATGTTCGACCAGCGTGGAGCCCCGGGGGCCGTCCTGCGGGGTGTGAAGACACACCCCGCCCGCGCATGATCGGATCAATTCAGGAAACTGCAGTGGAATACGAAGAGGGGAGCGGCCGGCGCCGGCCTGGCCGCGGAGGGAACGGGGCGGACGATCTCGACGGGACGCGCCCGGGCACCCGTTTCGGACTCCCGCGCGAGCGCCGGGGGCGAAAGGAGATCGGGGTCGGCCGATCGCCGCGCGGGGACGAGCGGCGTGGAGGACCTCGGTTCGCGCGGGGGCGCCTCGCAGCAGGACGCGCCCCCGCACTCACAGCATCGGCAGGAGGACGGAACGTCCGCCGCCGGTTCCCATGATGTCCGACCGAAGGGCGCGGGGATCGCCGCCGCCTGGAAGACGACGGCGAACAGCAGGATGAGCGCCTGGATCGGACGTGGCATGGGCTTCGCGGTCGCGTGCGCGCGAATGACTCAGGACTTCTTCTTCGCGGCGACGGCCTCGTCGAACTTCTTCACGAACTCCTCGGAGTTCCTGGGGAGTTTCCGAGCGCAGCTCTTGCAGCAGAAGATGAATTCCCGTCCCTCGTGGACCACGCCGACCGCGGTCTCCGGGTCGATCGGCTCACCCGACGCGATGCAGGTGGTCAGCGGATAGGGCTGAACCTTCTTCCATGCGGCCTCGATCTTCTTGAGGTGCGCCGCCTTGTTCTTCGTGAAGTCCTTCCTGCAGCCCTCGCAGCAGAGCTGGATCTCCTGCCCGCCCTCGACAAAGACCTCGGGGTCGCCCATCGACCCGAGTTTCTCGTCCGAGACGATGCAGACCGTCAGCGGGTAGGGTTTCGTCTTGAGCTCCACCCGCTTCTCCTTCTGGTCGGCCGCGAGGGAGGACGCGGCCATGGCGGTGGTGAGGGCGAGAGCCAGGGCGAGTTTCGAGAGTTTCATAACCGAGGATGCTTACGCCGGCGGGGACGGGATCCCTCATGAATTCTGCCTTGCCCCGACCGGCCCCTGCCGTGGCGGAGCCTTCGGGGCGGACCCATCATTCCCGAAGATACGGCGCCAGAAGCCTGCGAAGCATCTGGCGCGCGCGGTAGGTCCGCATTTCGACCGCCTTGGGGGAACAGTCGAGGATCGTCGCGATCTCCGCGTGCGTGCGCTCCTCGAACTCTGCGAGCACGAGGGGTTCGCGCAATTCGGAAGGCAGGCTCGCGATCGCGGCGCGGACCGCGAGGCAGGTTTCGTCGCGCATGAGCTGTTCGCCGGGGATGGGAACGGGGTCCTCCATGGCGGCGTGGCCATGCGCCTCCGGCGCGCCGGCATGGTCCAGGGAGACCTCCGGATGACGGGAGCGCCACCGGAAGCGGTCGCGCACGAGGTTCGTCGCGATGGTGTAGAGCCAGGTGTCGAAGGCGTGCGCCGGGCGGAAGTCGGCGCGGTGCTCGTACACGCGGACGAACGCCTCCTGGGCGAGGTCCCGGGCGTCCTGCTCGTCCTGGAGAAGCCGGAACAGGTAGCCATGGAGTCGCCCCGCGTGGCGTTCCATGAGATCGTTGAGGGCGTCGTCGTGGCCGCGGGCGAGACGGTCCATGTCCGCGCGGTCCCGGGCGCGGTCCGCGTCACTCGCGCGGTTCGGCGCCTGCTGCGGCATGGCCTTCGTGGGCCGGGGACGGGCGGTGGGGAACGGGACTGCCGGCAGGGACGTGCCCGTGGCGCGTCCGCTCGATCACGCAGGTGGCCGAGAGCATCATGTCGAGGTAGCGCGAAGCGGCCTCCGGCGGCAGCTCGGCCGCGACCCTGTAAAGATGGTCCAGCATCGCGAGTCTGCAGTCGTCCCTCGCGCGGCCCGATTCGGCCACGAGCCGGCGGATGTCTTCCGTGACGCGATTGGTCGAGGAGGCGGCTCGCCGGAGCCGCTCACTCGCGGCGGCGACCCGGAGGCAGAGTTCATCGCAGACCGGCTCATAGGATTCGTGGAGCGCCACGATGCGCTCGAACTGCGAATCGGAAAGCGCGAATTCGGTGCGGAGCCATGCAAGATCGGCGCGGGGTTCCCGGAGCAGGGCGCGCGCGGGGCTCGTCTGCAGCCAGTAGGCGACGGCGAACGCGCCCAGCGCCGCGAGGACGCCCGCGGGCAGGAGAAGGAGGGGGCGCTTCATGGACCTCGCTCCGGATCGATCGCGGACGCGAACGGGTCGATCGACTGGACGTACCGACCCTGCATCTGGACGTGCAGCGATTCGGCGGTCCTCTGGCCCTGGACGATGCCCGTGCCGGCGCCGGCGAGGAGGAGGAGGGCGATCCAGGCGGTGGCGAACGCCGGCTGCCGCAGGGCGTGAAGAACGGCCGTGAGCATCCCGCGCCATGCGGGGGCCGGACGCGCGGCGGCGCGCGTCTCGATCCGGCGCCAGACCCCGGAGGCGAAGCCGGGCGGAGGCGCGGGTTCAATGGTCCATGCGCGGAGGAGCCTCGAGAGCTCCGGATCCGGCGAGTGACATTCCTTCATGTTGCGCGGCATGGGCGGCGCGGTTGGGCGGCCGCTCCAGCAACGCATACGCCGTCGGCGGGCGAATCCCTCGCGGCCGCCCATGGCGGCCGGGCGGCCGGCTTGCGGATTGTGCGTGGCGCCGGGCGGGCTAGCCTTGCGGCATGCGCATGACACGTCGCGAGGTGCTCGACCTCTACTTCATGGACGCACGCTGCAAGCTGATCGAGATCGCGGCCTTTCTCGACCGGGTGGATCGCGGGAGAGGCGAGGGGGAAGGCGTGGAGGATTTCCGCCTGAAGGCTTTCCGCTCGGCGCTGGAGCACCTTGGATCCTCGGAGCCGACGCGCGCGGAGCGGGTGCTCCTGGCGTTCAGTGATCCCACGGACGAACCCGTCGAGCGCGCGCCGGGGAAGGGCGCCTGCGGTGCGTACCAGCCCGGATCACAGGGGGCGTGAGGGTGCGCCGCGCGCCCGGGGAAGGCCCCCGGATCCGCGGCGCCCGGTTCAAAAATGCGTTGACAGCGCTGCCTGTCCCTGACCCATCGGGGCTTTTACCTTGCGAAAGCGGCTGGAGTTCTGATACTTCACGCGCCGCATGGCAGCCATCGGACGGTTCCAGCGTGGAGAAGAAATCTTCCACGCCAAAGTGGTGGATGGTGAACTCTTCAAGCTGAAGGGCGATGTCTTCGGTTCCCCGTCCTTCGAGAAGAAACCGACTCCGGCGAAGGGACTCAAGCTGCTCACCCCGGTGGCGCCCTCGAAAGTCATCGCCGTCGGCCTGAATTATGCCGATCACGCGCGCGAATCAGGCAAGGAACTGCCGCGCGAACCACTCTTCTGGCTGAAGGCGCCCACCTCCCTGATTCCGGACGGCGCGAAGATCGAGATTCCCTTTCCGAATCACCGGGTGGATTTCGAGGCGGAACTCGCCGTCGTGATCGGACGCCGCGTGCGCAATGTCACTCCCGCCGCGGCGGCGCGGTACATCTTCGGATACACGGCCGCGCAGGATATCAGTGACCGGACGATTCAGCAGGCGGAGAGCCAGTGGGCGCGCGCGAAATCCTTCGACACCTTCACGCCGCTCGGGCCCTACGTGGAGACGAAGATCGATCCGCACGATCTCTCGATCCAGCTCTTCCAGAACGGCCAGCTCCGGCAGAACTCCAACACGAGCCAGTTGATCTTCAACTGCTTCGAGCTAGTGAGTTTCATCTCGACGAACATGACCCTCGTGCCGGGGGACGTGATCCTCACGGGCACCCCCAGCGGCGTCGGACCAATCCAGAGCGGCGACCGGCTCGAGGTGCGGATCCAGGGACTGGCGCCCCTGGTGAACACCGTGAAATGAGCGGCGCCCGTTCCCCGCGCGCACGCTGAGGCCCGACCGGGAGCGGCCCCAGGCGTTCGCGCAGGTCCGCCCCAACCCTTCCGGAGCTTCAACCCTCCCTTCCGAACCCCGGAGGCGTTCAGAAATTTCGCGACAACCTCCCGACTCTCAGGCGTCATTCTTTCGACATGCGCTGGACTCAGACGTTGATCCCCACCCTGAAGGAATCCCCGGCGGATGCGGAGATTGTTTCGCATCAACTGCTTTTGCGCGCCGGGCTGTGCCGGAAGGTGACGGGCGGACTGTACACCTTCTGCCCGCTGGGACACCGCGTGCTTCGCAAGATCGAAAACATCGTGCGCGAGGAAATGGATCGCGCCGGGGCGCTCGAGGTGCTTATGCCCGCGCTGCAGCCGCCGGAACTCTGGCAGCGCTCGGGCCGCTACGAGACCGCGCGTGACGTGCTCTACAAGGCGCGCGACCGCGCGAACAAGGAATGGGTGCTCAGTCCCACCGCGGAGGAGGTGATCACGACGCTCGCGTCGTCCGAGATCAGCTCGTACCGCCAGCTTCCGCTGAATTTCTACCAGATCAGCGTGAAGTTCCGGGATGAGATCCGCCCGCGGTTCGGCCTCATGCGCGCCCGCGAGTTCATCATGAAGGACGCCTACTCCTTCGACGCGGACGACGAGGGCGCCACGCGGAGTTACCGGCGGATGTATGACGCCTACACCCGGATCTTCGCCCGCTGCGGACTGACCGCCTTTGCAGTCGAGGCGGACACCGGCGTCATCGGGGGCAGTTTCTCGCATGAATTCATGGTGCCCGCCGACACCGGGGAGAACGACGTCGTGTACTGCGAGGCGGACGGTTACGCCGCGAACATCGAGAAGGCGGTGAGCCGCGGGCCCCTCCAGCCGACCCCGACGGAATCGACCGGGCCCGCCCCCGAGGAATTCGCGACGCCGGGCGTCCTGACCATCGACGCCCTCGCGGCGGCTCCCTACAACGTGCCCGGGCACGCGCAGATCAAGACACTGGTTCTCATCGTGAAGGACCGACCGGTGATCGTGCTCCTGCGCGGCGACGATGAGCTGAACGAGGCGAAGTTCGCCGGGCGTCTCGGGACAACCATCTTCCGTCCCGCCACCCCGGAGGAGATCTTCGCGGCGATGGGCGCCCACCCGGGGAGCCTCGGCGCGGTCACCTCGACCCGGCGCGACACCTCGATTCGCGTCCTTGCGGACGAGCAGCTGCGCTCCGCCCGCGGCATGACCACGGGCGCGAACCGCGACGGATTTCACCTCCGGCACGTGGACGTCGATCGCGACATCCGGGTCGATGAATGGGCGGACCTCCGCACCGTGCGCGCGGGCGAGGCGTCCCGGGAGTCCGGACAGCCGCTCAAGATCCGGCGCGCCACCGAGGTCGGGCACGTCTTCAAGCTGGGGACGCGCTACAGCGAACTGCTTGAGTCGTCATTCCTCGCCGCGGACGGTTCGCGCAAGCCGACCGTCATGGGCTGCTACGGCATCGGCTTGACCCGCACGCTGCAGGCCATCATCGAGCAGTCGCACGACAAGGACGGGATCATCTGGCCCATGAGCGTGGCGCCCTACCAGGTGCTGCTCACCCCGCTCGGGGGGGCCGGCAGCCCCACGATGACCCTCGCCGAGGAGTTCCATGAGGCCCTCGAGGACTCCGGCATCGAGGTGCTGCTCGACGACCGTGATGAACGCCCCGGGTTCAAGTTCAAGGACGCCGACCTGATCGGCATTCCGCTGCGGGTCAGCATCGGGGAGAAGTCGCTCGCGAAGGGAGAGGTGGAACTGAAGCCGCGCGGCGGCGCGGTGGAAGCCGTCCGCAAGGAGGAGGCGGTCCCTCGGATCGTCGCCTTCGTGCGCGATGCCCTGGCCCGGCTGGAATCGGTTTGAGCCCTCGCCCGGCGGAGGCCGCGCGAGGGCGGATCGCGGGTCGTGTCGATTCGACCGGACCGGGCCTCGGGCGCCCCCTGGTGGTGATTCGGGCGATCGGGCGTCTTGCATCCCGAACGGGGAGATCTAACCTGACGTGCTTATGCCGTTGCGCGGATCGATGGTGTGGCCCCTCGCGGCCATCGTGGGGCTGGGTGGATCCCTGACGCTTCCTTCCGCGGAGCTTTCCGTCCCACGCTCGGAAGGCACCGCGAGGATCCAGGCCGCCTCCGACGAGGCGGAACGCGCCATCCGGGGCTTCCGGGTGCCCGACGGCTGGAAGGTCGACCTGATCGCGGCGGAACCGCACCTCGCCAATCCCGTCGCCTTCACCTTCGACGAGCAGGAGCGGATCTACGTGGTCGAGACGTTCCGGCATGGCGACGGCGTGCTCGACATCCGCGGCCGCGCCGGCTGGCCGAGCGAAGGCTATCGACGCCAGCGCGGCCTCGGCCGCGAGGATCGCGGCCGCCTCGCGGAGGAGGTCCTCGACGCGGACCTCGCCAATCGCACGGTCGAGGATCGCGAGCGCATGCTGCGGCTCTACTTTGCCGAGAATGCTCCCTCGCTGGAGCGGGCGTCCGACCGCGTCCGCCGCCTTGTCCGGGACGCCAGCGGGCGAGTCCTGCGTTCCACCGTGTTCGCCGACGGGTTCAACACGATCGTGGACGGGCTCGCCGCGGGCATCCTCGCCCGCGGCTCGGATGTGTGGTTCGCGAACATTCCGCACCTGTGGCGGCTCCGGGATTCCGACGACGATGGCGTCGCCGAGGAACGGGAGAGCCTGCATCACGGGTACGGCGTGCGCGTGGGATTCCTCGGACACGACCTGCACGGCCTTTGCCTTGGCCCGGACGGCCGCCTCTATTTCAGCATCGGGGACCGCGGCGCGAGCGTCGCAACCCGCGAGGGCGGGCGCCTCGAGGTGCCCGACACCGGCGCCGTGTTCCGCTGTGAACCGGACGGATCCGGCCTCGAGGTCTTTGCGTACGGCTTCCGCAATCCGCAGGAGCTCGTCTTCGACGCCTTCGGGAATCTCTGGACGGGTGACAACAACTCCGACGGCGGCGACCAGGCCCGGTGGACCCATGTCGTCGAGGGCGGCGACAGCGGCTGGCGCATCGGCTGGCAGTTCATCGAGTCACCCACGCGGCGCGGACCGTGGAATGCCGAGGGCATGTGGCGGCCGGAGGACGCCGCGGGGATCGCGCACCTCGTTCCGCCTCTGGCGAACATCGGGGCGGGCCCCTCGGGGGTCACCTATGGGTTCGGGACCGGACTTCCCGAGACGCTCAATGGGAAGTTCTTCATGGTCGACTTCCGGGGCGGTCCGAGCGGCATCTGGTCCATCGAGGTGCGCCCGCGCGGTGCGGGCTACGAGGTGGCCGAGGCGAAGGAGCTGATCTGGAACGCGCTGCCCACCGACGTGGAGGTCGGCCCGGATGGCGGTCTGTACTGGTCGGACTGGGTCGAGGGATGGAACGCGACCGGCCGGGGGCGCATCTATCGCGCCTACGATCCGAAGGTTGTCGCGCAGCCCGTCGTTCAGCAGACGAGGCAGCTCCTCGCAGCGAGCGTCGCGGGTCAGTCCGCGGAGGATCTCGGCGCGTGGCTGGCTCATCCGGACCTGCGGGTGCGCCAGCGGGCGCAGTTCGCCCTCGCCGAGCGGGGTGCCGCGCCGGTCCTCGAGGCGGCCGCCCGCCAGACCACGAACCGCTTCGCGCGCTTCCACGGCATCTGGGGACTCGGCCGGCTCGCGCGGCTCCGCGGAATGGAAACCGGGGCGCTGCGCGACCTGCTCGCCGATGCGGACCCGGAGGTGCGCGGGCAGGCGGCCGCCGTCCTTGGCGACGCGCGCGATGCCGGCGCGGGCGGCGCGCTCGAACGGCTGCTCGGCGATCCGGAGCCGCGTCCGCGGTTCTTCGCCGCCCTTGCGATCGGGAAGCTGGGGAGGCGCGAGGCCGCGGAGGCCGTCCGGAACCTGCTGCGCGCCAACGACGACGAGGATCCATGGCTGCGGCATGCAGGTGTGATGGCGCTTGTGGGAACCCATGCTCCCGAGGAGCTGGGCGCGCTGCATGACGATGCCTCGGCGGCCCTGCGGCGAGCGGCGGTCGTCGCGCTCCGCCGGCTCGAGAGCGGCGTCGTCGCGAAGTTCCTGGCGGACGGCGACCCGGTCGTGGTCCTGGAGGCCGCGCGGGCCATCAACGATGTTCCCATCCCCGATGCGATGCCGGCCCTCGCCGCGCTGCTCGGCCGCGTGGAGGGACCCGAGGCGCTGATGCGCCGCGTGTTGAACGCGAATCTCCGCGCGGGCGGCCCGGGCCACGCGGAGGCGCTCGCCGGGTTTGCGGCACGCGAGGATGCGCCCGAGGCGTACCGTGTGGAGGCGCTGAGGCACCTCGGGCGGTTTGCGGAACCGCCGGGCCGGGACGCCGTGACGGGGCTCTGGCGTCCGCTCGAACGCAGGGATGCGCAGTTTGCGCGGGAGGCTCTCCAGAGGCATTTCGAGGCGGTTCTCCGGGGCTCCGAACCCATCCAGGTGGAGGCGGCCCTGGCGGCGCAGCGCCTCGACGTGCGTGAGGCGATGGCCGCGCTTTCGTCCCTCGCACGGGACCCGGGGGCGGGCTCCCGCGCCCGGGTGGCCTCGATCCGGACCCTCGCGTCATGGGGTGGTGACACCGTTTCCGTGCTGGTCGATGACCTCGCGGGCGATGCGAATGCCGAGGTGCGCAGCGAGGCGTTGAAATGGCGGGCCCATTTCGGCCGGGGCGACGTGGTGGAGACCGTGCGCGAGGTTCTGGACAGCGGTTCATTCCGGGAACAGCAGTCCGCGCTCGCCACGCTGGGGGCGCTGAATCTCGAAGGGGCCGAACGCCTTCTTGCGGGCTGGCTGTCGCGCGCGGTGGAATCCGGCGTGGCGCCCGAGCTCCAACTGGACCTGCTCGAGGCGGGGCGCGCGTCCAGGGCGCGCCGGGTGCAGGCCGCCCTGCGCAAGTACGAGCAGACGCTTGCCGGGACGAACGCGGTGGACTCCCGCCGGCACCTGCTCCGCGGCGGCGATGCCGAGGCGGGGCGCCGCGTCTTCTATGAGAAGGCGGAGGCGCAGTGCGTCCGGTGTCATCGGGCGGGGGGCGAGGGCGGCATCGTGGGGCCGGATCTCAAGGGGATCGGCTCGAGGCAGAGCCGCGAGGAACTGCTCGAGGCCATCGTGCTGCCGAACGCGAGGATCGCGGAGGGCTACCAGAACGTGATCATCGAGACGAGCGACGGGACGGAATACTCGGGAACGATCCGGGGCGAGACGGAGGAGGAACTGGTGCTGGCGACGCTCGAGGGCGAGGTGACGGTGCGCAAGGCCGACATCACGTTCCGGAGGGAAGGGCTGTCGAGCATGCCGGACGGCCTCGGCGAGGTGATGTCACCGAGGGAGTTGCGCGATCTGGTGGAATTCCTGGCCGGTCTCAAGGAGTCATGACGCCACTGAAGGCGGGTGCCCGGCAGGCGTACGCCGTGCAGCACTCAATGAGCGAATTTTCATTGTTTTTCGCGTGTTTCGCGGGGACAGGTGCCTTGACGCAGGCTGTCTCAGCGGACATGTTGAGCACCCTTTGCGGTTTCATTCAGCCCATCACTCTCCGATGACCAAGACCAAGGCGCGCAAGCCCGCGCGCAAAGTCGATCCTCCGAAGTCCGCCAAATCCCGCAACAAGACCGCCGCCGCGTCGGCGCGAGCCGTGCCCGCGGCGGAGCCGAAGCCGGTGGTGGCCGCTCCGCCGGGAGCGGTGGACGAGGTCGAGGCGGCGGGGCCGATGCTCGTTCCGCTGGACCGCCTCGACGCGATGGAAGACGGCCTCGGCGGGCGCGGAGGCGAGTTCAGCGTGCAGGAGAAGGTGAAGGAACTCGTCAAGCTCGCGCAGGAGCAGGGTTACCTCACCTACAACGACATCAACGACGCCCTCCCGAACGGGATGGTGACGCCGGACGAGCTCGACGAGATCTACATCAAGCTGCGCAACCTCGAGATCGAGATCGTCGACCAGTCGGAGGTTGACCGGGTCAAGCAGCCCGAGGTCGAGGAGGAGGACGAGAAGGCCCGCCTCGACATCCTGGACGATCCGGTCCGGATGTACCTGAAGCAGATGGGCCAGGTGCCCCTGCTGACGCGCGAGCAGGAGGTCGAGATCTCCAAGCGCATCGAGGACGCGGAGAACGAGGTCAAGCGGATCATCTACAGCTTTGGCTTCGCCGGGAAGGAGCACATCGCCCTCGCCGAGAAGCTGATCGCCGAACCGCCCAAGGAACGCTTCGACCGCGTCATCATCGACAAGAAGATTGACAGCCGGGACCAGCACCTGAAGGCGCTCCGGAAGCTCGTCAAGGACGTCCGGAACATCGACCAGGACGTGGACGAGAAGTATCGGGAGATGATCACGTGCCACAACAAGGCGCGTCAGGAGAAGCTGCGCGAGGAGTTCGCGAAGCTGGACGCCAAGCTCCAGAAATCGTTCCCGAAGTTCTACTACAAGCAGAAGGTGATCGAGGAGATGGCGCTCGTCGCGGACAACGTCCACGACAAGTTCCAGCTCAGCCTGAAGACGATCAGCGAGCTCGAGCCGCAGAAGAAGCTTCCGCAGGTCCAGATGATGATCGAGGCGGAGCGCCGCAAGACCGCCGCGCTCGAGGAGTTCGTGCGGATGAGCTGCGACGAGTACATGAAGGCGTACCGCCAGCTCCAGGAGTACTCGCGCAAGGCGCTCCAGGCCAAGACCGAGATGGTGGAGGCGAACCTGCGCCTGGTGATCTCGATCGCCAAGAAGTACACCAACCGCGGGCTGTCGTTCCTCGACCTGATCCAGGAGGGGAACATGGGCCTCATGAAGGCCGTCGAGAAGTTCGAGTACCGCCGGGGGTACAAGTTCTCGACCTACGCGACCTGGTGGATCCGGCAGGCCATCACCCGTTCGATCGCGGACCAGGCCCGCACGATCCGCATCCCGGTCCACATGATCGAGACGATCAACAAGCTGATGCGCGTGCAGAAGCAGCTTGTGCAGGACTTCGGGCGCGAGGCCACCCCCGAGGAGATCGCCGATGAGATGCAGATGCCCGTCGAGCGCGTGCGCGCCGTGCTGAAGATGGCGCAGCAGCCGATCTCCCTCCAGAGCCCCGTCGGCGACAGCGACGACACGAGCTTCGGGGATTTCATCGAGGACAAGTCCGCGGAGAATCCGTCGGAGATGACGAGCTACAGCCTGTTGAAGGACAAGCTGAACAACGTGCTCGACACCCTCACGGAGCGCGAGCGGAAGGTGCTCGAGCTGCGCTTTGGCCTCGTGGACGGCTACAGCCGGACCCTCGAGGAGGTCGGCAAGCAGTTCAAGGTCACCCGCGAGCGCATCCGCCAGATCGAGGCGAAGGCGCTGCGCAAGATGCGGCATCCGACCCGCATCCGGCAGCTCCAGGGCTTCCTCGAGGGCGAGGAAGTGCTGGCCTGACCAGACGGGACGAGCCGGGGCGCACGGGTGTCCCGGCGCCGCCGGTGAACCGTCCGTGATTCCGCGCCGCGCCGCGTCAGCGGGCGCCCGCGGACGCGAACTCGGGGCGTTCCATGAACGCGTAGCAGAGCATGTGGAGAATGCCCATGTGCGCGTCCTCCACGCGGCCGTAGTGGGTGTCCTCGACGGGGATCACGTGGTTCGCGATGTCCGCCATGGGCCCGCGTCGGCCACCCACGAGCGCGATCGTCTGGAGCTGATGCTCCCGGGCCCACCGGAGGGCGTTCACGATGTTGGGCGAGGCGCCGCTGACGCTGACGCCGATGGCGACATCGCCGGGCCTGGCGAAGTTCTCGAGCTGGCGGACGAAGATGTCGTCGTAGGCGTAGTCGTTCCCGAGCGCCGTCATCCACGCAACGTTGTCGGTCAGCGACAGGCATCGGAAGCGCCGGCCGATCTTGTCCGAGGAACCCTTGCCGAGATCGGTCACGAAGTGCGAGGCGTTGGCCGCGGACCCGCCGTTGCCGAAGATGAAGATGCCGCGGTCGTGGTGAAGGGCATCGCGCAGGATGCCGAGGGCGGTCTCGACGGCCGGAAGGGGGATGCTGTCGAGCGCCTGCTTCTGACGCTGAACGTATTCGGCGAGCCACTGTTCCATGGGGGTCGCAGGGTAGCGGTTCGGTTCAGGCTCCTTCCACCGGAAACAGGAGCCGCACTTTCGGACTTCGCACGTCGTCGGCGCGCCCGCATTCTTCAGGCATGTCCGGTGTCATCGCCATCGTCGGCCGACCGAATGTGGGAAAGTCGGCTCTGTTCAACCGCATCGCCGGGCGTCGGATCGCGATCGTTCATGACGAGCCGGGCGTCACGCGCGACCGCGTGACCGCGGAGGCCGAATGGAAGGGTGTGCCGTTCACGCTCGTGGATACCGGGGGCATCGGGCTCCGGCAGGGCGAGAAGGCGGAGGACGTCATCCTGCAGGCGGCCGTGGAGCAGGTGGAGATCGCGATTGCCTCGGCCCACGTCATCCTTTTCGTGGTGAACGTCCAGGAAGGCATGGTGCCGCTGGACCAGGAGGTGGCGGAACGGCTTCGCACCGCCGGCAAGCCCGTACTGCTCGCCGCCAACAAGGCGGACAACCCGGCCTCTGGCATCGCGGCCGTCGATTTCACGCCCCTCGGCTTCGAGCCGGTGTTCCCCGTGAGCGCGATCCACGGACGCGGCATCGACGCGCTCATGCGCGCGGCGCTCGAGCACCTGCCCCCGGATGATCCTTCGGACACGCCCGTCCTGGACTGGCCGTCCCCGGCCATCGAGGGCGCGCGCGTCGCCCCTTCGCCGAATGCGCCGCTGAAGCTGGCGATCGTGGGCAGGCCGAATGTCGGGAAGTCCTCGCTGATCAACAGCCTCACCTCCTCCAACCGCGTCGTGGTCAGCCCGATCCCGGGCACGACGCGCGATGCGGTGGACGTTCCCTTCGAGGTGGAGACCGAGGGACGGCGCGAACGCTATGTGCTCGTGGACACCGCCGGCGTGCGGAAGCGCCGCAGCATCGACAACTCGATCGAGTTCTACAGCGTCAAGCGAACGGAGGACGCCATCGCCCGCAGCGACATCAGCGTCCTCGTGCTCGACGCCGCCGATGGCATCCGGGAGCAGGACAAGAAGATCGGCGCGCTCATCACCGAGGCCCGCTGCGCATGCATCGTGGTCGTCAACAAGTGGGATCTGGTCGCGGACAGCGTGCGCAAGGCCCGTGAGGAGGAGATCGCGCGCAGGCAGGCGCGGGAGCGCCGCCGAAGCGGTGCCACCCAGCGAATGACGACGCTGGGCGAGTTCGGAAAGTGGGTGCAGGAGAAGCTGTTCTTCCTCGATTACGCGCCCGTGATTTTCACTTCCGCGCACACGGGCTTCCACCTCGATCGCTTCCTCGAGGCGGTGAGGTACGTCGGCGCGCAGCTGCGCCAGCAGATTCCCACGGCCGTGTTGAACCGCACCCTTCACGACGCGGTCGTGAAGCGGCAGCCGCTCAGCCGGAAGGGCGAGCACCTCAAGTTCTACTACGCAACCCAGACCGGACATTCGCCGCCGCGCTTCACCCTCTTCCTGAACCGGGCGGACCTGTTCAACCGTGCCTACGAGAAGTACCTCACGAACGAACTGCGCGCGGCCTTCGGCTATGAGGGCTGTCCGATCGTGCTCGTGCCGCGGGCCCGTCCGAAAAGCATCGAGCCGGTGCGCCGGACGAAGCCGGCGGAATCCGGCCAGCGCGCTTCCGGGACGGCCCGTCGTGCGTCCGCGGCCAGGCGACGCACGGGTGCGCGCTCCGGATCGAAGCCCGCCGGGAGCACGGGCAGGAGCTCACGGCCATCCGCACGGCAGACGAGGCGAGGCGGGAGATGAGCGGGCACGCCGGACGGACGACTCCCGACCGCCTGAAGTCGGGTGGCAGCCGGGTCGTGCGGGATGGCGGAAATCATCGGACCTGCCCGACGCAGGTGTCTCCGGCATCGGGAACGCAGGCTTTCGGGAGGGGCCTTGGATTCCCCCCCGGGCCCCGTGGCCGGATCGCGGATCAGGGGATCTTCCCGTCTCCTAGCGGATCTCGAGACGGTACTGCCGTGAGCGGACGCTGTTGGGAGCGTCGGCGCCGAAGCCGGCGGTCGAGTAGTCCCATTTGAAGTGGTACAGCACCGGTTGGTTCGTTGGCTGCAGCGGAACGAGGGCCTCCCAGCGGGACTTCATCCCGGGAACGCGTTCCATCGGGTGGAAGTCGCCGTTGACGACGACATAGCCCCGGATCGAGTCCTCGCGCAGGCTGCGCGACCGCTGGGTGCTCGTCCATTCCGCCTCGAACGGATACAGCCCGGACTGTTCGCGGGGAAGGATGCTCGGAGTGAGGTTGGTGATCGTGGAAGCACAGCCGGCGAGAAGCAGCGCAAGGGGCGGTAGGGCTAGCAGCCACTTCGGAGCTTGCATTTGGGGAAGCGTGGTCCCGCGTCGTGCGGGAGTAAAGGATGCAGTCCCGGTCGCGCAGTGGCTCGTTGCGCATGGCAGCGCGTCCTGCCATCTTCGCTCGCATCTTCAAGCCTGCCTTCCATGAGCCACGCCCGCCTGATCCGGCAATTTCACGTGACCACTTCCGCCCTTCTGCTTGCCTCGGCCGCATCCTTCCAGACCCACGGGGACGAGGGCATGTGGCTGTTCAATGATCCGCCCCGGGAACTGCTGAGGGAACGCCACGGCTTCGAGATCACCGACGAGTGGCTGCGCCATCTCCAGCTCGCGTCCGTCCGCTTCATGTCGGGCGGATCGGGGTCGTTCGTCTCGGAGGACGGGCTGGTCCTCTCGAACCACCATGTCGGCGCGGACGCCATTCAGAAGCTGAGCACCGCGGAACGGGACCTGATGGCGACGGGCTTCCACGCCCGGACGCTCGCGGAGGAACTGCCGTGCAAGGATCTCGAGCTCAACGTGCTCGTGAGCATCGAGGATGTCACGGAGCGGGTGAATCGCGCGGTGGACCCCTCCCTCCCGCCGGAGGAGGCCGCCGCCGCCCGTCGGCGCGTGATGGCCGAGATCGAGAACGAGTCCCTCCAGGAGACCGGTCTTCGAAGTGACGTCGTCACGCTGTACCAGGGAGGGGCCTACCATCTCTACCGGTACAAGCGGTACACCGACGTCCGGCTCGTCTTCGCCCCGGAGCAGCAGGTGGCCTATTTCGGCGGGGACCCCGACAACTTCGAGTATCCGCGCTACTGTCTCGATTTCGCGCTGTTTCGGGCCTACGAGAACGGACGCCCGGCCAGGGTGGAACACTATCTCCGATGGAGTGAAACCGGCGCGCGTGCGGGCGAGCTGGTGTTCGTGTCGGGTCATCCCGGTCGGACCCAGCGGCTCCTGACGGTGGCGGAGTTCAAGTACCTGCGGGATCAATCCATGCCGGCGCTGCTGGAGCGCCTCAACCGGCTGGAGGTGACCCTCGCCGCGTGGAGCGCGCGATCACCGGAGAATCGCCGCCGCGCCTCGGATGATCTCTTCGGAATCCAGAACAGCCGCAAGGCGCGGGGAGGAGGTCTCGCCGGGCTGCAGGATCCCGCGTTTTTCGAGCGGATCGTCAAGGCCGAGGAAGCGTTCCGGCGGCGGCTCGCGGAATCGTCGGAGTGGAGGTCGGTCGGGGACGCGTACGAGCGAATCGCCAGGGCGCAGGAGGCCATGGGTGAGGTGTCGCTGCTGCATCGGTTCCTCGAGTCGGGCTGGGGATTCAACAGTGACCTGTTCGACATCGCGCGGACCCTGCTGCGCGCGGCGGAGGAACGCCCGAAACCGAACGGCGAACGCCTGCGGGAGTTTCGCGAGTCGAACGCCGAGTCGCTCGAGCTCGCCCTCTTCTCGACCCGCCCGATCTACACGGACCTCGAGGTGGTGAAGCTGACGGACTCGCTTTCCCACCTGACGTCCGCGCTCGGCGCCGAACACCCGATCGTGCGCGACGTTCTGGCTGGCAGGTCGCCGGCCGTGCGCGCGGCGGAACTCATCGCCGGAACGCGCCTCGCGGACGTGGAGACGCGGCGGCGCCTGTACGAGGGCGGTGCCCGGGCGGTCCGGGACTTCAGGGATCCCCTCTTGGATCTCGCGCGGATCATCGATCCGGAAGCCCGCAGGGTCCGCAAGATCGTCGAGGAACAGCAGGAGATCAAGACGCAGGCCCACGCCGAGATCGCGCGGGCGCGCTTCGCGCTCGAGGGAACCGGGAGCTATCCCGACGCAACATTCACGCTGCGCCTCGCGTTCGGAGTGATCCGCGGGTTCGAGCTCGGCGGAAAGGAGCTCGAACCGTTCACGACGATGCGGGGCATGTACGAGCGCGCCACCCTCAACGGGTTCACGCCGCCCTTCGACCTGCCGGCGAGGTGGCGTGAGCGGCGTTCCGCCCTGGATCTCGACACGCCGTACAACTTCGTTCACACGGCCGACATCATCGGCGGCAACTCGGGCAGCCCCACCGTGAATCGCAACGGGGAACTGGTGGGCCTGATCTTTGACGGGAACCTGTCGTCGCTGGTGCTCGACTTCGCCTACGACGACGCGCACGCGCGCGCCATCTCGGTGGACACGCGTTCCATCCTCGAATCGCTCCGCTCGGTCTATGACGCCAGGGAGCTTGTGGCCGAACTGCTCGGCGGCGGGAAGCCGCGGGATTGACGCGGAAGTCAGGACTGCGGCTCACGCGCCTCGCCCTCCGGTGTCTCGAGGAACGGGCGCAGGTCGAGCAGTCCGACCCGGTTGGCGCCGGCGCGGATCATGTCCTCGGCGACGGCGCGGTCGTTGATGCCGCCCACGGCAATGAGGCCGATCTCGGGCGCGATCTCGCGCAGCGCGCGGATATCCTCCTCCGACGTGGGGCGGGCGGCGCAGCCGGTGGCCGTCACGAGGAACTGGCATTCGGCCTCGACGACCAGCGCGGCGGCGCGCGCGATCTCGTCGGGTCCGAGGAGCGCCATTTCAATGGCGGCCTTGATCGGACGTTCCTCGGCCGCCTCGCGGAGGTCGCGAAGCTCGCGCAGCAGGGAGCGATCATTGCCGTCCTTGAGCCATCCATGGTTCAGGACGACTTCGACCTCCCGCGCGCCGGCGTCCACCGCCGCCTCCACCTCGAACCGCTTGACGTCCGTCTCGCTCGAACCGAAGGGGAATCCGACCAGCGCGCAGGTGCGGACATCCGAGTCCTCGAGCAGGTGGGCCGCGAGTTCGACCCGGCTGCCGGCGACGCAAAGCGCAAGGCACCCGGCGCGGATCGTGTCGCCGGCGATCTGCTCGATTTCGGCGCGGGTGAGGTCGGGCCTCAGCGCGATCACCTCGATGCGGCGGTGCAGCGGGACAGTCTCCATTCCCCGAGCGAAACCTGTCGGGTTCGCGGTGTCCATCCCGGCGTGCCGGCGGCGCGTCACAATCCGGAGGGCTGCCTCGTCATCCCGCTGACATGAGAACGTTGCTGAGAATCGATGCGAGCGCCCGAACGAACGGATCCCACTCGCGCCGGCTCGCCGACGAATTCGAGCGGCGCTGGAGGCAATCGCACCCGGACGGCCGCATGCTTCGGCGGGACCTCGCGGTCTTCGAGGTGCCGCACCTGGCCAGCGAAACCATCGCCGCGTTCGTATCGCCAGAGGCTTCAGGTCCGCCCCGGCCGGGGAGCGGCGCCGCGATCTCCGATGAGCTGATCGAGGAACTCTCCGCCGCTGATGACGTGGTCGTCGCGAGCGCACTCTACAACTTCAACGCGCCTTCCACGCTCAAGGCGTACATCGACCACGTGATTCGCGCGGGTCGGACCTTCGCTGCCGGCGAGCATGGCTTCACCGGCCTGTTGCGGGGGAGGTCCGCCTGCCTGATCACCGCCCGGGGAGGCCGCGACGGCGAGGATCACCAGGCGGCGTTTCTCCAGACCGCCTTTCGGTTCATGGGCTTCGACCGAGTCGAGTGGATTTCGCTCGAGGGAACGGCCATGGGCGGCGAGCAGCTCGAACGCGGCCTTGCCGAGGCGCTCATGGCCATCGACGCGTGGTTCGCGCCGCCCGAGCCGACGCGCCGCGACCCCGTGGAATGGCGCGGAACCTTCTCCGCCAGCGACCGCGCCGAGATCCACGCGCTCCGGGACGGGCAGGTGCGCGCCATTCTCGCCGGCGACGCCATCGCCTACTCCCGGCTGTGCACGGAGGACGTCGTCCTGATGCTCCAGGGCCAGGAGGCTGCCTTCGGAAAGGCGGCGTTCATCGACGTCGAGAGCAAGCTCTTCGGTTCCGTGCGCTTCACAACGATGATGCAGGTGCCCCTGCGCGTGGAGCGGCAGGGCGCCATGGCGGTGGAGGTCGGTGTCTCCGAGGTCGCGACTTCCTCCGGCGGGCGGCAGGCGGATTGCTATCGCGCGCGCAGAAAGTACACGCACGTTCTCCGCAAGACCTCGGACGGATGGCGGTTCGCCGTCCTGATGTCGAACAACAGCCTCTGATGGAATCCGCCGCGCAAGTCTTCGAGGAGCATCGGTCGCTGCTCATGGGCATTGCCTATCGGATGCTGGGCACGATCGCCGACGCGGAGGACGTCGTTCAGAACACGTGGCTGAAATGGAGCCGCGCCGATCGATCCGGGATCCGCGATCCGCGGGCGTGGCTGGTCACCGCCTGCAGCCGGCTGGCGCTTGACGTCATGAAATCGGCTCGCGTGCGTCGCGAGAGCTACGTGGGTGTCTGGCTGCCTGAACCGCTGGTTGATCGAAGGGCACCGGCGGACCAGGTTCCGGGGTCGCTGGACGAGACCGTTTCCGTGGCCCTCATGCTGGCCCTCGAGAAGCTGTCGCCCGCCGAGCGCGCCGCCTTCCTGCTGCACGACGTGTTCGACTATTCGTTCGAGGAGATTTCCACGATGCTCGGCAGGCCCGCGGGTGCCTGCCGGAAGCTCGCTTCACGCGCTCGCGCGGCGGTGCACGGCGCGGGCCCGAGGTACCGGGCGTCGCCCGAGGAGCACCAGCGCCTGCTGGACGCGTTCGTCCGGGCGGTGTCGGTGGGAGACATGGCCGGGTTGAAGTCGATCCTCGCGGGCTCGGTCGAGTTGCACGCCGACGGCGGCGGCAAGGCTGTCACTGCCCCGCATGTGCTTCGCGGAGCGGACGTTGTGGCGAAATTCTTCGTGGACGTGCTGCACGAACGGCTCGCTGGCGGGTCGGATCTCCGCTTCGCGATCCGCCACTACAACGGCGCGCCCGGGCTGCTTGTCTTCGAGAACGGACGGCTCGTCTCAGCATTAACCATTGCGGTCGAGGGGGGGGCCATTCATCGCGTGTTCGCGCTGCGCAATCCGGACAAGCTCGCGATCTTCCGCGAATCCTTGGGGGCGGCGGCCGGGGACGGGACCGCCTGAACGCCTGGCGGCAGGGGCGTGAACGATGGCGTTCGACCGGCGCGGCGGGCGCCGGTCGGCTGCGTGCCGGCACCCGTTGACACGACGATTGCGCGCTCGCTAGAGTCCCGCCAGCGCAGCCTTATGTCCAGCTACCTTGGCCAGCAGGTGTTGGTGCTGAACCGGTTGTGGCAGGCGGTGAATGTCTGCTCGGTCCGGAGAGCCCTGACGCTGCTGTTCCAGGGGCACGCCCAGGTGGTGCTGGAGGTTCCCGACGGGTCATTTCAGACCTACGGGTTCCGTGAATGGCGGGATCTCTCTGCGGCGGAACCACATCCGGAGAGCATCCACACGATTTCACTCCGGATCCGGGTGCCGCGGGTCATCCTGCTGCTCGTCTTCGACCAGCTCCCGGCGAAGGAGGTCAAGTTCACCCGCCACAACATTTTCGAGCGGGACAAGAACACCTGTCAGTACTGTGGCAAGGTGTTCGACCGGCGGGACTTGAACCTTGACCACGTGGTGCCGAGGGACGCTGGCGGCCCGACCACGTGGGAGAACATCGTGTGTTCCTGCGTGCGCTGCAACACCCGCAAGGGCAACCGCACCCCGCAGCAGGCCGGGATGCGCCTGATCCGCAAGCCGCGTCGTCCCAAGTGGCGACCGTTCCTGCATGTGCAGGTGGGATTGCCCGCCCACGATCAGTGGAGGCATTTCATCGACCTCGCCTACTGGAATGTGGAACTGGGCGAAGACCTCGGTTGAGGTTTGAATGGCCGGCCCCGCAGCCGCCGGGGGCGGCGGCCGGGGGCGCCGGATGGGACGGGACCGGGACTACTCCGCGGCGGGCTTCCGCGTCCAGAAGTCGATCACGAACACATCCTCGATGTAGGGACCGATCAACCTGGCGAACTCCTTGTGTTCAGGATGCACAAGGTAGTCATCGCGATCCTTGGCCGTGCGGAATGTCAACAGGAAGCCGTGGGTGAAACCCTTGTTGAGGCCCTCCGGACTGACATTGGTGCCGGCCTCGTAGCTCGCGATCTGCGGGATGGTCTTCTGCAGCGCGGCGAAGGCCTCCTCCACCTTCCGGATCCCTTCGGGGCCCGCGGATTCCTTGAACTTGAAGGAAACCATGTGGACCAGGTCGCCGCGGGAGCCGGCGGGCCTGGGTGAATCGGCGGCGGTGGCGAGGAGTGCGGCGAGGGCCATGGCTGCGAGGGAACCAATGAAAAACAGGGGTTGCTTCATGAGTGGGGCGGAGATGCCGATGAGCGGATTGAAGAGTCGGCCCCCCGGGCGCGTCAATGATGGAGCGCCGACGGCCCGCGGTCATGGCGGGGCACCGAGAGCGCTGCGGGACGGTTCGGACGTGCGGACGAATGCCGTTGCAGACTGCACGGACGCGGTGCTAAGTACCGTGTCGGGCGCGCTGCGCCGAACCGCGTCGATGTGACTTTCACTGGTGTGACAGTATGACTGGCCTCAACGCACGATGGACGACCGACACCTCGCTGTACCGCGAATTCCAGGCGGAACGGGAGGAGATCCTTCGGCACAAGTGGATTGAATCCGAGAAGGCAGGACGCGACGTCGGCTTTGAGTTCGCCCTGACCGACTGGAACTTGCGGCACCGGGCCGCGTGGCGGCGGCATCGCCAGGAAAGGCTGCAGGTCAGCGGGTGAATACCGAAAAGGCACTCATGGCGCCGCCAGCCTTGCGGCTGGCGATCAGCCGCATGGCCCATGAGATTGCCGAACGCAATGCAGGGGCGGAGAGGCTGGTGATTCTCGGGATCCAGCGGGGCGGCGTGCACTTCGCCGCCCGGCTCACCACCGAGCTGCAGAGGCTTCTTCCCCAGGCAAAGCCGGCGGTCGGACAGCTCGACGCGGCTCTCCACCGCGATGACCTTCATCAGCGGCCCGCGCCCGACATTCATCCCACGAATCTCCCCGGGGATCTCACCGGCGCGACCGTGATCCTCGCGGACGACGTGCTCTTCAGCGGGCGGACGGTTCGCGCCGCCCTCGACGCCATCCATGATTTCGGGCGTCCCGGGCGCGTGCAGCTCGCCGTGCTCGTCGACCGCCGCGGCCACCGCGAGCTGCCGATTCAGGCGGACTACTTCGCGCGTCAGATCGAGACCCGCGCCCACCAGCGCGTCACCGTTCGGTGGGCGGAGGACGGCGGGGACGACGGCGTGTACCTGGTTGATCCATGAGCTGGGACCGGCGGCACTTCCTCGACATCGAATCGCTCTCGGCGGCCGAGCTCCTCACCGTCCTCGACACGGCACGCGGCTTCAAGGCGGTCGGAACCCGTGCCATCAAGACCGTGCCCGCCCTCCGCGGAAAGACGGTGATCAACCTGTTCGTCGAGCCGTCCACCCGAACCAGGATCAGCTTCGAACTCGCGGCCCAGCGGCTCACCGCCGACGTGATCAACTTCAGCGCCGACACGTCGTCCCTCAAGAAGGGCGAATCCCTGCGGGACACCGCCCGAAACCTCGAGGCGATGAATGCCGACATCATCGTGATCCGGCACAGCGCGGCAGGAGCACCGCATTTCCTCGCGCGCTTCCTCCAGGCGAGTGTCGTGAATGCAGGGGATGGCGCGCACGAGCATCCGACCCAGGCGATGCTCGACGTGTTCACGATCCGTGAAAAGAAGGGACGGATCGAGGGGCTCAACGTCACCATCATGGGCGACATCCTCTTCAGCAGGGTGGCGCGCTCGAACATCTGGGCCCTGCGGAAGCTCGGGGCCAATGTGACCCTGTGCGGTCCGCCGACCCTCGTGCCGCGCGTCTTCGAGCAGATGGGCTGCCGGGTGTGCTGGAACATCGACGAGGCCCTTCGCGACGCGGACGTCGTCAACCTCCTGCGGATCCAGCACGAGCGGCAGCGACACTCGATGTTCCCGGGGGTCGGCGAGTACCGCGCGCAGTTCGGACTCGACCGCAGCCGGATGGCGGGCCTGAAGCCGGACGTCCTGATCATGCACCCGGGCCCGATCAACCGCGGCGTCGAGATCGATGCCGACACCGCGGACGGCGACCGTTCCGTCATTCTGGAGCAGGTCACCAACGGCCTCGCGGTGCGCATGGCGGTGCTCTACCTGGTCATGGGCAATGACCCGGGGTTCGTTCGGAATTGAAGGCCCGCCCGTGTCCCGCGGCCGCTTTCCGCGTCAGGGAATCGGTTCTCCGCGGGCATCGAAGGCACGCCAGCCCGCGGCTGTTCGCCGGAGCTCGATCGCGCCCGTCCGGCTCGTATAGATCACGTCGCCTCCCCACGCCTCGAGGCGGTCGCGCGTTTTCCGGGACGCCCGCGCAGTCGCGGGATATCGGGAGTCGGCAATGATCACGAGGCGGGGTTGGATCCGCCGCAGCAGGCCGTTGCCCGCGGGTTCTCCCGAATCGGGCACTCCCGTGATGACGATCTCCGCGCGAAGATCCGGATGCCTGCGGAGGAGCGATTCCTGCCCGCGCGGCCCCAGGTCCCCGAGGAGCAGCACCGATGAGTCGGCGTGATCCAGCACCACGCAGCCGTCGTCCGCGCGCGCAACGCTCTCGCCGTCGCCGGGGTGGCGGACGATCCAGCCCATGAAGCGCTCCGGGCTCGCGGCGGTCTTCCATTGTGATTCGGGGCGCGCCCGCAACGCGGTGATCACATCGCGGTAGGCCGTGGACCGGAATCGCACGGCGCTCGCGAGGATGGTGCGCGGCGCGAAGCGTTCGGCGACAAGCGGAGCACCCCCGACGTGTCGCACGTCGCCATGCGTGAGCGCGATGGCGTCGAGGCGATTGACTCCCTGCGCCTGCAGAAACGGGTGGATCAGGGCCTCCGCCGCCGACGCGTCGCACGTGTCGATGAGCATGGATCCCCTCCGGTCGCGGACCCAGATCGAGTGTCCGCCGCGCGACGGGATCACGACGATGCGCTCCTCGCCGTGCCGCCGGTGAAACTCGACCGCCGCGTGGCATGCGAGGGCGAGTGCCATCGCCCCGACGGCGACCCGGACGCGCGGCCGGCGCCACCATCCCATGCCGAGCGCCGCGAGCACGAGGTACCACAGCGCGATCGCCGAGATCGGCGGCGTGCGCACGTTCCAGCAGGCGCCGGGCAGTTCGGCGACGTGCCGGCTGATCCGCAGCATGAGGTGCATGCAGAGCCACGCCGTGTGATTGAAAAGCTCCGAAAGGAACGGCGCCCACGTTCCGCATGCGAGGCTGCCCATGCTGGCCGCAAGGGCGGGCGCGCTCAGCGGGACGACGAGCATGTTCGCGAACACGCTTCCGAGCGTGATGAGATGGAAATGGTGCGCGCCGAGTGGAATCGAGCCGATCCACGCCGCCGTGGAGACCGCCAGCAGGCCGAGCAGCGACCATGCGACCCGGCGAAGCCACCGCCGCCACGGCGGGACGAGTCCCGGCGGCAGCATGGGGTCGATCTCGCACAGCCGGCGGCGAAGCGGCTCGATCAGGGGCAGCAGCCATGCCATCGCCGCGACGACGGCGAACGAGAGCTGAAAGCCCGCGTGGAAGAGCTGCCGCGGATCCCACAGCAGGACAACGAGACCGGCCGCCGCCAGTGAGTTCAGGATGTATGTCGGCCGCGCCAGGATCCATGTGCCGACGACCGCGGAGGTCATGAGCGTCGCGCGGACCGCCGAAGGCTGCCAGCCCGTGGCCGCCGTGTAGAACCAGATCAGGGGCAGAACCATCACACCGATCGCCGCGCGCGGCAGCGCGAGAAGCCTGAGGGTCTGCACGGCGATCGCGGCGAGCAGCGCAATGTGCAGACCGCTGATCGCGAAGATGTGCATCGTGCCGCTGCGCATGAAGGGTTCCTCCACCTCGTCCGTGAGGGCGGTCTTCCAGCCGAGGACCATCGCCCGGAGCAGGCGCAGTTCCTCCTCCTCGGCGGGCAGCCCGCGCGCCATGGTGCGCTGCGCCCATGCCTGGAACCGCGCGGCGGCGGAGGCCGGCGGAGGGAGCGCGCCGGGAACGAGCTGCCAGTCGTCCGATGCCGGCGCCCGGAGTTCGTGGTGGATGCCGCGCCAGCGCAGATATTCAGCGTAGTCGAAGAGTCCCGGAGCGGCGGGACCCGACGGATGCTGGAGAACTCCGGAGATCAGCACGCGCGCGGATGCGCGGAAGGCGGGATCCACGATCCCGGGCGTCCGCACCACGACACGGCCGGCCGCGCGCTGCCATGGGCGGTTGTCGATCCGAATCGCGGCGCATTCGACGACGGCGAGCGTGTTCGTGAGCCATCCGCCGTCGCGTTCGCGCAGCCGGTGTTCGGGATCGCGGACGAGTCTGCCTTCGACGGTCGCGAGTGCCTCCGGCACATCCACGATGTTGCGGAGATCGGACGGACGGAGAGGCATCGTGCGCCAGCCGACGTGGAACCAGCCCGCCAGGATGAGAAACACGATCATCGCGCCGTCGCCGGCGTGCCGCCCGACGACGGCCAGCAGGCCCGCCGCGAACGCGAGCGCGAAGAGCAGCGGGAGTGGCGGAGTCCAGAATGTGCCGAGGACGATGCCCGCGGCGAACAGGCCGGCCACCCCGGCGATGGGCTGTTTCATCGGGTCAGCTGCAGCGGCGACGACCGATCCTCCTTGCACCGGCCAGCGCGGCTGCGGCACCGAGGCTATCGATCAGCACATCGACGGGCGAGCCCACACGCGCGGGCACGAAGGTCTGGTGGATCTCGTCGAACACCGCGAATGCGATCGTGAGCGCGAGCGCGAGGGCGTGGATCCGGGCGGGGAGGCGTCCCGCGGCGCGGGCCGCGAGGCCGCGCAGGATCAGCAGCGCGAGGATCCCGAAGACGACGAAGTGAACCAGCTTGCGGGCAATCAGGACGAGAACGTCGATGGCTTCCTCCGCGAGGGAGGGGAGCAGCCATCGGAGCAGGGGGCCCAGCAGCCGCGCGCCGCGCGGACCCGAGTCCCGATCCGCGGAGGCGATCGTGATCAGCAGCATCCAGCAGACGGCCGGGAGCCACGTGCCGACGTGTGAGGTTCGACGCGGGGATTCAGTCTGTCCGTCCGAGAAAGCACTCAAGGAACTGGAGGATCTGCTCATGCGATTCCGCCGTGGGCTCGTGTGACGGACGGGAAGTGAGGCCGATGCGGCCGGGGGCCTCCAGGAGGGCGTTGACGGCGAGCGCCGGCCCGAGGTCCCGCCATCGTTCCGGAGGATCCTCGGCCCCACCGGAGACGAGGAACGGCCGCGGCGCGATCAGCGCGTGGATCTCGTGCAGGTCGCGGCCCTCGCGGACAAGGCGGGCATAGGCACCCGTTGCCGGATTGTCCAGGGAGGGCAGCCCCGGTCTTCGCCGCGCGCGCTCCGGGTCCGCCCCGAGATACCAGGGTTCCCAGTAGTTCACGTTGGGGCGCGACTCGTCAAAGACGATGCCCGGATCGCTCACCGCGACGGCGGCGAAGGGTTCCCAGAACGCGGCGGCGAACATCGCCCACTTGCCGCCGTAGGAATGCCCGCAGACACCGATCCGGGCGGCGTCCACATCGGGGCGCGATGCGAGCGCGCGCCACGCGTTTGCCGCGATCCATGCGTAGTACGCGAGCGGCTGGCAGCGCGCGTCGCCGAGGTCGGGATTCCATGCGTCGCCGCCGGGCGTGCCGATCGAGAGCGTGACGAAGCCGCGGCGCGCGAGTTGGAGGCCGTAATCGCGAAAGGGGCGATCGGGGCGCAGTCCGACGCTCGTCTCGGCATCGTAGTAGGGCACCAGGACGGCCGGATGGGCGCCCGGCCTGTCCGGAACGAGGAGATAGCCATCCAGGGAACGCGCGGGACCAAGGCGCAGACGGACGCGGTGCTGGACGAACGTTTCACGCCTGGCGGTCTCCACGACCTCGATTTCCGTGTCCTCGACCATCGGAGGCCACGGACCGAGGGCGTCGTTCCATGCGTCGGCGATTTCGCGCCGGCGTTCGCGCCATTGCTCCGGCGTGCGCACGGGGCGGCCGTCGTCAAAGCGGAGGAGCGGCCTGCGAGGCGCGGCCGCGTCCACCGCCGGCGGCGTGAAGTGTGGAATGAGCGCGTCGCATGGGGGAACACCGGATGGGACCGCGCCGCTCGCGGTGGTTCCACGAAGGAGAACGGCGCAGGCCGCAATCACGAGGAACGGTGTTCCGCCCCGCGGCCGGACCCCCGATGCACGTCGCCGGTCAGTCGACGAATTCATCCGCAGGATCGAACGGCGGGATGGGAATGTTCAGGATACGCAGATCGCCGATGGCGCGATGCCGGCAGCCGGGCCGGATCAGAACGGCGGTGAGGGGTCGGACGGGGACGCGCACGCCGTCGAGCTCGAGTTCTCCCTCGCCTTCAAGGACGACATAGATCTCGGTCGTGCGCTGGTGGTGATGAGTCTGCGCATCGACCTTGACGTCCACCAGGTGGACGGATGCGGGCGATTCCACGTCGCGGAAGGCGCGGCGGGCGGAGCCGCACGGGCAGGCATGAGCCGGGAGCTGGTCCAGTTGAGCGACCTCGAACCTTGGCATGCGCCGAGGATGGCAGGGCGCGCGCGCTGCCGCCACCCTTCGGTACCGGTCCGGCCGGGGGCGGGAAAGGTTCGTTGCCGCAATTGGATGCAACGGAACGGGGAGGACGCGTGTCTTTGCATTCGTCGGATCGTGCTCCTATCGTCCGCGAATCGAAATCTGATGAAGAAGCTGGCGCTGATCATTGTGGCGGGGGGCATTCTCCTGCTGGTGTTGCTGGGGATGGTGGCTGCAAGCGCGTACAACGGCCTTGTCCGTGCCGCGCAGGCGGTGGATCGCCAGTGGGCCCAGGTGGAGAACGTGTACCAGCGGAGGGCGGACCTGATTCCCAATCTCGTGAACACGGTTTCGGGCGCCGCGGATTTCGAGCGGTCCACCATCACGGAGGTCACCGAGGCGCGCGCCTCCGTCGGTCGTGTGACGCTGCCGCAGGGTCAGGCGCCGACCGACGTCGAGACGCTGCAGCGCTACCAGCAGGCGCAGGACGCGCTCTCCGGCGCGCTTTCGCGGCTGCTCGTCGTCGTCGAACGCTATCCGGAGCTGAAGGCGAACGCGAACTTCCGTGACCTGCAGGCGCAGCTCGAGGGCACGGAGAACCGCATCGCGGTGGAACGAGGGCGGTTCAACGAGGCGGTCCAGGCGTACAACACCCTCGTGAAGACCTTCCCGCGAAATCTCTTCGCCGGGATCTTCGGGTTTCGGCCGCGTCCCTACTTCACGGCGCAGCCGGGAGCGGAGCGCGCGCCCGAGGTGCGGTTCGACTTCGGCCGTGAGCCGGAGACTCCGTGACAACACCCGCGATGAGGTTGTTCTTCCTCTCGAGAAGCGCGGCGGGGGCGGGGCGCGCCCCCGCCGGCGGGGCATGGCTGTGGCTGTGGTTGTTGATGCTTCTCGGCGGGACGGCGGCGGCCGTGGCGGCCCCGTCCCTCCCGCCCCCGCCTCCGAGGCACTTCAATGACTTCGCGGGGGTGGTGTCTCCGGCGGTGGCCGGCGAACTCGACCGCCAGCTCGCGCAGTTCGAGCGGGATACGTCGTCGCAGGTGGTCGTCGCGGTGTACGAGTCCCTCCCGGAGGGTGCGGTGCTCGAGGAGTATGCGGCGGAGGTCTTCAAGCACTGGGGCGTGGGCCTGAAGAATCAGAATAACGGCGTGCTCCTGCTTGTGTTCGTGCGGGATCGCGTCCTTCGGATCGAGGTGGGCTACGGGCTCGAGGGCGCGATTCCGGACGCGCTGGCGAGTCGCATCATTCGCGAGGAGATCGTGCCGGCGTTCCGGCAGGGCTCCTACGACACCGGGCTGCGGCGCGGAGTGGCCGCACTCATGGCTGCGGCGCGCGGGGAGTACACGGGGACCGGACGCACGGTCGGGGAGGGGCGTGGCGGCCGGCCGGTGCCCGCGCTGCCCGTGATCGTGTTTGTCGCCTTCTGGCTCCTGATGACCTTCCTTGGGATGCGCCAGAGACGTCGCGCCATGGTCTATGACCACCATGGTCGCCGGATTCATCACCGCGGATGGATGGGTGGATTTCCGATGGGAGGAGGCTGGGGGGGTGGAGGCGGCGGCTTCGGCGGTGGAGGTTTCGGCGGAGGTTTCTCCGGCGGGGGCGGCTTCTCGGGGGGCGGCGGGGCGAGCGGCCGCTGGTGATTCGAACGTTGGAGAGGCATGAGGCATAAGGAATTTCTCAGACGTCTGGATGAACCGCGGATCGTCGACGCGATCCGAAAGGCGGAGAGCGCGACAACGGGCGAGATCCGGCTGTGTGTGTCCCGGACTTCGGAGCCGGATGCGCTCGCGGCCGCCCGGCGTGTCTTCCGCGAGCTCGGAATGGAGAAGACTCGCGACCGGAACGGAGTGCTCATCCTCGTTGCGCCCGAGAGCCAGACGTTCGCGATCGTCGGTGACGACGGGATCGACGCGAAGTGCGAGCCGGGCTTCTGGACCCGGATCGCCGAAAGACTCGGCGAGGACCTGCGCGCCGGGCGCGTCGAGGAGGGACTCGAGGAGGCCATCGCGCGGGTGGGGGACGTGCTCGCGCGGCATTACCCACGGGACCCGGGCGATACGAACGAGCTCCCGGATTCGGTGGTGACGGTCTGACACCGTCGGATTCGCGTCGTGTGCTCGCGGCACGCGGAACGGCGACGTCGCGGCTGCTAATCCTTGCTGGAGGGGGGATGCGGCTTCTTAAATCGCGGGCGTGTCTGCGCCCATTCTCGCCGTCGCCAATCAGAAGGGTGGCGTTGGCAAGACCACGACCTCGATCAATCTCGCCGCCTGCATGGCTGCCGCGGGCCGTCGGGTGCTGCTCGTGGACCTCGACCCGCAGGCCAACGCGACGAGCGGACTCGGTCTCGAGAAGCTCGAGGGCGGCAGCCTCTACGGCCCGCTCCTCGGGGAGGGAACCGCGGCGGAGCGCGTGCGGGAGACGGCGTTCGAGCGCCTGAACGTCATCCCGAGCGAAGTCGATCTGTGCGCGGTCGAACTCGAGCTGGGACGGTTCGACGATCGCCTCATGAGGCTGCGCGCGCTGCTCGACCCGATCGTTTCATCGGGCAGCTACGATGTGCTCGTGCTCGACTGCCCGCCCGCGCTGGGCCTGCTGACGCTCAACGCGCTCGCGGCGGCGCAGCATCTGGTCGTTCCCCTCCAGTGTGAGTACTACGCGCTCGAGGGCGTCTCGACGATCCGCCGGCTGCTCGACCAGTTGCACGAGGGCGGGATCAACCCGTCGCTGAACCTGCTCGGCGTCGTGATGACCATGTTCGACGGGCGCACGCGCCTCTCGCAGCAGGTTCTCGCGGAGGTGCGCGGGCATTTCAAGGAGGTCGTGTTCGACACGGTGATTCCCCGGACAACGCGGCTCGCGGAGGCCCCGAGCTTCGGCAAGCCCATCATCCACTACGATCCGTACAGCGCGGCGTCCGCCGCGTACGAGGTGTTCGCGAGCGAGGTGTTGCGCCGCCTCGGGATGGACGGCGCGTAGCCTTCACAGGATCGCGGCGATCCGGCCGGCAAGGATCGCCGCAAGGCGCGGCCAGTCGTAGCGCGTGGCGTAGGCGCGGCGCGCGGCCTCGCCGAGTTGCAGCAGCCGCGCCTCGTCCGCCAGAAGCCTCGTCGTCAGCGCCTCCAGCGATTCCGCGCGGCCGGGGGCGCCCGCAAAGAAGTTCGCGTCGCGGAGTTCCGCGCCGGTGGCGGGACCGAGCGTCGTCAGGATCGCGCGGCCGTGCGCCAGCCCGGCCATGAAGGACGAACGCCGTTCGGAGACGCCGTCGGCGAAGGGCAGCACCATGAGGTCGATCGCCTGCAGGGCTCGTGATGCCTCGGCTGCATCGACATGTCCGAGCGCCAGGAAACCGGAATTCACGCCGCGGGGAGGGGCAGGGCGGTCCCCGATCACGACCAGCGCGGTCGATGGCTCGAGGCGCCGCGCCGCCCGCCAGCACCCGAGCACGAGCGGGAAGCCCTTGCCCGCCCCCGTCGAGCCGAAGAACCCGAGCACCCGCTTCGCCCCGGCGATGCCGGCCGCGTTCCGCCATGACGCGGCGTGATCGGCCGGGCAGGGCACCACGGGCACGTTCGAAGGCGAGGGCGCGAGAAAAAGTCGGTCGCGGTGGTCCGGGCGAAGCCGCAGACGCTGGAGCCAGCCGGCCGTGGAGATTCCGAGCGCGTCCGCATGGCGCCACACCGCGGACCACATCACCCGGTGGGCAAGCGCGTAGGCGGCGCGGTGCGGCCACAAGGAGAACGGCGCCGCGATCTCGTGCACGATCGCAACCTGTCGGCGACCCTGCCTCGCCAGGGAGCGCATCACCCGCGGCAAGGCGAGATTCACCCCTCCGCGGCCGTACATGTGCGGCACGTACTGCCACAGGATGACGCCGCGGAATCCCTCGACCGCGCGAAGCACCGCCGCGGCGTCCCTCCAGTCGGACACCATCGCTCGCACCGCGAACGGACGCGCGGTGTCCGCACCGACCGATGTGAGCACCGTTACGTCGAAGTGCGAGCTCAGGGCGTCCGCGAGACGGTCAGTGTGGTCCGGCAGACCACCGGTCATCGGGGGGAACAACGGCGAGATGACAAGGAGGGGCGCCAACGCCGGAGTAGTTTGCAGACCGCACGGCCAGGTGCGAACGCAAACCCGCGCCCCGAGAATGCTTCGCGCCGGGAGCAAGGTTCTCCGCGGCGGAGTTGACGCTGCGTCAGACGGGCGCGGACACTGACCCCCTTTGATGAAGCACGGGCTGATCTGGTACTGGCACCGGCTCCGGGCGATGAGGCCGGAAGAGGCGCGCGAACGGTTTCGGCAGAAACTGCGGCAGCGCCAGGACACGCGACGACTTCCCGACTTCAAGTCCGTCCAGGTCGGCCGCGCCGCGTCGGGCGCATGGCCGTGCCTGCCGGCGCGGGATGCCGCACCCCGGGAGGTTCGCGAGCGCGTGCGCCTCGCCGCCGCGGAGGTGCTGGCCGGGCGCTGGCGCGCGTTCGGGCACCTCGCGGTCACGCTGGATGACCCACCGCGATGGTTCATGGATTACGCGGCGGGCCGGGAGATCCCGACCGGCCGATCCGCATTCCGCCTGAACCATCGCGAGCTCCCGCGCGGATGCGACATCAAGATGATCTGGGAGCTGAGCCGGTGGCACCTGCCCGTGAGGCTCGCGCAGGCGGCATGGCTGCTCGAGGATCGCGCCTCCTCCGACCGTTGCATGACATGGCTGGAGGATTGGGTCCGGCGGAATCCCCCGTACTACGGCTGGAACTGGACGAGCGCGCTCGAGACGGGAATCCGATTGCTGAACTTCGTCTGGATCGACGCGCTGCTGGAGGAGGCGGGCGTCGATCCCGAACGCTGGGCGAGGATTCGTCAGGCGGTGTTGCCCGCCCATGTCTGGCACGCGTCACGACACGGGTCCGTGGGCTCGTCCGCGAACAATCACCTGCTCGGGGAACTGGCCGGGCTGATCGTCGCGGTCCTGCGCTGGCCGCGGCTGGAACGCTGGAGCGGCTCCATCGACACGCTGCACGCGCGCTGGGAACGCGAGGTGCTCGCCCAGTTCGCGGAGGATGGCGGCAACCGCGAGCAGGCGCTGAACTATCATCTCTTCTCCTTCGAGCTCTGCTGGCTGACGCGGCTCGCCCTGCGGGCGGCGGAAAGGCCCGTCTCCGATGGCGTGGAGGCGCGGTTGCGCGCCGCCGCGGATTTCCACATCACGGTCCAGGTTCCCGATGAGGCGTGGGACTACGGCGACTCGGACAGCGCCACCGCCGTTCCGCTGTATGGGGATGAAACCCGCGCGGCGGCGGAGTGGTACGCATGGCTCGGGGAGCCGGGTTCGAGTCCGAGCCTCCGATGGTGGCTGGGCGAGCCGCCGCCGCCCATGGAGAAGCCGACGTGTGTGCGTCCCTCGGGGGACTGGCTGGTGTTTCCGGAATCGGGACAGGCCGTGTGCTGGAGCGGTGAATGGCAGGCACGCTGGGATCTCTCGCCCCTGGGCTTTCTCAGCACCGCGGCGCACGGGCACCTCGACGCGCTGCACCTCTCCCTGTGGCTGCGCGGTGTCGCCCTGGTGATCGATCCCGGAACCGGCGCGTACTATGGCGACACGCGGCTGCGGGCGTGGCTTGCCTCATGGGCGGCCCACAACGGCCCGCATCTTCCGGGAGCGGATTCTCCGCGGCGCCTTGGTCCGTTCCTCTGGGAGCAGCACCACGCCCGGCCCCGGTGGAGAGCCCTCCCGGACGAAATGCTTGAGGGACAGCTCGAATTGCCGCACGGCACCGCCATCCGAAGGATTCGCCGGCTGACGGCGGCGGGGAACGGCGGGGAGCGAGACGGCTGGCAGGTGGACGACCGCTTCATCGTCTCGCCCCGTGCGAAGTGCGCCGGCGTCCGTGTCTGCTGGCATTTCGCACCCGGCACGCTGCTCGAGAATCGCGCGGACAACCCGCACCTCTTCCGGGGCATGCGGAAGGGCGTGGATTTCACCGTCGGCTTCGACGGCGCATGGAGCGAGGTGCGGCTCTTTCCCGAGACGACCTCCTCGATCGGGTTTCCGGTTGCGGGGGACCTGACCGGCCTCTGCTCGCAGGCGTTCCGGAGGATCGAAGCCGGGCCCGTGATCATGCTCACGGCCCGGCGCGACAATCCCGCCATGTACCGGACGACATTCCTCGCCGGCACCGGCGCGTGGCTCAGGAAGGATTGATCCGGGGATCCTCGCCCTGGGGCTGCTCGCCGGCCTGCGGGGGCTGTTCCGCCCGGGCTTCGGGCGCGGCCGGCGTCGACGCCGAATCGGCACCGGTTGCAGCGCCCGCCCCTTCCGTTTCCGTCGGCACCACAGGCGTCCCGCGATGGAGATCGCCGGACTCCGTGGGTTCGGGCACGGAGGATTCCGTGGGCGGGGCGTCTTCCGGGGAGGCCGGGGCTGTCTCCGGGCGTCCACCGGGCTGGTTGTGAAGCGCTTCGACGGCCGAGGCGAGTCCCTGTGCCGCGTCGATCGTCGGCGCGCCGGGGACTCCGGTTTCCTGGACAGGCTTCTCCTCGCCGGATTGGCCCGCGGTTTCGCCGGTGCCGGGGGCGGACTCCGTCGCGGGGGCGGCCTGCGTCGCTTCTCCCGGCTCGGCGGGGGGCGTGCCCGCCTGGGCCGGTTCGGCGGCGGAACCCTCCTGAGTCCCGGCGGGGCGCTGCTGCTGCTGCCGCGGAGCGGGAGCGGGCCGGGGAGCGGGCTTGCGGGCGACCTCGAGGCGGCCGTTGGCGTACTCGACCACGTGGCCCTCGTGGATGAGCCAGTGCAGATCCGTGATGATCGCCTGGAGCTCGGGGGAGGGCGGTTCGGCCTGCTCCGATGCCGGACTGGCGCCGCCCTCACCAGGAGGCAGGGCGACGCCGAGGCTCTCGAGGAGCTTGCGGCGCGTGCAGTCGCGCGTGTTCTCGATCGTGTGGATGATCTTGCGGATGCTCTCGGAAACCGGCGTGGTCTCGAGATCGAGGTGGCGGGGACGCGCGACTGCGACGTGCAGGACGGTCTTGTTGACCTTGAAGAAGTGCAGTCCGCGATGGGCGAAGTCCTCGCTCAGGCGCGTGACGAGCTTGAGCGGGAAGCGCTGCTGGAGGTCGAACTCGCGGCGGGCCAGCCGGCGCAGCGGCCCGGGGAGGGCATCGCGCGCGGCGGGCGAGCGGACGGTGTGGGTCGTCACGGGCCGCACGATGTTCGGGAGGTGAACCTGCCGGAAATGCTGCTCGACGGCCTCGCGGCTGCTGAGCTTCACGGGTTCCGGCACGTTGAGGGCCGTGTACTCGTGGCGGAAGCTCTGTTCCTCGAGCCATTTCTTCACGACGGCCTCGTCCCGGACGATGCGGACGCGCGACTTGAAGACGTCGAACGGCACGCGCGGGAACCGCTCCGCGTGGAGCCGCTGGAGCTTCGACTGGTAATCGTGGAGGTTGGGCGGTCCGAGGATCGTGCCGCTCATCCCGCACTGGGCGACGAACGTGTACGTGCCCTTCGGCGGGTCCACGGGGATCTTCTCGGTCTGATAGAACGTATCGAAGTGCCGCGCGAGGATGTGGCGGACCGCCTCGCCCTCGTTCATCCAGAGCGTGTCGTCCAGGCTGCAGACGTAGAGCTGCCGGGGGGAACCGTCCGGGTGGTTGCCGGTGACCTTGAACTCGAGAAGGTAACGGTCCGGGCGCTTGAGAATGAGGTGTCCGATGTCGAACAGGGGGTAGGCCCGTCCGGTTTGACGGATCTGGCGGGTCAGTGAATCGACCCCCTCCGGATCGGGGATCAGCTCGACCGAGACCCCCTCCGGCAGTTCCTCCTGGGGTTCCCTGCGGGGAGCGTCCGGACGGCGGCCGCGATCACCGCGTGGCCTGCCGCGATCGTCACCGCGAAAGCCGCGACCCTCGGGGCGCGGGCCGCGTCCTTCGCCGCGGCGGTCGCCCGCGTCACGCCGTGGTCCTCCGGGGCCGCGTCCGCGTGGTCCGCGGCGGTCGCGGTCGCCGCCGGTTTCGAAGTCCGCGTACTGGTGGGTCGTCTGGGGCTGACGGGCCCAGGCGGGCAACAGCTGGAGGTCAAGGTCCAGCTCGATTTCGGGCTTGTCGCTCATGGCACAACGAGAACCGGCGGGTCGGCCGGCGTGGCCTGCGTGCTGCAGGGATTGACAGATTGGCGGGGCCTGCGGCGGATTTGCAAGCATTGCCGTGGAGCCGGGCGGCCCGCGCCGGGGGAGGGGATTCACGCCCCCCGGGGCATCCGTGACCCTCCCCGCGTCCGCGCTCGCGGTCTCGAACGGCCATGCCCGGTCCGGAGTCCGTGGTTGCAGGTGCGCGGCCGGTCCGGTTAGCTGGGCTGACCGGGGGCCGTCGCGAGCGGCGGCCACGGGTTTCAAACCCTTCTTGCGATGTCGAGCATTGGCAAATTGATGAAGCAGGCTGCGCGGATCCAGAAGCAGCTTGAGGAAAAGCAGGCCGAGCTGGCGAACCGGACGGTCGAGGCGACGAGCGGCGGCGGCGCGGTGAAAGTGACGGCGCGCTGTGACGGCACGATCGCGGCGGTGAAGATCGATCCGGAGGCGGCCAATCCCGGCGACGTCTCCCTCCTCGAGGACATGCTGCTTACTGCGACCAACAGCGCGCTGGCCCAGGCGAAGGAAATCCAGAACCAGGAGATGGGTTCGGTCGCGGGCGGTCTGCAGCTTCCGGGTCTCGTCTGATCCATGACTCCCCTGCCCGAGCCACTCGCGGTGCTGGTGGCGGCACTCGGGCGCCTGCCGGGGATCGGTCCGCGTTCGGCGGAACGCATCGCCCTGCACGTGGTCCAGTCGGACCCGGCGGGGGTCGAGCAGCTCGCGCGCGCCCTGGTGGAAGCCCGGCGAAGGGTGCGCCCGTGCGAGGTTTGCGGCGCGCTCACGGAACGTTCGCCCTGCGCGATCTGCGAGAACCCCTCGAGGGACGCCACCCTGCTGTGCGTCGTCGAGCGGCCGACCGACGTGATGACCCTGGAGAAGGGGGGCGCGTTCCGCGGGCGCTACCACGTGCTCGGAGGCCGGCTGTCACCCGTCAACGGGATCGGGCCCGAGGACCTGCGTGTCGCCGAGCTCGAGCGCAGGCTCCAGGCCGGCGGTGTGAGCGAGGTGGTGCTCGCCCTCGGCACCGACGTGGAAGGCGACGCCACGGCTCACTACCTCGCGCAGCGCCTCGCCGGCTCGGGCGTGCGGGTGACGCGACTGGCGGCCGGACTGCCCGCCGGAACGGGAATCGACTTCGCCGACGACCTCACGCTGAGCCGCGCGCTCGAGGGTCGTCGCCCGGTGGAGTAGCGTGTCGCGGCCCGGCGCCGCGCCGGTTCGACTTGGCTTCCGGTCGCCTTTGGTTCACACATCCGCCCGATGTGGCAGAAGCCTGCGGCGGTGGTGTTTGACCTCGGCAAGGTCCTCGTGGATTTCGATTACGGCCTCGTGGTGAATCGCATCGCGCGCCGTTCCAGACGGTCCGTGTCCGAGCTCAACCGGATCCTGCTCCATTCGCCGCTGCTTCCGGCCTACGAGCGCGGCGAGTTCTCCTCCGAGGCGTTCTTTGAGTCGGTCCGGAAGGAAACCGGCTTCGAGGGCGATTACGACGAGTTCGCCGAATACTTCTCCGACATCTTCACGGAGATCCCCGCCATGACCGGATTGCACGCCCAACTGCGGGCGGCCGGCGTGCCGACCTTCATCTTCTCGAACACGAACGACCTGGCGATCCGGCACATCCGGGCGCGGTTCCCGTTCTTCGCCGGGTTTGACGGGTATGTGCTGTCCTACGAGCACGGGAGCATGAAGCCGGATTCACCGCTGTACGAGGTGGTGGAGCGGATGACGGGCGCCGACGGTGCGCGCCTTCTGTACCTGGATGACCGGCCGGAGAACGTGGCGACGGGCGGCGCGCGCGGGTGGCAGGCCGTGCTCCATCAGGATCCCGCGGCGACGATCGAGCGCGTGCGATCGACCGGCCTGCTTGCCTGACGCCTCGGTCGATTCCACGGCCGCGCCGTGGCGCCGGGTCATTCGCCGGGGAACTCGAACTTCACCTTGCCCTTGTCGCCGAGCACGAGCTGGGCGGTGAACTTCTTTCCGCTCTTGCGCGACAGGAACCCGGAGAGCGGGTCGGTGCGCCCGGTCTCGAGCAGTCGCACCGCCTGCTCGCGGTCCACGGGCTGTTCCAGGATGACGCGACCAAACTGGAACTTGCAGGGGCGCACGTCGCGCTGGGAGTTCTCGCAGACGTAGTTGTCGGGTCCCTCAAAGACGCGCCCCTGGCAGAGGGGGCAGGCGCCGACGGGCGTCTGGCCGCTGAAGTCGATCTTCTCGGTCGGTGCGGCGGGCTCCTCCTTCGCGCGGGCCGTCTTCTTCTTGGCCGCGCGAGGCGGGAACTCGAAGGAAACCTTGCCGTCCTTGAAGACGAGGTACGCCTCGAACTTGCGGTTGTTCTTGCGCGAGACGAATTCCTTGAGCAGGTCCGTGCGGCCCTCGGCGAGCAGCTTGCGCATCTGATCGGGCTCGACGGCCTGCTGGAGGATGATGCGCCAGGAGTTGAAATCGCACGTGCGCTCCCTGCCCACGGCATTCTCGCAGACGTACTTCATGCCGGCCTCGAAGACGCGTCCGCCGCACTTGGGGCACTTGCCGAGCGGCTCGCTCGACGAGAAGTCCGGGGGGGCCGTTTCGCCGGCGCCATCGCCCGCGGCGCCGGGTCCGGCGGAGTCGCCGAAGTCGAACTCCACCTTGAAGTCGGGCGGGCCGCCCAGCTTCATCATGGCGTCGAACGGTCGGCCCTGCTTGCTGCGAAAGCCGCGGAGGGGACCCGTGCGGCCGGTGCGGATGAGCTGTTCGACCTCCTCGGGTTCGAACTGCCGGCCGAGGATGATCTTGTACACCGACCACTCGCACTGCCGGCACTGGAAGGTCTTGTACGTCTCGCGGATCTCGCCGCCGCAGCGGGGGCAGGGTGTCTGGAGGGTGCCGAACTCCCCCGGGACCTCGTTGATATCCGTGTTCTTGGCGCGCTGGACGATGTCCTCCGTCAGCTTCCGGATCTGGCTCATGAAGATGTCGCGCTGAAGCTGGCCGCGCTCCATCTGTTTGAGCTTGCTCTCCCACTCCCCGGTGAGCTCCGGCCGGGTGAGGGTCTCGACCCGGAGGAGGTTGAGGAGCACCATCAGCGAGAAGGCCTTCGCCGTGGGCTTGAGCTCCTTGCCGTCGCGAATCAGGTAATTGTCGAGGATCAGGCCCTCGATGATCTGGGCGCGGGTCGCGGGTGTGCCGAGGCCCTTCTCGGCCATGGCCTCGCGCAGCTCGTCGTCCTCGACGAGTCTGCCCGCGCCTTCCATCGCGGAGAGGAGGGTCGCCTCGGTGAAGCGCGCCGGCGGCCGCGTCTGGTTCGGGCGCACCTCGATCTCGGTGGTTCGAACCTCCTCGTTCTGCGCGACGGGGGTGAGGACGGGCGCCTCGCCGGTCACCTGGGCGTCGCGTCCGTAGATCTCGAGCCAGCCCGCGCGGACCAGCACCTTGCCGGTGCTCTTGAAGGGCTCGTTCTCCACGCGCGTGATGCGCACCGTCTCGAGGAACTCCGCGGCGGGATGAAAGATCGCGAGGAAACGGCGGGAGACGAGATCATAGATCTTCTGCTCGGCCGGGTTGAGGTGCCTGGGCGCCTCGGGCGTGGGGATGATCGCGAAGTGATCGCTGACCTTCGCGTTGTTGAAGACGCGGCGGTTGCCGGTGCGCACCCAGTTGTTCTCGAGGATCGCGCCGGCGAAGGGGGCGAGCGCCCCGCCCCGCTGCTGGAGCTCGCGCAGGGTGCGGACAACCGTCTCCCCGTAGTCCTCAGGCAGGTGGCGGGAGTCCGTCCGGGGATACGTGAGGACCTTGTGCCGCTCGTAGAGCGCCTGGGCGACCGACAGCGTCATCTTCGCGCTCATCCCGAAGCGGCTGTTGGCCTCGCGCTGGAGGGAGGTCAGGTCGAACAGCAGGGGGGAGAGCTGGGTGGTCGGCTTGCTTTCCTCGGTGACGATGCCGGGCTTGCCGAGGCAGCGTTCGCGGATCGCCTCGGCGCGGGCGGCGTCCCAGATGCGCTCGGCCCGGAGATCAGGATCGGCGTCCTTTCCCTCCGGGCGCTGAAAGCCTTCGTCGAACCAGCGGCCCGTGTAGGAACCCGCCGCCGCCTCGAACGTGGCGACGACCTCCCAGTAGTCGCGAGGCTTGAACTCCCGGATGCGCTGCTCGCGCTCGACGACGATGGCGAGCGTGGGGGTCTGGACGCGTCCGACGGGAGTCTTGTTGAAGCCGCCGGACTTGTTGTTGAACGCCGTCATCGCGCGCGTGCCGTTGATGCCGACAAGCCAGTCGGCCTCGGCGCGGCAGCGGGAGGCGTCGGAGAGCGGCTGCATCTCCTGGTCGCTGCGGAGGCGGGCGAATCCGTCGCGGATCGCGGCCGGCGTCATGGACTGCAGCCAGAGCCGCTGGATGGGCTGCCGGGCGCCGGTGTACGCGACGATGTTGCGAAAGATCAGTTCACCCTCGCGGCCGGCGTCGCACGCGTTGATCAGCCGGTCGACATCCTTGCGCCGGATCAGCCTGGCGAGCGCCTTGAGCCGCTCCTGGTTTTTCTCGATCGGGGCGAGCGTGAACGTGGGCGGAATGTGCGGCAGCGCGTTGAACGTCCACTTCCCGCGCTTGACGTCATACTCCTCCGGGACGGCCAGTTCGAGGAGATGGCCGACGGCATACGAGAGCACGTACTCATCGCTCTCGTAATAGCCCTCGTGCTTCTTGAAGCCGCCCAGCGCGCGCGCGATGTCGGCGGCGACGGATGGCTTCTCGGCGATGATCAGGGCCTTGGGCATGACTACAAGGGCGCGGCTTCTACACCACGCCGGTCGATTCGCGCAACGCTTAGCTGCAGTTGCCGAACGGAAGGTGTAGCCGGGTTTCTCCGTTCGTCATCCCCCGGCGCGAGGGGTTCTTCCGATTGACGCGCCGCGGGTCGCGCCGTACCAACTCGGCCCGAATGATTGCGTCTCCATCCGGGTCCGCCGTCCCGGTGTCCCGCCTCAAACCCCTGCGTCGCCTCTACGACTGGACGATCTCGTGGGCCGAACATCCGGCCGGCGCATGGGCGCTGTTCGCGATCGCATTCATCGAATCCTCCTTCTTCCCGGTCCCGCCCGACGTGCTGCTGATCGCGTTGTGCATCGGGTCGTTGACGCGCTGGGCGCAGTTCGCGCTGATCTGCTCGGCGGGCTCCGTGCTCGGGGGCATGGCGGGCTACGCCATCGGCCTGTTCGGGTATGAACTGATCGGCCGGCCGATCGTCGAGTTCTATCACGGCCAGGAGGTCATGGCGAAGATCAAGCAGTGGTACGACCAGTACGGCTTCTGGGGCAACCTCGCGGCGGCCATCACGCCGATTCCGTACAAGGTCTTCACCATCGCGTCCGGCGTGTTCCAGTTCTCGTTCTGGGAGTTCCTCCTCGCCTCGGCCATCGGCCGGCCCCTGCGCTTCTTCGCGGTGGCGGCGCTGCTGCGCGTGTTCGGCGCGCGGATCAAGGTGATGATCGAGCGTTACTTCGACCTGTTCGCCATCGTCTTCACGATCCTGCTGATCGGCGGATTCGTCGTGCTGAAGCTGATCAGGTGAGCGGCCGCCATTCGAGCCGCCCGTCCGCGCGGTTGCCCGCGCCGGTTGAAGGACCGGGAGCCAGCCCTCATGCTGAGGTCGCATGCTGACCTTCAGCGGAGTCACCAAGGCCTACGGGGGGCGGACTCTCTTCTCCGACGCCGCGCTCGCGGTCGTCGAGGGTGACCGCGTGGGCCTCGTCGGGCCGAACGGCGCCGGCAAGTCCACGCTCCTCAGAATCCTTCTCGGCGAGGAGTCCGCCGACTCCGGCCACGTGGCGATCGCGCGCGGCGTGCGCACGGGCGTGCTGCCCCAGGAAAGCGCGCCGGTCGGGGACGAGACCGTCCTCGATCTGGCGCTCGGACACGACGCCGGCAGTCCCGCCGGCCCCGCTGCCATTGAGATCGTGGATGGCGAAACCATGGCGCGCGCCAAGCGGATTCTCTCGGGACTCGGGTTCCGATCCACGGACTTCGAGCGGCCTGCGCGGGAACTCAGCGGCGGGTGGGTCATGCGCGCGCACCTTGCGCGCCTCCTTGTGTGGCAGCCGGAGTTGCTGATGCTCGACGAGCCCACGAACCACCTCGACCTCGAGGCGCTGCTCTGGCTGCAGGAATACCTGAAGACCTATCCGGGCGCGGTGCTGCTCATCTCGCACGACCGAGAGTTCCTCAATCAGGTCTGCACGCACATCGTCGAGCTGCGCCAGGCGCGCCTTTTCAAGTATACGGGCAACTACGACAGCTATCTCCAGCAGCGCGAGGCGACCGAGCAGGCGCTGCTCGCGACGGCGAAGGCGCAGCAGCGGCGCATCGACCAGCTCCAGGAGTTCGTGGACCGCTTCGGGGCGAAGAACACCAAGGCCTCGCAGGCGCAGAGCAAGCTCAAGCAGATCGCGCGTCTGCGCGAGGAAATGGTCGAGGTGGACACCGGCGACGGCCCCACGGTCGGCTTTCGGTTCCCTCAGCCCGCGCGCAGCGGACTTCGGGTGATCCGGCTCGAGCACGTGTCCTTCAGCTACGGCCAGACCCGCGTGTACGAGGACCTCAACTTCGAGGCCGAACGCGGCCAGCGCATCGTGCTGGTGGGACCCAACGGGGCGGGCAAGTCGACCCTGCTCAAGCTGCTCGCCGGCGTGCTCACGCCCCAGTCGGGATCACGGGTGCTCGGCCACAACGTGCACGCCGGTTACTTCGCCCAGTACCGTCTCGACACGCTCAACCCGGCGCGGACCGTCCTCGAGGAGGCGTACGACACCCGGCAGCGGCTCACCGAGACCGCCGTGCGCACGGTTCTCGGCAGCTTCCTGTTTCGAGGGGACGACGTGTTCAAGCGGGTCAGTGTCCTGAGCGGCGGCGAGAAGAGCCGTCTCGCGCTGGTGAAGCTGCTGCTCGACCCGCCCAATCTCCTGCTGATGGACGAGCCCACCACGCACCTCGATCTCGGAAGCGTGGACGCCCTGGTCGAGGCGCTGCGGCAGTTCGAGGGCACCCTGATCTTCATCAGCCACGACGTCCATTTCATCCGCTCGATCGCGAACCACGCCGTCCATGTGCGGGCCGGGCGGCTTACGCACTATCCGGGCGGATACGATTACTATCTTGAGAAAACACGCCAGGCCGCGCGGGCGGGGCTGACCGGCGGGCCCGGCGGGAGCGTCTCGCCGGCGCAGGGTCCCTCGCCTTCGGAAGGGGCGGACGCCCTCTCGCGCCGCGAACGCAAGCGCCTCGAGGCCGAGGCACGGCAGGAGCGCGCGCGCCGCCGGCGTGAACTCGAGCGGCAGGTCCTCGCACTCGAGGAGGAGATCGGGGCGCTGGAGACCCGGGAGCGCGAACTGGTCGTCGAACTCGAGCGTCCCGAGACGTACAGCACTCCCGGAGGACCGGTGGGCATCCAGCGCGAGCTGAAGGAGATCCACGAGCGTCTCCCGGCCCTGCACGAGGAATGGGAACGCGCGGCGGAGGCGCTGCAGGCCGTGATCGCGGCCGCGGACGCGGAAAAATAGGGGATGCGTCGCGGCAGGCCGGGAGCCGCGCGGCATGAATCCCCTGAAAACGAGCCGGAAACCCCATCAAAACGTCCGTTACTGGACTTCTTGAAGAAATTTGAAGTTCGGGGTTGCCCTTGCCGCGGTTCATGCCACTGTTCGCGTGTCTGTCCGGCAGCTTATCGCTTCCAAAGGAATGTCAGATCTTCAGGTGAACGCTGTTCAGTGATGATTCGAGATCCCGGTGGTTCGGGAACACTTCTGGAAAGAAAGTTCGGTTCTGGACGGCGACAACATCCGATGAACAACAAACTGTACGTAGGCAATCTGTCCTTCAACACGACCGAAAACGACCTGCACGACGCCTTCGCGGTGCACGGCACGGTGGTCGAGGCGAACCTGATGGTCGACCGCGAGAGCGGCCGGCCCCGCGGGTTCGGTTTCGTCACCATGTCCACGCCGGAAGAGGCGCAGCGTGCGATCGACGCGATGAACGGCACGTCCCTGGATGGCCGTCCTCTGACCGTCAACATCGCGCGTCCTCGTGAAGACCGTCCGGCCGGCGGCGGCGGTGGCCGCGGCTTCGGCGGCGGCGGCGGTCGCGGTGGTTTCGGTGGTGGCGGCCGTGGTCGCAGCCGGTACTAGGCCGGTCTGACTCACGGTGGCTCCGGTGCCCTGGCTGCGGCTGTTTGCGCGGCCACGACGCCGAACAGGTCGGTCGATGCCCAGGCGGAGACCGGCGCGGGGGGCGGATCGCATCGCCTGAGGGCGAGGCGGCCGGACTTCCGAAAGCGTGATGGTAGATGTCGAAGGGCACCCCATGAAGGTGCCCTTTCTGTTTTCCTTCTGTTCCTTGCCCTGCCCCGGGAATGACTCGCCGGCGGATCAGCCGCACCCGCGCGCGCCCGCTGAGGATTCCCGCCGCCATGCGGTCGTGACGGCTTCGCACCATCGGTCCACCGCCGGGTCGAGGTGCTGGTCCTCGGGATGCGCGCGAAGCCATTCGACCGAGGCCCTGATCCCGTCCCGAAAGCAAACGCGGCATTGGAAACCCGGCACGAGACGCTTGACCTTTGAGTTGTCGAACACGCCGGGGTGGGACTTGTCGCCCTTCAGGTTCCCGGTGAGCTCGGGCGCGACCCGGCAGATGAAGTCCGTCGGGATTCGGTGCACGACCGGCTTCGCGACGCCGAGGGCTGCGGCGATGTCGTCGACGATGCGGTTCCATGTGAGGACCTCGTCGCTGGTGATGTGCACCGCCTCGCCGATGGTTGCGGGATTCCCCAGAAGACCGGCGAGGCCGGCCGCGAAATCGCTCGCGGCCGTGAGCGTCCACGGATTCTCGCCGTCATCCGGAACGAAGACAGGCTCGCCCCGCTCCATGCGGCGCGCATAGGTGAAGCTCGAGCTGGCGACCGGGTTCGGGACCCAGCGCTTCGAGTACGTGTGCGAGGGACGGACGATGGTCACGGGGAATCCCGACGCCCGGCTGCGTTCGAGCAGCCAGCGTTCGCATTCGAGCTTGCGCTGCGCGTAATCCCACCATGCGTTCCCGAGCGGCGCGTCCTCGGTGATCGGCAGGTTCGCCGGCGGCTTGGCGTACACGGTCGCGGAACTGATGAAGACATACTGGCGCACCCGATCCGCGAAGAGTTCATGGTCGACCCGGACGTCGGCGACCTCGTAGCCGAGGAAGTTGATGACCACCTCCGGCCTGAAGTCGCCAAGGGCCGTGCGCATGGCCTCCGCGTTCCCGCGATCCGCCCGCACGGGACGGCAGAATTCCGGGATCGGCCTGCGGCCGCGCGTGACGACCGCGAGCTCGTGCCCCTGCCGGTGAAGAAGTTCCGCACACTCGGAGGAGATGTTGCCGGTGCCGCCGATCAGGAGGATGCGCATGTCGGAAATGAAGTGAACGGACCCGCGGAGTCTCGCGCCGGCGCAGGGTCGGGCAAACTGAAATCAGACCCCCGGGGGCCGATCGGCTTTCCCTCGGGAGAGGAGTGTCCTAGGCTGTCCGCCACATGGAACGCGCCCGAGTCATTCAAGGGTTGTGAAGCACGCGAACTGGTGGGCGACGCGCGGTGGGCCGTCGGCCCTGTACTTTCTGCAGGGGATGGCGCTGGCCATGTGGATGGTGCCTCTGAGCCGGGTGCTGGACGCGCACGGCCTTCCCGGGATCAAGTCCTACGCGTTCGCGACAATGTCGCTGGCGGCGCTGGTGTCGCCGCTGGTCTTCGGCGCGATGGCCGACCGGCACGTGTCCCCGGTGCGGGTGATGCGATTCCTCGCGGTGATCACCGGGATGCTGACGGCGGCATCGAGCATCGCGATCGAGCGGGGGGCCGGGCCGGTCGTCGTGCTCGGCCTCGTGCAGCTGCAGTCCCTCGCCTTCGCGCCGAGCTGGAGTCTCCTGAACACCATCGCGCTGACCGGCATGACCGACGCCAAGAGGCAGTTCGGTCCCGTGCGCGCCATGGGCACCCTCGGCTGGATCGCGGGCTGCTGGGCCGTGAGCGTGCTGCGGGCGGACAGTTCGACGCTGGCCGGGTACTCCGGCTCGTTCGTGTGGCTCCTGGTTTCGGCCACGACCCTGACGCTGCCCGCCGTCCGTCCCCCGGCGGTCGCCGCGGGGCTCACGTTCCGGGAGCGACTGGGCCTCGACGCCCTGACGCTGATGCGGCATCCGGATCATCGCGTCGTCCTGCTGACGGCCGGCCTGGTGGCCATCCCGCTGGCGGCGTTCTACCCGTTCACGCCGCCGCACCTCGAGGACCTCGGCCTCGAGCGGACGTCCGCGTGGATGAGCCTCGGACAGGTCACGGAGGTCGCGGCGATGTTCGGGCTGGCCGCGCTGCTCGGCCGATGGCGGCTGAAGTGGGTGTTCGCATCGGGCCTGGCATGTGCCGCCGTGCGCTACCTGCTCTGCGCGGTCGGGACCCTGCCGGCGGTGCTCGCCGGCGTGACCCTGCACGGCTTCGCCTACACGCTGTTCTTCGTGACCGCACCGATCTACCTCAATGAACGCGTGGACGCCGAGTGGCGCGCGCGTGCCCAGGCGCTGATGAGTCTGATGACGATGGGGGTGGGCAGTCTGCTCGGCTACCTGGGGGCGGGGTGGTGGTACGACTGGTGCCACGGCCCCGACGGACGGCACTGGACCCTGTTCTGGAGCGGACTTGCAGTCGCGGTCGTCGCCGTGCTCGTCTATTTCCTCGGCGCATACCGGGGCCGCGGGCGCGGCGGCGGGGACTCCATGTAACCTCCCGCCGCCGGCCGTCGTCCGCTCGGGACATGCCGCCGCACGGACGGGAACCGCGGTCTTCCGTTTCTCATGGCAAATCCGTTGATTTCCAGCCCCGGACGGCGCACCCGTAACCCGGAATGCAGCAGGGTCGCTGTCGCTGACTGAAGCACACGGGGATGCACGAAAAACCTGAAGGACGATTCTCCTCCGCCTGGGCGGATCGCGTGCGGGCCGAACTCGCGCGCGGAACCCCGCTCGAGACCTACCGAAAGCTCACCGCGGAGAACGACGCGCGCATCCGCGGAGCCGAACTGGGCAACGGCCGCGACATTGTCGAGGAACGGACGGCGATCCACACGGAGCTGGTCGCCGCATGGGCCCGGCAGGTACACGGCCGGCTCGGGTACGACAAGCCCTTCGCCGTGGTCGCCCTCGGGGGCACCGGCCGCGGCGAGGTCACCCCCGCCTCCGACCTCGATTTCGCATTCCTCTTCGACGACGCCCTCGAGGGAAACTGGTTCCTCGCCGAGCTCCAGCGGCAGATCCTGAACGGGGAGTTCGAGGAGGCACACGGATTCACCTTCGAGCCGTTTCCCTTCAACCTCGATGACGCCCCGCGGCTCGACCCGAAGCAGCTCAACGCGTTCCTCGACCTTCGCCCGGTGTTCGATCCCTCCGGGCTCGCCGCCCGGTTCCGCGAGCGCGTCCGCTCAACCTACGATTCGTTCGAACATTTCCTCCACGTCCGGAGCTTCTGGAAGGATCAGTGGGAGAAGGCCGCGGCCGAGGTGGAGCGGCTCGACCGCTTCGACATCAAGCACAACGCGCTGCGCGTCTTTCTCGCCGGCATCTGGACCCTCGCCGGCAAGCGCTTCACCCACAGCTGGGACGTGTACGAATCCCTCGAGGACCCCCGGGACCTCGAGGCGTATTATTTCCTCCTCCGCGTCCGCTGCTTCGTCCACGTGCGGCGAAACGCCCGCGGCGGGCGCGGCGGCAACGGCGGCAACCACCCGGAGGACTCGTGGCGCTTCGAGGATTTTCTCTCCTTCGGGGAGATGCTCGGCCCCGACGCCGACGAGCGGGCGCGCTTCGACTTCGGCAACGAGGTTCGCGCGCGCCTGCTCGCGGCGCGGAGGCGCGTGGCGCGCTTCAGCAAGGCCGTCATCGAGCGCGAGCTGAGAAAGGGCCGCCCCGCGGGTGCCGGAAGCCGCATCGTGTACGGCGTCGGCGGCCTGTACCATGCCGCCTCCCACGAATGCCGCACGCCGGAGGAGAAGAGCCGCGCCGCCCTCTCGCTGCTCCTCGCCTCGCAGCGCTACGGCGTGCCGATCGATCCCGCCGAGCTGGAACGCACCTTCCGTCACATCGAGGACTGGCTCGAGCCGGTTCCCGAACTCGGCGCGCTCTTCTACGAGCAGAGGGGCAGCCTGGCCGAGTCCTTCGCCTTCCTCGCCCAGTTCGAGGGAGCGGAGGACCGCCTCTTTCCGGGTTACGCCCGGTTCGAGGCCTCCGTCGATGAGCGCGTGATGACCGAGCGCGAGTTCCTGCGCGGCGCCCTCGAGCGCCGCAAGCTGCGCACGCTCGAGGAAACCGTGCGCGCCGGGCGCGAGAAGATCTCCAAGGCGATCGTGCCGGCCAAGCTCATGGATCCCGGCCGGATCGTCGACGTTGCGGTCGAGTCCGCCCTCCTCGACGCCGATCACCTCGCGGCGGTCAAGCTCGCCCTCAAGACCAAGCGGCTGCCACTCACCCCCGAGGACATCCGCCTCCGGCAGGATGAGTCACTCGGACGCTACGACCGCTTCTCGTCCGGAATGTCGGACATCTCGCTCGCGGAATACTATCTTCCCTACCTGGAACGCTGCGGGTTCTCCGAGGAAACCATACGCACCACGGAATCTCTCATCGCGCTGCGGCGCGCGTTCAAGGATCGCGCGCACACTCCCAATGACGAGGCGCAGGTGCGTGAGTTCGGACGCGTGTGCGGCGACGAGCAGTTCATGCGCGCGCTCTTCGTCTTCACGTGCGTGGACCGCGCCGAATGGCACTCGGCCGTCGATGATCCCGTGCGCTGGTTCAACAGCCGCGAACTCTACTCGAAGACACTGCGCGATTACTTCGGCCAGCCGGAGGCCCCCACCGCGCGCATCCGCATGCTGGGCTGCGGCGACGAGGAGGCGCGGATGCTCGAGGATTTCGGCGAGGCCTTCTGGGGAGGTGAGTACCGGCAGTACGCCAATGTCTTCGCCTCGAGCCTCCGGCGGCTCCATGACGAACCCGAGACCGGCGGGTCCAAGGTCGTTCTCCTTCCCGCCGGCACCTGCCCGCTGATCGGCGTCGCGGCGCGCGACTACCGTGGCCTTGCCGCGTGCATCACCGGCGCGCTGTGGGCCCACGGCATGGATCTCCGCCAGGCGCATCTCTTCTCCGCCATGCACTTCGGGCTCGCGCTCGACTTCTTCCACATCAAGCCCGGCGCGAACCCGCCCGGGCGCGAGCTGCTGCAGGGCATCCAGGAGTCGATCCGCCACCGGCGCCACATCGACGACGGGGACGAAGCCGCGCTCCCGCGGCTCGAGGGCCGCACCACCCTGATCGAATGGCGCCCCCGGGAATACCGCCTGCGCTACGAGGTGCGCCAGGACGTGGGGGGACTCGTGTACGCGCTCTGCTACAAGCTCTTCCGGCACCTCGGCGCGAACATCTACGGCCTGGTGTCTCACGCCGGCAGGGCGGCCACCTACGTCTCGATCTATCACAGTCTGCCCGAAGGTCTCTCACTGAGTGAGGCGCAGCGCATCGTGGACGAACGGTTCCGCTGACCGCATGCGCGCCCGCGCGCGGGGCCGCACTCACCCGCCTTCACCCCCCGGCCGCTTCCCGCATCCCGGGGCAGTCCCTCCCCCGTTCATCCCGCGCAGACACCGAGGCGTGAGTCACGCGACTGCAGCCGACGGAGCGTCCCGAATATCTCGTCACGATGCTGGCGCGCCCACGCCATGACCATGCGGAGCACCCGGTCGGGCAGGTGGCCCGAGACGATCCGCATCTCGTCCAGGTCGAGCACCAGCTCCTCGTCCCCGTAGAAGGCGTGGATCCGGTTCCCGAACGAACGCAGCGTGAGCAGCCGTATGACGATCCCGCAGAATTTGGCGATGACTGGCATGGCTTGGCCTGGTTTGAGCCGTCGCCCCATTAGACGCAGATGCCGGGCTGCGAGTTGCAGGTGAGTGAGTGAAATGAGTCTCTTTTTTCGGGTGCGCAGAAGTTACAGGCCGAACGGGGTGAGGATGTGCGCGCATGCGCATGGATTGCGCTCCGCGTCCCCCCGCAGCCGGATGGCGCTCACGCCGCGCCCGTGCCGTGAGCGGATCCGGTGGTGACCGGGAGGGCCGGCCCCGGGGCGCGCCGCCGCCCCGGGGCGGACCCGCACACGGGCCGCGACGGAGGATCGGGGGAGGGGGGCCGGGGCGCCCCCGCGGGGGCGGGTCGAAAAAACATCTTCAACTGATCGAGACAAAGGATTGCATCTCGATGTCGAGGCCTTAAAAGTCGACGAATTTGACGCCGCGCCGCGGCGCGTTGGCCTCGAGCCTGTACGATGACGAACCAGACAACCGAATCCGTGCCTTACCAGGCCCGCTGGCACGGACTCCCCCCGAAGCAGGGCTTGTATGATCCTCGCAACGAGCACGACTCGTGCGGAGTGGGTTTTGTCGTGAACATCCGAGGGCGGAAATCCTCGGAGATCGTGCGCCAGGGATTGCAGGTGCTCGAGAACCTGGATCATCGCGGAGCCTGCGGCTGCGAGGCGAACACGGGCGACGGCGCCGGCATCCTGATCCAGATGCCGCACCGGTTCTTCACGAGAACGGCGGCCGAGCAGGGTTTCGATCTCCCGGAGCCGGGGCATTACGGCGTCGCCATGGTGTTCCTCCCCCGCGACAACCGCCAGCGGCGGTTCTGCGAGCGCGCCTTCGAGCGGATCGTGCGGGAGGAGGGGCAGAAGGTGCTCGGCTGGAGAACCGTGCCGACGGACAACTCGTCCCTCGGCGCCACGGCCCGCGCCTCCGAGCCCGTGTTCCGCCAGTGCTTCATCGGGCGCAACCGCCGCATCACGGACGACCAGGATTTCGAGCGGCGCCTGTACATCATCCGCAAGCGCGCCTACTCCGAGATCCGCAATGCCGGCGAGCCCGGGACGCACTTCTGGTATGTGGCGAGCCTCTCGTGCCGCACGATCGTGTACAAGGGCATGCTCATCCCGGGCCAGGTGCTCCAGTACTTCCCGGACCTCGCGGCGGACGACATGGAGTCCGCGCTGGCGCTCGTGCACTCGCGGTTCTCCACGAACACCTTCCCGAGCTGGGAACGCGCGCACCCGTACCGCTACCTCGCGCACAACGGCGAGATCAACACGCTGCGCGGCAACATCAACTGGATGCACGCGCGCCAGGCGATGTTCGAGAGCCCCCTCCTCGGCGACGCCAACGAGATCAAGAAGATCCTGCCCATCATCAACCCGAACGGGTCGGACTCGGCGATGTTCGACAACTGCCTCGAACTGCTGGTCCTGAGCGGCCGCTCCCTGCCGCACGCCATGATGATGATGATCCCCGAGCCATGGGTGGGGCATGAGAGCATGAGCGACGAGCGGAAGGCGTTCTACGAGTACCACTCGGCGCTCATGGAGCCGTGGGACGGCCCCGCCTCCGTCGCGTTCACGAACGGCCTGCAGATCGGCGCGTGCCTCGACCGGAACGGCCTGCGCCCGTCACGATACTACGTGACCCACGACGACCTCGTCGTCATGGCGTCGGAGGCCGGCGTGCTCGACATCGCCCCCGAGCGCGTCAAGCAGAAGGGCCGCCTCCAGCCCGGGCGCATGTTCCTCATCGACACCGAGCAGGGGCGGATCATCGAGGACGAGGAGATCAAGGACTCGATCTCCCGCGCGCAGCCGTACCGCGAGTGGATCCAGCGGTACATGGTCGACCTCGGCTCCCTGCCGGAGGCGCCGGTTGTGGCCGTGCCGGACCACGACACGATGCTGCAGCGCCAGATGGCCTTCGGCTACACGTTCGAGGACCTGCGGCTCCTCATGGTGCCCATGGCGCGCGACGGCGTGGAGGCCGTCGGCTCGATGGGAACCGACACGCCGCTCGCCGTGCTCTCGGAGCGGCCCCAGCTCCTGTACGGCTACTTCAAGCAGCTCTTCGCGCAGGTGACCAACCCGCCCGTCGACTGCATCCGCGAGGAGATCATCTTCTCCACCGAGACCACGATCGGCTCGGAGCGCAACCTGCTGAACCCGGAACCCCGGAGCTGCCAGCTCATCGAGCTGAAGACGCCGATCCTGACCAACGAGGAGTTCGCGAAGCTGAAGTACCTGAACCATCCCGCGTTCAGCTCCGTGACGCTTCCGATCCTCTTCCGGGCCTCGGAAGGCGCGGCGGGTATGGAGAAGGCGCTGGACGACCTCTTCGAGGCGGCCAACCGCGCGATCGAGGACGGGTACAACGTCGTGATCCTGTCCGACCGCGGCGTGAACCGCGAGTGGGCGCCGATCCCGGCGCTGCTGGCGGTCGCCGGTCTGCATCATCATCTGATCCGGGAGGGCACGCGCACGCGCGTGGGCCTCGTGCTGGAGTCGGGCGAGCCGCGCGAGGTGCACCACTTCGCGCTGCTCATCGGGTACGGCTGCGGGGCGATCAATCCCTACCTCGCGTACGAGACCCTTGACGACATGATCCGGCAGGGCCTCCTGCGGGACATCGATCACAAGACGGCGGTGAAGAACTACACCAAGGCCGTCACCAAGGGCGTCGTGAAGGTGATCTCGAAGATGGGCATCTCGACGATCCAGTCGTATCGCGGCGCCCAGATCTTCGAGGCGATCGGCCTGAGCAACGCGATCATCGACAAGTACTTCACGTGGACGGCGTCGCGCGTCGGCGGCATCACGATCGAACACGTCGCGCGCGAGACGCTGCTGCGCCACGCGCGGGCGTTCCCCGAGCGGCCCACGAACGGGCACACCCTCGATGTCGGCGGCCAGTACCAGTGGCGCGCCGACGGCGAGCTGCACCTGTTCAATCCGCAAACCGTGCACAAGCTGCAGAAGGCGGTGCGCACGGGTGATTACGCGGTCTACAAGGAGTACTCCCGGCTGGTCGACGACCAGCTGCGGCAGCATTACACGCTGCGCGGCCTGCTGGAGCTGCGCCCGGGCGAGCCCGTCCCCATTGAGGAGGTGGAGCCCGTCGAGGAGATCATGAAGCGCTTCAAGTCCGGCGCCATGAGCTACGGCTCCATCAGCAAGGAGGCGCACGAGACGCTCGCCATCGCGATGAACCGCATCGGCGGCAAGTCCAACACGGGCGAGGGCGGCGAGGACCCCGAGCGCTACACGTGGACCAACGAGCTCGGCGATTCGAAGAACTCGGCAATCAAGCAGGTGGCCTCGGGGCGCTTCGGCGTGACGAGCCTCTACCTGAGCCAGGCGCGCGAGCTGCAGATCAAGATGGCGCAGGGCGCCAAGCCCGGTGAGGGCGGGCAGCTTCCCGGCGGCAAGGTGTATCCGTGGATCGCGCGGGTGCGCCATTCGACCCCGGGTGTGGGCCTGATCTCGCCTCCGCCGCACCACGACATCTATTCCATCGAGGACCTCGCGGAGCTGATCCACGACCTGAAGAACGCCAACCGCGACGCGCGCATCAGCGTGAAGCTCGTCGCGGAGGTCGGCGTCGGCACCATCGCGGCGGGCGTGGCCAAGGCGCACGCGGATGTGGTGCTCATCTCCGGGTACGACGGCGGCACGGGCGCCAGTCCACTCACCTCCATCAAGCACGCCGGCATCCCGTGGGAGCTCGGCCTCGCCGAGACCCACCAGACCCTCGTGCTGAACAACCTGCGCTCACGGATCACCGTGGAGACCGACGGCCAGCTCAAGACCGGGCGGGACGTCGTCATCGCGGCGCTCCTGGGTGCGGAGGAGTTCGGGTTCGCCACGGCGCCCCTCGTCGCCATGGGCTGCATCATGATGCGGGTCTGCCACCTGAACACCTGCCCGGTGGGCGTCGCCACGCAGGACCCGCGGCTGCGGCAGAACTTCGTCGGCCGCCCCGAGGACGTCGTGAACTTCATGCGCTTCCTCGCGCAGGAGGTTCGCGAGTGGATGGCGAAGCTCGGGTTCCGGCGCTTCAACGACATGATCGGCCGCGTCGATCGGCTCGAGCCGCGCCGCGCCATCGAGCACTGGAAGGCGAGCGGGCTGGACTTCTCCAGCATCCTCTACGCGCCGGATGTGCCGCCGAGCGTCGGGCGCTACTGCCAGATCCCGCAGGATCACGGCCTCGAGAAGTCCCTGGACCTCACGCGGCTGCTGGACATCTGCCGCCCCGCGATCGAGCGCGGCGAGAAGGTGGTCGCCGAGCTGCCGATCCGGAACGTGAACCGCGTCGTCGGGACCATCGTGGGCCATGAGGTGACCCGCCGCTGGGGCGCCGAGGGGCTGCCCGAGGACACCATCACGGTGCGCTTCAAGGGCAGCGCGGGCCAGAGCTTCGCCGCGTTCGTCCCGAAGGGCATGACCTTCATCCTCGAGGGCGATGCCAACGACTACTTCGGCAAGGGCCTGAGCGGCGGCAAGCTCATCATCCATCCGCCGCCGGGCTCCACGTTCGTGCCCGAGGAGAACATCATCATCGGCAACGTGGCGTTCTACGGCGCGACGAGCGGCGAGGCCTACGTGCGCGGCATGGCCGGCGAGCGCTTCTGCGTCCGCAACTCGGGCGTGCAGGCCGTCGTCGAGGCGGTCGGCGACCACGGCTGCGAGTACATGACCGGCGGGCGCGTCGTCATTCTCGGGCCCACGGGGCGGAACTTCGCGGCCGGCATGTCGGGCGGCATCGCCTACGTGCTCGACGAGCGGGGCGAGTTCCCGATCCGGTGCAACCGCGCGATGGTGGACCTCGAGAGCCTCACCGATCCCGAGGAGATCGCCATCGTCCGCGGCATGGTGGAACGGCACGTGGCGTATACCCGCAGCGATCGGGGGCGGTTCGTGCTCGAGCACTGGGAGGCCATGGTGCCGCGCTTCGTGAAGGTGATGCCGAGGGATTACAAGCGCGTGCTCCAGGCGCTCCGGCGCGCCGAGGAGATGGGCCTCTCCGGCGAGGACGCGATCAATGCCGCGTTCGAGGCGAACGCCCGCGATGTGTCCCGCATCGGCGGCGGCTGAACCGGCGGTCACACACAATCTTCAGTTCAGACACGAATGGGCAAACCGACCGGCTTCATCGAGTACCTGCGGGAACTCCCGCTGGATCGTTCCGCAACCGAGCGAATCAAGGACTGGCTGGAATTCCACCATCACATGCCCGAGGAAAAGCTGCGTGAGCAGGCGGCCCGGTGCATGGACTGCGGGGTTCCCTTCTGTCACACGGGGACACTGCTTTCGGGCATGGCCTCGGGCTGTCCGATCAACAACCTCATTCCCGAGTGGAATGACCTCGTGTACCGCGGACTCTGGCGCGAGGCGCTCGAGCGCCTGCACAAGACGAACAACTTTCCCGAGTTCACCGGCCGGGTGTGTCCGGCCCCGTGCGAGGGATCGTGCGTGCTCGGGATCAACGCCCCCCCCGTGACGATCAAGACGATCGAGGCGGCCATCATCGACCGCGCATGGGAGGAGGGCTGGGTCACTCCGGAGCCGCCTCCGCGGCGCTCGGGCAAGCGCGTCGCCGTGGTCGGCTCCGGCCCGGCGGGCCTCTGCGCCGCCGCGCAGCTCAACCGCGCGGGGCACTCGGTCACCGTGTTCGAGCGCGAGGATCGCCCGGGCGGCCTGCTCATGTACGGCATCCCGAACATGAAGCTCGACAAGAAGGAGGTCGTCCTGCGCCGGCTGGACCTGCTCATGAAGGAAGGGGTCGAGTTCGTGTGCGGCACGGAGGTCGGGCGGGACATTCCCGCGCAGCAGCTCCTCGATGAATTCGACGCCATCGTGCTGTGCACGGGCGCCACGAAACCCCGGGATCTGCCGATCGAGGGTCGCCAGCTCAAGGGCATCCACTTCGCCATGGAGTTCCTCACGGCGAACACCAAGGCGGTGCTCGAGGGCCCCGGCGCCACCCCGCCGATCTCGGCGGCGGGCAAGGACGTCGTCGTCATCGGCGGCGGCGACACCGGCACCGACTGCGTCGGCACCTCCATGCGCCACGGGTGCCGCAGCCTCGTGCAGGTCGAGATCCTGCCGCGCCCGCCGAAGGAGCGCGCCCCGGACAATCCGTGGCCCGAATGGCCGAAGGTGTACAAGCTCGACTACGGCCAGGAGGAGGCCGCCGCCGTTTTCGGCGCGGACCCCCGCGTGTATCTCACGACCGCGAAGAAGTTCATCGGCGACGAACACGGCCACGTCTCCGGCGTGCACCTCGTCAACATCGAGTGGCAGAAGAACGAGAAGGGCGGATTCGTCCCGGTGGAGGTTCCCGGGAGCGACCGGGTGGTTCCCGCCCAGCTCGTGCTCCTGGCCATGGGCTTCCTCGGGCCCGAGCAGCCGCTGCTCGACCAGCTCGGGATCGAGCGCGACGCGCGCTCGAACGTGCGCGCCGAGTACGGCCGCTACCAGACGAGCATTCCCAAGGTGTTCGCCGCGGGCGACTGCCGGCGGGGCCAGAGCCTTGTGGTCTGGGCGTTCCACGAAGGCCGCGGCGCCGCGCGCGAGTGCGACCGCTGGCTCATGGGAACATCGGATCTGCCGCTCTGACCCGGGTCGATCGGCCGCACGGCGGCCGCCGGCGCGGTTCGGAACCGCGCGCGCCGGCAGGGTTCGGCGCGGTCAGTTCGGGCGCGGCCCGGAGATCGTCTCGGTTTCGCCGCGTGGGTTTGAGGCGGCACCCGTCGCGGGTGCCGCCTTGAACGCGGCGGCGAGCGTCTCGCGGATCTTCCGCTCGTCGGGGGCATGGGCGAGGACGGTCACCTGGTCCCAACCCTGCAGTCGGGTTCCTCCCTTGGGCGACACCACCTCATCCCCGCGCGTGATCAGCGTGATGATGGCGCCCTCCGGGAGGGAGAGGTCGCGAATCCGCGGACCCGGCGCGCCCCGCGGACCGGGGAGGTCCACGACCACAAGGTCATAGTCGCTCCGGGCCATGGTGATCATCTCGAGGTTGAACAAGGACTTGGGCCGCGCCGGCTCGGACAGTCCGAGCCATGACGCCACCCGCCCCAGGGTCGATCCCTGGACGATCATCGAGAGGATCACCGCGAAGAAGACGAGGTTGAACACCTCGTTCCCGATCTCGAGACCCGCTGCGGCCGGGTAGGTGGCCAGCACGATCGGCACGGCGCCGCGGAGGCCCGCCCACGAGATGAACAGCCGCTCCTTGCCGCCGAGCTTCATTCCCGCGGTCCCGAGGAACACCGCGACCGGCCGTGCGATGAACGTGAGCGCGACGAACAGGCACAGCCCGTGCACCCACACGCTCGAGAATTCCTTCGGGAACACGAGCAGGCCCATCAGCACGAACATCCCGATGTTCACGATCGTGGAGAGGGCCTCGGAGAAGTTCATGATGCCCTGCTTGTGCACGAAGGAGCGGTTGCCCATGACGTAGCCGGCGGTGAAGACCGCGAGCATGCCGCTGGCCTGCGCGAGTTCCGCGAGTCCGTAGGTCAGCAGGATCACCCCGATGAACAGAACGTAGTAGTACCCGCGGACCTGCGGGGAGAGGCGGTTGAACGTCCAGGTCGCCATGCACGCGGCGGCGTGACCGATCACGGGTCCCGCGCCGAATTTCCACAGGAACAGGGGCACGGTCCCGACGCCGAAGGTCTCGCCCGACGCGAGGCCCGTGACGGCCACGGTCGTGAGGAGAATCGCCATCGGATCGTTGGCGGCGCTCTCGATCTCGACGGTGGACGCGAGCCTGTGCGGAAGGGTCTGCTGGCGCAGGATCGAGAAGATGGCCGCGGCGTCCGTGGACGAGATGACGACGGAAAGGATGAGCGACAGGTCCATCGGCCACTGGAAGACCCAGCGAAGGAGGACGAAGGTCGTGGCCGCCGTCAGCAGGACTCCCCATGTCGCCAGCCCGCCCGCGGGCAGGGCGACGGCGCGGAAGTCCGCGCGCTTGGTCACGAATCCGCCGTGGAACAGGATGAAGACGAGCGCGAGATTCGCGAACCGGCTGGTCAGCGTGATGTCATCGAAATCCCACAGATTCAGCACGTCGCTCCCGCAGACGATGCCCGTGCCCAGCGCGACGAGAATCACCGGAACGCTCCAGCGTTCCAGCCACACCGACGCGAGGACGACGGCGATGAGAAGCGCCGGCAGGATGACGTACAGCGTCAGCACGCAAAGGCACTAGGCCGAAAACCGTCGTGGTGCCAGCCCGGCGTGATGCCTCCTCGCCCCGGCACGCGGGGTTGCACGAGCTTGGTCGCGACGATGCCGTGTCCCGGCCGCGATCCCGCACCTGGTTTTGCTCAGCGCCTTTCCAGGCGGTAGAAGCGGTGGCCGACCTCCGACGCCAGAAGGTCCGTGAACTCCGCCGCGGTGGAGTTCTGGAAGCGCAGGATGCCGACGGTGGACCAGTCGCGCAGGTTGGAGCTCGCCCGCACGAGCACCTCACCGCCCAGGCTCCCGATGCACTTGAGCACGGTGGCCGCCTGCTGGCGGCGCTCGATGCTCCGGATCAGGAGGATCGGGCCGCCGACGCTGGGCCGTCGCGTCCGATACATGCGCACCGGGTGACTGCCGGCGTCCGTGTCCTCGTACACGAGCGTGGTGTCACCGAAGCGCACGAGGTCGAGAATCTCCCAGTGACGGCCGTCGGAGGACGCCTCGATGAAATGCTCGGTGTCCGGCGGGCCACTCAGGGTGATCAGCGCCGTGCCGCCCTCGAGCGGGCGGACCTCCCTGACAAGCACGGTGAAGCCCGGCGTGGGCGAGACGAGCGCGCGATAGTAGCGGTTGCTTCCGGGAAGGTGGGAGTTGTCGATGAGCGCCGCCGCGTTCGTGGTGGCGAGCCGGACGACGTCGAGGGTTCGCCAGGTGCGCAGGTCATGCGACACCTGGATGATCTGTTCGCTTCCGAGGGGGCCGGTGACGCCAAGGCGCGTCGCTCCGTTGGTGCGGGAGAGCGTGAGCCGGACCTCGGGGTCGGGGCCGGCCTCGAAGCGCGCGGCGAAGCTCACCGGGGTGCCGCTCAGGACGTACAGCTGGAATCCCTCCGGATCGCGCGCCCAGTAGTCGGTGAAGCTGCGCCCGATGCGGGGCGGGTGATAGACCTGAAGACCGGCCCGCTGGCCGGCGTCCGTCCCGGTGCCGAAGAACTGGACGGTCCAGGTGAGACTCTCCGGAAGCGGGATGGACAGGTCCTCGATGCGGATGGGCTGAACACCGGGCCTGATCGGGATTTCCGGGCTCTGGAAGAGAATCTCGCCCGGCGTCGGCACCGGGGGCCGGGCCAGGGGGGGACCGTTGTTGCGGTAGAGCCGGATCTGCACGCGGGCCTCCGGCGGCAGGTTCGTTTCGGCGGTCACCTCGATCGCGAAGGCGGTGAGCGTGCGCGCCGATCCCGCGAACATGATCTCGTCACCGAACTCCTCCGGGCGGGAGATGAACACGTTCAGGCTGTCGCGCGAGTTGTCATAGATGACCTCGGCGGACGCCGTGAGTGCCACGAAGAACAGGGCGAGGAACCACCGCGCGCGGCGCAGCGCCCACCACGCCTGCCGGACGCGCGGGCGCGCTGCCGCGGGATGGTTTCCGCAATGGGAGCTCTCGATGACTGGCATGGCCGGCGGGGACCATGCCTGCGCGGACGCGCGGAGCCAACGACAGATTCCGGCGTCCAGCCCTTCGGTGACCGCCCGGCTCCAACCGGGGCCGACGGGACTTGAGCCGGCGTGCGCGGTCCCTCAAAACAGTGGCCGCCCGGGTCCCATGTTCTGGCTGAAGCGCGCGCTCAACATCGTGCCGGTGATGCTTCTCATCAGCATCGCGGCCTTCGCCCTCGTGCGCCTTGCCCCCGGCGGTCCCTTCGATCGCGATCGAGCGCCGGCCTCGCCGGAGATCGAGCGCGCCATGCGCGCCCGGTATCACCTGGATGAACCTGTATGGCGGCAGTACCTGCGTTTCGTCGGCGGCGCGCTGAAGGGTGATCTCGGGCCGTCCCTGAAGTACCGGAACCACGACGTTTCGGGGATCATCGCGCAGGGATTGCCCGTGTCGCTGACCCTCGGGGCGCTGGCATTCCTCCTGGCGCTCGGCCTGGGAGTGCCGCTGGGCCTCGCCGGAGCGGTGCGCCGCGGCGGCGCGACCGACACATGGACCAGCTTCGTCGCCATCATGGCCGTCTGCGTCCCCGTGTTCGTGCTGGGCCCGCTGCTCATCGCCGTGTTCGCCGTCCGCTGGGGCCTTTTCCCGGTCGCGCTCTGGGGCGGGCCCATGCACCTGGTTCTGCCGGTGGCCGCCCTCGGGATGTTTCACGCGGGGCGGGTGGCGCGGCTGGTGCGCGAGGGGGCGGGCGAAGTCCTCGAGTCGGAATTCATCCGCGCCGCGCGCGCGAAGGGTCTCCCGGAATGGGTGGTTCTCGCGCGGCACGCCCTGCCCGTGGCGATCCTCCCCGTGGTGTCGTACTCGGGGCCGATGCTGGCGGACCTGATGACCGGTTCCTTTGTCGTGGAGAACCTGTTCCAGCTCCCGGGCATCGGCACACTGACCGTCAACAGCGCCCTGAACCGGGATTACCCGCTGATCGTGGGCCTCGTGCTCCTCTACGCGGCGCTGCTGCTCGTCTGCAACGTGGCCGCGGACTACGTCCACGCGCTGCTCGACCCGCGCATCCGGCATGGATGACGTCCTTCCATCGCAGGTGCGAATCGGGCCGCCGCGGCGATGGGGGGCGGCCCGCCGGTTTGCCCGAAACCTGCCGGCGGTGGCGTCCGCCGTGACCCTCGGCGTGCTGCTGTTCATCGCGTTCACCGCCCCCGCATGGCTTCCGCACGGGCCCGACGAACTGTTCCCCGATCAGTTCGCCGCGCCATCGGCCGCGCACTGGCTGGGCACGGATGCGAACGGACGCGATGTCACCGCGCGCGTGTGCGCGGGCGCGCGGGTGAGCGTGATTGTCGGGATCGCGGGGGCGCTCGTCAGCCTCGGCATTGGCGTCACATGGGGCGCCCTGGCGGGATACGCGGGCGGGCGCGTGGACGGCGTCCTCATGCGCACCGTGGACATCCTCTACTCGCTGCCGTCCGTGGTGATCATCATCGTCCTGCTCAGTGTGTTCCAGGCCCCCGCGAAGGAGGCGCTCGCGCGATGGGGGGGTGAGGACGCCGCGGAAGACGCTCCCCTGCTGCTCCTCGTCCTCGGGCTGGGTGGCATTTCGTGGCTGACGATGGCCCGCATCGTGCGCGGGCACGTGCTTTCGCTGTCCCGGCGGCCCTTCGTCGAGGCGAGCATGTCCCTCGGCGCCGGGCACGTCCGTCTGCTGTGGAAGCACATTCTGCCGAACACGGCGGGGGTGATCGTCGTGTACCTGACCCTCACGATCCCGGCGGTCGTCCTTGCGGAATCGTTTCTGAGCTACCTCGGCCTCGGGATTCAGCCGCCCCGTGCGAGCCTCGGCACGCTCATCGCGGAGGGTGCCGGGCAGATCAACCCGATCCACACGCGGTGGTGGCTGCTTGCCGGTCCGGGGGTCCCGCTCGTGATCCTGCTGCTCGCGCTCAGCTTCGTCGGGGACGGGCTGAGGGACGCGTTCCGGGAGAGATAGCCGATCGCGCGGCCGGGCGGCCCTTCGGTGGAGCGAGCGCCCGCGGTCGTGGCCGGAAGAATCACGTTTGACGCTGATTGCGGCGGGTACCTACCGTCCGAGGATCAATGCCGCTCCCGAAGTTTCCGTGCCTTTCCCTCCGTGGTCCCCTCGTGGCCGGAATCGTTGCGGGGCTCTTCGCCGCAGGGTGTTCTCCCAGGAAGGAAGCCTCGGCGGCGGGGGCCTCCCCGACTCCGGCGAGCGGGGCCCAGCCCGTGCAGGTGGTTGCCGTCCCCGCCTTGCGACAGCCCGTGCATGAATCGCTGTCGCTGGTCGGGACCATTGTCGCCAACGAGCAGGTTGAGATTCGGGCCGAGTCCGAGGGCTTCGTGGAGAAGATCCCGTTCGAGGAGGGGCAGACCGTCAGGGCGGGGGACCTGCTCGTGACGCTCGACGAGACCCGCCTGCGGGCGGCGCTCGAGGAGGCGGAAGCCTCGCTGCGGCTGAGCCGGCAGACGTTCGAGCGCGCGCGCGAGCTGCATGACGCGCGGCTGATCTCCCAGCAGGAGTACGACCAGGCCGCATCCAAGCTGGCGGTGGACGAGGCCAGCGTGGTCGGCCGCCGGCGAGCCCTCGAGGAGGCGCGGGTCATCGCTCCGTTCGGCGGCGTGGTCGGGGCGCGGAACATCAGCCCGGGGCAGCTCGTGGACCGGTCCACGACGCTCACCTGGCTCGTGGACCTCGACCCCGTGAAGGTCGAGTTCAACGTGCCGGAACGTTTCCTGAGCCAGGTGCAGGTCGGCCAGGAGATCGAGGTCGGCGTGGCGGCATGGCCGGATCGCGCCTTCCGCGGGCGCGTCTTCTTCGTCGCGCCCTTCGTCGAGCCCGCCACACGCACGGTCCTGGTGAAGGCCGAGATTCCCAACCCGGACCAGATGCTCAAGCCGGGGATGTTCGCGAATCTCGAACTCAAGCTGCAGGTGCGCGATGACGCCGTCGTGATCCCGGAGGCGGGGCTGATGCAGATCCACGACCGCAACGAGGCGAGCGTGCTCGTCGTGGACGAGGATGACACGGTGGCGGTGAAGCGGGTCCGGGTCGGACTGCGAATGCCCCGGCGCGTGGAGATCGTCGAGGGCCTGACCGGAACCGAACACGTGATCGTCGAGGGCGCGCAGAAGATCGCGCCCGGCATGAAGGTCAGGAGGGCCCCGCCCGAATCCGCGGCGCCGTACCTCGAGGGTGAGGCGTAGCCCGTCGAACGAAGTCAGACCATGCAGCTCCCAGAAATCTGCATCCGGCGTCCGGTGTTCGCGACGATGATGAATCTCGCGCTCGTGCTGTTCGGCGTGATCGGCCTGAGCCGGCTGCCCGTGCGCGAACTGCCCGACATCGACCCGCCGGTGGTGAGCGTGCAGACGGTGTATCCGGGCGCGGCGGCGGGCGTGGTCGAGACGGAGGTCACGGAGCGGCTCGAGGACGCGATCAGCACGATCGAGGGCATCAAGACGATGACCAGCCAGAGCCGCGAGCAGGTGAGCAACATCACGATCGAGTTTCACCTGACGCGGCCCATCGATGTCGCGACCCAGGACGTGCGCGACCGGGTGGGAAGCGTTCGCGGACGCCTGCCCGAGGACATCCTCGAACCGATCGTCGCGAAGCAGGACGCCGATGCGCGCCCGATGATGTGGATCGGAATGTACAGCGAGCGCCTCACGCCGCTGGACCTCACCACGCTCGCGGAGAAGCAGATCAAGAACCGCCTGCAGACGGTCGCGGGGGTCTCCTCGATCCTCATCGGCGGCGAACAGCGCTACGCCATCCGCCTGTGGCTGGACGCCGAGCGCATGGCCGCCCACGAGGTCACCGTGCTCGATGTGCAGCGCGCCCTGCGCGAGCAGAACGTGGAGCTGCCCAGCGGACGCGTGGAAAGCCTCGACCGCGAGATGACGATCCAGACGCGCGGCGAGCTCAAGACGGTGCCGGAGTTCAACCGCATGATCATCGCGCGGGTGGGCGACCGGATCGTGCGCCTGCAGGACATCGGCGAGGCGAGGGAGGGTGTGGAGAACGAGCGCACCCAGGCGCGGGTGCTCGGCAAGCCCTGCATCTTCCTCGGCGTCATCAAGAACTCGAAGGCCAACACGGTCGAGGTGGCCCGCGGGATCAAGGACGAGCTCGCGCGCATCGAAGCGACGCTGCCCCACGGAGTCGAGCTCTCGATCAACTACGACGAGTCCGTGTACGTGGAGCGCGCGATCACGGAGGTGTGGGAGACGCTCGCGATCGCCTTCGCCCTGGTCGTGATCGTGATCTACGTGTTCCTCCACAACTTCCGCGCGACCATCATCCCGGTCGTCGCCATCCCGGTCTCGATCTTCGCGAACTTCGTCGTGCTGTACTGGCTGGGCTTCTCGGTGAACGTGCTCACGATGCTGGCGCTGGTGCTCGCGATCGGCGTGGTCGTGGATGACGCGATCGTCGTGCTGGAGAACATCCACCGTCACATCGAGGAGGGGCAGCCGCCCATGCAGGCCGCCTTTCTCGGCATGAAGGAGATCACCTTCGCCGTGATCGCGACGACCGTGGCCCTGGTCGCCGTCTTCATCCCGCTGGCATTCCAGACGAGCGCCACCGGGCGTCTGTTCGTGGAGTTCGCGATCGCGATCGCCGGGTCCGTGATCATTTCGTCCTTCGTCGCGCTGACCCTCACCCCGGCAATGTCCGCCCGGATCCTCCGGCCGGTCGAGAAGAAGCCCGGCAGCCTGGTGCGCGCCTTCGAGGCGGGGATGGAACGCCTGTCCTCGGTTTACCAGCGGCTGCTCCGGAGGGTGCTCGGGATGGGTCTGGTGTTCCGCCTTCTGGTCACCGTGGTCGTCGGAGCGGGGGTGCTCGGGCTGGCGGCATGGCTCTTCGCGAGGCTCGAGGGCGATTTTCTCCCCGAGGAGGACAAGGGCCGCCTGCTCGCCATGGTGACGGCTCCCGAGGGCGCCACGCCGGAATACACCGACCGGATGATCCGCGAGGTCGAGCAGATCCTGAACGAGACGCCCGAAGTCGTCTCGTTCGGCGCGATCGTCTCTCCGGGCATGGGCGGACCGGGGCAGGGCAACAGCGGGATCGCGTTCGTCCGCCTGAGCGACGAACGCGAAAGGTCCGTGCAGCAACTGGTGAACGGCCCGGGCGGGCTGAGGTCCCGCTTCTTCAACGAGGTCGAGGGCGCGCTCGTGATCCCGATCATCCCGAAGGCCATGGACCGCGGATTCGGGGCGCCCTTCCAGCTTGTGATCCAGGGAACGGACCTCGATGCGCTCAACGCCGAGGCCGCGCGCATCACGAACAAGCTTCGCGCGAGCGGATACCTCCAGAATGTTCAGTCCTCCTTCGAGGTGAACAAGCCCGAGCTTCAGGTGTCGATCGACCGGGACCGCGCCTCGGCGCTGGGGGTCTCGGTGGAGGATCTGTCGCGGACGCTGCAGATCCTGTTCGGAGGGCTCGACGTCTCCAAGATCAAGCGCGACGGCAAGGAATACGACGTCATCGCCCAGCTCGAGCGCATGTCGCGCGCCACGCCCCAGGACCTCGATCGGATGTACGTGCGCAACGCCGAGGGACGCCTCGTGCAGCTCAGCTCGATCGTGAACCGCGAGGTGGGCGTTGCGCCGAACCGCATCGAGCGCTTCAATCGCCTCCGGAGCGCGACCATCTCCGGCACGCCCGTTGGCGTGACCATGGGAACCGCGGTCGATCGCGTGGAGGCCATGCTCGAGGAGGAACTGAGCGACGGTTTCATTTACTCGTGGAACGGGGAATCCCGGGATCTGAAGGACGCCGGACGCGAGACGACATGGGTCATCATTCTGGCGCTGATCATCGTGTACATGGTGCTGGCGGCGCAGTTCGAGAGCCTGGTGCACCCGTTCACCGTGATGCTCACGGTGCCGCTCGCCGCCATCGGCGCCCTCGGATTGCTCTGGCTGCTTGCGGCCCTCGGCCGGAGCGGGTGGATCCCGGTGATCCCCGCCATGAACGTCAATCTCTTCAGCCAGATCGGCCTCGTGCTGCTGATCGGGCTCGTGACCAAGAACGGCATCCTCCTGGTCGAGTTCGCCAACCAGCTCCGCGAGCGCGGCATGCCCGCCATGGAGGCGATGATCCGCGCCGGCGGCATCCGCCTCCGGCCCATCCTCATGACCGCCATTTCCACGACCGCCGGCATTCTCCCGATCGCGATCGGATTCGGCGCGGGCGCGGAGAGCCGCCGGCCGATGGGGGTCGCGGTCGTGGGAGGCATGCTGAGCAGCACGGTGCTGACCCTCTTTGTGATCCCGATGGTGTACACGGTCCTGAGTGATCTTCTCGGGCGACGCCGCGTTGTCCGTCCGGCCGCCTCGCCCGAGGGCGGGGCGATCCTGCCGGCCAGGGAGGTGACCCCATGAGCGCGCCCGAGCGGTACCGCGGCCGCATGATCGCCTTCGAGGGCATCGACGGCTCCGGCAAGTCCACGCAGGTGCACCTGCTCATGCGCTGGCTCGAGTTGCAGGGCGCCAAGGTGTTCCTGTGCGAGTGGGACGACTCGGATCTCATCCGCAACACGACTTCCAAGATCAAGAACCGCGAGCTGCTGACGCCCACGACGTTCTCCCTGCTGCACGCGACCGACCTCGCCGATCGCTGGGACCGCCAGGTCCTGCCGCTCCTGCGCGCGGGCTACATCGTGCTCTGGGACCGCTATTTCTACGCCGCCTTCGCGCGGGACGTCGTCCGCGGCTGCCCCCCGAAGTGGGTTCGCGGCATCTATCAGTTCGCGGCGCCGGCCGACCTGACGTTCTTCTTCCGCGCGCCGCTCGAGGTGTGCCTCAGCCGCATCCGGACCGACCGCCTCGAGCCGAAGTACTTCGAGGCGGGCATGGATCTGCGCCTCTCGACGGATCCGCGCGAGAGCTTCCGCCTGTTCCAGGCACGCCTCCTCGAGCAGTACCTCTGGATGAGCACCGAGATGGGTTTCCGCGTGGTGGACGCCTCGCAGCCCATCGAGGCGCAGCAGCAGCAGGTGCGCCGCCTGGTGGAAAAGCTGATCGAACCCTCCCGCTTCACGTACCGCCGTGGCTGACCGGAAAACCGCTCCCACCCGACGCCGCAGGAATCCCGTCCGCTCGGCCGGGATGTCCGCCATGCAGGATCTGCCGCCCGACATCCTCGTGCTCAAGCCGTCGGTCAAGCGCTTCTACGGCTTCGGCGTGCCCGGCGTGCGCCCCGAGGAGCTGGGCGGGCGCCTCATCGTGATCGAGGGGGCCGACGGCTCCGGGCGCTCCACCCAGATCGCGCGGCTGGTGGACTGGCTCGAGGCGACCGGCCACGCCACCAAGCAGGTCGGTCTCAAGCGTTCCACCCTCATCAGCGAGGAGCTCGAGGAGGCCAAGCGCCTCAACACGCTGAGCCGGACCACCGTCAGCCTCTACTACGCCACCGATTTCGCCGATCAGCTCGACAACGTCATCCTGCCCAGCCTCCGCGCCGGGTTCATCGTCCTCGCCGACCGGTACATCTACACCCTCATGGCCCGCGACATCGTGCGCGGCATGGACCGCGACTGGCTGCGCAACCTGTACGGCATCGCCCTCGTCCCCGACGCCGTCTTTCACCTGCAGGTCTCACCCGAGAACCTGATCGAGCGCAACTTCGCCAAGGAATTCGCCCTCGACTACTGGGAGAGCGGCATGGACCTCGGCATCTCCCACGACATGTTCGAGTCCTTCATCGAATATCAGAAGCGGATCGTCGCGACCTTCCGGGAACTCCAGGCGGAGTACGGCTTCACGACGGTGGACGGCGACCGGCCGATCGAGGCGGTCCAGGCCGACCTCCGCGCCGGCATCGAGAAGATCCTGAAGGGATGAGGCCGGCAGCCGGACTGCAACCCGAGGCCCTCCCGCCGGGTGGTGAACCTCCGGGCGGCGATCCGCCGGACCGCCGCGGCGAATCCGCCCGTCTCCGCGAGACATGACACGCACATGAAATTCCTGCTGCTGCTCCTCGGATGGTGCCTGCTGCTGGTGCTCTGCTGGCCGCTCGCCCTGCTCGTCCTGATCCTCGCGCCCGTCGCGTGGCTCCTGCTGCTCCCGTTCCGCGTGGTGGCGATCACCGTGAACGGCCTGCTCGCGCTGTTCCGCGCGATCGTCATGCTCCCGGCGCGGCTGCTCGGGCACAGGGGATCATGAACCGGCGCCGTTTCCTCGCCGGTGCCGCGGTCACGACCGCCTGCGCGGCCGTCCCGTTTCATGTCTGGATCCCGGGCGCGCGGGCCGCCGCCACCTCCGCCCGCGCCGGTGATCGCGAGCAGCACGCGGATCTTGTCATCTGCGGCGGAGGCCTCGGGGGAATCGCCGCCGCCCTCGCGGCGTGTCGCACCGGGCTGCGTGTCATCCTCACGGAGGAAACCGACTGGATCGGCGGCCAGCTCACCGCGCAGGGCGTTCCCCCGGACGAACATCGCTGGATCGAGCAGTTCGGCTGCACCCGCGCCTATCGCGAGCTTCGCGAGGGCATCCGGGGCTATTACCGCAGGCACTACCCGCTCACGGCGGACGCGCGCGCGTCGGTCCATCTCAACCCGGGCGCGGGTGTCGTCTCGCGTCTGTGCCACGAGCCACGTGTGGCGCTCGCCGTGCTGGAGTCCATGATCGCGCCGCACGCGAGCGGCGGCGCGCTGACCGTCCTGCGCGAGCATGTTCCGGTCTCAGCGGAGGTCGAGCGCGATGTCGTGAAGGCCGTCACGGTTCGCGACCTGCGCTCGGGCCGCGAAATCGTTCTCTCCGCGCCGTGGTTCCTCGACGCCACGGAGCTCGGCGATCTCCTGCCCATGATGGGCGTCGAGTTCGTCACGGGCGCGGAGGGGCGCGACGCCACCGGGGAACTCCACGCGCCGGAGGCCGCCGATCCGGCGAACCAGCAGGCGTTCACGGTGTGCTTCGCCGTGGACCACGTGGCCGGCGAGGATCACACGATCGACCGGCCGGCGGAATACGACTTCTGGCGCGACCACGTCCCGAAGCTCACCCCGCCGTGGCCCGGCCGGCTGCTCTCGCTCGAATACACGCACCCGCGGACGCTCGCGCCGCGCGCGCTCCGGTTCGATCCCGCGGACGCCAGTTCCGGCGAGGGCCTGAACCTGTGGCTTTACCGGCGCATCGCCGCCGCGGCGAACTTCGAGCCGGGGAGCTACGCGGGCGACATCACGCTCGTGAACTGGCCGCAGAACGATTACATGCTGGGCAACCTGACGGGCGTGGGACCGGAGGAGGCGCGGACCCATCTCGCCCGCGCGCGGCAGCTCAGTCTCTCGCTCCTGTACTGGCTGCAGACGGAGGTCCCGCGTCCGGACGGCGGCACCGGCTGGCCTGGACTGCGGCTGCGGCGCGACGTCCTCGGGACCCCGGACGGTCTCGCGAAGCAGGCGTATGTCCGGGAGGCCCGGCGCATCCGGGCGCAGTACACGATCGTCGAGGAGGACTGCGGCACGCTCGCGCGCTCCCGCAGGCTGGGCCGCCCGCCGGCAGAGGTCACCAGCGAGGCCTACTTCGACAGTGTGGGCATCGGACATTACGCGATCGACCTGCACCCGACGTCCCGCGGCGACAACTACATCGACTTCGACGCTCTGCCCTTCCATATCCCGCTGGGGGCGCTGCTGCCCGTGCGCGTGCGCAACCTGCTCCCCGCGTGCAAGAACATCGGCACGACGCACGTGACCAACGGCGCCTACCGCCTGCACCCGGTGGAGTGGAACATCGGCGAGGCAGCCGGCGCGCTGGTGAGTTTCGCCCATCGGAAACGCGAGCCCGCGGTCGCGGTACGGGAAAGGCGCGGGCTGCTGGACGAGTTCCAGGGATGGATCCGCGCCCAGGGCATCGAGACACACTGGCCTGCTGGAACAGGGTGAACGCCGCTCGTCCGGTGCATCCCGGGGGCGAACCTTGACTGCCCCCGGCCGACCGCCACCATCCCCCTGCCGTGTCGCTGTTCACGATCGAGAATCAGTTTCGCTATGAGGTGGTTCGGGAGATCGCCGAGGGCGGAATGGGGATCGTGTACGAGGCCGAGCAGCTCGGGGTCCACGGATTCCGGAAGCGCCTCGCGATGAAGGTCATCCGCTCGCAGTTCGCCTCCCAGCCGAGCTTCGTGGAGAACTTCATCGGGGAGGCGAAGCTCGTCGCGGACCTCATCCACACGAACATTGTCCAGACCTATCACCTCGGGGAGAGCGAGGGACGGCTCTTCATCGCGATGGAGCTCATCAACGGGGTCAACCTCGACGCCCTCCTCGAACAGCACGAGAACAAGGGCCGGCAGCTCCCTGTCGACCTGGCCGTGTTCATCGTGAGCCGAGTCGCCCGCGGACTCGCGTACGCCCATGCGAAGACGGACGCCGAGGGCAAGCCGCTCGGGATCGTGCATCGCGATGTCAGCTTCAAGAACGTGCTCATCGCCTTCGAGGGCGACGTGAAGCTGACGGATTTCGGCATCGCGAAGGCCCGCGGTCTCCTCCACCACGAGGAGGGCGACGTCGTCGTGGGCAAGGCGGATTACATGAGCCCGGAACAGGCCGACTTCCAGGTGACGGACCCGCGCACCGACGTGTTCTCCGCGGGCGTCGTCCTCTCCCACCTCCTGCTCGGCCGCAACATCTTCCGCGCCGACACGCCCGAGGAATCCCGGCAGCGCATCCTCACGCTGCCCATCCCGGACTTCACGGATCTCGACCCGAGGATCGATCCGCGCCTGAACGGAATTCTGCGCCGCGCGCTTTGCCGCGATCCGGACCTCCGCTACCAGTCCGGGATGGAAATGCTGGGTGAACTCGAACGCTACCTCTACGAACCCGGGTTCGGCCCGACAAACGAGAAGCTCGGGCAGTACGTGCGTGAACTCTTCGGGCAGCATGTGCCGCGGGATCCGGCGGCGCGCCAGCGAGGCGCCACCCTCGTGATGCAACCGGCCTGCGACGGCGTGCGGGTCGTGTCCTTCTCATGACCATGAGCCGCACCCGATCCAACGAGGTCGTGCTGGGTCTGCTCCAGCACGCCTGCGATCCCGATCCCGACGCCAATCTGCGCAAGTGCGTGGCCGCGGCGGAGCGCGCCGCGCGGGACGGGGCGCAGATCATCTGCACCCAGGAGCTCTTCCGATCCCAGTACTTCTGCCAGAGCGAGGATCACGAGAACTTCCGGCTGGCCGAGCCGATCCCGGGACCGTCCACCGAGGCCTTCACCAGGGTGGCCCGCGAGCACGGCGTCGTCGTCATCGCGTCCATCTTCGAGCGCCGCGCCAGCGGCCTGTACCACAACTCGGCCGCGGTCATCGACGCGGACGGCGCCCTGCTCGGCATCTACCGAAAGATGCACATCCCGGATGACCCGCTGTTCTACGAGAAGTTCTACTTCACTCCGGGCGACCTCGGCTTCCGCGCGTGGGACACGCGCTTCGGCAAGATCGGCGTGCTCATCTGCTGGGACCAGTGGTACCCGGAAGGTGCCCGCCTGACGGCGCTGCAGGGAGCCGAGATCCTGTTCTATCCCACGGCCATCGGATGGCACCCGAAGGAAAAGGCCGAGTATGGCGAGAACCAGCACGGCGCGTGGGAGACGATCCAGAGATCGCATGCCGTCGCGAACGGATGCTACGTCGCGGTGCCGAACCGCATCGGCCTCGAGCGCCCCGTCGGCGGCGACGGCATCGAGTTCTGGGGCCAGAGCTTCGTCGCGGGCACCAGCGGCCAGATCCTCGCCAAGGCCTCGGCCGATCGTGAGGAGAACCTCATCGTGAAGGTGGACCTCTCCAAGGTGGACGTGACGCGCACGCACTGGCCCTTCCTGCGGGACCGCCGGATCGACGCCTATGGCAACATCACCCGGCGTTACCTCGACTGAGCGCGACGCCGCTCCCCTCCGGGCGGCCGGGTCCGTCCGGGATCCTGTGGCCGCGCCGGCGTCTTCCCCCATTCGCCGCGCGGATACGGACGAGGAAATCCTCGCGTGCTTCCCGCTCTTCGCGGAGCTTCGGCCCCATCTCGTTCGGGAGGAGATCGTCGCCCGCGTCCGGCGCCAGCAGCGGGAACACGGTTACGAACTCGTGTACATCGCGGATGCCGACGGGCCCGCGGCGCTCGCCGGGTTCCGCCTCGCGGAATTCCTCGCGTGGGGCAGGGTGCTGTACGTGGATGACCTTGTCACGGCGGCCGCGCGGCAGAACCGCGGGCATGGCGGCCGTCTTCTCGACTGGCTGCTCGCCACCGGCCGGGAACGACGCTGCGACGAACTGCACCTCGACTCCGGTGTGCTCCGGCACGCGGCGCATCGCCTTTATCACTCCCGACGCCTCGAGATCTCCAGCCATCACTTCTCGGTGAAACTCGGATGAGCACGGTCCGTGTGTGGGTCACGGGGGCGGGCGGGCTGATCGGATCGGCCGTGGCGCGCGTCGCGGCGGCGGACCGGTCGGCCCGGGACCGCGTCGCGGTCGTCCCGCTCACGCGTCGCGATCTCGACCTCGAGAACACCGTGGCGCTCAGGAAGCGGTTCGAGGAGGATCGTCCGTCGGTGATCGTCCACTGCGCGGGCCTGACCCGCAGCCCGGACTGCGAGGCCGATCCGGAGCGTGCGCGCCGCCTGAACGTGGACGTGACGGCGCAACTCGCCTCGCTGCCGGAGGTCACGCTCGTCTTTCTCTCGACCGACCTTGTCTTCGACGGCACGCGCGGCGCCTACACCGAATCGGACCCCGCCCGTCCCCTCAGCGCCTATGGCCGCAGCAAGCTCGGCGGGGAGCAGGAGACCCTTCGATTCCCGCGGCATCTCGTGGTGAGAACCTCCCTCAACTACGGCCACTCGCCGACCGGCAATCGATCGTTCAACGAGGAGATGGTCGCCGCCGCGCGCGCCGGACGCACTCTGTCGCTCTTCCGCGACGAGTTTCGCTGTCCGATCCCGGCGGCCGTGACCGCCCGCGCCCTCTGGGAGCTCGTCTTGCGAATCACGGGCCCCGGACCGACGCCCGCAGGGCTGCTGCATCTTGCGGGAACCGAACGGCTCTCGCGCTGGGAGATCGGGTGCCTGCTGGCCGGGGTCTTCCCGGAACTGCGCGGCCGCATCCAGCCTTCCTCCATCCGGGAGTACACGGGGGCTCCGCGTCCCCCGGACACCTCGCTGGACTGCTCCAAGATCCAATCGTGGCTCAGCTTCCCGCTGCCGCGCTTCTCCGAGTGGCTCCGGGAGAACGCGCCGTCAGGGGGCGCATGCCCGTCCGGGTCCTGAGTGTCCCATGGCAGACGGCGCCCATGAGACCGCTGGCCTCGGCGAACCCTCGGCACACGGGTATCGCGGTCGCATCGCGCCGTCGCCGACGGGCTACCTGCATGTCGGGCACGCCCACACGTTCCGCATGGCGCAGGAACGCGCCCGCGCCGCGGGCGGAACCCTCGTGCTTCGCATCGAGGATCTCGACCCGCAGCGCTGCCGGCCGGAGTTCGTGGAGGCCATTCGTGACGACCTGGCATGGTGTGGCCTGGAATGGCAGGAGGGCCCGGATGTCGGCGGGCCGTATGGACCCTACCTGCAGAGCGCCCGGCGCGAGTTCCACCGCCGGGTTCTGGACAGGCTGCGCGACCGGGGAGCGGTTTACCCGTGCACCTGTTCACGTCGGGACATCGCCAGCGCCGCCTCCGCGCCCCATGGCGCCGATGAGGAACCGGTGTACCCCGGGACATGCCGGCATCGCGCGCACCTGCCGGACGGCGCCCGCGCCGCATGGCGCTTCCGGGTGCCCGACGGCGAGGAGATCCGGTTCGTGGACGCGCACTTCGGCCCGCAGTGCATGGTCGCCGGACGGGACTTCGGGGACTTCGTCGTGTGGCGGTCGGACGGCGTCCCGGGTTACCAGCTCGCGTGCGTGGCGGACGATGCGGCCATGGGCATCACCGAAGTGGTGCGCGGCGCGGACCTGCTTGTTTCCACCGCGCGACAGATCCTCCTCTACCGCGCGCTCGGCTGGCGCCCGCCGGCGTTCTGTCACGTGCCGCTGGTCCGCGACGAGCATGGAAGGCGGCTCGCCAAGCGGGATGGCGCCACCAGCCTGCGGATGCTCCGCGCCGCCGGGATCCGTCCGGACTGGCAGCGGCTGGCGGCCGCGGCCCTCGCGTCGCCGTCCGGCATCGGCGGCTGGCCCATGAATCTCCCATGACCATGCACCGATACGATTCCCCGACCCACAGCGTGGCCGTCGGTTATGTGACCTGGATCTTCGGATTCATCGGCTCGCATCGATTCTATTACGGCCGGCCGATCTCCGGCACGATCTGGTTCTTCACCCTCGGGCTGCTGCTGATCGGCTGGATCGTCGATCTGTTCCTGATCCCCTCGATGGCCCGCTCGGCGGACCGGCGGTTCGTGCCGGGACCGACCAACTACACCATCGCATGGGTCCTGCTCACGTTCCTTGGTGTCTTCGGCATCCACCGCTTCTATCTCGGCAAGTGGATCACGGGAATCATCTACCTGCTCACGGGCGGGCTGTTCCTCCTCGGAGTCCTGTACGACTTCTGGACCCTGAACCAGCAGGTGAGCGAACGAAACCGCGAGCTCACGAGGGCGTGAGGGCGCCGGCGAACGCGATTTCTTCCGCTGCGCGATTTCTTCCGCTGCGCGACGGCCCGAGCGGGCGACGGCTTCAGCCCCGGCGGATGGACGCGCCCGGCCCCTCCGGAGGAGGCATGGCGGTCAGGCGCGCCGCGGTATCAGGGGACGTGAGCCGGGCGGAGCGCGGGGTCGTCGAGGTCGAGGCGGTACAGAATCTGGTTGTAGTCGTAACGAGGCGTCGGCTGCTTCGCGTCGCTGAACTGCTGCGTGAAGGTCCCCTCGAACAGCAGGATCGGTGACTCGGCCGGCGTGAATTCCGGATGCAGGCGCGGATTGTAGAACGTGTAGTTCTCGTGCGTGAGGACCTTGACCGCCTTGCCCCACGGGCCGGTGGGTTTCCGCGCCTCGGCGTACCAGAGTTCGCCGAAGGCGGAAGGCTTGCCGAAGGCCTCCATGAACACGGTGACCCAGCGCTGACGGAACGCGTTCCATGCGATGGAGCCGGTGTGCGGTTTCACCGGTGAGCCGTCGCTCGCGGACTCGAGGGTCTGCTGGGGGCGCAGGACCTCCCACTGATCCGGATTCTCCCATGCCTCGAACGTGGCCCTGCAGCGCAGGGTCGGGAGGGGGTTGCCGAAGAGGACCCACCGGGTTCCCTCGGAATCGGTCCAGAAGGCCGGGTGACCGTCCGGAACCGGAGGGCGTTCCGGGGAGTCCCCGGACTTCGTCCAGAGGACGCGGTGGCGATCGAACCGCTGCGACGTGTCGTTCCAGACGCAGAGCCCGCATTCATACGCCTCGAGCGGCGGCTTGATCTTGACGTACGTGCCGACCAGACGCTCCCGGCCCTCGCGGTCGGGAAGGGCGACGTAGGCGCTGACCCAGGTGGGCCCGCTTCCCGGCATTTCCGCGACTCCGCGCGCGCGTCCCTTCTCGTCGCGGAAGAGATCCAGCTCGAGGCGAACGGGTGGCTCGAAGGATTCGAGGGGGCGCACGGGCGTCGTGGCACTGGTCATGTGGAAGATGCCGAGCGGGTAGCCGGGCATGGTGGTGTCGCCCCACGCCCAGTACATGCGTCCGCGATAGACGGCGTTCTGGACGCTGTCGCAGCCGAGGATCCCCGTGTCACGCCACTCCGAGTACTCTCCCAGTTTCTGGCTTTCGGCGAAGAGACCGCCGCCGGTGAGGCGTCCGAGGCGGCGCGCGATGATCGTACGGGACACCTCGACGCGCAGGGTTTCGCCGGGGCGGGGGCGGAGCCGGACGCCGCGCATGCCGAAGCCGTCGCGCGGCACCTCGTAGCCGTGGCCGATGACGTCGAACCATGTCTCGACGCCCATGAGCTCGGGCAGGTCGAACGCGATCACGCCCGCGTTGTCGCTGACGAAGCGCGCATGGTGCGTGGTGCGAAGTTCGACGAGCGGCACGGGCCAGCCGGTGCCCTTCTCGACGATCTCGATCCGGCAGGGAACCGGCGCGGCCGCCGGCGCCACCGGCGCGAGGACGCCGAGCAGGGCGGCATGCAGGAAGACGGCGAGCGGTACGATGAAGCGCTGCATCATGAGTGGCGGACGGGTCAGTTGCCGACGAGATACTTCAGCAGCTCGATCTGTTCACGGGGCTGGAGGGTGTCGAGCAGGCCCTCCGGCATGAGCGAGAGTTCGCTCGTGAAACGGTCCACGATGTCGCTCTTCGCGATGACCTGTTCATCGACCGTCGTGCGGAGCGTGACGGCGCTGGTGGTTTCATGGATCAGCAGGCCGGAGATGACGTCGCCGGCACGCGTTTCCACCGTGGTCATCTGGAAGTCCGCCCCCACGACGGCGTTCGGGTCGATGATGTTCTCGAGGTAGTACTGGATTCCGTTGCGCCCCGCGCCGGTGAGCTCGGGCCCGATGCGCGTGCCGTCACGGCCGAGGACGTGGCAGGAGGCGCAAAGGTTGATGAAATGCTGGCGTCCCGCGCGGCCGTCGTAGGCCCAGAGCGGTGCCTCCTCGAACACCCGCTTCAGGCGCTCGATCTGCTCCTGCTTCTCCGCGGGACTCGGCTGGATCCTTCCCCAGATCGAGGTGACGCGCGCGGTGAGCTCGGGATGATCGAGATCGGTCATCTGCCGGATGTGATAGGCCGTGAGCCGGTCGCGCGGAAAACGGCCGTCCGCCACCGCGTCGAGCAGTGTCATGGCGAACGCCGGGCGACGCGTGAGCGTGTTCAGGGCTGCGGCCCGCTGCTGCGGATTGAAGGCCTCGAAACGCCGGAGGATCGCCGCCGGGACCTCGGCGGAATCGAATCGGGCAAGGAGATTGAGCGCCGGCGACCGGAAGTCGGGATCGTCGAGGAGACCAAGGAGGAGGGGGAGCGACTCCGGGTCCTGCGCGCGGTTGAGCACGTCGAACGCGTGCCTCCGCGCCTCGCGGTCCGCGTCGCGGTCGGCGAGGGTGCGGCGGAGGGCGGGCAGCATGGATGTGTCCCCGAACGCCGCGGCGAGGCGCTCGGCGAGCCGGCGGATCTTCAGGTCGTCGTGCGCGAGAAGGCCCGGCGCGAGGCGGGACCATGCATCGGGCATGGGAATGTTCGCGCGGGGCTCCATGGCGAGCCACAGACTCGCGAGGCGCCGGTGAAGGAGCCGGGGCTCGGCGTTCTCCAGGGTGGCGACGACGCGCTCGATGGGATCGCCCTCGAGCGTCGCCGCGAACCAGTAGGTCCATTCTCGGATCTGCGGGAGGAGCGTCGATTCGGCGAGGGCCAGGGCCCGGTCGACATCCGCGGGCATTCGCTGCGCGATCGTCTGCCAGAGGAGCAGGGGGATGTTGCGGTCCTGCGCATCCTCGCCGTGGAGGGCAAGAGCCTCGACGATGGGCCATGCGGTGTCGTCGGGGACTCGCTGCGCGGCGGAGGCGAGGTAGAGCCGGACCACGGGCGAGGGATCGCGCCGGGCCAGCTCGAGGAACCGATCGCGAAGCCCGGGTGTGAGCGAGCCGTCCTCGGCGGCGAGCTGGATGCCCCATGCGCGCACGTACTCATCGGGGTCCGAAAGGATCGAGAGGTGGGTGGCCTCGGTCAGCGCGTTGATGGCATGCAGGGTCCACAATGCCCGCAGGCGCAGGGCCGGGTCGGGATTGGTCCGCGCCATCCGGGTGATGTACGCCCGCGCGCGTGCCGCGACGGTGCCGGCGTGCGCGCGCTCGTGGAGCAGTCGTCGCGCCGTGCGGGCGAACCACGCGTTGCGATGCGTGAGGAGCTGCGCGAGCTCGAGGTCGGAAAGCGCGGTGAGATCGACCTTCACCGGTTTCCACGTCGGCTCGTACTGCATGCGGTAGATGCGCCCGTTGCCGCGGTCCCACCGTTCGTTGTTGGGGTTGTGGCAGTGCTGGCGATCGTACCAGTCGATCATGTACACGGCGCCATCGGGCCCGTACTGCAGATCCACCGCGACGTACATGGGGTCGGTGCAGAAGAAATGGTCGCGACCCGCATGCACGGTGTCGAACCCGGAACCCCAGCGGCGGTTGACCTGCTGGTTGATCTGGTGGCCGTGAAGGTTGTGGGTGAAAAGGCGGCCCCGGAACTCGTCGGGCCAGTTGTCCCCGAGATAGATCATCGTGCCCACGTGGGCATGGCCGCCGTAAATGGCGTCGCTGCCGGGTTCCCCCGCGCCGCCCGCGCCGTGGTCGTAGCGCGCGGAGGCCAGCAGGTAGTTGCGCAGGTCCGGGAAGTCCGAGGGCGGGTTGGCGATGATGAACGGCGCGTAATTGGCGTTGGCCTGGTTCCAGAAGTGGCCGCCCTGGATCACGTGGGTCGTGCCGCCGCGGCCCCAGTAGCTGCGGCAGTGCGTCATGAAGAGCTGGCCGCGCTCGTCGTGGTCGAGGCCCCACGGGTTGCTGCCGCCGTGCGCGAACACCTCGAACTCGTGTCGGATCGGGTGATAGCGCCAGACACCGGCGCGGAGCTCGACACGCTCGTTGTCAGGGGCGCCGGGCCGTCCGATCCGCGCGAAGTTGAACACGCCCTGGATGCCGTAAAGCCAGCCGTCGGGTCCCCAGTGGAAGCTGTTGAGGCATTCATGCGTGTCCTGGAACCCGAAGCCGTCGAGAAGCACGCGCGCCGGCCCGTCGGGGACATCGTCCCGATCGGCGTCGGGAATGAAGAGAAGCTCGGGGGCCGCGCCCACCCAGACACCGCCGTGGCCGAGCTCGAAGCCGCTGACGAGGTTCAGGCCTTCGATGAACACCTTGCGGGACTCGAAGGCGCCATCGCCGTCCGCGTCCTCGAGGATCACGAGTCGATCGAGTCCCTCGCCGGGTTCGCGGCGGGTCGGGTAGCTGTGCGCCTCCGCGACCCAGAGGCGGCCGCGCGGGTCGATGGCGAACGCGACCGGCTGGCGCACATCCGGTTCGGCCGCGACCAGTTCGACGCGGAATCCTTCCGGCACGTACATTTCCCGCAGGATCCGGGCGGGGCCCTTGGCGTCGCCCTTCACGGGATTCGGCTTGAGGTGGCGGAGAACCGGGCTGGTCTGGAGGCGCTCGACGTGGGGCAGGGGATCCTCGCACCGAAGGGCAACCCCGGGCAGGGCCAGCGCCAGGCCGAGCAAAGCGCGAACGCGCCGCCGGACGAAACGGAGATGCATTCGGTGGGAATTACCTCAAGTCCCTGCGCCTGCCTAGCAGCCGGTTGAAAAAATGGCCGTGAGCGCGTCTTGCGGCGGGCCGCGGCTCAGCGCCTCCGGCGGGCGGACCGCGGGCGATTCCCGGGGAGGGGGCCGTGCCCCGGGGCGCCCGCGTTCACCGGGAGCCCGACGCCGTGGTTCGGCCGTTTCGGGACTTCTGAATTCGGTTGAATCTCGACGCAGCCGGGTTCGTCGGTAATTTGCATGCAAGCGCTGCGACGCCGGCCCGGGCCGGCACCGCGGCGTCACCCACCCTGATGGACAAACAGAAGCTGCTGAAGGTCCCGGCCGGCATGGCTGCGCTCGGTCTGTGCCTCGTGATCACAGGTTGCGGGCGCGGCGAGGCGCGCAGCGTGCAACCGGAGGGCGGGACGGAGCCGGCGGCGGTGCGCGTCACTCCCGTGGGACTGCGCCCGATGGAGCGCACGGTCACCGTGCTGGGCAGCCTCATGGCGATGGACTGGGCGACCCTCAGCATCAAGACGTCCGGCCGTCTGAAGACCCTCAACGTCGATGTCGGCAGCACCGTGAAGGCCGGCGACGTCCTCGCCCAGGTGGAACCACGCGACTACGAACTCCGGCTCCAGCAGGCGGAGGCGCTCCTCGCCCAGGCGCGGGCCCGCGTGGGACTTCCGCTCGAGGGCGACGACGACACCGTGGACATCGAGAAGATCAGCACCGTCCGCGAGGCGCGCGCGCTCCTCGAGGAAGCCGAGCGCAACCTGGAACGCATCAAGAGCCTCAACCGGGAGCGCATCATCTCCGCCGCGGAACTCGAGCGGGCCGAGGCCGAGTACGTCGTGATGGAGAACCGCTACGTCGACGCGCTGCAGGACGCGCGCGAGCGCTGTGCAGTCCTTGCGCAGCGCAGGGCGGAACTGAACATCGCGCGTCAGCAGCTCATCGACACGACCCTGCGCGCACCCTTCGACGGCGCCGTCCAGGAGCGTCTCACGAACGTCGGCGAATTCCTTTCAGCGGGCAGTCCCGTCGTCACCATCGTGCGAACGGATCCCGTCCGCGTGCGGGCGGAAATCCCGGAGCGCGAGGCGCACCTCGTGCAGGAGGGGCAGCCGATCCGGATGTACTTCGAGGGTGAGACGAATGTGTATACCGGAAAGCTGGTCCGGGTCAGCCCGGCCATTGACCAGCGGACACGGGTGCTGCGGGTGGAGGGTGAGATTCCGAACCCGGGCCATCTCCGTCCCGGGCGCTTCGCGCGGGTGGAGATCATCGTGGAGCCGGCGGCGCCCGCGCTGGCGATCCCGGAGGACGCCGTCGTGACGTTCGCCGGAACCCGGAAGGCGCTCGTGGTGTCCACCGATCGCGCGGAGGAGCGGAGGCTGACGCTGGGCCGGAGGCAGGGCGCATGGCTGGAGGTGCTGGACGGGCTCGAGCAGGGCGACCGCGTGATCCGGGAGCCGGGCGGACTCGAGGCGGGCGATCCCGTGCGGATCGTCGAGGAGGAACCAACCGCATCATCGTAGCCCGGGTCCGGCATCATGCAGAAGCTTGCTGACGTCTGCATCCGGCGACCGGTGTTCGCCTCGATGCTGATCCTTGCCCTCGTGGTCGTCGGGGCCACGAGCTACTTCCGGCTCGGTGTCGATCGGCTGCCCTCGGTGGACCTGCCGACGGTCCGCATCAGCGTTTCGCTTCCGGGCGCGTCGCCGGCCGAGGTCGAGGCGCAGCTGGCGCGGCCGATCGAGGAGGTGGTCAACACCGTCGCGGGTATCAGCGAGCTTCGTTCGATCTCGGGGCAGGGCAGCGCCTTCATCATCGTCACGTTCGAGCTGGACCGGGACATCGAGACGGCGGCGCAGGACGTGCGCGACCGGGTGGCGACGGTCACGCGCAACCTTCCGCGCGAGGCGACCCCCCCGGTCGTGTCGAAGTTCGACAACGACCAGTCGCCGGTCATGACGATCTCGCTCTCGGGCGATCGCTCGCTGCGGGAGCTGACGGAGCTCGCGGACAAGGTCGTGAAGGTCCAGATCGAGCGCGCGGCGGGCGTCGGCGGCGTCGAGATCGAGGGCGAGACGGAACGCGCGATCAATCTCTGGCTCGATGCCGACCGGCTTGCCGCGTACGGGCTCCCGGTCACGGCGGTGCGCGACGCGCTGAACCGACAGAACGTGGACATCCCCGGCGGGAACGTCACGGCTGCCGTGCAGGAGCAGGCCCTGCGTACCATGGGGCGCTTCACGAGCGCCGAGGAGTTCAACGACCTCGTCATCGCGACGCGCGGCGGGACGCCGATCCGCCTGCGGGACATCGGCTGGGCGGAGGACGGCACCAAGGAGCAGCGGTCCATCACGCGCCTGAACGGGGAGCCGGCCGTCATTCTCGAGGTTCGCAGGCAGTCCGGCGCGAACACCGTCGCGGTGATCGAGGACGTCAAGCGGAGGCTGCCCGCGGTGATGAAGCAGCTCCCCGACGACGTGAAGCTCCAGGTGATCAGCGACCAGTCGAGGTACATCTACCAGGCGCTGCACGAAATCAATGTGCACCTCGTCCTCGGGAGCCTCCTCGCCTGCCTCGTGGTGCTGGCGTTCATGCGCGACTGGCGCAGCACCGTGATCGCCGCCGTCGCGATCCCGACCTCGGTCATCTCCACGTTCGGAATGATGTGGGCGCTGGATTTCACGCTCAACAGCGTGACCATGCTCGCGCTCGTGCTGATGGTCGGCATCGTCATCGACGACGCCATCGTCGTGCTCGAGAACATCTACCGCTTCGTGGAGGAGAAGCGCCTGACGCCCTTCCAGGCGGCGCGGGACGCGACGGCGGAGATCGGCCTCGCGGTCATGGCCACGACCTTCAGCCTCGTCGTGATCTTCGTCCCGGTCTCGTTCATGTCGAGCATCTCGGGTCGGTTCCTGTTCCAGTTCGGCATCACGGCGGCCGTGGCGGTGCTCGTCAGCCTCCTGGTTTCGTTCACGCTCACGCCGACGATGAGCGCCCGGCTGCTTCGGCGGAACCTCTCCGCGGGGGAGGCGAAGTCGCGCCGGGGCTTCTACGCGTTCATCGAGCGCGGCTACATGCGCCTGCTCGGCACCTCCATCCGCCATCGCGGATGGGTCGCAATCGGGGCGATCGCGGTCGTGCTCAGCGCCGTCCCGCTGTACCGGCTCGTTCCGCAGGAGTACATCCCGACGGATATCGATGAAGGCGAGTTCGAGGTGCGCGTGACCGCGCCCGAGGGAACGAGCATCGAGTCGATGAACGAGGCGATGCTCCTCATCGAGGAGGAGATCCGCTCGATCCCCGGTGTCACCACCGTGCTCGCCACGACGGGCGGCGGATTTCTCGGCAGCGTCAACACCGGACGCGCGTACGTCGCGCTCGCGCCCTTCGAGGAGCGGCGCTTCACCTTCTCGGGATTCTTCCGTGAGCTCGTCCGCCTCCGCCCATGGAAGGCGTTCGAGAACCATCGGACCCAGCGCGCGATCATGCAGGAAGTGCGCCGCCGCCTCGCGCGGTTCAAGCTCCGCGTCTCCGTCAGCAACATCCCCTCCTTCAACTTCGGCGGCTCCCGCTGGGACATCGACTTCTCCTTCCTCGGCCCGGAACTGGAGAAACTCGCGGAGTACGCGGATTCGCTGCGGGTGCGCGCCGATGAACTGGGACTGGTGGACGCCGACACGACGCTGAAGCTCGACAAGCCCGAGGTCCGCGTCGAGGTCGACCGCGACCGCGCCGCCGCGCTCAACGTGGCGACCGCGGACATCGCCGACGCGCTGCGCCTCATGGTTGGCGGTGACGACGAGGTCTCGCGGTTCCGCGATCCGCAGATGAACGAGGATTACGACGTCACCCTCCGGCTCGCGTACCACAACCGGAACAACGTCGATTCGATCTCGCGCCTGTACGTGCCCGATCGCGATGGCAACCTGGTCCGGCTGGACAACGTGGTCCGCCTCACCACCTCGCAGACGGCGTCGCGCATCGATCGCCTCGACCGGCAGCGCCAGGTGAGCCTGCGCACCAGCATCAAGGAGGGTTACGCGCTCGCGGACCGGCTGCGCGTGCTCCAGGCCGCCGCCGAGGAGATGAACCTTCCTCCCGGCTACTCCACGAGGATCTCCGGGCGCGGGCGTGAGCTCGAGCGGACGTTCAACGAATTCCTGTGGGCCTTCGCGCTCTCGGTGGTGTTCATGTACATGATCCTCGCCGCGCAGTACGAGAGCCTCGTCCACCCCCTCACGATCCTGCTCTCGCTCCCGCTCTCGGTGCCCTTCGCCCTGTTCTCCCTCTGGGTGACGGGCAGCACGCTCAACCTGTATTCGGCGCTCGGCCTGCTCGTGCTGTTCGGCGTCGTGAAGAAGAACGCCATTCTCCAGATCGACCACATGAACCACCTGCGGGCGCAGGGCATGAACCGGTTCCAGGCGATCATGGAAGGCAACCGCGACCGTCTGCGCCCGATCCTGATGACGACCCTCTCGCTCGTGGCGGGCATGCTCCCGCTTGCGCTCGGCACGGGTCCGGGCGCGGACGAGCGGCGTTCGATCGCGATTGTCGTGATCGGCGGCCAGTCGCTGGCGCTCCTGCTCACGCTCCTCGTCACGCCGGTGGCGTATTCGTGGCTCGATGACCTCGGACAGGTGCTGAGCCGTCAGGTGCGGCGGGCGCGCTGGATGGCGGAGCGCCCCGAGGTGGCTTCCACCGCCGGATGACCGTCCGGTTCCGCATCGGCGGGCCGCGCCGCGCGCTGGGGGCGGCCCAGGCCTGGCCTTCCCGCGTCCCGAAGCGATGCCGCTGATCGCGGCGGCCCTGTGCAGCCTTCGCCGGGCTTGCTGCGGAGGGCGCAACCGTGTTTCCTACCAGACTCTATGTTGCGCGCCGGGATCGTCGGTCTGCCGAACGTCGGCAAGTCCACCCTGTTCAACGCCCTCACCCGCACCCGAAAGGCGGAGGCGGCGAACTATCCGTTCTGCACGATCGATCCGAACGTGGGGGTGGTGGAGGTGCCGGACGACCGTCTCGAGCCGCTTTCGCGCATCGCCAGGACGCAGAAGATCATCCCCGCGGCGGTCGAGTTCGTGGACATCGCGGGCCTCGTGCGCGGCGCGTCCCAGGGCGAGGGCCTGGGCAACCAGTTCCTCCAGCACATCCGCGAGGTGGACGCGATCGTGCAGGTGGTCCGGTGCTTCGAGGATTCCGACATCCACCATGTGGAAGGGGGCATCGATCCCGTCCGCGACATCGAGACCATTCACACCGAGCTGGTGCTCGCGGACCTCGACAGCGTACGCCGGCGCCGCGACCGGATCGCCAAGGACGTCAAGCGCGGCGACAAGGCGGCCGTGGCCGAGGACGCGGTGCTCGCGCCCCTCGAACAGCACCTTGATTCCGGAAAGCTGGCGCTGACCTTCGAATCCCCGGAGCGCCCCAACTGGCTGCTCACCTCCAAGCCGACGCTCCTCGTCGCGAACGTTCGCGAGGACGAGCTGCGCGACGCCGACAGGCTTCCGATGGTGCAGCGGGTCCGCGAGTACGCGGCGACGCACGCCGGCTGCGAGACGGTCGTGATCAGCGCCCGGATCGAAAGCGACCTCATTGATCTCTCGCCGCAGGAGGCGGCCGAGTTCCTCGCGGAGCTCGGTGTCAAAGAATCCGGCGTCAGCCAGCTCATCCGCGCGACTTACCACCTGCTCGGGCTGCGCACCTACTTCACCGCCGGTGAAAAGGAGGTACGCGCATGGACGATCCGCGCCGGGGACACGGCGCCCAAGGCGGCGGGCGTGATCCACTCGGATTTCGAGCGCGGTTTCATCAAGGCGGAGGTGGTCGCCTACGAGGACCTCGTCCGGTGCGGTTCCACGGCGGCCGCCCGCGAAAAGGGCCTCTACCGGATGGAAGGCAAGGAGTACGTCGTCGCGGACGGCGATGTGATCCTGTTCCGGTTCAACGTCTGACCGCGCAGGGCGCGGCGGGACTCCTCGTTCCGCGCGGTCCGGGCGGGGACTCAGGGGGCCGTGCCGCCTTTCGCCGGGAGATCCGGCCGCGGACAGCGGAACAGCGTCGGACGCCTGTCCGACGTCCTGACGCGCCTGCCGAAGCCGTTGTTGTCCGAGATCAGCCAGATGTGCGTGGGCGAGACGGCGACGCCTTCCATGAAGCCGGGTGCGAAGAGCGCTCCGTACGCGACCTCGCGGGCGAACTCCATCCGGGCGTAATCGAACTCGGCGAGGACGGTCTTCCGCGCGGGATCCACCCGGAGCAGGCGCTGGACGTCGCGCATCAGCACCCAGAGGGATCCTTCGGCCCAGCAGAGGTCGGAGTAGTGATGGTCATCGCCGATGCTGTCGGCCGGGGCCACCGCGAAGTCGTCGACGACCTTCCATGATCCCGGCTCGATCACGAGGATCCGTCCCTCCTGTCGCTCATTGGCGACGTAGAGCCGATCCCCGCCGGCCGCGACGCCTTCGAAGGAGGCGTTGAGGTCGGTGCGGTGAAACCATCGGCGCACGGGTGACCAGTCGATTGGGAGCGGCTCCCATGTGCGGCTGTCGGGGTCCCGCATCAGGATCCACCGGCGCGCCTCCTCGCTCAGGAACAGGCGGCCCTGCGCGTCCATCGCGAGCCCCTCGATGTCGAGCCTGCTCCGGCTCCTCGGGCGTGCCAGCAGTCGCGCGACGTCCTCGTCGCCGAGCAGGTCCGGCATCCGCACGAGATCCGCGACATTGGTGCCGTCGTGGAACTGGATCCGATAAATGCCGGGCGCCTGGTCGTTGACGGTCCAGAGCTCGCCTCCCGGCGCGAGGAGGAGCGCCGACGCGTCGAACCGGCGGCCCTCCGGGAGGTTCAGCAGCCACCAGCGGTCGGCGCGCAGTTCATGCACCGCCCAGGCGTTCGTGGCCACGCGGTCAGCCGACTGCGCGGGCGCACAGGGGGCCGGCATCAGCAGCGCCAGCAGGGCGGGGCACAAGAGGACGCGGAGCCGTGTCACGCCACGACCGTGCCACGCATTCCGGCGGGCCGCGAGCGTGGCCACGGCCATGGAGAGGCGAGAGCCGGCAGGTGCGGGCCCGGGGGAAGGTGAGGGATTTCGCCGGCCGGGCGCCGCGGACGTTGCCCGACGGGAACATCTTCGGCAGCATCGCCGCTTGAACATGCGAGCGAATGTGGCGGCGTGGGCCGCGGTGTCGGCCGTCATGGTCATGATCGGAAGTCTTGCCGCGGCCCAGGGTCCGCAGCACAGGGCAACGCACCTCGGAAATCCGGCGACGCGGTTCGCGCCGCCGCTCACCAGGCCCGAGGATCTGCGCGCGCGATTCCGCGACCCGAAGCTGCGCCCGGACATCGCCGAGATTCTGCAGCAGTGGGGCTGGAAGGGGGATGTCGCGGACCTGCATCGCGCCGCCGCCACCGCACCCATCACCGAGTATCAGATCCAACCGGGAACACGCCTGCCGTTCATGTCATCCCGACGCAACGGAAGGCCGGTCACGCTGAAGGACGTGCTGTGGGATGGAGCGGAGCCCGCGCCCGCCTACGTGTTCCACTTCTCCTCGAGGGGCCGGCGATACCGGTGCGTGACGCCCAAGGCCTGCAGCAACTTCCTGCTCATCGATCTCGGGCCCGAGGTGCCCAGACTCGAGGTCGAACTCTCCGTGCCGGGAACCTCCTCGGTATGCCACCCGATGAAGGGCAGCTTCCTCGTCCGCAACGCGGGACACACCTCCCTGACGGGCGTTCGCGCCGTGGGACGTCTGCCGGCGGGCCTGCGCTCGCGCGGAGCGTCGAGCCTGCAGTTTGACCTCGGCGGGCTGCGGCCGGGCGAGGTTCGTGTCGTCGAGTTTCCGTTGGAGGCCGCGGCTCCGGGCGAGTACGCATGCTCGGTCATCGTGAACTCGGCCGAGGGACTCGAGGACGAGGCCGTCGCGCGCATCCGGGTTCGGGGTCCCGTCCTCGCCGTGGAATGCTCGGCGCCGGGCGAGGTGCCGATCGGGCGCCCCTCCGAGATCTGCCTGTCCGTGAGGAACACCGGGGATGCGCCGGAGCCGGTCGCGCACGCCGTCCTGTCGCTGCCGGCCGGTGCGACCGTGACCCGCGTCAGCGACGGCGGTTCGGTGTCGGGCGGCGAAGTGGTGTGGGACCTCGAGGAACTCGCCCCCGGCGCCTCGCGGAACCTGTGCGTTTCCTTCACCGCGACCCAGCCGGGCGTCCACGCCCTGGAGGCCACCCTGTCGGGAAGCTGCGCCCCGACCGTAAGGACCCGGTGCGAGGTGCGCCGGGTCGGGGTGCCCGGAATTCTGCTCGAGGTGGTGGATCTCGAGGACCCGATCGAAGTGGGCGGCGAGGTCACTTACGAGATCCGCGCCACCAACCAGGGGTTCGCGCGGCTGACGAATGTCCGCGCGGTCGCGAAGCTGCCGGAGATCCAGGATTTCGTGAGGGGTTCCGGCGCGACGGAGGTCACCGCCGTGGGATCGGAGATCCGCTTCGGGATTGTTCCGGTCCTGGAGGGCAAGGAGACAGTGGTCTGGCGTGTCATCACGCGCGCCCGGGCGGCGGGGCAGGCCCAGTTCCTCCTCGAGCTGACGAACGACCAGTTGCCCCGGGGCTCGCGCGAGACGGAAACGACCAACCAGTACTGAGGCGGGCCGGCCCGCGGCGCGGGCAGGTCGGATAATCGCTTCCCGGTCACGACACGGGCCGCCCCTTCGGATCAGGAGGGGGGTCCGCCTCGACCGCGGCGGCGCTCCCGGGAGCCGGGGGCGCAGGCATCGCCGGGGTTCGCGGCAGCATCCCATGAACGAGCGGATGGATTGCCGCCGCCCCGAGCAGGTACGACGCGACGACATCACTCGCCCAGTGCGCGCCGGGAACGATGCGCGCCGCCGCGCCCATCGCGAGCAGGATCCCGGCGAGTGCGGGAACCACGCGGCTCCACGGCCGGCCGGCGTGCACCGCCGCCGCCCAGCCGATGAAGCCGATCGTGGAGATGTACGTGAGGCCGAAGCTCGACGGACAACTGAAGCCCTGCGCCTGCTCCGTCACGGCAACCATTTCCGGCGAGGGCCTGGGGCGCGCGATCCACAGCTTCAGGAAGCCTTCGAGCCAGCCGAGCACGGCGAAGGCGATCAGCGCCATGGCGACTCCCCGCCAGCGTCCAAGCCGGTGCGCGGCGAGGGCGCTCAGCGCGACGAGGATCCATTTCCACGGGGATTTCGCGGTCGCGGTGACGGCGGCCGTCCACGCCGTGTCCGCGCCCGCGATGGCCTGGAGACCCCGGGTGACGGCAGGGTCACCCGGGAAATACGGTCGGAACGCGGCCGCGACGAGCCACACGATCGCGACAATTGCCAGGGTCAGGGACGTCCGCGGCGGACCGCGGCGCGTCGGGGATGTCGTTGCATTCGGGTTCAGACTCACAAATCGAGGTCCTCGTCGTACGCCTGCCGCCGGATGGCGGACCCACGGCGGCGCAGCATGTACGCGTGCTCGCGCCGCTCCTTCTCGAGGCGCTGCAGTTCGCGCTGGAGCTTGATGAAGCTGTTGAAGCGCTCGGCGGACAGCGTCCCCGCCGCCACCGCCGCCTTCACCGCGCACCGGTTCTCCGACGTGTGCGTGCACGCGCGGTAATGGCACTGGAGCGCGATCTCTGCGATGTCAGGAAATGCCTCCTCGAGTCCTCCGTCCGCCACCCACATGTGGAGTTCCCGCATGCCGGGCGTGTCGATCACGAGTCCGCCATCGGGCAGGGGGATCAACTCGCGCCATGTCGTGGTGTGGCGTCCCTTGGAGTCGCGCTCGCGGACGTCCATGGTGGCCTGGAGTTCCTCGCCATACAGGCAGTTGATCAGGCTCGACTTGCCGACCCCCGAGGTGCCCACGAAGACGCACGTCCTTCCCGGGCCGAGGAAGCGGCGCAACGCATCGACGTTGCTGCCCGTGCGCGCGCTGACGGCGAGCACGGGCGCGCTGCCGGCGGCGACCTGTGCCTCCCGCAGGCGGGCCTCGAGGTCGCTCGCCAGATCCGCCTTGTTCAACACCACGACCGCCTGCGCGCCCCCCTCATGGACCATCACCAGAAAGCGTTCGAGCCGGCGCAGATTGAAGGAGCCATCGAATGCCTGGACGATGAAGGCCACGTCCACGTTCGCCGCGAGCACCTGCGGCACGACCTCCCGCCCGGGGATCTTGCGCGTGAGGCACGTTCGCCGCGGCAGCACGGCGTGGATCATCGCGCGCGAATCACCCGGCTTTCGCGAGATGGCGACCCAGTCGCCGACCTTCGGCAGGCCGGCGGTCGCGGATCGGTCCCTCAGCAGCCGGCCCGCGACCCGCGCGGGCACTTCGCCCTCGGCCGCGACGGTCACGTAGGCGTGCTTGTCCTCGAGGGCGACACGGGCGGGCTGGAGTCCCCGCCCGCGGAAGGGGGCGAAGGCCTCCTCCCATCGGGCATCCCAGCCAAGTGCCTGCAGGTCGATCATTTGGGGGCGACACCCCTGCGCTGGGCAGGGCGGATGGACCTCAGTGGAGCGCTTCTTTTCTGGCGTGTCGAGCGATGGACACGCCCGGGGGCGCCGCGCCGGTCCGCTCCGGCAGATTCAAGCCCGTCCGCGGTCGTGCCGTTGAAATAGGGGGGATCACCACCTACAATGGGTTGCGACGTGACAAGCGCAGACGTGATTTCCGGCGCCATGCGCCTGGCGCCTTCCTAGGCCCTGCCCGCGTCCAGCGGGCGGCCTCCCGTTCAACGAAGGTTTTCGCAGACCGGTGCGGTTTCCGCCCCGGGAAGCTTGTCCGCTGATACGCCCGAACCGAGAGAATGCGCCCAGTTTCGAAATGACCATGAATCGAGAAACCCAACGAAGCAGAGTCACACTCCGTCACCGGCCCGCGCACGCGGGCGTCGCGCTCGCGGCCGCGGCCGCGTTTGGCTTGCTTGCGTCCATCGCCGCCACGGCGGCGGATGTGCCCGATCCCGCGGAACTGCGCAAGATGGCGCTGGAAGCGATCCAGCCGATCCCGGCCACCATGCCCGGCGCGGAGAACGATACGCCGGAGATGATCGAGCTCGGCCGTGAACTGTATTTCGAGAAGGCGCTCTCGGAAAACCGCACCCAGTCCTGCAACGACTGCCATCGCGTCGATCAGCACTTCGCGGGAGTGGACAATGAGCCGACCTCGCCGGGAGCCTTCGGAAAGCGTGGCGACCGAAACTCGCCGACCGTCCTGAATGCCGGTTTCCAGTTCGCCCAGTTCTGGGACGGACGCGCCGAGGATCTCGTCGAGCAGGCGAAGGGCCCCGTGCTGAACCCCGTCGAGATGGCCATGCCCGACGAGGTCACCGTGGTCCGCCGCCTCAAGGAGATCACCCGCTACGAACCCATGTTCCGCGCGGCCTTTCCGAAGGACGAGGATCCCATCAACTACGACAACACGGCCCGCGCCATCGCCGCGTTCGAGCGCACGCTCGTCACGCGCGACCGAGTGGACGACTTCCTCAACGGGGATGACAACGCCCTCACGCCCACCGAGCTCAAGGGCATGCACGAGTTCCTGACCCTCGGCTGCACCACGTGCCATTACGGTCCGGTGCTCGGCGGTCAGACGTTCCAGAAGGTCGGCCTGATCCATCCGTTCCCGACCGAGGACCTGGGCCGCTTCACGGTCACCCAGGAGGAGGGCGACGAGTATCGCTTCAAGGTTCCCATGCTCCGGAACGTCGCCCTGACCTACCCGTACTTCCATGCAGGACAGGTCTCGACCCTCGAGGAGGCCGTCCGCAAGATGGGCTGGCACCAGCTCGGGCAGGACCTCACCGAGGAACAGGTGCGCAACATCACCGCGTTCCTCTCCGCCCTGACCGACAAACCCCGCGAGCACGCCGTCAAGTCGCGGCCGGGCTCCGGCGCGACCTCCGGCCAGCCCTGAGCAGGAATCCCGCCGGCGGCGAGGCCCGGCGGGTCGATCGCGATACGCCCGTCCCGCCGTGTCGATCATCCGTCGGCACCCTCGGGGCGGGCGTTTGCGTTCGGACGAAAGCCGGGGTCGAGGCGCATGCGGACAAGGTGGCGCGCCCGCCGGGCGACGAGGGCGGAGGCCGCGGCGACCGCCACGAGGCCCGCGCCATGGAGCAGCCATTCCCATGCGCTGCGGGCGCGGTCATCGAGCGCCATGTGGCCCAGCGAGCCGATGTACACCAGCATCAGCGTCCCCGGGGCGCTCGCCACCGCCGTGGCCAGCGCGTAGTCCCGGTACCGGACGTGCGTCACGCTGAACAGGTAGTTCAGCAGGAAGAACGGCGAGCCGGGCGCGAGCCGCAGAAGCCCCACCACCTTCCAGCCCTCCATCGACATCGCCTCCTCGACCGCCGCCAGCATCGGGTGGCGCGCCAGCCGGCGTTCCACCCAGCCACGGGCCAGGTAGCGCCCGATCAGGAACGCCGCGGAGGCCCCAAGCTGTGCGCCAAGCCACGCGTAGAGAAAACCGCGGCCCAGCCCGAACACCGCGCCGGCTGCGATCGTGAGAAACGCGCCCGGCACGCACGCAAGGCAGAGCACGACGAAGGCGATCACAAACGCGAGCGGCGCCCACGGGCCCGCGTCGCGCAGCGACTCAACCGCCCTCCGTGCGGGAGGTTCCGCAGGCGCGGTTTCGCGGGCGGGCTCGAGGACCGAATGCGGTGGTGCGCCGGCGGACAGCGATCCTCGGGCGTCCCCGACAATGGCGGCGCCCGCGGAGGCCGTCCCGAACGCGGGCGCGCAAAGGGCAAGCATGGCGATCAGGATCCAGGCCATGACCGGGGCCAGCATCGGGCCGGAACACGACGAGCGCGACCCAGAAGCGCGGGAGGATTTCGCGAGGGATGCGCGCGAGGATCCACAAGCGGCTTGTTCGACGGCCCGACGTAAGGTGGAATCGAAGGCAGCCGACATCTGGAACGTCAGAAGTCCATCGTGAAACGAATCGTGAACGCTTTGAACATCACCACCGAACCGTGCCGCGCCGCGCGCGCCGCGGCGCCGGCGGCCTTGGCGGCCGCAGTCATGGTCCTGCTCGCGGGCTTTCAGCCGGCGGCGATCGCCGCTGAGAAGGACCTCGCGCCGCTCAAGCTCGAGTATCCCGAGGCGACCCTCCGCGGCACGCCCGAGGACCTGCCCTCCGGCCCGGGAATCGAGCCCCCGCCGACCGAGGAGCCGACGCCCCTCATGATCCCGGCAGGCGCGAAGAACGTCGCGGCCGGCAAGCCGGTGACCAGCAGCGTGAAGCCTTTCACGGGCGAACTGTCGCAGGTGACCGACGGCAAGAAGGAGGCCTTCGACACCGACGCCGTCGAGATGCGAAGCGGCAGCCAGTGGATCCAGGTGGACCTCGGCGCGCCTCATCAGATTTTCGCCGTGGCCATGTGGCATGACCACCGTTACGTCCAGATCACGCGCGACGTCATCCTTCAGATCTCCAACGATCCCGAGTTCAAGAACGACGTTCACACCGTCTTCAACAATGACCGCGACGATTCCTCGAAACAGGGCGTCGGCACGGACAAGGAGTATTTCGAGACCAAGTGGGGCAAGGTCGTTCCCGTTGACGGCGTTGTCGGCCGCTACGTGCGCGGCTGGACGAAGGGCACCACGCTGACCGCCCTCAACTGCTGGCAGGAGCTCGAGGTTTACGGTCTGCCCGCCGAATGAGGCACTGGGCCGGCGTCGGTCTGATCCTCGTCGCCGCCGTCGGCCTGCTGCTGCGCGGCGGCGCTCTCGAGCGCCGGCCGCTGCACAATGACGAGGCGATCAATGCGGTCAAGCTGCGCGCCCTCTGGGAGCGCGGCGAGTACCGCTACGACCCGCACGAGTACCACGGTCCCGCCCTGTACTTTCTGACGCTGCCGTTCCTCGCGGCAGCGTCTTCGTTTGAGCCGGACCAGCCCGCCATCGCGGCCATGCGATCCATGTCCGTGGCGTGCGGGATCGCTCTCATCCTCGGCCTCTGGCTCCTGCGCGGGGCGCTCGGCCCCGGTCCGATGATCGCCGCCGCCGCATGGACGGCGGTTTCCACGGCGATGGTCTACTACAGCAGGTATTACATCCATGAGATGCTGCTGGTTCTCGTCACGTTCGTCACGTTCGCCGCCTGCTGGCGGTACGCGTGTCATCCGCGCGCGGCCTGGGCCCTCGTCGCCGGGGCCGGTGTCGGACTGATGTACGCCACGAAGGAAACCTTCGTGTTCGCGCTGGCGGCGGGGGCGGCGGCCTGGGCCGTCAACGTGGCGGTCTCCGGCGGGATCACCGAGGAGCCCGGCGACGGCGCCCGCGCGCGCGAGGGCCGTGCCCGCCGCGCGTGGATCCGCCTGCGGACCGCGGTCAGGGCGGTCCGGCCCCGGGATGCCGCGCTTGCCGCCGCGGCGTGCCTGATCGTCTTCGTGGCGTTCTTCTCCTCGTTCTTCACGAATGCGGCGGGCCCTCTCGACGCCGTGCGCACGTACTTCATCTGGGCCGAACGCGCCGGCGGAGAATCGCCCCACGTGCATCCGTGGGATTTCTACCTCCGCAGGCTCGCATGGTTTCATGAGCGGGGTGCGCCGGTGTGGACGGAGGGCGCCGTGCTCATCATGGCCGCGGCGGGCGCGATCGCGGGTTCCGCGACGAGCCGGGGCCCGCGGGAGAGGCGCTGGCTCGTGCGGTTCATCACGGGATACACGGTCCTGCTCGCGGCGGTGTACTCGGTGATCCCGTACAAGACCCCGTGGTGCCTGCTCGGGTTCCACCACGGAATGCTGATCCTCGCCGGCGTGGGAACCTGGTGGCTGGTCACCCTTTTTCGCCCGGTCTGGTTCCGAGCCATGGCCGCATGCCTGTCATTTGCGGGCATGGTCCATCTCGGGATCCAGGCCGCGCGGGCGAACGGTGACTGGGCGGCGGACTTCCGCAACCCGTACGTGTACGGGCACACGTCCGCGGACATCGTGAACCTGCTGGAGCAGGTGCGGGGGATGGCCGCGTTTCATCCCGATGGCAAGGCGATGCCGATGCAGGTCATCGTCCGAGGCGACGCCTACTGGCCGCTGCCGTGGTACTGGCGGGACTTCGCGCGGATCGGATGGCGAAGCGCGGTGCCGGAGGATCTGCATCCCGCCGTCATCGTGATCTCCGAGAACTCGCTCGGCCTGAACCTCGAGGAGCGAAGTGATGGCGCATGGCGGTTCGTGGGCATGTTCGAGATTCGTCCGCGGGTCTTCCTGGAGCTGTATGTCGAGACGCGGTTCTGGGCCGATTACCTCGCCTCGCGCGGATGACCGCGGGTGACAATCGCGCGGCGAGGGGCGGACGGGCTTGCGCTCCCGGCCCCGGGTGGAGAACCATGCGGCGCGCCCGCGGTTGAATGCCCCGGGCCGGATGCGATCGCGTGCCTGACTCCTCCTCAGCCGGTCGAAGCACAGCGCCCGCCGCATGGCGCAGCGCGCTGTATCTCTCGATTCTCGTTCTCGGCTACATCGGCGTTTATCTCTGCCGGAAGAACTTCTCCGTGGCGCTTCCCATGCTCGGCGAGGCGTTCGATGCCAGCAAGGAGCAGCTTGGGATGATCGCCAGCGTGAGCACCCTCGCCTACGTGGTGGGGAAGTTCGGCTTCGGGGTGGTCATCGACCGGATCGGAGGCCGCCTCTGCTTCCTCGGCAGCCTGCTGCTGGTGGCGCTGTTCGCCGCCGCCGGGGGCATGGCGCCGACCATCGGCGTGCTGATGTTCGTGTACTCCGCGAACCGGCTCGCCGGATCCGCCGGTTGGGGTTCCATGGTGAAGCTCGTGCCCGGATGGTTCACCTCGCGGTGGCATGCCTTCGCGATGGCCGTGCTGTCCCTCTCATTCGTGTTCGGCGGCGTTTGCGCGACGCTGCTCGCCGGCTGGATCGCGGGCGTCTCCGGCAACGATTGGAGATGGGTGATGGGCGGTCCGTCGATCCTGCTCGGCGCCATCGTGATCGTCTGCTGGCTGATCCTGCCCCGGGAGGCGGCGGTGCGCGAACCGGGGGATGCATCCGCGGACGGTTCCGCCCCGCACGCCCCGCCCGACGGCAGCGCAGGCTTCTCCTTCGGCCAGGTGAAGGAACTGCTGCGCATCCGGCGGTTCTGGGTGGTTTGCGCGCTCAGTTTCACGCTCACCCTCCTTCGGGAGACCTTCAACACGTGGACCGTGGACTTCTTCAAGACCGAGGGCGGTCCGGAGATGTCCCACCGCATCGCGGCCTTTCTTTCCACCGGGTTCGACGCGTGCGGCGCCGCGGGGATTCTTCTCCTGGGATGGGTGTTCGGGCACGCCGAACGGCCGACGCGCCGGATTCTGCTCTTCGGCATCCTTGTCACCCTCGGCGCGCTGCTGTGGGTCCTGCCCGCGCTCGCCCGGCACGGCCTTGCCTCGGCGACCCTCGCGGTCGGGGCGGTCGGCTTCCTCGCGTACGGACCGTACAGCCTGCTGGCCGGGATTCTCTCACTGGAGATCCGAGGCCGCGGCTACGTGGCGACCGTCTCGGGATTCGTGGACGGCGCCGGGTACGTGGCCGCGATCCTTGCCGGCGCGCAGTTCGGCCGCCTGCTGGACATCGGAGGGTACGCGCTCGCGTTCCCGTGCCTCGCGGTGCTGGCCGTGATCTCGGGCATTCTCTGTCTCTGGCTGTATCCGCGCGAACGCGGGGCGGATCGGGCGACGATCGTCGAGGCGGCGCCCAGTTCCGCCTGAGGATTCACGACGGCCTCGCGCGCGTCGGCCGCGCCTCGGTCGCGCCGGGCCGTCGGCGCGCGGGTCACCAGAGCATCATGAAGCGGATGAGGAGCGCCGCGATCGTGAGCAGAGTCAGCATTCCCGCCGGCATGAACTTGCGAGTCTTCTGGAAGCGGAACGCGAACACGATGGTGAGGACGATCAGGATGACGTCTCCGGCGTACGGCCAGCCCAACCATCCCATCGCCGCCGCGGCGAGCAGCGCTCCGAAGACGAGCGCGGTGATCAGCGAGACCTTGCTCTTCGCCTTGACGAAGCCGTAGATGCCGCCGGCCACAAGGATGACGAGGTAGATCCAGAGGACGATTTCAGGATTCATGGTGTTCGGGAGCGCCAGTCCCGGGCGTCTGCCATCCGGTTGGGCGGCCGGCACGCATGCGCATGCCGCTCCGCCGCTGCATTCCGGGAGTGGCGTGCCGAGAGGCTGGTTTAGTCGGCGGCGGCGTCCAAGCCCAGAATCTCGCCCGGCCGCGCCGTCACACGCACCTCGAAGGGGCGGCAGCAGTTCTCGCAGTCATAGGTCAGCCGCTGGTCGGGAATCGTGGTGTCCACGAGGATGACCTGGAGCTGGTCGCACCAGGGGCAGTGAATGGCGGCTTCGGTTTCCATGACGCGCGGTCGGGACCTGTCGTGGCGGAAGGCGAGGGGTCATCCGCGGAATCCCCAGCGCACGATCTCCCGGATCGTGGGTGGCTTGCCCTGCATGAGGATGCCCACGCGGAAGATGCGCCCGGCGATCCACACGACGAGGCAGGTGGTCGCCAGGACGCCCGCGAGTCCGACCCACGGCTGCCACCACGGGATTCCGCCCGGGGTGCTCAGCCGAAGGAGCATCAGCAGCGGCGTGAACGGCGGAATGAACGACGCGATGGTCGCCAGCGCGCCGAGGGGATCCTGGATCACGGGCATCACGAGGAAGATCGGGAAGACGAGCGGCAGGATGACCGGCCCCTGGAGGTGCTGCGCGTCCCGCGCGTCGTTGCACGCCGAACCCAGCGCGGTGCCCAGCGCGCCGAACATCATGATTGCGGCGACGACGTACACGACGAACCACGGGAGGATCCTCCACGGCAGGTCGGCGGCGGCGATGATCGATCCCAGCCCGCCGATCGCGACCGCGAGGTACAGCACCATCGCCGTGAGCGCCACGCCCACTCCGCCAAGAACCTTGCCCATCATCAGGTCCCAGGGCGTCGCCGCGCCGAGGATGAACTCCGCGATCCGCTGCGACTTCTCCTCCATCACGCTCTGCAGCAGGGGCGCGGCCCCCATCATGATCAGGATCATGGCGAGCACCGCGACGCCGAACGGGATGCCCATGGCCGCGACGGGATCCTGACGGCTGGCGGCGCTCACCTCGCCGGTGCGTTCATCCCTCTGCGCGAGTTGCATCCCCTCGAGGGACACCCACGAGAAGAGATTGGTGAGCGCGGCCGGATCGATGCCCGCCTGCTCGAGCCGCGCGCGCCGGAGCCGGTCGTTCACGACGTTGCCGAGCCACCCGCGGACTTCGTCGAGGGCGGGATTCTTCGAGAAGTACCGAATCCGCGAGGCTTCATCGTCCTCGCGCGGATCGACGACGGACGGGCCGATCTCGACGAACGCGTGGAGGCCTCCGGCCCGGATCCTGTCGGAAAGCTCGAGTCGCTGCGCATCGCGGTCGGCCGCGGGCTCGAGGACCTCGATGGTATATCGCGGGCCGGGCGGCTGGCGGCGGGACTGTTCCTCGTTTCTATCGGCCGCGGCGGCGGTGATTGCCGGGGCCACGATGCCGCTCTCGTCGATGACCGCGATCGTCCGGTCGTGCGTCGCCGCCTGACGCTGCATGATGGCCACCCCGATCAGTCCTCCCCCCATCATGAGCGGGACGAGGATCAGACCGAGGATGAACCCGCGGGTGCACACGGTGGCGACGTATTCCCGGCGGGCGATGCGCAGCGCCCTACGCATCCGGCCCTCCCTCCTCCGCGGGCGCGCCGGCGATCCGCACGAAGATGTCGTGCAGCGACGGCTCGCTGACATCGAAGCTGTACACCCTCGCGCGGTCGAGCAGGGCCCTCAGCAGCGCCTGCGGATCGGTGCCATGCCGCACCCGGATCTCCTGGCAGCGGCCGAGGTCGCGCACGGACTCGGCTCCCTCGAGTCCCTCAAGCGCCGCCATCCCATTCTCGATCCGGACCCGGATCGTGTCCGATCCGTACTTCGACTTGATCTGTCCGAGGGTGCCGTCGAGGACCTTGCGACCGCGAAAGATCATGCAGACGAAATCACAGAGCTGTTCGGCGACGGCCATGTCGTGGGTGCTCAGGATGATCGTCGCGCCGCGGCGGCGGATGGCAAGGAGCGCCGCCCGCAGGGCCTCCGCGTTGACGGGATCCAGTCCGCTGAACGGTTCATCCAGGATCACGAGGTCGGGATCCGCCACGACCGCCGCGATGAACTGCACCCGCTGGGCCGTCCCCTTGCTCAACGCCTCGATCCTGCGGTCCGCGAACGGCTCGAGGTCGAGGCGGCGGATCCATGCCTCCACCTGGTCGTGAACGCTCCGGCCCGCCTTCAGTTCCCCGTAGAATCGCAGGAACTGCCGCACCTTCATCCGCCGATAGAGCCCGCGCTCCTCAGGCAGGTAACCGATGCGCGGCGAGCGCGGGTCCAACAGCGGCTGGTCGAACACCCGGAGGACGCCTCGGTCGGGCCGCAGGATGTTCACGATCATCCGAAGCGTGGTGGTCTTCCCCGATCCGTTCGGACCGATGAACCCATACAGCGATCCCTGGGGGACGGCCAGGGAGAGGCTTTCCACCGCGGTGGCCGTACCGAAGGTCTTGGTGACATCAATCAACTCAACCGCGTGCATGGGGCGCTGAAAGTCAGCACGCGGCGGCTTGCCCGTGCAATCGCGAAACCCCGCAAGACGCCCCGCCCCGGGGGCTCAGGTTTCCCGTGCCCCGCCCCCCGGTTCGCGATGGAACGCCTCGACGCAGCGCGGGCACACGCAGACCGGGCCGCGCTCCGCGGCGGGTATTCTTCGGAGAAGGTCCTCCGGAATGACCGCCTTGAGGCACCAGCACGCGCCGTCGTCCCCGGCGGCACGCGCACACGAGTTCGGCCCCCCGCAGAGCGGGCACCGGGCGGGGTCCGGTCCCTCTTGTTCGACGTGCCCGACCCGGCCGGAAGATCGTCCCGGCGACCGTCCGTGCGCAGGTGGAATGGATGAACCGGCGGGTTTCATCATTCGAGATCGTACAGGGAATTGTCCGGGGACAGAAACCCGGTCCCGGGCGCCACCTGGGCGGCGCCGTCCGCGTTCTCCGTGTATCGGCGGGCGAGGGAATCGGCGTGCCCGTCCGCGAACGCAGCGTTGCTCCTGCCGGAATGCCGGAATCCCTGCGTCCCGGCCCACCGGCCGCGGAAGCCCGCGTCCGCGGGATTGGGCCACGGCGCGCGCATGAATTTGTTGGCGCCGCCCCCGTACTGACCGTCGCCGAAGACGACGGTCTCGCCGGGGCGTCGGATGTCCGCCGACAGGGCAGGGGAGGGGATGCTCTCGAACTGACCGTGTCCGATGAAGCTCGTGTTGTAGTTGTAGCCCGTGAACGGATCCACGAGCCAGTTCGCGCCGCCGAGGTACGACGGGCACTGCTGGATCCTGACGCTCGCGCCGATCCCCCAGAGGATTCCGGGGATGACCCTCGGCGAGGGGCCCTGCACGGTCGTCAGATCCCACGCGTATGCGATGGAGATCCCATCCTCCAGCGCGTGAAAGTACGCGATCGGGTAGGAATCCTCGTGCTCGGCCACGTATGCGGCCGCCGCGATCGCCATCTGATGGAGGTTCGAGAGGCAGGCGACGCGGCGCGCCGTCGAGCGCGAGCGCGCGAGGGCGGGGAGCAGCAGGCTAGCAAGGATCGAAACGATCGCGAGGACCACGAGCAGCTCGACCAGCGTGAACGCCTGGATCGCCGCCGCCCGGGAATGGTCCCCGCCGGCGGTCCCGCCCGCGCGCTCACGCCGCGGTCGAGGGGTGATTCCGTCGTTGGCGGCAGCCTCCGCGATCACGGCCGTTCGAGTCGGAGCCGGTAGAAGACGCATCCGTCCGCCGCCCCGCCGTCCTTCCAAACGACCGGCCCGTCAGCGGACAGGAGCTCGCTCCTCACCTCGGACCATTGGTCGAGATCGGTCGTGCGTTCCAGGATGTGCCGCCAGCCCGGCCGGGGGGCGAACTGCAGTTCGACCCCGTCCCGGCGCGTGATCGACAGGACCGGCGCGGCCCTCCGCGCCAGGGCGAATCGGCCCGAGGGAGGGATGCCGGGAACCGCGTATTCACCGGCGGCGGTGTCGAACGCACCGTCCACGGGCGACCATCCGGATTCCTCGCTCCATGCGAGTGCCTCGAGGTCCGATCCGTCGCCCGTGTAGCCCGGTCCGGGAAACCAGCGGAGATCCGCGACGCACTCGATCGGACCCGGCTCCGGGAGGGAAGTCATCCGGAGCTCCGCCGCCGCCATGACGTCCCATTCCCGGGGGAGGTCCTCCCCGGCGATGGGCGCGGTCGCGACGCGCGCGATTCCGTCCACGGCGGTGAATCGGATGGCGACCCATCCGCCGGCCGGGTCCTTCATCCCGAACCGCAGGGTCGCGCCGCCGTCCGTGAGGTTTTCCGGGGCGATCGTGAGGCTGTCCCCCAGGAGCATTGGTCGCACCGCCGCCAGCGCGTCCACCTCGCCCGCATCGAAGCCGGGCAGTCCCTCGATCCGCACGTACCGGACCTCCGGGAAGCCGGACTCGGCGAGATCGAAGCCCGTGCCGCCGCCCGAGCCGTCGTACAGGTCGATCGCGTCCGCCACGGTGAGGGATGTCACCCCCGGCTGGAACCAGGAGGCCAGCGCCGGGTTTACCGGCTTGGTGAAGTCCATGAGGTTCGTGCTCCATGCCGACTTCGCGCGGTCCCAGTGATACGCGTGCGTGGGGAACAGCGAGTCGGCGTACGGACCCTGTTCGTAGCGGTACCAGTCCCAGGTGGAGGGGTCGGTCGGGCTCTGCCCCTCGCCGCCCGTGAAACCCGGGCTCACGGACACCTTCATGGGCTCGGCGAACGCGCCGCCCCCGATGCGCAGAGTGTTCATGTCCGTCTCCTCGCTCACCGCCCCCTGCGCCGTGAAGAACGTGTTTCCGAACACCAGCAGGTCGATCCCGTACGGATGCGTCGGATCATCCCGGATCGGTTCCTCGAATCGCACCACGACCGAGCTGCCCTCGAGCAGGGTGGTGAGCAGCTTTCGCGTGCCCGTGGGATCGAGGTTGAATGCGGCCTCCACCAGTTTCACGCGGCGGATGGCCGTGCCACCCTGCGCGCCGGCCCAGCGGTCGTGAAAGTCGGTGGCGGGCATCCCCAGCATCGCCGTCGCATCGTCATAGGGCGCGGTGTCGAACGGTCCCGTGGCGGAAACGACTTCCACCGCGAACGGGCTGGGCGCGGGCGCCGAAGCGCCCCCGATTCCCGGGGCGGCGAATGCCGCCGCAGCCGCGACCAGCATGGGGCGGATGAACTCGGAAGGCGTCATGGGCGGGAGCGACGCGCGCACAACCACGCAAGGGAACCGAGAACCAGGATCCGGGCCGCCGAGGGCTCCGGAACCGCGACGATGGAAGGCTCTCCCGGGAGCGGCCCGTCGAAGTCGGGCGCGAAACTGTAGCCGTCCCATGCTCCGTCCGTGAGAAGGCGGTCCGCGGACCCGCTCACCGGCGAAAGCCAGTCCTCGGCCTCGGACGACTTGATGTAGTAGGCCCAGAAGCCGGAGTTCCATCCCTCGCGGTAATGGTCGCCGGGATCCACGGCGGATCGTGAGTCGTCCGCGCTCGAGCCTCCGGTGCTCAGGGCGATCCCGGCGGGGTCGAATGCCAGTCCGGGCGTGACGTCGAAGCCGCCGCTCTCGTTCAGATCGTACCCGATCCCGAGGGTCGCCGTGCCCCACGCGAATTCACCGAAATGCGCGTACAGCCGCGGATCGGCCGCCACGACCGCCTGGAGCATGTCCAGCCCGGTGGCGATGCCGTCCCATTGGAAGCCCCACACCAGGGACTCGGGGCCGTTGCCGTCGTTCCAGTCGATGACCAGCGCGGCGCGCTGACTGCCGCTGCCCGCCCAGAACTCGATGTCATCCAGCGAAACCGCGGATGCCGTCGTCGTTGCAAGAAGTGCCGCCAGCGCGCACGCGGGCGGCAACGAAGTTTGTGCTTTCATGATCTGACCTGCCTGAAAGGGCCGCGACTCGGCTCCATGCCGAGGCCGCAGCCGGGTTGGCGAGACCAGACCGGGAAGGACGATTGCCGGGCCGCGCGGCCCGGAAACGCAAACGCCTTCCCCGGCAAATCATGAGGAAGGCGAAGAATCATGAAGTTCCACGCCGGGACGTTGCCCCGGCGTGAACTGGCCTCATCCCTCTCTTTGCGGAGAAGCTGGCCCGCTCCCGAGGAGAAGGCCACGATGAGCATCCGCCAGCCGATATCCTGACTCCGAGCTTCGAACCTTGCTCCGCCTTCCCGCTCTCGCAGTGGCTTGATGGAGCTTGTAGCCCGTCACAGTGGCGCAACCGTCCCCGAATCGCACGGGGTTCCCTGACACTGGTGGATGTTCAGACCCGGTCCGGGTGGACCGGTTCTGTCAAAGAGCGGGATGACGTTCGGAGGCGGGCCGGGGGAAAGCAAGTCGAAAGGGTCCGCGCCGGGGTCCGTCGGCGGCGCACCCCGGAATGTGCCATTGAGTCACAGCGTCCCAGTGTCACAAGAAATGAGACAGAATGTCTCAAAGCCCGGGCTGATCTGAGCTTGTAACATCTTGAAAAGCAATGATTTAGGGTGATTCCGGTTTCGATGGCCCTGGCACGTTCCCAGCTATATTACAAGCGAAGTTCAACCCGAAAGAAAGGAGAGCAACACGATGAGACTGATGAAGCATTCTCGACGGTCGATGACGCCGTGGCAGTCGCCCTTCGAGGCCTTTGCCCGGCTGCAGGATGAAATGGATCGCTGGTTCGACAGCGTCAACGGCGGCTTCGGCAGCCCGATCTTCAACGTGTGGGCTCCGGCCCTCGACGTGTACGAGGACAAGGAGAACCTCGTGGTGAAGCTCGAGGTCCCGGGGATGAAGAAGGACGACTTCAAGATCAACCTGCACGAGAACGTGCTGTCGATCTCCGGTGAACGCCGCCTCGAGGAGTCGCGCCGGAAGGCGAACGGCCTGCGGACCGAGCGCTTCGAGGGCCGGTTCCAGCGATCGGTGACCCTCCCGAAGGCGGTCGAGGCCGACAAGGTCACGGCCACCTATCAGGACGGCATCCTGACGGTGACCCTCCCGATCGCGGAGGCTGCACGGCCGAAGCAGATCACCGTCAGCGCGGAATAACCCGTTGTGAGCGAACCTCCCGCCCGGGGCGTGCGGCCCGGGCGGGGCTGCGACTGGAGGTGAATACGATGAACGCAATCACTCGTGCGGAGAACGGGTCCGCCACCACGGCGGAGCGCGTTCGCTACGTGACTCCCGCGGTGAACATCTACGAGACCGCGGACGGCTACATTCTGGAGGCGGACATGCCCGGGGTGGGCCGTGACGGACTGGAGATCTACCTGGAGAACAACGAGTTGACGCTGCTCGGGCGTCGCACCCGGCCGTCGTTCGAGACCGATCACTATCGCGAATCGAGCGGCGACGACTTCCGGCGTGTGTTCGAGCTCAACCCGGAGATCGACACCGACAGGATCACTGCGCGTGTCGAGAACGGGGTGCTCACCGTCAACCTCGCGCGACGCGAGCACCTCAAGCCGCGGCGCATCCAGGTGGCGGGCTGATCGTGCAACCAATGGGCGCGTGTCCGCGGGCCCGAGCCGCGGCGCGCGCCTCCCCTTTCACGGGCGCGGGCGACGGCTTCCCGAAGTCGCCCGCGCGCGACGGGGGCGACGGGGCCACGCCGCACCTTGTTCGCCTCGAATCGGAGTGATAGCTTCCCCGCGTGACGTCTGCCGACGCGAGCGTGAGTGAGCGAAAACGAGTCAAACTCGTGACGTGCGCCGGTTGCGGCGGCAATCAGTTCATCCCGGGCGACCTTCCGCCGCTTGAGTTCACGCCGTGCAAGAAGTGCGGGCACCCGCTCATGATGCCCCTCCGGCTGCGGCAGCTCGAGCTCCGGGGGCCGATCGCCTCGGGGGGCATGGGCACGGTGTACCGGGCGTTCGACGAGATGCTGCTTCGCGAGGTCGCCGTGAAGATGATGCGCCGCGAGCTGCTGGATGACGCCGAGGCGGTCGAGGCCTTTCAGCGCGAGGCGCGCGCGTGCGGCGCGCTCAATCACACGAACATCATCAGCATCTACGAGTTCAACGAGATCAATGGCCAGCTCTACATGGTCATGGAGCTCGCGGACCGTGGAAGCCTCGACAGCCGCATCGAGAAGGAGCACCAGCTCCCCGAGCTCGACGTGCTCGATGTCGGCATCAAGGTAGCCGGCGCCCTCGACGCCGCGCTCAAGAAGAACCTGCTCCACCGGGACATCAAGCCCGGCAACATCCTCTTCAACGCCGACGGCGAGCCCAAGCTCGTGGACTTCGGCCTGGCGCGCGAGGCGCAGCCGTACGGCGTGGACGAATCGTCCCTCTGGGCGACGCCCTATTACGTCGCGCCCGAGAAGGTCAACCGGCAGCAGGAAACCTTCTCCTCGGATCTCTACAGCCTCGCCGGCACGCTCTACCATGCGCTGACCGGCCATGTCCCGTTCGAGGCGCCCACGGTGGAGGAGCTCATCGCGGCCCACGTCCACACGCCGCTCACCCCTCCGAATCACGTCCGGCCCGACATCACCGAGCCGACGAGCGACGCGCTCTGGCGGGCCATGGCGAAGAATCCCGCCGACCGCTTCCAGAGCTACGACGAATTCATCATGGCCCTGACCGCCGCGCGCAGTCAGCTCCTCGTGGCGCGCTTCCGCCCGGGCCATTCCGAGGAGGCCGCGCCGGGCCCCGGCGGCGGCGGGGTGCTCGGCTGGCTCCGCCGGTGATCGTTCCTCCCCGCGCGCGGGTTCCCCGGTGACCGGCCCCGCGGCGCGCCATCCAGCCCGGCCCCCCGGGCCGGGGCGTCGCCCGTACCACCGGCCTCGCGGGCCCGTGCAGCTCGCTGTGCCGCGCAAAACACAGTTTGCCTTGCGGATTCCGGCCCCCACCATCTTCGGCTCACGTCGTGACGCGAAGCGGCCCAGGGGCTTGCGCGCGTCGGGACGCGGTGTCGGACGATTCGGTCCATGCGACAATTCGCAGCCATAGCCATCAACGCGTTCATGGAGCTGGTGCGCCAGACGGTGTTCCTTGTGCTCCTCAGCGTGTCCGCCGCGTTCATCGTCTTTCTCGCGAACGTCTATTACTTCGCGCTCGGCGATGATCCGAAGATGACGAAGGACAGCGTGCTGGCCGTGGTGTTCCTCACGGGGCTGTTCGGCGCCGTCATCAGCGCGGCGGCCTCCGTCGCCCAGGAACTCAGAACCGGCACGGCCCTCGCCGTGCTCGCGAAGCCCGTCGGGCGCGTGCAGTTTCTCCTCGCGAAGTTCGCCGGCGTCGCCATGGCGCTGTCGCTCCTCACCTACGTGAACCTCGTCGCGGCGCTGACGGCGAGCAAACTCGCCTTCACCTCGTACGGCGAGCCGAACCTGAAGGCGCTCGCGATCTTCTACGGCGCGATGGTGCTGGCGTATGCGGTCGGCGGCTTCAACAACTTCTTCCTGAACCGCCCGTTCGTGTCGGACGCCGTGATGGCGATGGTGGTCCTGACGACGATCGCCTTCGTGGTGATCAACTCGGTCGTGCAGACGGACCTGCTGTTCGCCGAGGGCTACGAGGGGCGCGCCGACCCGCGCCTGGTCCCGGCGGTGGTGCTGATTCTCTTCGCGCTGTGGCTCCTGGCGGGCATCGCGATCGCGTGCGCGACGCGCCTCGACCTCATCCCGACGCTGGCCGTGTGCCTTGCCGTGTTCGTGCTCGGGCTCATGTCCGATTACCTCTTCGGACGCCATGCGGTGCCCGCGTGGGAGACCTTCTCGACAAACGTCGAGGAGATCGTGGCCTCGCCGTGGAATGACGCGCAGCGCCAGCTCCTCACGGAGGTGGTGAACCGCCACGACGCCGATGGCTCCGGCCGGCTCGAGCCCGACGAGGTCGCGCGGCTGACCCCGGAGGAACGCGCCCGCCTCGAGGACGCGGGTCTCGGCGGGGCATGGTGGGCGCGCGTCGCCTACGCCGTGGTTCCGAACTGGCAACTCTTCTGGGTCGCCGACGCCCTCCAGGGCACCGACTCGATTCCGACGAGCTACGTCGCGCGGGCGTTCGCCTACACGGGCAGTTATCTTGTCGCGGTGCTCGCCCTCGCGCTGCTTCTCTTTCAGGATCGCGAACTGAGCTGACATGGATCGTAATCCGACACGCATAGGCCTGCTGAATTTCCTGATCCTCCTGGTGACGGGCGCGCTCGGGTTCTACCTCGCCCGCCAGGTGGGATCCCTCGGGGGCCAGGTGGGAATGGCGTTCGTCGCGACGGGCGTCGTCGTCACGCTCCTGAGCTGGTTCCAGATGCGGCTCGAGGAACGCGAGCGCCTCGAGAAGCTCGAGCTGGAGGAACTCTCCCGGACCGCGAAGGGCTCGACCCTGTTCGACACGGGTGATTCCGAGATCTACCCCGCCCAGCGCGCGCGCGAGCAGTTCGAGCGGTTCATCGTGCCGGCCGGGACCGTGCTTCTGCTGCTCCTGCAGGCGGGCGGCGCGGCCGGCCTGTGGATCTGGCTCGACCGCGAGGTCGCCGCCGAGCCGCCGCAGAACCCGATGTTCCTGATGGCGATGTTCGGGCTCTTCGCACTCGTGCTGCTGCTGCTCGGCAAGTACGGCGTGAAGCTCGCGCAGCTCCAGCGCCAGCGTCTGCTGCGGCCGGGCGCCGCGTACGTGCTGCTCGCGTCGGCGGTCTGCTTCGTCGTGGCGCTCACGCTCGGGGCCGTGCAGGCCGGGTTCCCGGGGGCCGACCGCCTGATCGCGCGCATCCTCGTGATCCTGCTCGGCCTCGCCGGAATCGAGACACTCGTCAGCCTCGTGTTCGAGGTGTACCGGCCGCGCGTGCGCGGGCGGGCGCCCTCGCGCGTGATCTATGACAGCCGGCTCGTCGGCCTCGTGGGCCAGCCCGCCGGGATCTTCAAGACCCTCGCGCAGGCGCTGGACTACCAGTTCGGATTCAAGGTCTCCGACACCTGGTTCTACCAGTTCCTGCAGCGCTCCGCAGGCTGGATCCTGCTCGGACAGGCGGGCGTGCTCCTGCTGTTCACGTGCTTCGTGTTCATCGAGGAGGGCGAGGAGGCGATCCTCGAGCGCAACGGCGCGCCGGTCGAGGAGCGGGCCATCCTCGGCCCCGGCCTGCACTTCAAGCTGCCGTGGCCCATCGACCGCGTGTACCGCGAGCGCACGCGCCAGCTCCGCAGCCTGCTCATCGGGATCGTGGAGGACGAGGAGGACAGCGAACGGCCCCGCACGATCCTGTGGACCCAGTCCCACGCGCAGGAGGAGTACAACCTGCTCGTCGCGAGCCGGGCCGCCGCGGGAACGGCCGGCGAGGACCAGGCGCCCCCGGTCAACCTGATCTCCGTCAACATCCCGGTGCAGTACCAGATCACGAACCTGCTCGACTGGGCGACACGCCACGCGAACCCGACGAACATGCTCGAGCTGGTGGCCTCGCGCGAGACCGCCAGCTACCTCGCCAGCGTCGATTTCTTCGAGTTCATGTCCACCGGCCGCGAGCAGGCGGCGGAGGATCTCCGCCGCAGGATGCAGGCGGCCGCGAACGAACTCCGCCTCGGGGTCGAGATCCTGTTCGTGGGTCTGCAGGGCGTGCACCCGCCCGTCAGCGTGGGCAAGGACTTCAACCAGGTCGTCGCCGCCTTCCAGGAGCAGGCCGCCGCGATCGAACACGCCCGGGCGTACGCGCTCACCAACGTCATCCTCGCGCGCGCGGAGGCGACCAACCGCGTCCGGCAGGCGGAGGTTTACCGCGCGCGCCAGGTCGCCGGGACCTACGCGCAGGCGGCGCAATTCACGAACCAGCTCAAGGCCTTTCTCGCCTCGCCGGAAGTGTATTCGCAGCGCGCCTACCTGCGCGCCCTGACCCGGGGCGTGGCGGACGCGCGGAAGATCGTCGTCGCGACGACCAACGCCCAGGGCGTCTTCAATCTCAACCTGGAGGAACGCCTCCGACCCGACCTGCTGGACACGCCCCTCGTCGGGGACAATGACTGACCATCGCTGCTATTCATGAAGACCAGTCGTCTCAACCTGGTGATTGGCACCCTCCTCCTCCTGCTCTTCCTCGTTCTGCTCTTCCTGTTCCAGGTGCGGCAGACCGAGGTCGCGGTCGTGACCACGTTCGGCGAAGCCACGCGGCCGATCACGAAGCCCGGCCTCTATCTGAAGTGGCCGTGGCCCATCCAGCGCGTCACCAAGATGGACAACCGCCTCCAGGACCTCGAGGGGCGCTTCGAGGAGACCCTGACCGGCGACCGGCGCAATCTCCTCATCATGGTGTTCACCGGCTGGCGGATCGCGGACCCGGCCCTGTTCTACAGCCGCTTCAACGGTTCGACCGCCGCCGCCGAACGCAGCCTCGAGAGCATCGTCCGCAACGCCAAGAACGCCGTCGTCGGCCAGCACGGTTTCAGCGAGCTGATCTCCGCGGACCCCGACAACCTGAAGTTCGACGAGATCGAGGCGGCCATCCTGCGCCAGGTGCAGGAGGACGCCGCGGCGCAGGGCATCGCCGTCGAGCTCACCCGCATCAAGCGCCTCGGCCTGCCGGAGAGCGTCACGGAAAAGGTCTTCGACCGCATGCGCGCCGAGCGCGCGAAGGAGGTCGAGCGCCTCCGCGCCCTCGGGGAGGAGGAGGCGATCCGCATCCGGTCCGAGGCGGACCTCCAGCGGGACCTGATCCTGGCCGAGGCGGACGCGCAGGCCGCGCGCATCCGCAGCGAGGGCGACGCCGAGGCCGCCCGGGCCTTCGCCGTCTTTCAGCAGAATCCGGAGCTCGCGATCCTGATCCAGAAATTCAACGCGCTGGAGGCGTCGCTGAAGAATCGCGCGACGCTCGTCATCGATCCCCGCACGCCTCCCTTTGACCTGATGCTTCCGGGGCCGGTGAACGGCGCGGAGCCGTTCGTCCCCTCCGCCGCCTCGACGGCGGTCGCCTCGGGCAAGTGAACCCGCCATGAGCCCCGAGAATCCCTTGAACACGCCGGCTCCCGAGCGGCCGGATCCGATCGCCCCCGAGCCGCAGGGCCAGGTCGAGGATGCCGGTTCGGTGGCGCTGTCGGAGGCGCTTCGCAGCAGCTTCTTCATCGTGCGGATCCTGCTGGCCGCGCTGGTGGTGTACTTCCTCGTGAGCAACGTGAAGTCGATCGGCAGCCAGGAGCGCGCGATCGTGCTGCGCTTCGGAAAGCCGGTCGTCCGCGACGGCCAGGCCGAGCAGGGTCCCGGGCTCGTCTGGGCGTTTCCGTATCCGATCGACGAGGTCGTGCGGATCCCCGTGACCGAGCTGCAGCTCGTGCGGTCGTCGGTCGGCTGGTACGCCGTCACCCCCGCGCAGGAGGCCCAGGGCATCGTGCCCGACGCCGGTCCGTCGCTGAGCCCCGCCGCGGAGGGATACGCGATCACGGGCGACGGCAACATCATGCACGCCCGCGCCTTTGTCCGGTACCGCATCACCGAACCGGTCAAGTTCCACCTGAACCACCGCAACGGGCCGGCGCTGATGACGAACCTCGTGGACAACGCGCTCATGTACGCGGCCGCGCGCTTCACGGTGGACGACGCGCTCGTGCAGAACGTGACCGGCTTCAAGGAGGTCATGCTCCGCCGCCTCTCGGAGCTCGTGGCCGAGCACGACCTCGGGGTCACCATCGAGCCCAGCGACGTCCAGACGCTGCCGCCCCGGCAGGTGCGCGCGGAATTCGACGCGGTCCTCAACGCCCAGCTCGAGCGCGACCGGCGCATCAGCGAGGCGCAGGGCTACGCGAACCGCGTGCTCAACGAGGCGCAGGGCCAGGCCACGGCCGTCCTCAACGCCGGCCGCGCGGAGCGCAACCGGATGATCCAGGAGGTGACCGCCGAGTCCGAGAGCTTCGCGCGCCTCTTGCCTGAGTATCAGAAGAACCCAGATTACTTCCGAGACCGTCTCACGACGGAGACGCTGCGGCGGGTGCTGACCAACGCCTCGCAGAAGTTCGTCTTCCCGCCCATGAGCGGCGAGGACCAGCTCCGGCTTCATCTGAACCGGGAGCCCCCCGCGCCCTCGGCGCCGTCGCAGCAACCCTGATCCGACCGAAGCCATGCAAGTGACGTCCCTCCTGAGCCGACGCGAACCCGGTCGGGGCGAGCCCGGGCACGCCCATGATCATCCGCATTCGCATGAGCAGCACCATCATCACAACGAGCCGGGAACCGCGTGCGCCACGTGCGGACATGACCATTCGCATTCGGAGGTGAAGCTCACGCAGGTCGTCATCGGCCTGCTGTTCGTGATCAACGCGTTCATCGTCAACTGGTTCTTCGACCGCGGGGAGACCGCCGCCGACGCCAGCGCGATGATCGGGGCGATCATCCTGGGGTGGCCGATCATCCTGAACGCCCTGCGCGACCTGCGCGCCGGCAGGCTGAGCACCAACGAACTCGTCGCGCTCGCGGTCATCGCGTCGTTCGCCTCCGGCAACTATCGCGAGGCTGGCATGGTCGCCTTCCTCATGTTGCTCGGCGAGATCATCGAGACGCGCACGGCGGACGGCGCGCGGCGTTCCATCGAATCGCTCGTCAAGCTCACGCCCACCAAGGCCCGGCGCGTCCGTCCGGACGGCGAGGAGGAGGAGGTCGCGGCGGCGGACCTCTCCATCGGCGACATCATCCGCGTGCGCCCCGGCGACAACATCTCCGCCGACGGTGTGATCGTCTCGGGGCAGAGCTCCCTCAACCAGGCCAACATCACCGGCGAATCCCTCCCGGTGGACAAGCGCACCGGCGACGAGGTGTTCGCGGGCACCCAGAACCTCACCGGGCTGCTCGACATCAAGGTCAACCGCGCCGGCCAGGAGACCACGCTGGGCCGCGTCCGCTCGCTCATCCTCGCGGCCGAACAGACCAAGCTTCCGATCATGCGCATCGTCGACCAGTACATGGGCTTCTACACGCCCCTGGTCCTCGTGATCGGCGCGCTCGTGTGGACCTTCACGCAGGACCTGAGCCGCGTGATCGCCGTCTTCATCGTCGCGTGCCCCTGCGCCTTCATTCTCGCGACGCCCACCGCCATGGTCGCCGCCCTCTCGGCGGCCGCCCGGCTCGGCATCCTCATCAAGAACGTCGCCAACATCGAGCTGGCGGCCCGCATCAACGCGTTCGTGCTCGACAAGACCGGCACCGTCACCTACGGCCGCCTTGCCGTCAGCCGTCTCTCGCCGATCGGGGACACCACCCCCGCCGAGCTGCTGCGGCTCGCCGCCTCGGCGGAGCGCTACAGCAATCACCCCGCCGCCAAGGCGCTCGCCACCCTCGCCGGCGAGGCCGGAGTGCCGCTCGCCGAACCCGCTGACTTCAAGGAGACCGCCGGTCGCGGCGTCAGCGCCGTCGTGGACGGCCGCACCGTGATGGTCGGCCGGGCGCAGTGGCTCGCCGAGTCCGGCGTCGCCGCCGATTCGCTCGGCTCCGCCGACCTCAGCGAGACCGAGGGCTTCAGCCTGGTCTTCGTCGCGGTGGACGGCCGCTGCATCGGCTGGATCGGGCTCCAGGACGAGACCCGCAAGGAGGCCCGGGAGGCCATCGCCGACCTGCGCGCGATCGGCGTGCGCCGGATCGCCCTGGTCAGCGGTGATCGCACGCCCGTGGCCCGCCGGGTCGGCGCGGAGATCGGCTGCGACGAGGTCGTCGGCGAGTGTCTCCCCCAGAACAAGGTGGAGTTTGTCCGCGCCGTGCACGCCAAGGGATATCGCGTCGCGGTGGTCGGCGACGGCGTCAATGACGCCCCGGCGCTCGCCGCGGGCGACCTCGGCATCGCCATGGGTGCCGCGGGCAGCGAGGTCGCCGTCAACAGCGCGACGATCGCGCTGATGAACAATGACCTCCGCCGGCTCCCGTTCCTGGTGCGCCTCTCCCGGATGACGCGCGCGGTGATCAACCAGAACTTCCTCATCGGCGTGCTCTTCGTCATCGGCGGGCTTGTGCTCGCCGCGATGAAGTTCATCTCGCCGGTGGTCGCCGCCGTCATGCACGTGCTCGGCGGCCTCCTGGTCGTGTTCAACAGCTTCCGCCTCGTCCGCCAGGGCGAGGAGCTCGAACCGTTCATGGTCGAGGAGGCCAGCACGGACCCCGAAACCGGGGTCACCGAGCCTCGTTTCCGGCCGCGCATCGGCACCGTGGCGGCCTCCCGCGCCTGACGAACCCCAGCAGACCGCACATGCCCCCAGCTCAGCTCGACACCCTTGCGGAAACGACGCGCGCGACCCCGGCCGCACCCGAGCGGCGCGCGCCTGCGGCGGACGCCGAGGCCGTGGTGCGAGTCTCCGGCCTGACCAAGGTCTTCAAGGACTTCTGGGGACGGCCGAAGGCCCGCGCGGTGGACAACGTGAGCTTCGAGGTCCGCAAGGGCGAGGTGTTCGGTCTGCTCGGCCCCAACGGCTCCGGCAAGACCACCACGGTCAAGATGCTCCTCGGGCTGCTCTATCCCACCAAGGGCGTCATCGAGGTGTTCGGCCGCTCCCCGCGCCACGTCGCCACCAAGGCGCGCATCGGGTATCTGCCGGAGGAGAGTTACCTCTACCGTTACCTCGACTCGCGCGAGACCCTCGATTTTTTCGGCAACCTCTTCCAGTTGCCGGCGGACAAGCGAAAGGACCGCACGGAGCAGCTCCTCGAGATGGTCGGGTTGAAGAACGTGCAGCGTCGTGTCGTCGGCGAGTTCTCCAAGGGCATGCAGCGCCGGATCGGCCTCGCGCAGGCGCTGATCAACGATCCGGACCTCATCATCCTTGACGAGCCCACCTCCGGCCTCGATCCCATCGGCTGCCGCGAGGTGAAGGATGTCATCCTGGCCCTCGCGCGGCGCGGCAAGACCATCATCCTGAGCAGCCACCTCCTCGCGGACGTCCAGGACGTGTGCGATCGCGTGGTCATCTACTACGGCGGCCGGATCCAGGCGATCGGATCGCTCAGCGAGCTCCTGACCGAGCGCGACTCGGTGCAGATCACCGCCCCGGCGCTCTCCCGCGCGACGCTCGAACGCGTCCTCGAGATCATCCGGACGGAGGTCAGCGCCGACGCCGTCCGCATCGATTCGCCGACCCAGAACCTGGAGAGCTACTTCCTCGGGGTGGTGCAGCGCGCGCGTGCTTCCGAGACGCAGACCTCCGGCGCGACCTCGGGCGGGCGCGTGGCGGCGTACCTGCAGGGAGAGGAGAGGCCCGCCGGTGACGAACTGCTGCAGCGCCTCGCCGCCGCGAGCCCGGCGCCGAAGGAGCCGGTCGCGACGAGCGCCCCGCCGCCGCAACCCGCGGTGGACGAGGACCGCCTCCGGGAACTCACGGAGAAGAAGCCGCCCGCTCCGTCGCCGACGGAGCCCCGGGCTGCCTCGGGCGAGGCGGACGCCCCTTCGCCGGAGGAGATCCGGCGCGCGAACGACAAGCTCTCGTCGCTGCTCGGCGGACCGCCCAAGCCATGACGGCGACGGTGCCCGCGCCGGCGGATCTCCCGCGCGAGGGGGCGCCGGCCGAGATGTTCTGAGCCATGTCCCGCGTCTTCCAGGTGTTTCACGAGCGCGGCGGTCGTCACAGGGCCGTCGCGACGGGCCCCGCGTGGATCGCCCTCACGCTTCCGTGGGCGTGGGCGATGGCGCATCGGCTCTGGGCCCGGGGGCTCATCCTGCTCGCGGTCGACGCCATTCTCGCGTGGCTGGCGGCGCCGCTTCTTCCACGCCATGCGGCGGCGATCACGCTGTTCTTTCTCGTGCCGCGGGTGGTGACAATGCTGCGCGGACACGGGTGGGTCGCCCTTCGATGGGAGAACGAGGGGCTCGAGTACCTCGGTGAGATCGAGGCCGCGCGGCGCAGCGACGCGATCGCGCAGGTGGCGCGCAGCGGCGGCGAGATTCCGCGGCGCCGGCCGGGAAAGGCTCCGGGACTGTGGGCGCTTCCGCCCCACTGGCAGCCCACGGTCGCGGTGGCGAGGCTGACCGTGCGGGCGGCGTTCCGGTACCGGCTGGTGATGGTGCTGCTCGCGGTGCTCCTCGGGGCCGTCGTGTTCCTGCCGATGGTGGTCAAGCACGACGAGACCGCGCGGGGCTTCACGCAGATCCTCCTCACCTACACGCTCGGCGTGATCACGGCGATCCTGAGCCTTGTCACGCTGTGGCTCGCGTGCGGCACGCTCGCGCGCGACGTGGACGAGGCGCAGATGCAGATGGTTGCCACCAAACCGATCCCGCGGTGGCAGGTCTGGCTCGGCAAGTGGCTTGGCATCATGGCGCTCGACGTGATGCTGCTCGGGCTCTCGGGCGCGACCGTGTTCCTGCTGATGCAGTGGCGCGCCACCCAGCTTCCCGAGCCGCTCCAGGAGGAGGTGCGCAACAGCGTGCTGACCGCCCGCGCCTCGATTCGCGAGCCCGTGCCCGACTTCCGCGCCGAGATCGAGAAGATCATCCGGGAGCGGCGCGAGGAGCTGCTCTCCCAGGGCGTGGATCTCCGCGAGTTCAGGACCCACGCGCTCGAGGCGTTCACATCCGGCCGGAACCAGGTGGTTCCGCCGGAGCACATGCGGCGGTTCCGGCTGGACGCGCGTTCGATCGCCCGTGAGATCAGCGGCAAACCCATCGCGGTTCGGGTGAAGTTCTTCGCGGCCGAGCTCACGGCGCGCCGGCCGTACCAGATCGAGATCGCGGTCGGCCCGGAGGAGTCGCCGGAGCGCCAGCACGCGTATCGCAGCCTCGCGCCCGAGGCGTTTCACGAGATCCCCTTCGAGGCGGCGGTGCTGGACGCGGAGGGCACCCTCATCGTGGACGTGATGAACCGGAGCGACGCGGCGATCATCGTGCCGTACGACGAGGGGCTCGAGGTGCTCTATCCCGAGGGCGGATTCGGCCTGAACTACGTGCGGGCCCTCCTCGTGGTCGCCTGCTGGCTCGGGCTGCTCGCGGCCATCGGCCTCTGGGCGGCGAGTTTCCTCTCGTTTCCGGTGGCGGCGTTTCTCGCGACAACCGTGCTCATCGTGGGCATGTCCACGGGAACGATTCGCACCGTGGTGGAGGACCAGACCGTCCTCGGGATCAATCACGACAACAACACCCGGAACTATCCCCTCGTGGACGCGGTGATGCTTCCGGTCTTCAAGGTCCTGTTCAACACGATCGAACTGGTGCGGCAGTTCTCGCCCATCGACGCGGTCAGCACCGGCCGTAGCATCACATGGGGCGAGCTTGGCCGCGCCGTGGTGCTCGTCGTGGTCCTGATGGGCGGGGTGTTCGCCGCGATCGGGATCACCGCATTCACGCGCCGCGAGCTGGCGACGGCGCAGTCCAATCACTGATCATGACCGGACGCCTGTTTCATGGAGTGATGATCGTGACGATCGCCGTGGCGCTCGTCGCCTCGTCCGTCATGCAGGACGTGCTCAACCGCGACCGCGCGGAACTGAACCTGACACGGACGATGCCGCTCGAGAACGTGCCGCCCGTGCTTGCGTTCACCACCGTCGCGCTCGGCGGATTCCGCGGGTTGATCGCCAACGCCCTCTGGATCCGCATGGACGAGCTCCAGCAGGACGGGAAGTACTTCGAGATGGTCCAGCTCGCCGACTGGATCAGCAAGCTGCAGCCGACCATCGCGCAGGTCTGGGTCCACCTCGCGTGGAACATGTCCTACAACGTGTCCGTCCAGATCTCGGACCTGCCGGCGCGCTGGCCCTGGGTGCGCCGCGGCATCGAGCTGCTCCGGGACCAGGGGCTGCGCTACAATCCCCACGATCCGCTGATCTACCGGGAGCTCGCGTGGCACTTCCAGCACAAGATGGGCGCCGACCTCGACGACGCGCACTGGATCTACAAGCGCCAGTGGGCCTACGAGATGTCCTACGTGCTCGGGGACGGCCGCCCCGACTGGGACGCCCTCATCAACCCGGACACGGAGGAGGAACGCGAGCGCGCCCGCGTCCTGCGCGAGGTGTACAAGATGGATCCCGCGTTCATGAAGCACGTGGACGAGGTCTATGGCCCGCTCGAATGGCGGCTCCCCGAGACACACGCGATCTACTGGGGGATGCTCGGTCTCGAGAACGCGAAGACCGAGGAACAGCTCATTCAGCTCCGCCGCGTGATCTACCAGTCCATGCAGCTCGCCACGATCCGCGGACGGCTCATCGCGGTGCCGGGTGGAGACGGCGAGATGCGCCGCTTCGAGATCGCTCCCAACGTGGAGATCGTCGAGAAGGCCAACAAGGCCTACGAGGACATGATCCGCGATGACGAGCAGATGCGGCAGAACATCCAGAACGGGCACAAGAACTTCCTCCGCGAGGTCTCGTGGACGCTCTACACCCATAACCGCATCTCGGAGGCCCAGCGCTGGTTCGCCCGGCTCAAGGAACTCTACCCGGACGCCGTTCCCCGGGAGATGACCCTCGATGAATACGCGATCTCGCGCGTGGCCGAGTACGCGGACGAAACGTCGCGCAACAAGACCACGCTCATGATCGAGGGGCTGCTTCAGCGCGCCTTCTACTACACGGCCCTCGGCGAGATCGACCAGGCCGACGGTTACGCCCGCCTCGCCCGGAAGATCTGGGACAAGTACATGCAGGAGACCCGTTTCGAGCAGATGCGCGGCAATGAAAAGGTCCGGGTGGACCGCGTCGACCTCGATCCCTTCCCGGTGATCCGCCGCCGCGTGCTCAACCAGATGCTCGATCCGGAGTCCCGGTTCCTCGATCCGATCCTGATCGCGCAGCTTCGCACGGCGCTCCAGCTTCCGGCGGAGGAACCGGTCGGCCCGTCCGCCGAGTAGGCGCGCCCCGTTCCCTCCGGGCGCCTCCGCGGATTCCTCAGGGCGCGGTCAGGAACGCCACGAGATCCCGCAGTTCCACCGGGCTCATTCCCTTCTCGAGCCCGCCCGGCATCAGGGAAACCCCGGATGCCCGGAGCGAGTCGATCTGCTCGCGGGCGAGGGTCTCCTCCGTGCCGCCGGTCAGGCGCAGGGTGACGGACCGGTCGTTCTCGGACACCAGAAGGCCCGTGAGACTGCGCCCGTCGCGCGTCTCGATCTCGTATGCCGTGTAGGACGGCTGGATCTCCGCATCCGGGACGATGATGTGGAACAGGATCACCTCGGGCTGCTGATTGCGAATTCCCGTGAGGTCCGGGCCCACCCGGACGCCGGCGTCGCCGTGCGTGTGGCACTGTGCGCAGGCCTTGAGGAAGACGTCTCGGCCCCTGTGCGGATCCCCGCGTTCCGCGAGCAGCGGCTTCAGTTCCTCATAGGCGCGGTGTCGATCGCCACCTCCCGGCTCGGCGAGCAGCGCGCCTGCGCGCCGGCGGATCTCGGCATCCTGATGATTCCGCAGCTCGCGGCGGCGCGAGCTGTCGATCAGCCATGGGGGGATGTCGCCGGCCTCGACGGCGTCGAGGAGTCGCGGAACGAACGACGCGCGCGATGCGAGCGCATGGACGGCGACGGAACGCTCGGTGGCGGAGATGTCCGATCGCCGCGCGAACCGCGCGAGCGCCTCGGCGGAGGTCGGACGATCGATCCTGCCGAGCGCGCGAAGCGCCTTGCCGCGAATCGCCGCGGGGTGCCCCGGCCCGAGCAGCGTGCCGAGCCCGCCCGCGGCGCGGTCGGGCGGGAGTTCCGCGAGCAGGTCGATGGCGCGCAGACGGATCCCTTCGCGGGCCTGCGGGTCGAGTGCAAGGAGGGCCGTCTTCTCGAGGCGCGCGCCAAGGTGGGCGGCCCGCTTTCGCGCCTCGGTGTCCGCCTCACGGCGAAGCCGGTCGAGGAAGGGCGCGAGTGCATGATTCCTCGAGCGCATCCCGCGGGCGAATCCGGCTGCCCCGGCGACTTTCCATTCCGCCGCCTCGCCCTCCTCGAGCATGGCGCCGAGGAAATCATGGAGGTCGCCGGCCGCGCCTGCGAGCGCCCCGAGGTCGTCCATGAAGTCCGCCACGGCGGGAGTGTCCGGCACGGGGCGGGCGAGGAATTCCCGCAGGAACTCGCGTTCGCGACCGCGAAGGCCGCTGAGGACGGCGGTGCGAAGCCAGCGATCACCAGGATCGCTGTGCGCGATCGACGCGAGGGCCGGGACGACCGGGGTCCAGTCGGCCTGTTCCCCGCACACGAGCGCAAACTGAAGGCGGGTCGCGGGATTGGGTTCGTCCGCCCACCAGAGCACGAGCTCGTAGGGAACATCCGGCAGTGCGTGCCACGGGTCGCTCGGCAACGACTGCCATGCGCGCCACGCGGCCTCCCGGACGAGGGGCGAAGGCGAAAAGGTCGCGAACATCAGCACGCGCACCGCATCGCGCGATTCGTCCGCCGTTCCGTCCTGGAGGTTCCGCCGGAGGATGTCGGCGAGCAGGAAGAGGCGGCGCGCGGTGCCGCGATGCCGGTGGGCCTCCCCGGGCGGATCATCGGATCGGCGGGCCAGAGAGGACAGCGCGCGAACGTCGCTGGCGGGCTCGGGGAGCTCGGCGCGAAGGGCGCGCGTGACGGCGATCAAGAGTCCGGCCTCCGGACCGCGTTCGAGAAGGAGACGGTGTGCCGTGTCGCGAACCCATCGGTCAGGATCACCGAGGGCGTCCACGAGCTCGTCCACGCCGAGCTCGTCCATCCGCGGCCGCTCCCCGCCCCGGGCGGGAGGGGAATCCGCGCGGCGGACGCGCCAGAGGCGGCCGTGGTCCTTGCCGGCGTCGAAGTCGAGTCGCCGCCTCGCGTGCTCGGGCAGGTATTCGGGGTGGTCGATCACCTTGCGGTACATGTCGGCGATGTGGATCGCGCCGTCCGGGCCCGCCGCGAGGAACACGGGACGGAACCACGGGTCCGTGGAGGTGAGAAAATCGCGATCGCTCGTGGCGGGACGTGAGGTGAACGTCGCGCCGACGGGCTTGGCGACCTGCCGCTGGATGAGATTCTGGGCGGGCTCGCAGATGAACCAGTGGTCGCGATAGTCGTCTCCGAGTGCCGACCCGTCGTACTGGAGGATTCCGCAGGCGGCGGTGAACGTGCCCGCGTGGGGCGCGGCAAGCAGGTCGGGAATGAAGCCGGCCGTGGTCGTGTCCGCGCTCCTTGGATGGACCCGGGCATCGGCGCCGGGCGGCGCGACATCCTGCACGACGCCGGTGAACGGGAGGTGGGGATGACGATTCCACCAGCGGGGGTGGACCACCACGTGCATCAGTGGATTCCGGTTCGAGACGATGAAACGGCGGCCGAGGTCGTCCAGGAACAGGCCGAACTGTGCGTTGCCGCCAATGGCTTCGGCGCGGGTGCCGTCCGGCCGGAACCGGAAGTCTCCATCCCTGAGATCCACGGCAGGGAGGTGGGGCCACTTCGGAGAGGTGATCAGACCCCCGCTCCAGCCTCGTGAAACATAGATCCAGCCGTCCGGCCCGACGGTCGGATAGCAGGCCCGGAGCTGGGTCGTCAGGTTTGTCGCGAACCCTGTGAACCAGACCTCTCGGACATCCGCGCGGCCGTCCCCGTCCGTGTCCCGGAGCCACAGCAGGTCAGGGGCGTCAGTGACGAGCCAGCCGTCGCGCCATGGGGTCAGGCCGTTCGGGAAATGCAAGCCGCCGGCGAACACGACGCGCCGATCCATCCGGCCGTCGGCGTCGGTGTCGATCAGTTCAACGATCGCGCCTTCGGGCGGGTCGCCCGCGGCGGGTCCCACCGGATAGCCGCGGTTCTCCGCGACGAACAGGCGCCCGGTGGCATCCCATGCGAAGGCGGAGGGAGATCGGACGACGGGTTCGGCGGCAACCAGCTCGATCACGAGGCCCGGATCAAGCTCGAACGTCCGCACGGCGCGCCCGGGAGGCAGCGGTTCATCGGAAAGCGCGGAGACGGAGACGGCGGACAGGACGAGCGCCGCGGCCAGTGCCGTGCCCCGGCATCTCATCCCGTGCCTTCGTCTCGTGAAATCCGTGGGGGCGGGCATGCGGGACGATGGCTCGCCGCCGCGGAGGCCCGCAACTGGAACGTGGGTTTCGGGGCAGCCGATCTCGTCATTTCGTGCCGGACGCGGCAGGATGACGTCCGTGAGTTCCCCCAACCCTGAAACGAAACTTCACTGGTGGCGCAACGAGGACTGGCTGGCCGTCGGGGTGGCGGCGGTCGTGATCATTCTGGCCCTCCTGGGCGTGCGGCCGGCCATGCCGGCGTTTCGCTGGGAAAGCGCGGGCGACCTCGCGGGAGTCCTCGGGGCGGGCAATCTCGCGAGCACCCTGCTTCTTGCCGGGGCGATGCTGGCCCTGTCGATCGTGCCGCTGCGCCTGCTGGGCGCGGGCGCGGGGCGTTACGCGGCGGGATTCGTCGTGGTGTTCGCGCTGGCCTTCGTGGCGGTGCTGCTGGCGGGACAATCGAACATCCGGGCTCTGGGCCTCGAGTACGTGATCTTCGCCCTTGGTCTGGGGCTCCTCGTGAACCACACGATCCGTCTGCCCGAATGGCTGCGGGAGGCGGTGAGAACCGAGTTCTACATCAAGACGGGCCTCGTGATCCTCGGATCGACGATTCTCTTCAAGAACCTGATCCAGGCGGGGGCGGTCGGGCTCGCGCAGGCCGCGCTGGTCGTGACGGTGGTGTGGTACGCGGCGTTCTGGCTCGCGCGGCGCCTGCGGGTGGACGACGAGATGGCGACGATGCTCTCGACGGCGGTGTCGATCTGCGGTGTGTCCGCCGCGATCGCCGCGTGCGGGGCGATCCAGGGCGATCGCAGGAAGCTCTCCTACGTGACCTCGCTCGTGCTGGTGGTCGCCGTGCCGATGATGGTGCTGATGCCGTGGATCGCGAGGACGTTCGGGCTCCCCGATCTCGTCGCCGGCGCATGGCTTGGCGGGACGCTGGACACCAGCGGGTCGGTCGTCGCCGCGGGGCAGCTCATCAGCGAGCCCGCGATGAAGGCCGGCGTGATCGTGAAGTTCTCCCAGAACGTCCTGATCGGCGTGGCGGCGTTCCTGCTGTCGATCTGGTGGGTCATGCGCTCGCGGGATCCGGGCGCGGAACGGCCTTCGGTCCGCGTGATCTGGGATCGGTTCCCGAAGTTCGTGCTCGGGTTCATGGTCGTGTCGCTCGTCTTCTCGTTCGCCCTGGAGCCGGAGACGGTCAGCGCGGTGAAACCGGTGCTCGATGGCGTGCGCAATTTCTGGTTTGCGCTGGCCTTCGTGTCGATCGGCCTGGAGACGCACTTCGGCGATCTCGTGAAGATGGAGGGAGGCCGTCCCGCGCTCGCGTTCACGCTCGCGCAGGCGTTCAACGTCGTCTGGACGCTGATCCTCGCCTGGCTCCTCTTCGGCGGGGTGCTGTTGCCGGTGCCCGAGATCCAGTGAGGGGGGCGGCGCGGGCCCGGACCGAAACGCCCGGGCCCCCGGCCGCGCATCACCCTTCGGCGCGCAGGATCTCCATCGGCGGATGGGTGGTCACGCCGCGGTTGGCGAGCACACCGATGATCGTCGTGAGCGCGGTGACGAGCGCGACGGCGGCGAGCGGTGGTCCCAGCGGCGGCCTGACGGGCACCTCGAACACGAACCATCCGAGGGCCGCGGCCGCCCCGATGGCCAGCACCACGCCCGTCATCGCCGCGAGGAAGCCGAGCGCGGCGTACTCGACGAGGAGCACGCGAAGCACCTGCCGCCGCGAGGCCCCGAGCACGCGGAGCAGGATGCTTTCCCGCGTTCGCTGGTAGCGCCCGCTCAGGATGGCGGCGGCCAGCACGAGCAGCCCGGTGGCGACGGTGAACAGCGCCATGAACCGGATCACGAAGGCGATCTTGTCGAGGATCTGATCGAGTGTCTGGAGGACAAGGGTGATGTCCACCACGGAGACGTTCGGGAACTGCTGCACGACGGCCCGTTGGAGGCGCGCGGACTCCTCGGGCGTGTCCACCTGGGTCACGAGCACGTGAAATCCGGGGGCGTCGTCGAGCGGCCCGCGCGGGAAAAGGACGAAGAAATTCGGCTGCACGCGCCTCCAGTCGACGTTGCGAAGACTCGCGATCCGGGTCTTCAGCGGGATGCCCTGGATGTCCCACTCGATCTCGTCGTCGAGCCCCACGCCGAGTTCCCTGGCGATTCCCTCCTCCATGGAGATGGGAATCGGTTCGAGGTCGGGGGCGGATTCCGCGATCCATTGGCCGGCGACGATGAATTCCGAATCCCGGAGGCGGTCGGTGTACGTGCTGCGGAACTCGCGGCGGAGGGCCCATCGCGGCGCCCGGCGCTCGTGATCCGCGAGGATCTCCTCGACGGCGCGGCCCTGGATGGACTTCAGCCGCATCGTGACGATCGGCGCCTCGTCGAGGACCGGGAATCCCATGTCGCGCACGAGTCGCGTGACGCCCTCGCGCTGGTCGCCCTGGATGTCGAAAAGGATCGCGTTCGCCCGTGCGGAACCGCGGCCCGGAATGAGATCGCGCAGGAGGCTGGACTGCGCCAGTTGCAGGGTGAGGAGCAGGAATGTCCCGAGCCCGAGGGACACAACCAGCAGGAGGGTCCGGTTGTTCGGCCGGTGCACGCTGGCGAGCCCCTGGCGCACGACGAACGGCGCCCCCGGCAGGCGGAGGCGGCGCGTGATCCAGATCGCGATGCGCGCGACGAGCGCAAGCGCACCGAACGCGACGAAAAGACCTCCGCTGAACCCCAGCGCCTCCTCCCAGCGCCGCGTGTGCCCGAAGGCGAACCAGACAATGGCGCCGCCGAGCAGGGCCGCGGTCGCGTACTGGAGCGGATCATGACGCCGCGTGCGCTCGTAGGCGACGCGCAGGACCGCGAGGGGCGACACGCGACGGACGGCAGCCAGCGGGAACAGCGCGAAGAGCACGCAGATGCCGAACCCGAGCAGGGCCGCCTGGGCGATCGCGCCCCACGCCGTCCGGATCTCGATCTCGAACGGAACGAAGTCGGCGACGACACCCGGCAGGACGTACTGGAGAACCGCGCCCGCCGCGGCGCCGGTGGCCGCGCCGATGAGCCCGAGCGCGACCGCCTGCAGGAGGTAGATCCCGAAGGCCGTCCATGTGGAGCATCCGAGGCAGCGGAGCACGGCGACCGTGGGCACCTTTTGTTTCACGTGCGCCTGGATCGCGCTGGCGATGCCGACTCCGCCGAGCAGCAGCGCGATGAACCCGACGAGGTTCAGGAAGTGATAAAGGTTCCGCATGGCGCGGCCGAGGTCCTCCTTGCGTTCCTCGACCGTGGTCACGTTCAGCCGCAGCTCGTCGATCCTCGCGTCGTGACGCTGCAGGACACGGCGCACGTCCACCCCGTCGGGAAGCCGGATGAGCGCGCGGTAGCGGGCGAGGCTGCCGGTGTCGAGCAGGCCGGTCGCCGCCAGATCGGCCATCCGGATGTACACGCGGGGCGCGATGGTCGCGAAGGCGACGCTTTCCCCGGGCACCTTCCGGAGGGCGCCCGCCACGTGGGTGGTGAGGTGCCCGATCCGGATGGCATCGCCCACATCCGCTCCGAACTGGATGAGCAGGGATTCCTCGACGAGGGCGCCTCCCTCGCTCCGGAACGTCTGGTCCGCATGCGCCGGGACCGTCTCGATGCGGCCGTAGTATGGAAAATCGCCTTCGAGCGCCCGCACCTGCACAAGACGTGTGCCCCCGCCGCCCGGGAACGAGATCATCGTCGAGAAGGAGATCTCGCGCGTCTGCTCGCCCGGGATGGTCCGCAGGAGCTGCTCGTGCTCCGGGGTGAACCGGATGCGCGAGCCGAGGGAGAGATCGGCCCCGAGAAGGGATCGGGCCTGCAGTTCGACAGCCTGCTCGAGCGAGCGTCCGAAGGAACCGACCGCCACGAGCGCGGCGATTCCGACCACGATGCACGAGGTGAACAGCAGCAGGCGGCGTCGGCTGGCGCGGCTGTCGCGCCATGCCATGCGGAGGATGAAGGCGGCGGAAGGCACGTTCGAAGTGGGGCGACGCGTGGGTTCGAGGGTTGTCGTGCCGTCAGATCATCGGGCGGGTTTCCGGGTCCGGGCGGGTCATGGGAGACCCGGATGCGGCGGGCACGGGGCGCGGGCCGGTGTCCTGCGAGACTTCGCCCCCCCGCAGGCGAATCACCCGGCCGGCGCGGCCCGCGAGTTCGGCGTCATGGGTGACCAGCACGAGCGCGGTCCCCGCGGCGGCGTTCAGGCGGAACAGGCTCTCGATCACGACGTGGCCGGTCTCGGTGTCGAGGTTCCCGGTGGGTTCGTCAGCGAAGAGGATTCTTGGCTGGTTGATGAACGCCCGCGCGATCGCGACGCGCTGCTGTTCGCCCCCGGAGAGCTGCGCCGGATAATGGTGCAGGCGTTCCGACAGTCCGACTTCCTCGAGCAGCCGGCGCGCGGCGGGTTCGATCCCGCGCTGGCCGCGGAGTTCCAGGGGCACCATGACGTTCTCGATCGCGGTGAGCGTCGGAATGAGCTGGAAGGTCTGGAAGACGAAACCCGTGAACTGATTGCGGACCCGGGCGCGGCCGTCCTCGTCGAGCTTCGAGAGGTCCTCTCCGGCAAGACGGACCGTGCCGCTCGAGGGTGCGTCCAGTCCCGCGCAGAGACTCAGCAGGGTTGTCTTCCCCGAACCGGACGGGCCGACGATGGCCACGGTCTCGCCGGGTTCCACCCGGAACGAGACGTTGCGAAGAACGTCCAGCCGTCGATCTCCGCTCACGTAGGTTCTGGTCAGATTCGTGACATCAAGAATGCTGTTCCCGACGGATTGGGCCATCGGGCGGCAAGATGACGGGCTTCGCACACCGGTCAACCAACCTGTGCCCTTTCCCTGCGCGGCGGATGGCGTATGATGTTGCGTCTGGCCCATCACGTGCCGCTGGTCACGCGAAAGATTCCATTGAAGAGCAAGGTCCGCCGCCGACTCGTGCGGGCGATCGCGGACCTGCACCCGGACGTCGAGATCGTGCGGGTGCGCGCGTGGGCGCGGTCCGATCCCGAGGCGGGTGAACGATGGGTCGCGGACCAGCGGAGCCTTGGCCGGGGCACGCACGACGCATACCTCGTCGTGATCAAGCGCCAGCCGGGGGCCGACCCGCCGCCGGGTGACTCCTGAGCCGGCGCGCTCTGTCGCGTCGTGTTCGCGACATGTGCCCGCCCTTCCGCGATGCGCCCGCCCGCTTCGGGGCGACGGGAGCCCGGTCGCGCCTTCTCCTCTTCACGGATTGCCGGCGCCCGCGGTGTTCCGGTGCGCCCTGTGGCAGGTCGCGCACGAGCGCGCCGCCGCCGCGAACGCGGCGTCGAGTTTCTCGATGGACGCCTCGCCCTCGGCGTGCTCGCGCAGGAGCGAATGGAGCCCCCTCGCCCCCGCCTCCGCTTCCCGCAGGCGTTTCATGAAGTCCTCACCGCGCGCGATGGAATCCTCGAGGCGCTGCGCCTCCCGGTAGTGCTCCCAAAGGATGACCGCCTCGTTGGCGGGATCGACATCCGGATGATCCGGGGGCGGCGCGTAGCCGGCGGACTTGACGGCGCGAAGGCGTTCCCAGGTGCCGTCGATCGCGACCATGGATTCGACGAGACCGGAGACCCTTGCGGTCTCCGGGAAGTCCGAGGGAACGCCGGCGAGCGCCTGCGGCGTGGGCGCCTGAAACTCGCGCACGACCTTGTACAGGCCGGGGTAGTCGGGCGAGGTTCCGGCCAGTCGCAGCCACGTTTCCGCCTGCTCCGGGGTCCACGAGGAGTCGGCGAGGCAGAGGACCGCCGCGGCGGTGGGCCCGCGGTGCTTGCCGTGATGGCAATGGACGTAGATCGGGCCGGGAAGTTCGGCTGCGAGTTTCGCGAGCCGGAGCTGCAGGTCCCCGTTGATCCCGTCGTAGCCGTGCGGCAGATGGACGTAGCGCATCCCGTGCGCCTTCGCGCGGTCCATCTCGGGCCGGGCGCCATCCACGGACACGATCGTCCGCACCCCGAGCTTCGCGAGGGCCTCGAACCCCTCGTCGCCTTCGGGCGTGCTTCCCGAGAACAGGTTCGGGTTCAGCTGGAAGAGATTGTGAACACCGGGAAGGTCACCCAGGGATCGGACTCCCGGAGGAGGATCCGCAGGCTTCGAGGAGTCGGCTGACAGAACCTGCGCCGCAGCCGCTCCGAGGAGGAGGACGATCCACCCGACAGGCCGGATCATGGTTTGCAATCCGCAGGCAGGCATGGCGCGTGACGATGAATGCGACGCCCGCGTTCGTCCAGAGTCGCGCGGCGAAGCGGAGCCGTTTGCGTGTGCGGCCCGGAAGCCCGGTGCCGACCGCGAGCTCGAGGCAGCGCGGCATTGCCATGCCCGCGGCGATTCGCGAACCTCGGGGCTCCACCTATGAAGCGACGCGAATTCCTCGGAACCCTCACGTCCGCGGTCGCTGCGGGGACGCTAAGACCGGCCGCCGCCGCCGAGATCAACCTCGATGCGCTGACGCGCACGCCCCTCGTGCTGATGGCTCTCCGGCCCGATGGCTTCGAGGCGGTGTGGGGTGTCACCCGCCTCTGCAAGGGCCGGATCGAGTGGCAGAGCGACGACGGTTCCTCGGGGGAATGCGCCATCGATGACTTCGGATTCGTTCCACAGGGTGACGAGGTCATCCGCGTGTCCGTTTCAGGACTGAAGCCCGGCGTATCCTACAGGGTGCGTTCGGTCACCGTGGGCGCACGGGACGGCCGCCAGGAGATCAGCCCGTGGAAGCGCATCCGGACGCTCGATCCCTCGGCGGAGACCACGCACTTCGCCGTCTGGAACGACACGCACATCAACGACCCGACGATCCGGCGCCTCGACGATCTGACGCCCCAGGTCGATTTCCTGGTCTGGAACGGGGACACCTGCAACGACTGGACCTCGCCGGACCTGCTCGTGCCGACACTGCTTCATCCCGGAGGACGCGACATCACGCAGGGGCGACCCCTCTTCCTGACATGGGGAAACCATGATGTGCGCGGACCGCATGCGTATGCCGTCCCGCAGATCGTCCGGTCACCCGGCGGGCGGCCCTTCCATGCGATTCGCTCCGGCCCCGTCGCCGCGCTCTGCCTGCACACCGGCGAGGACAAGCCGGACACTCATCCCAGCTTCGGCGGCCGTGTCGCCTTCGACCAGCTCCGCAAGGAGCAGACTGAGTGGATCGCCCGGGTCCTCTCCGAACCGGCATTCCGCGACGCCCCCTATCGGGTCGTGTTCTGCCACATCCCGCTCCGTTGGCTGGACGAGGGCCCGCAGGATTATGACAACGGCGGGTTCGACCGATACAGCCGTCGCAGCCGCGACGCGTGGCATGAGGCGCTGGTGGACTGGAAAGCCCAGATCGTGATCTCGGGACACACGCACCGGCACGCGTGGATGCCGCCCACGCCGGAGTTCCCGTACGGACAGCTCACCGGCGGCGGACCGCAGCCGCGCTCCGCCACCTGGATCACCGGTCACGCGGATGCCGACCGCCTGAAGCTCGAGGTGCACAACCTCGACGATGAGGTGATCCGCGAGATCACACTCCGTCCGGTGGCGTAGGGCTCCGGCCGGGAAAGACTCGCCTGACGCGGCGCCGGCGGGGCATGCGCCGGGGCGAGATCGGCATTGCACGGCGGCGTTGCCACTGATTGACTTCGCCACCGGACGGATCGTCGGGACGTAGCTCAGCCTGGTAGAGCACCTGGTTTGGGACCAGGACGTCGCAGGTTCAAATCCTGTCGTCCCGACCACCGCTTCCCCGGCCCCTTCGGCCGCCGTTCCCCCTTCGCCTCGAAATGCCGGTCACTCCCGATCACTCCTCGCGGACACGGAAGAAGCATGCCGCGTCGGAGGTGTCCCGGGGAGTGACCAGGAATCCCCCCGGCCGCGCGAGCTCGGCGGCCAGCGGTTCCCAGGTGGAAAGGTTCGTCGAGAATTCCACGACGCACGTCGCGCCGATGCGGCCATGCACGCGCAGGCGCGGATTCCCGTTCTCGCCGCGTTCCGTTCGGATCAGGGGCAGGACCGAATGAGGCAGCAGGTAATTGGCCGCGATGAAGTCACCGATGCGCCCGCCGCACTTCGCGCCCATCGTCTTGTCGAAGCGATAATGAATGCCGCCGTAGATGCGGCTCATGCCGATTTCCTCGGCGCAGGCCGCGAGGCTGTCGAAGGTGCGCGTCACGTCGCGGAGGGTGTCGGAGCGCGCGGTGAACCGGATGGCATCGGTGCCGTAGAAGTGCGTGAGCACGCTGGCGCCGGCCTTGCTGAACGTGCTGTGCCCGCTCGTGTAGGCGGGGAACGGAGGTGTGTTCAGGTGCGGAAGCCATTCCGGATCCGCCTCGGTGAGCGGATTGCCGTCCTCGTCGGCGCGCTGGATGGCGGTGACGGGGCGCCAGAGGTTGTGGCGAAACTTGTCCTCCCAGCAGACGATCGCGGCGTCGGCCTGCGCGATGCTGACGAGGGCGAACATCCGCGCGTTCTGCTCGAGGGTGTTGCCGCGGTCGATCGCGATGGTCGCGGCGATCTCATGCCAGTGTCCCGGGGGCATGGCGGTGTAGCTGAAGTCCGACCAGAACTCCGCGATGACGGTTTGCTCGGCGGTTCGCAGGGTGCTGCCCGCGCCGCCGAGCGCCTTCACCTCGTTGAGCGCCTCGGCGTACTCGGGGCTGTCGAGCGGCGGCGGTGGCCGCGTGGCGAACGATTCCACGTCGTCGATGCCGAACGTCCCGACGTGGCGCCAGTGCGGCGTCAGCGGTGGGCGGAAGAACGGAGGCGTGCGCCGCCACTGCCCGGGGAGATCGCTCGGGATGTAGGGAACATCCGTCTGCGAGCCATCGGCGGAACGGTGTTCGAGAAAGAGTTCGCCGATGATCCGCCCGAGCTCGAGCCCGTGGGTGAGCGCCGGGCCGGGAGGGGCCTGCTCGAGAAACGCGGCGCGCAGGGCGAGGACGCGCTGCCGCGAGCCGGGATACAGCGAGGAGAGGACGGTGCACCCGGCCTCCAGCGCGGCTGCCTCCGGCGAGCATTCGGCGGGAGGATCGACCTGAAAGCGGTAGGGCTGCGCGGTGCGAAGGATCGACTGGACGGCATCGTAAATGGCCGTGTGGAGAATGGCGAGATTGCGTGAGCTGAGGGTCGGTCCGGAGTTGTCCGAGCGGATGGAATCGAGCATCGCGGCGTTGAGGTCCGTGATGACGTCCGCACGCGCGATGGACGGCAGCAGGGGGCAGCATGCGAGGAGGCAGGCGGCCATGCGAGCGGCCCTCCTGCCCGTGCGCTCCCCGGGGGGACGGGAGTCGCTCATGGGACGTGTGGGTCAGTGTGTGGAGGCGTCTTCGGGAATCGATGCCCGCTGCTCGAGCCAGCGGAGATCCTCGTTGCCGGGAAACTGCAGTGCGATGTGGTTCGGGATCCAGTTGTCGCGGGCGAGTTTCACGGTCTCGGCGGCGCGCCAGCGCCGGGTTTCCACATGGCCGTCCACGAAGCTGAGGGTTCCGGATCGTTTGTGCTGCACGGAAGGCAGGTGGTAGTAGAGCCCCGGAAGGATCGATCCTTTTCCAGCGACGCTGATCACGAACGCCGAATGACACACGCTGCCGGGCGCCGTGTCGAGAAACTGCAGCAGCTCGGAGGGGGAGCCCGCCGCGAGATCGGCGGTCGTGCGGTACCTGCGGTAACCCGGCGTCAGCACCCATGCGGCGTCGGGGCCGAACTGGAACCCGAGATAGGCGTTCAGCGCGTAGCTGCGGGTCTTGGGATGGTTCGCGTCGCCGATCCGGATGGTGCTCCTGTCCGAAGGGCACTTGTACACGTCCGCGGTCCGGAGGTAGTCGGCGAACGAGGCGAAACGCGGGTCGAGCAGGTAGCTTCGGTTGGTGAACGAGTCCGGGTTCAGGTGGGTGTCCCCGACCACCCAGAGCCGCTCGCCCTGGAGGGACTCCGGTGTGCCATGGCCGTTCAGCGGGAGACGATCCTGGTGGTCATCCGCGTAAAGCTGCCACGTGATGGCGAGCTGCCGCAGGTTGTTGATGCACTTGATCCGGCGCCCCGATTCCTTCGCGTTCGAGAGCACGGGAAGCAGCAGCGACGCGAGAATCGCGATGATCGCGATCACCACGAGCAGCTCCACGAGGTTGAAGCCGGCCGCGGCGCGGGAACCCCGGGATGGACGTGCTGGCGGGGAGACCGACATGAGCATGATGACGGTATCATCAGTGCGCCCGCGTCGAAAGGGGCTGCTCGCTCAGGCGCGCGGGCCGGCCGCCTCCAGCAGCGGGGGAAGGGCCGCGCGGACCTTCCCGAGCCGCTCCGGGTCGAGGGCCGAGAGGAAGGGCAGGACGGGACCCGTCCTCGCGATCCCGGCCAGTTCCACCGCGTGGTGCAGGACCCGCGCCGGGTTCCATGCGTCACGGCAGTCCTCGAGAGGCAGGAACCTGCGTCGGATCTCCTCGGCCGCATCCCAGCGGCCGTCGCGACATTCGCGGAAGATCGCGTGGGAAAGCAGGGGGGCGATGCAACCGCTGCCCGTGGTGAATCCGGGCAGCCCCCAGTCCCGCATGTGAACGATCGCGGGCCGCTCGCCGATGCCGCTCACGACGAGAGCCGAGTCCACGCGTTCCAGAAGGGCCTTCAGGAACGGGTCCTCCGCCGGGTGGGCGCGGACGATGGCGTACTTGATGCCGACACATTGGCCGTCGGCGCAGAGGCGCCCGATCACGTCGAGGCCCCGCGCCGGATCGGGACCGAAGGCGTCCTCCGACTTCAGGTAGATGATGGCGCGGGTGGCCGCGGCATCGAGGAACTCGCGGATGCCCTGTTCCATTCCAGTGGGGTCGCGCGGGTCCGCCGAGGGCAGGAGCATCACGGCGGGGAACTCGCGCGGGCGCAGGAGTTCCGCCTGGTCCATGAGCCGGCCGTAGGAGGGGCCCGCGGCGGGCAGCAGCCACCAATCGTCGGGAGCATCGCACATCCAGTCGAGCAGCACCTCGTAGTCGCGCAGCGGGAGGTGGTACAGGAACGCGTTCCCCCCGAACATGAACCGGGTGATGCCGGCGGCTGCGATGTGCCTTGTGAGGCGGTTCAGCTCGTCGAGGTTGATGGACCGGTGGGTGTCATGGTTGCGGGGCAGGGGCGGCACCGCGATGACGCCCTGCAGGTCGGCCTCGGCGAGTGGGGTTCGTTTCATGCGACTCCGTTCTAATGGATCTCCGGTTCCGGGCTGGGCGATGTCCCGGCGAGGAATCGGAAGTCACAGCCCTGGTGGGCCTGCAGCACCTCCCGATGGGAGAGCAGACCATACCCCCGCACGAAGCGGGGTGGGGGCGGCTGCCATCCGGCGCGGCGCCGCTCCGCCTCGCGTTCGTCCACCAGCCAGTCGAGCCTGCGCCCACGGACACTGATTTCGATCAGGTCGCCGTCGCGCACCAGGGCGAGGGGTCCGCCGATCGCCGATTCCGGCGCGACGTGCAGCACGCAGGCGCCGTAGGCCGTGCCGCTCATCCGCGCGTCCGAGATCCGCAGCATGTCGCGCACGCCCTGTCGCAGGAGTTTCCGCGGGATGGGGAGCATGCCCCACTCGGGCATGCCGGGAGCGCCGATTGGCCCGGCGTTCTGCAGAACGAGCACGGAGTCCGGCGTGACGGGCAGGTCCTCGGAATCGATGCGCCGCTTGAGGTCCGCGTAGTCGCGGAAGACCACGGCAGGGCCGCGGTGCTCGAGCAGTCTCGCGTCGGCGGCCGCGTGTTTGATGAGGGCGCCGTCGGGCGCGAGACTCCCGCGGAGAACGGCCATTCCACCCTCCGGCTGCAGCGGTTTCTCGCGGGACCGAATCACCTCCGGGTTGAGGCACTCGGCCACGCCTTCGGCGAGCGTGTGTCCGCCCACCGTCGGATGATCCAGCCGCAGGAGATCGCCGAGGGCTCGGAGAAGGGCGGGCACGCCGCCCGCCTCATGGAAGTCCTCCATGAGGTACCGTCCCGCGGGCCGAAGGTTCACGAGCACCGGGACTCTCCGCGAGATCGCGTCGAAATCGTCAAGGCAAAGGGGAACTCCTGCGCGGTTGGCCAGCGCCAGGAGATGGATCACCGCGTTCGTGGACCCGCCGAGCGCCATGAGCGCGCTGATCGCGTTCTCGAACGTGCCCCGGGAGAGGATCCGCGACGGGCGGAGGTCCTCCCATGCGAGGGCGACGGCGCGCCGTCCGCATGCCGCCGCCATGCGCGCATGCGCGGAATGAACCGCCGGAATGGTCGCGGCGCCACGCAGCGTGAATCCCATCACTTCGGCAAGGCACGCCATCGTGGAGGCCGTTCCCATGGTCATGCACGTGCCCGGTGAACGGGCGATGCAGTCCTCCAGTTCCTCCCAGGAGCCGCAATCGAGCCGGCCGGCGCAGCGTTCGTCCCAGTACTTCCAGACATCGCTGCCGCTGCCGAGGATCTCGCCGCGCCATCGGCCCGGGAGCATGGGACCTGCCGGAAGGAAGATGCAGGGGATGTCCGACGTGATGGCGCCCATCAGCAGTCCGGGCACGGTCTTGTCGCAGCCCCCCATCAGTACGGCGGCGTCGATCGGATGACAGCGCAGGACCTCCTCCACCTCCATCGCAAGCAGGTTGCGATAGAACATGGTCGTGGGCTTCATGAACATCTCGCCCAGCGACATCACCGGGATTTCGACGGGAAATCCGCCCGCCTGCCACACGCCGCGCTTCACCTCCCCGGCGCGTTCCCGGAAATGCGTGTGACACGTGTTGAGATCGCTCCACGTGTTCAGGATCCCGATCACGGGCCTGCCCGTGAATTCGCAGCGGTCATAGCCCATCTGCTTCGCGCGGGACCTGTGGCCGAAGGATCGGAGGTCATCCGGCCCGAACCAGCGGTGGCTGCGAAGCTTCTCCGGTGAGCGTGACATGGTTGCGGGCGCCGGCATTCAAGCGAGAACCGGTCGGGACCGTGAATGAAAATCATGCGCCTTGCGGCGCGACCCTTGGAACCTGCGGTTGGCGCGGTGGCGTCTCACCGCGCAAACACGAGGAGGCCGTTGGCCGGCAGGACGAGGTCGGCGCTGGCCGGCATGCCCTGCCACGGCCGCCCCTCGGCGTGCACGCCGCCGCCATTGCCCGCGACGAGCGGATTCACCCAGTGATCATGGACGTCGCTGTTGAACACCTCTCGCCACCTGCCCTCCCCGGGGAACCCGATGCGATAGCCGTGACGGGTCTGGTTCGCGAGATGGACAACGACGATTGCGTCGTGGCCTGCCCCCGGCACCCAGCGGTGCATGGCGAACACGCGGTCCGCGTGGTCCGCGTGGATGACGCGCAGCCCGTCCGCGGTGAGGGCGGGCAGCGCGCGGCGGAGCCGGATGAGTTCGGCGGTGAAGCGCAGGTGATCGGACATGGCACGGTCGGATTCGAGCCGTTCCCAGCCGAGGCGCAGTTCTCCATGGAAGTCGAGGTCGTCCGCCCACTGCTTCTCCTCGAGGAATTCCTGCCCCATGAAGAGCATCGGAATGCCCGGCGCGGTGAGGGAGATGCCGGTCGCGACACGTGCGCGGCTGCGGGCGTACCACGACCGCGGATCGGACGGGTCCGCGAGTCGCGGGATGCGCGGTTCACGGTCCCGGTACACGAGGTCGTGGTTCTCGGGACCCTGGACGAAATTCGCCGACGTGGGAAAGCCATGGGGCCAGAGCGCGCCGGCGAGCCGCGGCAGGTCCAGCGGGTGGTCGCCCGGGAAGGACGCCTGCTCCGTGACGGCGCGAATCGCAAGGCGCAGGCCGTCGGTCAGCGCCGTGTCGAACCCGGCGCCCCCCGCGGAGACGGGTTTCACGACATCCGGGTTCACCGGCCAGAACTCGGCCTTCTGGACGGCGGGCGGAGAGCGGAATCGCACGGTGGAGGTGAGATCCTGCCAGAAGCGCCATGCAGGTCCGGCCGCCTCCCCGGTCAGGACGCTTACCTGGTCATAGCGCAGGCCGTCGATCCGGTACTCCTCCAGGAGGAAGATCGCGTGATCGATCAGAAACTGCCGGACCTCCTCGCGCCAGATCGCGAACACGAGCCCGCCCGCGTGGCCGCGATCGATGAAATAGAGTGAGTTGTTGAGCTCGGGGTGTTCCTGGTACTGGCCCGGCTGCCGGTCGAGGAAGTAGATGCTCTCGTCCCCGAAGTCTCCGCCCGCGTGGTTGTACACGACATCCATGATGACCGCGATGTCATGGAGGTGACACAGGTCGATCAGGGCCTTGAGCTGGTTCATCGGACCGCGGAGATCGGCGGCGGTCCATGTCGCCATTCCCGCGGGGACCAGGAGGGCATTCAGGGCGTCGAGATACGGCGGGAGATCGGCGTCAACCACGCCGTAATCCATCTCCGGGGAGAAGTAGTCGGTGCCGTTGTAGCCCTGGCTGAAGCGCGTCTGGAACTCGACGATCGGGAGAAGCTGGATCGCGTTCACCCCGAGGTCCGCAAGGTGGGGAACCCGCATGGCGACATCCAGGAAGGTGCCCGCCTTCCGTGGCCATCGCGGCGTGTGCCACGTGCCGACGTGAAGCTGGTAGATCACCAGCTCGTGGCGGGGCGGGGGACGGTATCCGATCTCGTGCCATGCGAACCGCGGGGACCGCACGAGGCACGCGCCGGGGAAGGGCGCCACGAGCTCCCGAGCGTAGGGGTCGCGCTTGAAACCCGAACTGCCCCTGCCGCGTACGTGGAACTTGTAGCGGTGGCCGTCGCGAACTCCCGGAACAAAACCCCGCCAGTGGCCGCCCTCGTCTCGAATGAGCAGGCTGGCGTCGTTCCGCTTCCAGTCGTTGAACTCGCCGCAGACATGGACGGCGAGCGCCTCCGGGGCCCAGACGCGGAAGGTCGCGCCACCCTCGACGAGATTCGCACCCATCGGAGTCTCCGGACCGACCAGGCCAGGACCGGCAGGCATGCGCCGGAATGGAACGCATGAACTCCGGAAAAGAAAAGGGCGGAGAGCCGCCGTTCGGCCGGGTGTCGGGAACCCATGGACGGCCCCGGGCCTCCGCCTACTCGTACCTCAGGGACTCGATCGGATCGAGGTTGGCCGCCTTCCATGCGGGATAGGTGCCGAAGACCAGCCCGACGGCGGAGCAGACGATCAGCCCGATGACCACCCAGTCCCACGGGATCACCGGGGGGACCTCGAAGAACACCGCGGCGAGGTTGCCCGCAAGGATTCCGAGCAGCACGCCCGCGAAGCCGCCGATCTGGCAGAGCGCGACGGCCTCCATGACGAATTGAACGAGGATGTTGCGTTTCTTGGCGCCGATCGCCCGGCGGATGCCGATCTCGCGGGTGCGCTCGGTGACGCTCACGAGCATGATGTTCATGATCCCGATGCCCGCGGCGACCAGGGCGATGGAACTGATGAGCGCCGCGCCCGTGCGCACGGCCTGGGTGAGTGATCGGAACTGCCGGATGATGGAGTCGTTGGAGACGATCTCGAAGTCGTCGGGCTCGCCGGGGGGGACCTTGCGGATCGCGCGGAGGATTCCGCGGGTCTGCTCGACGGTGTCGTCGTAGGTTTCCCTCGACCATGCCTGCACCTGGATGCCGAGGGACTGGTCACGCCCGAAGCGGTTCAGGAGGGTGGTGATGGGAATGAGGATGAAGGCATCCTGGTCCTGTCCGAAGAGCCGGCCCTTCTCCTCGGTGACCCCGACGACGAGGTAGCGGACACCGGCCGCGGTGACACGGCGTCCGACCGCGCCGCCGTGCGGGAACAGTCGTCGCGCGACGCTGTGGCCGATCACGCAGACATGGCGCGTGTATTCGAGGTCGACCGGGTTGATCGCGCGCCCCTCCTCGACGACCCAGCTGTGGGTGTCGAAGGCGCCCGGGTTCACGCCCACGAGGCGCGTGTTGGGATTGGTCTCGCGCGACCCGGATCGCGCGACGCCGCTCCACACGGTGCATTCCATGCCGATGCTTCGCGCGAGGGTCGCGCGTTCCTCGAGGGCCTGCGCCATCCAGAAGCGGAAGGGCTCGCGGCGCAGGTAGCGCTCCTCCGCGCCGGGGTCGTGCTCGACCCGCACGGCGGGGAAGCGCTGCACCGCGAACGTGTTCGCCCCGAGCTGCGAGAGGCTGCTCTCGATGTTGCTCTGCAGGACGCGCAGGGCCGTCATCACGACGACGATCGAGAAGACGCCGACGAGCACCCCCAGCAGCGTCAGGCCGGAGCGCAGCTTGTGCGCGCGGATGGAATCGACGGCGATCGCGAAGCTCTCGCGGATCTCGCTCGCGAGCAGGGCGACGGCGGACATCCGCGACCGGTCCCGCCGCGCTCCGGCCGGTCCTGGGCGCGCGTCGCTCATTCGCTGCGGAGGGCTTCCACCGGATCCATCCGGGCGGCGCGCCACGCGGGGAGGAAGCCCGACACGACGCCGGTCACGGCGGCGACGAGGAGCGCGGCGATCGCGGTCGGGATCGACATCCGCGCCGCCATGAACTGGTTGATCACGAGGGTGAGCGGCCACGCGATCATCAGGCCGAGCAGGCCCGCCCCGAGGGAGATGAGCGTCGCCTCCGTGAGGAACTGGGTGAGGATCGCGCGGCGTTTCGCGCCGACCGCCTTTCGGATCCCGATCTCGCGGGTCCGCTCCGCGACCGAGACGAACATGATGTTCATCACACCGATGCCTCCGACGAAGAGGGCGAGTCCCGTGATGAACAGCCCCAGCAGGGCGAGTGTGCCGCCGACGCGGTTGAAGCCCTCGACGAGCATGTCCTGGCGGTTGATCGCGAAGTCGTCGGGTTTCCCGGGCGGGATGCCGCGCACGTGGCGCATGATCCACCGGAGCTCCTCCTCCGCCTCGTCGATGCGGGCCACGTCGCGGACCTTCACCATGATGCTGAGGTCGGGCCAGCGGTTCATCTCGGAGGTGAAGCGCGTCACCGGAATCACGATCTGGTTGTCGAGGTCGAAGCCGGTGAAGAACTGCCCGAGCTTGTCCATCACGCCGATGACCTCGTAGGCGGTGCCATGGATGCGCAGGCGCCTGCCCAGCGGGGATTCGAAGGGGAAGAACTTCTCGGCGAGGAACGCGCCGATCACGCACACCGGCCGCGCGGCCGCGACGTCGTGATCGCTCAGCCACCGGCCCGCGGAGAGGGTCAGTCCGCGGACGAGCGCGCTGTTCTCCGTGTTGCCGACGACGAGGACGTTCCGCGCGCTGCGGTTCCCGTACTTCACGTCGGAGAAGCCGCTGACCTCCGTGGAGACCGCGCGCGCGTGCGTGGAGAGCCGCTCGACGCGGCGGGCGTCCTCGAACGTGAGCTCCCGGCGGTTGCGCATCTCCCGCCACTCCTCGGCGTCGGCGAACCAGGAGAAGCGCTGGACGAACAGGACGTCGGCGCCGATCAGGGCGATGCTGCGCTTGAAGGCGCGGTTCAGTCCGTCGATGGCGGTCGCCATCAGCGTGACGGTGACGATGCCGATGATGATGCCGAGCGTGGTGAGGCCCGCGCGGAGTCGGTTCGCGTTGATGGCCTCGAGCGCGATTCGGAACGCCTCCGAGAACTCATCGACCCATTTCATGGGGAGCCGGGAATGTCGCTCGGGGCCGCGGACGCGGCCGGGACCGCGGGGGGCGGGCGGCGGCCGGGCTCGTCCGCGGCGATCAGGCCGTCGCGCAGCCGGAGGATGCGGCGGGCGTGCTGGGCGACGTCCTCCTCGTGGGTGACCACGATGATCGTGTGACCCTGGCGCGAGAGGTCATCAAAGAGGGCGAGAATCTCCGAGCCCGTGCGGGTGTCGAGATTCCCGGTCGGTTCGTCCGCGAGGATGATGGAGGGGCGGTTGATCAGGGCGCGGGCGATGGCCACGCGCTGCCGCTGGCCGCCCGAGAGCTCGCTGGGCTTGTGGTGGACGCGGTCGGCGAGCCCCACCTTGCGCAGGGCCTCGAGCGCGCGCTCGCGCCGTTCGGCGCGCGGAACAGCCGCGTACACGAGGGGCAGCTCGACGTTCCGGAGCGCGTCGGAGCGGGCGAGCAGGTTGAAGCTCTGGAAGACGAAGCCGATCTCGTGGTTGCGGATCTCGGCGAGGTCATTGTCGTCGAGCTCGGCCACATTCGTCCCGTTGAGCTCGTAGGTGCCGGCGGACGGCGTGTCGAGGCACCCCAGAAGGTTCATCAGCGTGGACTTCCCGGATCCCGACGGGCCCATGATCGCGAGGTACTCGCCGCGTTCGATGTCGAGGGAGACATCGCGCAGGGCGTGGATCACTTCGCCGCCCATCTGGTATCGGCGGGCGAGGCCGCGGATTCGGATGAGGCTCACGGCTCCGGGTCGTCAACGTCCGCGCCCGTGCGCGCGCCGGGTGCGGGCACACGGTTGTCCACGCGAACCGCCATGCCGTCCTTCAGATCGCGGTTGATGGCGCGATAACCGCCCGTGACCACCTCTTCGCCCTCCTCGAGGCCCTCGGTGATCTCGGTGTGATAATCGTCGCTGATGCCGCGCCGGACCGGCTTCATGACGGCACGGCCGTCCTTCACGACAAAGACCACCTCGATGACGGACGGCTTGTCCGCGTCGCGGCGTCTCGTCGCCGGGCGCCCGTCGTCGACCTCCTCCTCGTCGTCGCTGTTTCCCGTCCGCGCACCCGCGCGCGACACGGCGTTGGTGGCGCCCTTCGGCGGGCGCGTGGTGACCGACTGGATCGGGACGGCGAGGACGTTCGTGCGATGGCGCGTCTCGATCTCGGCCGTGACCGACATGCCGGGCCGGAAGTTCGCCTTCTCGCGCACCCGGATGCGGACCTCGAACTTGGTGGCCTCCTGCTGCGTGCTGGCGGCCGTGGTCCGGGCGGCGTTTGCGATCTCGGTGACGACACCCGTGAAGGTCCTGTCGCGGAACGAGTCCACCTCAAGCGTGGCCTCCTGGCCGATGTCCACCAGCACGATGTCGATCTCGCCGACATCCACGCGGGCCTCCATGTGGTCGAGGTCCGCGATCGTCATGATCTCGGTGCCCGCCATCATGGCGGTGCCCACGACGCGCTCGCCGCGTTCGGAGTTCAGGCTGGTGACGGTTCCCGCGATCGGCGCGACGATCGTGGTCTTGGCGAGGTCCTCCCGCGCCCGCTCCAGGGCGGCCTCGGCCTGTTCCGCCTGATGATCCGCGGCCTTGGCGCGTGCCACGGCGACGTCGAATGCCGTCCTCGCGGCCAGGAATTCGGAGTCGGACACGAGCTTGTCCCGGTAGAGCCGCTCGAACCGCTCGAACTCGAGCCGCGCGTTTTCGAGCTCCGCCCGTGCGAGTTCCACGCTGGCGAGGGCGGAGCGATGCGTGGCCTCGGCCGAACGCACCCCGGCCTCGTACGGGTCGGACTTGATCCGCACGAGCAGGTCGCCCCGCTGCACGTACTGCCCCTCGCTCACGGGAATCTCGACGATCTCGCCGCTCACCTCGGGGTTGATGACCACCTTCGTGACGGGCTGGATCTTTCCGGTGGCCACAACCACTTCGGTGATGTCGCGGCGTGTCACCTTCTCGGTCTGAACCGCAAGGACGGGCTCGCGCTTGCGCAGCGCGGCCCAGAGCCCGAGGGCGATCACGCCCAGGACGATCGCCAGCAGCACCAGAATCTTCCTGAGTTTGCCGCGCTTGGAGGATGGCATGAGTCGTGGAGTGGAACACCGGCCGCCCGCCGCGTGTTGCAGATGGATTGGACAGCGGCGTCTCGCGAAGCCGCAGGCGATGGGGCCCTGGCGAGGAGAGATTCCGCTACATGGCGAACTGGATTGCGCGGAGCGCCACGGCGATACCCTTGTAGAACACCCAGAACAGGAACATCAGTCCAAGCACGCCGACATACGAGCGCTGGCTCAGCCGCGAAATGCCCAATGAAACGATGGCGAGCTGCCACAGCCCGAAGACATTGAAGGCCACCAGCCCGATGTGAAATCGATTGGTCGGATCGAAGTTCTCGACGAACACGCCAAGATGCGGCCCTGCCCATAGGCGGCCCGTTCCAAGCGCGATGAAGAGGGCGACGACCCCGCCCAGGGCGCTGATCAGGCTCGAGAGACCGGCCACTTCGACCGCGCGCATAAATCCGACGGGACCCCCAAGGATCAGCCGACCCACGACCCAGCCGATGAGTCCCCACCACAGAGGCGCGACGATTCCCGCGACGATCGCGCCGATCGAGCCGAACACGCGCCCGAGGGTCATCCCGATGTCGCCCATCATCTGGCGCGCCTGCTCGGCCTGTTCGGCGGTGATCCGTCCGTCCGCGATCGCCTGCTGGAATCCCTGTTCCTGCATCTGGCGGATCTCATCCACGAGCGCGGGGTTGGAAAAGACAACCTGCACGGAGACGAGGCCCAGGACGCCGGCGATCAGGGCGGGAACGAGCCAGTTCGCGATGGAGAAGGGAGATCGGGCGACGGAGTCGAAGACTTCACCGGGCGCGGCAAATACATTCATCAGCCTCGCCCCGAGAGGCATGCGTGGAGGCGCCTCCGTGGATTCCATGCCTGTGAATGGGCAGATTCGGTTCAAAAGACGAGTCTTTTCTGGCTGTCACCGCCGCGTCCGCCGGCGCCGTGACATCGGCGCGTCCCTGGAAGGCGACGCGATTCCCTCGCTCCGGAAACCGTCGTCAATCGCGGCCCTCCCCGGCGGCCGGATCGAGCCCCGGCCTCCCGGCTCGCGCCTTGACCTTCACCGGCATGCCCCGCACCTTCCCACATGCGGCGAGGGGCCACGTCGCGGATTCACTGGCCCCGCTGGTGCGCGGGAAGGTTGCGCGTGAGGGCGGCGCGCGACGCCTCTGAAGGGTGCGCAAGGCCCACGGGATATGGTTGGTCAACCTGAACTTATGAGTGCTTCAAGGGTTATGGGAATCTCGATCAGGGGAATGGGACGGGCGACGGCGGCACTGGGAGTTCTGCTGCTGCCCGCCACCGCGAGCGCGGTCGTGCTCAGCTTCGCCAGCTCCGATCAGGGCTGGGTCGCCGACACGGAATGGGGTGACTCGGCGAATGCCTTCGCGTGGGTGAGCACCGGCACGGTGGGCGGTCAGGGCGCATGGGTTGCGGAGGGAGCGCCGGCCAATCGCCAGACGCTTACCAGCCCCCTGTTCACCGTTCTTGCCGACGGTCCGGTGAGCGTGAGCATCCTGCATCGCTACAATTTCACCGCCGTGGACGGAGATGCCATCGATGGCGGTCACATCCGCTACCGCGTGAATGACGGTCCGTGGGTGGAACTCTCCGTCGCCGAAATCGGGTCGTACACGGATGACGGGATCGATTCGCTCCTCTTCGAGGAGGGATGGTCCTCCCGTTCTCCGGGCTATGACGAACCGGCATACACCACCAGCACGGGAACGCTCGGTTCGTTCTCGCAGGGTGACCTCCTCACGCTGCAGTTCCGCGCGGGCTGGGGCGCGAACCCCGCCGACGGACGCAACTGGGAGATCGGCTCGATCGAGGTCAGCAATCTTGCGGCGGTTCCGGAGCCGGAGACATGGGCGCTGGCCGGCTGCGTCGCTCTGGGCGCCGTGGCTGCGGTTCGCCGGATGCGCGCCGGAAGGGGAAGCTGAGGCGGAAAGGCGGGGCGCGCACCCCGCGCGAGGGAACCCGGCCGGCGTCCGCCCGTGGGGCGGCGCCGGCCGTGTCTTTTGGGGCGCGGCTCGCGGGCGGCCGCCCGCAGACGGGCTTCCCCGCCGGCAGACTGCGGAGGGGGAGCCCTCGGGGCGCGGACCCGGCCCTGACCGGGGAGTAGTGAGTGCCACCGAATGCTTTTGACTGACCCTCATCGTGCCGTATGCTGCCCGCCCTTCTTCGGTCCGGTGGCGGACCGAGCAGAGCAGAGCAGCATTCATATGGCGAAACGATCGGTCAGCGACCTGGACGTGCAGGGCAAGCGGGTGCTTGTCCGCGTGGATTACAACGTGCCGCTCGAGGAGCGGGACGGGCGGATGGTGATCACGGATGAGACGCGCATTCAGGAGACGCTCCCGACCCTGCGCCTGCTCATTGAGAAGGGGGCGAAAATCATCCTTGTCTCGCACCTCGGGCGTCCGGGCGGGCAGGTGAACCCGAGCATGTCGCTGGCGCCGGTGGCTGTGCGCCTCGGGGAGCTGCTCGGCAGGCCGGTGCGTTTCGTCGAGGAAAGCGTCGGGCCCGTGGTCGGGTCGGCCGTGGCCGGGATGCAGCCGGGCGACGTGATCCTGCTCGAGAACATCCGCTTTCACGCGGGCGAGGAGGCGAACGACCCCGGGCTGGCGGAACAGCTCGCGTCGATCGCGGACGTGTATGTCAACGACGCCTTCGGCACGGCGCATCGCGCGCATGCGTCCACGGAGGGCGTGGCGCGGGTCATCGCGGCGCGGGGCGGCGCATGCGCGTCGGGTCTGCTCATCGATCGCGAGCTGAAGTTCCTCGGTGAGGAACTGGAGAATCCCGAGCGTCCGTTCGTGGTCATCCTCGGCGGCGCCAAGGTGTCGGACAAGATCAAGGTGATCGACCGGCTGCTCGAGAAGGCGGACGTGATTCTGATCGGCGGCGCGATGGCGTACACGTTCAAGCTCGCCCAGGGCGCCGAGGTCGGGCTGTCGCTCGTGGAGCGCGACCGCACCGACGTGGCCCTCAATGCCCTCGAGAAGGCGCGGGAGCGCGGGGTCCAGTTCTTCCTGCCCACTGACAACATCGTCGCCACGCCCGTGGATACGGGGAAGAAGGACAAGAAGGGCCGTCCGAAGATGGAGCTGACCAACCCCCGGGTGAACACGGGCGACAACATTCCCGCCACCGAGGAGGGCGTCGACATCGGCCCCGCCACCGCCAAGGCCTACGCCGAGGTCATCAGCCGCGCCCGGTGCATCCTCTGGAACGGGCCCATGGGCATCTTCGAGGATCCGCGTTTCGCGGAGGGAACCTTTGCGATCGCGCGGGCCGTGGCCGAGGCGACGAAGCGGGGTGCGAAGTCGATCATCGGCGGCGGCGACAGCGTGAAGGCGATCAACCGCGCCGGGCTCGGCGGACAGGTGACGTTCATGAGCACGGGCGGCGGCGCGAGCCTGGAGTTCCTCGAGGGCAAGGAACTGCCGGGAGTCGCGGCGCTGCAGGACAGGTGAGTCGCCACGCTCGTCCACGGAGCCTTTCATGGAGAAGCAGAGAAGACTGATCATCGCGGGCAACTGGAAGATGAACAAGACCGCGGCGGAGGCGCTCGGTCTTGTGGAGGCGATCAAGCGCGAGGTCGCCACGGTCAAGGAACTGGACATCGTCGTCTGCCCGCCGTTCACCGCGCTCGCGGCGGTGTCCGAGGCTCTGCTCAACTCCAACGTCCGCCTCGGCGCCCAGAACATGAGCGAGCACCAGCCGGGCGCGTACACGGGGGAGATTGCCGCGGAGATGCTCAAGGAATTCTCCGTCCGCTACGTGATCCTCGGGCATTCGGAGCGCCGTCAGTACCAGAAGGAGGACGACGCCCTCATTGCCCGGAAGGCGGCGGCGGCCCACGCCTCGGCGTTGAAGCCCATCGTGTGCGTGGGCGAGACGCTCGAGCAGCGCGAGGGCGGAATCACCGAGAAGATCGTCGGCGCCCAGGTCCGCGGGAGTCTCGCGGGCCTCACCCGCGAGCAGATCGAGGAGACGATCATCGCGTATGAGCCGGTCTGGGCGATTGGAACCGGGCGCACGGCGACCCCCGAGCAGGCGCAGGAGGTGCACGCGTTCATCCGCCGCGAGCTGGCCGGGATGACGGATGAGGCCACCGCCCGCTGGGTGCGAATCCAGTATGGCGGCAGCGTGAAGCCTTCCAACGCGCGCGAACTGATGTCCCTGCCGGATGTGGACGGCGCCCTCGTCGGCGGCGCGTCGCTGGAGGCGCGCAGCTTTGTCGATATCATCCGCAATTCGATCTGAGACAGTCGGAGTCTAGCCATGGGTATTCTGATCGCCTTCCTGACATTCATCCTCGTGATGGTGTCGCTTTTCCTGATCCTGCTGGTGCTTGTGCAGTTGCCGAAGAAGGACGCCGGGGTCGGGATGGCCTTCGGCGCCGGCATGAGTGAGATGCTCCTCGGCGCGGGCTCCGGGAACGTGCTCACGCGGATCACCAAGTACACGGTCGGAATCTTCCTCGGGCTGTCGCTGGTGCTCTCGATTCTTGTCTCCGGCCAGGCGCGGAAGAGCGGCATGGGCGTGATTCGCGCCATCGAGGAACAGGCTCGCACGGCGCCCCAGCGGGCCACGACCCCGCAGGTGCCTTCGGGACCCACCTTCCAGCCGCTGTCGATCGACCCGAACGTGAGCGTGGAGGTCGGCCCTGCCGATTCCGCCGTCGCAAGCCCGGTTCAACCCGAGGGCTCGACGACGCAGCCCCTCGATGCCGCGGAGGGCGCCCCGGCAGGGGCCCCCGGCGACGTGACCCAGCCGTCGCCGCTGCCGAGTCCCGCCCCTGTCGACCCGCCGCAGGAGACGCCGGAAGGGCAGGGAGCCCCCTCGGAGACGCCCGGCAACTGATTCCTCCGCGCGGTGAACGCGCGCGCCGGCGCAGGGCAGGAAAGACATCCGGAACACTCCCGGCTGGTTCGGCGGACGCCGGGCCGGCCATGGCCGATCGCCGCACGGCGATGGTTCACGCGGTTCCTGCCCGCCCTGTGCTGCCTTGTTCTCGGGTGCGACCGGCTGCCCCCGGCTGATCTCACGATCGTCAACGGCCCCGAGCCGAGCTCGCTCGATCCGCTCCTCGTCACCTCGGTGGAGGAGCTGCGGGCCGTCCTGCCGCTCTTCGAGGGCCTGACCCGCCCGGATCCGGTCACCGGCCGCCCGGGACCAGGGCTCGCCGAGCGATGGGAGCTTTCCCCGGACGGCCGGACTTACACCTTCCACCTGCGCTCGAACGCGGTGTGGTCCACCGGGAAACCGATCCTCGCCTCCGACGTGGTCTATTCCTGGCGGCGCATCCTCGAACCAACCAACGCCTGCGCCTACGCGAACCTCCTGTTTCCCGTTTCAGGCGCGGAGGATTTTCACCTCGGGCGTGCCGCGGGATTCGACCGTGTGGGGGTGCGCGAACGATCCCCCCTCACACTCGAGGTCGAGCTGGAGAACCCGTGCGCGTACTTTCTCGATCTCTGCGCCTTCCAGACGCTCGCCGTCGTGCCGCGCCATGCCATCGAGGCCCACGGCGACAGATGGATCCTCGAGGCGCGCCCCTTTCCCGCGAGCGGACCGTACACGCTTGAGTTCTGGAGGCTGAACGACCGGGTCCGGCTTCGAAGGAATCCGAACTACTGGAATGCCGCGGCCACGCGCAGTGAGGTCGTGGATCTCCTGAGCGTCACCGCGGCGAACACGGTGCTCAACCTGTACCTGCGGGGGCAGGCGGACATCGTGTGGGACAAGCCGCTCCTCCCCACGGAACTCATCCCGGAGCTCCAGCGGCGCCCGGACGGACACAGCTTCCCGATCCTCGGCACCTATTTCCTGAGGATCAACGTGACCCGTCCGCCCTATGACGACGTGCGGGTGCGCCGCGCCCTCGCCCTGGCGACCGACAAGCGGCACCTCACCCGGCGCGTGACCGCCGCGGGCGAGGAGGCCGCCGATCACCTGGTCCCCACCATCACCGCGAATTACATCCGCGGCGACGGCCAGTACCATGACCCGGACGAGGCGCGGGCGCTCCTCGCCGAGGCCGGATTCCCGAAGGGAGCCGGCTTCCCCCCGCTGGAACTGCTGATCGACAGCGCGGCCGGGGGCCCGGCACGGATTCATGAGCGCGCGGCCGTCGAGCTGAAGTCGATGTGGGAACGCGAGCTCGGGATCCGCGTCGAGATCCGGCGGATGGAAAAGAAGGCCTATCTCGTCGCGCAAGGCAGTCTGGACTACCAGGTCAGCCGGTCGAGCTGGATCGGTGACTACAACGACCCCAACACGTTCCTCGACCTGTTCCTGCGGTCGAACGGGAACAACCGCACCGGATGGTTTCACCCGCGGTACGAGGAACTGCTCGCCGCCGCGGCGGCCGAACCGGATGTCCGGCGCCGCGCCATGCTGCTCGCCGAGGCGGAAACACTGCTCGTTCGCGACGAGGTGCCGGTGATCCCGCTGTGGTTCGAGGTGGGATTCAACCTGTACCGGCCGGACGAGGTGACGGGCGTTCACCCGAACCCGCTCGACACGCATCCCATCGCGGCGATTGCGCGCGTGAAGCGGAAGGGCGCGCCGTCGCCGGAAGGCGGGCGCAACGCCCGCCCATGATCAGCGGGCGCGAACGTCGTAGCACCACAGCTTGCCGAGGTCGCGGATGTACAGGCGGCCGTCGGCGAGGGTCGGGTGGGTCCATGCGCGGGAGCGTCCGCGGTCGGCGGGGGTGCCCTCCGGGGTGAAACGGCCCTTCTGCCGGTAGGCCTGCGGCGAAGCCTCGACAAGGAGGAGTTCGCCGTCGCGCTCGGTGTGCAGGTAGAGATGCCCGTCTGCGTGCAGCACCGAGGCGGCGCCCACGCTGCTTTCCTCCCATTTCACCTCCCCGGTGGCGAATTCGACGCATAGCAGGGCGGAACCCGTCGTGCCGTACAGGTGGTCCCCGACGAGGACCGCTCCGCCGATCTGCGTGGGCAGCTTCGGCGCGAAGTAAACCTGTTCGACGCGGAACGCGTCGCCGTCCCGCTGAACGCGGATAAGACCACCGCCGCTGCGGTTGGCGCCGCTGTAGATGAGGTCGCCCTTCGCGACCGGCGTGGGAATGTTCGCCGGACTGTTCCGGGCGGTTCGATCGTAGCTCCAGAGCAGACGGCCCGACCCGGCTTCGACCCCGACCAGCGCCTTCTGGAGGAACTGGACGTACTGCTTCACTCCGCCGGCGTCACTGACGATCACGGAGGAGTAACCTGCCTGGTCCCCTTCCGGCGTGGCGCATTTCCACAGCACCTCTCCGCTGTTTCGGTTGAGCGCAACGATCGTGGCTTCCGCCCCGCCCGGGGTGCAGACAATGACGTCGGCATCGACAAGGGGTGACTCGGCGTAGGCCCATGCGCCGGGCTGTCCACCGAACTCCGTGCGGAGATTCTTCGCCCAGAGGATCCTGCCGGTGGCGGCGTCGAGGCACGCGAGGTCGCCGTCGGACCCGAGCACGACGACGTGGTCGCCGGCGACGGTGGGGGTGGAGCGGGCGCCCGGGAAATTCATGCGCTCGTCGTTCGGACCGACCTTGCCGACGCGCGTCCGCCAGAGCTGACGGCCGTCCGCGGTGGACAGTGCGAGGACGAACTCGTCGTCGGCGCCCTCATTGCTCATCACGTAGAGCCGATCCCCCTTCACGGACGGGGTGGAATAGCCGAAGCCGATGTCCTCGAGGTGCCACTGAAGTTTCGGTCCGTTCGCGGGCCATTCCTTGAGAAGACCGGATTCGGCGGAGAGCCCGTTGCGCCCGGGGCCGCGCCACTGGGGCCAGTCCTCCGCGGCAACGGAGGAGGGCTGAAGCAGGAGGCCCGCGGCGACGCAGGCCGTGAGGAACAGGTCGATTCTGGAGTTCATGGCGGGACGATCGATCGGGACGCTGCGTGAACGCGCGCGAATCGTCCATCGGGAACTTCCGCCGCCGAACGTTCGCGCCCGGGGGTCCGCGTCGTTCAGTTTGCGCCCCAGCGCGTGTTCTTCAGGAAGGTCAGCAGGTCGGCGAGTTCCTCCCGGGTGAGCTGTTCTTCGAGGCCCGCCGGCATCGTGCTGACCGTGCCCGGACGCAACTCGACGATGGAACTGCGGTCCAGCCGGACCTCGGATCCGGGGCCGGTGGCAAGGACGATGGCCTCGGGGGTCTCCCTCCGGAGCACGCCGGTGTACTCCTCGCCGTCCGCCACAACCGCGGTCCACGGTTCGTAGCTTCGGACAAAGCTCGCGCTCGGGAACAGCACGGCCTCGAGAAGGTCGCGCTCGGAGCGGATGGTGCCGATCGACGTGAGATCCGGACCGACATCGCCCCCGAGGTAGCCCATCCGGTGGCATGTGGAGCACGCGGTCCTTGCGCTGTTGAAGATGGCCTGGCCGCGGCGGATATCCCCCTGGATCGCGGTCACTTCCGCGAGAATCGAATCGAGCCGTGCGAGGTCCGCCTCGGCATCCGTCGCAAGGGATTGCAGCAGGCGCGCCGCCCGCTCGGTCACCGTGGCGGGGTAGTTTCGAAGGTGTGTCTTCAGGTCCTCGGGTCGCAGCGAGCGCAGGGCCCGGGATTGCTCCAGTGCATCGAGGAGAGCCTCGCCCAGGGAAGGGTCGCGGCCGGAGGCGAATGCGGGAAGCAGGCGGGGCAGTTCGAGCGGTCCCGCCTCGGAAAGCGCGGGGAGGAGACGCCGGAGCTGGCCCTCGGAGAGGCGGAGTCGTCCGAGGGAATTGGCCGCGGCGGTGCGCTGGCCCGCCGGCGCGTCGGGTGCCGCTGCATCACGCAGCAGGTCGAACACGCCGTCCTCCACCTCGGAACCGTCAGGCAGCGCGGCCACGGCATCGAGGCGCATCGGAACCGGGTGTGCGGAATCGGACGCGATCCGCGCGAGGGCTTCCCGGATCACCGGATCGCCCGGACCGTTGGAGAGGGCGCGGACGGTCCTGACCGCGACCGCGATGATCTCCGGGGGCATCCCGGGGCGGGTGAGGACATCACGGAGCGCAGCGCGCCATGAGGAGGGCGTCTCACGCGGGGGCGCCGACGCCATCGCCCCGAGCGCCGCGACCCGGGTTGGCGCAGGGTACTCCCTCCCGGAAACCACCTCCGCGATGAAATCGCGTCCCGCCGAATCCCTCGCGAGCAGGCCGAGGAGCTCCTGACGTGCGGCCGGGCTCACGGTGTTCGCGGACGCGCCGGAAAGCTGGCCGCGCACGTGCGCCACGAGGTCCGCGCCCCATTCCGGATGTCGCCTTGCGATCCAGTGCGCGGTTTCGCGCAGCGCGTCGTCGTCCGCGGCGAGGTGGGGCGCGATGGCATCCGCCCGGAGGCTTCCGCCTTCGATTTGTTCGAGAACCAGCAGTGCGGCGCGGCGCAGGCGCGCGTTGTCCTGTTCCGCATGACGGCGGGTTCCCTCCGCATCGCCGATCTCGATCAACGCGAAGAGCAGCGAGTGTTCGAGGAATCGATCCTGCGGATCGATGACGCGCAGGGCCTCGAACAGGAGCGGGACGGCCTCGCGGTCCCGGACTCGGCCGAGTCCCTCGGCGGCGATGCGCGCGAGCCGGGCGGGGGAATCGAGGCCGGAACCGGGGGAACGTTCCAGGGCCGCCGTGGCTTCCCGGAGGGCGGCGCGCAGGCGCGGTGCGGATTCCGCCCTGGCGGCGATCGCGAGGCGTTTCAGTTCCGCCTCGCGGGAATCGGCGCGCAGGCCGGGGGGATCCGTGGGCCGGAAGCGGGTCCGGTCCGCGACTGCCGCGACTTCGCCCGAGCCCTCCGGCGCCATCCGCCGGATCCGGTAGATGCCGCCGAGCACGTCGGCCTTGGCGAGCTGGGAACTCGGGCAGCACAGCTTGTACCAGCCTCCCGTGTCCACGACGAGCAGCGAACCGTCCGCGTCCTGCAGGACGTCGGTGGGGCGGAAATCCATGTGGTCCGACACGAGGAAGTCGCTGTCCTCCGTGACGTAGGTCGAACCAGAGGGTTTGAGGACGTGGCGGGTGACCTTGCGCAGATTGAAGAGGGTCGCGAAGAGGTTGTCCCGGAACTCAGGTCCGAAGGCGTCTCCCTCATAGCGCGTCAGGGCGCATGCGGCGGCCGGCCCGTAGTGGGTCATGGCGGGGAGCAGGCCGCCGGTGCGGCGGACCATCGGTTCCTCGAGGGCGTCGTTGGCCTTCCCGAAGACGCCGCCGTAAACCGCGTGCGCGAGGCCGTCCCGGCGTCCCGGCTGGCTCAGGTCCAGGAACGTGCTGATGAGGATGGGTTCGCCCTCGGGCGTGAAGGCCACCTCGACCGGGTTGTCCATTCCTCCGGAGGCGACCACCTCGAATCCGGAGCCATCCGGCCGCGCGCGGAAGATGTGCGCGCAGCGGTCGTTGATATGCCTTCCGGTGTGATCGCGCAGGTCCAGGCGGGCGAAGGCGCCCTTGGTCCAGTACAACATTCCCTCCGGGCCCAGGTAGGGTCCGTGCACATCGTTCGCGCAGCCGGTGAGGACCTCGCCCCGGTACCATTCCTCGCGACGGTCCGCGACACCGTCTCCATCCGTGTCCGTGAACTTCCAGATGCTGGGCGGGCCCGCGACATAGACGGAACCGTCGTGCCACAGGCAGCCCTGGGGGAACATGACCCCCTCGGCGAACACGGTGGCCCTGTCGAAGCGGCCGTCGCCGTTCGTGTCCACGAGCCGGAGAATCCGGTTGCGGGGATCCTTGAGCTGTTCCGACGGCGGGGAGTTGATGCCGGCGGAATCCGTGACGAACAGACCGCCCTCCGGGTCGAAGCTTGCGGAGACGGGACGGGGGATGAGGTCGGGCCCGGCCACGCGTTCGATGTGGAAGCCGTCCGGAAGGGTGAACGTGTGATCACCGATTGCGAATGTCGCCCCGTGGGCATGGAGCGCGTTCAGGACGACGAGCGAGGACAGGAGGAGGCCCGGGCGGCCGCGACGGAGGGATCGTGGATGACTCATGGGGAGGGGAGCGCGGTCGCGGAGCCCGGGGCGCGATTCCCCGGTTCACTTCGCGCCGCTGCCGGAGATGACGATCGGGATGGTCCGGAGGAGGATCTTCAGGTCGAGCCAGAGGGACCAGTTGTCGATGTACTCGAGGTCGAGGCGGACCCACTCGCGGAAGTCGCGGACGTTGCTGCGGCCGCTGATCTGCCAGAGGCAGGTGAGTCCGGGTTTGACGCTGAGGCGGCGGCGGTGCGCGAAGTCATCGAAGCGGCGGGTCTCGTCCACGGGCAGGGGACGGGGACCGACGAGGCTCATCTCGCCCCGCAGGACGTTGAAGAGCTGCGGGAACTCGTCCATGGAGAACTTCCGGAGCCATCGTCCCGCGGGCGTGATGCGGGGATCGTTCGTCGCCTTGAAGACGGGGCCGCTCATTTCGTTGAACGCGGCGAGCTCCTGTTTGCGCTGTTCGGCGTCGGTCACCATGGTGCGGAACTTGTACATGGTGAAGGGACGTCCGTTGAGGCCGCTGCGGAGCTGGCGGAAGATGACGGGCCCGGGGGAGGTCAGCTTCACGGCGAGGGCCGCGATGAGCATCAGCGGGGCGAACAGGATCAGGAGGATCAGGGCCCCGACGATGTCCAGGAGCTGCTTGGCCGCGGCCTGCCATGTCATCTCGGGCGTGCTGCGGAACACCATCATCGGCCGGCCGTAGAAGTCGTCCACGGTCGTGCGCGAGATCTGGGTCTTGAAGAAGTCGGCCAGCAGCCAGACCTCGACGCCCTCGAGTTCGCAGGCGTGAAGAACCTTCTCGAGCTGGCCGAAGTAGGTGTGCCGCGCGGCGAGCACGACTCCGTTCACGGAATGCTCGTGGAGCGCCTCGACCAGGTCGTCGATCGACGCCTCGTTCACGTCGAGTTCGGCGACGACCCGGATGCCGTGGTGCTCGCGCTCAAAGAACGAACGACGCAGGGCCTGCGTGTCCTCGGCTGTGCCCACAAGGAGGATGCGCCGCTCGAAGTGACCCTTCTCGATGCCGGTGCGGATCCACCAGCGCACGAGCTCCTCCTTGGCGAGGACGAGCGCGAAGCTGAACGCCCCGAAGAGGATGATGACCGCGCGCGACAGTTGTTCGCGCGTGAGGAACATCAGGATGATGACCGCGATCGTGACGAGCGAGCAGACCTTGAAGAGGATCCCGATCGTCTGGCGGCGGGAGGAAAGCAGGGGGCGGCTGTAGAAACCGTAGTGGCTCAGCAGCAGCATCGCCGCCGGAACGCTCAGGAGCACGTAGTTCGAGTAGCTCGAGAACCCGTGGATCTCGGGCGTCCCGCCGAACACGCCGAAGAGCGCCATCAGCCAGTCGCCGATCGCGTCGGCGTTCGAACGAAAGAGGAACGCGAGGTAAAACCCCGCGGCGAACAGGGTGGCATCCACGAACTTGTGGATGCGGTCTCGGAGTATTCGCTGGCGACGCAACATGGTGCGCAATCCGTCTGCCGGGGCCGGCCGGACGCTACCCGGGAAACCCCGGTGAATTCAATGCCGTGGTGGCGGCGCGCGGTGCGGAGGATGCCTCCGGCCGGGAGGACACGGCCGGTCCGGTGGTGAGCTGGAACTCGGGGACCAGCTGCCGGATGAACTTCTCGAGGCGCGCGTACGTGGCGTCCTCCTCGCCCGGGCGGCAGATCGCGAGACAGCCGATGTACGACCAGCGCTGGAGCTCACCGGTGCGAAGGAGGTCGAGGGCCAGCCACCACATTCGCTCGAGGTGATCGTTCGAGAGGCGCGAGTCGGAGACGAACCAGTACACGTACACCGCCCCGAGGCGGTGCGTGACACCCGCGGTGTCCCGCACCTCGCGCACGGCGTCCAGCCGGGTCACCGGAAGCTCGTAGGCGTGCGGGCGCTCGATCCCGATGGTGCGCCGGGAGCGCGTCGTGATCTGGAAGCCCTGTCCGGGAAGGCAGTATTCCGGCTTGTGAATGCTCGTCCGGTCCGTGCCCATGAGAACGCCCGAGACGAACACCTCGAAGCCCTCGGGGTTCCGGTAACGCCGGCGGCCGAACGTCGTGTCAGGCGGCAGCCATTCGAGCTCGAGACGCGTGACCGGCTCGGGCGCCGAGGTGTAGCCGGGCAGCGTCTCCGGCAGATGGATGCTGCGCTCGGTCGCCGCCTCGCCGTTCTCGTCCACGAGGCCCACGTCCACCACGCGCACGCCCGGTTCGCCCAGGCGGTGACTCGACTGAAAACGATGCAGGACCAGCGCTGCGCCCGCGATCAGGAGCAGGCACGCCCCGCCGATGAACCATGTTCTGCCGGCCGCAGCGGGTTTCATGGCAGCGGATTTCATGACGCCTGGGGGGCGAGCGTCGCGCCGGTGTCCGTGTGTTCGGGAGTCCGATCCCGGAGCCATGACCCGATCAGCCCCAGGCCGATGAACGGCGGCACGTACGGCAGGAGGCTCATGATCGAGTTGTCATGCACCCAGTTGCCGGCCTCCTGCCCGAACGCCTCGGCGGCGATGATGATCATCGTGAGGCGAAGCACGTTGCCCGCCACGGCGAGAGGGAAGGCTGCGGCGATCATGAGCAGCCTCTTCCATGGCCGGTCGAGTGTCATGAAGCTGTAAACCGCGGCGAGGGCGAGCGTCGCCGTGAGGCTCCGGAGACCGCCGCACGCGGCCGCCACCTCGTACCGGAATGTGCCCTGGGCATCGAAGATCTGCGTGCCCTGCTGGATGAGCGACACGCCGAGGCCATGCTGCGCGATTGCGGCGGTGATCGTCGTGGCGATGACGCGCAGCGGGAAGGTGATCGTCTCCGCCAGCGTCCCGAGGGGAACGCAGAACACCAGCAGGAAGCATGGAAAGAAGGTCGCCCTGAGGAAGGCGGGCCCCCACGCGACGCCAAGCAGGCCGTACACGCCGAGATAGAACGCCGCGACGCTCAGGCGCGTCTGCTGGATCGCGAAGCCGGCGAGGTGCAGGAGCAGCGCGAACGCGACGATGCCGAGCGCGCCGGCCCACGGGAATTTCCGCACGGCGGCCAGTTCGTCGCGCTTCCACCAGCACAGCGCGATCACGATCAGCGGCATGTAGCGCCCCAGCTCGTCATCCTGCGACGACGTGTAGGCATAGTTCATCCATCCGAACAGGGAGGACGAATCGACGTAGCCGAACGTGGAATTGCCGAAGAGGTGGAAGAGCACGATCCACGCCGCGAGGAGCGCCCCGAAGAGGGCCTTGGCCGGAAAGCCGCGCAGGAACGCCTCGAGCTCCTCGGCGAGTCCGGGCGGGAGTGCCGCGTCTGCATGGCCGGTGGTGGATGTCATGCCGGAATCACGTGGCTCTGAGCTTGGCGCGAGCCTCCGCGTTCAATCAAGGGCGGGGGAGAAAGAAAAGACCGGGCGCGAGGCCCGGTCTTTGCGGGGGTTGCGGCTTTCCGGCGGGCGCCGCCGGGTTCGACGCCGGCGTCTATTCCACCAGCCGGAAGAACTTGTGCTCGCCCGTGATGGGTTCGTTGTAGGGCGAGGCTGCGTTCGGAACCGTCTCCCACGGCCCCTCGATGGAGGTTGCCGACTGGAGCGTGCCGCTGCTGTAGGTGATCACGATGTTCTCACCCTGCAGTTCGATGCTCTCGATCTTGGGGCCTTCGCCCCCGCCGCCGCCCTCGCCGGGGCCGTACCAATACACGACGCTCACGAGCGGCTGCAGGCTTCCGGCGGGCGTGTTGTCGCCCTCGCGGCGCCAGGCGACCTGACCCCAGTCTCCGCCGCCTCCTTCCTTCACGACGAAGAGCAGGCCGTACTGCTGGCCGGCCGTCAGGCTGACGGGCTCGGAGACGCTCTCCTCCGGCGGCTCGAGGAACCCGGTGCAGCATCCCGTTTCCTCGGCGATCCACGAATCGGAGCGCGGGTCAGGGATCGCGGGGCCGCTCGTGTTGAGGAACAGTCGCGACGCGTCATCGCTGCGCACGAAGAACCGGTAGTTCCCGGATTCCTCGGGGATGAGGATCGCACGCATGGCGACGAGATGGTTGTCGCCCCACGTGTCACCGAAGGCGGGCTCGCCGAAGGTCATGCCGGGCGTGTAGCGGACGACGTCGGGCTCATCGGGGTAGCGCGGATCGAAGATCGCGTTCTCGAGGTCGGCGGTGGCGGCTCCGTTCAGACCGGTGAACTGATCGGCGCGGGCCCGGCCGGGCTGCAGCGACCACGCGGTGAAGGTCGCGCTCGTGCCGGCGGCCACGGGGGTTCCCCCGAGGTTCTGGACGTTGGCGACGGTGAGCGTGTACTCCGTGCCGGGCGTCTGGTCGCTGGTGCGGAGCTCGATCGTGTAGTCGTTCACGCGCGTGGCGCTCGAGACGGTGAGTCCACCGCTGAAGGTGTAGTTGCCCGCGGTGGTGGCGGACGGTGAGGCGACCGGCTGGTTGAAGGTCACCCGGACGCTGTTGAAGCTGTCGTCGCTCTCGAGGCTGGTGATCACCGCGGGTTCGTCGTCCTCCACGGTGAGCGTGGCCTCCTCGCTCAGCTCGCTCGCGCCGGGCACGGAGACCCGAACCGTGAACACCGACCCGTCCCAGGCGGGATCCACCACGGGGATGGTGTACTCGGCGGAGTTGGCGCCGAGGATCGGCTGGCCGTTCCGGTACCACTGGTAGGACACGTCGCTCGTGTACGGCGAGGCGGTGTCCGCCGCGACGGAGAAGGTGACCGGCATGTAGGCGCTCGCGGTGGCATCGGCCGGATGCGTGGTGATCTCGACGCTGGCGCCGACCGGATCCTCCATGGTCTCGAACAGGGCGCCCCGGATGGGCGTCAGGCTCGCCGCGGGGGTCGGGTCACCCTCGCGGCGCCATGCGACCTGGCCCCAGTCTCCGCCGCCGCCTTCCTTCAGCAGGTAGAGGATTCCGATGCGCTGTCCGGCGGTGAGGCTGATGGGCTCGCTGGTGGGCAGCGTGTTGTTGTCGTCGTTGTAGATGTCCGGTTCCTGGAAGGCGTCGCAGCAGTCGGTCTCCTGGGCGATGGGATAGTCCGCGAAGGGATCGGGGATCTGGGGCCCGGAGGTGTTCACGTACAGGCGCGACGCGTCGTCGCTGCGCACGAAGAAGCGGTACTCCCCCGTTTCCGGAACGGTGAGCACCGTCGCGATGCGGGCGAGGTAATTGTCACCGAAGTTGTCGGAAACTGCGGGGTCGCCGATGGCCAGGCCGTTGGCGTACGCCGTCCGGGTCGGGGAGTCCGGGTACACGGGATCGCTCAGGACGGTGTCGATGTCGAGGTCCCCGGCGCCGCCGAACCCGGAGTAGATCTGGACCAGCGGGAAGCTGGCGCCCTCGATTTCATCCACCGTCGTGATGGTGATGGTCGAGTCGGGCGAGGCTTCGCCCGCGAGGTTCTTCGCCCGCACGACGTACTCGTACGGAGTGCCGGGGTTGAGGCCGGAGTCCTCGAACTCGGTGGTGAGCAGGTTCTGGGCGACGAGCTCGCCGTCGCGGAGAACGTCGTACGCCACGCGGCTCTCATCCGGAGTCGTGGACGGGGACCATGTCAGCAGGACGCGGCGCGCGCCGGTTTCGCCGGCGGCGAGGTTGCCGGGTGCCGTGGGCGGACCGCCGCTTTCGACGGCGGTGGTGACCAGCCGGACGTTGTCCACGTCCGTGCGTTCGTTCGAGCCGCCGGTGCGGCCCGCGAACACCAGCCGGCCCGCGCTGGGGAAGTAGTCGGTCTGGACCGCGTCGAGGATCACCTCGTTCTTCCAGCGGACGGTCAGGCGGCCCTGCTCATCGAGATTGACGTAGAACGGCTGCCAGCAGAGGCCCTCCCATGTCTCGGGGGAGTACGGATCGCCGCCGGCGGCCCAGTAGTCGGCGTCACGAGGGCCGGTCTGGAGGCTCGTGGGGTCCTCGCAGGCTCCGTGGCGGGTCGGCAGTGCCTGCCGCAGGATCGTGCGGTTGTCCACGCGCACGATGATGCCCTCGATGTCCGCGCCGTCCGGGAGCGTGTTGCCGGACCAGGTGTCGAAGCTGATCGCGATGCCTGTCGTCGTGCCCGCCTCCGGCACGCCTCCGGCAAATGCGGCCGAGTTGAAGATGTCGGCAAGCACCGGATCGCCGTCCCGCGCGAAACTGATGCTGAAACCGTCCGCGGGACGGTCGGTGCTGCTGTTGCCCACCCGAAGGTCGCACTCAAAGGTGAATGCCGTGACGATCTTGCCCGGGTCGATGTCCGGGAAGATGACACCCGTGTACAGGTTGCCCACCGGCCATGTCAGGGCGAGGAAGCCGCCGGGATTGCCGCCCGAATCCACCCACGGCATGTCATTGGCCACCCATCCGAACTGAAGGTCCGGATCCAGCAATGGATCGGTGTTGAAATTCCACTCGCGTTGGCCTGCGCCGGCGGCCATGGCTCCCGCGATGCCTACCCCTGCAAGGAGGCGATAAAGAGTCGCTCGTTGTTTGGAACTCATAGATACAATACACGTGTTGGGTCTTCGTACGGACAGACGGGAACGCCCCGCTTATGGGCAGAGAATAGGGCGGGCGGCAAGGGAGATTTGACGAACCGCGGAAAGTTTCCGCGGGAATCGCGCCGGATGCCTCGGGTTCGCGGACACTCGGCGGCGGCATTCCCGCGCGACGAGGATGCCGGCAAAGAGAAAGGGAGGCCGGTGACCGGCCTCCCTCCAGATGCAGAGTGGCGGGCGTTCGCCCGCCCCGCGGAGCGGTGGGGTTACTCCACCGCGCGGAAGAACCGCGCGCCGGAATCGGGCGCCACGGTGTACGGGCCATCCTCCGGTGCGTCGGCCACATCCGTGTAGGGACCTTCGACGGTGGGGGAGGACTGCAGCCGTCCGGTGTACGTCAGGACCACGCTGGCTCCGTCGCGCTCGATGGCGAGCGTGGGGTTCTCCACCACGGTCACGGTGCGGAATGCGCGCAGACCCTGCGGGTTCGACGTGTCGTTGACGAGGACCTTCGTGCCGTCGGCCGCCACGCTGAACCACTCGACGCTCGCGCCGCCGCCGCCTTCCATCCACACGAGACGGAGGGGGTAAAGGCCCGGCTGCGGGACCCGGAACCCGAACAGGGTGTCCGTGGCGCCGCGGCCCACGTTGGCGGAGCCGAGCACCGGAGTCGTGTCGCCGGCGATGCGCACGCGCACGCCGGTGGCGTTGCGAAGCTCCTCGCCGTCGGCCTGGCTGATCATGAGGGCCGGAATCGCGATGGTGTTCGGATCGCCGCCCATGATGATCGGGTAATCGGGGACGTTCTGCACGACGAGCACGCCCACGGCGCCCGCGTTGGCCGCGTTGCGCACCTTCTCGAGGAAGGGGCAGGTGCCGCGGTACACGAGCACGACCTTGCCGGCCACCTGGGCTGCATTGGCGAGGGCGGTGCCGCAGCCTTCCTCGGGCAGTGCCGCGTCGCTGTTGCCCTGGGCGAGGACGAGGTCGGCCTCGATCGGGGTCGCGGGAAGCGGGGCGAAGATGCCGCCGCCCTGGTTGTCACCGCGGACGCTCGGGACCGCGGCGACGCCGCCGGCGAGCGAGGCCGGGGCGATCACGCTCACCGCCGGGCTCGGGGCGGCGTGACCGGGCGTCACCTTGAAGCCGTCGTCGCTGTTGACGCCCATGATGTAGACTCCGGCCTCGGGAAACTCCACGTACGTCGTGATCTCCGCCGCAATGTTGTCGCGGCCGTCGGTGCCGAGGCCGGGGATGCCCGGGATCTGGACGTCGGGCGTGAAGTTGCCGCTGCTGTCGAGGCCGGTTCCGGCGTCATTGGGCTGGTTGTAGTTGATGACGCCCGTCTCGACGTAAACGCCATTCTCGAATCCGGTGAGGTCCGCGACGTTGGGGCCGGCGAGTCCGGCAAGCACCGCCTCCGCCCAGGTGAGTTCCGTCACCATGCGCACGCCCGGATCCGCCTGGCCGGCGGGAATGTCGAGCTGGTACACGCGGACATTGAAGCCGGGGTTCGATCCCGAGCCCGGTGCGCCGACGCCCGCCAGGGGCAGCGTCGTCTCATAGCTCACGACCGTGAACGTCCACGATTCCTCGACCGGCTGGCCGCCCGCGGGTGTGTAGCGCACGACCGCTTCCGCCACCTCGCCGCCGGGCAGCGCCGAGGGAACCGACGCCGTGGCCGTGAGGCGGCCCCCGGAGGTGTTCTCCGTGACTTCAAGCTCCTCGCCGTTCACTTCGATCTCGACGGAGCCGGCGGTCACCTGCGCGGCGTTCTCGATGACGACCTCGACCAGGGGCTGCGCGGGCGCCTGCGTCGCGTCGCGACCGGGGACGACCCGGCTGACGTACGGGATCGTGGACGCGCGCGTGCGGAACGCGCGGAGCGCGTTCGCGTCGCTGGCGTCGCCGACGAGGCTGTGGCTGCCGTCCTCGTTGACCGTGGTCCACTCGAGGCCCGCGCCGCCGCCGCCGTTCTCCCACAGGAGGCGCATCGGATAGATGCCGGCCTGCTCGACCCAGACGTTGAATGTCGTGCCCTCACCCACGCCGCGGCCCCCGTTGAACTCACCGAGACGCGTGGCGAGGACGCTGCGCGGGTCTCCGGCGGTCTGCAGGCGGAAGCCGTCGTCGCTGTTCACGTTCATGACGTAGAGGCCCGCCTCGGGGAACTCGACGAACGTCAGGATCTCGAGGGCCGAGTTGTCTTCGTTCGGAAGGAGGTTGCCGTCCTGGTCCACGCCCGGGATGCCGAGGCTGTCGAAGCCGAAGTCGTACGGGAACCGGCCGGTGCCGCCGTCGAGGTTCTTGAAGTCGAGCGGCTCGGTCCAGGTGATGAAGCCCTCGGCGTCCGTGGGGATCTGGTACAGCTCCAGGTCAACGCGGTTTTCGCCATGAAGGCCCGCGAGTTGCTCCTCGGTCCACTCGATCGTGTTGGGGTTGGCCTCCGTGACCTGGTGCGGGCGGATGCGGAATCCGGGTTCGGCTGTGTTGACATCGGTCGCGGCGAAGGATGCCGGGACGGTGGCGTAGGTCGGCGCGACGAAGATCCGACTCTCGGTGTGCGTGTTGTCGGCGTCCTCGAACGTGACTTCGAAGGTGTGCTCGGAACCGGAGGCGAACTTCTGGCCTGCCGGCGCGACGTAGCTCACCGTGGTGACGGATCCGGACTTGGACACGGTCACCTCAATCGGGCTTCCGTCCAGGGTGACTTCGACCGAATCCGGGTCGACCTCGCTGCCCGGGGCGTCGTCGAGGGTGAAGGAGAACCGGTCCACGCCCGGCACGACCGAGCTGAGCGTCGCGCTCGTCGCGGGGATCGTCGTGATGACGATGTTGTCGACGTGGTGGTTCTCGTTGTTGCCGCCGGTGCGGCCCGCGAACACGAGGCGGCCGCGGCTCGGGACGAAGCTCGTCTGGAAGTCCTCGAGAATCTGCGTGCCCTTCCAGAACACATTCAGCACGCCGTTCTCGTTCAAATCGATCTCGAGCGTCTGCCAGCACAGCGTGGAGAGATCCGTGGGATCATCGGGGTTCACGGGACCCGTCTGGATGCTCGTGGGATCGTCACACGCGCCGTTGCGGGTCGGGAGCGGGTGCCGCAGGACGGTCACATTGTCCACGCGGACGATGATGCCCTCGATGTCGGGGCCGTCGGGAAGCGTGTTGCCAGCCCAGGTGTCAAAGCCCACCGCGATGCCGGTCGTGGTGCCCGCCTCCGGCAGTTCGCTCGCGAAGTCGGCGTTCACGGGGATGTCGCCGTTGATGACCTTCTGAACGACCGGATCGCTCTCGCGCGCGTAGTTCACGCTGAACCCGTCGGCCGGGCGGAAGTCCGGCGAGTCCGACGAGTTGCCGATGCGAAGGTCCACCTTGAAGTTGAATCCCTTGACGATCAGGCCGTCATCGAAGTCGTCGAAGACGATGATGCCGGTCTGGCTGTCGATGTTGTCCGTGATCGACAGGTATCCGCCGGAGGCCGGGTTGCCGTTCTCCGGGTACCAGACGGCATTGTGGTACGTGGTCAGGATGCTGCTCGGATCCTCGTCGAAGTTGAACTCGAGGTTCGTGACGGCATGCGCCGACAATGCCATGAGTCCCGCGAGGGCGGTGCCGGTCAGCCATGGCCGGAATCGGCTGGGACTGGGTTTGTACATATGTGTGTGGGGTTTGGTTTGGACTGCTGACGAACGGCAGAAACTGCCGCCGGGCTGAACCTTGGCGCTGTTCCCTCGCACGACGGATCGCGCGGGCGCGCGATCGCGAAGTTCCCCGGGGACAGCGACACGACTCAGTGCGTCGCCCGGTTTGAGCGGCAGGGTATATGAGAATGAGGGGGATATGGCAAGAAACCTGACGCATTATTTCCCGTCATGCACGGGGTGAGACTCCGCCCGGAACGGCCCCGTCGCGCCCTGCGATGCTCAGGAGCTCAGGAGCGCATCGCGGGCGCTCCCGGCAGCGAGCCGAGGAACCGGCGGATCTCCTGCAGCCGCGCGCGCGGGTCGCGCCGGGTCAGGCGCGGGAAGCGGCCGCCCACCTGGATGAGTTCGCCGTTGCGCGTGAGCATGAGGCGGTCGTCGCGCGTCTCGATCACCGTCACCCCCAGCGCCGCCGCGAAGAGCCGGAGCTCCGCCACGTGCAGGAGCAGCTCGACGGGGCGGGGGGGCGGGCCGAAGCGGTCCCGGAGGTCGTCCCGCAGGCGGCGAAGGTCCGATGGCGTGAAGACCTGCGCGAGACGGCGGTGCAGTTCGATGCGCTGGCGTGCGTCCGGCACATAGGAGACCGGAAGGCCGGCTGTGGCCGTCCCGCCGTCGCGTCGCGCCTCGATCCCGGATTCGGCGGGGTTGAGCTCGAGGAAATCGAGGCGCACCTGGACGTTGACCCGGTGAGGGACCTTCTCGCCCTTCAGCGCGCTGATGCTCTGCCGCAGGAGCTGGCAGTAGAGATCGAATCCCACGGCGGTGATATGCCCGCTCTGCTGGGGGCCGAGCAGGTTGCCCGCGCCTCGGATCTCGAGGTCGCGCATCGCGATGCGAAATCCGCTCCCCAGGCTGGAGTACTGGCGGATGGCCGCGATGCGCTTGCGGGCCTCGGTGAGGAGCTGGGCGTGTCGCGGGATGAGCAGGTACGCGTACGCCTGGTGCTTGTAGCGGCCGACACGCCCGCGGAGCTGGTAGAGCTCGCTCAGCCCGAAGCGATCGGCGCGATCGATGATGATCGTGTTGGCGTTGGGGATGTCGAGGCCGCTCTCGACGATCGTCGTGGAGAGCAGGATGTCCGCGTCGCCCTCCACGAACCGGGTCATCACCTCCTCGAGTTCGTCCGGGTCCATCTGGCCGTGGCCGACCACGAGGCGCGCGTGGGGAACGAGCGCGCGGAGCTTCGCGGCGACGGTGTCGATCGTTCCCACCCGGTTGTGAAGGAAGAACACCTGCCCCTGCCGGTTGAGCTCGCGCTGGATCGCGTCGCGGATGAGGCGGTCGTCGTGCGCGGCGACGATGGTCTCGATCGGGAGGCGGTCCTGGGGAGGCGTCTCGATCGTGCTCATGTCGCGGGCCCCGCTGAGCGCGAGATACAGCGTGCGGGGAATGGGCGTGGCGCTCAGCGTGAGCACGTCCACCGAGCGGCGCAGCATCTTGAAGCGTTCCTTGTGCAGGACGCCGAAGCGCTGTTCCTCATCGATGATGACCAGCCCGAGATCCTTGTACGCGACGTCCTTCTGCAGAAGACGGTGGGTGCCGATGACGATGTCCACGGCGCCCGCCGCGAGGTCGCGGATGACCCGGGCCTGTTCGCGGCGGCTCCGGAACCGCGAGAGGAGTTCCACCCGCACGGGGTACTCCCGCATGCGCTCGCTGAAGGTCTGGTGGTGCTGCTGCGCGAGCACGGTGGTCGGCACGAGCACGGCGACCTGCTTGCCGCCCATGACCGCCTTGAACGCCGCGCGAATGGCGACCTCGGTCTTGCCGAACCCGACATCGCCGCAGATGAGGCGGTCCATGGGGCGGGGCGCCTCCATGTCCCTCTTGGTGGCCTCGATCGCGCGGGCCTGGTCGGGCGTCTCCTCGTAGATGAAGGCGGCCTCGAACTCGCGCTGCCAGGGGGTGTCCGCGGGGAAGGAATGTCCCGGCTCGGTTTCGCGGGCGGCCTGAATCTCGAGCAGTTCGGCGGCGAGATCCGCCACGGCGCGCTCGGCGTCCTTTCTCGCCTTCGCCCAGCGGGTGCCCCCGAGCGTGTTGAGGGGCGGGCGGGCCTTGCCGGCGCCGACGTACCGGGTGACGAGGTGCGCCTCCGAGATGGGAACGTAGAGGCGCGGAGCCGGGTCGCCGGGACGGCCCGGCGCGTACTCGATCGCGAGACATTCCTGGCCGGGGCCGGCCGCGGCGCCGCGATGCCCCGGCGTCGCGGGCATGGTCTGCAGCCCCACGAACCTCCCGATCCCGTGCTCGACGTGCACGACGTAGTCGCCCTCCTCGAACTCGGAGAAATCGACGTCGAGCAGCGAGCGCGCGGTCTGGGCCTGCGGCGACCGGAGCCGGCGCGGGCGAAGGACCTTGTACCGGCCGAAGATCTCCGCGCCGGTCACCACGACGAATCGGGCCGGTTCGCAGATGAACCCGCGCGCGAGGCTGCCGACGTGCGTGTGCAGAAGGCCGGTCGTCTCCGCCGGCGCGGGATCCCGCCTCTCCGGCTGCCCGGCCGCGGCGAGGCCGTACTCCTCCCATAGCTCGAGGAACCGCTGGCGCTCGCCGTCGTTGTTGCAGAAGACGTGCACCGCGAACCCGGATCGCAGCCATCGATGAAGCTGGTGGAAGAATTCGCGGCGCTGCGTCTCGGCGACCATCGGGTCGGGCGCGCGGGCGCCGACGGGACGCCATGCCTCCAGACTTCCGACCGCGAGGGGAGGCAGGATGACCGTGCCGGGGCGTGGAAGGTCGCCGGTCTCGGCGAGTTCGAGCACGGTGTCGCCGCGCTCACGCGCCGCCGCCAGCAGCTCGTCCCAGCCGGTGTGCCATGGATCGTTCTCCGGGATCTGTCCGCCGTACGCCGCGATGCGTTCCTCGATGCGCGCCGGGTCGCTGAGCACCACGATCGCGCCCGGGGCGACATGGTCGAGCAGCGTGCCCATCGATCGGTCCGCACCGCCCGGTTCCGCGGCGAGCCGCTTGAGAATCCCGAGTTCCCCCGCGGGCCCGATCACGACCTCATGGACTCGCTCGCGCGAAAGCTGCGTGACCGGATCAAACTCACGGAGGGATTCGAGTTCGTTTCCGAAGAACTCCAGCCGCACCGGCCAGGGGGCGGCCGGCGCCCAGACATCGAGAATGCCGCCGCGGAGCGAGAGGGTCCCTTTCTGGGCGACCTGCGCCTCGGGTTCGTAGCCCTGTTCCTCGAGCCACTCGACAAAGTCGAGCGGTTCCAGAACGTCCCGCTCGCGCAGCCGCCGCATCCGGGCCTCGAGTTCCGCCGGCGAGAAGGTCCGCTGAATGAGGGCGGTGGCCGACGCCACGACGACCGGCGCGGGCGAGGCGCCGGCGTTCGCCCGCAATGCCCCGAGCGCGGCAAGCCGGTCCGAGATGACGTCCACGTGCGGAAGGCGCGGTTCGTGCGGGAGGATTTCCCAGTCGGGGTAGAACGCGCCGCCGGCACCGCCACCGGTCCAGGTCTGAAGGTCCTCCTGCGCGCCCTCCTGAGTCCGCAGCGCATCCGCGACGAACACGATCGCGCGGCCGGGGAGGGCCTCGCGCAGCGCCGCCGCCACGAACGTGTGCGCGGGGACGGGGAGGTCGGGGATGCGGCAAAGCGCTCCCCTCTCCAGTCGCGGAAGGATGAGGCCTAACGCGGGAGTGTTCCTGAAAACGGCCGCGAGGGAGGCCGCGTCCGCATGCGGAGGACTGCCGCCCAATGTGCGACAAGGCTAGACGAAGCGGGTGGGTGGTCAACGGCGCCTCTCGGGCCGGGGGCGGGCCGGGGAGGACGCGGGGGGTTGGCTGCCGGTGCCGTGGTGCTACCGTGCGGGTGTGGACTGGCAGTCGTGGGCGGCCCTCGGGTTGGTCGCGTTCTCGGTGGTGCTGGCGCTCCTCGGCGCATGGCGCCGCCGCCGCAAGGCGGCGGGCGCGTGCGGTGCGGGATGTTGTCCCGGAACGAAGTGGCCGCGGCCGGAGCTGAGGGTTCGAACCCCCTCGCGGCGGTGATGCAGGCGCATTGCAAATCTCTCGGGCGGTGGCTTGCGTGCTTGGACCGCGTGGCGTAGCCTACCGCAACTGGGCATGGCTTCCTCAAAGATCAGTACCGCGGGCAACTTTGTCACGACGCGGCCCAAGACGGCCATGAAGACGGCAGGCAACGGGGTGGCATGGGTCCCGAACATGGACGTCGTCACACACGAATCGGGAGTGGTCGTGAAGGCGGAACTTGCGGGCATACGCCGGGAGGACCTGACCCTGACGGTCGAGGGCAGCCGCCTGAGGATTCGGGGGTTGCGCCGGGATTGTCCCCGGGCCCCGGGCTCGCGGTTCCTGATGGTCGAGATCGAGTATGGCCCGTTCGAGGCAGTGGTGGATCTCCCGCCCGGGGTGGACATGTCGAGCGCCCGGGCCGTCTATCTGAATGGCTTTCTGCGCATCGAGTTCACCCGGGCCGAGCTTCCTTCCGAGGGTCCGCAACGCATCGAAGTGGCCTGACCTGCCAACCCCCGTCCCCGGCCACCCGTCGCGGCGCCGTGACGGCGCCGGCCGTTGCATCTTCCCATGGGCGGCATCGACACCGAATTCATCAGCCTCGTGCGGGACGGTGCCATGAGCCGCGGCGGCGAAGACGCCCCCACCGAGCTGCCGAAGGAACTCCCGGTCCTCGGGCTGTCGGACATCGTCATCTTCCCGGGGAACATCTCCCCGCTCCTGGTGGATTCCGCCGCGAGCCTGCGGCTCGTGGATGATGTCGTGGCGGGCGACCGCCTCCTCTGCCTGGTCCTGCAGACCCGCGACGACGTCGCCGATCCGGCCCCCTCCGAGCTGCACCAGGTGGGCTGCGCGGCGCGCGTCCTCAAGATGGTCAAGTACCCGGACAACACCGCCCGAATCCTCGTCGAGGGACTCGAGCGTGTGCGGCTGGTGCGTTTCACCGCCCGCGATCCGTACCTGCGCGCGCGGATCCGCATCCTGCCCGAGGAGACGGATGATTCGCGGCGCACGGAGGCGATGATGCGCACCCTCCAGGCGCGGTTCCAGGAGGTGCTCAAGATCTCCCCTCCCGTGGGGGAGCACATCAAGCTCGCCGCCCTGAATGTCACGCACCCGGGACGGCTCGCCGACCTGATCGCCGGCGCCCTGAACCTCGCGCTCGCGGAGAAGCAGCGGCTGCTCGAGACGCTGCGCGTCGCCGACCGGATGGCGATCCTGGCGCCGCTGCTCAGCCGCGAGCTCGAGCTCAGCACGCTCGGCGCGAAGATTCAGGAAGAGGTCGCCAGCACGCTCAGCAAGAGCCAGCGCGACTACTTCCTCCGCGAGCAGATCCGCGTCATCCGCCGGGAGCTCGGCGAGACCGATCCCGCGCAGGCCGAGTGGAACGGGTTGCGCGAGGAGATCGCGAAGGCCGGCCTTCCCCCGGAGGTCAACGCGGTCGCAAACCGCGAGCTCGATCGCCTCGCGACCATCCCCGCCGCCGTGGCCGAACACACGGTCGTGCGCAACTACCTCGAGTGGCTGCTTCACCTGCCGTGGAATTCCCTCACGTCGGATCGCCTCGATCTGGACGCCGCCGAGCGCCTGCTCGACCGCGAGCATTTCGGACTGCACAAGGTCAAGGACCGCCTGCTCGAGTACCTCGCGGTGATGAAGCTCAACCCGGAATCGCGGGCCCCGATCCTGTGCCTCGTGGGCCCGCCCGGCGTGGGCAAGACCTCCCTCGGACGCAGCCTCGCCGAGGCGGTGGGGCGGCGCTTCGTTCGCATCTCCCTCGGCGGAGTGCGGGACGAGGCGGAGATCCGCGGCCACCGGCGCACGTACGTGGCCGCCATGCCCGGCCGCATCCTCCAGGCGCTGCGGCGCGCGGGCAGTCGCAACCCGGTGCTGCTCCTGGACGAGATCGACAAGCTCGGCAGCGACTACCGTGGCGATCCCGCCGCCGCCCTGCTCGAGGTGCTCGATCCGGAGCAGAACCGCGCGTTCACCGACCACTTCCTCGAGCTGCCCTTCGATCTGTCGCGCGTCTTCTTCATCACGACGGCGAACTGGCTCGAGCCGGTGCCTCCCGCGCTGCGCGACCGCCTCGAGGTGATCGAGCTGCCGAGCTACACCGTGGACGAGAAGCTTCAGATCGTCCGCAGGCATCTCCTGCCGCGGCAGCTCCAGGAACACGGGCTGCGTTCCCGCGATGTCCGCCTGGCCCCCGGCACGGTGCGCCGGATCATCGAGGACTACACCCGCGAGGCCGGCGTGCGGCAGCTCAACCGCGAGCTCGCCGCCGTGCTTCGCAAGGCCGCCCGCCGCCTCGCCACGGGCGGCTCCCGCCGCACCCCGTTCGCCGTCAAACCGGCGGATCTGCCGCATCTCCTCGGGCCCTCCCGGAATTCCGCGGAGAACTGGTTCCCGATTCGACAGCCCGGGATCGCCATGGGCCTCGCATGGACGCCCGTGGGCGGCGAGCTGCTTCACATCGAGGCCACCCGGATGCCCGGATCGGGCAAGCTCATCCTCACCGGGTCCCTCGGCGAGGTCATGAAGGAGAGCGCGCACGCCGCCCTGAGCCTGCTGCGCGGGCAGGACGCACCGTTCCACATCGCGGCGCAGGAACACGACCGGTTCGACCTCCACATCCACGTGCCGGCAGGGGCGATCCCGAAGGACGGCCCGAGCGCAGGCCTCGCCCTGTACGTCGCGCTCGCGTCGCTGCTCAGCGGCCGCTGCGTGCGCTCGGACACCGCGATCACCGGCGAGATCAGCCTCGGAGGCCGCGTGCTCCCGGTGGGCGGCATCAAGGAGAAGCTGCTCGCCGGCCTGCGGCACCGCGTCCGGCGCGTCATCCTGCCGGAGTCCAATCGCAAGGACCTTCCCGAGCTGCCGCCGGAGGCGCTCGGTCAGATCGAGACTATCTTCGTGCGCACGGTGCACGAAGCACTCCTCCAAGCACTTCGAAACTCGTGAACAAAATCGGATTCCACATGCTCGCGGCCGTCTTCCTGCTCACGGCCGCATCCGCCGGGGCCGCTCCGTCCGCGGAGGCCGCCGAACGCGGGAAGACCCTTGCCGCCGAGGTCAGGAGCCAGCGCCCCGCGCGCGCGACGTCCACGACCGGCACGCTGCGCCTGCGCCATTCGGACAACCGGCGCACCACCATCCCGGTCGAGGTCTTCGTGCGCCTGGACACCAACAGCCTCGCGTGGAGCACGTGGTACCGCGCCCGCTTCCCGGACGGGCGGCATGAGACGCTCACCGTCAACAATCTGATCGGCGAACCGCCGCAGTTCGTCCTCCGCCGCGTGACGGCCGATGGCCGCGCGGCCGAACTGCGTCCCCAGCGGCAGGACCAGCTCTATACCGCCTTCGCCGGGACGGATTTCTGGATCATCGACCTCGGCATGGCGTTCCTGCACTGGCCCGATCAGCGATACCGCGGCAGGGAAACCCGCCGCACCCGCGTCTGCCACGTCCTCGAAAGCATCAACCCGGACCCGTCGCCGGCCGGCTACAGCCGCGTCCTCACGTGGGTCGATGACGAGACGCGCGGGATCGTGCGCGCCGAGGCCTACGACGCCTCCAGCCGCCTGCTGAAGGAGTTCTCGCCGGGCAGCTTCGCCCGCAGCGGTTCCCGCTACCAGCTCCGTGACATGGAGATCCGAAACGTCCAGACCGACTCGCGGACCACGCTCTACTTTGATGTCGAGGATCCCCGGGAGATCGGCGGCGTGACTCATCTGCCGGGCGCCGAGTGACCTCCCCGCGGACGTCCCGCGCGTTCCGGGATTGATTCCCCCGGGCGCGCGCGTTAGTCGCTGCGCCGTGAAGTCCATGCTCTTTCCGCGAACGGCCGCCGCCGGCATCGTCGCCTCGCTGGCCCTCCTCGCCGCCCGCGCGGCGGACGCCCCGGCGCCGGATTCCGGCATCCCGGATTCATGGGTGCTCGCCTACGAACAGCACTTCGACTCCCCCCGGGCGCTCGAGGATTTCGCCATGACGGATACGAACGCATGGCGCCATGTCGCCGACGACCGCAGCTTCGCGATGGAGCTCGCGAGGCAGAGCAGGTACGAGCCGCCGGTGCGTTCGCCCGTGAACATCGCGCTCATCGCCGACCGCGTCTTCGGCGACTTCATCCTGGAGGTGGACCTCGTCCAGACCGGGCGCGAATACGGCCACCGTGACATGTGCCTCTTCTTCGGTGTCCAGGATCCGGAGCGCTTCTACTACGTTCACCTCGCGACGGCGGCCGATGACCACGCGCACAACGTATTCATCGTGAACCGCGCCCCGCGCGCGAAGATCGCGCGGCACACGACGAAGGGGGTCAACTGGGGCCTGAACGTCTGGCACCGCGTCCGCCTCGAGCGCCGCACCGGCGACGGCAGCATCCGCGTCTTCTTCGACGATTTCTCCGAGCCGATCATGATCGCAGAGGATTCCACCTTCGGCGCTGGCTGGATCGGGTTCGGTTCGTTCGATGACACCGGCAAGATCGACAATATCCGCATCTGGACGCCGGCTCCTCCCGCGGAGAAGACCGCGGACTTCTTTCCCCGCCACGGAGGCGGCTCATGAACCTCCGGGCGCGGCGCGGTCTCGCCGCGCTCTCCGCCGCGGCGTGGCTCGCGGCCGGCTCGGTGTCCGTCGCGGCCGCCCCGCCCGTTCAGGCGGATCCCCGGGAGCCGTACCCGCGGAGCTTCGTCATTCGTGAGATTCGCTGGGCGCCGGTCGCCGAGATCGTTCGCGCCGCGCGCGACGGCGACAACTGGCCCGTCACGTGGGCGGCGGACGACGCGATCTACACGACGTGGGGCGACGGCACCGGGTTCGAACCGAAGGTGGAACGAAAGCTGAGCTGCGGCTTCGCGCGCGTCACCGGTTTTCCTCCGGGTTTCCGTGGCGAGAACATCCGCTCCTCCGCCGAACAGCTCGGCTCGGGGCGTGCCGGCCTCAAGGCATGGGGAATGCTGGCGGTCGGCGACACCTTGTACCTCTGGTTCGGGCATGCGGACCGGCAGGGCGGCCGTTCGCGCCTCGCGTGGTCCGACGATTTCGCGCGCACGTGGACCTTCGCCGACTGGACCTTCGACGAGTTCGGCCTCGTCGGGTTCGTGAATCATGGCCGTGCCCACGCCGACGCGCCGGATTCCTTCGTTTACGCCTACTCCCACGACGGGCCGCGCGCCGACACGCCGGCCGACCGGTTCATCCTGATGCGTGCGCCTGTCGGCGAACTGACCCGGCGCGGTTCGTGGGAGTTCTTCGCGGGGGTGGACGATGAGGGGAAACCCTCATGGACCCCGGACATCTCCCGCCGCGCCGGCGTGTTCGAGCATCCCGACGGCTGCCTCCGTTCCGCGATGACCTTTCATCCCGGGCTCCGCCGTTACCTCTGGTGGCAGCAGATCCCGCAGCCGCCGGGGCATCCCGACCGCGGTGACACCCGCTTCGAAGGCGGTTTCGGCATCTATGACGCCCCGGCTCCGTGGGGACCATGGACGACGGCGTACTTCACCCGGGCATGGGACGTGGGACCCGGCGAGCACGGGGACTTTCCCGCCATGTGGATGAGCGCGGACGGCCGGACCGCGTGGCTCGTGTTCTCCGGGGACGACGCGTTCTCGGTGCGTCGAGCGACCTTTCTCACCGCCGACTGACCGCGGTCCCGCCCCGCGGCGCGACGGCTCAGAACCAGTTGTAATTGAAACTGATGCTGATGCGCTCGGAGGAGACCCGGCTCTGGGCGACCTCGTGCCGAAGCCAGCTCTCGAAGAGGATCACGTTCCCGGCCTCGGCCGGGTACGTGACAAACGTCCGGTTCTCCGGCCGCGGGTCCGGCCGTCGCGGCGGCGCGGCCATGAAGCAGGGAAGGCGCGGGTCCTCGAACTTGATGCTGGAGCAGCCGCGCGGTGTCTTCACGTAGTACGTCCCGCTGATGGTCGAGAGCGGATGAAGATGCAGCCCGTGCACGGCGGTCTTCGGCATGATGTTGATCCAGCAGTCCGTCATCACGAGATCGCGGCCCGTCAGGTCATACTCGAGGTGCCGGACATACCGCAGGACGTGCCGGTTCAGCATCCGCTCGAGCTCCATGAACGTGGACGACATCCGGTGCAGCCGGCACAGCGAGCCGTACGATGTGAATCCCCCGGGATAGTTCTTCGCCGACCAGCGGCGCCCCGCGTGATCGTTCTCCCGGATCTGGTGGCACTCGCGGATCAGCTCGGTGTTCAACCGTCGTGTACTCGCCTGGTCGCGCTGGAGCGGCGCGCGATAGATGAAGGTTGGAAACCATCCCTGCACGTGCACCGGCGCAGCGTATCACGCGATCCCGCCGGTTCCCAGCAGGCCGCGCGCGTCTTCGTCGCGGAGGAGAACTGTCCATGCCCGACGGGGTCCCCGTGCAGAAGTCAAGCTTCCCATGCCCCGCCCTGGCGTTTTCCGTCGGCTGCCCCGTCACCCACGAATCGCGCCCCCCATCGCCTTTTCGGTTGTGGCCCGCGCAAGGGGCACGACAGGATTTCGTTGGAATGAGAGTCGCCGTGTTCTTCGAGCGAGACGGGATTCTGGCCCGCAGTGCTTCCGGCAACGGTACGGCGGTCAACCTCGAGGATTTCCGAGTCTGCGAGGACGCGGTGGCGCCGCTCCGCAGGCTCCGCGAGGCCGGCTTCTTTCTGTTCGCCACGACCAATCAGCCGGGCATCACGTCGAACGCGCCGGACTGGCGTGAGCTGGACCGCATGCACGCCGTGCTGGTGCGGAGGCTCGGCCTCGATGACGTGCTCGTGTGCCCCCACGAACCGGACGACCAGTGTCCGTGCCGCAAGCCGCAGCCCGGGCTCCTGCTCGAGGCCGCCCGCCGGCACGGTGTGGACCTGGATCACAGTTTCGTCGTCAGCGAACGATGGGTGGACGCCGAAATGGCGGACGCCGCGGGCGCCACTTCCGTCCTGATCCGCTCGGAGCTCAACGGAAAGGGACACCATGACTTCGTCGTGCCCGACCTCGACGCGGCCGTGACCAAGATCCTCGAGATCGCCGAGGAACTCGGCACGCTGAGGGTCATGTGCCACCGGAACGTCGCCATGGAACCTCCCGCGGCCCCTTCCGCCGCCCGGGATCATCGGAACGGATCCCCGTCCGGCGGCGCGCCGTCGCGCGGGGCGGCACCGCGAAAAACCGCATCGAAACGCGCGACGAGGAAGCCGCGTTCCACCTGATCCGTTCCGGATCCCATCGCGGGTGCGCGAGGGAGGGGCGAGGGAGGGATCCGGGAGTCCTTCGAATCCCGTCGGGTGGGGGGACCGCGTGGCCCCGCGGCGCGTCAGTCCCGATTCCGCGCCGCCCGCCGTTCCGCCCTGCGTTCGGCCCGCCGCTCGGCCCGAGTCGGTTTCGTCGTCTGCACGGGAGCGTTCGTGAGGGCGGGCGCGGGCGTGGTCTTCGCGGCCTCCAGTTCCTCAGGCGACGGCGTGTAGGGCGGAATGTCCGCGGCCGTCGGCTGGCGCCTGCCGCCCTGGACCTCGACAGTCCCATCGGCCGCCTTCGCGAGCCGCGGCCTGCTCCACGGCAGGATGGCGTGGTACTGGCGTCCGACGAGGCGCCCGTCCGGGTCCACGATGCAGTACGTGTAGGTGTTGCCGCTCGTCTGGAAGAGCACGTGCAGCCGGCTCTCGCGGTCGAGCTGTTGTTCCGGGTTCGAAAAGGTCAGGAGACGGTCGAGCGGCACGACGCGATAGATCCGGCTGCCGGTGGCGTCGCTGATCTGGACATAGAGCCGGCGTTCCTGGCTCCTCTGGGCCGACTGCAGGGCGTACCGGCGGATCTCCGGAACGGCGTTCTCCGATCCCGGCCGGGGAGGCACTCCGAAGGTGACCTCCCACAGGTTCCGCGCCGACTGCAGGATGATCTGCGCGCTCTCGCTGATGATCCGCTGGCCCGTCTCCGGAATCACGACCTCGGCGTACACCTCGTAGGGGCCCGCCTGCTCGAAATCGAAGTACGGCTGGATGTCGCACCACTTCGTCGCCGCCTTCGCCGATTCGAGCGTGAACTCACCCGCCACCGGCACCATCCCGAGCCGGTCCACGATTCCGCCCCCCTGTTCCTCGACATGGAAGATCAGCCAGCCTTCCTCCGTGCCGAACGTCACGGGCCGGCCGGACAGGTTCGCGATCCTCACGCCGACGGGGATCTCCTCGCCGGGCAGGAACACGGTCTGGTCGAGCACCACCTGGGCCGAGAGCCCGCTGGCGGCCTGCGCCCGCGCTCCGGGCGCCGCAAGGGCAAGCAGCGCGGCAGCCAGCGCGATGCATGGCCGGGGGAGGACTGCGTAAGACATTTGTGAGCGATCCTAACGGTGAACGTCGGCGCAACAAGCGCGCAATTGCGGAGTCGTCGGGCCGGCCGGGCGAGAGCCGGCACGGCGCCCGCCCCGGAGCGTGTCAGTCCACGAGCGCCTGGTAGTAGGCGTTCTGGAAGGCCTGGAAGATCCCGTGCTGGTTGAACGGAAAATGCTGCGTGAACAGGACCGCGACGATCTTCTCCTTCGGGTCGATCTGGCAGTAGGTCGTCGCCGCGCCGTACCAGCCGTACTGCCCGGGCGAGCTCAGGATCGTGCTGTGACCGAGGTCGCGCTGGACCTCGACTCCCAGCCCGAATCCCTTCCCGTTCGCCATCGCCGGTTCGCCCGGCAGGAGTTCGAGGTGGTTGGCCGTCATCAGCTCCACGGTCTTCCGGCCGAGGATGCGCCGGCCTTCGAGCGCGCCTCCGTTCAGCAGCATCTGCGCGAATCGCGTGTAATCCGCGACCGTGGAGAACAGGCCCGCACCGCCGCACGGGATGCCCCGGCCCGCCTCGGGATACGACCCGAGGAAATCCTCTGTCTCGCGCAGCCCGCCCTCGGCGTTCTCATGGATCTTCGCCAGCCGGTCCATCTTCTCCGGCGGGACGTCGAAGCTCGTATCCTTCATGCCGAGCGGCTGGCAGATCCGCGTCTGCAGGAACTCCTCGAACGACTGGCCCGACACCTTCTCGATGACCGCGCCGAGAATGTCCGTGTTGATCCCGTAGGTGAACGCCTCCCCCGGCTGATGACGGAGCGGCAGGCGCGCCACGCGCGCAATGAACTCGGGAAGCGACGGCGAGTTCCAGAGATCCTGCGCCTTGTACATCCGCGCGAGGGCGTCGTCGCCGCTGAAGTCGTAGATGTACCCCGAAGTGTGGGTGAGCAGGTGGCGGATCGTCACGGGGCCGCGCGCATCGGCGAGTTCCGGATCCTCGATGGTGCCACCGGTGAAGACCTTCGGTGAGGCAAGCTCCGGAAGATGGCGGCCCACCGGGTCCTCGAGCGAGAGCCGCCCTTCCTCGAGGAGGATCAGGACGGCGACGGACGTCACGATCTTGGACATCGAATAGATCCGGCAGATGGTGTCCTTCGCCATGGGACGCCGCCCCGCGACGTCCATCAGCCCGATCGCCTGGAAGTCCACGATGCGGCCGTTGCGCGCGATGGCCCATGCCGCGCCCGCGTGCCGGCCGGACTCGATGAAGCCGTTGACCACGTCGTGCACGCGCCGGAGCCGGTCCGGATCAAAGCCCTGGGAGGCGGGCGGCACGGCCGGCAACGGCTGGGCGGCCACGGGGTGATTCAGAAGGGCGCCGCAGAGCAGGGCGGCGACGAGCGTGCAGGCAAGGTCGGTTCTCATGATCCAGGGGCCGGCGGGCGGCCGCGGGGACGGAGGCACCCCCGCGACCCGCCGATCGGCACCGGGCGAGCCTGGGAATTCCGAGGCGGATGACAAGCGCGGGCGCAGCCCGTTCGGGAATCGGGCCGGCGCGGCCTTCCGGGATGCCAATCTTGCAGGCCGGGCGGCATGAGGAATATTCTGGGCTTCAGGCGGGCGCCGGCGGTCGGGCGATGACCAGGGGCCGCGTTTTGCGCCAGCCGGAGATTCCTTTCATGACCTTGACCGAAAAACTGCTGGCGCGCGCCGCCGGCAAAGCCAGCGTTGCCGCGGGGGACAACGTGTGGGTGAAAGCCGACATCCTGATGACCCACGACGTTTGCGGCCCGGGGACCATCGGTGTCTTCAAGCGCGAATTCGGACAGGACGCGCGGGTGTGGGACCCGAGGCGTGTGGTCATCATCCCCGATCACTACATTTTCACGGCGGATTCGAAGTCCAACCGCAACGTGGACATCCTGCGCGAGTTCGCGCGAGAACAGGGGCTGCCGTACTTCTACGACGTCATCGACGACCCGAACGGCACGTGGAAGTTCGATCCCGCGCGCGGGCCCCTGCAGCGTCAGTACGGCTCCCGCTACGCCGGCGTGTGTCACGCCGCGCTTCCCCAGAAGGGCCACACCCGGCCGGGCGAGGTGCTCTTCGGCACCGATTCGCACACGTGCATGGCCGGCGCCTTCAACGAGTTCGCCACCGGCATCGGAAACACCGACGCGGGATTCGTCATGGGAACCGGCAGGCTCCTCGTGAAGGTTCCCGAGACCATGCATTTCCGGCTCGAGGGCAGGCTCCAGCCGGGCGTCATGGCCAAGGACATCATCCTCCACATCATCGGGGAGATCGGCTTTGACGGCGCGACCTACCGGGCCATGCAGTTCGACGGGCCCGGGGTCGCGAGCCTCTCGATGGATGACCGGATGACGATCGCCAACATGGCGATCGAGGCCGGAGGCAAGAACGGCATCTTTCCGTTCGACAGCCGCACCGCCGAATACGTCGAGGCGCGGACGCGGCTCAACGGCACCCGGCGCGAGTACGAACCCGTCGAGCCCGATGCCGATCAGAAGTTCGTGTACGAACTGGTCGTGGACCTCGACCGGCTCGAGCCGACCGTCGCCTGCCATCCGGACCCGGGCCAGCGCAAGCCGGCGAAGGAGCTGGGCCACGTGAAGCTCGACCGCGCCTACGTCGGATCGTGCACCGGGGGCAAGACGAGCGACTTCATCGAGTTCGCCCGCGTGCTGAACGGGCACCGCGTGTCGATCGACACATTCGGGGTCCCCGCGACGCCCGAGATCGTCCATGAGCTGCAGACCACCCGATGGGATGGCCGCACCGTGTGGGAGATCCTGGTTGCCGCCGGGGTTCAGATGACGGAGAATGCGGGCTGCGCCGCGTGCCTTGGAGGTCCGGTGGATACATTCGGCCGCATGAACAAGCCCATGAAGTGCATCAGCGCGACCAACCGGAACTTCCCGGGGCGTATGGGTCACAAGGAATCCCAGGTGTTCCTCGCGAGCCCCGCGACCGTTGCCGCCAGTGCCATCGCAGGGAAAATCGTGGACCCGCGTGAGTACCTCGCGGAATGAGGATCCGATCACGGGATCGGCGCACGACGCGTGGGAGGTACGCGTCGTAGCGGTGGATCCCGCCACCGCGAGCCGCCAGACCCCGCCAATCGCCGTCCTCCTCGAGCCGGCTTCCGAACTCACATGGCTCCCGGCGGAGGTGCTCACCGCCGCCGGATTCACCCCCCGTCGCAACCGCGAGTTCGGCATGGCCGACGGACAAACCGTGAGCCGGCCGGTCACCTACGCCATCCTGCGAGCCGACGGCTTTGAGACCATCGACGAGGTGGTCTTCGCCGGAGCCGGGGACCCGTGCGTCCTCGGCGAACGCACCCTCGCCGGCTTCGGCGTCGCGCTCCACGCGGAGACGCGCCAGTTCCTCCCCACGCCCACGCTGGCGCACGGCATCCAGGGCCGGATGACCGCCGGGGCCGGGGGCGCCTGAACCTCCGCCGCGCGAGCCTTTCAGGCTCCTCCGCGGGGTGGGCCTCCCGTCGCCCGGCACGGGCGGGCGCGGCCGCCGTGCTCACCGGTCACTTCCCGCGAAGCGGTCCTCCTTCCATGGGTCCGCGGTGTTCGAGTATCCCCGAAGCTCCCAGAACCCGAGCAGATCGCGGTCCACGAAGATCATTTCCTTCACCCACTTCGCGCCCTTCCATGCATAGCGCTTCGGAATGATCACGCGGACGGGGCCGCCGTGTTCACGGCTGAGCGGCTGGTCATTCCATGAGTGCGCAAGGAGGACGTCATCATCCATGAGCACCTCGAGAGGATTGTTCGTCGTGTACCCGTCGTAGGCGCGGAAGTACACGTGTTTCGCCTCCGGCTTCGGACGCACCAGCTCCACGAGGGTGACGAAGGCGACCCCCTCCCAGCGCATGTCGTACTGGCTCCATGTGGTCACGCAGTGGAAATCACTGGTGTCGCGGACCTGCGGAAGGGCCCTGAACGCGTCCCACTTCAGCGTCACGGGATTCTCCACGTGTCCGTGGATCCGGAGGCTCCACTTCTCGAGCGGAATCTCCGGGTGGATTCCGAGGTCGAGCACCGGGAAATTCGTGACCAGGTGCTGTCCGGGGGGCAGGCGGTCGGTCGAACGCGGAGCGGGCGCCGCCTTTCCGGCCATCTTCCGGGCCCAGCGTTCCTTCGCGGCGATCAGGGCATCCTTCATGCGCGTGGAGCACGTTAGACGCATTCCTCCCCGCGCAGAAGCGGGAAGGCGCGGCAGGGTGCGGTGGAGAACATCTCTCGCCTTGCCGCCCCGGCGCGGGTGATATATCGCCGCGTCACCCCTGAACCAATCCTTCCGATGCATGCTCCCGACCTCCCGCAGCCGGAGCCGTCCCGGCGGTCCCGGCCTGAATCCGGCGCGCCCGCGGCCTCCGCGATCACCCGCCGCTCCGCCCTGAAGGCGACGCTCGCCTCCGTGGCGGTTCCCGCCTTCGCGTTCGAGCCGGTTCGTGCCGCCGCGCCGCCGCCCGATCCCCGCCGCGGCTCGCCGAAGCGGTACGAGATGCTCAAGTCCATCAACCAGTGGGCGTTCCCGTATCCGGATCGCATGTCGCTCCGCGAATGCCTCCAACTCGCGAAGGACGCCGGATTCGACGGCATCGAGCTCAACTACGACCTCGACAACGATCTCTCCCCCAGGGCGGGCCGCCGCGATTTCGCGCGCATCCGCCGCATGGCGGACGAGATCGGAATCCGCATCAGCGGCCTGTGCTCCTTCCTGTTCTGGCCGTACCCCCTCACGAGCAATGACCCGGCCAGGCGCGAGCGAGGCCTCGAGCTGGCCGGGCTCATCGCCGAGGCCGCGCACGAGCTGGGCGTCGAGAACGTCCTGCTCGTTCCAGGCGCGGTCCACATCCCGTGGCGCACGGATCACGAACCCGTCCCCAACGACGTCTGCGACCGGCGCGCACGCGAGGCCGTGGGCGCCCTCGCCTCCCGCGCGGAGCGCCTGAAGGTCTTCCTGAACATCGAGAACATCTTCTTCAACGGCTACCTGATGACCCCGATGGAGATGAACGACTTCGTGGACAGCTTCGGCACCGAGCATGTCCGCGTGCACTTCGACACGGGAAACATCTCGATGTTCCAGTACCCGGAGCACTGGATCCCGGTGCTGGGCAAGCGGATCCGCAACGTGCACCTCAAGGAGTTCACCAAGAAGGGCACCGATTTCTCCCTCGAGACCTTCCGACCGCTCCTCGACGGGACGACAAACTGGCCCGCCGTGACCGATGCCCTCGATGCCGTCGGCTATCGCGGATTCCTCACCTTCGAGTACTTCCATCCCTACGCCCACTATCCCGAGGCGCTCATCTACCAGACCTCCGACTCCCTCGACCGGATCCTCGGACGCAAGGCGTGAGGCGAATCGCCGGGGACCAGCCCCCGCCAGGCGCGAAGAACCGGATCGCACCCCGGGTCAGAGTCGCGCAATGCACCATTGCGCGACGTCCGCGCATCTGGCATGGAACACCCTCTTGCATATGCGCCTTACCGCCATCGCGGGATTGCTGTTGTGGTTGGTTGCGGTCGCCGCCCGTGGTGCGGCCCCCGCGGATGCACCGACGCCGCTGGCCCGTGTCCATTTCGTGGGCCTCAAGGCGCTGGCGACCAACTCCGCGCTGCCCGACCTCCGGACGATCGTCACCCTGCGCGAGTCGCGGAAGATCACCGACGAAATCACGACGAAACTCTCCCGCCGCCTCCCCGGGTGGCTGGGCGCCCCGGCTTCCGGCCAGAACGGATCCGCGCTCCGCCCGTTCGTGCGCGCCGTCCTCGATTCGGAGAATCACCTGCTTGTGCGCACCAATGAGGCCGGGGGCATCGAGTGGGCGCTCGCGGCGCGACTTTCCGATGCCGGCGCGTCGAACGCGGTGCGAAAGGTCCGCCGGTTCCTCGAGCAGGTCGAGGCACAGCGGGCATCGGCATCCGTGGGATCGGAGGCGGCCAGCGATCCCGCGCCGAGGACAACTCCGGACGTTCGCGTCACGGCGACCGAAAATGTGGATGTGCAGGATCGGCCGGAGACCTCCGAGGCGGAACGTTCGGAGGATGCCCCGGCAGCGGATCCTGCCGACACGGGCGCATCCGGCGCCGACGCCGGCCGGGCGCCGGATCCCGCCATTTCCCTCGAGATGGAGGGCGGTTGGACCCTGCTCGGAACCGTCCACGCCGTGTGCGAGCTGCGCGCGCAACTCCGCGGGCACGATGCCGCCCCGGACGGGGACGAGCATGAGGCGGAGGCCGCAGCGGAGGAAGGGGAGACGGAGCTTCCCCCGGTCGTCATGACCGGTCGCCTTGACCTGCCGGCCATCGCCCGGCTGATGGCATGGGATGCGACGCCGCCCGGTCTTCTCGACCGGTGGCCCGACGTCGAGTGGTCGGTGCAGCCGAAAAACGGCTCGCTGTTCACGCGCGCCACGCTGCGCTTCGCCGAACCCCTGGAAATCTCGGATGAGCCATGGCACGTCCCCTCCGACCTGATCCGTGATCCGCTCGTGGGGTTCACGGCGATACGCGATGCGGACCGCTGGCTGAGCCGCTTCCCGTTCCTGGCAAACGCCGGGATCACGAACTGGCCGACTCAGTTGTTCCTCTGGTCCATGGCCGACCGCCCATGGCACCAGTACGCGGCCGGGCCCATGGAGAATCCCACGCACATCCTCGACGCGGGACCGGCGCTTGCCCTGCGGCTCATCACCAACAGCGCTTTCGCCGGACGTCCATTCAGCCTTCGCCGGACCGAGGATGCCACGCGCCTCGAGATGGGAGGGCTGCCGTTCGTTGCGCCGGTTCTCCACGCCATGGTGGATCAGGAACCGCCCCTGATCTTCGCCGGCCTCTTCTTCCCCCGGTTTGCGGGCACGCCCGCCCCGGAAGCGCTGCTGAACCAGGTCCGTGGGCGCACGAACCTCGTCTATTACGACTGGGAAACCAACTGGCTCCTCCTCACCACGAACGCGACACGCCGTGCCCGCCGCGAGGTCACGACGAACTATTTCAGCCGCCTCGTCCAGTTGCTGCACCTGACACAGATGCGCGATCGGAAGGTCGGCCCGACGTCCAAACCCGGCGGGGGCCTCGTCACCATCCCGGGCACCCCATGGATTCGCGCGGCGGTCCCGTACCTCCGCAACACGATCACCGAGGTCACCCGAACCGGCCCCGCCGAGCTGACCTTGCTCCGGCAGTCGCAGGTCGGGTTCAGCGGCGTGGAGCTGCTCTCCCTGTTCCGGTGGATCGAAAGCCCGGACTTCCCGGAACTGGACCTGCGGGCGAAAACCCCGCCCGCCGATGCGGCTCCGGTTTCCGAACCGCAGGCCGGCGAAACGGATCCGAACGCCGCGAAGCATGAGGATTCAGGGACACAGCCGCTGCCGGCGAAGGAATCGGCCGGGGAGAGCGAGGCCGGCGGGGAATCCGGGCCGGCTGAGGAATCCGGGCCGGCTGAGGAATCCGGGCCGGCTGAGGAATCCGGGCCGGATGAGGAATCCGACGCGGTGGAAGAGCCCCGGCCGGTGCCTGTCCCGGAGGTGTCCGCGGCGGTTTTGCCGGGCGGCTGGAGGGGCGAGTCGGCATACTGACCGGCGACGACATGCTCAAGCTCGGGGTCAACATCGATCACGCCGCCACGCTCCGGGAGGCGCGCTATCGCGGGCGCGATTTCGGGGAACCGGATCCTGTCGAAGTCGCTCTGGCCTGTGAGGAGGCCGGCGCCCATGGCATCACGGCGCACCTGCGCGAGGACCGCCGGCACATTCAGGACCGGGATGTCTTTGCGCTCCGCGAACGCATCCGGACCCGACTCAACCTCGAGATGTCCCTCGCGCCGGAGATCGTCGAGATCGCGCTGCGCGTTCGGCCGGGGATCGTCTGCCTCGTGCCCGAGCGTCGCGAGGAGGTGACGACGGAAGGGGGCCTGGACGTCGTCTCGAATCTCGAGGCGGTGCGGAATGTCTGTCGGCGCATGAGGGAGGCCGGCATCGAGGTCAGTCTCTTCATCTCGCCGGATCCGGAACAGATCGACGCCGCCTCGCGCACCGGCGCGCAGTTCATCGAGCTGCACACCGGCGCCTACGCGGAATGCCGGGGTCAATGCATTGAAGGAGAGCTCGAGCGGCTTGCCCGCGCGGCCGTGCGCGCGCGGGAGGCCGGCCTCCGGGTCAACGCGGGTCATGGCCTCAGCGTCGGGAATCTCCCCCCGCTGCTCGAGCGGGTGCCGCACCTCGAGGAGCTCAACATCGGTCACAGCCTGCTCAGCCGCGCGATGCTCCTCGGCGTCCATCGCGCCGTCGGCGATTTCCTCGAGGTGATGCGCGCGTATCGTCTGCAATGATTCTCGGGACCGGCATCGACATCATCGAGGTGGAGCGCATCGCCGCCTCGGTGGAGCGTTTCGGCGAGCGATTCCTCGCGCGCGTGCTGCTCCCGGCCGAGATCGCGTATTGCAACTCCCATGCGCGGCCGGCGCCGCACATCGCCGCGCGGTTCGCGGCCAAGGAGGCGATCTCCAAGGCATTCGGCACGGGCATCGGCGCGCAGCTCGGCTGGCAGGACATGGAGATCGGGCGGCACCCCTCGGGGCAGCCGTACGTCATTCTTCACGGAAAGGGGAAGGACCTTTTCTCAAGTCGCGCAGGGAGGGCGGTCCATGTGAGCCTGAGCCACACGGCCATGCACGCCGCCGCGGTGGCGGTGCTCGAGGGTGGTTGACGGCGTGCGACGCCAGGCGCGCCTCCTCGGGCGTTCCCGCTCCCCGGTGTCGGTCGTCCACGCCGTTCGGGATCCCAGATGGGAGCTTGCAATGCAGAGCGGGCTCCGGTACATATCCCCCTCTTTTTCGGACGCGAACAGGACAAGCACCATGGCACGAATTTGCGAAATGACCGGCGCCCGCCCCGCGAAGGGCAGCAAGATCTGGCGCAGCGGCAAGCCCAAGCGGGAAGGCGGCATCGGCACCCACATCACGGCCATCACCAAGCGCCGGTTCTTCCCGAACCTGCAGCGGGTGAAGACCGTGCTGCCGAACGGCGAGGTGCGCTACGTCCGCGTCACGGCGAAGGCCATCAAGAAGGGTCTCATCGTGAAGCCGCCCAAGCGCACGTGGCGCAAGGAGGAGCAGGCGCGCAAGGCCGCCTGATCCGGACACAGTCCCGATCCGATTTCGGATGGAGCAGGGCGCCGTCATCGCGGCGCCCTGCCGTCTTCTTCGGGGCGCGGGATGGTGCCTCACCGGGCCGGGCCCGGCGCCGTTCGCCTCATTTTGATGGCGGCGCGGCGTGGATTCACGGTTGCCCACGCCGGTGCCCTCCCGGCAGAATTCCGCCCATGCACATTTCCCAGTCGGCGGACGCTTCCGCGCGTCCGAATCCCTCGAGCGTTTCCTCCCGTCGTGATTTCCTGAAGACGACCGGCGCCGCGGTTGGCGTCTCGGCCCTCGCGGGCGTGAAGCTCCCGCATGTTCATGCCGCCGAGAGCGGCACGATCCGGGTCGCCCTGATCGGCTGCGGCGGACGCGGCACCGGTGCGGCCGACAACGCCCTGAACGTCTCGAACGGCCCCATGGAACTCTCCGCGATGGCGGACCTGTTCGAACCCCGCCTCAAGGGGTCTTACGACGCGCTCAAGCGCCGCCATGAGAGCAAGGTGGCCGTGCCGCCCGACCGGATGTTCATCGGCCTCGACGGCTACAAGCACGCGATCGACTGCCTGAAGCCGGGTGACGTGGCCATCTTCGCCACACCCCCCGCGTTTCGCTGGGTCCACTTCGCCTATGCCATCCAGAAGGGCATCAACGTGTTCATGGAGAAGCCGGTCACGGTGGATGGCCCCACCTCGCGCCGCATGTTCGAGCTGGCGGAGGAAGCCACCCGCAAGAACCTGAAGGTCGGCGTCGGCCTGATGGTCCGCCACTGCCGCGGCCGCCGGCAGCTCAAGGAGCGCATCGCCTCCGGCGAGATCGGGGATCTCGTCGCCCTGCGCGCCTATCGCATGCACGGCCCGGTCGGCTACGCCTTCTCCGGCCCGAAGCCCGACGACATGTCGCACCTGATGTACCAGATCCAGCGGTTCCACAGCTTCCTGTGGGCGAGCGGCGGTCTTTTCAGCGACTTCTACATCCACCAGATCGACGAGTGCTGCTGGATGAAGGGCGAATGGCCGGTCAAGGCCCACGCCACGGGCGGACGCCACTATCGCGGCGATGCCATCGATCAGAACTTCGACAATTACTCGGTGGAGTACACATTCGCCGACGGTTCGAAGTTCTTCTTCTACGGCAGGACCATGGACGGCTGCATGGACGACTTCAGCAGCTACGCGCACGGCTCCTCCGGCGTCGCCGTCATTTCCGACGGCTCGCACACGCCGGGCCGCGTCCGCACGTACAAGGGCCAGCTCGTCGGCAACTACCGCGAGCGCAACAATCCCAATCTGATCTGGGCGTTCCCGCAGCCGGAACCCAACCCGTACCAGCTCGAGTGGGACGACCTCATCGACGCCATCCGCAACGACAAGCCGTACAACGAGGTCAAGCGGGGCGTGGAGGCGAGCCTGGTCACGTCGATGGGACGCATGGCCGCGCACACGGGCCAGGAGGTCACCTACGATCAGATCCTCAACAGCCCGCATGAGTTCGCCCCCGGCCTCGACGAGCTGACCAAGGATTCCCCGCCGCCCCTCACCCCCAACGAGGACGGCACCTATCCCATCCCCGAGCCGGGCCGCAAGCGCGACCGCGAATTCTAGCCCGGCTGCGCCCCGCATCCGCGCGCGCCGGATGCAGCGTGCGTGCGCACCGGGAGGCACCCGGTGCGCACCTTGCATTCAGGCCCCCGCCGCCAGGAGCAGGCGGGCCGCGGGGCCCACGGGTCAGGGATCCGCGATGGTGGCGCCGTTCCTGAGGATCTTGATCCCGTCGAGAAGACCGCTCTCCGAGAGCACCGCGTCCGCGTCAATCTCCTCCACGGCGATTCGCACGAGCTCGAACAGGGGCTGGATGCGGAACTCCCCGGAGACGAGCACCAGGTCGCTGGAGTTCGCCACCATCACGCACGCGGTGAGCCGGCCGTCTCGTCCTCCGCCCGGCTCGAGGAAGACCATCACCGCGTCCTCACCGTCGGCAACGCTGACCACCGGCTCCCATCCGCGCCTGCGCATGCGCTCCCGCGCCTCGACCAGCAGGTCGATTCCCTCGAGCGGGCGGGCGCCCGCCCTCCGGCGATACACCCCCACGCTGCCGCGGTGGAAGGACTGCAGGCCGAGGCGCGCCTCGGGCTCGAGGTCGAGCAGGCCGAGGCCGCGCTGCGCCAGCATGACGGGCAGCCGCCCGAGCCCGAGCTCGATCGTGGGCTCCCACTCGCCCGGCGCCGCCGCAAAGACCGTGTTGCGAAGCGCCCGGGTCTCGCTGCTCATCCGGAAGGACTGCAGCACGACGATCACGCCGATCGCGAACGCGAAGACGCCCGCGACGAGGAGGGACAGCAGGACGAACGCCCACGGAAACCGCCTGCGGGGGCGCAGTTCCACGGCGGACGGGATCGTGGCCCCGGTGGTCATGTCTGTCTCCATGGGCTTCGACCGGACCTCGGGTGGTGGAGGTCAGAGGCGGACGGCGGCTTCTCCGGCCTTCTTGAGCGGCAGGATGTTCAACTGTTCGCCGAGCGCGACGATGCGGTCCGGCTGGATGTTGCCGACCACGTTGACGAACACGGCCTCCTTGTTGCCGTCGAGCACCGTGATGACGACACCCTCGATGGTGTCCTCCGCGCCGTGCTTCAGGTACACGCCGACGTCCTGTCCGTTCTCCTGGACGGTCACGATCCGCTCCCAGCCGCGCTCGCTCAGGTTCGAGCGCAGGGCGCGGATTCGCTGGGCGAGGGTGTCACGATTGCTGTCATCCACACCGATGACGTTGACGCGGAGGCCCTTCAGGGTCCGGATAAGCTCCGCGATCTTCGGCTCGTGCCGCTCGGTCAGGCGGGCGGCGAAGCCGATGAGTTCGCCCTTGATGTTGATCTCGACGAACTGCCCCCCCGACCCCGGCGGCTCGAACGTGCCGAAGTCAACCTGGCCCGGGGACGACGGATCCTGGGCCGCGAGGGGCAGGGCTGCGCTGAGCAGGACGAGCGCGAGGGATTTCCGAAGCATGGTCTTCATGTGAGTTCTGGGATGCTGCACCGGGGTCAGTCCCCGATGCGGCCAGAACACGCCCGCCGTGTGGAAAGTTTCAGCGCGTCCGACAGGGGCTGCGGGAGCAGGGAAGGGGCGCGTCGGGCGCCCGCGCGGAGGGATCGGGGCGTCCGCCGGGATCGCCCCGCGGGCTAGACGACGGGCGGTCGCGTGCTCATGGCGCGGCGGAGGTCGCGTTCGGTGTCCCGGCGCTTGATGTCCTCGCGTTTGTCGAACTGCTGTTTGCCGCGGCCGACTCCGAGCGTGACCTTCACGCGGCCCTTGTTCCAGTAGAAGGCAAGGGGGACCACTGCGTGTCCCTTGATCGAGGCGAGCTCCTGGATCCTGCGAATCTCCCTGCGGTGAAGCAGCAGCTTGCGTGGCGCCTTTGGCACGTGGTTCTGGCGGTTCCCGAAGCTGTACTCGTCGATGTGGGCGTTGTGCAGCCACATCTCGCCGTTCTCGACCCGCGCGAAGGCGTCCGTGATCTGGCCGAGTCCCGCGCGCAGCGCCTTCACCTCGGTGCCCTTGAGCACGATGCCGGCCTCATAGGTCTCGAGGATGTGATAGTCCCGGCGCGCCTTGGAGTTGGTCAGAATGTTGGCCATTTCACGTGCATCCCTTGCTTCGCGGGATGGGCGCCGCGGGCGACTGCCGCAGGCGGGAGCCCATCCGTGAATCCCGGGGGAAGACGGCGATCCCGCGGCCCGCGGCAGGATCCCGGGAATGGAACGGACCGCGCGCCCGCGGCGCGCGATCGCAAGGCTACTGGGAGACGCTGCTGACGCCTCCGGTGAGGACGGCGCCGGTCGGCCCGGTCGTGCGGCGGCGCCGCTTGCGGGATGTTTCGGCCTCGATCTCGTCGAGGGCGGGTTCCGCCGTAATCTTGTCCTCCACAATCTCGAGCATGGCGATGTCCGCGACACCCATGTGGGGCGGGGCGTGAACGAGGGGACGACCGAGTCCGCCTCCGCCGCTGTTGAGCTGGCGGACCCGCCTGGAGACAAGGTTCACGAGCACGTTGGGATTGCCCACCTTCTCAAGGGCTTTGCGCATCAGTTCGGCGTTCACGGTCGATTCGTCCGCTGAAATCAGCGGGCCGTGTAAGTTAAAACCCTGCAGGCACGTGGCAACTTCAAACTTCGCTTGCCGCCGCGCCGGAAGGCCCCCTACAACCTGTGCGCTCATGGCGTCCGTCGCACCCAGGGGCCGGCGTCCCCACGACCCGTTCGACCTGAAGGCCTACCTGAAGGCGCGCACCGACACGGTGAACCGCGCGCTGAACGGGTATCTTCCGCGCGCCGCAACCCGGCCGGCCACCCTGCACAAGGCGATGCGTTACAGCCTCTTCGCCGGCGGAAAGCGCATCCGGCCCGCGCTCGTCCTCGCGGCGGCGGAGGCGTGCGGGGGGACGATCGACAGGGCGCTGCCCGCCGCCTGCGCCGTCGAGTGCATCCATACCTACTCGTTGATCCACGACGACCTCCCCGCCATGGACAACGACGATTTCCGGCGCGGGATGCCCACCAACCACAAGGTCTTCGGAGAGGGGGTCGCCATCCTCGCCGGGGACGCGCTCCTCACCGGCGCGTTCGAGATCCTCGCGACGACGCCCGCGCCGCCGCGCTATCCCGTCGCGGCGCAGATCCGGGAACTCGCCTTTGCGGCGGGATCGCTCCAGCTCATTGCGGGGCAGGTCGCCGATCTCGAGGGGGAGGGGCGCCGGCTGACCGAGCGCGAACTTCGCTACATCCACGAGCGGAAGACGTCCGCGCTGCTGCGCGCGTCGGTGCGGCTCGGTGGGATGAGCGCCAACTGCACCCCGCGCCAGCTCGAGGCGTTGAGCGCCTTCGGCTACAACGTCGGCCTCGCGTTCCAGGTCATTGACGACATCCTCGACGTCACCCAGACCACGGAGCAGCTCGGCAAGACCGCCGGGAAGGACGTTCGCTCCCAGAAGGCCACCTACCCGGCCATCGTCGGGCTGGAGAAGTCACGGAGGATCGCGGAGCAGCTCACCCGTGCCGCGTTCGAGAGTCTCGCGCCGTTCCGCGGGCGTGCGCAGGCACTCGAGGCGATCGCGCGCTACCTGCTCGAACGCGATCGGTGAGCTCGTCGGCGGGATTCGGTCAGGGCTCGGTGTCGGCCGCTCCCTGGCTCGCGTAGTAGGCGTCCACGCGCTCCGCGACATCGCGGTAGCCGATGTCGGTCTCGTAGATCAGCTTGAACTGCTCCAGCGCCTCGTCGCGCCGGTTCATCTTCTCGAGCGCGCACGCGAGGTCGTACACCAGGTCCTTCTTCTCGTCGTCGAACACCGGCTTCTCCTTGATGGCGTTCTGGAGCGTGCGGCTCGCGAGGTCGTACATGCCGCGGCGCGCGAAGCATTTCGCAAGGAGGCTCATGGCGGCGATGCGGCGATGGGGATGGGCCTGTGCCTTCTGGAGTTCCTGGATGGCCTCCGTGTACCGGCCCGCCTTGTAGTAGAGCTGTCCGAGCTCGAACCGGATGCCGAGATCGGTCGGGTACCGCTCCGCGCGCATGCGGCAGTTCGACAGTTCGAACTCGTCGCGCTCCGCCTCGAGCCGCGCCCGCTGCTCCGCGTAGTCCGGCGACTGCGGATCGAGCTGTTCGATGCGATGGTTGAACCGTCGGACGGTGGTGTCGGCGATCGCCTTCTGAAGGGACGGATCGCCGGCGCCCTCGGCGGCCACGATGCGCTCGTAGGTCTCGAGGGCGCGGTCGAAGTCCTTCATCTGCGCATGCAGCTCCGCGATGTTGCGCAGGATCTTCATGTTGCCCGGCTCCAGTCGAAGCCGCCCCTCGTACTCGGCGAGGAGGCGCTCGGCGGATCGTTCCTCGTGGAAGTGGCGGCCCTCCTGCTCGAGCGTGGCGGCCTGTTCGCGGTCCCGCAGGGCGTCCCGGAAGCTGCCCTGGCCCCCGCCGAGGGCGGCATATCCCTTGTCGCTCAGCGTGCGGCTCGCGCCGAGGTCCTTGTAGGCGCGGGCGACCTCGATGTCGTTCGGGTTCGCGGCGAGCAGGTCCGCGTAGATCTTGTCCGCCCGCTCGGTCTGCCCGGCTGCGATCAGGGCACGGGCGAGCTTCATGGCCACGTCGCGGTCGCCCGGGGAGTTCTTGAAGACGATCTCGAGGGAGAGCACCGCCGTGCGGGGCAGGTCGCAGGCCATCGCGGCGCGGGCGAGCAGGTCATGCGCCCCGGAGTGGCTGGGATGCTCATTGAGCACGAGCTCCGCCTGGTGAATCGCCTCCACAGGATTGGTGCGCAGCAGGATCTGCCCCTTCGCGAGGGCGGGCGAGGCCTGTCCGAGCAGGCGCCTGAACAACCCGCTCTTGCCGCTGCGGCGCCGGAACTGCGCGGCCCGCAGCGCTTCGCGGCACTGGTAGAACGCGGGTTCCTTCTGCAGGACAGCCGTGAACAGCGTGATCGCGTAGTCGAGGTTCTCCTTGTTGTACGCGTCCATTCCGCGCTCGAACTGCTCGCGCAGCGGCCGCGGTATCTCGTTGATGGTTTTTTCCGGCATCGCTCAGGTCGCGTCCGACAGCTTAGCAGTCCGCGGGCCAGGCACCAAGTCACGAAGAGGACCTCATCAGGCCGGATGGGGTCTGCGGCCGGGCGGACGGCGCGGGCGCCCGAGGTTGCGCGCATGCCGCCTTTCCGGCCTTGGAAAGCTCCTCGCGCAGGAGGCGACCGTCGCGGGTCACGCGGAAGCGGCGGTCCCGCCACCGCACGTGCCGGCAGAGAAAGGCGCCCGCCCACAGGGCGACCTGGAGGAGGTCCTTCAAGGGCGGCATCCACCATCGCGCCTCCCCGCGGCGGCGGGTGAACCGGGCGTGCAGGTGCAGGGCCTGCATGATGCGGAGCACGATCATGCCTCCCGCGACGACGCAGACGCTCATCGAGCGCGAGCTCCCGAGCCAGAGCAGCGGCCAGAGAGTGCCGTTCGCGAGGATGCTCGATGCGAACGGCAGGGGTTTGCAGGCGCGGATCGTCACGGCCCAGCGGAGCTGATGCTGCCATGAACCCCGCCATCCGGAGGGCGCCTGGAGGCAGTCCACGACCACCGGGCACAGGCGCGTGCGCCGGCCATGGGCGACGAGGCGCCTGCCCAGCTCGTGGTCGTCCGCGAGCACGTTCGCGAGCGGGCCGAACCCCCCGATGGCTTCGAGGTCGGCCCGCCGCAGCGCCATGCTGGCGCCGAGGCCGTAGCGCAGGGGACCGAGGGTTCGGTTCTGCAGGACCTGGCTCCAGAAGTCGGCGTTCACCATGAACGCCTCCCAGCGGGTGGCGGTGGTCGTGGCGCCCGTGAGGCGGTACAGGCAGTGGACGAGCCCGACCCCGGGCTCCTCCAGGAGCGCGATCATCTGGGTCAGCAGGTCTTCCGGCGCCCTCGCGTCGGCGTCGCTCAGCACGAGGCACTCGCCGCGGGCCTTGCGTGCCATCTGAATCAGGCTGCTGATCTTGCCGTTCGCGCCGAGGTCCGCCGAGCAGACCACCAGCCGCGCGCGTGCCCCCGGGTGGCGGGCGAGGATCGCCTCCACGACCGGCACGGCGGGGTCGTCGGCACGATCCGCCCCGAAGAGAATCTCCCATTCGCCCCCGTAGGCCTGGCGGACCCAGCTCTCGAGCGCCTCCGCGGTGCCGGGATCGTTGCCCTTGACCGGCTTGAGAACGCTCACGAACGGCTGCCGCGCGGGCGCCGGGCGGCGGCGATCGAGCGGAAAACAGACGCCCGCGGCCCATTGCCAGAGCATCAGCAGCGCGCTGAGCGCCGCGAGTGCTGCCAGGAGTTCGCTCAGCATGTGTCGCGGTTCGCCTCGCGAGGGCGCGATCCCGGTGTTCGGGGCGCCGCCGGCGACGGGTGGGCTGCAGCATGCGTGTGCCGCCCCTTCAGCTCAACGTTGCGACGCGTTTCGCGTGCCAACTATTGTCGCGGCCACATGAAGCTCTCCGCGCGGTGGCTGTATCCCACCGCTTTTGTCTGTCTGCTGCTCTCCGGCGCCGCGGGCCTGGTGTACCAGGTCGCGTGGTTCCGGTACCTGGCGCTGATCCTCGGCCACACGAGCTACGCGGTCGTCGCGGTGCTGGTCGCGTTCATGGGGGGACTCGCCCTGGGGAACGCATGGCTGGGACGCTATGCCGACCGCGTGGCGCGCCCGCTCGCGCTGTACGCGTGGCTCGAGATCGGCATCGCGGTGTACGCGGTCTTCTTCCCGGTGTACTTCGACTGGGCGCGGCGGGCGTATGAGTTCCTCGCGCGGGGGGGCGTGGCCGGGAGCGCATGGCTGCTCGCCCTGAAGTTCATCTTCAGCTTCGCGATGATCCTCGCGCCGACCACGCTCATGGGCGGCACGCTTCCGGTGCTCACGCGGCTCGTGACCCGCTCGCTCGGAGAGCTCCGCGAGCGGGTGGCGGGCCTGTACTTCGTGAACAGCGCGGGCGCCGTGCTCGGCGTGTTCATCGCGGATTTCTGGTGGGTGCCCCGGTTCGGGCTCGATGCCACCGTCCTGGGCGGCGCGATCATGAACGTGGTCGTGGGCGCCGTCGCGCTCGTGGTCGCGGCCGGACTGCGCGAAGGCACCGCCGCCGCGGCCGTGGCGCAGTCGTCCGCGATCGCGCCGGCGCCCGCTGCGGATGAGGCGTATTCGCCCTGGGAACTCCGCCTCGCCATCGCCGCCGCCGGATTCTCCGGGTTCGTCGCGATGCTTTACGAGGTGGTGTGGACGCGTGTCCTCGCGCTGGCGCTCGGTTCCTCGACCCACGCGTTCTCAATCATGCTCGTGACATTCATCACGGGCATCGCCGCCGGCGCATGGATCATCGGGCGCTGGCGCCGGCTGCGACGCACCTTCGACGCGTTCGGATGGGCGGAGCTCGCGCTGGCCGGGACGCTCTTCGCCTCGATGTTCTTCTATCACCTGCTGCCCTTCGCCTTTGTGCGACTGGGGTCGGTGATCGCTCGAAGCCCCGCGACCCACGGGTTCTATCAGGCCGCGCAGTTCACGATCTGTTTCGCGGTCATGTTCATCCCGGCTCTGTGCCTCGGCATGACGCTCCCCCTCGCGAGCCGGGTTGCCACCGCGGAACTGGCGCGCACGGGCCGCAGCGTCGGACTGGTGTTCTCCATCAACACGGTGGGAACGGTCCTCGGTGCGGCGCTGACGGGGCTTGTGTTTCTTCCGCTGCTCGGCCTCGCCAAGGCGTTCGCGCTCGGGATCGGCATCAATCTCGCCATCGCGCTCGCCGTGCTCCTGCGCGGCCGGCCCGCGGCGCGCACGGCCGTGGTCGCCGGCTCACCCGTGATCGTCGCGGGCCTGATGGCCATCGCCCACCTGAGCCTCGACGCCACGTGGGAACGGGCGTTTTCCATGGGGCTCTGGCGCGTGCGAACCCCGCCCGGCAACGTGGGCCAGTACCTCGACGCCGTCGGACAGGTGGACGTGCGCTTTCATCGCGACGGGGCGGGGTCCACCGTGCAGGTGCACAGCTGGACCAATGTCGCCACCGGGGAGATCGAGCTGACCCTGCGCGTCAACGGCAAGGCCGACGCCACCAGCCGCGGCGATCTTCCGACGCAGTTGCTCGCCGCGCACATTCCCCTCCTGCTCAAGCCGGATTCCTCCGAGGTCCTCGTGGTCGGCATCGGAAGCGGCATCACCTGCGGCGCGGCCCTGACCCATCCCACCGTGCAGAGGGTGGACGCCGTCGAAATCTCGCCGGACGTGCGCGATGCCGCCCGCACCGCCTTCGCGCCGTACAACCGCGGGGCGCTCGATGATCCCCGCGTGGACGTGATCATCGACGACGCGAAGTCGTTCATGCGCACCTCCGGCCGGACCTACGACGTCATCATCAGCGAGCCGTCCAACCCGTGGATGGCCGGCGTGTCGGGGGTGTTCAGCCTCGAATACTACGAGACCTGCCGCGCGAGCCTGCGCCCCGGCGGGCTGATGGCCCAGTGGGTTCAGATCTACGAGAGTGACGACAAGACCTTCCAGACGGTCCTCGCGACGTTCACGTCCGTCTTCCCGTTCGCCTCCGTGTGGCAGACGCTCGCGGGCGATCTGCTGCTCGTCGGCACGGTCGAACCCCACGAGCCGAACCTCGACGCGCTCGAGGAGCGGTTCGCGCATCCGTCCGTGCTCGCGGACATCCAGCGCGCCGACATCTACCGGCTCTCCGTCCTGCTCAGTCTCCAGATCATCTCGCAGTTCAACACCGCCTTCATCCCGCCCCTCGACCTTCCGCGGCACAGCGATTTCTTCCCGACGCTCGAGTACCTCGCGGAGCGGGCGTTCTTCGTCCGGAACCGGGCGACGCTCCACGAAACGTTCAACGAGACGGCGCTGCGCCGCCCCGCCACCCTGCTCGGCGCGCACCTCGAGAGGCATCCCTTCACGCTCGCCGACGCGCAGTCGTTCGCCCTCTTCTACACGTCCTTCGAGCTGCCGCATCCCCAGATCCTGCGCTCGATCGTCGAGCGGTGGCGCGAGATGGATCCGGGATCCACGCTCGTCGCCGAGTATTCCGCGAAGCTCGATTTCCCGCTCTCGATCGCCGAACTCGAGGCGCAGCGCATGGCGCTCGCGCGGGAGGAGATGTTCGCCGGCGCGGAGGAACAGCCGGAGGCCCTGCGCATCTATTCGCGTCATCTCATGCACGCCTACCGCTATCTGCGATCCGCCTTCTACCAGCCGCCGACCGATGAGCTCGTCGCCGTCCTCGAGCGGCTGGTCGAGGTCGATTCCCTCCACCGGCAGTCTCACCAGCTTCGACTCGCCGAGATCGCGTGGGATCGCGGCGAGGACGAACGCTTCTTCGAGTACGCCACGGCCGCGTTCCTCCAGACATCCGGCGCGCCGCAGGTCGGACGGTTCGACTTCGACTACCAGGCCCCGGGAAGGGTGCTGTACCTCGTGATCGAGACCCTCTGGCGCCAGCGGCGATTCGCCGAGGCCGCGGCATGGAGCAGGGCCGCCCGCGACGGGGGCTACCTCGACGAGCGGAGCCGCAACTACAGTCCGCTGCTCGCCATGGTCGTCCGAAAGGTCGAAGCCACCACGCAGCCGGACCTCGCGGCCGAGTGATCCCTCCCGGTCAGCTGCCGGGCTTCACAGGCGGGATGCCCGCGAGGTCCGGCGGGAGGTTGTCCGGGGAGAAGGTCTCGACCTGCAGCCGCAGCAGGGAGAAGGCGGGCACCCCGAAATCCACGCTCCCCCCGGAGCGGTCCACGAGCATGGCGACGCCCGCCACCTCCGCCCCGCGGCCGCGCGCGATGTCGATGGTCTCCTGAACCCGGCCGCCGCGCGTCACCACGTCCTCCACCACGAGCACGCGCTCTCCCGGGCCGAGCTGAAATCCGCGGCGCAGCACCAGCCTGCCGTCCTCCTTCTCCGCGAAGATGAACCGGACTCCAAGCTGGCGGGCGACCTCCTGTCCGATCACGAGCCCGCCCATCGCGGGTGCGATGACGGTGCGAACGGCGAGGTGACGCACACGTTCGGCCAGAGCGCCGCCGAGTCGCTCCACGATCGGCATTTCCTGAAGCGCGAGGGCGCACTGGAAGTACTGCCTGCTCCGCAGTCCGCTTCGCAGGATGAAATGCCCCTCCAGCAGCGCGCCGGTGTCCCTGAAAACCGCCAGAACATCGTTCTCCGTCATCGGCGCGGGAGCCTAGCCGAACCGGCGCCCATGACCAGCGCGGGCGCGGCCGCGGCCGGGGGGCCACGCCGGGTGCACGGCGTGACCCGGCGCGGGCTCCGCTCCGCGGCATTCATCGATTGCGCGGGGCCTGCTAGGGTGGCGCGGTGACGAGACGCCACAACCAGCCGCTCCTGCGCGCGGACCAGCTTCTTTCGCGCTACGGCTACTGTTCGCGCCGCGAGGCTGCCGCATGGATCCGCGCCGGACGGGTGACGCACAGGGGCGGGGCCGCGGTTCGCGATGCGCTCGAGCGCGTCGCGCCCGCGGACGTGCTCGTGGACGGGGAACCCGTGGAGGCGCCCGACGGCCTCCTCGCGATGCTCAACAAGCCCCGTGGATTCGTCTGCAGCCGCGACACCCGGGAAGGCCGCACGATCTACGAGCTGGTTCCGGATCGCTGGAGCCGGCGCAATCCCGCGATCACTTCGGTCGGCCGCCTCGACCGCGACACGACGGGCCTGATCCTGCTGACGGACCAGGGCGACCTGGTTCATCGCTGGACTTCGCCGCGCCGGCACGTGGAGAAGGAGTACGAAGTCACCGTGGACCGTGATCTCCGCCCCGAACTCGTCCCCCTGTTCGCCTCGGGCACGCTGCGGCTTCCCGACGAACCGCGCCCCTGCCGTCCCGCCCGGCTGGAGATTCTCTCGGACCGCGACGCGCGCCTCACGCTCACGGAGGGGAAGTTTCACCAGGTGCGACGCATGTTCGCCGCGGCGGGATGGATCGTCGTCCGGCTGCACCGGCCGCGGTTCGGCGACTTCACCCTGGGCGACCTCGCGGAGGGGCAGTGGCGCGTGCTGCCGCTGCCGCCCGCCCATGACTCCGTTCCATGAGCCGCGTGATCCTTCACCTCGACATGGATGCCTTCTACGCGTCCGTGGAGCAGCGGGACCGCCCCGAGCTGCGGGGATTGCCGGTCATCGTGGGGGCGCCGCCCTCGCGCCGGGGCGTCGTGTGCGCCGCCAGCTACGAGGCGAGGCGATTCGGCGTTCGCTCCGCGATGCCGAGCGTTACCGCCGGCCGGCTCTGTCCCCACGGCATCTTCCTCCCGGTCCGCATGGAGAAGTACAAGGAGGAGTCCCGGCGCGTCATGGCAATCCTCCGGGAGGTCGCGGGCGACGCGATCGAGCAGGTCTCGATCGACGAGGCGTATGTCGATGTCTCGGCAAGATTCTCCCTCGATGATCCGGACGCCGCGCTGGACGCCGCCGTTCCGCTCGCGCGCAGGGTGAAGGAGCGTGTCCGCGCCGAGCGGCGTCTGACCACCACCGTGGGCATCGCCGCGAACAAGCTGCTCGCCAAGCTCGCGAGCGACTTCAGGAAGCCGGACGGTCTCACGGTCATCCACGAGCGCGACAAGGCCGCCTTCCTGCGTCCGCTGCCGGTGCGCGTGCTGCACGGCGTGGGCCGGGTCACGGAACAGGCCCTGCTGCGCCTCGGCATCCGCACCGTGGGTGACCTCCAGGATTACCGGGGTGACCTCGCCGAGGCCGTCGGATCGTGGCATGCGGAGCTCCGGCGGTTCGCGCTCGGCGAGGATCATCGGCCGCTCGAGCTCGAGGACACCGTGCGGAGCATCAGCAGCGAGAACACGTTCCTCCGCGACACCGACGACCGGCCCACGCTGCGGAGGTGCCTTCGCGAACAGGCCGGGGAGGTCGCCGCGAAGCTCCGCCGCCGGCGGCTCGCGGCCATGACGGTCCAGGTCAAGGTGCGCTACGGCGACTTCCGCACGCTGACCCGCCAGATCTCCCTCGAGGATCCCGTCACGGAGGCGCGCGATCTCTACCGCCTCGCGTGCCACCTGCTCGCGCGCGAAAGGCTGGTCACGCGGCCGCTGAGGCTCCTGGGCATCGGCGTCTCGGGACTGGTGGACGCCCGGGCCTTCCAGATGCTCCTCCCGCTCGCGCCGCCAGAGAAGACCGGCTGACCTCCGCGTCCCCCGGTCAGCCCGCCACCACCGCGGCGGGTTCCGGATCGTAGCCGAGCCAGTGCCCGAGCCACCGCTCGCATTCCGCAAGGCTCATTCCCTTCCGGCGCGCCAGATCCTCCACCTGGTCACGCCCCAGCTTGCCGACGGCGAAGTACTTCGAGTCCGGATGCGAGAAGTACAGTCCGCTGACGCTGGAGCCGGGATACATGGCGAAGCTCTCCGTGAGCTGGATGCCGGCGGCGTTCTCGGCGTCGAGCAGTTCCCACAGCAGCCGCTTCTCCGTGTGGTCCGGGCAGGCAGGGTACCCGGCGGCGGGACGGATGCCGCGGTACTGCTCTTCAATGAGTTCCTCGTTCGTCAGGGACTCGTCGCGGCCGTAACCCCATTCCCGGCGCACCCTCTGGTGCAGGAACTCCGCGAAGGCCTCCGCCAGCCGGTCGGCCAGCGCCTCCGCCATGATGGCGTTGTAGTCATCGTGGCCCGCCTTGAAGGAAAGCACGAGCTCCCGCAGGCCGTGGCCGGAGGTGACCGCGAACGCCCCGATGTAATCCGGGGGCGCGCCCGCGGGGGCCACGAAGTCCGCGAGGCAGAAGTAGGGTTTGCCGTCCTCCTTCGCGGTCTGCTGCCGGAGGAAGTGGAAGCGGAGGCGCTCGCGCGTGCGCGAGTCGTCCGTGAACACGATGACGTCATCCCCGTCGCGCTGCGCGGGGAAGAACCCGTAAACGCCCCGGAGCCGCAGCGCGTCCTTGGCGATGAGGTCCTTCAGGAGCTGCTGCGCCTCATTGAAGAGCTTGCGCGCCTCCTCGCCGTGCCGCGGATGGTCAAGGATCGACGGATAGCGTCCGCGGAGCTCCCATGTGTGGAAGAACGGGGACCAGTCGATGTAGGGCACGAGGTCCTCGCACGTGACGCGGATCACGTTCGTGCGGTCCCTGGACGAGTCGAGGACGCGCACGCCGGTGAATTCCGGCGTGGGGGGTGCATACCCGTCCCACTGCAGGCGCAGCCCGCGCCGGCGCGCCTCCTCGAGCGGGATGAGTTCGCTGCGGGCGCCCGCGTGCTGCTCCCGCAGCCGCTTGTACTCGGCGCGGATGCTGCCCACGAAGGCGTCGCGCTCCGTGTCGCTCAGCAGCGAGCTCACCACGGGCACGGCGCGGCTGGCGTCGAGCACGTGCACGACGGGCGCGCTGTACGCCGGCGCGATCTTCACCGCCGTGTGCGCCTTGCTGGTGGTGGCGCCGCCGATCAGCAGCGGCAGGCGCAGGCCCTGCCGTTCCATCTCGCGCGCCACGTGGCTCATCTCGTCGAGCGACGGCGTGATCAGCCCGCTCAGGCCGATGATGTCCACCGAGCGCTCCCGGGCCACGTTGAGGATCTGCTCGGCGGGAACCATGACGCCGAGGTCCACGACCTCGTAATTGTTGCAGCCCAGCACCACGCCGACGATGTTCTTGCCGATGTCGTGCACGTCGCCCTTCACGGTGGCGAGCAGCACCCGGCCCGCGGCGCGAACCGCGTTGCCCGCCGCGGCCGCCGCCTCCTTCTCCGCCTCCATGAACGGCGTGAGATAGGCCACCGCCTTCTTCATCACGCGCGCGGACTTCACGACCTGCGGCAGGAACATCTTCCCCGCGCCGAACAGGTCTCCCACCACGTTCATCCCGGCCATGAGCGGGCCCTCGATCACGGCGAGGGGCCGTCCGAGCTTCTGCCGCGCCTCCTCGGTGTCCTGCTCGATGTAGGTGTCGATGCCCTTCACCAGGGCGTGCTCCAGCCGCTTCTCCACCGGTTCCGAGCGCCAGAGTTCCTCCTCGCGCGCCGCGTCCGGGCGCGCGCCGCCCTGCCGCGCCTTGAGTTCCTCGCCGTAGGCCACCAGGCGTTCCGTCGCGTCGGGGCGCCGGTTCAGCAGCACGTCCTCCACCCGCTCCAGCAGCTCCCTCGGAATCTCCTCGTACACCGCGAGCACGCCCGCGTTGACGATTCCCATGTCCAGCCCCGCGCGGATCGCATGGTACAGGAAGGCCGCGTGCATCGCCTCGCGCACCGCCTGGTTCCCGCGGTAGCTGAAGCTGACGTTGGAAATGCCGCCGCTCACGCGCGCGCCGGGCAGGTTCTCCTTGATCCACCGCGTCGCCCGCAGGAAATCGACGCCGTAGTTGGCGTGCTCGTCGATGCCCGTCCCGACCGTGAGGACGTTCGGATCGAAGATGATGTCCTCGGGAGGAATCCCCGCCTTCTGCGTCAGCAGCTCGTACGAACGGCGGCACACCTCGATCCGCCGCTCGAACGTGTCCGCCTGCCCGCGCTCGTCGAAGGCCATAACGACCATGGCCGCGCCGTACCGGCGGATCAGGCGCGCCTGCTCGAGGAACTTCTCCTCGCCCTCCTTGAGTGAGATCGAGTTCACGACCCCGCGGCCCTGCATGCATCGCAGCCCCGCCTCGAGAACGGACCACTTGGAGGAGTCCACCATGAACGGCACCGCCGCAATGTCCGGTTCCGCCCCCGCGAGCAGCAGGAAGCGCGTCATCGCCGCGGCGCCATCCAGCATCCCCTCGTCCATGCAGACGTCGAGAATCTGCGCTCCGTTCTCGACCTGCTGCCGGGCGATGGCGAGCGCCTCCTCGTACTTCCCCTCGAGAATGAGCGCCTTGAACCTCGGCGAGCCGGCAACGTTGGTGCGCTCGCCGATCATGATGAAACTCCGCGCGGCGGAACCGCCCGCGTCGCCGCCTTCCCCGGCGGCCGGACCCGAGGACACCTCGAACGGCAGCAGCCCGCTCAGTCGAAGGGCCGGGGGAACCTCCGGCGGCGTGCGCGGCGCGAAGTCCCGCACCGCCCGGGCGATCGCCTCGATGTGGGCCGGCGTCGTTCCGCAGCAGCCGCCCACCAGGTTGAGCCACCCGTTCTCCGCCCACTCCCGAAGCTGCGGGGCAAGGGACTCCGGCGTCTCGGGAAAACCCGTCTCCGACAGCGGATCCGGCAGCCCCGCGTTCGGATAGAAGCAGGTGAACACGGGGATGCCCTTCACCAGTTCCTCCACGTAAGGCCGCATCTCGCGCGGACCCAGCGCGCAGTTCAGTCCGGCGGCAAGCGGGCGCGCGTGCATGACCGAATGCCAGAACGCCAGGGGCGTCTGCCCCGTGAGGGTTCGCCCCGAGCGGTCCGTGATCGTCCCCGAGATGATCACCGGGATGCGCGGGCTCCCGCCCGGCGGGCGCGCAAGGCCGCGTTCCTCCAGCACTTCGTCGATCGCGAACAGCGCCGCCTTCGCGTTCAGCGTGTCGAAGATCGTCTCGAGCAGGAGCAGGTCCACCCCGCCGTCGAGCAGCGCCCGCACTTGTTCGCCATACGCGCGCCGAAGCTGGTCGAAGCGGATCGCCCGAAATCCCGGGTCGCTCACGTCCGGGGAGATGGACGCGGTCACGGAGGTGGGACCGATCGCCCCGGCGACAAACCGCTGACGCCCGGTTCGATCCGAAACCTCGTCCGCCACCCTGCGCGCGATCTGCGCCGCGGCGCGGTTCATCTCCGCCACCGTCTCCCGCAGGAACGGATCCTCGATCACCTCGTCGAAGAACGCCTGGTCCTTCCGGCCGATCGGATGCTTGCGATAGAGAAACTCGTGCTGGCCGATCGTCGTGGCGGTGAAGGTGTTCGTCTCGATGATGTCGGCGCCCGCCTCCAGGTACTGGCGGTGGATGCTTTCGATCACGTCCGGACGGGTGAGCTGCAGCAGCTCCGTGTTGCCCTTGAGATCCTTCCCCCGCCAGTCGGCAAACCGCCGTCCCCGAAACGCGGCTTCGTCCAGACGAAACCGCTGGACCATGGTGCCCATGGCTCCATCGAGCAGGACGATGCGTTCGCGCAGGGCGCGTTCGAGGGGATGAATTTCCGTCGGCTTCATGACATGTTGGACCGCAACCGCGGGGCCAGCCTGCCGGTTGTGCGGGAACAAATCAAGTCATCCGGATGCGTTGATGCGACATCGCGAGTGCCGGCGCGCCGGGGCTTGGCCGTTCCCGCAACCGTGCACGTGCGTTTCGCCACTGTTCACTGGCCGGAAAACACCCGCCCCGCAGATTAACGCCAATGATCATGCACCCCCAACGCTTGCTTCGAGGTATCCCGATCATCTTCGCCACCGTGTGTCTGCTCGCCGCCCACTCCGGCGCGGCGGCGGACTGGCAGCCGGCCGCGGGCCGCCTGATGACACGCTGGGCGAAGGACGTCTCCCCGGATCGCGTGCACCCGGAGTATCCGCGGCCGCAACTGGTCCGCGAGGATTGGCTGAACCTGAACGGCCTCTGGAAGTACGCGATCATTCCGCGCGATGCCGCGCGGCCCGAGGCGTGGGACGGCGACATCCTCGTGCCGTTCCCGGTCGAGTCGGCCCTCTCCGGCGTGATGAAGCAGGTGGGGCCGGATCGGCGCCTCTGGTATCGCCGCACGTTCGAGCTGCCCGAGGCCTGGAAGGGCCGCAGGGTGCGGCTGAACTTCGGGGCGGTGGACTGGGAGACGGTGGTGTGGGTGAACGGGACCCGGTTCGAACCGCACCGGGGCGGCTACGACGCCTTCTCGCATGACATCACCGACGCGCTTCGTCCGGATGGCGAGCAGGAGATCGTGGTGGCGGTATGGGACCCATCCGACGCCGGCTACCAGCCGCGGGGCAAGCAGGTCCGCCAGCCGGAGGGGATCTGGTACACCCCGACGACCGGCATCTGGCAGACCGTCTGGCTGGAACCCGTCCACGAGACGCATCTGCAGGCGCTCCGCATCGTGCCGGACATCGATTCCGGGACGGTGAGCGTGGCCGTTGACGTGGCGCAGGCGGGTGACGCGACCGTCCGCGTCCGGGCGCTTGCGGGCGATCGGGAGATCGCCGCCGCCGAGATCGGGCGCGACCGCGGCGAGGCGATGCCGCGCGCCACCCTGCGCATTCCGCAGCCGCGACTGTGGTCGCCCGACGATCCGCATCTCTACGACCTCGAGGTGACCGTGACGCGCGCCGGCGAGACCGTGGACCGGGTCCGGAGCTACTTCGGCCTGCGCAAAATCGCTGTCGCGCGGGACGCCGCCGGGATCAACCGGCTGTTCCTCAACAACAAGCCCCTGTTCCAGTTCGGCCCGCTCGACCAGGGCTTCTGGCCGGACGGCCTCTACACCGCGCCCACCGACGAGGCGCTCCGTTACGACATCGAGATCACGAAGAAGCTCGGGTTCAACATGGCCCGCAAGCACGTGAAGGTGGAACCGGCGCGCTGGTATTACTGGTGCGATCGCCTCGGCCTGCTCGTGTGGCAGGACATGCCCAGCGGCGAGAAGTACATCGGCCACAACGACCCCGACATCACGCGCTCGCCGGAGTCCGGCGCCCAGTTCGAGCTCGAGCTGCGGCGGATGATCGAGGGGCTCTACAATCATCCCTGCATCGTGATGTGGGTTCCCTACAACGAGGGCTGGGGACAGTGGGACACCGCCCGCATCACGGACCTCGTCCGGCGCTGGGATCCGACCCGCCTCGTCAACAGCGCCTCCGGCTGGACCGATCGCGGCGTGGGCGACGTCCATGACATCCATGTCTATCCCGGGCCGGCCGCGCCCCCGCTCGAGCGTGATCGCGCCGGCGTCCTCGGCGAGTACGGCGGCCTCGGTCTGCCGCTGAAGGGGCATACGTGGCAGGACGAACGCAACTGGGGTTATCGAAGCTACACGACGGTGGAGGAACTCACCGACGCCTATCTGAAGCTGATCGACCAGCTCCATCCGCTCACGGGCGCGCCGGGTCTCGCCGCAGCGGTCTACACCCAGACGACCGACGTCGAGGTCGAGGTGAATGGCCTGCTCACGTACGACCGCGAGGTCATCAAGATGGACGTCGAGACCATCGCCGCGGCCAACCGCCGGCTCTACACCCCGCCCGAGCCGCGCCGCGCCCGCGGGAACGCCCTGATCCCCCCGGCCACGCCGCTCATCGCGTGCGATCCCTACTTCAGCGTCTGGTCCTTCTCGGACCGGCTGCATGACGACGCCACCCGGCACTGGACCGGCCGGCCCCAGCCGCTCGGCGCACTGATCCGCGTCAATGGACAGACCTACCGCCTCATGGGGAACGATCCGCGACGCCTGCCCGCGCTCGAGCAGATCGGCCTCGAGGTGCTGCCCACCCGCACCATCTACAGGTTCCGCGGCGCCGGGATCGAGGTGACGCTCACCTTCACCACGGCGGCGCTGCCGTGGGACATCAGCGTGCTGTCCCGGCCGGTGACCTATCTCACATGGGACGTGCGCTCCACGGATCGACGGCAGCATGAGGTGCAGATCTATCTCGACGCCTCGGGAGAGATCGCGGTCCACGAGCCCGGCCAGGAGGTTCACTGGAACCCGGAACGGATCGGCGATCTGCGGGCGTTCCGCATCGGCACGACCGAACAGCCCGTGCTCGCGCGGAAGGGAGACGACGTGCGCATCGACTGGGGCTACTTCTACGTCGCCGCCCCGGAATCCCACGTCGAGACGATCGCCTTCGCCTCAAGGCCCGTCCTGCAGCGGGCCTTCGCGGACAACGGCCTGCGCACGCTGACCGCCGCGGAAGTGAAGGGGCCGGTCAATGCCGATCGCATCGGCGGCGCCGTCGTGATGAACCTCGGGCAGGTCGGTCGCAGCGCCGTCACGCGCACGGCGATCCTCGCGTACGACGATCTCTACTCGATCCAGTACATGTACCGGAACCTGCGCCCCTACTGGAGACGCGACGGCTGGGACGCGGACGACCTCCTGATCGCCGCCGCGCGCGAGCACGAGGACCTCGCCCGGCGCTGCGCCGAGTTCGACCGCGAGCTGATGGAGGATCTCGCGCGCGTGGGCGGCGAGAAGTACGCGCGCATCGCGGCGCTCGCGTACCGCCAGTGCTTCGCCGCGAACAAGTTCGTGGCCGACGCCCATGGTCAGCCGATCTCCTTCTCGAAGGAGAACTTCAGCAACGGCTGCATCGGGACTTCGGATGTCTTCTATCCCATGTCGCCCCAGTTCCTGCTGTTCGGCCCCTCGCTCGCCAAGTCGTTCCTGGTTCCGTTCCTGAACTACGCGAACTCGGACCGGTGGAAGTTCCCCTTCGCCCCGCATGATCTCGGAACCTATCCGCATGCCAACGGGCAGGTGTATGGCGGCGGGGAGCATTCCGAGGAGAACCAGATGCCGGTCGAGGAAACCGGCAACCTGCTCATCCTGATGGCGGCGGTCGCGCAGCTCGAGGGCAGTGCCGAGTTCGCCAGCGCCTACTGGCCGCTCCTCGAGCGATGGGCCGCGTACCTTCGCGAGAAGGGATTCGACCCGGAGAACCAGCTCTCGACCGACGACTTCGCGGGGCACCTCGCGCACAACGTCAACCTCAGCGCCAAGGCCATCTGCGGCCTCGGGGCCTTCGCGAAGCTGTGCGCGATGCGCGGTGACTCCGCGCGGGCCGCCGAGTACTCCCGTGTGGCCCAGGAGTTCGCCATGAAGTGGATCGACGCCGCCGATGACGGCGATCATTTCCGCCTCGCGTTCGACCGCCCTGGCACATGGAGCCAGAAGTACAACCTCGTCTGGGATCGCCTCCTCGGCCTCGGCTACTTCCCCCCTCGCGTGATGCAGAAGGAGATGCGGTTCTACCAGCGCGTGCAGAACAAGTACGGGCTGCCCCTCGATAACCGCGCCACCTACACCAAGCTCGACTGGATCGTCTGGAGCGCCACGCTCACCGGGGACCGCGCCGACTTCGAATCACTCGTGGATCCCGTACACCTGTGGGTGCAGGAGACTCCGTCGCGCGTTCCGATGACCGACTGGTACGACACCGTCACCGGCCGCCAGCGCGGGTTCCAGGCGCGTCCGGTCGTCGGCGGCGTGTTCCTCCCGATGCTCTACCATCCGGACATCTGGTCGAAGTACGCCTCCCGCGATGTCACCCGCGCGTCGAACTGGGCACCGATGCCCGTGGCCACCGTCGTGGTCCCGTCCGCGCGCGACGCCGAGGTGCGCTGGCGGTACACGACCCGCTCTCCGGGCGGCGACTGGGCCGCGCCGGACTTCGACGACTCCGGTTGGAGTGAGGGCGTTGCGGGATTCGGCACGCGCAACACGCCCGGCACCGTCGTGCGGACCGTCTGGCAGACTTCCGAGATCTGGATCCGCCGCGAGTTCGAGCTGCCCGCCGATGCCGATCCCGAGTCACTCCAGCTCTTCATTCACCACGACGAGGACGCCGAAGTGTACTTCAACGGAGTGCGTGTGGCGGAGTTGAAGGGATACACCACGTCCTACCGCGCCGTCGCCCTCAGTGAGAAGGCCGTCAGGGCCCTGCGCCCGGGCCGGAATGTCATGGCCATTCACTGCCGTCAGACCGGCGGCGGCCAGTACATCGACGCCGGCCTCGTCGTCGTCCGGGACGCACCGCTCACCGCGAGCGCCCGCTAGCCATCGCATGCGTGCCCGTGCCTTGCCGCGGGCGCGTCGTCTGCTCCGCGGGCCTGTCGCAGGCGGTGCCTTCCCGACAGGCCCGCATCGGTTCTCACTGTCCTCGCGCGTTCGCGGCACGCTGCTAGGTTGCGCCGGCCATGTACATCGTCGCACTGGGAACAGCGGCTCCCCGCACGCGCTACAGCCAGCGGGAATGCTGGGAGGCGGTCCGTCGCACGGACCTGATGGAGCGCCTGCAGCCGCGTTCGCGTGCGATCCTTCGCAAGGTCCTTCTCGGCGACAACGGCATCGAGCACCGCCACCTCGCGCTCGCGTCCCTGGAGGAGGCGTTCGCCCTCGATCCGGACACCCTGCACGCGCGCTTCGCGCACCACGCTCCCCGACTCGGAGCGGATGCGGCCCGGAAGGCCCTTGGCTCGGCCGGCCTTCGCGCCGAGGACATCGACGCCATCGTGGTCAGCACATGCACGGGTTATCTCTGTCCCGGTCTCACGAGCCATGTCGCGGAGTCACTCGGTCTGGCGCCGGGTGTTCTCGCCCTGGACCTCGTGGGGCAGGGATGTGGGGCTGCCGTGCCGAACCTGCGCACGGCCGGTTCGCTCATCGACTCGGGCGCGGCCCGCCGAGTGCTCTCGATCTGCGTGGAGGTCTGCAGCGCCGCGCTGTACTTCGACGACGATCCCGGCGTGCTCATCAGCGCCTGCCTCTTCGGGGATGGCGCCGCGGCGGCGGTGCTCGCCCGCGATCCCCTGCCGGGCCGCCGCAGGGTGCGCTGGAGAGCGGCCGGGTCGGTGCTCTGTCCGGACGATCGCGATTATCTCCGCTTCGAGAGCCGGGGAGGGATGCTGCGGAACATCCTTGCGCGCCAGGTGCCCGCGCTCGCGGCGAAGCACGCCGAGACCGTCCTTGGCGACGTGCTGGGCGGGGCGGGGGTCCGGCGTGAGCGGATCACCGGGTGGATCCTGCACGCGGGGGGAAGGGACGTGCTGACCGCGATCGGGTCGCGCCTCGATGTCCCGCGGATCGATATCCGCCGCAGCGCCGGCGTCCTGCGTCATTACGGGAACCTGAGCAGTCCGTTCGTCCTGTTCGTGCTTGAGGCCGCGCTGGCGGAGAACGTGCCCGGCGGGCTCTGGTGGCTCGCGTCCTTCGGTGCGGGTTTCAGCAGCCACGGCGCGCTCCTCGAGATCGACTGAACATGGAGCGTTGCGTCAGACCCGAGATCCTCGACGAGCTGGATCCCTCGGATCCGCGCGCGGCGACCTCGCGACGGGATCTTCGCCGGATCAACCGCCTCGTGGGTCACGACCGCCGGATCGCCGCGGCCCTGCTCGACTCCTTTCCCGGGGCGCCTCCCGCGCGACTCGTGGACCTTGGCGCCGGCGATGGCTTTCTCGCGGCGCGCGTGGCACACCGCCTCTCCGCGCGCTGGAAGTACGGGACGATCGTCCTTGTGGACCGCATGCGCGTGGTCGCGCCCGCGGCCCTGATGGAGATCGAACGCACCGGATGGCGCAGTGAGATCGTGGTCGCGGACGTCATGGATTGGCTGGAATCCGCGTCGCCATCCGGGCCGGGTGCCGTGTACGTCAACTTCTTCCTCCACCACCTGGAGCCGCCGCAGCTCCGGCGGCTCTTCGAACTGGTGGCGCGTTCCTTCGCGATGCTCGTCGCCTGTGAACCGAGACGTACCGGGATGGTCCTCGGAGCGGGGCATCTGCTGGGTCTGATGGGTTGCAACGAAGTCACGCGTCACGACGCGGTGGTCAGCATCCGGGCGGGATTTCGGTCGCGGGAACTGAGCGGCCTTTGGCCCGCGGCAGGCGAGTGGCGCCTGCGGGAGCACCGGACGGGACTCTTCAGTCATCAATTCATCGCCGTTCGGGAAGGGGCGGGGAGTCATCCACGTAACCCTCGGGCCGGTTGAAGGCATGCACGCGGAGGCCGACGCGCTCGTGATTGGAGCGGGGCCCGCCGGAAGCGCGGTCGCCCGGCGGCTCGCCGCCGCCGGTTGGGAAACGGTTGTGATTGAGAAGGCCGCGTTTCCCCGACGCAAGGTGTGCGGCGAGTTCATTTCCCCGGCGACCATGGGCCTTCTGGCATCGCTCGGCGTGGGCGCGCGGTTCGAAAGGGAGGCGGGTCCCGCCGTCCGGAAGGTGGGCCTCTTCGCGGCCGGGACGTTGATATCGGCACCCATGCCCGGGAAGAGCTGCCCGCCTGCGGTGTCGGGGCGCGCCCTCGACCGGGAACGTCTCGACGCCATCCTGCTGCAATCCGCGGTGGAGGCGGGCGCCCGGGTCCTCCAGCCCTGCAGTGTCCAGGCGATCGAACGCGACCGGCGCGCCTTCACCTGCATCGTGATGGATCGCGCGACCGGGCGGACGTTTCCCGTCCGGGCGCGCGTCGTTGTCGCCGCGCACGGTTCGTGGGAAGCGGGTCGCCTGCCGACCCAGCCGCCTCGCGGGACCGCGGCTTCCGCGGACCTGTTCGGCTTCAAGACGCATCTCCGGTCGGCACGTCTCACGATGGGGCTCATGCCGCTGATCGCGTTTCCGGGCGGTTACGGTGGGATGGTTCACACGAGCGGCGGGCGCGTGTCCCTCTCGTTCTGCGTGCGCCGGGATGTGCTGGAGCGTTGCCGCGCGGAGTGGGCGGGTGCGCCGGCCGGTGAAGCGGTTCTCCAGCACATCCGGCGGCATTGCGCGGGCGTTCGCGAGACGATCGACGGCGCCGGGCAGGCGGGTGGCTGGTTGTCCGCGGGCCCGATCCGTCCCGGTGTCCGCGGCGGGTATTCCGATGGCGTGTTTCTCGTGGGCAACGCCGCCGGCGAAGCCCACCCCGCGGCGGCCGAGGGCATCAGCATGGCCCTTCAGGGCGCGAGTGTTCTGTGCGACACCCTGCTGCAACACGGGATCTCGCGGGTCGCCGGGGGCGGCCACGACGCCGCCGGCCGCGAGTACGCCCGGCGATGGAGAAGGAACTTCGCCGGAAGGATCCATGCCTCCCGGGTCATCGCGCGGCTGGCGATGTCGCCGCGCTCCGCGGTGATCCTGCCGGTCCTGCGCGCTTTCCCGGGCGCGCTCACGCTCGGCGCGCGCTTCTGCGGAAAGGCCTGAAGATCTTCGCGCATGCGGCACGATTCCCTTTCTCGCGTCCGAGATGGCTCGACAGCGGGATCGCCGCGGGAGAAACAAGGTTCACACCCGCGTCCCCGCATGATTCGGATGATCCTCCTCATCGGCACCGTGGCGGCGATCGCGCCTTCGAACCTCGTGCGGGCCGAGCGCGAAGCCCCCAACATCCTTTTCGCGATCGCGGACGACTGGGGTGCACACGCGGGGGCCTACGGAACCCCATGGGTGAGCACCCCCGCATTCGATCGCGTCGCGGCCCAGGGGTTGCTGTTCACGCAGGCTCACACGCCCACCCCGAAGTGCGCGCCATCGCGTGCCGCGCTGCTGACCGGACGGAATCCATGGCAGCTCGGTGCCGCGGCGAATCACGTCTGTTACTTCCCTCCGGAGTACGGAACGTGGCCGGAGGTACTGCAGGCCCGGGGATGGTTCGTCGGCCACACGCAAAAGGGGTGGGGACCCGGCGTGGCGAAGGATGCGGACGGCAATCCCCGCCGGATGACCGGCCGGGCCTTCAACGAGTTCACTGCGCCGCGCCCCGTGCCCGGTGTCAGCGCCAGCGATTACGCCCGCAACTTCGAGGCGTTCCTGGATGCGGTGCCTTCCGGGGCCCGCTGGTGCTTCTGGTTCGGTGCCCTCGAACCCCACCGCGGCTACGCGTTTCGATCCGGTGCCGCGCGGCGGACACCCGGTGACATCGATCACGTGCCCGCGTTCTGGCCCGATACCGAGACGGTCCGCCACGACATGCTCGATTACGCGCGGGAGGTGGAGCATTTCGATGCGCACCTGGGGCGCATGCTCGAGTCGCTGGAGCAGCGCGGACTCCTCCGAAACACGCTCGTGATCGTGACCTCGGATCATGGCATGCCCGCCCCGCGCGTGAAGGGCAACCTCTATCCGGCCGCCACCCGCGTCCCGATGGCAATCATGTGGCCCGATGGCATCCGCACGCCCGGCCGTGTCATTGACGATTTCGTCAGCCTGATCGATCTGGCGCCAACCATTCTCCAGCTGGCGGGCGTCGAATGGTCCGCAACCGGACTTGCGCCCCCCGAGGGCCGCGGCTTCACCGACATCCTTCGCTCCCAGGAGGGCGGAGTGATCGATCCGCGCCGGGATCACGTGCTGGTCGGCCGCGAGCGCACGGATGTCGGGCGTCCCGGCGATGCAGGCTACCCGGTCCGCGGCATTCTCACGGACCGCTACCTGTACCTCCGCAACTACGAACCCGACCGCTGGCCCGCGGGCAATCCCGAGACCGGTTACCTCGATTGCGATGGCGGGCCCACGAAGACGGTCATTCTCGAGGCGCGCCGCCGAAATCCCGACGACCCGCACTGGGCGTTGTGCTTCGGCAGGCGCCCGGAACACGAACTCTACGCGCTCCGCGATGACCCGGACTGCGTGCGCAACCTCGCGCAGGATCCCTCCATGGCAGCGGTGCGCGCCGCGCTTGAGCGGCGAATGCATGAGGCGCTCCGCAGGCAGGAGGATCCGCGGGTGCTGGGTCGGGGGCATGTCTTCGACGCGTATCCCTATGCCAATCCGGCACATGCGCGATTCCACGAACGCCACGTGTCCGGCGAGAAGCTGAATTCCGGATGGGTGAACCCTTCCGATTTCGAGCCGGCACCGATCCCATGACTTCGTCCATGATCCAGGGTCCTCTGTCGCTGCGCGTCATCGCGAGCGTCCTGCTGGGGCTCCTTGCCTGCACCGCGCGTTCCGGCTCCGCGGACCTTCCCGGCCGGCGTCCGAACATCCTGCTCATCGTCGCAGATGATCTCGGCTGGAGTGACCTCGGCTGTTATGGCGGAGAGATCCGCACGCCGCATCTCGATGGCCTCGCCGCGGCGGGACTTCGTTTCACCCACTTCTACAACACGGGCCGCTGCTGGCCCACGCGCGCATCGATCCTCACGGGGTACTACGCGCAGCAGGTGCGGCGCGACACCGTGCCCGGCGTGCGCAGCGGCGGCGCGGGCACGCGGCCCGCGTGGGCGCCCCTGCTCCCGGCCCTCCTCAAGCCATTCGGGTATCGGTCCTATCATTCCGGCAAGTGGCACATCGACGGTCCGAGGCTCGCAGCGGGTTTCCACCGCTCCTACAGCGTCGAGGACCACGATCGATATTTCGGGCCCCGGCGGCATCTCCTCGATGACGAACCCCTGCCGCCGGTCCAGGCCGGCGATCGGTTCCATGTCACAAGCGCAATCGCCGATCGCGCGATCGAGTTCCTCGAGCAGCATGCGCGCGAGGCCCCGGAGCAGCCATTCTTCCAGTACCTCTGCTTCACCGCGCCGCACTTCCCGCTGCAGGCGCCTCCGGAGTGGATCGCGGAGAATCGCGCTTCGTACCGCAGCGGGTGGGACGTCATCCGCGCGGGGCGATGGGAGCGGATCGTGGAGCGCGGTCTCGTCCGCGGGGCGCTTTCGATGGTCGAACGCGCGATCGGTCCGCCGTACCACTTCCCGGACGCCCTGCAGGTTCTCGGCCCCGGGGAAGTGAATCGTCCTCTCCCGTGGGACAGCCTCACGCGGGAGCAACAGGAGTTCCAGGCGCACAAGATGGCGATCCACGCGGCCATGGTGCAGCACATGGACCAGCAGATCGGCCGCGTGCTCCGCCAGGTGCGGACCATGGGCGCGTGGACGAACACGATCGTGCTCTTCCTGTCCGACAACGGTGCCAGTGCCGAGATCATGGTGCGGGGGGACGGACACGATCCGGAAGCTCCGCCCGGCTCGGCTGCCTCGTACCTGTGCCTCGGCCCCGGCTGGTCAACGGTGGCGAACACACCGTTCCGCCGTCACAAGACATGGATGCACGAGGGCGGGATCGCGACTCCGCTGATCGTGCACTGGCCCGCGCGCCTCCGCGACGCGGGAGGCGGGCTTCGCAAGACGCCGGGGCACGTCATCGACCTGGTTCCCACCCTGCTCGAGCTTGCGGGCGGTGATCCTGATGCCGTCGCGCCGGGCGCCCCGCCGCGGCCCGGGATGAGCCTGGTCCCCGCCCTGGCTGCCGACGGCGATCTGCACCGCGAAGGCCTCTGGTGGCTGCACGAGGGCAATCGCGCGCTGCGCGTCGGCGAATGGAAGATCGTGGCCGCGCGGGACGAACCGTGGGCCCTGTATCACCTCGGAAGTGACCGCGCCGAGACCCGCGATCTCGCGGCCGAGCACCCCGATCGGTTGCAGGCCATGATCGAGGCATGGGAGCGCGCGGCCGAGCGGTACTTCGAGGACGCACGGCGCGATCTCACCGGGCAACGGGCTGCCGCCGAATCCTCATCCGATCGAGGCGCGACCGCGGTCCGCAGAAATCCGCTTGTTTCGGACTCGGAAAATCGGCAGTAATGGGCCTCCCGATCCGCGCGATCGGACACCTCGGGTGTGCCAGGGTAGCTCAGCGGTAGAGCAGGGGACTCATAAGCCCTTGGTCGGGGGTTCGATTCCCTCCCCTGGCACCAACTTCCTCATTTCCAACGGGTTGCACCTTCGGGACAAGGTGAAGTCTCCTGCAGGTCCCGAACAAGACTCCGAGCGTCGTGCCCGGCCCGCGAGGCGCCGTGCCCTCATCGTCTCCCCGCGACAGGCAGCGCGGTGACCGCGCAGGAGCGCGTACCAGGATTCCTGTCCGTTTGGTCTGGATGTCCAGCCGCGGAGGGGCATGGTGCGGCCCGGCAATCGCCGCCCGATCCAGCGCGCCTGGCTTTCTAAAGACGGGGATCCGCTGGCGGATCGTTGCCGAGATCGCATCCGAGTGCACCTGCTTCAGGTTCGTTCGCGTTTGCGTGGCCGGGCAGGATGCAACCAACCGGCTGCCGTCCGTGCTTCGCCCCGAGGATCTTCGCCTCCCTGGGTTTGGTTCGGGCTGGGCCTGGCTTCCGTACTTACAGCTCGATCGAGCTGGAGGACGCGGAAGCAAGGTTCGGCTATCGACGTGCGTTCGATCAGCCGCAGTTGAGCAGTTGTGACGCTGCAGGATCGAAGTCCCTTTCCTCCGGAGAACCACTTTCTGTTCCGCCACCTGGAGCACGACGCCACCTCCGGCATCATCTCCGCCCTGCAGGAACTCGGCGCCGATTCGTCCCCGCCAGGGATGACGCCTTGTCTTCCCCTTCTTCAGGCCTTCCGCGGTGTCGTGGTGGATCGCGGGGTGCTTCCGGAACTGCTGCAGAATGGTTCCATTGAGCTCGAACGGCTGGAGGCGCGCCCCGCGGCCGCCGCTTGTTCGTGGTTTTTCCTTTCCGGAGCGAATCGGACCCGATGACACGTGTCATTGGGTTCGGCAGGTCGCGTCTGTTCCCGATGATTGTTCCGCGCAGGTTTGTTCGCCAGCGAAGGCTTCGAACCAGGGTTCCGGCGGGGCCGACAGATCAAGCAGGCGCCCGCGCCATGGGAAGGCGAGCCGGCCGGCGTGGAGCGCGTGCCACGGCAGAATGAGTGCGGCACGGTCCGCGTCGGTGAGTTCCCGCCGCGTGAACCGCAGATAGCGGGTGGGATCGCCCCCGTAGATCTTGTCGCCGACGATCGGGTGACCCGCGTGCGCGAGATGGATGCGGATCTGGTGTTTGCGTCCGGTAAGCGGCCGGATGTCCAGGAGCGCGAACGCGCCGGCGCGGGACTCCCAACGCCGCGCCACGTTGCACTCGGTGCGCGCGGGGGCGCCATCGGGGCGGACGCAGCCCTGGATCGCGACGGGACTGTCGGCGTGGGGGGCGATCGGCGCATCCACGACGAAGGCGTCCTGCGCAGGCCAGCCGTGCACGATCGCGGTGTATTCCTTCGTCACCATGCGCGCTTCGAACAGGCGGCCGAGCTCGCGCGCTGCGGGACGTATCCGGGCAAGCACGACCAGGCCGCTGGTTTCCCGGTCCAGCCGGTTCACGAGCGCGACATCCGCGCCCGCGTGCAGCCGCGCGCGCCCGATGAGGCTGGACCACGCGTCACCCTTTGTCGGATGACAGACGAGTCCGGCGGGCTTGCTGACGACGAGGAGTTCGCCGTCGTCATGGACGATGGCGGGCAGGGGCCGATCGTCAGGCGCATCGGCGGTGGGCCCATGGACTGGGGCAGGGGACATCCCGGAGATCCTCGGGGAAAGCAAATCGCCGGGGCACCCTGGTCGGCGCCGCCGGCGAGGCGGAGATCAATGCTGCGGGGCTGGCCGCGTCGGCCTCGGTTACTCGGTCTTGCCCTCGAGTTCCTTGGCGCGCTCGGCCATGGCGGCCTTGCGGCTCAGGCGCACGCGACCCTTCTCATCGACGCCGATGCACTTCACCCAGATGACATCGCCGAGTTTGACGACGTCCTCGGTGGCCTTCACGCGGAAGTCAGCCAGCTCGCTGATGTGCACCAGGCCGTCCTGGCCGGGAAGGACCTCGACGAAGGCGCCGAATTCCTTGATGGACACGACCTTGCCGCGATAGATCCTGCCGACCTCGATCTCGGCGGCGACCGCCTCGACTCCTTCGCGGGCGATGCGCATGCCCTCCTCGTCGATGGAGAAGATCATGACCGTGCCGTCGTCCTCGATGTTGATCTCGCAGCCGGAGCGTTCCACGAGGGCCTTGATGTTCTTGCCGCCAGGCCCGATGACCGCGCCGATCTTCTCCGGGTTGATCTTCAGCCGCAGGATGCGCGGAGCGTACTTGCTCATTTCGGCGCGCGGTTCGGGGAGAATCGCCGCCATGGAATCCAGGATCTTCAGGCGCGCGACGCGGGCGCGCTCGACGGCCTCGGCGAGGATCTCGACCGGGAGACCCGCAAGCTTGAGGTCGAGCTGGTAGCCCGTGATGCCGTTGACGGTGCCCGCGATCTTGCAGTCCATGTCGCAGAAGGCGTCCTCCCATCCGATGATGTCGGTGAGAAGCTGGTAGCGCTCCAGTTTGCCGGAGGCGTCCGCGCGCGTGCAGATGCCGATGCTGATGCCGGCGACCGGGCGTCGGATGGGCACGCCCGCGTCCATGAGGGCGAGCGACGCCGCGCAGACGGTGGCCATGGAGGTGGAGCCGTTGGACTCCATGATCTCGCTGGTCACGCGGATGGTGTAGGGGTACTCGGCGAGGGGCAGCAGCGGTTCGACGCTGCGCTCGGCAAGGGCTCCATGCCCGATTTCCCGCCGGCCGGGGCCCGCAATGCGGCCCGTCTCGCCGACGGAGAAGTTCGGGAAGTTGTAATGGAGCATGAACTTCTTCTCGGTGCTCCCGCCCGTGTAGGCGTCGAACTCCTGGACGTCCTCGGTGGTGCCCAGGGTCGCGAGCGCCAGCGCCTGGGTCTCGCCGCGGCTGAACAGGGCCGAGCCATGGGCGCGCGGCAGCAGTCCGACCTCGCCGCTGATCGGGCGGACGTCGTCGAACCCGCGACCATCGAGGCGCTTGCCGTCCTCGAGGATCAGGGAGCGGATGGCTTCCTTCTGGATGAAATAGAAGGTGTCCTTGATGACGAACTCGGTGACGCGCTCGGCGCCGAATCGCTCGACGAGCTTCGCGCCCATCTCGGTCTCGATCGCCTTCACCGCGGCCTCGCGCGCGAGTTTGCCGGGGCGGAGCAGGGCCTCGATGATGGTGCTGCCGGCGAACTCGCGGGCAGCCTCGAGGATGTCGTCGGGGACGACGTTGGTCTGGATCTGGCGCTTGGGCTTTCCGACCTTGGCAGCGAGTTCCTTCTGCGCCTTGATGATCGGCTGGATGGATTCCTGGCCGAAGCGCAGCGCGGCGATGAAGTCCGCCTCGGGAATTTCCTTGGCCGACCCCTCGAACATGACGACGTCGGTCTCATTGCCGACGTAAATCAGGTCGATGTCGCTCTCGGTGAGCTGGTCGTGGGTCGGATTGGCGATCCACTGGCCATCGACGCGACCGACGCGCACGACGCCGACCGGGCCGGCCCACGGAATGTCGCTGACGAGCAGGGCGGCCGACGCGCCGTTGGCGGCGAGGATGTCGGCGTCATTCTGGCCGTCCGCGCTCAGCAGGATGGCCTGGACCTGCACTTCGTTGAACCAGCCCTTGGGGAAGAGCGGGCGGATCGGCCGATCGATGATGCGGCTGGTGAGGATTTCCTTTTCGGACGGGCGCCCTTCGCGCTTGAAATAGCCGCCGGGAAAACGACCCGCGGCGGCGGCTTTCTCACGGTAATCGACGGTGAGCGGAAAGAACTCCTGGCCAGGCTTAGCCTTGGTGGCGGCGACGGCCGCGACAATGACGATGGTTTCGCCGAGTTGGACGGTCACGGCACCGTCGGCCTGTTTGGCCAGCTTGCCGGACTCAATGAGGATGGATTGGCCGCCGACTTCGGCGACGACTTTTTCTGACATGGTTCAGGTAGGTAACCGTCCGGGCGAGGGGAACTTCATTCAACCTCCACGGGGTGAGGCTGAATGAAATTTCCCGCGTCCGACGGTGAATCGTATGGCGGGCGCGGATGAGCGGCTGGTCCGGCCCGCCAATCGGGCCCCGGCCGCCCCCGGATGGAACGAAAAAACCGCGCACCGTCCCGGGGGCATGGCGCGCGGTGAAAATCATCTGCGCAAACCGAGTTTGCGGGCGAGGGCGGCGTAACGCTCGCCATCCACGCGCCCGAGGTAATCCAGCAGGCGGCGGCGCTTGCCGACCAGCATCAGCAGGCCCCTGCGCGAGCTGTAGTCCTTGCTGTTGGCCTTCAGATGCTCGGTGAGGTGGTTGATGCGGCGCGTCAGCAGGGCCACCTGGACGTCCGGCGATCCGGTGTCCTTCTCATGCCGGGCGAATTCCTTGATGCTTTGCTCCTTCGAAACTGCTTGCATACTGATCGATAGAAAGAGGCGGGAAGTTACGGATCCCGCAAGTGGGGTGTAAAGCCCCATTTCCGGTCCCCACGATCCGCGAGTGCGGCGAATCCATGGTTCCGCCCCGCCGTTTCTCAGGCACGATGACGCAGTTGCCGTGGGCCGCGCGAAGACCGTGCGTGCGCCGGGGTCGGCGGGCAACACCAAAGTTCAGGCGCGGGAAACGGCTCCCGGTGCCCGGTGCCGCCCCGCGGACATGCCGGGGTTCCGCGGCGCACGGGGCGCGGGCTCAATCCCATTGCAGTTCAAGGGTGGCGCCCCCGTCGGGGCGTGCGACACGCAGGGTGAGGGCCGAGCTGCTCCGCACCCGGTAGAAGCGGGTCTCGTCGGTCATCGTGACGGTTGCCCGGCGCCCGGCGGCGTCGATTACGGCGCCCGGGTCGACGGTGTAGGGCCCGAGGACCGACGGCGCCCATTCCACCAGCACCTCGGCCGCCACCGCCTCGACCTCGCGCCATGCCCGGATCGCGCGCTCGTCGCCGGGCGCGTTCAGCAGCACCCGTTCATCCGATCCCGGATCGACGGTGTACCATTCCGCGAACCCGGAACCCGAGCGCTCGTACCAGACCATCCTGAACGCGTAGAGTCCCGACTCGACGACGACCACGTCGAAGACGTCGTGGGCCGATCCTCCATTGTGGAAGGCGAGCGGTGTCGCCGACGGCGGGATGGGCGGAATGCCGACGGCGATCTTGTAACCATCGTCCGTGTTCACCCCGAACCGGTGCACCCCGGCGGGAAGCTCGAGCCATGTGACGATCTCGACCGCGAAATCGTTCGGCTGCCCGGTCAGATCCGGCTCCACCCCGGGAATGGGCAGGTCGCCGGGGATCACCCCGGCGTCAATTCCCGCGTACTTGTTGAAATTGACGACCTCGGCCCACGCGTTCGTGACCATCATCGCCGGCAGGGTGGAGTTCGGGGCGAGCTGCCGTTCGGCGCGGTCGAGCGTGTTGTCGAGCGGGGAGGCCTCAAAGGGAGCCTGCACGACCCGGAGCGCGAAGCCCCGTTCGACGCCCGCCCCGGCGATGCGCAGGCTCGGATCGATCCTGCGATACGCGAGCAGGAAACCCCACGCGCCACGGATCTCCTCGCCTTCCTCGTCCCGGAACGCGATCTCGACATGGACCTGTTCCCCGGGAGGTGGCAGGGGCGTGAGCGCGTGCGTGACCGTGACGCGGTCCGCTTCCTCGAGAACTTCGGCCTCCACGGGGTTGCCGTTGATCGAGAGCGTGACGGTGGAGGCATCCACGGCGGTGTCCCGGTTCTGGAGAACCACCTCGATGACCGGCTCGACGGACTCCACGGTCGACCCGGGGAGAGGGGATACTGATGCGATCCACGGCGGCTGCGGCCCGGGATCCGGCGCCGGAACGAAGGCAAGGTAGTTCAGCAGCCGGAATGCATCCCCCGTGTTCCCCGTGAGGTGCCGGAGGCGGTAGGTGGCGGTGCCGTCGATCCGCAGGACCACGGGTGCCGAGCCGAGGGCGTCGGTGAGCGGGACGTTCTGGTAGTCGAAACCGCGGCTGCCGGCCGTGAACACCCCCGCGGGATGGCGCTCCGGGTCGGGTGCCGCGGGGTCGCCCGTGACCTGTTCGAGCACGCTGTCCGCCCGAACGGCGTTGACGATCTGCGCGCGCAGATAGACCTGGTAGTGGCCCGGAGCGAAGTCGCGTGTGTACTGCGTCCATTCCCCCGCTTCGAGGTCGTCGATGTCGTAGTCATGGACGAGGGCATCCGCACCGCCTGCCTCGATGAACTTCGCTCGGACACGATCGAGGGAACGGGCCATCCGGACCGGATCCTCGGGACGGTAGCGGGTGTCGGTGAAGTTGGGCGCGGTGCGGGTGTCGAGGTAGTCGATGCCCGCGACGCCGGCCTGTCCGGTGTAGGTGTCGGGTGTGGGGCCGCTGTCGAGGGGATACGGGACCGGGTCGTTGATGTACTGCCCGCCGCCGAAGTTGTAGTCCTCGGCCTCGAGGATCACGGTGTCTGCGGTGAACGTGTCGAAGGCGAGGAGCTGCTCGCGCACGGCGCCATCCGCATCCTCGACCCGGAGTAGGGCGATGTAGTCGCGGCCGGGTTCCAGGACGCCGGGGAGCGAGACGGCGAGGCCGTTTCCCTCGGTCTCCACGACCAGCGCGCCTTCGCGGGTGTGCATCGTCCCGTTGAGGACCACCGAGACGGCGTCGGGATCGAGCGGCCGGTCGTCCGTGGCGCGAAAGGAGATCGTCGTGGCGGACGCGTCGAGGAACGAGGAGCCGTGCGCGGGCGAGATCTCCGAGAGGACCGGTGGCGGGTTCTGCGGCCCGGGAGTCACCGCGACGGTCGCGTTGTCGAACGTGACCTCGTAGGGAGTCTCCGGGGCGGAGGCATCGTAGTCGGCGTAGAGATACAGGACGAAGCGGCCCTGCGTGAGGAAGGGAGCGGCGGGATCGTCGCTGCCGTCCGCCATGATGTCGGCGGAGGGCGTGTCCACGACGGAATGCTCGAAGTGAACGACGGACGGGTCGTCCGCGTCGGTGACCCGGCCGGTGATGTGGACGGACCCATTGCGCGCGGTGAGTGAGAGGGAAAGCGCGACGTTCTCGTTGGGAACCGCGATCGGAGGGTTCTCGTTGTAGAAGTACTTCCCGATTCCCTTGGTCAGCAGCACGTCGGTGGTGGACTTGGCGAGCCCGTACCCCGCGAGCGTGGCGGGGCCCGTCGCGTTGGGAATGAAGGCGACGATCGCGAAGGAATCCTTGCCCCCGCCAGCGACCAGATCCGCATGGAGTTCGAGGCGCTCGCCTTCCCGCAGCTCGAGTTCCCTTCCGGAGTAGGTCGTGGCGCCGAAGAGTGCCTGTTCCACGGGTAGGGTGAGCCGAAGCCTGCCCTCGACGATCTCCGGCGGCGGCAGCGCATCGTCGAAGGAGAAGTCCTCCCACGCGTCGCGGCTTCCGGCGAAGTCATCCAGCAGGACCGTCTCGGTGAGGAACGCCTCGAGGTTGTCGAAGGTGACCTGGTAGGGATCCTCCGGCGCGCCGGCGTCAAAGTCCTCGTAGAGGTAGAGCACGATCCGACCTTCCGTGATGAATGGCGCGGCGGGTTCGTCGGTCCCGTCCGCCATGATGTCCGCCCCCGGCGTGTCGATGACCGTGTGCTCGAACAGGACGGCGTCATGGTTCTCGAGGTCCAGCACGCGCCCGGTGATGATCACGCGCCCCCCGTGGACCCGCAGGGTGAGCGAGAGGGCGACGTTCTCGTTCCGGACGGGCGTGGGAGGGTTCTCGTTGTAGAAGTATTTCCCGATGCCCTTGGTGAGAAGGATGTCGGTGGTGGACTTCGCGATGCCGTACCCCGCCAGGGTCTCCGGCCCGGTCGACGTCGGGATGAACGCGAGAACCGCGAACGAATCCTTGCCCCCGCCCGAGACGAGATCCACGCGAAGCTCGAGGGTGCGGCCTTCGCGCAGCTCGAACGTCTCGGAGGTCTTCGTGCTCGCCGTGAAGATCGATGTTCCCAGCGGCGGCAGCGTGAACCGGAACTGTCCGTTCTCCACGACGGGTGCGGGCAGCGCCGCGTCGAACCGGAAGTCCTCCCACTGGTCCTTTCCCGCATTGAAGTCGTCGATCACCCGGGCGATGGCGCCGGGGAGGAGGAGGAAGAGCAGGACCGTGACGAGCAGGCCGCAAGCCGCGGGCCTGCGACGGGATGTCGCATGCGTTCTCATGGAGCGGGACGGGATGCGGCTTGTTCCCGCAACGCGCCCGTGCGGTCAATGCGAATCCAACCGCGGGGCCGGGGCACGCGGCCGCCGGAACGAAGCCTCACGACGGTTGCGCGCCGGGAGGCGATCGGCCATGGTGGGACGCCGTTCCGGACCATGAAACCCATCCTCGCCATCATTGTCGTCCTTGGACTCCTGCCGGCGGCGTTCGCCGCAACCCCCGAGCGACCGCCGAGGGCCGAGGAGATCCTCGCCCGTTACATCGAGGCGAGCGGCGGACGCGATGCGCTGCGGAAGATCACCACGCGCATCATGCGCGGGACCGTGGAGGTGGCTTCCCTCGGGGCGACCGGTGAGTTCGAGGTCAAGGCGAAGGCGCCCGACAAGCAGGTCTCCCGGATCGAGTTCGAGGGATTCGGGTCCATCCGGGAGGGGTTCGACGGCAGGACCGCGTGGGCGGCCGCCCCCTTCCAGGGAGTTCGCGTGAAGAAGGGAGCCGAACTCACCCGCACGCAGCGCAGTGCTCTCTTCCCCCGTGAGCTGAAACTTCGCGAGGCGTACGATGGCTTCGAGGTCAAGGGCACCGAGAATGTGAACGGGAAGGACGCATGGGTCGTGGAGGCGAAGGCGCCCGGCGGCGCCGTGGATCGCCTGTACTTCGACAGGGAGTCCGGCCTGCTGCTCCGGGAGGAGACCGCCATCGAAACACCCGTGGCCACGCTCATGTTCCAGAGCAATCTCTCGGATTACCGGCGGGTGGACGGCGTGATGGTGCCTTTCTCCATCGACATGCCGAAGCCGGTCGAGATGGGGTTCAAGGTGAGGTTCACCGAGGTGATCCACAACCAGGCGATTCCTGACACGGAGTTCGCGCAGCCCTCGAAGTAGTCCTCCCCGCGGCGCGGAGGCGCAGCCCGGCAATGCGCCCGGGCCCCGGCGCCCGTGAGTGCCCCGTCGCTTCACCGCCTCGCCCCGCATGTCTTCCCTGCGGGCGCGAAGAATTGCGTTGCTGCGCGAGGCGCCTCGGCGTAACCAGTCCGTGTCCCCGGCCGGTTCAGGGCTTCGCCGCCACGGGCGAAGAGTGTCCCTTTCACGCGCCGGACGGGGAGTGCCTTCAAACGCCTCATCCATGAAAATGCTTGTCATCGGGCTGCTGGGCGCCATTGGCCTGGCGGGAATTGAAGTGACAGCGCAGAACGAGCTCCCCGGGCCGCCGGAGGAGAACGGACTGCAGCCGGTCACGGACACCTTCTTCGTGAATACGTATGACACGCTGAACAACCTGAGTACGGAAAGCCTGGGTGTCGCGATCGCCCAGAACGGGAACGTGATCATCGGCTGGGAGGACGACGGCGAGGGCCTGAACAATCTCGCCTCGGTCTGGACACTCTACAGCGGCGACGGCAACCGGCTGATCGAGGCCGAGGAGATCACCAGCGCGGACCCGGCCTACGCGGGACAGAGCCTTTTTGCGCCCTTCCGCGCCTACTTCCGCAAGGATGGCTCCGCCGTCCCGGGACACACCGCGTGGGGACCGAAGATCAAGGCCAACCTCTTCGGCGAGGGCGTCGGCATGGGCGCGACCGCCTACGACCTCGGCCTCGAGGTGCCCGAGCTGGCCGGGTACAATGGCACCGGCGACTGGCCGGCCGTGCAGCTTCTCACCGACGCCGGCGCCCCCGTCGCCATCGTCAACGGCGTGCCCGAAACCTATGCCGCGCGCGAGGGCGACATCCGCATCGGTGACTGGAACTATCTCGCCACCGGAAATATCGTGATCGTCGGCGAGAGCCGCCAAAGCGCGGACCTCGTGGATTTCTACGGCGGCACGGAGCCGGCAACGCACGCGATCGTGCGGATCGTGACCCCCGACGGCGAGGAGGTCTCCGAAACCCAGCTCGTCAGCGAGATCCCCTCCGGATCCGACGTGTGGCACGGCGTCGGCGTCACGGCCGACGGCTTCGCGGTCCGATTCTCCAGCGGCAACATCGCGATGGTCCGGATCTTCGACAACTCCGGCACTCCGGTGTCCACCAACATCGATCTCGCCATGCTCACCGGTGAACCCGGCATGAGCGGCGGCGGCCGCGGCGACGGCGTGGGTTTCCACGGAAACGGCGAGGACGCCTATGCGGTCGTCGCGCGCGGCACCAACGCGGACGGCGCGCACGCGGTCTGGGTCGCGGTGCTGAACGCCGACGGCTCCCTGCGATGGTTCCGCGAGGCCACCGACGACGTGGACCTGCTCGGGGGCGATCGTTGCGACGTCGGCATCGACCACCTCGGGCGCGTCGTCGTCGTGTATGACGACTTCGGCCCGTCGCAGGGCGGGAGGATCGTGTACGGCCGCCTCTTCGACTCCGAGGGTGAACCCATGGGCGGCACCTTTCATGTCAGCGAGATCGAGCCACCGGATCCCTCGGTCCTCGAGGCCCGCCGGCCGCGCGTCGCGTTCCGGAACGACACGATCGCCGTGGTCTGGGAGAGCCTGAACAATCCGTTCGGATCCGGCGCCCACGAGGTGGCCGCCCGCATCTTCGTCGTGCCGGTCGAACCCGGCGGGATCGAAACCGTCGGACTCACGCGCATCGTGCCCGACACGGTGGTGATCAACCCGGAACTCCCCTCACTGGGGAACTGGGAGCCGTACGCCTCCGTGCTGGGAACCAGCGTCTTCCTCATCGAGGCGAACACGTTCGCGGAGGGCTTCGACTCCGAACAGCGATACGTCGTCGCGTTCCAGCCGACGGACGGACGGCCCATGGTCCTCGGCGAGGGATTCTTCTCGGATGACGGCGAGCCTTTCCGCGGCTTGATCAATGCCTCCCGAGCCAACGGGAATCCCGGCCGCGTCGCCGGCGACCGCCGCCCGGGCGCGGTGAACTTCATGGTCGGTGGTGAAACCACCGTGCACCTGTTCGAGCCGTTTCAGTCAGACGGCAGATGGGACCTCGGGTTCGATCGGGGGGGGCTCAACGGCCGGTACGCAACGGTGCAGACGTTCTCCCTGGATCCCGAAACGCTGGAGCAGGCGGCGCTCAGCGTCGCGCAGGATTCGGCCCACGGGCGGCGCACCGACGGCGCGGTGGAAACCGATCAGATCTCGCGATTCGGAGGTGACGTGGTGGCGCTCAGCAACGGCAACTTCCTCTCCGTCGTGGACGATCGCTCCCAGTTGGTCCACGAGAACCCTCAGGTCACCGTGGCCACGATCTTCGCCCCCGACGGCTCCGTCGTGAAGGACACGTTCCTCATCGCGCCCGCCGAGATCTGGGCCAACGCGGCCGCCTTCAAGGACGGCTTCGTCGTGCGGGTCGGCGGCCTCCTGTACTTCTACGACAATGACGGCAATCCGCAGGGTGAGCCCGTCGACCAGGCCACCTCCGGGGAGAGCTTCGATCGCGGACGCGGCGACGGCACCCGCATCGCGGCGCACATCAACTCGCCGTACGTCTTCCTCGCCGGCAAGGTCACCGACGGGCCGATCGTCCGGGTCGCGGCGTGGGATGCCCGAACCCGTGAATTCGTCGCCAAGGCGGATGTCAGCGAGGGCGGGTTCCGCGGCGACTTCAACCGTGCAACGGTGGCCTCGGATGCGCTCGATCGGATCGTCGTGGCGTGGGTTTCGCGGCCCGATGGCTATGAGCTCGAGCAGGTGGCCGCACGGGTGCTCGAACTCGACGCGGATCAGGGAATCATCCGGCCCCTCACCGGCAGCTTCTTTCCGTTTGTGAACGCCGCGAAGACCGGCGGAATTCGGACGCTGCAGATGAGTGTGGCCATGACGACGCGGGAAATCCTCGTGGCCGCCAAGGGAGAGATCAATCTCGACAACAAGCCGGAGGAGGGAGCGAACTCGCCCAGCGAGATCAACTTCTTCACGGTCTTCTCGCACCCGGATCCGCAGAACGACCCCACCCCGCCGGTCGGCGGAGGGGGTGGAGGCGGTGACATCGCCATCGCATCCATCGCCGTCGAGGGCGCGAACGCGACGATCGCCTGGACCGGCGGAGAACCGCCGTTCACCGTGCAGCGCCGTGCCGCCGTGGATTCGGGCGACTGGGAGAATGTCGCCACGACGCAGGATCGCACCGCCACCGTCCCCGTGCAGGGTGACGCCGGGTTCTTCCGCATCGTCGCGGAAGACTGAACGGGGACCCCGGATCCCTGGTCCCAGATCATTCCTGGCCACGGCCGCGCAGCCCGCATGGGTTGCGCGGCCGTTCGCGTCGTGGCGAGGCGGGCGCCCACGGAGGGCGACCGCGAGCGCGAAACGCCTTGCGGCAGGCCCGGTGGCGGTTCTAGCGTCACCCACGCTGGCGGCACTTGCGCCCGCGCGGAGCCGGGTTGGTAGCTCAGTCGGTAGAGCAGCGGCCTTTTAAGCCGTTGGTCGTGGGTTCGAGTCCCACCCAACCCACCAGTCCAGGCGCTCCCGCGGTGCGATCAGCCGATCGGGCGGGAACCATCGGCTTCCTCCGTTCCGTGGCGGGCCCAACATCGAGTCTGGTGTGTGGGAGAGTGAGCGCGACGGCGCAGTTTCGGATCCAGATGGCGGGGGTTGCGTGCCCTACTTCGGACGATTGCCGCACCTGTCTCCCAGAGGATCCTCCCTCCTGTCCGGTCGAGGAGGAGGATGAGGGGGCGCATGGAACTCTTCAGGGTCGGACACCGCGATGGATCCAATGCCGCCACGTTCGACCATTGCGCGCCGTTTGGCTCAATGAGGCGGCGCAGCGGAACGCGTTCGCCCCGTCGTGGCCCCAACTGGGCGAGTGGGTTGACGTGGACAACAACAAGGGCAAGGCCGATGCACCGCTTACCGTGATCGGTGACGTGCCGATCGGGGTCGGACGGCGAGAATGGCCATTCGGCCGCGTGACTCCGGCTTGAGCTGAATTTGGAATCCCGCGGCGGACAACGCATGATCCATTGTCTGACCCCATTTGTTGATCGCGTAACCTGTTGCCGTTCAGCGAGATGGCCCACGCGAGCAACACCGCATCTCGCCGGGATCCTGCAGGTCGTTCGGGGGGGAGTGGAGCAGGCAACGCATCGGCGGAGGCTCTCGGCGCCATCGTTGCCAGTCGATCTGCACGAACTTGGTCGACTGGCGCGGCAAGCCCAATCTAAGCCGCGTCCCCCAGACATTTACCTGGGCCACGTCCAGGGTCAGACTGTGTATCGAATGAGGAGTGCAGGACCGCGCGCTGCAGGGAGGGAGGGGAAACGACCGCGGCGCGGTGATTCGTTCCGCCAGGCCGCGAGAAGTAGCTTCCTATCCTGGTCATCACGAACGGATTACAGCGTGCAAGAATGGGGTCAGACAATGCGTTCGGGTATCTGGCCGGGTTACGCGCTGCTCAGTCGGCACGCGAGCGTGGGGCTGCCCGAAGCCTGCAAGGAAGAAGCATGGCGAAGCGGCAACGACCTGCGCCGATGCTCCAACCTGGAGTCTCACATCGCTCGGCCGGCGAAGCTCTTCGGCAGAAAACGGGACCCGTCGGTTGGGGAGACTGGGTCAAATGCATTGTCTGACCCCCGTCTTTGCTGTCCGGTCGAGGAGGAGGATGAGGGGGCGCATGGAACTCTTCAGGGTCGGACACCGCGATGGATCCAATGCCGCCACGTTCGACCATTGCGCGCCGTTTGGCTCAATGAGGCGGCGCAGCGGAACGCGTTCGCCCCGTCGTGGCCCCAACTGGGCGAGTGGGTTGACGTGGACAACAACAAGGGCAAGGCCGATGCACCGCTTACCGTGATCGGTGACGTGCCGATCGGGGTCGGACGGCGAGAATGGCCATTCGGCCGCGTGACTCCGGCTTGAGCTGAATTTGGAATCCCGCGGCGGACAACGCATGATCCATTGTCTGACCCCATTTGTTGATCGCGTAACCTGTTGCCGTTCAGCGAGATGGCCCACGCGAGCAACACCGCATCTCGCCGGGATCCTGCAGGTCGTTCGGGGGGGAGTGGAGCAGGCAACGCATCGGCGGAGGCTCTCGGCGCCATCGTTGCCAGTCGATCTGCACGAACTTGGTCGACTGGCGCGGCAAGCCCAATCTAAGCCGCGTCCCCCAGACATTTACCTGGGCCACGTCCAGGGTCAGACTGTGTATCGAATGAGGAGTGCAGGACCGCGCGCTGCAGGGAGGGAGGGGAAACGACCGCGGCGCGGTGATTCGTTCCGCCAGGCCGCGAGAAGTAGCTTCCTATCCTGGTCATCACGAACGGATTACAGCGTGCAAGAATGGGGTCAGACAATGCGTTCGGGTATCTGGCCGGGTTACGCGCTGCTCAGTCGGCACGCGAGCGTGGGGCTGCCCGAAGCCTGCAAGGAAGAAGCATGGCGAAGCGGCAACGACCTGCGCCGATGCTCCAACCTGGAGTCTCACATCGCTCGGCCGGCGAAGCTCTTCGGCAGAAAACGGGACCCGTCGGTTGGGGAGACCGGGTCAAATGCATTGTCTGACCTCCGTCTTGATTGGCATATCTGATTGGAAACCAATGGGATCCGACGCATCCGGCGCGCCCGCGCGGGATCATCGATCCAGGATGCGCAACCATGATCACGCGGGCGCAGATCCCTCGTCTGACCGCGAAACCGGATGGCGCAGATACATTGTCTGACCCCAATTGGGATAGGCGTAAGTAGTTCGGTGACACATGTTTGTGAAAAGTTCCTACTGGAGTCTGGAAGGCGCAGCGCAGGAGGCCTGTCGCCCGAGGAAATGCTCCTTGGAATGCATTGTCTGACCCCGTCTTGGAGAGCGTATCCCATTGGAAACCAATTAGATGCGAATAAACTGCGTGCCCGCGCGGGATCATCGATCCAGGACGCACAACCATGGTCACGCGGGCGCAGATCCCTCGTCTGACCGCGAAACCGGATGGCGCAGATACATTGTCTGACCCCAATTTGGTTAAACGTAAGTACTTCGTTGACAAAGGGTTGAGACGATGTTTCTGGAGTCTGGAAGGCGCAGGACAGGAGGCGTGTCGCCCCGAGGGAGCTCTCCCGGGGAGTCGCTCATGGGGGCCGCTTACCTCCCCAAACGAGCGGCGGCTTCCCCCATCTGCATCTGCCGGGCGGGGGAAGGTGGATTTCGTCCGGGCTGCAGATGCATTGTCTGAGACCGCTTCAGTGGGCGGATCTCGCCGGGGTGGATCAGGACATGGGGAGATGCGCGGGGTTGGGAGTGCCATCGGGAAGGAGCCGTGGACGACCGGCCAGAACCTCGAAGGGAATACATTGTCTGACCCCGCTCTGAATGACTCGAACTGGTTGACTTATAGGGAGATGTGACTGGGGTCACAGGTGCTGCGAGTTCTGGATCAGCAGGTCGATTTTTCCGAAGGAGGCGCGGGTGCCGCCACGGATCAGAGCAGGCGGCGAAAGCATTTCCGCGGTGGAAGGCGGCTTGTAGGAGTCAGGGCACACGGGAAAGGCTGAACCCCTCCTCCTTGAATCCTCGCGGAGCCCGACACATCGTCGGCCGCCGCAGGCACCCGCACGCCGCGTCAAGACCGTCCGCAGAGCAGACCGCCGAGGCGGCACCCCAGGGTCGGGAGAACGGCTGCCGTCTCCCAGCGCATGAGATCGGGGCAGGTCTCGCGCAATCGGGGCGATCTGCGGAATTGGCCCAGCGGCATGTGCCCCTCCCGTTCCTCGAATGGCAGGTTTCGTGTGGCCATCCACCACGGCTGCCACCGTCCTGCGGTTCCGTCGGGGATGCGCATGTCCGTGCGCCGCGGGAAGCAGCCGGATCATAGTGGTTCCACCAGGAAGTACGGTGTTGTACCGACGCTCGGGGACAGGCTGGCACGATTCGCTCCCGGTGCCGACGTCACCCATGCCGCTTCCGGAACCCGTCACCAGCTTCGGGGCGACGACCATGGACCGCTGTCTCCACAGTGTTCGGCGGGCGCATGGGTCCGCGCCACAAGTACTCTGAAGCAACGGGGAGCGGAGTCAGGCCTGCGTGGTGACCGGCCTCGCCGCCTCCGGCGGGGTGAGATGGACGCGGCGGGCGCGTGCCTTCGAGACGGCCGAGTACAGCCACGCCACGACGAAGAGGCCGCCGGATGCGACAACCATCGCGCCGGCCGTGGAGCAATCCAGCCAGAGCGCGAGGTGCAGTCCCGCGACGGAACTCAGCGCGGACAGGAGGACGACCAGCGCAAAGATCCGCGGCAGTCGCGTCGAGAGCAGGGACGCCGTGGCGCCCGGCAGGATCAGCATCGCCACGACGAGGATCGCGCCGACCGCCTCGAACGCGCTCACCACGACGACGGCAAGCCATCCCATCAGAAGGAAGTGCACCGTGGATGCGCGAATGCCGAGCGATGTCGCCAGCCCTGGATCGAATGAGCTGACGAGCAGTTCCTTGTAAAAGAGGAGGATGAGGATTCCGGTGAGCATCCCGACGACTCCCATGCGGACGACAGGGAGCGGCGCGAGGTCACGTCCGCCGATTCGGACGAAGGCTTCGAAGGGCACGAACCCGATCTCGCCGTATAACACGCAGTCCGCGTCGAGATCCACCTGGTCCGCGAAGAGTGTGATCATGACGACGCCGAGGGCGAAAAGGCCCGAGAAGACGACTCCCATGGCGGCATCCTGCTTCACGCGGGAGCGACGGTGGATCCACTCGATGGCAAGAGTTGTGAAAATGGCCGCCGCCATCGCCCCGAGATAGATGGCGATCGAACGCCGCGCGTCCGTCGGTTCGCCGCTTCCGGTTGCGACTGTGGCGACGAGGAAGGCGCCGGCGAGCCCCGGCAGGATGCTGTGACTGATGGCGTCGCCCATCAGCGCCAAGCGGCGGAGGATCAGGTACTGGCCGACCACTCCGCACGTGGCCGTGACCAGGAATCCCATCAGCGCGATCCAGATCGTGAAGGGCGCGTCGGACGTCCATGGATCGACGATGATCGCCTGGAAATCGAATGGCGGGATGAGTTCGCTCATGCGTCGGGTCGAGCTTCCGGATGACGCTCGCTGCTCCCGCCGGTGGCGGAAGGTTGCTCGGTCGGCGGCGGGACGGGAATGCGGCGGCCGTGCGGGTCCGTGGCCGCGCCGTCAAGGCGCCGCTCGAGCTCGCGGACGATGCGGGGTTCCAGGACGTGCTCGATTTTCTCGGCGTCCTCATGCACATGGTCGGGACGGTACTCCGCCGTGCGCGTGAGGTAGAGTTCCCAGAGCCGATGATTGCGGACCAGTTCGGCCGCGCGCCGCAGTCCACGCGGGGTGAGGCTCACGTGGCCGCCGTCGATCCGATCGCGCGTGGCGAACCCATGGCGCGTCAGGTGGCGGGCGCGGCGGTTCGCGTCGGCCAGGGTCTCACCCCGCTGTTCGGCGAGCTGGCCGAGTGAGACCGGTCCCTCGCCGGTCTGTCGGCCCTCGAGGATGTGGAACAGCGACTTCAGGGTGTTCTCGCGCTCGATCCGCTGCGCGCGCTGTCGCTGGCGCCACCACCGGACGACGAGCCCGTGTCGAGGCGCGAAGAGAAAGATGATCCCGAAGGCGCCGCTTGCCGCGAGCACGATGAGAGGGCCCGTCGGCAGGTTGTTTCCGAGGAATGACAGAAAACAACCCGCCACTCCGGTGGCGACGCCGAGGCAGGCCGACAGCAGGAGCATGCGATGGAAGCGGTCGGTCAGGAGGTAGGCGCCGGCCGCCGGGGTGATGAGCATCGCGGAAACCATCACCACGCCGACCGCCTGCAGTGCGCTGACCACCGCGAACGCGAGGAGAAGCATGAGCGCATCGTGGATCAGCCGGACCGGCAGTCCCGTGGCGCGGGCGAATCCGGGGTCGAAGCTGGTCACGAGGAGTTCCTTGTAGAAGAAGGACACGATCAGGAGCACGGCAATGCACACGGCCGCCATCAGGCGCAGGTCACCGGCACTGATCGCGGCGGCCTGACCGAAGAGGAAGTGGTCGATGCCGCTCTTGTTGCCGGTGGGCAGCCGCTGGATCATCGTCACGAGACAGACGCCCACCGCATAGAATCCAGCGAGCACGATCCCGAGTGCCGTGTCTTCCTTCAGCCGCGTGGTTCGCTGGATCCATCCCACGGTCAGCGTTCCGAGGAGCCCCGCCGCCGCCGCGCCCACGAAGATGGCGAGCGGATCCTTGGTCTGACTCCAGAGAAAGCCGGCGGCGACTCCGGGGAGGACGGCGTGGGACAGGGTGTCGCCGACGAGGGCGAGGCGCCGCACGACGAGGAAGGATCCGAGAATTCCGCAGGAGACGCCCAGCAGCGCGGCCCCGGCAACGGCGTAGCGCACCGAAGGATCCTGGAAGCTGAAGAACCGGCGCGCCTGTTCGACGATCGAGACATCGACGAGGTCGCCGATCTTCGCGGCGATCGCGGGCAGGGGAACTGCCAGCAGGACCGCGACGACCATCCAGCATGCGACGGGCCGCGGGGCACGGAAGCCCGGGACGAAGCGCGTGCCCTGCGTCCCTCCCGCTGGAAGGTGGCGAGCGCCCGCGGCGCGGGATCCGCTCGGGACTGCGCATGGATCGGTCGCGTTCACACTCCCTGTTCCTCACGCCGGACGGCATCCGCCACCTCGCTCAGGATGGTGAGACGCCCGCCGTAGGTCCGTTGCAGCAGCTCGTAGGTGAACACCGTGTCCGTCGGGCCGAACGCGATCAGTCTCATGTTCAGGAGCAGGAGCATGTCGAAGTAATTCCGGGCGGTCGGCAGATCATGGTGGACGACCAGGATCGTCTTCCCGCGGGAGCGCAGTTCGTGGAGCAACGAGACCAGGGCCGCCTCGGTCGCGGCATCCACGCCCGCGAAGGGTTCGTCCATGAAGTAGAGATCGCTGTCCTGGGCGAGGGCGCGCGCGAGAAACACTCGCTGTTGCTGACCCCCGCTGAGATTGGCGATTTGCCGGTCGGCGAAGGCGAGCATCCCGACCTTCTCGAGGCTGGCGCGCGCGGCCTCGCGGTCCTCCCGGCGCGGGCGCTTGAGCAACCCGAGCCTCCCGTAGCGCCCCATGAGAACGACGTCCATGACGTTCACGGGGAAGTCCCAGTCCACCGACTCGCGCTGGGGGACATATCCGACGCGCCGGCATGCCTTCGGCATCGGCTCGCCGAAGATCCGGATCCAGCCGCCCGCGATCGGAACCACCCCCATGCACGCCTTGATCAGCGTCGACTTGCCCGCGCCGTTGGGGCCGATGATCCCGACGAGTTTGCCGCGCGGGATCTCCACGTCGATGCCCCAGAGCACCGGACGCTTGTGGTACGCGACCGTCAGGTCGTGAATCTCGAGGGGCGGTGGCTCGCTCTCGTTCGCGTTCATGACTGGGGATGGCGAATCAGAGCTCGAACTCGGTTCGAAATCCAATGACATGGGCATCGTCGATCGCGGGGTCGCCGGAGAACAGGATCCACTGAAATCCCGGCTGAATGAACCAGCCGCTGCCCAGCGGAATCCGGACGGTGACCTCCAGGGTGATCTCGGCGCGGCGGCCTTCCGCGCGCGGCAGTGAGTTGCGCCAGCGATCGCTCATGTGCGCCCATGCCACGCCCGCCGCGATGACTTCGTCGCGTCCGAGCCAGTCATCCATGCGCAGTCCGAAGTCACCGGACCAGTCGATCATGCTGCGTTCCGGAGGACTCCACGCGATGCGCGCGAAGGCGGTGAGGCTTGGCTTGTCGGCGTGGCGCAGGATCATCTGCTCGCCCGTGACATACACGCCGCCATTGGGCCCGCGATCGCCGTCACGCTCGAACGACTCGAAATCCGCCGTGTGAAACCAGCCGCCCGCGATCACGCGTCCGGGAAGAGGGTCCGGGTCGCTGCAGGCCCCGCCCCATGAGAAGGCGCTCTCCGCGATGGCGAAGAAGCCGTCGAGGCCTCCGATGCGATCCGGCCATGGATCATCCCGGTCGGGATCGCCGTCAAACGTGTCGCCGTCGTAAAGCCCCGCCTGGAGGAACCATCCGGGGGCCGCGTCCCAGCGCACCCGGAGTCCCGGCGCGGGCCGGAAGAACGCGGGCCCGGTGTTCCGCGTGTTCAGCGCGATGCCGGTGGGCCATCCGAAGGCTGAGTTCATGAAGATATCGCCGCCCGGGACGGTGGCGAACTCCTCGTCGGCGAGGAGCATGCCCGCCCGGACATGGAGCTCATGGAATCCCTTCTCGATCCAGAGTTCATAGAGCGTGGGCTGATGGCGGAACGCGTCGATATTGCTCAGGCCGAGGAAGTCCCCGACGTACCGGGAGGAGGGACTCCGCCCGTGGGGCCAGATCGCCCGGATGCGCGTGGTGGTCTCACTCCAACCAAGCAGCGCCTCCAGATCGGCGTCGATCGCCACGTCGGCGATCCCCTCGAAGGCGGTTCCCCGATCGAGACCGCCCCGCACGCTGGAGAGCGTCTCGGCGGTGTACGTGGCGGAAACTTGAACACCCCGCCGCGCGAGCCGGTCCCGCCAGCCGCCCCACGTGCCCGTGAGCCGGGCCTCCCCGATCCCTTCCGACGCGGCAACCCCCTCTTCCCGACCGTTCCCGGGCATGAGCATGCCCGTGTCACCGGAGGGAATTCCGGCCCAGCCGAGGATCGGGAGCGCACAGCAGACCACGCGTTTCACCGCAGCGCTTCAGCCACCGTGTGGACGTTGTACTTCAGCATCCCGAGATAGGTGCCGACGTCGCATGGACCGTCCCCGCACTCACGCATTTCACCGGGGGCCCCGAGCGCGTCCGAGAACAACTCACCGCCGATGCGCGCCCCCGAATCGCGGCTGATGCGCTCGACGGTGGCCGGCGAGACGCTGGTCTCGACGAAGACGGCGCGAATGCCGCGCTCCTTCACGAGGTCCACGATCCGGGTGATGTCCGCGAGTCCCGCCGCGGATTCCGTCGAGATCCCCTGCACGCCCACGACCTCCAGTCCGAAGGCGCGCCCGAAGTAGTTGAATGCGTCGTGGCTGGTGATCAGCACACGTCGTGTTTCGGGAATCGATTCGATCTGTTGCCTCGCCCACTCGCGAAGGGACTCGAGTTTCCCGACATACTCCGAGGCGCGGCGGCGATAGACGTCCGCCCCGGCCTCATCCAGCTCGCCGAGCGCCGCGGCCACCGCGTGGGCCGCGTGCTTCCAGAGCGCCGGGTCGCCCCACACGTGCGGGTCGGGATGCCCCGCGAACTGCGGCGGCGTGATGCGCTCCGGCTCGGGAACCGCCTCGGCGACGGCGTACACCTTCCGGCCGCGTCGTTTCATCTGCTGCAGGACATCCTGCATGCGGCCCTCCAGCAGCAGGCCGGAGTAGAAGATCGCCTGGGCGCGCGCGAGACGGGAGACGTCGCGCGCGGAGGCCCGGTACAGGTGGGGATCCACTCCGGGCCCCATCAGGGCCTCGACGCGCACTCGGTCGCCGCCGACTTCGCGGACAAGGTCCGCGACGATGGTGGTGGTGGCGACGACGCGCACGGAGGCGGCGGGCGCGGGAGAGACGAGCAGGAGCAGGGCCGGGAGGGCTGCCCACAGTCGGATCCGGGCGGGAAGAAGCGCAAGGGATCTCATGTTGAAGATCAGATCAGATCGGCGCCGAGCGTAGCCGCGGGAAGACAGGCAGCAAGAAGAAAGTTAGTCTTGCCTAACTTTCTCAGGATTGACTGAAGCTGCGGCTTCCGCGCCACAACCGGCCCGAGAGGAGATCGCTTTCCTCCGAGGACGGGAGGGAACCGGTTCCAGGGAACTGGACATCCGCCCATTCCGGAATTGACCCGCCCCGGCCCTGCGCCTTTCCTCGCCCTTCGTGGACCCCGCCGCTTCGATCCCGATCCTTCCCCTGCTGCGCGCGGCCGTGCTCGCATTGCTCACCGCGCGTGCCGCCGCGGCCGCCGATCTGGAGCACGGACCCGGCCTCGCTTCCGGGTTCCCCGGGGACGCGGGAATCGCGGACCACCCGCTCGTCCTGTTCGCGGACGACTTCGAGCACGGCGAACTCGGCAGCGGATGGGATGAGTCGCGCAATGCGGAGGGGCGAGTGCTGAGCCTGGTCGATCCTGGCGACAGGCGATTCGGGAACCGCTGCCTCAGGGTCGAGGCGCGTCTCGGGCGCGACACCGGAGGCGGCCTCACGAAGTGGTTTGCATCGGCCGATCCGATCTTCATCCGGTTCGTGACCCGCTTCGACGAGGGCTGTGACTACGTGCACCACTTCGTCACGCTGCGGGCGAATCGCTCGCTCCAGGGGCGCGATCGCTGGAGCGGTTTCGGCGGAGCGGGCATGAAGCCGGCGGGGGATGAGCGTTTCTCGACGGCGATCGAACCATGGGGGAACTGGGGGCGCTGGCCCGCTCCCGGAAAGTGGAACTTCTACAGCTACTGGCACGAGATGAGTCCCTCCCCGGACGGACGCTACTGGGGCAACTCGTTCGCGCCGGAGGACGCACCCGTGATCCTGAGGGGACGCTGGATCACCGTGGAGTTCATGTTGAAGCACAACACGCCCGGGGAGGCGGACGGCGAGCAGGCGTTCTGGATCGACGGAGTGCTCCAGGGCCACTGGAAGGGGATCAACTGGCGGAAGACGGAACAGCTTCGCGCGAACGCCCTCACGCTTGAGACGTACGTGACCGACCGCTGGACCCGAAATCCGGTGAACATCGTGGATTTCGACAACGTGGTGATCGCGAGGGCGTACATCGGCCCGGTTGCGCCGACGGGGGTGGGGACGGGCGCTCGATAGGCGAATGGCCGCCGGTCCGCGGGTGGCACGAATCCGTTGCAATCCGCCACGGCTGCGGCGGCAGGGCATTGTGCCGGGGCGAAGGCCTTACGCCTCTTCCCCCGCGCGCCGCCGCCGTTTCAGGGCGCCCGAGCGGATCGTCTGACCCGCTGCCGCCGCCGCGCGGGGGAAGTCGATCGCTGGCAGCGCGCGTGCTGGAGCATCGGCATGGAGCGAATGCTGAACCGGGTGCTGACCGGAGCGTGCGTCGCCGGCGCCGCCGTGGCCCTCTCACGGGCATGGAGGCGGAGCCATTACAGCCTCGATGGCCGGGTGGTCGTGATTTCGGGCGGATCACGCGGGCTCGGGCTGCTGATTGCGAGGCAGGCGGCGGAGGAGGGGGCCCTGATCGCGCTCCTTGCCCGGGATCCGGAGGAGCTGCACCGCGCGGCGGAGGAGCTCCGCGCGAACGGCGCGGAGGTGCTCGCGGTCCGGTGCGACGTGACCGAGCAGTCGCAGGTGGATACCGCGGTGGAGCGTGTCGTCGAGGAGTTCGGCACGATCGACGTGCTGATCAACGTGGCGGGCATCATCCAGGTGGGGCCGCTGGACCACATGGACCTGGAGGATTTCGACATGTCTCTCGCGGTGCACGTGTACGGTCCACTCCACCTTGCGATGGCGGTCGTGCCGATCATGCGGCGCGCGGGCGGAGGACGGATCGTGAACATCTCCTCCATCGGGGGCCGGATCGCGGTGCCGCACCTGGCGCCGTACTGTGTCGGGAAGTTCGCCCTGGTCGGCCTTTCCGAATCCCTCCAGGGCGAACTCAGGCGGGACGGAATCCTTGTGACGACAGTCTGCCCGGGGTTGATGCGAACCGGTTCACCGCCGAACGCACGGTTCAAGGGGCGTCACCGGAGCGAGTACGCATGGTTCGCCGTGAGTGACGCCTTGCCGTTCGTGTCGATGAAGGCCGAGCGGGCGGCGCGGAGGATTCTCGACGCATGCCGGGCGGGAACGCCGAGGGTGACGCTTGGGCTGCCGGCGAAGGCGGCGGTGATGCTGGACCAGATGCTGCCCTCGCTGACGTCCCGCCTGCGGGCCTTCGCGGAGACGCTGCTTCCTGCGCCGGACCCGGAACTGTCGAGTCGGTCCTACAGCGGATGGGAGAGTCAGTCTGGTTGGGCGCCTTCGATCCTGACCCGGCTTTCTGATCGCGCGACCGTGCGCAACAACCAGACCCGCGAACCCCCCGTCCCGGACAGGGAACGGCGGAAACGGTGATCGCGGGTTCGATTCGTGCGCCCGACGATCGGCGGTGAGATCCGGTCACCGGCGTCCCGTGGACGACGACTTCCGGCCGCCGCTGGAGGACCGGGGCGTGCCCGATGTGCGCCTGCTGCGGGACGATCCCGTCTTGCCCCTTGTGCCTGCAGAGGACTGCGACCGCGAGCCCGACGTGCTCTTCGTGGCCCTCGAGGCGGACGACGTGCCCTTCGCACGGGACGACGCGGAGGCTGTCGCCCGGGTTCTGGAGGACTTCGTTTTCGTGCCCGATGACCTGGAGCCTGCCGAGGTCGAGCGTGTCCTGGACGCTGGCTTGCTCGTGGAGTTCTTCGTGGAGCCATCACGGGCGGTCGATCGGGCCCGGGAAGAACCTGAGGCGCGCACTGGAAGGTTCTTGCGCTTCCCCTTCGCTGTCTCTCGCAACTGCTCTTCCGACATGGACTCGGCCATGCCGCGGGAAGCGCCCTTGAGGGATGCCTTGCTGCGTTCGCCGCGCTTCGCTGATAACGCCGCACCGGCGGCCATCTGTTGTTTTTTCGATTTCGCGGGCATGCCGGAATGTGAGCGCGCCCACATAATTCGCAAGTCCTTGATGTGACGTTCATCACTGCCAGGCCTCCGCGCGGCGGGAAGAAGGCGGTCGAATGAAGAGCATCACGAGGCTTCCGAGAACGGGGTCATTGGGGGCATTTCGTCCCGGCTGGA